>OY771429.1:0-2007462 GCA_963674555.1 uncultured Anaerofustis sp. | reverse complement strand
ATCGACCCAAAAGGCGAAACGACTTTAAAAGACATCTATGCTGCCGGTGATTGCACACTGAGTTACGATATTACCTCCAATGAATATAAAATATTAGCCTTGCTACCGAATGCTTACATGCAAGGACATACCGCAGGCGTGAATATGTCCGGTGGAGAAGAAACTTTTGAACAAGCTATACCAATGAATGCGATCGGTTTTTCAGGACTACACGTTATTACAGCCGGCAATTATGACGGTGATGAATATGTAAGCTCCGATATGAATAATTATAAAAAATTAATAACAAAAGATAATTTATTAAAAGGCTTTATAATGATCGGTGATGTGGAACGCGCGGGGATATACACCTCTTTGATCCGCGAACAAACACCATTGGATACGATCGATTTTGAATTGATCAAAGACAAACCGCAACTTATGGCTTTCAGAGGTAAAGACAGAGAAAAAATGCTTGGAGGTGCGAACTAATGAAGATCGATGCAACAAATGTGCATTTTCAAACATTAAATGAAATGATCAAGCAGTCTGATGACACAGATATCATAATCGATAATTGCACCGGACAAAGATATATCGGTTCGGGATTGAGCCATAAAAAAATCGAGATAAACGGCGTTCCCGGAAACGCGCTAGCGGCATATATGGATGACAGTATCATCCGTGTCAACGGTAACGCACAAGATGCCACCGGCGATACGATGAATGAAGGAAGAGTCTATATTCACGGTTCATCGGGGGATGCTACCGGTTACGGTATGCGCGGCGGAAAGATATTTATCAAAGGACGCACCGGCTACCGTGCGGGGATCCACATGAAAGCTTACGAAGACAATATCCCCGTTCTTGTAATAGGTGGAGTTGCAGGAAGCTTTCTTGGAGAGTATCAAGCGGGTGGCAGGATCGTTGTCTTGGGACTTAACGCAGGTGATGAGCCTATAGCGGGACACTTTTGCGCAACAGGTATGCACGGCGGTCAAATCTTTTTATGTTGCGATGAATTGGAGATCGATTTACCCCAGCAGGTCGTTTGCAGTAAAGCGACTGCAGAGGACTTGAAAACGATCGAAAAAGATATTGAAGAATTCTGTGCGGAATTTGGTTGTGATAAAGATGAAATCTTGTCAAAAAGTTTTTATGTTTTGACAGCAAACACAAAAAATCCGTACAAACAACTTTATACGGCTTTATAATTATAACATAATAGTGTATAATTATACATAAGCATGGAGGGTTATTATGGGCTATACGAAAAAAGAAGTTATTCGATTCGTGCAAGAAAATGATGTAAAATTCATTCGACTTGCTTTTTGCGATATTTTCGGGGTACAAAAAAATATTTCGATCATGCCGAAAGAATTGCAGCGTGCTTTTGATGACGGTATTGCTTTCGATGCGTCTTTCATCAACGGGTTTATGAATATCGAACGATCCGATCTTTTCCTCTTCCCTGACCCCTCAACAATGTCGATACTACCGTGGAGACCTCAAACAGGACGAGTTGTTCGTTTCTTTTGTGATATCAAATATCCTGACGGAAAAGATTTTGAAGGCGACGGAAGAAAGATATTAATAGAAAAAACAAATGAATTGCAAGCACTTGGCTACCAAGTGGAGATCGGGACCGAATGCGAATTTTATTTATTCCAAATGGATGAATTCGGAAATCCCACGAAAATACCGTACGACGAAGCTTGTTATTTCGATATAGCTCCGAAAGATAAAGCCGAAAACGTCCGAAGAGATATCTGCTTAACATTGGAACAAATGGGAATTATGCCTGAAACATCGCATCATCAACACGGCCCCGGACAGAATATGATCGTTTATAAAGCAAGTGATCCATTAACTGCTGCGGATAATTTGGTCACATTTAAATCGGTGGTTAAAACCATTGCCCAAAAAAACGGTTTATATGCAACATTCATGCCGAAACCGCTCGCAGGAAAAAGCGGTAACGGTTTCCATATTAATATATCTCTTAAAAAGAACGATATGAATTTATTCGACCCGAAAGTATTGCAATCCAATAAAGATGCATACAGTTTTGCTGCCGGTATCATGGCACGGATGCGTGATATGACACTGTTCTTAAACAGTACGATAAATTCATATGAACGAATCGGAAAATTTGAAGCGCCGAAGTTTGTTACCTGGTCATATGAAAATCAAGGACATATGATAAGAATCTTGTCAAATCGCCCAGCATCGGCTATGATGGAACTAAGATCATCCGATTCAACAGCAAACCCTTATCTGGCACTGACACTTATACTCAGTGCAGGTATCGAAGGATTAATAGCTAAAGCGGAATTGCAACCTGCCACAGATTTAAATTTATTCCATGATACAGAAGTTAACGGAGATACATATATACAAATACCAAATGATCTCAATGAAGCGATCACCGTCGCAAAACAAAGCGATTTCATAGAGAAAACATTACCGAAAAACATCATTGATAAATTTATTGAAACCAAAGAAGAGGAATGGTTAGATTATTCCGAAGCAGACGATAAAAATGCTTTTGAAGAAATGCTGTATTTTTATCAGCTTTAACCGAAATTTGCAAGAAACAAGATATGAGGTACTGATATGAGTAATGTTTTGATAGTATCGAGTTCTCAAAAATCTTGTGAATTTCTTTCGGGATTTATCAAAGAGAATTTTGGGGAGACGGTCAAGATCCTAAAAAGCGGCAGCGATGCGCGGCGCGCTATAAACGAAATGGACTTTGCAGTGATCATTATCAATACACCGCTTTCCGATGAGTTTGGACACGAACTTGCGATGTCATTCACAGAAATGTCTTCTGCTGGTATCGTGCTTATCGTAAAAAATGATCTGGCAGACGAAATAGCCGAGCAAGTCGAAGACTACGGCGTATTAACGATGCCAAAACCGATCAATCGTGTGTTGTTTCACCAAACTTTAAAACTCGCTTTTTCAACACATGCTCGTGTTATGGGTTTTAAAAAAGAAACGATGCAACTTCAAACAAAGATAGAAGAAATGCGCCTTGTGGATCGAGCGAAGTATGCGCTGATGCAATATTTATCCATGAGTGAAAAAGAAGCGCATAGATATATAGAAAAACAAGCAATGGACATGCGTGTATCAAAACATGTGATCGCAGAAGGCATTCTGAAATCATATGAGACCTATTAAAAAAATTACAGTAAAGGAATGGTGGTTATTCAGTATGACAAAATCCGCATATTTGATATTGGAAAACGGAACGATATTTAAAGGAAAGAGCTTCGGTGCTTTTCATGAAACCATAGGCGAAATTGTCTTTACCACGGCAATGTGCGGTTATTTGGAAACATTGACCGATCCCAGTTATTACGGTCAATTCGTTATTCAAACATTCCCGCTTATCGGGAACTACGGCGTAATACCAAATGATTTTGAAAGCAAAAAACCTCGTTTAAAAGCATATATCGTAAGAGACTGGTGTCGAGAACCCTCCAATTTTCGTTGTGAAGGGAATCTTGACACTTTTTTAAAGGAAAATAATATTGTCGGATTATACGATATCGACACACGAGCATTAACAAAGATCGTAAGAGAATACGGTGTAATGAACGCAATGATCAAGGAAGATGACCATATTGATGATGCGATTATGCAGCAAATAAAACAATACACTGTCAAGGACGCACTTACGAATATCAGCCGTGCGGAAGAAGAGACCTATACTGACGACAAGACAACGTGCCGTGTGGCATTATGGGACTTCGGAGCAAAAGAGAACATCAGCCGTGAATTGCAAAAACACGGTTGTGAAGTTGTCGTGATCCCTGCAGACACAACAGCGGACGAGATCAGAGCACTGAATGTCGATGGGATCATGCTGTCGAACGGTCCGGGCGATCCTGCTGAAAATGTAAAAGTGATTAAAGAATTAAGGGAAATCATGGAAGACAATATACCGACTTTCGGTATTTGTTTGGGACATCAATTACTGGCATTGGCAAAAGGTGCCGAAACGGCTAAATTAAAATACGGACATCGAGGAGCCAATCAGCCTGTTATCGATCAAGATACAGGAAGGGTTTATATCACAAGTCAAAACCACGGATATTATGTTCTTGACGATACACTACCCGAAGATGCGGAAATGACATTCATAAACGGTAATGATAATACTTGCGAAGGCATCGACTATTTGGGATCGCCCGCTTTTTCGGTGCAATTCCATCCTGAGGCCGCCGCAGGACCACTTGATACGAATTTCCTATTTGAAAAATTCATCTCATTAATGAAAGGGGCTGACGAAGATGCCGCTAAATAAAGATATCAAACGCGTTATGGTGATCGGCTCCGGCCCTATCATAATCGGGCAAGGAGCGGAATTCGACTATGCGGGAACACAAGCATGTCGAGCATTAAAAGAAGATAACATCGAAGTGATCTTGGTAAACTCGAATCCCGCAACGATCATGACAGATGCGCAAATCGCGGATAAGATTTACATCGAACCTTTGACGATAGAAATACTCAAACGAATCATCCTTAAAGAAAAACCGGACAGTCTGTTATCGACACTGGGCGGACAAAACGGATTAACATTATCAATGCAACTTGCAAAAGACGGATTTTTAGACGAACAAAACGTACGATTGCTCGGCGCTGATCCGGAAACGATTGATAAAGCGGAAGATCGCGAAGTATTCAAAGAAACAATGATCAAGATCGGCCAACCCGTTATTCCTTCAGAGATCGTACATAAAAGTGAGGAAGCCGTTGTTTTTGCAAATGAGATCGGATACCCTGTCATTGTTCGTCCTGCATTTACGCTTGGCGGAACCGGCGGAGGCATAGCCTCAAACGAAGAAGAGCTCATCACGATCACTAAAAACGGATTGCGCATGTCCCCTATTCATCAAGTATTGATCGAAAAAAGTGTTGCGGGATGGAAAGAGATCGAATTTGAAGTTATGCGTGACAGCCTTGGTAATGTTATTACTGTCTGTAGCATGGAAAACATCGACCCTGTCGGGATACATACAGGCGACAGTATCGTTATTGCACCGACGGTCACTTTAGCGGATAAAGAATATCAGATGTTACGAAGTGCTTCTTTAAATATCATTTCGGAAATGCAGATCGAAGGCGGATGCAACTGTCAATTTGCGCTGAATCCGAACAGTTTCGAATATGCGGTTATAGAAGTCAATCCAAGGGTTTCCAGATCGTCTGCTTTGGCATCCAAGGCTACAGGCTACCCGATAGCGAAAGTTGCGACTAAAATAGCGATCGGTTATCGACTCGATGAAATTAGAAACGAAGTAACAAAGAAAACATTTGCGTGTTTCGAACCCGCATTGGATTATGTCGTCGTTAAGTTCCCGAAATGGCCGTTTGATAAATTCGTATACGCAAAACGAACTTTGGGAACGCAAATGAAAGCGACCGGCGAAGTTATGGCCATCGGTATCACTTTTGAACAAGCGCTTATGAAAGCGATCCGTGGTGCTGAAATTTCGCAAGATACACTGAATGCGCCAAAATTCGCGACTCTGACAGATGATGAATTGATGGAAAAACTCTCAGAACAAGATGATGAAAGAATTTTCGTTATTTTTGAAGCCTTAAAACGTGGCTTTACATCTCAACAAATATTTGACCTGACAATGATCGATCTATGGTTCATCAGTAAATTGGTTCGTCTTATGAACCATGAAAAGAGATTGATGACGGAACCTCTAACGGAAGAACTATATCTTGATTCAAAGAAATTGGGATACTTGGATAAATCAATCGAAAAACTTTCGGGACAAAAAATAGAACAACCAAAATATGCTTCATATAAGATGGTTGACACTTGCGCCGCTGAATTCTCCGCGCAAACTCCATACTTCTATTCAACATATGATGAAGAAAATGAAGCGGAAGAATTCATCAAAGAAAAAAACAGTGACAAGAAGACGATCATTGTATTCGGATCGGGGCCGATAAGGATCGGGCAAGGTATTGAATTCGACTATGCCTCAGTGCACTGCGTTTGGGCTTTAAAGAAATTGGGCTACGAAGTCGTCATCGTTAACAATAACCCAGAAACTGTTTCAACGGATTTCGACACCGCCGACAGACTGTATTTTGAACCTGTAACGGATGAAGATGCAATGAATATCATCCAAACCGAAAAACCGTACGGAGTAGTTGTCGCTTTCGGTGGCCAAACTTCGATCAAATTGACAAAGTATTTAGATGAGAACGGCATTAAGATCATAGGGACATCAGCGGACAGTATAGATATCGCCGAAGACAGAGAGCGTTTTGACGCATTACTTAACAAACTCGGTATTGAACGCCCGGTAGGCTCGACTGTAATGACTACTGAAGAAGCATTGCAAGTAGCCGCAAGGATCGGATATCCGGTTTTACTTCGCCCATCCTATGTACTCGGCGGTCAAAATATGATCATTGCACACAGCAATGAAGATATTGTTGAATACATGGACATTATCCTCTCGACCCATATCGATAATCCGGTCTTGATCGATAAATACCTTATGGGTACGGAATTGGAAGTCGACGCGATATGCGACGGTGAAGAGATATTGATCCCCGGAATCATGGAACATATCGAACGAGCAGGCGTACATTCAGGCGATTCAATGGCTATATATCCTGCTTGGAGCGTTTCCGACGAAATGACCCAAAAGATCATTGAATGTTCCAAAGAACTAGCTGTTTCCCTTAAAACAAAAGGTCTTATAAATATTCAGTATGTGATCTACCATGATGAATTATATGTAATAGAAGTTAACCCACGTGCCTCAAGGACTGTCCCGTATATCAGCAAAGTAACAGGACTGCCGATGGTCGATATCGCTGTAAAAGCAATGTGCGGAGAAAAGATGGTCGATATAGGGTATGGAACCGGTTTATATCCGCCTTCAAAATACTATGCGGTCAAAGTGCCCGTGTTCTCGTTTGAAAAATTGGTAGGACTTGACACCCAACTCGGTCCGGAAATGAAATCTACGGGAGAAGTCTTGGGTATAGCACGAACGCGAGAAGAAGCTGTATATAAAGGACTGGTCGCTCAAGGCTGCGATTTGAAAGACACAGGAAGCGTTTTATTTACAATAAGAAACAGTGACAAAGCCGAGTCGGTAAGTATTGCTAAGAAATTCGCAAAGTTAGGTTTTACGCTGTATGCTACAGGCGGTACGAAGAAAACATTGGAAGAAGCCGGACTGGACGTTATCTACGCGAAGAAAGTGCATGAATCGGAAGATGATAATATCCTCGATCTGTTGGAAAGCGGCAAAATAAGTTATGTGATCTCAACATCATCAAAAGGAAGGATACCGACACGCGACGGTGTGATCATCAGAAGAAAAGCGGTTGAACGAAGTATCCCCTGTTTAACATCGATCGATACGGCTGAGGCTGTAGTAGATAGCTTGATGAGCCATTATAATCAATCCAACGTCGAATTATTCGATATCAATCAATTATTGGATTAAATATCAATAAAAAATCCGCATCATGCGGATTTTTTATTGACAGATTTATTTAAGATAGTTTTCTATATATTATTGTCTTGCCTGAATTTAATCAAAAGATTCAGCATATCCTCAATATAATCGGATAGCATACTTTCTTTGGAGCCTGCGATAAGTAAATTGCATTTATTTATCGGAATGAGGATCTTTATCGCGTCACTTTCAGCGATAGCTTGTGCCATCTGCGGACTAAGTTCACCATGGAACGAATTGGCTGCTACAATCCCAACGGTACCGATGATCACATCACATTTCGGAACATTATAAATGATAGCATTTTCACCCGTTGCTCCTTCGTCCGCACCCGCTTTTATCATAGCAGATGTTGCAATGGAATTCGTGCCTAGCGCTATGATGCTTGCTTGCTCGGAAAAAACCGTGCGGATTTTATCGATCACTGATTTTCCGATACCTCCGCCTTGGCCGTCGATCACTGCAATTCTCATGAAGTCCTCCCCAAAAAATATCTTTTAAATATTATAATACATTATCTCTTTAAAACCAATAAGAACATGAATATGACCTTTTTTATCGAACAAATCTTATGTTGAATGAATACGTATTCAAAAAGCTGCAACTAAAACGTTCAATATTTAAGAAAAGATGAAAAAACGCTCTTATTTTTAGCTTTTTATCCTTGACAAAATAAGTCAGACCCCCTATAATATTGTAATAACAGCAAAGGCGCTGCAGGTATGACCCTGTTGCGCCATTTTATTTTTTGATATATGAATAGAAAGGGATTATCTTATGAACAAACTTACTGAACAATTTGGCAGCATGGTTTTCAATGATCAGGTAATGAAAGAAAGATTACCTAAAGATACGTATAAGGCTTTGATGAATTTCATCGAAGCTCGCGAATATCTTGATCTTGATGTCGCTAACGTTGTCGCAAACGCTATGAAAGATTGGGCACTTGAAAAAGGTGCTACACATTACACACATTGGTTCCAACCTATGACAGGGATCACTGCGGAAAAACATGACAGCTTTATCGCTCCAGTAGGAGACGGCAGTATACTTACTGTTTTCTCCGGAAAAGAATTGATCAAGGGCGAACCTGATGCTTCAAGTTTCCCGTCAGGCGGAATCAGAGCTACTTTTGAAGCAAGAGGATACACTGCATGGGATCCTTCTTCATATGCATTCATTAAAGATGGTGTTTTATGTATTCCTACAGCATTCTGTTCTTACACAGGAGAAGCACTTGATAAAAAGACACCGTTGCTTCGTTCAATGGATGCTATCAATAAAGAAGCTTTACGAGTTTTGAGAATATTGGGAGATAACACGGCTACACGCGTTACTTCGACTGTAGGCCCTGAACAAGAATATTTCCTTATTGATAAAGAAGCATACGCAAAAAGAAGAGATTTGATCTATTGTAACAGAACCTTATTCGGCGCTAAACCTCCGAAGGGTCAAGAATTGGACGATCATTATTTCGGATCGATCAAACCCAGAGTTCTTGCATACATGGAAGATCTTAACAAAGCTCTTTGGGAATTAGGCGTATACGCAACTACACAACATAATGAAGTTGCACCGGCGCAGCATGAATTAGCTCCGGTATATACCGAAACCAATGTTGCGACCGATCATAACCAACTTACTATGGAAATGATGAAAAAAATAGCAGACAAACATGACCTTGCTTGTTTGTTGCATGAAAAACCTTTTGCCGGCATCAACGGAAGCGGCAAACACAATAACTGGTCAATTTCTACGGATACCGGTATCAACCTACTGGATCCCGGCGATACACCATGGCAAAGCACAAGATTCTTATTGTTCTTATGCGCAGTAATCAAAGCAGTTGACGAACATCAAGATCTTTTAAGACTTTCTGTTGCTTCAGCGGGAAATGATCATAGATTAGGCGCTAATGAAGCACCACCTGCGATCATATCTATATTCTTGGGCGAAGAATTACAAAAAATTGTAGAAGCTCTTGAATCCGGTAGCGAATATGTAGATGAATACGACAGGATCATGAAAACAACAGCTTCGATCCTTCCGAATATCGCTAAAGAGACAACCGACAGAAACAGAACATCACCTTTCGCATTCACCGGTAATAAATTTGAATTCAGAATGGTCGGCGGTGCCCTCTCTATTTCGGGACCGAATATCGTTATCAATACGATCATTGCCGATGCATTGGCTCAGTTTGCCGATGTATTGGAAAAAAGCACAGATCTTACAGCAACGATCAGCCAATTATTGGTTGATACGATCAAAAAACATAAACGTATTATCTTTAACGGTAACAACTATGCTGATGAATGGGTTGAAGAAGCTGAAAAACGCGGGTTATTGAATCTTAAATCAACACCGGACGCTCTTCCCTGTTTCATAAGTGATAAAAATGTTGATCTGTTCACAAAATACGATGTGTTTACAGAAAAAGAAATTCACGCTCGATATGAGATCTTACTCGAAAATTATTGTACAACACTTAATATCGAAGCTTTGACCATGATCGAAATGATACAAAAAGAAATCTTGCCTTCTGCAGCTAAGTATACGAACGCATTAAGCGAACTTGCTGTCATGAAAGCTAAAGTTTCTGACAGTATCTCAACATTTATGGAAGAAGACATGATCGCTAAATTATCTACTTTGATGGATAATCTTTATAAAAAAGTTGATGAACTGCAAACAGTAGTAATGGATACAAAAAATTATGAAGATTCTCAAGAATTGGCGACATATTACAGAACTACAGTATTTGCTTCAATGAATGAAGCACGTGCGATCGCTGACGAATTAGAACCGATCGTAGCAAAAGAATACTGGCCTTTCCCGACATACGGAGAAATGATTTATTACTAAACAAAGTTAACAAAATAAATATTATCAAATGCACAACGGCGTGTAACCCTTAAAGGGTTTTATACGCCGTATTTTATTTTCCTGTTAAATCTTCTGATTGCGTTTGGTAATAAATTCAATCCGTCAAACCGCATGAAGATTTAAGTATATATCACAATATCAAAAAACAGAAAAGGGTATTGTACATAAGTTAAGGAGGAACTTATTATGGAAATGATTTATTCAACCACAAACACAATTTGGGTCTTACTTGCAGCAGCTCTTGTATTCTTGATGCAAGCCGGATTTGCAATGGTAGAAACTGGTTTCACCAGAGCGAAAAACGCAGGTAACATTATTATGAAAAATCTTATGGATTTTTCGATCGGAACAGTTGTATTCTGGATCTTAGGATTCGGTATCATGTTCGGAGCAGGAACGGGTTTATTCGGAGAGATTGATTTCTTCACGCAGAATGATTACTCGTTCATAGGTCTTTCAGTACCTACATTTGCATTCTTAATTTTCCAAACAGTATTTGCGGCAACAGCAGCAACTATCGTTTCAGGTGCTATGGCTGAAAGAACGAAATTTATCTCATACGTAATTTACAGCTTAATGCTCAGCGCACTTATCTATCCTATCAGCGGTCACTGGATCTGGGGCGGCGGTTGGTTAGCAGGAATGGGATTCCATGACTTTGCCGGATCGACAGCAGTTCACATGGTCGGTGGTGTTGCAGCTATGATCGGTGCAGCTATGCTTGGACCTCGTATCGGAAAATACGGATCAGACGGAAAACCGAAAGCTATTTTAGGTCACAGTATTACATTAGGCGCACTTGGTGTATTCATCCTTTGGTTCGGTTGGTTCGGATTTAACCCTGGCTCATCTTTAGCAGCAAACGGATCTGAAGGTTTGATCAGTTCTATATTTGTAACAACAAATATGGCAGCAGCAGCCGGTGCTTGCGCAACTATGATATTCACATGGATAAAATATAAAAAACCTGATGTTTCTATGACATTGAACGGTGCTTTAGCCGGTTTGGTAGCGATCACAGCTGGTTGTGACGCTGTAAGCCCTGGCGGAGCAGCAATAATCGGTCTTATCGCAGGTATCGTCGTAGTATTAAGCGTAGAATTCTTTGATAAAGTCGCTAAAATCGATGACCCTGTCGGAGCTATCAGTGTACATGGTACATGCGGTGCTCTCGGAACGATCTTAGTTGGTGTTTTCGCACTTGACGGCGGATTATTATACGGCGGCGGAGCTGCATTACTGGGTGTACAAGCACTTGGGGTAGCAGCAGTTGCGGCATATGTGGCAATTGCTATGTTTATCGTATTCTTCATAATTAAGAAAACAGTTGGCTTAAGAGTATCTGAAGAAGAAGAACTTCTCGGACTTGATGTTACGGAACATGGTCTTGCAAGCAGTTACGCTGACTTTGCTACAACAAACATGAACGTAGCTTATGAACCGTCTACTTCAAAAGAACTTACAGACAATGACACGATCGTAACGATCAAACCTGATACAACAGCTAAAAAAGCATCGGGTGGCGAATGTCCGAAGATGACCAATGTAACAGTAATAGCAAGTCAAACGAAATTTGAAACTTTGAAAGCTGCATTGGAAAAAATCGGAATCACAGGAATGACTGTAACACAAGTTATGGGTTGCGGAATGCAAAAAGGCAGAACGGAATTCTATCGAGGTGTTGAAGTTGAAATGAACTTGTTACCGAAAGTCAAAGTAGAAATCGTGGTTTGCAAAGTACCTGTAGAAACAGTTGTTGATACAGTTAAAAAAGCTCTCTACACAAATAATATCGGTGATGGTAAAATGTTCATCTACGATGTGGAAAATGTTATTAAAGTCAGAACAGGCGAAGAAGGTTACGACGCGTTACAAGACGAATAGAATCTTACTGAACCATAAATTATTGATTGAATCATCCTAGCTTTTCGGTTTGATCTGCGATATGCAGTTGCTGAAAAAGCCGGATAGCGGGGGATTTAAATACTCTTTCTGATTCAATAATATATCAAGCGAAAGACTCGGCTATGCCGAGTCTTTCGCTTATATTAAATTTATTTCTTTTTATTGATTTTACGACGATTTCCTTTTTCATCTACGATGACAAGATTCTCGACCGCATTGATACAACCTTGTTTATATGCAGCTATGTAGGCTCTTCTCAAGCGTTGCTGTTCTTCTTTTTCCTGTTCGGTCAATCCTTCTGCTTTGGATTTACGCGCTAACGCATTGATCCGATCGATCAAAGTTTGATCCATCCCCTATCACCTTCTTTGCAATGATATTCTAATAATTGAAGTATATCATAAATATGCGTATTTTCTAAAATTCTATGCTCTCTTTTAATTTAGATTAATTACAATTTAATCTCTGTTTTACTCCTACTTCTTCTATGTTTATGTTAAAATGTGTATAAAAGATAATTCGCTTTATAATATAATATCTAGATGAAAAATCTATCCCATTAAACTTGACAATAAAAACATATTTTAAGATAAATGCTTATTATAATAAAAAATATTCAAATATATACTAATATAATTAAATTAATTTACAATATTTACTTATTTTATGATTTTTTGATTTACTTTTAGTCCAAAAAATTATATAATATCATATGTATGTTAAGATATTCATACGGAGGTATACATGAAAGAGTTTAACAGAGTATTGATCGCTAACCGAGGTGAAATTGCAATTCGTATCATTCGTGCGGTGCAAGAACTTGGCATGCAAGCGATCAGTATTTATTGTGAAGAAGATAAGCTTTCTCTATTTAGAACCAAAGCTGATGAAGCTTATTTGATAAAAAGCAAAAATGCCCCCACTGATTCATACCTGAATATGGAGGCTATCATCGATATCGCGATCACGCGAAATGTTGATGCGATCCATCCCGGATATGGTTTTTTAGCGGAAAATCATGTCTTTGCGAAGTTATGTAATGACGCGGGAATCAAATTTATAGGTCCTTCCCCTGAAGTGATCGATTTATTGGGTAACAAAGTAAATGCAAAAAACGCTGCTATCGAAGCAGGTGTGCCTGTTATTCGCGGCGAAAAGACATCTACAGTTGAGGACGCATTAAAAATATCCGATGAAATCGGTTATCCGGTCATGATAAAAGCTGCCGCAGGCGGCGGCGGGCGCGGTATGCGCATTTGCACAAAAGCAGAAGATATGCAAGAACTTTTTGATGCCGCAGTACGTGAGGCTGAAAAGGCATTCGGCGATGGCGAAGTTTTTGTGGAAAAATATATCGATTGTCCGCGTCATGTGGAGATACAGATCCTTGGTGATGAACATGGAAATCTTGTTCATTTATATGAAAGAGATTGCTCTATCCAACGTCGTCATCAAAAAGTGATCGAGTTCAGCCCGTGCATGTCGATCTCACAAGAGACAAGAGAATCTATGTGTGAAGACGCATTAAAAATCGCTAAGCACGTTGGATATACCAACGCAGGAACAGTTGAATTTTTGCTCGACAGCCAAGATAATTACTACTTTATCGAAGTTAATCCCAGGATTCAAGTGGAACATACCGTAACCGAGCTTGTTACGGGTGTAGATATCGTTCGCTCACAAATATTAATAGCGGAAGGCCGTCCTCTATCCGATCCTGAAATTGCTATTGCAAGTCAAGATGATATCATTTTCAGAGGCGCTGCGATAGAATGCCGTATCACGACGGAAAATGTAATGAACAATTTCCTACCTGATACAGGTAAGATCGATGTATATAAGACCGGATCAGGTCCGGGTGTACGCCTAGACGGCGGAAATGGGTTTACAGGCGCAATCATTTCGCCATATTTTGACAGTTTACTTGTTAAGACTACGACTTATGACAGATCATTTGACATGGCAAGAAAAAAAATGATCCGCGTTTTGAAAGAACATGTTATTGAAGGTGTAAAAACAAATAAAGACTTCTTGATCAATGTCTTGGAACATGAAGTATTTAAAAAAGGATATTGTGATACGATCTTCATTGACAATCACCCTGAACTTTTTAATCTGAAATTATTCGATGACAGGGAATACAAGTTATTAAAATTTGTCGCAGAAAAAGCTCTCGCAACTGGGATCAACGATAAGCCGATATTCGGAAACATTCAACCGATCCCAAAACTCGATATCCCCTACCCCAAAGGCACAAAAGAAATTTTGGATACAAAGGGACCGGAAGGTATCGTTGAGTATATTAAAAATACAAAAGAGATACTGTTCATGGATACGACAATGCGAGATGCGCATCAATCTTTATCCGCTACGCGTATGAGAACTTTAGATATGCTAAAAGTAGCGGACAGTATCAGTAAATATGAATCGGAATTGTTTTCGCTCGAAATGTGGGGCGGTGCTACTTTTGATTCTGCTTACCGTTTTTTAAAGGAATCCCCTTGGACACGATTGAAATTATTAAGAGAAAAAATCCCGAATATCATGTTCCAAATGTTGTTGCGTTCATCCAATGCTGTCGGGTATAAAAACTATCCTGACAATTTGATCCGTGAATTTATTCGCTGCAGCGCCGTAGCAGGCATCGATGTGTTCAGGATATTCGATTCTTTGAATTGGTTGGAACAGATCAAGGTGTCTCTTGAAGAGGTATTAAAACAAGGTAAAGTCGCGGAGGTTGCAATTTGTTACACCGGCGACATCTTGGATAAATCCAGAACAAAATATACACTTGACTATTATGTAAAAAAAGCAAAAGAAGTCGAAAGTATGGGCGCGCATATATTCTGCATAAAAGATATGAGCGGTCTTTTGAAACCTGCTGCTGCTTACAAATTGATCAAAGCCTTAAAAGACGAGATCGATATACCTGTTCATCTACATACACATGACACTTCAGGCAATGCTGTAGCAAGCATATTGAATGCCTGCGAAGCAGGCGTTGATATTGCTGACGGAGCTCTCTCTTCAATGAGTGGTTTGACAAGTCAACCATCACTCAATTCGATCGTTGCGGCGCTTGAATTTAATGAAAGAGAAAGTTCTTTGGAGTTGGATAATTTACAGAAACTCAGTAACTATTTCGAGCAAGTACGCCCGATTTACAATCAATTTGAATCAGGTTTGCGTACAGGAACGACTTTAGTTTATAAATATGAAGTCCCGGGCGGACAATATTCCAACCTCAAGGCGCAAGTAGATAGTTTCGGTATCGGACACCGATATGACGAAGTTCTTGAAAAATATAAAGAAGCCAATGAACTTTTCGGTGATATCGTTAAGGTGACGCCTTCCAGTAAAGTCGTGGGCGATATGGCGATCTTTATGATCCAAAATGGTTTAGATAAAGATAATATCCATGAAAAAGGAAAAACGATCGCATTCCCCGAATCAGTCGTTGAGTTTTATAAAGGCATGATCGGACAACCCGAAGGTGGGTTTGATGAAAAAATGCGTGAGACGATTTTAAAAGGCGCGGATTATATAACAGTGAGACCGGGATTGTTATTACCTGATACGGATTTCGAAGAAATCAAGAATTACTATAAAGACACTTATGATATCGAGTTAACGGACAATGCTGTTACTTCTGCCGCTTTATACCCGAAAGTCTACGAAGAATACATACAGTTCCTTCGCGAATACGGAGACTTTATCAATATGCCCAGTGATGTATTTTTCTATGGGTTAAACGAAGGTGAATCCTTTGATATGAAGACCAGCACGGGAAGCATCAAACATATCAAACTCGTTTCGATCGGTAAGGTCGATCAAGAAGGATTCCGTCCCGTAACATTTGAAGTAGACGGATTCCGAAGGGAAATACAGATCGAAGACACAAAAACCATGCAAGCACACTTCAGAAAACAAGTTCGATATGCCGATGAACATGACCCAATGCAGATTGGATCTCCGATTCCGGGCAATATCGTAAAAGTCATGGCCAGTGTCGGTGATACCGTTAAAAAAGGACAAGCCGTAGCGGTAGTTGAAGCGATGAAAATGGAGACCGAGATACTAGCGAAAGCTGACGGTACCGTAAGTGAGGTATTGATCGAAAAGTCACAAAGCGTAAAAGCACAAGAATTAATGATGACACTCAGTGCATAGCTTAAAAAGTTCCGCTAATGCGGAACTTTTTTTTATTTCATATTACTTCTTTTAACGTTTTCAAAATATATGCAATATCCTCATCCGATATTTCATAATGCGGTATTAGTCTCATCGTATAAGTATCTATCACAGTACTTAATACATTGTATGCTTTTAATTTCTCATATAATTCAGTCGCAGTCATTTTTTCTTTGTCGATCGTAAAGATCACGATATTGGTGTGCACCTTATCGATATCGATATTCAATCCGTCGATCTCTGCGATACCTTCCGCCAATTCTTTTGCGTGACGATGATCAACTGGTAAGAGTTTTACCATATCCGTAAGCGATAATATCCCGCACGCGGCTAACACACCGGCTTGACGCATACCTCCACCGAAGCGTTTACGGATCTTTCGTGCCTTAGTAATAAACTGTTCCGTGCCCGCAACCAGTGAACCTACAGGAGAAGCCAAAGCTTTTGACAGGCAAAACATTACACTGTCAGCGTATTGTGCGATCTCGGAAACGGGAATATTTAAATACTCCGCTGCATGTAATATACGGGCACCATCCATATGAATGTTGATATTCTCTTCTTCCGCTAACGCCTTAAGCTGAGAAAGATGATCTTGCGGTACGACCATGCCGCCCTCGATGTTATGTGTATCTTCAATGCAGATCACTTTTGTAACAGGAAAATGAATATTAACACCGCGTATAGCGTTTGTCAATGATTCCATATTGTAACATCCGTCGATACTCTTCAGTGTCTTAGTTTGCACGGATGACAAAGCAGCTGCCCCGCCGACTTCATATTTAAAGATATGATGATTCTCTTGCAGTATGATCTCATCGCCTCGGTTTGTGTGCGCATTGATGCATACTTGATTGCCCATCGTGCCGCTCGGTACAAATAAAGCCTTTTCTTTACCCATCATTTCGGCAGCCATCTCTTCTAAGCGATTTACAGTCGGATCATCTCCGTAAACATCATCGCCGACCTCTGCGGTCATCATCGCTTGACGCATTTCTTTTGTTGGCTTCGTGACGGTATCACTTCTCAAATCGATCCATTCAGTCATTTTCTCTCCTATCTGTTCCATAAAAGTAATTGTTTATATCCGATTCTCTTTCGAAAGCTCGTATGATATCCAAAGAAGGTATTTTTACATCTTTGATCAAATTCGGATAATACATATAAGAATCATATTCATTTTTTGAAAGTTTAGTTTTTATATACTGATCGTAATACTCACTGTTTAAAAGTAACAATATTTTTTCGATTTCTATCTTATCTTTTATATCTTCTAATAAAACTCCTCCGTAAATATCAGCACTGAAGAAATAACCGTTGTTATCATGAACGAATCTGTTTCGATCGCTGTTTGCGGGAAAAACAAACTTATCTTGCAAAAAAAGTTCTTTATCCCTGCCCCACTGCAACTCATACCATTTACGCACGCCTTTTACACATTCTCTTCGATCTTCTAATTGATTTCTGTATAAATCTAAACGTTTTTGTGTATTTGGGTAGAGTTCGATAAATTCGATCCCGTTGGTATACAGCAAATGATGACCGTAATATTGGATCTGCTCATCTATGTCTTTCCCTTTTATCCACGGCACGCCGCATTCCTTTATGCTTTCTGGATAAATGATCGAATCATTTTCAACAACAAAAGCTTTATCGCACCCCGTTATGATACCCTGAAAAAAGTGAATGATATCTTTTAATCTCAATGAGCACAAAGCTTCTGTTCTGTACGCAAAACTTTGATCGGGGTTTGCGCTGAGATCTATTTTCGTATCGACCAATGTATCTTGTTTGATATAACGGTCCTCGTAAAGATAACTCCCTTTAAATGAACTTTCATTATCCCTTCGCAAAAATTTCTTAACATTTACATAAGAATCTGTTTGATCTGCTCGACTGAGACAATAAATGATAGGCTGCGGATCGCCTTTATAATCGTTCGGGAACTCTAACACACTGTTGATCGTAAAATCGTTTATAATGCGCTCTCTGGTCGTTTGAGCGTACTTCATGTGTTGGATCTCCGGTTGAGCGGAGAAAATCAATTTTCCGGTGTCGTTTAATAACGCATCGGCTGTTTTGAAGAAATGATCGTATATCGTTTGTCCTCGTATTTTTTCGATGTCAGTTCGAGTCGATGCTACTCGATATAGATCGGTCGACACCCAATCAAAAGTATGTATCTCAATTTCAGTCGGAAGTTCCTTCAAACTGTCTTGTGTGAAAATATTTTGACTGATCACACAATTTTTATGTTTTAAAGCTAAAATGATCTTTGTTATAAGACATGCTGTTTCGGAAGCATCTATTCCGAATAAACAATCTTCTAATATCATAGTATGAATATTTTCTATCGGTATATTTGTATTATCTTGATAATACAGATTCATCATCGCATCATACGCAACAGATAGATTAGAACCGGCACCGCAGATCGGATCGATGAATTTATCATCCGCTTCGATTTCGTTTCGCAACATATCAGCCATGTATTCATGCAGATCATTTTTTTTATTTTGATTTAAATATACCTTTCGGTAGATATCCGCTAAAACATTTTCACTCTCGTAACGAAATGAAAAACTCTCGTCATTTAGAACAGCTCTTATTTTTCTTGCGACTCTTCGTCGCATCCGTTTTGTTGGTTCATTAAATATTTTGATTTGATGACCCGCCCAACATGAAATAATGCGATCAAAAGTAAAATCATTCATGATTTCACTCATATGTTCTTGCACATCAAAATAATATCCCTTATCTAATAACAATTTGAGAAATGCGGTTTTCAAACTGTAATAATAAGTATCGTCATGCTTGATTTCAATGTGAAGATCCATAAAGGGTTGAATCATGGTTGCACGCACCTATTAATATTCGTTCGTTTTATCCAATGCATCGGCTATTCGTCTAAGGTCATTTGCGATCGATCTGGTATACTCAATGAACGCTTCTGCTTTCGTTCGTAAATACAGTACGAATGTCAAAGCAGTGATAACCAAAATGAATGTGATGATCGGTAAAAACAGTTCAAAATAATAACTTAAATTCATCAGTGCACTCATAAAATCACCTCATCGTTTTATTTAATGATAGCCTATATTTTGATAAAAAGAAAGGATAACGCAAGATTATCCTTTCATAAGTTCAGTATTTTATTGAAAGATATTTTGGAAAATTACAAAAACATTTACGCCACCTAAATAGGTACCCAATACACTACCGAGATTAGCCAGTACGACAACAAGCAATACGCGTGTTAATTTATTTTTCCATAAGCCTTTGAAAGAAGACAAATCTGTTGAAAGTCGTTCGAAATCTTGTACTTTAGGTTTTCGTATTAAGGCTTCTACCAAACCTGCAAACCAACCCGCTGCCAATACCGGATTAAGTGACGTGATCGGAGCAGCTACAAAAGCTGTCAATATAGAGAGTGGATGTCCGCCTGCGATCAATGTGCCGATCGCGGCAAAGATGCCGTTATATAGGACCCAATTTAATATTTGACTGAAACCCGATGACGCTGAGTCAAATGTGAAAGTCAAGACGATCATTGTAACTATAATAAGAGGTATTGCCCAAGCAATTACTTTCCCAACTTTTGACGGTGGCGGTACGGTATTGATCTCTTTTAAATCGATATCCTGCTCGATATATTGCTTGATACCTGGCGTATGTGCCGCGCCTACGACAGCGACGATCGTATTACCAGGTGCTTTTTTGATCTTCTGCGAAAGATAGATATCCCGTTCATCGACCAGATAACGTTTCAACGCCGGAAACTCTTTGCTTAATTCACTTAAAGCGGATTGAAGCATATCTTGTGTTTTCAATTCTTCAAGATCTTCTTCCGTTAACTCTTCATCACCGGCATAACTGAATAAAAAAGAGAAGATCAATTTGGATTTATCGAAAAAACGTAATTTTCTCCAGATCCTCATAAAGGTTGTTCTTAAATTCCTGTCTACCGGAACGATCCTTGCTCCTGTTTCTTCAGCTGCTTTCATACTGCTGATCATTTCTTGCCCTGCGTTAATACCAAAACGTTCTGCAAGTCTTTTTTGATATGACGACAAGATGATGTTAGCAAGCAAAAAAGCGGCTCTCTTTTGTTTGATGATGCTAATAATATCCGTGTCTTTCCACTTGTCACTGTTTTTTAAACTGCTGAGCCTGTCAGCATCCAATTCAATACAGACACTGTCAGGCTCAATTTCTTTTATTAATTCGTATGCTTCATCGGCGCTTTCTTTTGAGACATGTGCTGTTCCCAGTAAATAAATCGTTTTGTCGCCGATAGTTATAATTGATACATTTTCACTCAATAGTCTTTTCTCCCTAACTGCAACCGGTCGTTGCCCCGCAATCTTTACATACTTTGCAGGTACCGTTTCTGTACAGCTGAGTCGAAGAACACTCAGGACATACTTCTCCGTAGATACGTTCACCGACCGTATTATTCAAATTATCGCTCGAATCGGCAGGTTTGTCAATCGTTACGGTGTTTTTATTTTCAACAGATTCTTCACAGATCGGTTTGAAATTATCGGGTTTGATCTGACATCTTGAGAAATCACCCAATTCGATCTCAAGTATCTTACTCAATAAGTCCGCGATCGAAGAAGCACTTCTGATGTAAGGATGACGGCTTACGAAACCGCTTGGCTCAAATTGCTGGTTACGCAATAATCTTGCGATCTCTTTTGGCGGGACATTATATTGCAGCATATTGGATATCGACTTCGATAATGCGGCAAGCAATCCTTTAACAACTGTACCTTCTTTGTCTGTTGAAACGAATACTTCGGCCATCTTTCCGTCTGAATAAAAACCGATCGTTACATATAATTCGATATCACCTATTTTAGCTGAATGTGTCCTACTCATACGCATACCGGATGGACGTAAGCGTTCAGGGATGCTTTTGCGACAATTTTCCGCAAATTGCAATAGATCCTGATAGGTGAAATCGCTTAGATTTTCTTCTGTTGACTCTTGTTCCGAGCTAGCGGTAAGCGGCTGACAGGCTTTACATCCGTCACGATATAAAGATATAGATTTTACACCGGTTTTATAAGACAACTGATAAATGTTTGAAATGTCGTCCAACGTCGCATAAGACGGCAAGTTAACGGTCTTCGAAACCGACCCGCTGATCATCGGCGTGATCGCCGCAACCATAAGAACATGACCTTCCGGTGATATTTCATTTGCCGTAGCAAAAATACTCTTATGTTCATTACGGATATACGGACAATCGATCAATGAATAATGCACAAAATATCCGTTTGTATCTTTTTCCAATAAATACTCGCGTATCGTCTGGATCTCTTCCTGTGTATAATCCAAATTTTCAAGTGATTCCTCAATGACAGGATTGATGATCTCTAATGTGCCGCCGCCTGCCAACTTCTTATAAACAACGTGTGAGTAAACCGGTTCAACAGAAGTCGATCCGCAATCCATCGCGAACGAGATCGTTCCGGTCGGAGCGATAACACTGACTTGCGCGTTTCTGACCCCATTAGTCTCTGCGGAGAGCAATGCGTCTTTCCATACTTTTTTACAAGTCGTTAAAACTTCTTCCAACCCCATATAAGTGAAAAGCGTTTCGTTCAGCGTAAGTGGCTGATAGGTCAATCCTTCAAACTCATCGGTCAAAGCAAGCGAGCAACGAGCGTGATTACGAAGCACTCTGTTCAAATATTCTTTATTGATATCATATTTTTCAAACGCCCCGACTTTTTTAGCCATAAGGGATGAAACATGATAGGAATATCCCGTCATCAAACAAGCTAAAGCCGCTACGATGTTTCTTGCTTCTTCGGTACCGTAACCGTATCCGAGTACCATTAATAATGATGCGGTATTCGCAAGTCCCAATCCCGTGGTTCGGAACATATGTGTTTTTCTTGCGATATCTTTTGTCGGGTATTGTCCCATATGTATGGAAGCTTCAAGCACCAATTGAATCATGCCCGCCATGTGCAGAAAATCATTTATTTTGATCGTATGTTTATTTTTATCATAAAATTTAAATGCATTGATAGAAGCCAAATTGCACGAAGTATCATCCAAAAAAGCATATTCGCTGCAAGGATTCGTTGCATTGATCCTATTGTATTTTTCTCCGTATTTGCCGTCTTCTCCTGCCGGACATGTATGCCAACCGTTAAAGATATCATCAAATTGAACTGCAGGATCGGCACATTCCCACGAAGATTTCACGATCAGATCCCATAAATCTTTTACCGGAACATCTCTGTCTGCATCCGGATCTTTACGCCCTTTTAGGGTTATTGTAGCATCCCTATGTTTATCGGCATATATCACTTTTTGCATAAAATCATAATTGACGCGAACAGAGTTATTACCGTTTTGTCCGCTTACCGTGCTGTAAGCTTCTCCATCCATAGACATATCATAGCCCATCTTACCCAAGGCTCTCACTTTATCTTCTTCTTTTGATTTCCATGTGATAAATTCTTCGATCTCAGGATGATCGATATCCATGATCAACATTTTTGCCGCGCGACGTGTTGTACCTCCTGATTTTATAGCACCGGCATTTCTGTCAAGACCTTTTAAAAAGCTCATGGCACCTGAAGAAACACCTCCGCTTGAAAGTTTTTCGTTCGCAGCTCTTAAAACAGAAAAGTTCGTCCCAACTCCCGATCCGCCTTTAAATAATTTCGTTTCTGTAACGTATTGTTCGCTGATGGAATGCGGACCGATCAATGTATCTTCGATCGAAAGGATAAAACACGCAGAAGCTTGTGTACGCGTATATCTGTCTTCACTTTTTACAACGCACTTTTTTTCAAGATCATAATAATACAATTCATCATCATCACCGGATATGCCGTAATTTCTTTTGATACCGGTGTTAAACCACTGCGGTGAATTGGGTGCCCACATTTGAGACAACAAACCAAAGACCATCTCATCATAAAAAATCTGCCATTGTTCTTTGTTTTCTATAATCCCTTCATCGAGCAAAGCATCAGCCCAAAATCCAACCAAACGATCAGCAACCTGTTTCATGCTGACTTCGTGACCTTCGCGTGTATCAAGACCTGCTTTTCTGAAATATTTTGAAGCAATGATGTTACAGGCATTTTTTGTGTAATCTTCAGGAAATTCAAGGTCCTTCATGTCAACGATCGCTTCACCGGTAGCTTTATCGATGATACTCGCATCAACTTTTTTATATGTAAAAAGATCGTATACGGTTTTATTTGGGTCATTTTCAAGCTCTTTCGTAAAATTCCGAACGATCAATTCATTAATGTCTTTTTTCATAGGTCACCTCAACATATTGTATTTATCTGTTTTTTTATCTCTGTATATAGTATCACAAATGGAATAAATAAAGCAATATAAAAAAAGTTTTTGAGAAATATTTCTCATGTCGGTGTGACAAATAAAAGTCGGAGCCGTCCGTAAAATTAGTTTTAGATAAATCACTATGTTATAAAAATCAATTATGCTATAATGAATAAAATTTATAATGTTGATCGATTTCTTCATTATATTTTAGCGCCAGGGCCTTTATTGTGCGTTTTGATAAAGGTCGACGAGGATAAGGTCATCGAAGTTTTCGGCGGATGCCTTACGGGGAGCAACACTCGAAAGATATTTCATAAATCCGATAAGTAATTATCGTGACAAAAGAACTGTCAGGTTGCGCACAATATGCAATTCAAGATTCTTACTTTTTACGAATGTAAAGAGTATCTTGTTATTGTGTTGTATTAAAATTTTTTACGGAGGAAATCAACATGTGCGGTATCGTAGGATATGCGGGTGATAAACAGGCATGCGATATTTTGATAGACGGATTAAAAAAACTGGAATACAGAGGGTATGATTCTGCCGGAGCAGCGATCTATAACGGAGACAGGATCATAACGAATAAATATCAAGGGCGTTTGAGCGTACTCGAGGAGTATTGTGTATCGAATCCTATGTTCGGAACGATCGGGATCGGACACACCAGATGGGCGACACACGGTGAACCGTCTGATATAAATGCTCACCCACACGCATCAAATGACGGGATGATCTCTCTTGTCCATAACGGGATCATTGAAAATCATAAAGAACTTAAAGAAGAACTTTTAAAAAAAGGCTATACATTTTACTCAAATACAGATACGGAAGTTATCGTGCATTTGATAAATGATGAATATGATGATGATATTTTTGATGCCGTAATCAAAGCTTCCAAAAAACTTAGGGGCGCATACGCATTAGCGGTTATTTGTGCGAATGAGCCGGATAAACTGATCGCTGTAAGAAAAGACAGTCCTTTAATTATTGGCCTCGGAAACGGTGAAAATTTTATCGCATCGGATATCCCTGCAGTTTTGGAATATACAAGGAATGTTTATCTGATCGATAATGATACATTCGGTATTATAACAAAAGATAAGGTCGAATTATATAATGATAAAAAACAACCGATAGAGAAAGATATCTTTCATGTCACTTGGAATGCTGAAGCGGCGGGAAAAGACGGCTATGAACATTTTATGCTTAAAGAGATCCACGAACAGCCGGTAGCGATCAAACAAACTTTAATGGGCAGATTGGATGCCGAAACGAATTCGATCGTTTTGGATGAATTCAATTTGACGCAAGACATGTTGGATAACATCAACAAAATATATATTGTGGCTTGCGGGACAGCGTATTATGCGGGCAGTGTCGGAAAATATCTGATTGAAAAGTACGCAAAAAAACCTGTTGAAATTCAAATTGCTTCTGAGTTTCGCTATAGTAATCCACTGATAGATACACATACGCTTTTTATAGCGATAAGCCAGTCCGGAGAAACTGCAGACACATTAGCCTGTATACGTCTCGCGAAACAAAAAGGCGCTCGCATATTGGCAATATCCAATGTCGTTGGCAGCAGTATCACAAGAGAAGCCGACGATGTTCTATATACGATAGCAGGACCGGAGATAGCGGTCGCATCCACAAAAGCTTATGCAACACAAGTAGCGTGCATGTACCTTACAGCATTGAAAATGGGGCAACTCACCGGAAATTTACCAAAAGACGAAGAACAAAAAATGATCGATGCTTGCCGCAATTTATCTAGCTATACACAAAAAGCTTTGGTATTGGAAGATACGATCAAACAAACCGCTGAAAAATTATTGGATCAAACCAGCATGTTTTTCATCGGCCGAGGACTCGATTATTGTCTTGCGCTTGAAGGCTCTTTAAAAATGAAAGAGAT
This sequence comes from uncultured Anaerofustis sp., assembly GCA_963674555.1. Taxonomy (GTDB): domain Bacteria; phylum Bacillota; class Clostridia; order Eubacteriales; family Anaerofustaceae; genus JBGMEA01. The sequence goes on along the minus strand of OY771429.1, from coordinate 1,981,737 downwards.
CTCATATATACATGCCGAGGCATATCCCGCAGGAGAGCTCAAACACGGACCGATCGCATTGATCGAAGAAGGATCTGTAGTAATCGCACTATGTACACAAACAGGCGAATACCTCGATAAGATCAGCAGTAATATCGAAGAGATAAAAGCACGGGGGGCATACGTGATCGCGATTGCACAAAGATCGTCAACGCAAGTGAAAAACGTAGCGGATGAAGTATTGTATATCGATGATATTTATAATGACGCCTGTGTGATACCCGCTGTGGTTTTACTGCAATTATTGGCTTACTATGTGTCGGTCTTAAAAGGCTTGGATGTCGATAAGCCAAGAAACTTAGCAAAATCCGTTACGGTTGAATAATTAAACTTGATTAAAATAAAAAAGGGACATTCTAAAAGAATGTCCCTTTTTGTATTGGATTTTTCAACTGAAATAGTTTAACCTCTATCTATAGTTCCAACTTTGTTGATCAAAGAATTCCTTAAGTTTGAACCGCATTGCCGCAGGCTCTATAACTTCACTGTATTCGGCCGTTGCGATTGCCCATTGATACATTTTATCAAAATTACATATAATATCGAGTGTCAATACGCCATCTTCCTCATTACTGATTTTAAATTCTTCTCCGAAAGTTTCAATGACATATCCGATCTTATCTTTATGGATCTTTACAAAAAAATCCGTAACAGCTCCGCCGTATCCCTCGATAAAATCCGCTGTAAATTTTTGAGGATCAAAGCCTTTTGCATAACCGATGATCTCTCTTATGTCTTCACTGAGGAAGCCGACTGTAGAAAGATCACTTATCAACCCTACTTTATAACACATCATCGTACCGTCTTCGGGTTTTGCCGCTAAATAATATTCGTTATCGACATTCAATACAGCATAAGGACTTACTGTAACAGGATCCTGAGTCAACGGTTCCAATGTCTTATCGGGAGCATAGGCATTATAAATAAACGCAATCTTTTTATCCATTGCCATTTCATTAAGGATAAATTGTAAATTCGAATAAATGAAGGTCTCCGGGTATGTATACTTATTGGTGATACCTCCATAATAGGAAGATCCCAAACGCATTCCGTCACCAAGATATTTTTCAAGCACTTTAATAAGTTTTGCCGATTCGTTTTTATCGATGTATTTGGAGGCCATCATCCCTTCCCACAACATAAAAACATCCTCGGATGAAAAATCAAGATCTTTCATATAGTAACCTTCACCATTATCTTCATAGGTCTCTATATTATATCCGTGATTGACCAAAGCTTTGATGTGGCGCGAGATAGCCTTTCTTTCACAGTCCATATCATAATCTTGCTTGATGTAATCAATGATCTCGCTTTGCGTTAATTTATGGTGTTGGTCTGAATACTTGATCAATACTTCCAACACATACAATATCATCAGTTTTTTTGAACCGGTCGATGAGTTTTTTTCACTTTTATCATCCTGGTCGATATGATTTGTTTCATCATCACTGTGATTACGCATCATTCGCTCCTTCAGTATCAATTAATTTTTAAACAATTATATCATATCATAATGAAGAAGTCGACAAATCTATGCGTTGATTCAACCTACCTCAAATTATAAAAACAACAATCGAAACCGAGCAAATAAAAAATTGGGTTTAATAAAGAAAAGTACAAATAAATACATGAAATTGAAATATATATTATAGTTTTAAAATCACAATCATGGTATAATTAAAAGAAAAATATAAGGAGTGGCACTTATAATGATTACAAGGAAATTTAAAGATAAAGAGATCTCTCAACTCGGTTTCGGGGCAATGCGCCTGCCGCTAAACAGTAACGACCAAGCTGACATCGATATGAAAACAACCGAAGAAATCATCATGCATGCTTATGAACGAGGTGTAAATTATTATGATTCAGCTTATGTTTATCATAATGGCAAATCGGAAGTAGCTTTGGGAAAAGTATTGAATGACAATCACATCCGAGACAACGTCAACATCGCTACAAAATTACCTACATTTATCGTCGATGATTCTTTTGACCCGTACAAATTGCTCGACGAACAATTATCACGACTCGGCACGGACAGGATCGATTTCTACTTGATCCACAGCATCGGAAAAGAAAAATGGTCTAAACTTAAAGAACAAAATATCATTAAATTCATGGATGATGTACGTAAAACCGACAAGATCGGAGCAATCGGATTCTCGTTTCACGACACATTGGAAGCTTATACATCGATCATTGATGAATATGATTGGGACTTCAATCAAATTCAATTGAACTTCATGGATACCGAATATCAAGCTGGTATCAACGGACTAGAATATGCGGCAAGCAAAGGGATCGCTACTGTGATCATGGAGCCGCTCAAAGGCGGACAACTTTTAATGATACAAGATCCGTATGTGGATGAACTGAAGAAAAAATACGGACTTGAAGACATACCGACTGCGGAAATATGCCTAAACTTTATTTTTGACAGACCCGAAATATTGACCGTACTTAGTGGTATGAATGCTATGCAACAAGTTATTGAAAATACGCATGCCGCTTCAACCATGCAACCGAACAGTCAACCGCAAAATCAGAAAGATTTCTTAAAAGAACTTCGATCCTATATTGAAACAAAGAATATTATCGCTTGCACGGGTTGCAGCTATTGTACCGAAGATTGTCCGCAAGATATCCCAATACCGAAATTGTTTGAAATGTACAATAATTCAGTCATGTTTGATTCCAAGGAAAAAAATCAAGATTTCCATAGAAGATTCAACGCAAATATGAACGAATGTATTGAATGCGCTCAATGTGAAGGCGTATGTCCACAAGACTTACAGATCATTAAATTACTGAAAAAGACTTTGAATTATTTAGAAAATTAAAATGAGATCACTTAATATCTTAGGTTTCGGTAGCGGAGATAAAGGTGAGCTTACACTGCGTACGCTGGATTTATTACAAAACAGTGATGCGGTATTTGTGCGCACGACCAGACATCCCGCAGCAACGATCCTTGAAGAATATAACATCCCCTACCGATCATTCGATGATGCTTACGAGGAATTCGATACTTTCGAAGAATTGTATGCACATATCGCTGATACGATACTTACATCCTCTGAAGAACATATCTGTTACATCGTTCCCGGCAGTGCGGTATTTGCGGAAAGAGCGGTACAACTGCTTTTACAAAAGGCGACTTGCGAGGTTCACATAGTGCCTGCCGTCAGCTTTTTGGACGCAGTTTTTGCCTCACTCAAACAAGATGCTTTGGATTCTTTCAAACTGATAGATGCTTTACGCTTGGATGAGCAGATACCGGATGTTAGTTGCATGAATATCATATGCCAGATATATGACAAACAAGTTGCATCCGATGTAAAGCTTTCTCTTATGCGTTACTATAAAGATGAAACGCCGGTTATATTGATCACAGGCGCGGCTACAGAAGAAGAGCATATCAGTGAAATGCCATTGTATGCGATCGATCATACGGTTCACATCGATCATCTGACAAGTTTGATCATACCGGCGCAAACATACGACAGCGCACCGTCTGCTTTTAGTTCGCTGTACGAAATCGTTTCTGTATTGCGCGGCGAAAACGGATGTCCTTGGGACAAGGCGCAAACGCATGAAAGTCTTTTACCTTATTTGATCGAAGAATCCTATGAAGCCGTCGATGCCGCAAAACTTGGCGATGACGATAACTTCTGCGAAGAACTCGGTGACGTGCTTTTACAAGTCATGTTGCACGCGCAGATCGCTCAGGAAGAACATACTTTTGACATCTACGATGTTATCCGTTCAGTATCCGAAAAAATGATACGGCGCCATCCTCATGTATTTGCCGAAGGCGAAACGGAAGAAGATATCAATATTCTTTGGGAGCGTGTCAAAGAGACTGAGAAACAACATGATAGTGTCAGTGATAAAATGGATTCTGTAGCGCAAAGTCTTCCCTCTTTGATCTATGCGGATAAGATCCAGTCAAAAGCCGCTAAGATCGGTTTTGATTTCAAGACGGCGAATGCTGCTTTTGAAAAAATATTTGAAGAGACTGAAGAGTTGAATGAAGCTTTGCGATCGGATCAGAAAGAAAAAATTCTGGAAGAAGGCGGCGATCTGCTATTTGCTGTCGTAAACGTACTTAGGTTATGCGGATTGGACGCTGAAGAGGCTCTGCGCACAGCCATTTCAAAATTCATCAAACGATTTCGCATAATGGAGCAAATTATTACAAACGAAGGAATAGACTTAGCAAAGTTATCCGTAGAAGAAATGGATCGTTATTGGAATATGAGTAAAAATTTATAAAATGTCCGAAATGCATTGATATAAGTACGCGAAATGTGTATTATATAACTAATTCTTTATCAGGAGGAATTCAATGAATAAAGCTGAATTGATCACTGTTATTTCACAAAAAACAGGTATCACGAAAAAAGACACGGAAAAGTGCCTCGTTGCGTTTATCGATACGGTAACGGAAACTTTGCAAGCAGGTGAAAAGGTTTCACTTGTAGGCTTCGGAACGTTTGAAGCAAAGCAAAGAGCGGCAAGAGAAGGCATCAATCCAAGGACCAAAGAAAAGATCCAAATAGCGGCAACCAAGACACCGGGATTCAAAGCCGGAAAAGCATTAAAAGAAGCTATCAACTAATAAGTCAACCAAAAAAAGACCCTTTTTTAAGGGTCTTTTTTTAGAATAACTTTTATTAATTTAGAACAAACCCGTTAATTATTCGAACATTTATAGTATAATACGCTTATAATATATGATCAAAGATTCGCGAAGGCAATTGTTATGTTCAATATTCGTAAAAAAATTTTCATAACAACATTATTGACCTTATTGCTGTGCATTTCAGCATTGATCCCCGTCCAAATCAACGGGGTCGGTTTTGATACGCTCAATATCGTTTCAGCCGCTGATTATCCGAAGTATACGGTAGAGATCGCGAATACGGATCAAACTTATACATTTGTCAGCGAACATGCGGACTATGCGGGCGCCTATACGGCTTTTACGGCTTCAACCAATATCGACGCAGTTATACGTTATTGGGACAGTGCCGATGATACGGATATTAAAGTTTTAGCGATGAAGCGCGGCATGGCGATCACAAGATCGTCTGATTCCACACTGATATTCGATTCGACATATCCCGGAGGAACACGCACATACGTAGCGAACAATTACGTCGCGTATTACAATTCCACATCTTCATCAAAAGTCGTAACATTAACGATATCAGGCTACAAGGGAACATGCGGTGTAGACGAAGTGGTATTGATCCCATCGGCGCACGTCTATTATTACGCTGATGATACCGCGCTGAATCCCGACCAATATGAATTCGATTATTATACCAAAAGTGCCGAGGGCAATTTAGTCCACTATATCAGCACCTACTATTACAACTCGACAGGCGGCTATTATTGCACAAAATTCTCTTCGATCACGATCGATAAAGCACCTGATTTTATGACGGAAAACGTTCGTTATTATTCCACCGATGGATTGACCTACTATGCATCACCTGATGACGCGATCAATAAAACAAATGCCGTCGGTATACATGCGATTTATTATAAATTACTTTCTTATCGAACAACAACAAATTATTCCATAACGGAATTAAACGGATTTATAGCCTATACGAATGCGGTTTACAGTTATTCTGCAAACCCCGGTGCCACATGCGCATATTTGGGACTTGGCAGTTCGTTTATCAGTTATCAAAATATCTACGGTGTAAATGCCGCTATGGAGTTGGCTTTTGCGAATCATGAAAGCGCGTACGGAAAAAGTAACTTTGCGGAAGAAAACTATAATTTCTTCGGCGTTGGCGCAGTGGATTCCGATCCCTCGAACGCTTACGTATATACCTCAGCGGATAATGGCATCATGCAACATATGAAATACTGGATGAGCCGATATTACTTAGACGCGTATGCGTATATCGATGATTCTAAGCCTTTAAGTTATTATGATGTTCCCGATAAGACTTCGGGATACATTTCAAGTTATTCCGGCGATTCACGTTATTTCGGTTCTTGTCCTGGTAATAAATTGATCGGGCTTAATGTCAAATACGCGTCCGATCCGTTCCACGGTGAAAAAGTCGCAAAAATGATGTTTGAGATCGACGCCCACTTGGGCTTTAAAGATTACGACAGATACTCCATTGGAGTCACGAACAAGGCGGCTTATGCGTACGCCGCTCCGAATGATTCCTCTTGGAAACTCTATAAATACACTTCAAAAGATCCCAACAGAGATGCCAACATCGTCAGCACTGTGCCTGTAGGCATGAGCGTTACGATCACGGGTGAAACGGGTGAATATTATATCATTCGCTCCGAAATGCCGATCAATTCAGAGGGGCGAGCATGCTATACATGGGATACGACAAATACCTCCCCTGTCAGTTTTACGGCTTATATCAAAAAATCGGATGTAACACTGGTTCGCGATAATTTGCCGAAAGAAGTAACTTTAACGAGCAGTACGTACACGATCAATAAAACATCGAGCTTAATCACGAAGATCGCAAGTGGAACGACTGTGGAGACATTTGTAACAAAATTTGAAAACGGCAGTGTGAAAGTCTTCTTTAGCGGAACCGAAGTAACGACAGGTTCCATGCGAACAGGTATGGATATTGAGATCTATGACACCGAAGGTGAATTGCTCGCAACCTTCCAATCAGTCGTGACGGGCGATGTGAACGGTGATATCAACATTTCAATAACTGATTTGGTTCAATTGAATCGTCATTTATTAAATAAAATTACACTCAGCGGATCATACTATAAATCAGCCGATATCAATAATGATGGCTCGGTATCTATAACTGATCTCGTTTTATTAAATCGACATTTATTAGGCAAACAAAATCTTATTCCCAATTAATTTGTGTATTTAGGAGAATACTATGAAGTTATTTAAAAAAATTTTATTGTTGATTTTAGCTGTTATTTTTGTATCAACATCTTCATTAACACATGTATTTGCAGCTTCGGCTTCACTAAGTGGACCATCAACAGTATATTCCGGTGATACTATAAGTATAACACTCAAAGTTTCATCGAATGATCTCTCAGGCGTTGAAGGCTCTTTTTCATGGGATTCTTCGAAATTAACGTATGTAGATGATTATTTTGGTAACGGATGGAGTTCCCCTTCTAATCCAAGTGTTGGCTCAAATTCACTAAATTTCACAGCGTTAACCGATGATGGAGATCCACATAATATATCGAATGGGAGCGTCATTACTGTAAAATTCAAGGTAAAGGCTTCTGCAGAAACCTCATTCACTGTTAATGCGAGTAGTTTAGTAGCAACAGTAAATTATGCCGATTCATCGATTGGCTCAAAATCATATACGAAAACAGTTAGCTCGACATCTACACCAAGCACCCCAAGCACACCGTCGACTCCATCAGGCTCTTCGGTAAATACGTTAAAGACACTGTCAGTAAAAGAAGGCACCCTATCCCCTACCTTCTCGACAAACACAACGACTTACAGTCTATCGGTACCTTTCGAGATCGATAAACTTACGATAACAGCGACACCTACGGATTCCAAAGCAAGCGTACAAATAAACGATAACGAACTTATAGCGGGCGAAACGACTGCAGTAAACGTCGTTGTAACGGCGGAAAACGGATCGAAGAAAACCTATGTGGTCAACACAGCGCGCGAACAAGACCCGAATTATGTACCATCGGATAACGCCAACCTATCAAGCATTACGTCAAGCTACGGTGCTCTGAGCCCCGCATTTGACACAGATATACTGTACTATGCGATGAATGTACCTTACGCTACGGAATCGATCACATTTAAACCTGTTACAGAGGATAAAAAAGCGACATGCACGATCCTTGGGAATGATGAACTTTCGGTAAACGCCGATAATCTCTATCATCTCGTCGTGATCGCGGAAGACGGTGTGACCGCTAAGATCTATACGATCACGGTTCGCCGTGCGAGCGAATATAATATCTATTTATCGGATAAATACATAGACGATATCGTAGAACAAATATCAGCGCAAGTAAATCCCGTCGTAATGGATATGTCCAAAAGTCCTGTTCAGATCGTCTCTCCAAAGATATTGGAAACCTTGAAACAAAATCCCGAGATCACATTGATCATCAATACTATCAACGGTAGGATGACAATATTGGGCGCAGACCTAACCGGAGAAATAGAAGATAAAAACTATGATCTAACGATCAACAGTTCCTCGCAATACGCCGAAACAATGCTTTCAGAGGGCGCTGACGGATCGAATTACGTATGCTCAACGCACTGGCAAGATGAATTACCGTGTTATGTTGAATACGCTATCCACACGAATTTCATCAGCGGTACGGATGTGAATATCTATCAGTATGATGCTGAAAACGACCAATATATAACCGTTGCGAAGAACCACACCGTACAAGGCGGAACAGTCACTTTCTCGTACGATAAAGGCGGAGACTTCTTGATCACGACCGCTACGATCATCGGCGCGGTCGGTTCCGACGCAGAAACACAACAGACACCAAATTATGCGGATATGCTCTATCCGATCATCGGGGCATCTGCTTTGTTGTTTGGACTTCTCGGTTTCGGAATCGGTTCTTTCACATCTAAACGTAAAAAGAAAGTAAAACCGAAAAAAGAAAATAACGACCTCCAACCGAAAGATAACGACCAAACAGAGTCAGAAATTTCAAAGCAAAACAATGAAAAGCCCACGGATGAACCGACACCGCAAACTGAAGCTTCAAAAGAATCTATAGCTAACTCTGCACAAGATCAAGAGCCTAGAGATGAAATAACTGAAATTGATAATGAGTCGGATGAAGATGCTGATCTGGAATCGATCATCGACAGACTGATCGATGAAGGTGAAAATCTAGATTAAATTTAAAAACATTATAAAAACACAAAGAACCCAAATTATTGGGTTCTTTGTGTTTTTATGAAAGGACCTTTATATGTCTCCAGACGATATAAAGCAACCAAAATTTGAGGCATTTATGTGATCAAAAATGTGAGAAAACCGAACACACCTTCCTCAGCTCCGCCTAAGACTTCTTCACAGTCCTTCAAAGCTTCCGGTAATATATTATAGTTTTCCAATGTTTCTTCCAATGTCTTGTAATAGTCTGATTTAATTTCATACATGCTGTTATACCTCCTAATATTTACCGTAATCTTTTACAAACTCAAGCAGCGCGTGTAAGTTATCTTCGACGATATCATCCGCGCGCAAGATCGATTTATCAAAGTTGAAAATAAACCCGCCGCCCGGAGCCAATACGTCCATAATTTCTTTCGCTTTATCGATAACTTCTTGTTTCGTACCGGTCTTCAGTAAATGTACCGGATAGAAACCTTCGATGATCAACAGATCCCCGAGTTTTTCTTTAACTACTTTAGGATCGCCGTACTCAAATTGAACTCTGGTACCTTGCGGTAACTCCTGTAACAGATCTATATATCTCATCCAATCGTCTTCGGCAAAAAGATTGATGCCGTAACCTAAACTGTCGAGATAATTTATGACCTCGATAAATGTCGGCCACCAGAATTTTTCCATATCTGATCTGCGCATAAACATTGCCATATGCAATGCGAATGCCGCTCTGTTGCGTTTTGAATCAACTTTATTCGGAGCACCTGCCATCTTAAGAGCTAATGGCGTCAATGCTTCTACAGCAGCGAGCACTTTATCAGGATAGCGTCTGATATCAGACAAAGATCCCGTAAATGAACGATATACGTCTGCCAGAAGATCAAAAGGCGCTCTTGAACGTTTTGTTATGTATTTGGCGGTATATTTACCGTACTTAGCGGAAATTCTCGCAGCGCCCGGTCCTAATTTCTTCATAGTAGACTGCTGTACGATATACGCCTTTAAAAGCGTTGAAGATACCTGCGCCGGTGATCCGTTCAGTCCGTTATAGTAACGAGGCAAAACTTTTTCCCAGCTTACTTTGATCGGATCAGCGATCAACTCATCGTATTCATCAGGTTCGATCCCATATACGTTCGGATGTTGCACATAGCCGTCGTCAGCCATCTTATAATTGTTCGCATCCAAAGTTTTGTAAAGACCCGGAAGTCTGCTTCCCATCCCTATCAATGTGTCGGTATCAAATCTTTCGTTTACATGATCCATTGCTTGCACCAATTTGTCCGGGTTAAATTGATCTGTTCTCAAATCCAAACCGGCAAAATCGATAGCTGCGGCATGATCCATGCCGATCGATATCGGAACACGTTTAGGGATTATACCATCGTAGACGTCCTCAAATAGTTTGTTTATTTCAAGGCTTTTTTGTTCCATATCCATGTTGTAAATTTTTCCTCCTGTATTTTTCTGTTTATAATGTTAGTTATAGTATATACCAATTATTTATATTATAGTATACGCTGATAATTTTTTTATTCCATATCTTGCCTGCAATCTCTCAATTTATAAAAGAATTTAAGCAATATGAAGCCCATGACCGGGAATACGATCGGTACGATCGTATATGCATTTACGATCGCTTGTTGTAATTCAGGTGTAGGTTCGGCATTCGCCACATACCCGACTGCAATCAAAGCCAGAGGGATCAATGTCCCTTTGATCAAAGTTGAAAATTTAACAGTTAAATTCATGCATCCCATGATGAATCCTGTAGCATCTTTGCCGGTTCTTTCTTTATACGCAACGATATTGTCTAAATAAAGATTCGTTTCAAACGGTTGCGTCATACCCGTCATAACAGACATGATACCCGCTAAACTCATAAACAGAATCGGCGTGCCTGCAACAAAACGATGAGAAAACAACATCACAGGTATAATGCAATACAATACCAATAAAAACTTACGATATTGTTTGACTTTGTGACCGAATGAACGGACCAAGAATGCTCCGAGCATGCCGCCAAAACCGATCGTTAACATGTGTCCTGCGACCATCGTCATATCTTGCGCCACATACTTATAATAATATACTGCTAAAGATGGTAACACGATACCCGCGATATTCGAAGTTGTGTCGATAAACAAAGTTACAAGCAGTTGAGGATTCGCTACCAATGCTTTTACGATCTCAATAAATGAGAGCTTTTGCATTGTTTCATCTTCATTATTTTCAGCAACTTGCTCTGTACCGCTGCCTTTGTCTATTTTGATCTCACTGCCTTCCGCTATCTTAAAGTGGATCCAGTTCGTTGCTATATAGATAACTCCCATTACCAATATTGCCACGCGATAACCGGCAGCTTCACTGGAATTCAGTGCGACCGCAGCAACGATCAACGGAGTAAGATAATTTCCCAACATACGTCCGCCGCTTGAACCGATCATTCGTTGAGATGTTAGCTCATTTTTAAGATTCTTATTCAAAGTCAATTCCGCCATCAAAGATACATTTGATGCATAAACAATATTCCAACACGCGGCAGATCCGCAAAAACCGATCAATACAAGTATAGTTGTCAGGAATGTATTATTCGGAACCGGTGTAAATGTCAATAAATAGAACACAACAGCGATCGGTGGCAATAAAATCAACCATGAACGAAATCTTCCCCACTTCAAACGCGTTACTGAAACTAATATCGCGCCGGCAACGGGTACCATGACCAAAGCAAAAATACTCGTAAATAACGATACAAATGTAAATACACCAAGCGGTAATAATGCTACGTCCGTTAAATATATGGCAAAGTATGTTGATGCAACCATCGCTATCATACCTTCACCGGCGTTCCCGATCCCCCATAACAGATATTTGCGATTTTTAGTTTTGTTATTCATTAGAACTCCTCTTGTAATCAACAGAGAACGATCAAATCCAATTCAATCATCCTCTGTTGATATAAATTAATCGTGTACAGGGTTTAAAGTTTTAAGTCAGACATAGCTGCGGTCTTGCCTTCGTTCAAATCGGCATTTATCTGCGCAATTTTTGTGTCATTCAAATTAAAACCAAACATCAAGATCAATAAAGCGAGGACACCTAAACCTAACGGCCACCATGAGAATAATATACTGATTTTTGAAATAAACTCAGCAGTAACTTCACCGCCCGCCGTAACGGCATCAAGATTTGCTGCGACCAACACAGCTGTTCTGATGAACGTTGTGATCAAGATACCGGTTCTGATCGTCAATGCGTAGATAGACATTGTGATACCGTCAAGTCGATTACCTGATTTCCAAGCACCATAGTCAGATGATGCCGCGAACATCGGTAAAATATAGTTTTCAAGCATACCCATCATGAAGCTCGAAGCTCCGAATATGACGATGAACACCAAAGGTGTGAAGCTTCTGAAGAAAATTGCTAGAACTGCAAGTATGCCTACGTGTACCATCATTGCCGCAACAAAACAACGCTTCGTTTCTTTAAAGATCGCTTTCCATAAAGGTCCGAACATAACACCTATGATAGCTGTCAAATTAAACGTGACCATGAATGTTCCCATATATGCAAAATTAGCAAAAACATATTTAAACATATAAGCCGCACATGTTACGTATAAGAAATAGTAAGCTTTATGTACAGACATAAACAAGAACATCGAAAGCAAAGGTCTGTTCGTGAAAACTGTTTTGATCATAAGTGACAGAGGGATATTTTTCTTTTTAGCACCGGTTTCATCGAGAGCCTTTGCCATTGCTTTTCTTTCAACATATGAACCTTTAAGTGTTACAGCATAATAAAAGAATCCTAAAATCGGCGGTATACCTGCGACAAGCGCACAAATAGCGTACGCACGCGGTTCAGCACCCGTTGCCGTTAAAGCAATAAGCATTGCCGGGAAGATATAACCAAATACGGTCTTGCCGCCATCTCTTCCGATTTTTTGAATACGAGCAAAAAATTGTCTGTCTTTCGGTACAGTACTCAAAAGCGGATAAGTCGCAGACGTCGGTATCGTTGCCATCGGAGACACGATTGAAATGAACGCTGCGATCATAAGCGCAGCAAATCCTGCAGACGAACCTGCGATTCCGAAAGCCGGCATTGAATATAAAATGATCCAGCCACCATAATATAGGATAGGCCCGATCATCAACCATGGATAATACCTTGCATTTTTGAATGTAAACCTATCGAGAATCGTCCCAAATAACGGACCCCCGATCCAACCTATGATCTGTTGGACCAGTGCTAAAACCCCTGAAAAAGCTGCAGTCATCATATATACATTGGTATATAGATAGTTCGCATACGTACTGTAATAAGCTTTTTCGATCCCTCCAGCGAATTGTGCTGTCGTGTAAGACACTTTTAGTGTTTTTAATCTTTTAGCATCTTCCATTTCTTGCTGAGTAAGATTTGTTTTTTCAGCTTCAGTCATAATTTTTTTCCTTCCTTTCTTACATATGATTATGTATAAGTAATAGTTATGCATACATAATATAATAATTTTGTATCTATGTCAACTTATTTTATATATTTATCTATAAATATTATATTCTATTCAATTAATAGGATATATTTGGATATTATGAGAATTATTAAATTCTTTAATACCCCCTTTACAAGATAAATCTTTTATGTTATCTTATGTATAAGTAAGTTTTATATATATGTAATTAATGCGATTTTGACCTCTCTTTGAATGTTGTTACATCATAAGACTTGCAAATGTATAAGTAATAGTTTAAATAAGGAAAGGATGCAGTAAATGGATGCAGAAAAATTAATGCAAGAACGCGCTGACAATATGCACGCTGTTCTAAACAACGTGGTCCCATCGAGAGTTCCGATCAATGTAAGCTTGAATCTCTATGCAGCGGCAGAGTATGCAAAGATCGATCCCCGAAAAGCCTATTGGGACTTGGGCGTTCTGGAAGAAGCCGCAAATGAATTGTGTGAAATGATACCTTCTGACAGCGCACTGGTAGGCATGGGAGTGTTGAGCCCGGCAAAATACCAAGCACTTGGATCAAAGGCGATCGTCATGGGGAATAATGGATTCCTTCAACATCCGAATCATCATATGATGGAAGCGGAAGAATATGATGATTTTATCAAAGATCCTTACGCTTTTATCGTAGAAAAAGCAGTCCCTCGCATGAACAACAATCTTGATGTGAACAATGATCCCGGACGCGCAACAATGGCGATAAATCAAGCAAATCAAATTTTAACGACGATCATGGGGAATGCCAGATCATTGAGTATGAAATTATCAAAAAAATTCGGTTATCCAAGCAGGGTAATGGGTGGCGGCGGCAGTTATGCGCCGATGGATATTTTGTCGGACCAACTAAGAAGCTTTACGGGAATGTGTACGGATATAAGACGTCATCGCGATAAGATCCTTGAAGCAGTGGAAGCGGTATCCCCTCTTAATTATCATGTTTCACGTCCACCCGATCCTGAAACCTATTCACGGGACGCATACGGATTTTATCCACTCCATATGGCAACTTTTATGCGAACAAAAGATTTTGAAGAACTCTGGTGGCCTTCGTTTTTCAGACAATGGAATGACCTAGCAGCCGACGGATTCAGATGCGCTGCATTTCTTGAAGATGATTGGACGAATCTTTTGGATTACGTACAAGAACTTCCAACAGGATCATTATTCACATTTGAATATTCCGATCCCAAGAAATTCAAAGAAAAACTCGGCAACAAATTCATCCTTAGCGGCGGTTTCCCTGTCAAATATTTAACACAGTGTACAAAACAAGAAGCGATCGACAAAACAAAAGAATGGCTTGATATTATGGCTCCCGGCGGGAATTATATCTTTGGATTTGACAAAGGTATTCTGACGATGGCAGATTGTAACTTGGAAAATTTGAAAGCAGTTGTCGAAACTGTTTTAAAAGAAGGCACGTATTCAAACGCAGGTCAAAGTACAGGTGAAATATTCAACAAAGATGATTATACAAAATCAGATTTGCCGAAATTTACTTCACGTATGTATAAAACATGGGAAGAGTACAAAACGGAACATCCGAATACGCCGGATGAAGCTGAAAAAACTGTTATGGACGTTGAAAACGCCACAGTTAAATTCTATTATTCTTTGCTTCAATAGAACTCCAATAATACAATAAAGAAGCCGCAACGATACACAGTTGCGGCTTCTTTATTGTGTCAAGCATTAATATCTGCTTACTTGAAAATCTTCATCGATGTTAATATGCAGCTTATTTTCAAGAATCTCCGATTCTTCAATAAGTAATTCAATGTAATGCTGTGGCAATTGTAGCATTGAGAGTATCAATCTCACCACATAGTTTTTTATGTGTTCTTCATCTTTCCCGAGATAATTTGAATCATACGCTTTAATAATATCTTCTGCGACAGCTAAACCACACACTTCATATAGTTTCAAATCTTCGTCGCTCAGTTCAGGGTTGATCAATCGTTTTTGTAGCTGATAGTAATGCTCTCGTTTATCTACAGGATTTGCGTACAAATCTCTTTCTTTTGAATATTCTACATTGAAACGACGTACATTGGGGTTTTTGAAATTGATCGCCATCCTACATCTCGTCTCCATCGTAATACCCAGTTCAAGTTTGTAGCCTTTTTTGATTTCAAAAAGCTGCCGAGCGATCTCGTTACGGAAATCTAACAAAAAGGTTGTGTATATGACACTCGCCAAATTACTTTTAGACCCAAAATAATAGGTGATCAAACCGTTATTGATATTAGATATTTCGCTGATTTGAGAAAGCGTTGTCGCCTGATAGCCTTGTTTATAAAATAATTTTCTGGCTGTCTCGATCAAGTTTTCTCTGTTTGCGGTATTGCTTCTGACAGGTAGCGGTTTATACATATAGTGCCTCATTAAATTAATGTCTTACAGTTATGTATCAACAATAATTTTCTTTCCATTTCTTTGTATACAGAATTATAATTATTACATATTGTACCAAAAAAATACTTTAATTAAAAGATTCTTGACTAATATTAACGAATTTGATACACTTTATTCATAGATTATGTATAAGTAATTTTAGGTGGATTATGAAAGATTTAAAAGAAATTATTACCAGCAGAAAAGGAATATACGCTTTGACCACAATAGTGATCGGCATCCTTATCGCTAGTCTAGGCGGCAAATTATTGGAAGGTCATAAGTGGTATGATTTCATTGTAATAGGCGGCGCGATCATTTCCGTAGTCGGAACCCAACAATTAAGCCAACTTATTGTCGCGAAACGAAATAGCAAAGATAATTAACAATGCAATCGAAATGATATTCTAAACTATCTCGCATATAAAAAACTTAACATATCTTCACTAGGAGTATTGGACGTCCTAATGAGGTATGTTTTTTTATTAAGCAATCATGATTATATCCATGTCTTTAATTGCATAAATTATGCCCATATGATATAATTTTTAAAAATTGTTTTCTCGAGGTGATCATGATAAAACTTGGCTTATTGGGACTTGGGACTGTCGGACAGGGCGTATATGAGATCATTCACGCACATAAATCAGATTACTTTAAAGAGGGCACTGTTTCCGTTAAAAAAGTTCTGGTAAGAGATTTATCGCGCAAAAGAGATATCAATGCGAATGAAACGACTCTCACAGACCAATTCAATGATATACTTTCCGATGAAGAGATCACAACGATCATATCCGTTATGGGCGGATATGAACCTGAATATACCTATATCAAACAAGCTTTAGCGCACGGTAAACATGTCGTTACGGCGAATAAAGCCGTGATTGCAGCGCATATCGATGAACTTTTAAATTTAGCTGAAGAACACAATGTTTCATTGCTTTTTGAAGCATCCGTCGGCGGTGGTATCCCGATAATCAATTCTTTAGCTGAAATGATAAAGATCAATAAAATAGATGAAATATTGGGGATACTTAACGGGACGACCAACTTCATCCTGAGTAAAATGGCTTCCGAACAAGCAGATTTCTCACAGATATTGAAACAGGCTCAAGATCAAGGATTTGCCGAAGCGGATCCGACTGCTGATATAGAAGGACACGATGTATTACGTAAAATAGTCATTTTGGCATCCTTGGCTTTTAAAACCGTCATTTCAGAAGAAGATGTTCATTTGCGAGGGATTAGCAATGTTACGCTTGATGATATTAAAATGGCTGAATACTATGGTTACCATGTTAAATACATGGGCAAGGCAGCATTGACAGATGAAGGCTATACCCTATCCGTAACACCTGTACTGATCAATAAAAATTCGGTCATCAGTAATGTAAACGAAGAATATAATATCGTTTTGGTAAACGGAAATATAATCGGCGAATTATGTTTTATGGGAAAAGGCGCGGGCAAAGACGCTACAGCAAATGCCGTTGTCTCGGATCTGTTGAAGATATTACATGATGATGTGGATTACTCGCATTTAAAATTCGATAATGCGGTGTCCTCAAAAGGGCTTAAAAATATTACGAATGAATATTATCTCCGTACAACTTCGGAAAATTACCAACAATTCGCAAAAGTCATCAACTTGATATCGGATGTAATAAAACAAAATAAAATCATTTATTCAAAAGGAAATCTTTACATTTTAACGGAAGCGATCCCTTCCGAAAGGATGCAAAAATTACAATCAGACCTTAAAAAAATAACCAAAGATGTATTCTATGCAAGGCTTGAGAAAAAAATACTTTAACAAAGGAGCTTACAAGTAATTATGTTAGATAATGACAGTATGATCAAAGCCATCACGATCGATGATGATATCGCTAAAATATCAATTTTAGAAGTGCCGGATAAACCCGGTATTGCATTTAAATTATTCAATACGATCGCAAGCGCGGATATCAAGATCGAAAGTATCGTGCAAAACGTCAACAGAAGTTCGGTCAATGACATCACCTTTACCGTACCTATCGATCAGGCTCAAAAAGCGCAAGAGATCACAAATGTTTTTGCGCGTGAAGTCGGTGCTACCAAAGTAGTATATGACGAAGGCGTCGCGCGATTGTCCGTCATCGGCGCTGCAATGGTAGCGAATTCCAACATTGCCGCAAAGTTCTTTA
The DNA here is from genome assembly GCA_963674555.1 of uncultured Anaerofustis sp. GTDB lineage: Bacteria > Bacillota > Clostridia > Eubacteriales > Anaerofustaceae > JBGMEA01. Next base: position 1,963,717 of record OY771429.1, on the reverse strand, counting down.
AGGCTTTATACGAAAAAGGCGTAAACATTCAGATGATATCAACATCGGAAGTAAAAATATCATGCGTGATCGAAAAATCAATGGCAAAAGAAGCATTAAAGCAACTATACAAAGAATTTGAAATAAGAGACTAATAAAAGAGCAGCGCATGCGCTGCTCTTTTTAGTTAAATATTTCGTATCCTTGACATAATATATTCGTCTGCGTAAACACCGTTGCGGATCGCAGCTTTTCGCGCGATCCCTTCTTTTTCAAATCCCAATTTCTCATACACATGGATCGCTCTTTCATTATCCGTGAACACCGATAATTCCAAACGGATCAGCATCAACCAATTATCTGCAAGATCCAACACCGATTCCATCAATGCAGTTCCAACACCGACGCCTTGATAATTTTTATGCACCATGATACCGATCGTTGCAGTATGTTTGGTTCGAGGATTTGGACTCACATTCAGTCCGACCGTCCCCAAAACCAGTTCGTCTCCGCTTTCTAAATACGTCACTGCTACAAACTGATGGTTATTATGATCCATTTTTGACAAATACTCTTCATTCCGTTTTAGCGGTTCAGAAGGTATCCCTAAAATATTTTCCATCACTCCGGGCATCCTTCTTAATGTGTTAATACCTTTAGCATCCTGTATGCCCGCAGGCCTTATCGTGAATTCCATAAACATGACTCCGTTTCTTTATTGAGCCGTATAAATCATATTTGATGCCCCGCCTGAAATCGCCGCGAACAAATCATTGTAAGGTATGATTTTCCAATCGTTACCTTGTTTGCTTAAATACATCGTGATCTGTGTCCGCACAGGATCAAGGTGTTTATCCATATCCTCATAAATTGTCTCGATTTGCTCACATAAAGCGATGTATCTGTCACCGGCGGATAATTCGGCGTATTCTTGACTTGCTGTGTATAAAGCGATTTGTTCTGTTTGCGCATCAAGAACCTCATTGATATTATACGCGGATATGATGATCTCTATTTCACATGTGTCACCATCTGTTTCCGAATTTAGAATTTCATAAGTGACATTGCTGTAAACAAACGATACAAAAGCGTTATTCATTACACTTTGCAAATAACTTTCGCTACTCTCCATCATAGCGATCGCATCATGATATGCGCTCTCATTTCCGATAATACTACCAGCTTGTGAAAAATCTAATGTTTGCAATGCTTCAAAATAAGCTTCCACCGCATCTTCAGGTCCCTGTGCGGAACAAGACGAACAACTTAAAACGATGATCAACATACAACTTGCTATGATCGCTTTAATTTTCATTGTACGCCTCCCCCTTATTATGTCGCTCTTGATCGTTTCTACTGCTTATTTCACAACAAGATTATAGATCTTACCCGGCACATATATTTCTTTTATAATATTTTGATCTTGCAATGCATGTATAACAGAAGGATCGTTACGCACTGCTTCACTCAGCTCATCTGCTTCAATATCACGGTCAACCGTGATCTTCGCGCGTAATTTTCCGTTTATTTGAATCGGTATCTCAATCCTGTCTTCGATCGTTTTTGATTCATCGTACAATGGCCAATCATTTTGGCACAGCATCTGCTTTAAGCCGAGTTGTTCCCACATTTCTTCCGTAAGATGTGGTGCCATCGGATTGAGCAAACGAATGAACGTATTCAAATCATCTTTTGTAATGCTTCCGACATCATAGAAATGATTCGATAATTTCATCAACGCAGCGATCGCTGTGTTAAACTTCATATTCTCAATGTCTTCAGTAACTTTTTTGATCGTTTGATGGATATATATTTCAAGTTCAGGCGTATAGCCGTCTTTATCATTTAACAAGTCCGTTAATTTAAAGACTCTGTCTAAAAATCTTTTACATCCTTTAACCCCATCTTCACTCCAGGGCGCGGATTTTTCAAAATCACCGATAAACATCTCATACAAACGAAGCGTGTCTGCCCCGTATTGATCGATAACATCATCAGGGTTGACTACATTCCCTCGGGATTTGGACATCTTTTCGTTATTCTCGCCCAATATCATGCCGTGTGAGGTACGTTTCGCATACGGTTCAGGTGTATTCACGACACCGATATCGTAAAGGAATTTATGCCAAAAACGAGAATAAAGCAAATGTAACGTTGTATGTTCCATCCCGCCGTTATACCAATTGACATTCATCCAATACGCCAAAGCTTCTTTACTTGCCAAAGCTTGATCATTATGAGGATCAGTATAGCGCAAGAAATACCAACTGGATCCGGCCCATTGCGGCATCGTATCCGTTTCTCTTTTGGCGGGCCCTCCGCAATCGGGACAAGTCGTCATATACCATTCGGGCATATTCGCAAGCGGTGATTCTCCATTATCAGTAGGCTTATAGTTTTCAACTTCAGGAAGTTCAAGCGGTAGTTCGCTTTCGGGAAGCGCTACCCAACCACACTTCTCGCAATAGACCAACGGGATAGGTTCTCCCCAATATCGTTGTCTGGAAAATACCCAATCTCGCAATTTGAAATTTACTTTTCTCTCACCGATACCTTGTTCTTCAAGGATCTGCGTGATCTTCTCTTTCGCTTCAGGCACCTTTAAACCGTCGATCAAAGGCGAATTTATTAAGATACCGTCTGCGGAATCCGTATAAGCTTCTTCGCTTATATCTCCGCCTGCTACGACTTCGATGATCGGAAGATCGAATTTCTTTGCAAAATCATAGTCTCTTTGGTCATGCGCAGGTACGGCCATGATAGCGCCTGTACCGTAGGTCATTAAAACATAATCCGAGATATAGATCGGGATCTCTTTTTCAGCGATAGGATTATAAGCGCTTAACCCTTGCAGGCATACACCTGTTTTGTCTTTGGCCAATTCGGTTCGTTCAAAATCGGATTTTTTGTTTGATTCGTCCTGATAATCTTTGACTTCTTGTATATTGGTAATGATATCTTCATATTTTTCGATCAGAGGATGTTCGGGAGAAATGACCATATAGGTGGCACCGTAGATCGTGTCGGGACGCGTTGTGTAAACGCGAAGGATATCGGGTTTACCGCTGATCGGAAAATCAACTTCCGCACCTTCACTTCGACCGATCCAATTGATCTGACTTGCGCGAACGCGTTCTATGTAATCGACAGTATCTAAGTCATCGATCAAACGTTGCGCGTATTCGGTGATCTTGAGCATCCATTGATTTTTTACTTTTCTTACAACTTCTCCGCCGCAACGTTCACAAACGCCGTTAACGACTTCTTCATTTGCGAGTCCGACTTTACAGCTGGTACAAAAGTTGATTGGGAATTCTTTTTTATATGCCAATCCATGTTTAAACAATTGAATGAATATCCACTGTGTCCACTTATAATAATTCGGATCGGTCGTATCGATCTCACGTGACCAATCAAACGAATAACCCAGAGATTGTAATTGTGCTTTAAAATGCTGGATATTGTTTCTTGTAACGATCCTTGGGTGGATACCAGTTTTGATCGCATAGTTTTCGGTAGGCAAGCCAAATGCATCCCACCCCATTGGAAAAAGCACATTGTAGCCCTGCATGCGTTTTTTTCTGGCTACGATATCCAGTGCGGTATATGGTCGCGGATGTCCTACATGCAAGCCTTGTCCCGATGGATAAGGAAATTCCACCAATGCATAGAATTTTTCTTTATCGGTTACTTCTTCAGCATTAAAAATACCGGTTTCGCCCCAAATATCCTGCCATTTTTTTTCTATGGTTTTAAAATCGTAATAGTTCATAAAGCCTCCGCAAGCATTCTATTGCCATGTTAAAAATGTCCCCTGCTGATTTGACAAGGGACACCATAAGTATTTTTAATGATTCACTCAACAAACGACAACATTTTTCTTCATTCGTTAATTGTAATGGTTTTGCTTTTTCGTGTCAACAATTTCAGCCCATTTTAGGCTAATTCCAAAGCAATTTTCATCATATCGGTAAATGTTTTTTCACGTTCTTCACTTGTTGTTATTCCCGGATGGATGAAGTGATCACTTACAGTCAAGACACAAAGCGCTTTTTTCTTGCATTTTGCGGCATTCATGTACAAAGCGGCAGCTTCCATTTCAACGGCAAGCACACCCATGTCAGCCCATTTTTTCCAAGATTCACTTTTAGCGTTATAAAACATATCGCTTGAAAATACATTCCCAACTTCTGTATGTACACCAAGTTCGTCGGCGGCGTTTTTTGCTTTCAATAACAAACCGAAATCCGCGATCGGTGCGTACGTTCCGTCCAGATCGTATTGCGCCGCGTAATTTGAATTTGTGCATGCCGCCTGAGCCAAGATCACATCTCTTATTTCGACTTGTTCGGAATAACCGCCGCAAGAACCGACTCGAATAATATTATCGACATCATATTCGGTAAATAATTCGTATGAATATATACCGATCGAAGGCATGCCCATTCCTGAACCCATAACAGATACTTGCCTGCCCTTATAAGTGCCTGTATAGCCCAGCATGCCGCGAACTTCATTTACAAGCGTGATATTGTCTAAGAAATTTTCCGCGATATATTTTGCTCTCAGCGGGTCTCCGGGCATTAAAACTGTTTTGGCAAAAGCATCCTTATCGGCTTGATTGTGTACTGTTGACATATGAACCCTCCAATTAATATTTATTTATATATAAATTTAAAATAGGTAATTACGATAATATAAGTATCAGCGATCAATACGATAAGACTCAACAATCTCCCCATAAAAAACGAAGTGATAGTCATCAGTCTGGTATGCCCTGTTAGGGATGTCTTTATCAATAAAACACTCTGCATTTAATTGTTGCTTATAAATAACATTGCACTCGTAATACATCTCGCAACCGTTGATCGTTTTGCCTTTGATCTTTTTGGCTTCGGATAGATCGACCCCGGATAATTTTATTTTATCTTCGTCCCGACCCGATACCGTTCCGAAATAGCTTATCTCTTTCTTCATCTCGCCGTCAAAAGGAACACAGACCGTAAACGAAAGTGCGTTTTCGATCAGATCCAACGTGTATCGTGATGGTCGCACAAAGACCGTAAATACATGTTTGCCCCATAAGATACCTTCCGTACCCCAACCGATCGTCATACAATTCACTTTTCCTTCATATTCGCTCAACAGGAAAGCACCTTTTCGCAATCCTTCACATAACGCGTTCATTCATTATCACCCTTCTGAATCTAATAATATTCTTATATTTCATTATAAACAAAATAAAACAAGATGTAAAATTTAAAATTTCTTTTCATCAAAAAAATATCAGCTTTTCTTCCTTTGGTTGATTTCAATCGATATGATGATCTTATCAAAACACATTCTTTTGATAAGTGTTTACAGAATTCATAAAAAAAGGTAAAATAAATAGATATTATATTTTATTTATTATTGGAGTATTTATGTTTTCAAAACGAAGCGATGGCAGACTTATCAAAGGGCTCGATCCCATGTTCAAACTTATCCCCCATATCATGTATAAAAGAAGTGAATCTCAAATTTTTTATAAACAAGATCTATCAACTGAAGTATTTGACAAGTACATTAAAGCAAAACGTGAAGAAGGTCATGAACTTTCTTACATGACGATCATATTCAGCGCAATGGTGCGGTTGATCGCTTTGCGCCCATGTTTAAATCGATTTGCACTCAACGGGCGTTTGTACGCTCGAAACGCGATAGAAATTGCTTTCGCTATTAAAAAAGGGTTTTCGGATGAGGCGGAAGAAACAACGATCAAGATCGCATTCGACGGGACTGAGAACATATTTGAAGTCAATGATAAGGTCAATGAAGCTATACGTCTGAATAAAAAGATCTCCACTTCAAACAGTGCCGACAATATCGCAAAAGCATTTATGGCATTACCGAATTTCTTGGTGCGTTTTTTCGTAGGAACTTTAAAAAAATTCGATCTGTGGAACATGATGCCGAAAAGTGTCGTCGAAGCCAGCCCATTCCACGCCAGTGTATGGATGACCAATATAAAATCAATAAAGCTTAATTATTTGTATCATCACTTATATGATTTCGGAACATGCAGTTTATTTGTTGCGATGGGTAAAACAAATCGAATGCCTATGAGTGTAAATGCTACGGAAATGCGCAATAAAAGGATCTTCACATTGGGTTATACGATCGACGAACGGATATGCGATGGATTTTATATGTCAAAATCTTTACGTATCTATGAACAGTACCTAAAAGATCCAACGGTTTTGGAAGAGAAATTAGAAGCTATCGTTCAAGATATCAAATAAAAATGAAGTCCGTTGATACGGACTTTTTTTAATTTGTCTTACAAATAGTTTTTTCTTGACATATGTGCATATGCACATATATAATATAGAAGGTTTATGACCAATAAAATTAACAGAGGTATGAAATTTTGCCTAAAACAGGTAAATGCAGGAGTGTTTGCATCGACCCGCAAAGCACCGTTTTTACACCGGAGCATTTTGCGGATAAGAATGTAATATTGTCGATCGACGAGTTGGAAGCGATGCGGTTATGTGATCTGGAAAATCTGGATCAAGATTCCGCTGCTGAACGTATGGGCGTATCACGCGGAACATTACAACGCATCTTATATGCTGCCAGAAAAAAAGTAGCGGAAGCATTATGTTTAAGTTACGGTATCGTGATCACAGGTGGTAATTACAAAACGAATGAGCAAATTTGCGATTGTCGAGATAAATGTAAAACCTGCATCTGGGAAGAACAATAAAGAAAGGATATATAAATCATGGTTCAAAACAATGAAGAATGTGTAGATGATTGCGCAAGCTGCGGCGAAGATTGCGAATCAAGAAAAACAGATCCGAAAGATTTTTTGGTGCAACCGCACGGAATGAGTAATATCAAAGACGTGATCGGTGTCATTAGCGGCAAAGGAGGCGTTGGTAAATCGATCGTAACATCCATGTTAGCTGTGGAACTGAACAGAAGAGGTTCGAACACTGCGATATTGGATGCGGATATAACAGGTCCTTCGATCCCTAAAATTTTCGGTATCAAAGAAAAACCTGTAAGTGTTGATGGAGGATTATATCCCGTTAAAAGTAAAAACGGTGTAGAACTCATGTCGATCAATCTATTATTGCAAAACGATAACGATCCTGTTGTGTGGAGAGGTCCTGTGATCTCAAATGTGGTAACACAATTTTGGCAAGATGTCATTTGGGAAAATGTGGATTATATGTTTGTCGATATGCCTCCCGGAACGGGTGACGTTGCGCTGACTGTATTTCAATCGATTCCCCTTAAAGGTATTGTTATTGTGACATCACCGCAAGAATTGGTATCGATGATCGTTGAAAAAGCGGTCAATATGGCTAAGATGATGAATATCCCCATCCTTGGGATCATAGAAAACATGAGCTATTTCAAATGCCCGAATTGTGATGAGGAATATGCGATCTTCGGAGAAAGCTCTTTACAAGAAGTTGCCGATAAAAACGGTATACCCGTACTCGGCAGGATACCGTTGGATCCAAAATTAGCACAATTATGCGACCAAGGTCGTATTGAAGATTTTGAAGGTGATTGGCTTAATGAAGCCGCTGAATCGATCAAAAAAAACGCATAATAAAAAAGACTGCAAATGCAGTCTTTTTTTATTTAGAATAAACCGTATAGCACGATCCCCAAAACAACGCTGATAAGGATCAGAAAGATCGGATGTATTTTCTTCAGCAACCTACTTATTGTAAATATAATGGCAAAGATGACCGCGGCTTTAAGATCGAGGCTCATATCCCCTTTTTCAAAAAGCGGGAAAAAAGCGAGCACAAAAACCGAAAACGAAGCGCCTGCGATCAAACCGACGATCGTGGGGCGTAAGCCGTTCAATATCGAAATAACGTAAACATTATTTTTAAAATGTATAAAATATTTCGCGATCAATATAATAATCAGAAACGAAGGCAGTACTACACCCAATGTGGCAAAAAATGCACCGAGAATTCCGGCTGTATCATAACCGATAAATGTGGCTAGATTAACGGCAAACGGGCCGGGTGTAGATTCCGAAACAGCTATGAAATCGATCAGCGTTGACAAGTTCGTCCAGAGGCGAGCGATGACCTCATCTTGTATCATCGGTATCATAGCGTATCCGCCACCGAAAGTAAACAAACCGATCTTGAAGTAGACGTAAAACAGTTCCCAAAGTATCATTCGATCTGACCTCTCTGTTTACGCGTTCGCAAGATCCGTGCAATGATTCCGACCAATGCAGCTGCAAAAATGATCATAATTACGCTGATATCAAAGAATACGGTAGCAATAAATGCCAGTACGATCAATACAATATTAAATATATTGGCATGTAACGCTCTAGATAAGCGGATCGTAGCATTGATCAATAACACCGCTACACCGGCACGGATACCCATAAATGCATATTCGACCCATTCGTTTTCTCTAAAGGATTGGTAAAACAACGAAATAAAAAGGATTATAAAAAAAGATGGGATAACAACACCCAATGTAGCAAAAAAACTACCCAATGCGCCGCCAACTTTATATCCGACAAAAGTCGCACTGTTGATCGCCATCGGACCCGGGGTACTTTCTGCGATCGCCAATATATCCAGTATCTCTTTATCATCGATCCATTGATGTGTTTCCACCGCTTCTTTATGGATCAAAGGGATCATGGCGTATCCGCCGCCAAAAGTGAATAATCCGATTTTAAAAAAAGTAAAAAAAAGTTTTTTGTAGATCTTATTTTCTGCCATAGTAATCTCCAAGACCATTATAACAAAAGTTTCGTTGTGAATACAATGTGCTTGGAACTAAAACGAAATAATGCGGGACTTTGTCCCGCATTATAATTGATTGTTATAACTTATTTGATCAGTTTATATCCCCAAGATATCATTAATGTTCGCGATCAGATCTTCCATATCAGACATTTGCATATCTGCCATATGAGCGATACGGAATGTTTTGCCTTTTAAGTCGCCGTATCCATTGGATATTTCATATCCGCGCGCTTTCAATTCGTTGCATAAAGCCGAAACATCGATATCCTTGTTGTTGTCTATACAAGTTACCGTATTGGATGCATACGCTTCTTCAGGGAATAAAGCGAAATTCTCTTTTGCCCAACCTCTGATATAATCTGCCAATTGTGCATGACGATCAAAGCGATTCTGGAGCCCTTCTGTATTGATGATGTAATCCAATTGATAATCCATCGCAAACATATGCGATACGCTCGGTGTAGACGGATATTGGTAATCTTTCTTTTGGATCGTATTATAGAGTAAAAGCAGATCCAAATAGTATCCACGGTTCTCTACTTCTTTTGCTCTTTCAACTGCTTTGTCAGAGAATGTGCATGCAGCCATTCCGGGAGGTAATCCTAAAGCTTTTTGTGCGGATGTGACACATACGTCAATTCCACACTTATCGACTTCGATCTTTACGCCGCCCGCTGAACTTACAGCATCTACGCAAAACAGAATGTCAGGATAATTCTTTACGACTTCGCCGATCTCCGCGCATGGATTGGTAAGCCCCATAGAAGTTTCATTATGTGTGACGGTCAAAAGATCGTATTCACCTGTTTTTAAAACGTCATCAACGAAGTTCGGATCTGTGTGTTTACCGGCATCTACCGTAAAAATATCCGCATCAACGCCGTTAGCTTTTGCCATTTCGTACCAACGTTTACCGAATGCTCCGACAGAAAATACCGCGGCTTTCTTTTTTGTACCGCAACGAATGGCACCTTCCATCAATCCGCTTCCGGATGTGGTTGAAAGTAAGATCTCGTTTTCAGTGAAAAATAATTTTCTCAAATTATCACTGATATTTCTTTGTAATTGGCTGGCTTCTTTTGTTCGGTGTCCGATCAACGGTGTTGACATTTTATCAAGTACTTCTTGTCTGACTTCAACCGGACCCGGAATAAATAATTTTCTATGCATTGGAGTCTCCTTTGATATATTTAAAATTTATGAATAAATAATCCGCTTCTGAGCTTCGGTTCAAACCATGTCGATTTTGGAGGCATGACCATTCCTGAGTCCGCGACCGAAAGCAAGTCTTGGATGCGAACGGGATATAAACCGAAAGCCGCGACGGCTTCATTATTATCTACGCGTTTTTGTAATTCTTTATAACCTCTTATCCCCCCGACAAAAGCAAGTCGGTCTGTTGTTCTGGGATCCTTGATCCCCAACAATTTGTCAAAGAGATTATTTTGAAGGATCGATGCATCAAGAGACAGTACCGGATCTTCAGCATCAAATGTTCCCTCTTTGGCAGTTATAAAATACCACTTACCGTCCATGCACATACTGAATTTATGTTTTGTGTCCGTCTTGATCTTTTGATCTGCTATTTCTTCTACAGTAAAATCTTTTCGGATCGCATCTATAAATCCCTCTTTGGAATAATCACCGATATCTTTCAATAAACGATTATAATCCATGATATGCAATTCATCTTCAGAGAAGATGACAGCCATGATAAAGTTAAATTCCGCATCATCGGGCGCATCGGGATTTTCAGCCCGCATTTTTTCTCCGACTTTGTACGACGAAGCTGTTCTGTGATGACCATCCGCAATATAGATCGCGTCCATTTGTTTGAATGCTTCCTCTATCTTATCCGTATCACTCCGGTCTTCAACGACCCACAGCTCGTGCGAGATCCCATCATCTGATATGAATGAATATACGGGTTTGCTCGTGGAAGTTACGGTATCAATTACAGATCGTATCACTTCATTCTTTTTATTGATCAAAAAAACAGGTTCGGTATGCGCTTGACAGTAAAGGAAATTATTGATCCTGTCCTCTTCTTTTTGCGGTAAAGTAAATTCATGTTTCTTGATAAGATCGTTTTTGTAATCCTCTGTCGAAGCAACAGCGCATATACCCGTTTGCGCTCTGCCGTCCATTACTTGGCGATAAATATAATAATGCGGTATTTCGTCTTGAACCAGTATCCCATTTTCAATAAAAGCATTTAAGTTCTCTGCGGCTTTTTCATATACGGCTTCCGCATGTACATCTATTTCAGGCGAAAGATCGATCTCAGATCGAATGATATGCAAGAAAGATACATCATTACCTTTTGCCATCTCTCTCGCTTCTTGTGTGCTCATTACGTCATAAGGCAATGAACTTACTCTTTCAGCCAATTCAGGTTTTGGGCGTATCGCTTTAAAGGGTTTTACTGTCAACATAATCGCACCTCTTAATCGTCTATATAAAAACTATCGATAAATTCATCTATGATCGCATCGTACGCAAAACGGTTATCATAGTCATCGTATATATAAATCACGATAATATAACTTCTGGCGTTTTCAACGCAAATATAGATTTGACCGCTGATCTGCTCATCATCCGAAACGATATCGGCACACCAAGCATTATATGTATTGAATGTACTCTCACGAACACCGTAAACGGAATATGCATTTTCGGAATCGGCAAACAGATAATCGATCAACTGTGAAATAAATAATGTGTTATTGTAATTGGACTCGAACGCACCGCTGCGCAAATCGAGCTCATCTTCCGTTAGAATAGTTTGATAATAAGGATCAACAGATTGGCTGACATCGTTTGAGAATACTGCGACCGTAACATTTTCAGACAATTCTACGGTAACGCCCGCAGAAGTCTCAGTCACCAAATCAAGATTCGAAACTTCAAATGTAAATCCGTACTCAGAATTCGAATAGACTTGTGAAGAGCCACACCCTACTGTGACACACACCAATATGAAGAGAGTTGTGAATAAAAGAACGTACTTTTTTTTCATAAATTTTCTTTAAAATTTTAATTACATTTTATCATTATTATACATTTTTCGCAACATAAATTTTGTATAATCAAGCTAATGTTTGGCTATTAATAAGACTTTAAACAGCCAATTTTTTATTTGTTTTTTTTTGTTCATAATTTTGATGTTATTATTTAATTTACTTGTGATTATACAATTATGCATTGTTTTGTGGATTATTATACAATCTTTTTTAGACAAAAAAATAAAGCAACAGCCGTTGCTTTATTTTTTATCCTATATCGGTTTTACAAAGATCATGCGCCCCGCAGATGTTTGCAATACGCTTGTGACGATAACTTGAACGGTTTTCCCGATCAAACTTCGTCCCCCTTCAACGACGATCATTGTTCCATCATCCAAATAGGCGACTCCCTGATTCGACTCTTTTCCTTCTTTGATGATCTGAACAGGCATCTCTTCACCCGGTAGAACTACTGTTTTTACGGCATTTGATAATTCATTCGTATTTAACACTTCAACGCCGTGGAATTCAGCAACCTTATTCAAATTATAGTCATTCGTAACGACTTTCCCTTTAAGGTCCTTACTTAAACGCAATAACTTACTGTCAACTTCAGAGATGTCACTATAATCCTTATCGCTTATCACGACCTCGATCGGCAATTCTTTTTGGATCTTATTGAGAATATCAAGACCTCTTCTCCCACGGTTTCTCTTAAGTCCGTCAGAAGAATCAGCGATATACTGTAATTCATCCAAGACGAATTCAGGGATCACGATCGGTCCTTCGACAAATCCGGTTTTTAATATATCGAATATCCTGCCATCGATGATCACGCTTGTATCCAAAACTTTCGGTACAATTTTTGTGTTCTTTTTGCCGCTTCTTATCGAGATACGAGTATCTTCTTTCCCGTCACGACTGAATACATTTTTAAAAATTGATTCCAAATCGGAAAACTTCATGGTCGTGATCAATAAACTGAGATAGATCAAACCACTGTAAATACCCGCAACGATAAGAATTTTGAGGAATGAGGGTATTTCCAATCTGTAAATCGGACTGCAAACGAGTGCGGCGATCACTAAACCTAAAATAAGTGCAAGCGTATATAATATGATCTGCCACAAAGAAATTGATTTAAGACTTTTGACCCATTTTTTTGTAACATTGCCAAAGATTCGTACGATCAACGGTATAATAATAAGAAAAATAAATCCAAAAATAAATCCAAAAATAAATGATAAGATGATCGTAGCAGTTCCGGAAGGCAAGTTCCAATTCAAGTACTTCATGATGAAGTCGGTCTCATACGCCAGCGGGCCTAATTGATAGCCGGTGATGAAGCCGAATAAAAACGAAAATGTTTTTATCAACATAATCTGTCCCCCTTTTGCTAATTTTGTCAAATATTAAATTTTAATCATTATAACATATTTAGATAATCAACGGCTATGCTTCCTGTGAATTTAATCGTTTTTTAAGGTAAGTTGATAATTTTCAGTAAATCATGGTATAAAATATAAACTTTACGCTAAATGCAATGATGGAACCGCGTTTAAATAAATATCAGAAAAATCATTGTTCAGATATTGATAATAAGCGGCGGCGGCTATCATGCCTGCGTTGTCGGAACACAGCGTTGTATCCGGCATAAATAAAGTTAGCCCCTTTTCCTTACATTTCTTTTTAAATTGAGAACGGATCAATGAATTACAACTTACGCCACCGCATATCGCGATGGTACTTATATGTTCTTGCAGTGCCGCTCGAATTGTTTTTTCAGTTAAGATATCGGATACGCACTGTTGAAAAGAAGCACTGATATCCGAAACATTGATCTTTTCATTTTTCATATTCTGTTTATTCAAATAATTCAATACCGCGCTTTTAAGACCGCTGAAACTGAAATCATAATGATCTTCATCCATCATCACTCGAGGTAAAGGTAAAAAATCGGGATTTCCCAATTTTGCTTCCTTGTCGATCTTCGGGCCACCCGGGTAGCCTAATCCCATAACGCGCGCGATTTTATCAAATGCTTCTCCCGCTGCGTCATCACGGGTTTTACCCAGCACTTCGAAAGACGTATAATCGTCTACTTTCACGATCGATGTATGCCCGCCTGAAGCGATCAAACAGATCATAGGAGGTTTTGCGCCTGCTAAGAAATTCGCGCTGATATGCCCGGCTAGATGATTGACGCCGATAATTTTTATACCCAAAGAAAACGCCAATGCTTTTGCGTAAGAGACACCGATCAATAGCGCCCCGACCAATCCGGGCCCGTGTGTTACGGCAACAGCATCAAGCGATCGCATATCCGTATCGGCTTCGGTCAAAGCTTGATCGACTACTTGTGAGATCTTGAGCAAATGGTTTCTGGATGCGATCTCAGGGACAACCCCACCGTAAAGCGCATGGATGTCTATTTGAGACGCAATGACATTTGAAAGCAGCTTACCGTCCCGAATCACAGCAGCGCTTGTTTCGTCACACGATGTTTCAATTGCTAAGATAGTGACCGAATTAGGCATTTGCATACCGACCTTTCTTTTTATTGAATAAATAAGTCGCGAGGAATAGAATGATAAAGAATAACAAGCTGTACACAGCGATCCTTACTCCGCAAGCGATAAAAAAGGCTTCGGGGACCATATTGATAAGGACACTGTGCGCGGGATCGAGTAGCCACATCGTATTCGCAAATAATAAATGATGGAACGCAATAAACATCGGTTCAAAGAAAAAGGCTACAACGATACCAAAGAGCGCTAATAACGCAATGATGATAAGACTTGCGTATCGGAATAATTTGCCTAACAAGTCTCGATCCTTTCGATAAAGAAAAAGTGACAAGATCCCCAATATGATCAAACAGCCGTTGCGAATGTATCGTACAGTCACAAAGATATCCTGAACATCCGCCATGTGTTGCTGTTCTCTTTGCGTAAATATCGGGCCGTAACTGTCGTCTCTGACAGCATAAATATCAAAATCTTCTCTCTGCCCTTTCAAAAACAGCTGGATCTGTTGTGTAACGTTCATAAGTTCATCTATCGACATATCGGTATTTTCACTTACGTTATTACGTATATATTGATCTTCGTAAAAAAAATCGTCATAGGCTACAGCTTCGATCGATGTAAATACACCTATAAAAAATAAGCATACGATCATGACGAGCAGAAATAACAAGCGTACTATTTTGTTGGTCATTTGATCTTAGTCTCCTATCTGTCAGTCAATGCGTACCGCATGACTAAGGCATCTTCCTTTTCGTCTTCGTAATATTTTTTCCTTATACCCAATGGTTCAAACCCGTATGAACTGTAAAGAGCGATAGCAGATGTATTTGATATGCGCACTTCCAAAATAACATCTTTCATCTGCTCAGCACTTTTTGCGTTTATCAGTTCGGATAATAACCGTCTTCCTATGCCTTCTCTTCGGTGATCGGTAGCGACGGCAAGATTGGTTATATGGATCTCATCGTATACTTCCATTAAACTGCCGAATCCTACGACAGTGCCATCTATAACCGCGCATAACACCAAAGATGTATTACTTTGGATCTCATTAGCCAATAAAGTTTTGCTCCAAGGACTTCCAAACGATTCGGATTCAATACGATAAATGGCTTCAATATCATCAATATTCGCTTCCCTTATTCTGAGCGCTTCATTTCCCATTTCGTTATTCTCGGTTCCCATCGGAACGTACCTTTATCTCATAATTAACTTCCGCTTGCGATTTTCTGATATAGTTGGGGACAAAATTATTATAAGTATTTTTCTTTAAGTCGTTATAATGTTTCAATGCAAGAGCGCCTACGCTTGACGCCCGTGGCATCATACGGATCGGATCAGCGAAATAAGCTTTTTGACCAAGCCTCTCACGCAACTCATCTTTAAATTTCATCACCGCGTCACCGCAAAACAAAACGTCTTTGTCATTGTCTTTTAATAATTCGATCAACGCATCGCAAGATATCGCTTGATCTTCTTCAAAACGTACGATATCATCGTCTTCATAAGCAAAGAGCGCCGTATAGACACTGTTTTGTTGTGCATCCAATATCGGACAAAGGATACCATTAAAAGCTCCCTGTCCGTACGCACAGGCTTCCAAAGTCGATATACCGATGATCGGTTTATTGTTCGGATGCGCAAATGCTTTGACGGTAGCTGCTCCGATACGTAGTCCTGTGAAAGAACCCGGTCCTTTACTGATCGCAAAGACATCAATATCATCCATCGTCATACGTAATTCTTTGAGCAATGAATCGATCAACGGCAATAATTTCTCGGAGTGTTTCAACTTATAATCCGTATATTGTTCGCCGTGTAATTTCTGTTCATCGATTATCGCTGCGCTTGCCGCGATCGTTGCGCAATCAATTGCCAGTATAAGCATTTAAGTCCTCCGCTAATTTTTCATATAGTAAAGCATCATTTGTTATGATCTTTAATTTTCGCATGTGTTCGTTATCTCCGTATGACATCTCTATTCTTAAACAATCCTCGGGCAGTCGGTTTTCGATCAAATCCGCCCATTCTATCACGATAAGTTCACCGTCTTCAAGCGATTCTTCATAACCGATATAATCAAGTTCGGATATATCAGCGATCCGATACGCATCCATATGATACGAGCATTTATCATCCGCGCAATATTCATTGATAAGCGTATACGTTGGGCTGTGAAAGTCCTCCCCGTATCCTTTTGTATCGAATATGGTTTTTGACAAAGTTGTTTTGCCCGCCGCCAAAGGACCGACCAAAGCGATCACCGTATGCGGTGCGATATGCTTGGCAATGATTTTACCGATTCGTGCCGTATCTTCGGGACTGTTTGAAATGACATCTATCTGCATAATATTATTCTCCATACCACTTCAAATATAACAAATTAATCATTCGGAGTAAATGGGTTGAACAGCTATAGAGAGAATTCCAATAAAAAAATACCGCACCGATCGATGCGGTATTGAAGTAAGTATATTTATCTTTTTGAGAATTGAGGCGCTCTTCGCGCTTTCTTTAAGCCGTATTTCTTTCTTTCTGTCATTCGTGAGTCTCTTGTCAAATAGCCGGCTTTTTTGATCTCTTTTCTTAAAGATTCGTCATACGCAACGAGTCCTCTTGCAAGACCGTGACGCACAGCGCCAGCTTGTCCTGTGAAGCCTCCGCCGTATACGTTGACGGATATATCGAATTTATCAGTTAAATTTGTAAGTGTTAAAGGTTGTCTGGCAATGATTTTGAGTGTTTCCATGCAAAAATAATCTTCAATATCTCTGCCGTTGATCACAAATTTGCCGCTACCCGGTTTTACGATAACACGTGCTACGGATTTTTTACGTCTTCCGGTTGCCATTACTTGATCTGCCATATTTCCTCCTTATCCTTTCAAGGTATACACTTCGGGATTTTGCGCTTCATGTTTATGTTCGCTTCCTGCGTATACTTTCAGTTTTTTACCTTGTGCTCTTCCAAGCTTGTTTTTGGGAAGCATTCCCTTAACTGCTTTTTCGATCACGAATTCAGGTTTTTTCTGAATCAAATCTTTGTATTGTGTAGACTTTAAACCACCCGGATATCCCGAATGAGAATAATATTTCTTCTGGATCAATTTATTGCCTGTAAGATGTATCTTTTCGGCATTGATAACGATCACGAAATCCCCTGTATCGATATTCGGTGTATAGTAGGGTTTATTCTTGCCGCGCAGCATATTTGCTACTTCGCTAGCAAGTCTTCCCAGTGTTTGCCCTTCGGCATCCACTACATACCATTTCTTTTCGATCTGATCGGGTTTCGGTGTCATTGTTGTTTTTGTTAACATTATAAAACCTCCGATTTTTCCAAGAGCATCCCTTCAATTCGGGGCTAATCGAATCAAGAGAGCCAACTAATATATTATAAAATATTGACGCATATGTCAACACTTTTTTGCTTATATAAAGTGATTTTCGTTGTTTTGCGTTTTCTATGTGGTTTTATGAATAGATTACTTCTTTGAGATATAAACCATATGCGGGCGCGGTTACCGCTCCTTTTGTACGATCCTGTGATTCCAAGACACCCCTGACATCATCACAAGTGATTTTTCCCGCTCCGACATGAACGAGGGTCCCCACAATGATCCGCACCATATTATACAGAAAACCATTGCCTTCTACATGAACTTCGATAAGATCGTTTTGTTTGGTAATGTTCAATTCATAAATAATACGAACAGTATCCGTAACACTGCTTCCCGCAGCCATGAATGCTTTAAAATCATGTTCTCCGCATAGGATCTTGGCTGCTTGTTTCATCAGTTCCATATTCAACGGATATGTGATCCGCCATGCTCGATTCACCATAAACGGCGAAGGATATCGCGAATTGTAAATACGATATTCGTATACTTTGCCTTTTGCACTGAATCGTGCGTTAAACTCGTTGTCTTCTTCCTTGGCGGCTATCACAGCGATAGCCTCGGGCAGATATGCATTAAGTGCGCCGATCCATTTTTCGGGTGTTAAGGAAGCTTCCGTATAGAAATTAGCAACTTGTGCGTACGCGTGTACACCTGCATCTGTCCGTCCCGATCCGTATAACTTAACAGTCTCTTGCGTGATCCTTTCAATGGCTTTAATGATCTCCGCAGCAACTGAATTTCCGTTCGGTTGCACTTGCCATCCGCAAAAATCAGTGCCGTCGTATGCGATGGTTATTACAATATTTCTCATCTTACCACCGGATCGCCGGTAAATATCGCGTTGCGTATAAACCACCCAAAATAAATAGCATCACAATATACGCTACAGCGTCCGCTCGTGTATAAGCGAGTTCTTTCATACGAGTTCGATCATTACCGCCTTGATAACATCTTGCTTCCATCGCCATTGCAAGTTCGTTAGCGCGTTGAAAAGCGCTTACGAATAGGGGTATAAGGATCGGTATCAAACTTTTCGCTCGTCTGAAAATGTTACCGCTTTCAAAATCAGCGCCACGTGATTTCTGTGCTTTCATGATCCTATCCGTTTCATCCATCAACGTTGGGATAAATCTAAGGGCGATACTCATCATCATACTCATTTCATGTGAAACACGACGCACCAAAGGTATCCTTTTCATGCCGGTTTCCATCCCATCTGCTAATGCGATCGTCGATGTGCAGAGCGTCATCAGGGAGGTGCCTGACACAAGTAAGATCAATCTGAGACCGAAATTTAGCGCATTACTGATCCCGTTATCTGTGATCTTAAATATCCACCATTGATATAAAACAGTACCCGGCGTCCAAAACATATTGATGACCACCGTTAACGTAATGATAAACAATAATGGTTTTAAACCTCTGAGTAAATATTTTACGGGTATCTTTGATAAAAGCGTCACAAAACATAAAAACAAAAATGCAGCGAGATAACCCCATAAATTATTAACGACGAACAAAAAGATAATGTATAGCAATGTTGCATTTAATTTTGTCCTCGGATCAAGCCTATGGATAACAGAGTCCGTCGGATAGTATTGCCCGATGGTTATATCTTTAATCATCTTGATTAGCCTTCTTGTTAAATTTATTGAGGATCTCTTCTATCGCACCGTCAGTCGTATACGGCGAAGTATCGATTTCAACACCGCGTTCTTTTAATAGCTCAAGAACTTTTTTACCTTGCGGAACGGACAAGCCCATACCTTCAAGGAATTTGTAATCCGCAAAAACGACTTGAGGTGTATCGTACATCACAAGTTCTCCCTTGCTGAATACCATAACTTTATCGGCGTACTCCGCCACATCATCCATATTATGCGAAACCAATAGGATACAGATACCTACTTCGTCATTAAGACGTTTGATACTGTTAAGTATCTCTTCTCTTCCCATCGGGTCAAGTCCGCTTGCAGGTTCATCCAAAATCAGGATCTGCGGTTTCATCGCAAGCACACCAGCAATGGCGACGCGTCTTTTTTCTCCACCCGATAGATCAAACGGAGATTGGTCCTTTACGGCTTCAAAATCCAATCCGACGAGTTCGATGCTTTCTTTGACCAAAGCGGCGATCTTTTCTTCGTCGAAACCTAAATTTTTAGGTCCGAAAGACACATCTTTATAAACCGTTTCTTCAAATAATTGATATTCGGGATATTGAAAAACAATGCCCACGCGTTTACATATCTCTATCATGGATATTTCTTTTGAAGTAATATCCAGACCATTTACAAAGACCGTACCGGTCGTAGGCAATAGCAATCGATTAAGATGCTGTATCAGCGTCGATTTTCCGCTACCTGTATGACCTATGATCCCGATAAAATCGTGCGGTCCGATATCAAATGAAACGTCTTTTAAAGCCTGAAAAGAAAAGATCGTATCAGGCGAATAAGTGTGTGATAAATTTCTTACTTCGATTGACATAATTCATCCACCAGTTCTTTCGCAGTCAGTATCCCTTCTCTTAGCGGCATCCCGCCGCGTCTTAAACCTTCTGCTATTTCAACTATCTCAGGGACATTCAGTCTTAATTGTTTCAATTTATCGGACTCACTGAATATTTCTTTGGGACTGCCTTGCATCGCAATATGTCCTCTTTCCATAATGATAATACGATCAGAGTGTACCAATTCTTCCATATAATGAGAGATCAGTATGATCGTTACCCCATCTTCTTTATTGAGTCGCAACATCGTTTCTAAGACTTCGTTGCGGCCGATTGGATCCAACATTGCTGTTGATTCATCGAAAATGATGCAATTCGGATGCATAGCCAATACACCGGCTATCGCTATCCTTTGTTTTTGTCCCCCTGAAAGTTGATGGGGTTTCTTATCTTTGAATTCATACATGTCGACTGCTTTTAAACTTTCATCGACAACTCTTCTGATCTCTTTCGGATCGAGACCTAAATTCTCTGCACCGAAAGCTACGTCTTCTTCTACGATCGTAGCGACCATCTGATTATCGGGATTCTGAAAAACCATACCGACATTTCGCCTTACTTGCGTGATCGTATCGTCATCCCGCGTATTATACCCCATGACGAACACATCCCCTTCGTTTGGAAGGAGCAGTCCGTTGAATAATTTTGCTAATGTAGATTTCCCCGATCCGTTATGTCCGATGATCCCAACGAATTCCCCTTGTGATATCGTAAGATCGATACCATCTACAGCTCTGTCTGTCGGTTCATTCTCTTCATCATAAAGGTAACTGACATTTTTGAGCTCGATTATATTGTCCAATTGAACTTACCTCTGAATTTGATTTAATGGCTAAAAGGACAGTTGCACCAACTGTCCTTGCTTTTTTGTTTGAAGTTAAATGCGATGTATGTGCAACTAAGTACATTCATTGTAAACATCCGCATCGTGTTGAAACTGACGCGCTTTAATAAAGCGGTTTAGTTTTCAACCAATTCCAAAATTGCCATTTCCGCTCCGTCGCCTTTACGTGCGCCTAATTTAAGAACGCGCGTGTAACCGCCGTCTCTGTTTTCATATTGCGGAGCTATTTCAGAAAATAATGTATGTACGACTTCAGGCTCATAAATATAAGCCAATGCTTGTCTTCTGGCATGCAGATCGCCGCGCTTGCCGAGTGTGATCATTTTATCAACGATCCTGCAAGCTTCTTTTGCACGGAATAAAGTTGTATTTACACGCCCGTGTTTGATCACCTGTGTGACGAGGCTTCTCAAAAGCGCTTTTCTTTGATCCGTCGGTCTGCCTAATTTCCTGTATCCGGCCATTATAAATAACCCTCCTAGATGATCTGTCCCGATGACAGAATTATTTCAATATCATTTCGCGTATGTTTTATACATACACTATGCGATCATTCGTCGCCTTGGCGTAAAGATAATCCGATCTCGCTCAATCGTTTCTTTATCTCATTAAGAGATTTTTTACCGAGATTTCTTACCTTTGCCATGTCTTCTTCGCTTCGTTCGATCAATTGCTCAACAGTATGGATATCCGCTCTGCGCAGGCAATTGCTCGATCTGACGGAAAGTTCGAGCTCTTCGATTGACATCTCAAGAACTTTTTCTTTCTCGTTTTCTTCACGTTCGACCATAAGCGACATGTTTTGCAGATCTTCGTTAAGATCAATAAACAATTGGAAATGATCGTTTAGGACTTTAGACGCAAGTGCCACTGATTCCTGCGGCGAAATCGTTCCGTTTGTCCATACTTCGACTGTCAATTTGTCATAGTCGGTCACATTTCCGACTCGAGTATTTTCCACCATGAAATTTACTTTTCTTACAGGTGAAAATATAGAATCGATCGGTATTGTACCAATAGGCATATCTTCTCTTTTGTTTTTCTCGGAAGAAGTATAACCGATACCTGTTTCGATGACCATTGACATATTCAATTCCGCACCTTTCATTAAAAGTGCGATATGCGCATCGGGATTTAAAACTTCAACATCGGCATCTGTAATGATATCCGCAGCTGTAACTGTTTTTTCTCCTTGCGCTTGTATATAAACTGTTTTTGGGCCATCATCATAAAGTTTAAAGACGACCTTTTTTAAGTTTAAAATGATTTCTAAAACATCTTCTGCCACGCCTTCAACAGTTGAAAATTCATGTAACACACTGTCGATCTTTACGCTTGTGATCGCGGAACCGGGCAGTGAAGAAAGCATGATCCTTCTTAATGAGTTACCCAATGTAGTGGCGTATCCGCGTTCAAGAGGCTCTATTATGAATTTGCCGTATGTTTTATCCTCAGCAACATCGAGTATTTCGATGTTTGGTTTTTGAAATTCTAACATGTAACCCCTCCATATATTTCATTATAACAACATTTGAAAAGATGGAGATCGTTATTTCGAATACAATTCGACGATCAAATGGTCTTCGATCGGAATTTCAATATGATCTCTCGTCGGAGCGGATAGTACGCTTCCAACCATTTTTTCAAAATCTACAGATAAGAAATCCGGAACTACTTTGCTAGAATTGATCTCAATGATCTCAGCAAATTTCGGTGATTTCTTAGAACCGTCTTTTACTTTTATCACTTGTCCCGCTTTAACCAAATAAGAAGGAATATTCACTTTCTTATCGTCAACGGTAAAATGATTATGCAAAACCAATTGTCTCGCTTCTTTTCTTGAGTTCGCGAAACCCATTCTGTACACAACATTATCCAAACGTGATTCCAAAATCGAAATCAAATTATCACCGGTAATACCGGGTTTGCTTGCCGCGTCGTCAAAATAAGCTCTGAATTGTTTTTCCAAAAGACCGTATATGCGTTTTACTTTTTGTTTTTCTCTTAATTGAATACCGTATTCGCTCATTTTTCCGCTTCTTTTCCCGTGTTGACCGGGAGCCGATTGTCTGCGTGTAAATGCGCATTTGTCAGAATAACATCTGCTTCCTTTTAAATAAAGCTTTGTATTCTCTCTACGGCACAATCTGCAAGATGCATCTGTATATCTCGCCATGTATATTTGTACCTCCGTGATCATTATATCTAAATTGATCTGTAATTAATTTTATAAATAATGGTAGCAGCTAAACTCTTCTTCGTTTTGGCGGTCTGCATCCATTGTGCGGGATAGGTGTAACATCTTTGATAGAAATTACATTCAATCCTGCAGCTTGCAAAGCTCTTATTGCAGCTTCTCGTCCCGATCCGGGACCTTTCACAAATACATCGATCGTTCTTAAACCGTGTTCCATAGCTCTTTTAGCAGCTTCCGTAGCCGCAGCTTGTGCCGCATAAGGCGTGCTTTTCCTTGAGCCTCTGAATCCTAATTCGCCGGCACTGGACCAAGCCAATACATTTCCACCGACATCAGACAAAGTGATAATGGTGTTATTGAAAGATGAATGGATATGTGCCTGTCCTTTTTCTATGTTCTTTTTGACTTTACGTTTTCTTGATCGAACTACTTTTTTTGCAGCCAAATTTTAATCCTCCTTAGTCTGTGTTTATCGGTATACTATTTAGATTTTCTACCCACAGTCCGTTTGGGTCCTTTACGCGTTCTGGCGTTTGTTTTTGTTTTCTGCCCTCTTACAGGTAACCCTCTGCGATGACGCAACCCTCTGTAAGAACCGATTTCCATAAGTCTCTTGATATCTAAAGATACTTCTCTTTTTAAGTCACCTTCGACTTTATAAGAATTATCTATGGTCGTACGCAATTGACCGACTTCTGCCTCCGTCAAATCTTTGACGCGCGTATTCGGGTCAATACCTGTTTCGGCAAGGATCTTATTAGACAATGCTCTGCCGATACCGTAAATATAGGTCAAACCTATTTCGATACGTTTGTCTTTCGGTAAGTCTATACCGGAAATTCGTGCCATAAATGTTTACACCTCCGTTAATGTGCATTCAATAATTTACATAATGTTAAAATTAAGGTCTAATTATTCGGACCGGCCTGCAGCCCAAATAATATTAGCATGTATGTGATCACAAGAAAAGTCAGTGCGATCTACGCACTCAGCCGCACTTTTCCTATGTAAACTTCTATCCTTGTCTTTGTTTATGCTTAGGGTTTTCACATATTACCATTACTTTACCTTTACGCTTAATGATCTTGCATTTTTCGCATATTGGTTTTACGCTTGGTCGTACTTTCATTTTTTTTGTTCCTCCCTATTTTTTATCTGCCTTTATCGCGCCATACGATCCTGCCTTGTGTAGGATCATAAGCTGATATTTCAAGCAAAACTTTGTCACCGGGTAATATTTTTATATAATGCATACGCAACTTTCCCGATATATGAGCTAATATTTCATAGCCATTTTCAAGTTGCACTTTAAATGTAGTATTCGGTAAAGCTTCGGTTACAATACCTTCAGCTTCGATATAATCGCTTTTACTCAATGGAATCCCCTCTCTCTTTGATCATTTATCGACGAATTGTTTCAACGCATTTCTGATCGACGCATTTGAAACGTCTATATCATTTTCCAGATTACCAGCAATCTCTTTAGCGATATGATTTGTCTTTGCAAGATGTTTGATCTTCTTCAACTTCGGTTGCTCGATTTTCCTCAAATCACCGTCGGAAATATATACATAATCCTCATCCCGTATCATTAGGATAATGAAAAATCTATTTTTATCCCGACCGGCTTTTGATCGAACGATCTGACCCGGTTGCAAAGCATCTTCCAAAAAGATCACCTCATAATGCAGTTAATATACGCGGTTTATCATCTGTAATGACGATCGTATGCTCGTAATGTGCGGATAATTCGCCGTCCGCCGTTGTTACCGTCCAATTATCCGTCATTAATTTCGTCTTATATGTCCCGACATTCACCATCGGTTCGATCGCTAAGGTCATACCTTTACGCAACCGCACGCCTTTGCCGGGCGTTCCGTAATTCGGTACCGCTGGATCTTCATGCATGCTCGAACCTATCCCATGACCGACATATTCTCGGACTACGGAGAACTGATTCGCTTCGGCGACGGCTTGTATCGCATGAGATACATCGAAAAGTCGGTTACCTTCACGACACATTTCAAATCCTGCATAAAAAGACTCTCTGGTCACATCGATCAGCTTTTGTGCCTGTTGCGTTACTTGCCCTACAGGATACGTATTGGCCATATCGCCTACATATCCATTATAGATCGCGCCGATATCGATACTGATAATGTCGCCTTCTTTCAAGATGCGATCGTGCGCAGGTATACCGTGAACGATCTCTTCATTAATAGAAGCGCATATGCTGTTGGGATAACCGTGATAATTGAGAAAGGCAGGTATAGCGTTGTTTGACTCGATCAAATCCTTTGCGATCGCATCCAATTCGTATGTTGATACGCCGGGCTTGATTGCTTTGGCGACCGCATCCAATGCCAAAGCCGTTATTTTACCGGCTTGTGCCATATAAGCGATCTCTTCTTCTGATTTAATCGTGATCATAATTTACCTGAATTCATTCAAAACTGTCGCGATATCTTGCTCGACTTCGTCAGCAGATTGCTGACCGTTGACTTCTTTTAGTATACCTTTTTTTGTATAATATGCAATAAGTGGCTGTGTTTTTTCGTCGTATTCTTCTAAGCGTTTCGTCACGATTTCCGCCTTATCATCATCTCTCTGATACAAAGGTCCACCGCATTTATCACAAACTCCTTCCACTTTAGGAGGATAATTTGTTATGTGATGTGTAGATGCGCAGTCTCTGCAGATACGCCTTCCGACGATACGATCTACCAAGATCGAATAGTCAGCAGTAATACTGAGTGCACAATCCAACTTCTCGCCTTTTTCAGCAAGCACAGCATCCAATGCCTCCGCTTGCGGTATCGTACGGGGGAATCCGTCCAACATATAGCCTTTCTTGCAGTCTTCTTGTTCAAGTCGATCTTTTACCATAGCGACCGTTACATCATCAGGGACTAAAAGTCCTTGATCCATGTACTCTTTGGCCTTCTGACCGAGCGGGGTATTCTCTTTAAGATTCTTTCTGAAAATATCGCCTGTCGAAATATGGACCAATCCAAAATTCTCAACGATTCTTTCTGCTTGTGTGCCTTTCCCGACACCGGGAGGGCCCAATAATAATATTTTCAATTGCATCATCCCCTAAGTCTATTTTAAGAAACCTTTATAATTTCTCATCATCATTTGTTGTTCTAATTGTTTGACAGTCTCAAGTGCCACGCCAACAACGATCAGGATACTGGTTCCGCCGAATTGTAAGTTGATGTTCAACAAATTTCCAGCTATGATCGGTAAGATCGCAATAATAGCAAGGAACAATCCACCACTTATCGTCAATCGGTTCAGTATCTTATTTAAATAAGCAACCGTTGGCTTTCCGGGTCGTATGCCCGGTATGAACCCGCCGTACTGTTGCAAATTCTCTGCGACATCGACAGGATTGAATGTTGCCAATGTGTAAAAGAATGAAAATGCGATGATCAAAATCACATAAACGATCGTTGGGAATGTTTTGCCCCAAGCCATCGATTCGGAGAATGACACCAACCATGCTGCATTCGGGAAGAAAGAAGCTAATGTTGCAGGGAACATCGTCAAGATCGAAGCAAAGATGATCGGGATTACCCCCGCTTGATTCACTTTGATCGGTAAATGTGTGTTCCTGCCGCCGTATACTTTCCTACCTACAACTCTTTTTGCGTATTGGACCGGTATCTTTCTGGTTCCTTCATGCACTTCAATAATAGCCATGATGGCTAAAGCGATAAAGAATATGATGACTACGACCATATAACTCGGGAAGTTTCCGGCTGTTATACCGTCAGCAATTCCTGTTATGGAACTTGGAATCTTTGAAACGATACTGATGAAAATAATAAGTGATACACCGTTTCCGATGCCTTTTTCTGTGATACTTTCACCCATCCAGATCAGTAAAGTCGTACCGGCCGTTATGACCATAATAACTACTAATTTAACATAAAATGTATCCGTGACGAGGAAATTTTTCATCGTCAAAACCAAGCCTAATGCTTGAATTACAGCTAATACCACTGCGAAATATCTTGTATATTGCGCAATTTTTTTACGTCCTTCGTCGCCTTGCTTTTGAAGTCTTTCAAGAGCAGGGATCGCCATTGTCAAAAGATTCATGATAATGGATGCATTGATATACGGGGTGATAGACATAGCGAAAATTGAAAAATTCTTCAAGTTATCGCCCGATATTACATTCAACAATCCAAGAACGCTGTTTCCGCTAATATATTGTGCCAATACATCTACGTTCACGTAAGGAACGATTATGAACGCCCCAAACCTGTATATCATCAAAATAAAGAGAGTATATAAAATCCTTTTTCTGAGATCCGGTATTTTCCAAGCATTCTTGATAGTTTCAATCATATTAGATTTCCTCTATCTTTCCGCCTGCAGCAACGATTTTTTCAGCAGCTGATTTGCTTACTTTATCGACTTTAACAGTTAATGCCACATTCAGTTCCCCATCACCGAGGATCTTGACCATATCGTATTTATTTTTGATGATACCTTGTTCTTTCAATGAATCTATCGTTACGACTGAACCTTTCTTGAATGCGTTCAGCTTATCAAGATTGAGTACTGCGTAATGAAGTTTGAATTTATAATTTGAAAAACCTCGCTTTGGAACTCTCCTTGTGAGTGGCATTTGTCCGCCTTCAAAACCGATGCGTACGCCGCCGCCTGAACGTGATTTTTGTCCGTCCTGACCTCTGCCGGCTGTTTTGCCTCGTCCTGTTGCGGTACCTCTGCCTTTTCTGATTGTATCTCTCTTAGAGCCCGGTGCAGGTTTAAGCGTATGAAGCTTCATTGCTAAACCTCCTAATTATATTTCTTCGATTTGTAACATGAATCCGATCTTTTGAATGATCCCTCTTGTGATAGGGTCATCGTTTCTTACTACGCTTTGTCTTATTTTTTTCAGACCGAGCGCCTGCACAGTTTCACGTTGTTTCTTGTTTCTTCCGATCAGACTTTTAACAAGTGTGATCTTTAATTGTTTTTGTGCCAATTCGATTCACACTCCTAACTGAATATTTCTTCTACAGTTTTTCCTCGTTTTGCTGCGACAGCTTCCGCTGAAGTCAAATTAGCGAGTCCCTGTATGGTAGCTTTTACAACATTTGTTGCGTTGTTTGAACCCAATGATTTAGTACGGATATCTTTGATCCCGGCCAATTCCAATACAGCTCTGACAGGTCCACCCGCGATAACGCCGGTACCTTCAGAAGCAGGCATTAAAAGTACTTTGCCCGCACCGAATCTGCCTTTAAGCTGATGAGGGATCGTAGTTCCTTTGATCGGAACTGTTATCATGTTTTTCTTAGCGTCTTCAATACCTTTTCTGATCGCCTCTGGGATCTCGATGGCTTTACCTAAACCGATACCCACATGTCCGTTTTCATCGCCGACCACTACTAAGCAACTGAAACGAAAGTTTCGTCCGCCTTTTACAACTTTTGTTACTCGGTTGATCGATATTACTTTTTCTTTTATATCCAGCTCTGCCGGATTGATTTTTTCTTTCATCTTCCGTAAAGTCCTCCTTAAAACTTAAGTCCGGCTTCTCTTGCTGCTTCAGCCAACGCTTTCACTCTGCCGTGATATACATAACCGCCTCGGTCATATATAACGCTCGTGATACCGTTTTTTACCGCTTCTGCTCCGATAGCGGTACCGACCGCTTTTGCAGCTTCTATGTTTGAAGTTGATTCCAAATCATCACCCAACATCTTCGTTGAAGCGGCAACCAATGTATGTCCGTTCATATCATCAATGATTTGCGCATACATATGCTTGTTACTTCTGAAAACATTAAGACGCGGAACTTCAGGAGTGCCTTTTATTTTATTGCGGAGTTTGTTGTGTCTTTTTTTTCTGATAGCGTTTTTTACAGGTTTATTGATCATTCCGTTTCACTCCTTTATTAACTCGCACCGGATTTGCCTTCTTTGAGTTTGATGTACTCTCCGGCATATCTTACGCCTTTTCCTTTGTATGGTTCAGGCGGTCTGATTTTTCTGATATTCGCTGCATGTTGACCGACAAGTTGTTTATCGATGCCCGATACTGTGATCTTGTTTGTACCTTCCATGCTTGTTTCGATGTCTTGCGGATCTTCAACTTCAACTTGATGTGAAAATCCGAGATTCAAGACCAGCTTATTGCCTTCTTTGACACCTCTGTATCCAATCCCAACGATTTCCAAATCTTTTTTGAACCCTTCCGTGACACCTTCAACCATATTGGCGATCAGTTTTCGGCTCAAACCATGCATTGATTTATGTTCTTTCGATTCCGATGGTCTGTCTACTGTCAAAACACCATCATCGATCTTTATGATCATATCTTTATTGATTGCTTGTTGCAATTCACCTTTCGGGCCTTTCACGGTAACAAGTCCGCTTTCGACTTTCACGTCAACACCGGCAGGTAAAGTAACAGGCATTTTCCCAATTCTTGACATTGTTTGCCTCCTAAATTTTCGTTGCTTCTACCAAACGTAGCAAAGCACTTCACCGCCGACGTTCGTTTTGCGAGCGTTTCGGTCCGTCATTACACCTTTCGAGGTAGACATGATTGCGATGCCTAATCCGTTTAAAACTTTCGGGATTTCTTCTTTGGACGCATAAACACGCAAGCCCGGTTTTGAAATCCTTTTGATACCGGATATAACTTTCATTTTATCCGCATCGTATTTCAACGTGATATCAAGCATTCCTTGTTTTGAATCTTCGATGTACTCTACTTTGTTTATATAACCTTCTTCGAGCAAAATTGCTGCAATAGCTCTTTTGATGTTCGAAGACGGGATTTTTACTTTGTTATGTTTTGCGTTTGTTGCGTTTCTGATTCGTGTAAGCATATCAGCAATAGGATCTGTCATAACCATACCGACATCCTCCTTTATTCTATATTGTTCTGTTTACCAGCTTGCTTTTCGTACGCCCGGGATTTCGCCTTTGTATGCAAGTTCCCTGAAACAAATCCTGCAAATTCCGTACTTTCTCAAAACGGAATGCGGTCTACCGCATATCTTGCATCGCGTATAAGCTCTGGTTGAGAATTTTGGTTCTCTCTTTTGTTTAGCGATCATTGATTTTTTTGCCATGTTTCATCCTCCTTACCTTTGTACAAAGGGCATACCCATTAATTTCAATAGTTCATATGCTTCTTCGTCAGTTTTAGCTGTCGTTACAAACACGATGTCCAATCCCCTGATCGTTTCGACTTTATCGTAATTGATCTCCGGGAAAATCAACTGCTCTTTAACACCGAGCGCATAATTGCCTCTTCCGTCAAATGATGCTGATTTAACACCTCTGAAGTCTCTGATCCTCGGAATAGCCACATTGAGCAACTTATCCGCGAATTCATACATTCTTTCAGCTCTAAGTGTGACCTTCGCACCGATATCCATACCTTGTCTTAATTTAAAGTTCGATACGGATTTTTTTGCTTTGATCACGATCGGTTTTTGCCCGGCGATTAAACTTAATTCGTTCACAGCCGCTTCCATTGCTTTCGTATTGTCTTTACAGTCGCCGAAACGCATGTTCAATACGATTTTTTCGAGCTTCGGTAATTGCATTACGTTTTTGTAACCGAATTTTTCCTTTAATGCGGGGACTGCTGTTTCATTGTATAACTCTTTTAATCTGTTCATCTATATGCCTCCCCTTACTTATCAAAGGTCTCACCGCATTTGCGACAATAACGAACTTTTGTACCATCTTCCAATACTTTATGTCCGACACGTACACCTTTTTTGCATTTTTCGCAATAAAGCAAAACATTTGATGCGTGTATCGAACCTTCTTGGTCAATGATGCCCGCTTGTTGCATCTCATTGGTGGCCCTTAAATGTTTTTTTCTCATATTGACACCTTCGACAAAAATACGTTCGCTCTTTGGAAGAACTTTAAGCACTTTGCCTGTCTTGTTTTTATCCGCGTCTTTTACGCCGGATATCACAACGACGGTATCGTCTTTTTTTATATGCATTGATCACTACCTCCTAAAGTACTTCCGGTGCCAATGACACGATCTTCATATATTGTTTTTCTCTCAATTCACGTGCCACGGGTCCGAATATTCGCGTACCTCTGGGTTGTTTGTCGTCTCTTATGATAACTGCTGCGTTTTGGTCAAATTTGATATAGCTTCCGTCCGCTCTGCGTACGCCGCTTTTTGTTCTGACCACAACCGCTTTCACAACTTCACCTTTTTTGGCGGTTCCACCCGGAGCTGCGCTTTTGACGCTTGCGACGATCACATCGCCGATATTCGCATATCTTCTTTTTGAACCACCCAATACTCTGATACATAACAACTCTTTTGCGCCGGTATTGTCAGCGACTTTAAGCCTAGATTCCTGCTGTATCATTGCGTCTCCTCCTCGTAATATAGACTATTTCGCTTTTTCAACGATTTCAACAAGTCTCCATCGTTTGTTTTTGCTCAACGGACGGGTTTCCATGATCTTTACTGTATCCCCAATGCCGCAAGCATTATTTTCATCATGTGCCATGAATTTTTTTGTTCGTTTCACGCGCTTTTGGTAAAGCGGGTGATTCATCATAGTTTCAACGATAACCACGATGCTTTTGTCAGCTTTATCGGACACAACTTTGCCGGTTCTGACTTTTCTATTTGCTCTTTCTTCCATCGTTTCCTCCGTTAATCTATGCATTAGCTGCACTAATTTCTCTTTCTCTTAATACAGTTTTTATTCTGGCATAGTCTTTTTTGACTTCTCTGATCCTTAATGGATTTTCGAGCTGTCCCGTAGCATGTTGAAAACGAAGGTTGAATAACTCTTCTTTCAAATTGGTAAGCTCATTCATTAATTCCGGAGTGGTTTTGATTCTCAATTCACTTGTTTTCATTACGAGTCACCACCTGCCTGCATTTCTTCTTTTACAATAAATTTGGTTTTTATAGGCAGTTTATGTTGAGCCAAACGCATCGCTTCGCGTGCTGTTTCCTCATCTACACCCGCAAGTTCAAACATAACTCTTCCGGGTTTAACTACCGCTACCCAATATTCAGGCGAACCTTTACCGCTACCCATTCTGGTTTCGGCGGGTTTTTTTGTTACGGACTTGTCCGGAAAAATTTTGATCCAAACTTGTCCGCCTCTTTTGATATATCTTGTCATAGCGATACGAGCAGCTTCGATTTGATTTGATTTGATCCAGCCGGGCTCGGTCGCCTGTATTGCATAATCACCGTACGTGATCGTATTACCTCTGGTTGCATTGCCTTTCATTCTCCCGCGATGCACTTTTCTGTGTTTCACTCTTTTAGGCATTAACATAGTAACCATTCCTCCTTGTTCATACTGCAGACGAATTCATTATTGTTTCGTAGGGAGAACTTCGCCTTTGTTGATCCATACTTTAACACCGATTTTTCCGTAGGTGGTGTCAGCCTCTGCTGTTCCGTATTCGATATTTGCGCGAAGTGTTTGAAGTGGAACGTTTCCGTCACTGTAATGTTCGGTTCTAGCAATTTCCGCTCCGTTCAATCTTCCCGAAACTTGCGTTTTGATACCTTCTGCTCCGCCGCGCATCGCACGTGTAAGAGCCTGTTTCATCGCACGTCTGAACGCGATCCTGCGTTCAAGCTGTAAAGCGATATTTTCAGCCACAAGTTGAGCATCAGTATCAATATTTTTAACTTCCATAATATTGATATTGATGTTTTTACCTGTCATCTTTTGCAATTGTTTTCTCAATGCGTCGATGCCGCTACCGCCTTTACCGATGATTCGGCCGGGTTTTCCGGTATAAATAAACAGGGTTATCCTGTTTGCGCTTCTTTCGATCTCTATTTTAGAGATACCTGTCGAATACTGTGTTTTTTTGATGTGTTTTCTGATCTTGTTATCTTCAATCAAAAGATCGGAGAAATCTCTGTCTTTTGCGTACCAGCGTGAAGACCAGTCTTTGATTACACCTACTCTTAATCCGTGAGGATTTACTTTTTGACCCAAAGTTTGACCTCCTCTAATTTCTTTCCTTAAGCACTACGCTTAAGTGTGAACTTCTTTTTTTGATAACCGATGCTCTGCCCATAGAACGCGCTTTGAGTCTTTTCATAATCGGTCCTTGATTGGCATTGACTTCCGAGACGTATAATCTTGTAACGTCCATGCCATGATTGTTCTCTGCATTAGCCGCAGCTGATTTTACGACCTTTTCGTAAGCTCTTGCGGGTTTATTGCCCGTTAGGCGCAAAACAACAAGTGCTTCATCAAGATTCTTACCGCGGATCAGGTCAGCTACGCGTTTCGCTTTAAGAGGCGAAACTCGGATATGTTTTGCAACTGCTCTTGCTTCCATTTATCTTCCTCCTAAACCTATCTCGCACCGGTTTTTTTCTCACCGGCGTGTCCTCTGAATGTTCTTGTCGGTGCGAATTCACCGAATTTGTGTCCTACCATGTCTTCCGTCACAAATACGGGAACGTGTTTTTTTCCGTTATGTACTGCGATCGTATGTCCTACCATTTGGGGAAAGATCGTGCAATCTCTCGACCATGTCTTTAAGACTTTCTTCTCGCCGTTTTTATTCATATCTTCGATCCGTTTTAAAAGACGTTCGTCAACATACGGACCTTTTTTGGTAGATCTGCTCATGTTTTATCCTCCGTTTCCCGTTATTTGCTATTTCTTCTTCTGACGATATATTTATCCGAAGCTTTTCTCTTTTTACGTGTTTTATATCCCAACGTCGGTTTACCCCAAGGTGTTACAGGTCCTGGACGTCCGATCGGTGCTTTACCTTCACCACCGCCGTGTGGGTGGTCATTCGGGTTCATAACAGAACCACGGACCGTCGGTCGAATACCCATATGTCTCTTTCTTCCGGCTTTACCGATATTGATATTTTCGTGATCGAGATTTCCGACTTGACCGATCGTTGCACGACATTCTTTTCTGACCATGCGCGTTTCGCCCGAAGGAAGTCTGAGTGTCACGTAATTGCCTTCTTTGGCCATAAGTTGCACGTATGCTCCTGCGCTTCTCGCAAGTTGTGCACCTTTGCCGGCTTTCAATTCGATATTATGAACGATCGTACCGACAGGGATGTTTTCAAGCGGGAGTGCGTTACCGGTCCTGATATCGGAACCAACGCCTGAATACAATTCGTCTCCAACTTTTACACCGTTCGGTGCGATGATATATCGTTTCTCGCCATCCGTATAAAACAATAATGCGATATTGGCGCTTCTGTTCGGGTCATATTCTATCGCCTTAACGATAGCTTTGATCCCATCTTTGTTTCTTTTAAAATCTATGATCCTGTACTTTTGTTTTGCACCGCCTTCTCTGTGGCGGACAGTGATCCGACCGGTATTGTTTCTGCCTGCTGTTTTGTTTTTCTTGGAAAGCAGGTTTTTTTCCGGTGTTGTTTTTGTTATTTCTTCAAAAGTTGAAACCGTCATGCCACGCAGTCCGGGCGTAGTCGGTTTATACTTTTTAATACCCATAATTTGATTGCCTCCTTAAACGCTTTATCTTTCTCGGGTACAATTTACATTCCGTCAAAGAATTTAATTTCTTTGCTGTCCGGTGCAAGAACAACGATCGCTTTTTTCCAATTCGGACGTCTGCCTTGTGTTCTTCCCTGTCTTTTGAGTTTGCCTCGCATATTCATCGTATTGACCTTTTGGACTTTTACATTGAATACTTCTTCAACAGCGTCTTTGATCTGATATTTGTTCGCTGTTTTGCAAACTTGGAATGTATATCTTTTATCTTCCGCCTCATCCATACTTCTTTCCGTAATGATGGGCTTGATCAAAATATCATGAGGATTCATCTTATGAATACACCTCCTGGATTTTTGCAAGTGATGCTTGCGTAAGTACTAAGTTGTCATATTTAAGCATGTCATATGCGTTAAGTGTATTGACGAGCGTGCAAGCCGCTGTCGGGATATTGTCGACCGATTTGATAACATTTCGATCGTTGTCATCGATAACGACAAGTGTCTTACCTACATTCAAAGCTTTGAAGATCTGAACCATGTCTTTTGTTTTCGGTTCTTTGAATGATAACTCATCGAGTATCACAAGTTCTTTATCGAGAACTTTCGATGAAAAAACAGATTTCATCGCGAGTCTTTTCATTTTCTTATTGATCGATTGCGTATAGTCACGCGGTTTCGGCGCAAAAGCGACGCCTCCGTGTCTCCATACCGGATTACGAGACGAACCGACACGCGCGCGCCCTGTTCCTTTTTGTCTCCATGGTTTCTTTCCGCCGCCTCTGACTTCAGCGCGTGTTTTGGCGGATTGTGTCCCTTGTCGTTGATTCGCTAAGTACGCAACGACAAATTGATGGACGACAGGCTCGTTAGGCTCAATGCCGAATATGTTATTATCTAACTCGACATTACCGACTACTTCGCCTTTTATATTCAATACATCAGCTTTCATTATATAATCCTCCTTCTTCCTTATCTCCGACTAATTCTTAACAGTATTTACAATGTAAACGATCGAACCGTTTGACCCCGGAACCGCTCCTTTTACAAGTAGCATGTTCTTTTCCGCATCGGTTTGTACAACTGTAAGGTTTTGAACCGTACAATTCACGCTTCCCATGTGCCCCGGAAGATTTTTACCTTTAAATACTCTGCTCGGATCGGAAGATCCGCCCATTGATCCCACAGCTCTGTGATATTTAGAACCGTGCGCCATCGGGCCTCTTGATTGTCCGTGTCTTTTAATGTTCCCTTGAAAGCCTTTACCTTTGCTTACGCCGCTTATGTCTACACGATCTCCGGCAGAAAAAACATCTGCTTTGATCTCTTGTCCGATTTCATAAGAAGCACTTTCTTCCAAACGGAATTCTTTAAGTCTGCGCTCAGGTGCGAGCTCCGCTTTTTCAAAATGACCCGTTACGGGTTTATTGACGTTTTGCGGTTTGATTTTTCCGAATGATAATTGTACAGATGCATATCCTTCTTTTTCATTCGATTTGACTTGCACAACATGGCAAGGACCTGCTTCAAGGACAGTTACAGGTATGATCTCGCCTTCTTCACTGAAGATCTGTGTCATGCCGACTTTTTTTGCTATGATTGCTTTTTCCATTTATTCCTCCATTAGCGGACTGCGTCACGCAGTCATAATATTTGTGTCCCGAGTTATTTGATCTCGATGTCTACGCCTGCGGGTAAATCGAGATGCATAAGTGCATTGATCGTATCGGATGTCGGATTAATGATCTCAATGAGTCGTTTATGTGTTCTCATTTCGAACTGTTCTCTCGAATCCTTATATTTATGGACTGCACGAAGGATCGTAACGATCTCTTTTTCAGTCGGTAACGGGATTGGACCCGATACATCCGCGCCACTTCTTTTCGCCGTTTCAACGATTTTCGCAGCGGATTGATCCATAACTTGATGATCGAATGCTTTTAATTTGATTCTCATTTTTTGTGTTGCCATACCTTAACCTCCCGGTATTTCTATTTGACGGTGTGGCATATCGAGCACTGTGCCGTGTGTTCCATTATATTTTACAAATTTTTCGGCGTGTTTTGCTTGATGACCGTCCCATTCATGATGGTAACATACTCTGCGGAAATGACCCGTTTTATAACGGCAACCTCCCGCTTCATCGCATACTGCAACGATTATATCATTGACAGCCTATCTATACTACAACAAAAAGGGCTGTTTGACAACCCTTTTTTTAAAATAATTCAAGTTTTTCTTTTATATCCAATGATTATGCTAATTATTTAAATTTTACCGAATTTATGATCGCTTCGATATCCTCGCGTCCTTCATCTTCGAATAGAGTGTACGTAAAATAATAGTATCCGTCATCCATTGGGACAGCCTGTATGATCGATTGCACAGATACGCTTTGTTGATGCCAATCAAAATACAAGATCGCTTCTTCCTTGTTTCCCGCCAAGCCGTACAGTATTTGATTCAAGCTGATGTCAATATCCCCGAAATCGCTGACAAATTCATCCGCAAACGCTTGGTCAAAATAATCGATATCAAACGCACCGTCCGAATCGTATTCGTAATACACAATCGATAAATTGGAATACAATCCAATATCGGAAAGATACGCCGTACCGTAAAGCACCTCATAATCGATCGGCATTTGCTGTTGAGCAAACCCATTCACAAAGTAAGCTGTTTGATCGCTCCATGCCGTTGGTAGCATGATCGAGAAATCATCAAACTCCTTGGTAATAGTCTGTTGTGTTCCGAAATCCGGTTCGCTCGCAACAAAAGTGTAATCTCTTCCACTACTCGCATTACATGCGCTAATCGAAAGTAGTAGTAAAATCGAAATGGTAATCGTTATAACTTTCTTCATGATGGTTCCCCCTTACCGATATAATTTATTTGAATTTTACCGAATTCATAATAGCCTTAATATCGTCCCTACCTTCATCGGCAAATAATGTATAAGTAATATAATAATAATATTCATCGCCCATCGGCACTAACTGGTGAATCTGCTCAACTGATATATCCAAATGTACCCAGTTCAGATACATTAAAAAAGCCTCTTTTTCACCAAAAATGCCATACAATATCTGCTCAATAGATACCTCAGTCCCTAATTGATCCGCCAAACCATCCGCTACATCTTCTGCATATACATCGTCAAAACTCCAGATATCTAGTGTTTCACCTGCATCCATATAAATGATTGATACATTCGAATAATAGCCAATTTGAGATGGATACGACGCGCCGTATAAAACTTCGCGACTTAAATCCCCCTGCTCTTCATCAATAATATCACTAAAATAAGCTGTTTGATCTTGCCATGAACTCGGAAATGTGACAGTAAAATCTCCAAAATCTTTCTCAACAGTATCCTGCGTTCCGAAATCAGGTTCAGAAGCAAAATATGTATATTCTTTTTCTTCTTCCGCCTTGCATGCGCTGACAGATAAAATGAAGAGAATCGAGATAATAACCAAAGTGACTTTTTTCATAAAGTCCCCTCCCCCATTTATTGTAAATAATTCCTCTCAATCATACCAATAGTAAGGTCATTTTTCAATATAAACTTTTCTGTATATATACTCTATATAATAATATTAAGTCAGCTTTTCGCACAATAAAAAAGACCCGCTGTATGCGGGTCTTTAGTTTTTTGCATTTATACTTATTCCAAGTTCAATCGTTTTGTAAAGATATACTTC
This sequence comes from uncultured Anaerofustis sp., assembly GCA_963674555.1. GTDB lineage: Bacteria > Bacillota > Clostridia > Eubacteriales > Anaerofustaceae > JBGMEA01. The sequence continues at coordinate 1,925,273 of OY771429.1, read as the reverse complement.
GATACAAAGAAGAATCCTACTCCGATAGCAAGCTCAAACGCCATCAATAACCATAACGCTGTATGCATCGCAGCCTCGCTTGCCATGAAGCGTTGATAGAAGAAAGGATCAGCCATATCGAATATGCTGACAAACAATGCATTGATAAGTTGCACCGATATATAGGTTCCGAAAAAACCTACAAACATGCCAAGCACACGATTTTTAAATAAACTGCCGATCGATATCGCCGCATAGATCATCAATATTGAAACGATCGCAGAGACCAACATCAGCGCAAAAGTTTCCAAATACACCAAACCGATTGAGCCGAATATCTGTCCGATATAATAATTCATGACTTGAAACCCTTGCTGAATTTCTTGAAAAATATTTGCGTTCCATATCATGATCATCACGGATAGCATGACTAATATCCCGCTTGCAAATACCCACATGACAGATACCGTAAGTTTACTTATGATCAATTGCCAAGGTTTAACAGGAAGCGTAAACATCAGATAACCTTCATCTTTTAAGAAATTCCTGTAGAAGCGTTGAATCATAACAACAAACGTTATGACAAAAATACTGGCGACCAAAACGGAATATGCGATCATCAATAGTGCTGAGATCAAGCCCAGGAAGCCTGTATGATTTTGAGTGATCCCGAATATCCTGTTCAAAAGCGCGAATACGATCAATCCCGCGTAAAGCGTAAGAAAAACACGTGCGCTGGCTTTTACTTCATATTTAATCAATTTGCCTAACATCTGAATACCTCCCTAAACAACAAGTCGACTGATTTACCTTTTTCTTCTCGCAATTCATCGACTGTAGATTGAAGTGCGATGATCCCTTGCGATAAGAAGATAACATCGTCCAACACGTTTTCAATGTCCGAAATCAAATGCGTAGACAAAAGGATCGACGCATTTTCGCTGTAGTTGTTGATGATCGTATTGAGAATATAATCTCTCGCCGCAGGATCGACACCCGCGATCGGTTCATCCAATAAGTACAGATCCGCTTCTCTGCTCATTACAAGGATCAACTGTACTTTTTCTTTAGTTCCTTTGGACATCGTTTTAAAACGATCCATTGGGTTGATATGTAATTTCGCAAGCATGTCATAGGCTTTTTCAGTATTGAAATTCGCATAAAAATCCGCAAAAAAAGCTATGATGTCATTGATCTTCATCCAGTCGTTCAAATAGTTTCTATCAGGAAGATACGATACGACTTTTTTCGTTTCCACTCCGGGGCGATTCCCGTTTATTAAGATCTCTCCTCTGTCGGGAGTAAGCAGTCCGTTAGCGATTTTGATGAGCGTACTTTTACCACTACCGTTCGGCCCGAGCAATCCAACGATCCTGCCGGGTTTTATCGCAAAAGAAACATTGCTTAATGCATCGACGTTACCGTAACTTTTTGATAGATCTTTGCATTCAAACACATAATCCATTTATTTCGTCTCCTTTGATGTTTTTTGTATAATCGATAAGGTCTCTTCCCTAAGGAAGCCCAGTTTGTCCATCTTTTCAAGAAATTCATTGACCATTTCAGTTGCCAGTTCTTCTTTCATCCTTTTCACCATTTCCTCATCTTCTGTTATAAATCTACCGCTTGTTCTGACGGATTGTACCAACCCTTCCTTTTCCAATTCAACCAAAGCGCGCTGCATCGTGTTAGGATTGACTGCAGCTTCAGCCGCCATATCCCGCACGGAGGGAAGCCGTGAACCCGTCGGATACTCACCTTTTAAGATACGCAATTGTATCTGCTCGATCAGTTGAGTATATATAGGGCGATCGCCGTCCAATTCCCATACCATACATCTACCTCCATTGTATTATTGTATTACTGTACTAATACCTTAATACAATAATACATCTTAATATTGTTGTTGTCAACTCTTTTGTATTAATTTTTTATAATTGATCAAATCGTATACTGACTTCTCCGGATTGCAATGTTAGCAATCGTCCGTCATTCGTTTTAACTTCCAAACCACCTTGATCATCGATCGACATTGCTTTGCCGGTTGTTTTTATGCCGTCGTAAATAAAATAGATCTCACGATTCAACACACAGGAATACTGTCTATAGGCATTTAAGATAGATTCTCTCGAATGATTCAAATATAATCCTTCCAGTTCATTCAAGATCTCTGCGATCAGTTCATTTATTGAAAATTCTTTCTGCGCATGATCCGAAACCGATCCTGCGATTTTATCAAGTTCATCCGGGAAATCTTTCGTAAAGACATTGACACCGATACCGAGCACCGCATATTCGACCGAAGCGGTCTCCACTTCAAAACTTGCTTCCGTTAATATACCGCATACCTTTTTACGACCTATGAAGATATCATTGACCCATTTAACTGTTGCGTCGATCCCGCAAATCGCTTTTAGCGCATTGCATACGGCAACTGCCGCTATGATCGTTATAAAAGGCGTATCTTCGATTCGATAGTTTGGACGCATGATAAGACTCATATACGCCCCCCCGTTTTCGGGAGAATAGAAAGTGCGCCCGTAACGTCCCCTGCCCGAGTTCTGCTTGCGTGCTAAGATCAAAGTCCCGTCAGCAGCTCCGGCTTTTGCTTTTTCTTTAGCAAGATCGTTCGTGGAATCCGTTTCGGGATATAATTCGATAGCTCTCCCGAAAGTTGATGTTCGCAGGTAGCATACGATCTGCCCTGTATCAATTACTTCATTTTGATTTTCGAGACGATATCCGCTGTTACTGACGGCATCGATCCTATAACCGTCTTTACGCAAAGCTTCGACAGCTTTCCAAACCGCCGCACGACTCACACCCAATTCTTTTGCCATCAATGCACCAGAAATATATTTATCATTATTTTCTTTCAAAAGTGAAAGGACTTTTTGTTTCATGAAAACTCCTTGGTTGATCGAATAATTCTGCTTTAATCATATCGGACTATAATGTAAATATCAACCTATTTAAAAGGTCAAAATCAAGTTTACGATTGACTTATAGATTTTGATATACTACAGTAGTAAGTAAGATGAACTATATGTAAAATCGATATAAAGGAGTCGACAATGGAAAAATTAAGTTCCGCTCAAATCGCGAAAATGATCGATCATGCTCTGTTGAAACCGGAGATGAATCGAATTGAAGTAGAAGAAGGTTGCCAAGTTGCATTAAAATATAACACAGCTTCCATATGTGTAAAACCCAATGATGTCGCATTTTGCGCAAAGATCATGCAAGGCAGCGATGTAGGCGTGGGCACTGTCATCTCATTCCCGCACGGTAACAGCGCAACAGATGTTAAGCTTCTTGAAACAGAAACTGCCATTAAAGACGGCGCGGTCGAGATCGATATGGTGATGCCGATCGGTTTGGTTCGATCGGGAGAATTCGCATACGTTCAAAAAGAAGTGGATGAAATGCTGAATTTATGCCATAAAAATAATGCGTTATTAAAAGTGATCTTTGAAAATTGCTATCTGTCGGAAGAAGAGATCATATTATGTTGCGAAATATGTAGCGATGTAGGAGTCGATTACGTAAAGACCTCTACGGGGTTTGGGACTTACGGCTCGCGTGTTGAAGATTTGAAATTGATGCGCAAACACACAGCTCCGTATATTAAGATAAAAGCTTCGGGCGGGATAAGGACACTCGATAGTTTCCTTGAAAATTACGAAGCCGGTGCTGACCGACAAGGGGTAAGCGCGACAGCGGCAATCGTAGAAGAAGCCATACGAAGAGGCCTTTAGTTTTATATCTTATACATAATAAAAGCTCGGAATATTCCGAGCTTTTTTGTTTGCATTTATTAGCGTCTTTGCTGTATAGTATTATTTTTCTTTATTCAGATTCACATTCAGATCCGGGAAACTAACGATATCGTATGTCGCTGATGCGAATCTGACTGCTCCGTCTGTTTCATCGATACGTTTTAGAATATCCGTGAATAATTCATCTTGTACCGTTCTGCGTTTTTTATAATCCACAACGTAACGCAGCGTAAATTCGATCCAATTATCCGTAAGCGCCATCGTGACCATAATACCCGTTGTTGCGTTTTCTATGGCAAATTTCTTGACCATCGCTTCCCATTTAATAGCCGATCTTTCAGCGTATTCGCCAATGATCTTATCGCCAGTGGCACGGATGATCTCTCGCGCTCGTTCATGATCGCTTCCGTATTGTATCGGTATCTTGATCTCATCCCATAAAAAAGGAAAATCGGAAGAATAATTAAAGACAGGTTCTTTAAATACAAAACTATTTGCGATGCGCACGATTCGCCCGTTGTATAGATCACCGTCTACCCAGTCGCCCAGTTCCATAACTGTCGTTCGCAAAACCCCCAGATCGATCACGTCGCCTTTGATACCGCCAAGCATAACGCGATCACCGCTCTTGTAAAAATCACCGGTCACGATCGCTATCCAGCCCGCTATACTCATGATGACTTCCTGTAGAGCAAACGCGATACCCGCACCCGCTACACCAAGTACGATCGTGATACCCCCCAAACTGTCCCGATAAACGATCGCTATCAATAACAATGTAAGAACGTAACCTATCACATTTATAGCTTTCTTTGTTTTATACCAGTTGTAACTTTTTATATGTTTGCTCAAACTGTTTTTTATCAACTTTAAAAGGATCAGTATAAACAGAATACCGATGACAATGATCATAATATTTCTGATAGTCTGATTACTGAGCAGATCTTCAAAAAAGTTTAACATATATCCCTCTTATTATAAGATGAAGTTTGAATATACTATCATTATAGCAAAAATAATCAATGTGGCGCAAATTTCTCATCTTTTAAGAAATTTAAATAGCACAAAAAAATAAAAGGACAAAACCGATATGGTTTTGTCCTTTTAACATAGGTTAAGAGTTTATAAATAGTAGACCTATTTATCTTCAAGCAATTCGTTCCATGTTCCACGTGGTGTGTAATGTGTGTGGAGCAAGTCGTGCGAAAGATGTCCGTTCGGTGTTCCGAGGAATTCTTTGTAAAGATTCATTACAGCAGGATTTTCGTGTGATTTTCTGAGGTCGCGACTTTCGTCTTCGCGATAGATCGCTTCCAAACGTGATTGACGAACTTCTGCTGTTGAATTCGTTCTTGCTCTAGGCTGTCCGCCACCTACGATACATCCGCCCGGGCAACCCATAACTTCGATGAAGTGATACGGTGAAGTACCGGCTTTTACTTGATCCATCAATTGAGCAGCGCCTTTTCCGCCTGATGTAACGGCAACTTTTACAGCTACGCCTTCAAGGAAAGAATAATCAGGAAGCACGTCTTCAAAGACGATTTCAGCTTCTTTGATCGTATCGAATCCTTCGATCGGCAATACATGCAATTTCGGGAACGGAAGTTCTCTGCCTGTGATCAGTTCGTAAACTGTACGAAGAGCAGCTTCCATAACGCCGCCTGTAACACCGAAGATGTCAGCAGCACCTGTAGACATTCCCAAAGGAGCGTCCCATTGACCATCCGGCAAGTTCGCGAAATCGATACCTGCTTCTTTGATCATGTGTGCAAGTTCTCTTGTTGTAAGTACAGCGTCTACGTTCGCATTTCCGCCATTTTGCATTTCAGGACGGACGATTTCGAATTTCTTAGCCGTACAAGGCATGATCGAAACAACGAACATGTCATCAGGATTTTGTTCGATCTTTTCAGCATAATAGCTCTTGATCAAAGCACCCATCATAGTATGAGGTGATTTACATGTTGAAAGATGTCCCAATTCAGTTGCATATTCATGCTCGATGAATTTTATCCATCCGGGGCTACAGCTTGTGATCATCGGAAGTGTAGCTTCGCCGCCTGTTAATGCAGTTTTAACTCTTGTTAAGAATTCCGTGCCTTCTTCCAGGATCGTTAAGTCAGCCGTGAAGTTTGTATCAAATACGCTGTCAAAACCTAAAAGTTTCAAAGCGCTTACAAGTTTTCCTGTTACGAGTGTACCGGGCGCAAGATCAAATTCTTCACCCAATGCAGCACGGATCGCCGGAGCAACTTGAACTGCAGCGTGTACTTTCGTATCAGCCAATGCATTCCATACTTTTGCGGTAGCGTCTGTTTCTGTGATTGCGCCAACAGGGCAAACTACTGAACATTGTCCGCAGTATGTGCAGTTAACATCAGCTAAAGGTAATCCCATTCCCGGTAAGACCAAAGAATCGAATCCTCTGTTTTGTGCGTTGATAACGCCGTATGTTTGGATAACGTTACAAGCTGTTACGCATCTGCGGCACATGATACATTTTGACATGTCTCTTGTGATCGAAGGAGTTACTTCGATCGTAGTTTCGTTGGTTCTGCCTTGGAAGCGGTCGCTTGTTGCGTTTAATGTGTCACCCATAGCCTGCAAATCACAGTCTTGATTTCTTGAGCAAGACAAGCAGTCTTTGGAGTGATTTGAGATCGTTAGTTCGTAAAGAACTTTACGTGCTTTTCTTACACGTGCTGTATTGGTTTTTACAACCATACCTTCAGCAGCGGGAACCATGCAAGATGCTTGCAAGTTTCTAGCGCCTTCAACTTCTACTACGCACATACGGCAAGCGCCGAATTTGTGTACGCCTTCGAGATAACATAGGTTCGGAATTTCGATTCCGACTGTTTTTGCTGCATCGATAAGGGTCGTGCCTTCAGGTACCGATACGGCTTTATCATTAATAGTTAAATTTACCATAATATTATTTACTACCTCCTGTCGACATTTCTGTGCATACGCCGGCTACGCAGTTTTTGTTGTTGATATGATCAAGATATTCATCTTCAAAATGTCTGAGCGTACTCAAAACAACATTCGGTGAAGCTTGACCGAGACCGCATAAAGCCGTATCTTTGATTGCAGCAGCAAGTTCTTGGATCAAATCAAGATCCTCTACTGTGCCTTTGCCTTCAGTGATACGTTCTAAGATCTCAAGCATTCTTACCGTACCTACGCGGCAAGGTAAACATTTTCCGCAAGATTCTTCTGTTAAGAATTCTACGAAATAGCGAGCTGTGTCGACCATACAATTATCTTCGCTCATAACGACCATACCGCCCGAACCCATGATAGATCCGATTGCAGCAAGTGCGTCATATTCAATGACTGTATCCAATAAGTCTTTCGGAACACATCCACCGGCCGGTCCACCGAGTTGTACAGCTTTTATTTCTTTGCCGTTTAATCCGCCGCCACCGATTTTATAGATAACGTCTTCCACTTTCATTCCAAGCGGAATTTCGATAACACCAGTGTTTTCAATGTTTCCTGCCAATGCGAATACTTTTGTTCCTGCATTGCCCGGTGTTCCGTATTGTGTATACCAATCCGCACCGTTCAAAAGGATCGGTGGGATAGTAGCTAATGTTTCAACGTTGTTGATGATAGATGGTTTTTCAAACAATCCGCTTTGGAACGGGAACGGTGGTTTTTGTCTTGGTTCACCACGTTGTCCTTCGATGGAAGCCATCAAAGATGTTTCTTCGCCGCATACATATGCGCCTGCGCCCATTCTGAGTTCAAGATTGAAAGAGAAATCAGTTCCGAAAAGATTGTCGCCTAGAAGACCGAAAGCTTTTGCTTCTTCGATCGCAACGCTTAAACGTTCGATAGCCAATCCGTATTCAGCTCTGACATAGATGTAACCTTGGTCAGCTCCGATAGCGTATCCGCCGATGATCATACCTTCGATAAGTGTATGATTGTCACCTTCTAAGATAGCTCTGTTCATGAATGCGCCCGGGTCACCTTCATCTGCGTTACAGATGATGTATTTTTGTCCTTCAGGAGCATTAAGGCCAGCTTCCCATTTAATACCTGTGGGGAATCCTCCGCCGCCTCTGCCGCGAAGTCCTGATTTTTTCACTTCGTCAACAACTTGTGCCGGCGTAACGCCGTCTGTCAATATTTTTCCGATAGCTTTGTAGCCGTCGCGTGCGACATATTCTTCTACAGAATTGAAGTTGATTGCGCCACAGTTTCTGAGTGCGATCTTAACTTGATCTTTAAAGAAGTTTATATCGTCAAGGTTCGGTACATTTTTGCCAAGCGCTTTATCGAAATAGGTATATTTTTCAACGATTTGTCCGTTTCCGAGATGTGCTTGAACGATTTCTTGTACTTTTTCGGGATTTAATTCCGTATAGAATGTGTTGTCCGGTAATACTATCATAACAGGACCTATATCACACGTTCCCATACATCCCGTTATCGTAACGTCAACGTCACTATCTAAGCCGGCTGATACCAAAGCATTCGTCAAAGCTGCTTCAACTTCGCCGCATTTTGCCGAAATACATCCCATGCCACCGCATACCAATACACGATATTTATATTTTTCGTATTCGAGTTCTTGTATGCGTTTTACTTCGTCTAAATCTGCTATACTTTTAATTTGCATTTTATCCATTCTTCAACCGCCTCCTTAATACTTCGCAAGAATTGATTCGAGTTCATCAGGTTTAACCTTTTGATAAACCGTATCATCTATCATAATAGCCGGAGCCAGTCCGCATGCGCCGATACAATGTGCGATTTCAAATGTGAATTTGTTATCTGCAGTTGTTTCGCCTGGTTTGATCTGCAGCAGTTCTTCCATTTTGTCGATCAGTTTTTGTCCACCGCGCACATAGCATGTGCTTCCGAGACAAGTGCTGATAATGTGTTCTCCGCGGGGTGCAGTAAAGAAATAAGAATAGAATGTGATTACGCCCGATATTTCGGAGAGTGGAATATCCATACCTTCCGATATGAATTCTTGTACTTCGATCGGTAAATAGCCGTAAATATTCTGTGCACCATGCAAAACTTGAATGAGGCTTCCTTCACGATCTTTGCACTCATCAATGATTTCGCTGATCATCTGATATTTCGTTTTATCGTCGAGTTCTTTTTTGTCTACTATTTGACTCATCATTAACCTCCTAGCAATAAATCAATAATTAAATGTAGTTAAGTAGAGACATTTTTTGAAATGCTTGCGTGCTAAACAATTCGGAAAATGTTTTATCCTCCTCTTCTTCGTTTATAAATATTCGATTGTTTTACACGTCCTGCGATATTGTTGCCTTCTTCTTATCCAAAATCAAACTTTGAATTACTACGTTAAAATTTGAATTTTGAATAACGACAACACTTGAAATTATTCTATCATCTGACATATATATATTCAATACAATATAACAAAAAATTATATTATTTACGATAAAATATACATGCGTTCTCAGCACTAACGTACATTCTTTTACGATAGACACGTATGAATATTTATTCATATTGCATGCATGGTTATTTATATAATGTTGTAAACGATTGAAGACATTATTTAGCAAACACTTTTTGCCTTTTATCTTTTATAAACTTAATATTGAATATATCAATTGCTTATATAAGTAAAAGCTTATATGAATTTTGAATTATTAAAGTAATATATTTGAATTGATTTGTCTTTATTTTATATCCCCAACTCATCTACTTTTTTTGCATAAATTCTCAAATAATCCTTTCATTATAACTTTCAGAGTGCTAATATAATTAATTAACACATGGCCTGATACATTGAAATAATGATCGGCGAATAATCCCGTCGAGAATTATGCCGAAACCATAAATGTATAATGCCATATATAATGTAGGAAGGTCCGACATGAATGTAGATATCAATAAATATGTGAAAAAAATAATTACACTTGACAGCAACATGCAAGCTTATCGCAAGGGTTCTTTGGATGACGTGGAAAGATACCGAGAAAGGAACGAGCAGAAACTGGCTTCTTTGAATGCCGAATTGAAAGAAGCTGAAGAAAAAAGCATTTCTATCAAAGAAGAAAAACTATCGGAAGTGCAAAAAACGATCGATAAAGAAAATAAAGAGGCGGAAAAATTACTGACAACTTCTCAGAAAGATTTCGATGCAAAAAAAGAACAGATCGTTCAAGAAATATTCGACGAACTGTTCGTCTGATGAGGTATTATCATGAATAACCCGAGATATGCGGCAATCAATACAAAATTACGCGCGATGGAGGCTCGCTTTCTTGATGCTTCGGATTATAAAAAACTTTTGCAAGCCCAATCCATAAAAGAGATCGCGACCTATTTAAAATCAACCGATGCTTACAGCGACTTATTGGATGATATAGATATGGATACGGTCAACCGAAGCAGCTTGGAACATGTCCTTAAATCGAGCATGATAAACGATGTTGACAGTATCATTAAATATTTCAGCGGAAATTATAAAAAATTTATACATGCGCTCTATGCAAAATATGAGATCGCCGACATGAAACAACTTGCAAGAAGGCTCTTTAATAAGGTTCCACCCTCCCTTTTAAATTATTACAATATCGACCCTGCATTCACATTTATAGGTAAATACAGCGGGATCGCACCTGAGAAAGTATACGAGGCCACTGAGATCTCAGAGATCATCGAGACCTATGAAGGCACCGCATTTTATAAATACTTAAAACCGATTTTATTATCGGAAAATAAAAACAACTTATTCAGATTCGAAACGGAATTGGATCTTGCATACTACAACATATTATTAAAAGAAAGCACCGGGCTTGAACCGGAAGATAAAACTTTGATCAAAAATTCCGTTGGCACCATTGCTGACCTGTTGAATCTCCAATGGATATACAGAGGCATCAATTTTTACCATTTCATGCCCGCAGTATTGTTCAACTATACGATCAGTGCGGGAAATCGATTCTCAAAAGCCAAACTTCGAGATTTAGCATATTTACAAGATGTACCGAGCTTCGTGGAGAAAATCAAGGAATCCAAATACGGTTTTCTGATCAAAGACGACCAAACCAATGAAACTTATATGGAACGTCGGCTCGAAAGATATGTTTATTTCTTTTTAAGAAAAATGCGTTTAGAACATCCAATGTCTATCATACAGACATTTTCGCATATTATTTTCCTCGAATATCAAATGAGAGATATCATTACGTTGATAGAAGTGAATAAATATCATTTATCAACGGAAGAAGCTCAAGGATATCTCATTAAATACATAGCAGAAAGGACGTGAGGAAGTGTCGATTGAAACCATGCAACTTGTTCAGATAGTCGGTAAAAAACACTTGATGGACAAAGTTGTGCGCGCAGCCGTCATCAACGGCAAAATACATTTTATCGAAGCGATCGATGAGATCAACACCAATCAAGTAAAAATTGAAGACAATGCCACAGGGCTTGATTCATTGATCGAACAACGCACACTGAAAAAATACAGTGAACATAACGATTATTCAAAAGACGAAGAATTGATCAAAAGTCTGACAAAGATGTTTTTGATCGAAAATAAAGTTTATGATGAATATATCGATTATAACTATAATTTCTCAAAAATCGTTAGCCGACTTTCTTATGCAAAACAAACGGTACGTCCCGTTTTTGAACGAGCGGAAGAAATCGAAGAAGAGATCAAAACAAAAAAAGAACGCATCGATAATTTAAGCTATCTTACAAAATTGGATTCGGATCTCGAAGGTCTATTGAACTTATCTGAAATCATTGTTGATGTTATCATTATATCGAGAGACAATTATAAGAAGCTTAAAGTAAATTATGAGAATATACCGGCAATCGTTTTGCATATCAATGACGAGAAAGAGAATATCGTTTTATTGACCGCGACGATCGATTCGTTGCGAGAAGATTATTTACGAATATTCGAATCATTGAATTACACGAAGGTCGATATACCAACAGGATATAAAGGCACAGCTTCTCAAGTTATCACGCAGATCAATAACGAGATCCGAGAATTGGAAAACGAATTGACGGAGATCAGAGATTCGATCCACGAATTTAATGTCAATTATCGCAACTTGATAAGACAGGCTATATCCGTATTGGAAATCGAAAAAGAATCCGAGAAAGTTCGCGAACACGCCGCAGTTGGGCGCAGTTTGTTTTGTCTGTACGGCTTTATGCCGAAATCCGAAACAGCGGATTTCAAAGAATATATATCGGAATCGTTCGGCATCGAGATCAGCTTGACGACGGAGGATGTATCCGACAGAAAAACGGGCATAGCACCTCCGACGAAGGTAAAAACCTCGAAGTTCTTTGAGCCGTTTTGTTTCATGATCCGTATGTACGGAACACCCAGTTATAACGAACTTGATCCGACACCATTCTTTGCGATCAGTTATATGCTTTTATTCGGGGCAATGTTCGGTGATCTGGGGCAAGGATTCATTATCTTGCTCGGCGGATTATTCGCAAAATATAAGCTCAAACAAGTTGAGTTTGGGGGCATGTTGACACGTTTAGGTATGAGTTCCTGTCTATTCGGACTCATATACGGAAGTGTATTCGGAGATGAGGAGATCATCCCCGCGCTTATTATACGTCCGATGGATAATATCACAACGATATTGCTGTATGCAATTGTTTTAGGATTTATATTGTTAACGATAGCTTATGTGTACGGCATGCTCAATTTTATTAGGCGAAAAGACGTTGAAGAAGGCTTATTCAGTAAAGAAGGTCTTACAGGCTTCTTCTTCTTCCTCACTTTCACATTGGTAGTCGCAAATATCGCAATGCCTTTTACGACAGTACCGACTTATGTTTTCTTGATCATATTGCTTGTTTTACTGCTTATTACAGTATTTAAGCAACCATTGGCAAACTTAGTTCAACGTAATTCGGAATTATTCGATGAACCCAAATCCGATTACTTTTTGGAAGCCGGCTTCGGGAGCATCGAAACGATACTATCGGTCGTTTCCAATTTAATTTCTTTTATCAGGGTCGGTGCATTCGCATTGAACCATGTTGGGTTATATATAGCATTCGCGGCGATCGCTGAGATGTTCACATCCCGTTTGGGAAGCATCGCCATGTTGGTCATCGGTAATGTCTTGATCATCGGACTTGAAGGACTCATCGTATTTATCCAAAGTATGAGATTGGAATACTATGAACTTTTCGGGAAATATTATACAGGCGAAGGTACAGAGTACGAGCCTATCAAAATCAATAAAGAAATGAATTAATCGGAGGATATAAAAATGTATTATTTAATTATCAGTTTGGCATGCATCGTTGTCTTAGGAACCATCGGCACAGGAGTTGTAATGATCAAATCGCCAGCAGGGTTCAAATTACCCTCAGGTAAAACGATCACTTATACAAGCGTTACGCTCAGCTTGATCGTGTTGGGCATGTTTGTTGCTGTTTTTGCGCCGCAAGCTGTTCGAGCGGCAGCGGATCTAACGACAGGTAACGGTCTTGCATATATCGCTGCCGGCGTATCGACCGGATTTGCCTGCATAGGCGCAGGTTATGCGGTAGCAAGCGTAGGCGCAGCGGCACTTGGTGCATTATCGGAAGATCCGAAAGTATTCGGTAAAACACTGATCTATATCGGTCTTGCCGAAGGGATCGCTATCTACGGATTGATCATCTCAATTATGATCATCACAGCGCTCTAACACTGCGATCATAAAAAACCATTACTGAAACCGGAGGGACAATAATGCGATTTTTTCTCATAAGCGATAAAATTGATACGCTTACCGGCATGCGCCTAGCGGGCATAGACGGTGTTTTTGCAAAAGACAAAAACACTTTATTGGACGCGCTTGAGACAGCGATAGCCGATAAGGATATCGGTATTATCCTTATTACAGAAAATCTTAGCTTTATGATACCCGATGAGCTCCATGAGATCAGGATCGATAAAACCATGCCAATCATAACGACGATTCCTGACAGGCACGGAGCACAAAGGCCGGATGATTACATAACAAATTACATCAAACAATCGATCGGCATAAAAATCTGAGGTGAAAAATGAGCGTTAACATAGATGACAAATTCAAGATGTTCCAAAACTTATTGATGGAAAAGATACACCATGAAAATGAAGAAGAAATAGCTAAATTATCGCGTGTGTATGATCAAGAGTTGACATCTTCACAAAATAAAATACAAATGCAAGCAGCAAGGATATTGCGCGAAGCGGAGATCACAGCTAAACTTGAGACGAAGAATCAATTGCAAAAAGCGATCGCCGAACGGAACAAGCAGGTATTGTTTTTGCGTAAGCAATTTACCGAAGAACTCTTCCGTCTTTTGCGAGAAAAGATATCTGAAATGCCGCAAGAACAAAAAAAGAATTATTTGAAAGAAAGTATCCTGCAAATCGATAAAATGTTCGCCGATGAAGACGAATTGGTCTTTAAGACAGACGAGCGGGATTATGAATATGCGGATCAAATACTCACTGAGTTAAAGAAAAACAAAGAGATCAAAAAAGATTTTTCTATTACTAAAACCGACATCGGAGGATTGGGCGGTATCGTTGCAGAAAATAAAGATGCAACTTTACGTGCGGATTTTTCGATTGCATCTTTCTTGGAAGAAAATCGTGATTTGATCGGCAGGCGCATACAAACAAGTCTGAATGAGGTGATGAAAATTGAACTCGAATAGTAAACAAGCACCGAACATCACATACATAAACGGATCGGTCATAAGAGCGGAGAATGCTTCCAATCTTCAAGTCAGAGAGATGGTTACTGTTGGCAAGAAGAATTTGATCGGCGAAGTGATCTCAATTGAAGGCGATATCGCAACGATGCAGGTTTATGAAGATACCAGCGGCTTGCAATGGGGCGAAGAAGTACACTCTACGGGTAGCGCGCTTTCCGTGAAGCTCGGTCCCGGGATCATAGGTGGGATCTTTGACGGAATCGAACGACCATTGTCACGTATCATGAAGACCAGTTCCAGCGCTTTCATACCCGAAGGGATAGGTTTGATCTCATTGGATATGGAAAAGAAATGGGACATAAAGATACAAGTAAAACCGGGAGATTTCCTTATGCCGGGTACTTGTTATGCAACGACACAAGAATCACATTTGATAGAACACAGATTATTGGTTCCGCCGAATATCAGCGGAGAAGTTACAAAAGTAGCGGAAGACGGATCGTATGACCTCGAAAGCGAGATCGTCGTATTAGACACGGAAAAAGGTGAAGTCAAACTCAAGTTATATCAAGAGTGGCCTATCCGTGATCCGAGACCGATCAGAGTACGTAACGCGATCAGCAAACCCTTGGTCACTGGACAAAGGATCATAGATACATTCTTCCCCTTGGCTAAAGGCGGCACATGCGCTATCCCGGGCGGATTCGGTACGGGAAAAACGATCACACAGCATCAGATCGCCAAATGGAGCGACGCGGACATCATCGTGTATATCGGTTGCGGCGAACGCGGAAATGAGATCACGGAAGTATTAGAGGATTTCCCTGATATTATTGACCCCCGAAGCGATAAATCGATCATGGAACGTACGATATTGATCGCGAATACATCTAATATGCCGGTTGCGGCAAGAGAAGCTTCGATATATACAGGAATAACGATAGCCGAATATTATCGAGATATGGGCTACAGCATAGCAATCATGGCCGATTCCACATCCCGTTGGGCTGAAGCGCTTCGCGAAATATCCGGACGGCTTGAAGAAATGCCCGCTGAAGAAGGATATCCTGCATACCTTCCCTCTCGTCTCGCACAATTCTACGAACGCGCGGCAGATGTTACCACATTGGAAGGCAAAGAAGGAACGATCACTGTTATCGGAGCGGTTTCACCTGCAGGTGGCGATATGTCCGAACCTGTTACGATGAGTACAAAACGTGTTGTTAACACGTTCCTCGCATTAGATAAAAATCTTGCTTATGCAAGACATTACCCCGCTATCAATTGGCTTAACAGCTACAGCGGTTATATCAGTGACTTGAAAGATTGGTACGATTTTAATATTTCGGAAGAATTCTTCACGCTACGTGCGAAATTCTTAAATCTTCTGCAAGAAGAAAGCAAATTAAGTGAGATCGTAAAACTGGTCGGTGAAGATGTTTTGCCTGATGACCAAAGATTGGTTTTGGAGATCGCAAAAGTGTTTAAAAACGGCTATTTGCAGCAAAACGCTTATCACAAAGATGATGCAAGCGTCAGCTTGAAAAAACAGTATGACATGTTAAAGATATTTGATCTGTTATACGACTTATCACACAAAGCAGTTGAAAACGCTGTGCCGTTGGATCAAGTTAAAAACGATCAATTATTCTACAAAATCTCTACGATGAAATATAATATCGGCGAAGATCAACCCGAAATGTTCTATACGCTTACACGAGAGATCGAAGCCTATTATAATCCGCTTATTGCGAAATCGGATCGCAAAGAAACGGAAGAAGGAGACGAAGGAGATAAAAATGAATAATTTAAAACATCTTAAACTCGATCGTGTCCAAGGTCCGTTGATCGTTTTAAGCAATGTTTCCGGTGTCGGATACGATGAAATGGTCCATATTCAAGTAGGCACTGATTCGCATAGAAAAGGCAAAGTCGTACAAATCGATAAAGACAAAGTGGTTTTACAAGTCTTCGAAGGTACACAAGGTATGTCTATCGAAAACTCCAGCGTTTCATTTACGGGAGAATCGATGGAAATATCAGTCGATAAAAATATGTTCGGACGGATCTTCAACGGTGTCGGTGAATCGATAGACGGCGCGGGATTCTATTCCGATATCAAAAAAGACATCAACGGACGACCTCTAAACCCCGTTGCGCGTGTTTATCCCCGTAACTATATACAGACAGGTATTTCGTCTATAGACGGCTTAGCGACGCTTATACGCGGTCAGAAGCTGCCTATTTTCTCAGGTGACGGTATACCGCACAACGAATTGGCCGCACAGATTATCAAACAAGCAAAAATATCCGATGATTCGGATGAAAGCTTCGGGATCGTATTTGGAGCCATGGGCATCAAACATGACGAATACGAATATTTTAAACGAGAATTTGCCAAATACGGCGTACAAAATAAAGTGCTTATGTATGTTAACTTAGCGGACGAACCGATCGTTGAAAGGATCGCTACACCGCGATGTGCATTGACAGCCGCTGAATTTTTGGCATTTGAACATGACATGCACATATTGGTCATACTGACCAATATTACAAGTTATTGTGAAGCACTGCGTGAATTGTCTTCTTCAAGAGAAGAAGTGCCTTCGAGAAAAGGATTTCCGGGATATTTATATTCCGACTTAGCCAGTCTTTACGAAAGAGCCGGCATGATCAAAACATCAAAAGGCAGCATCACACAAATACCGATCTTGACGATGCCGAACGATGATATCACCCACCCGATCGCCGATTTAACAGGCTATATAACAGAAGGTCAAATACTTCTATCAAGAGAATTACACCAAAAGAATGTTGAACCGCCTGTAAATATACTGCCCTCACTTTCGAGGCTTATGAAAGATGGTATCGGAGAAGGTTTCACACGAGACGACCACCCTGATCTTTCCAATCAAATCTTTTACGCTTATTCTCGCGTGATAGAAGTACGAGACTTGGCGCAAGTTATCGGTGAAGATGATCTTTCCCCCGTTGATAAACTCTATATGGATTTCGGAAGAAACATGGAAGATCAATTCTTGAATCAAGGTTTCGATACCAATAGAAGCATCGAAGAGACATTGGATCTTATGTGGGATCTTTTAAAGATACTTCCGCGTGAAGAATTAAGTAGGATCCAACCTGAACTGATCGAAAAATACTTAGGGAGCGAATAATGCAACAAGCCGTATCCTATACCAAAGCTAATTTGCTTGCGGCAAAGAATTCCCTTGAACTATCCAAAAAAGGGTTTGAATTGCTGGACAAAAAACGAAACGTTCTGATCATTACGATGATGGGATTTATCGATCGCGCAAAAGAAGTACAGGAAAAAGTGCAAGATGTATTCACAGAAGCATACACCGCGCTTGAAACCGCAAACATTACATTAGGTATCAATACCGTGCAAGAGATCGCTTATTGCATCCCCGAAGCGGAACCGTTCAATGTCACAGAAACATCCGTCATGGGCGTGTCGATACCGCAACTCGATTATAAACTTAAACCGATGATCGGACGATACAGTCTCTACAGTACGAATTCATCGTTGGATATCGCGACCGATCGATTTTACCATGTAAAAGAATTGCTTTATGAACTTTCAACGATAGAGGATTCTGTATACAAATTAGCCGTTGAGATCAAACGAACACAAAAACGAGCAAACGCCCTAAGCAATATTCAGATCCCGAAATATTCCGAATTGGTCAAACGGATCACCGAAACACTCGAAGAAAAAGAACGCGAAGAATTCTTCCGATTGAAAAAGATAAAATCAAAAAGTGAACGATTAAAAAAAGAACAAAACTGATTTGTTCTCGATAAAATAATAAGAAATAAAAAAAGCTCGACAGATCGACTGTCGGGCTTTTTTTATTTCTTATATGAATCTTTTAAGTATTTTTTTGCGCCGTAGTATAACAATCCGGTTTTGACTCTTTTTGGTTTCTCGGAAGGCATTTTTGTGTTCATCAATTCCGTAAGATCATAGCCTTTATCGATCACGAGAGATTTCATACGTGTTGCTTCGATCGCATTATTAGGGCATCCGTATATGCATCTCATACACGATACGCATGTGTCAGAAAAAACAGGTTTTCCGTAAACGATCTTTATCGTTCCTACTGGACAATTTTTTGCACACCATCCGCACCCGTTGCAATTTTGATTGATCTTAAAATTCTCCGCAAAATGATTGAGCCTTTTGCGAAAAATACGTGCAAAAGATAATATCTGTTTTGCACCAAGAGGTTCTTTTTTCACTCTGCGTATCCCGCTTAAGATCTGCGTGATGATATGTTGGATCTTATCGGGCAAGGCTTCGATCAAGCGAAGCGCAGTTTCTTCATTCATAGCTTTTATAGCATTTGATGGCATCATAACCATCCGTTCAAAAAACGGGTCATAGCCTTTTGCTTGCAGTTCTGATTTGACCCCCGCGCGCGAAGCTGTATTGGGCCAGATCTCACCGCCTGCCGAAACGGATATCACAGCACACGGGAGGGCTTTGGATTCAGGCAATCGATCGATCCAATCGTAGATCGGCTCCGGTGCATCAGATGTATATAACGGATATAAGATCACGATCAAATCGACACCGTCGATATCGGCAGATTCTTTATAATACGCGTCATGGATATCCAACGGTTGCATAAAAACGAGTAAGCCCCGCTTAATAAATTCTTCTTCCATCAATTTTGCAGTAACTTCCGTTCCGCCGGTACCCGTGAAATATACGATCTTTACGACACGCGCATAAAACAGATTGACGTTTGTGCTGTTTGCAATTTCATCATCAACGGTGATCTTACGAAATGACATGGTATCATTCAACGATTTTTTGATCTCATGTGCTGCGATCCCACCGTGATAGCTTATCACCCTTTGTATATCATAAGTTAACAATTTGCGCATGGATTCTCTGGCAGCGCTCACATCCATAACAGAACCGGCGTCAACCACACTCAACTTACCATCTTTGACCGTTAACGCATCTCCTGCGACCAACACTTTAAATGCATTTAAGTAAACTGAAATATGCCCGGGCATATGTCCCGGTGTCGAAACGATTTCGACTCCGCCGCACCAATCAAACTGCTCTCCCCCGCTTAATTCCTCATCGACCTGCACAGGTTCGATAGCAGAATATATACGAAGGATATGGTCTGTTTGCTCTTGTTCCCGTTTAGACATTTGCGCATACTTGGCGCGCATTTGCCTGACCCTGATGAATTCTTTTTCGCCTCTTATATAGGGCGCTTCCTGTTTAGAAGCGTATATTTTTACATTGGGATATGCTTGTTTAAAATCAGCCAATCCACCCACATGATCATAATCTTGGTGTGTTATAATGATTTTTGTCAATTTGTCGAGATCGATCCCTTTTGCCTCGGCAGCTGTTTTTATTTGCGAAAGAAAATGCGGATAACCGCAATCTATCAAGATCAGATCATTCTCATCGCGCAATATTACAAGATGGATCTTCTCTTTTTCATTCCCGTAAATATAATCAATATTTAATATGAAATATTCATTCATGTTTTTTCTTTTCCTTTTTGTCTTAAACAATCAAGATAAAACTCTATACCTATTTCTACCTAAGAAATTATACAGCATTCTTTCTTTTACGGCAAGTGTTGCGCGACATTTAAGATTTTTGATTATTAAATTTTTTACTGCTTATTCAATATCATTGACAAGCTCCCTTATCGATCCTATAATAATAGATATCCGAGAATTTTAAAAAGGGGGATATTTTATGCAAAGAACAAAAGCGCATTATCAATATTGGATGGGCAACTTCTATCAACACGACAAAAAACATATCGGGATGACGGAAGAAGAAAAAGCTAATGTAGCCGATTGCCGTGGCATAAAAGATGATCATCCTTGTAAAAATCCACTCTTCAGATGTGAAAAATGCGGAAATTACGGATGTTCTCAACCTATAACGGACAAATGCACAGAACAAGGTTTCAAAGGCGACAAATGCCTTAATTGCGGTTCTGTCGGGACACGTATCCCGATCATGAAAGACGAATATGAAAAGTTCGTTGAAGCTTGGGATGAATTGAACGCTGAACCTGAAATAGAATAAAAAAAGCATCCTTGCGGATGCTTTTTTTATTTTCGTCTTTCGTCTTTGCGCTGCAATCGTATCAAAAGGATTGAATTTATAACGGATACCACGCCCAGTATAAATATCAATATTTTCGTTGCATTGTTATTGACAAAGTTCATTGCACTGTTAAAGTAATCGATGACTACAAATGTCAGCAACATAAATGAAATAATGATCGCGATATGTGGGAGTATTTTGCTTATTTTATATCTTCTCATTTAAGTTACTCCTCTTCCCCGTCATGAATATAAAGAATGTCACTCGTCTTGCGCCCGCCCTGATATGGTTGATTGGCGATTTGATCACCGAACATCATCATCGCAGTCCCGCCTCCGTCCATATTATATGCTGCTACGCATCCTAGTTCTTTGAACATAGCCGACATTTCGGGCAGCGTCATGCCGATCGAATACCCTTCTTTCCTTCCGTCAATAGCCACAAAACAATAATGTCCGGGCTCATAATAGCCTATTGCGGCTCTGGGGTTCAGTCCGCTTACACTATCTCCTGTTGTAAAGTTTACTATAGCATCCCCGTTTTGATCGAGTAGCGCCGGTCCGAAGCACCATGCTTGATATGCGCCGTTTGCCATTTCGACTTGTTCATCGAATTCATCGACCGCAAATGTTTTCATCACGCCGTCATAATACAATACACATATATCATCGTCTTCGTCTGCTTCATCATTGTATAAGATGCCGTTTCTTATGACAACTCCATTGGAATCTATCCCGTAAAAATCTCCGTTTATCGCACAAACAGCATCATGATCCGCTGCCATATCATATACCCAGTCGGACAAGTTCCTGCCGTAAGCATCTTGCGCGAATGCGGTTCTGAAAAATTCGATGTCGCGGATATATATGTCTTCGATGTAATAGGTCACATCATTCTTTTCTACTTTTATCAATGATACATTGACATTACTGCTGATGTACATCGTATCGGACGAAAGCACAACACCGGTCGTAAATTTACCCGCGAATTTCTCTGACCAATCACTTGTATCCGTATGATCGGTATAGATAATATTCGTAGGCTCTACAGTATCGTCGGATGTATCATCCGAGACAGGAGCGCTGGAAACCGTAACAGGCTCTAAAACAACGGGTCTTACATGATGGAAATATGCGTAGGTGCACAAGCTGGCACCGATCAATATCAAATCGATAAAAACAAGCAACACAGGGTGCAATTGTTTTTTTCTTCGGACTTTGACTGTACGTCTTGTTGGTTTTTGCGTTGGAACTTTTTTTTGTACTTTTTGTTTACGATTCATTCAATACCTTCTTTTAAGACAGATAATCCTTTTGCTTATGTTTAAAAACAAATGCTTTTTGTATACGATAACTGGTAATAAATAAGAAAAGTTCTGTGATGAGTTTTGCGATCCACAAAGGGATTCCAATAAAAATATTCATAAAATATAATAACACATAATTTGCGCCTAATATACCGATCACAAGCAAATAATATTTTAAGATAGCGATACCGAAATGATCGTTGCTTCTGAAGACAAGTTTCTTGTTCATCATGAAATTGCAAAACGAACTGATGATACGCGCACAGATGACCGCAGCCAACAATGCATTTGCCGGGGGTAAGTACGAGAAAACAGCTCGAAAAACAAAAAGAGCGATAAAGTCAATTACAAATGATACAAGAGAAGAAGCACTGAATTTTATGATGCGAGAATAGATACGATAAGAATCCCGTATCGGATCAAAATGAGACGCCTCATTCCCATTGATGTAAACCGTTTTGATCGGTATTTCCGTTAACTCGACTTCTTTGTCGGCAGCCCAGAGTAAAACGTTGATCTCATACTCATACCGATCTCCCGCTATAGCCAACATGTCCGGTAGCATAGCGGTTGAAAAAGCTCGTAAGCCTGTTTGGGTATCGCTTAATTTGACACCGCTTGCCGCTGCAAAAACCCAACATGTCAACGTGTTTCCGAAACGACTTTTAAAAGGGACGTGCCCTTCAAAGTGGCGACTGCCTAAAATCAACTCTCTTTTGTCATAATCGATTTGCTCAGCGACCGCAATGATATCTTCCAATTTATGCTGTCCGTCAGCATCAGCGGTCACGACTCCTTTTATATTTTTCAAATGTTCTTGAATGTATGCATAACCTGTTTTAAGCGCGCAACCTTTTCCCATATTGGTTTCATGTCTCACTAAGAATACTTCAGATGAAAGACCATCAAAAGTCCATTGATATTCGTTATCGCTACCATCGTCTACTGCAACAACTACAAATCCTTCAGATAACAACGCATTTGTCAAACCGATCATTTCAACGGTTGGATTGTACGCGGGGATCAAGATCGCTGTATTTTTATTCTGTCGCATCTTTACGGTCTCCCAATTTAATTATGCTATATGTACCGATCTCTTTAAATCCGACCTTGCGGTAAATACTCCCTGCTTTTGGATTATCATAAAACAGACACAAAAACCTCATACCGTCGTTTAAACATCTTTGGCACAGATCGGAAACCAGATATGATGCGATCCCCTTTTGCCTGAATTGCGGATCTACGGCAACCCCTATCACCATTGCTGAGACAGAGTTTTCCGCTCCCGTCATCACAGTAGCAATAAGCTCACCATCATAGTAAGCACCTAAGCCCCTACCGCCTTTGCGTAGGCCAAACTGAACCGTTTCTGTTTGTTCTTCTTTATGATCGATATAGTCACTACTGAATTCATCGATCGTCGTATAGAATTCGACGATATCACGAGCATCTTCTTCAGTAAATTCTTTTATCTGGATACCTCTAGGAATAGATCCTATAATATGCACTGACTCAATTTTTGACAAATAGGTCGACTTGCTGTTCGCAATATTGAATAAAGGTATAATACAATCTAATGCTTTCCCTTTTCCACTTAAGTTTTGGACATTATTTTTTACTATAAATTCAATTACGGGAGAAATTTGATAGTTATCGATCTGACTGTAGAAGATATAATATTCTCGATAACGTAAAATCAAGCTATCGTATTTTTTATCAATAATATACGCGAAAACTTCCACATCTTCAGAATCAACACCGAAGTTTTCGATATCACCGAAAATGAACAGATTGTATTCAGGTTCTTTCTCGATATAACGCAAAATTGTTTCGCGATCATTTTCATATAGTTTTTGCATTAAAACTCCTAATCGGTATCACATATTTGTCACAAATATATACTGCAACTATGTAAATATTGTGTATATTATATCATAAGAAATTCTAAAAAAACGTAAGATATACATTCCTTGCAAAAAATACGGAAAAAAAAAGCGCCATTAAAGCGCTTAATATTGATTAGATTTAAGTTTGATCGTTTTGAAATTATTTATATCACAAATTCCACAGAGCAGTCAGTACATTCATTGCTATGATGAAGATCGAAGTCAGCAGCCATTTGATCTTTTCGTTTTTGGACTCTGCCGCATATAAGCGATATGCAAAGAAAGAAACTAATCCAACCAAAATCAGTAAGCCGATATAAGTAGGTAGTGTTGTTCCCGGGCTTCCGTCAATTCTTTTTTGCATGACCAACATATCCGGCAATTTAAAATACAATATAACATTCATGATAACTGAAACAGCGATCAAACCAATGGCTATGAGCTTATCACGTTTTTCTAAAAACATTTGTCGACCTCACATTCTGACTTTATTCCCATTCTTCTTCCAATATCGCATAAACACAATCATCACTCCATGAATCCTGATTATGATAACTTTTAACAAAATGTGCTTCTTTTCTGAAACCCAGCCTATCAAGGAGTTTGATCGATCTTTCATTCTCGGGATCGAGGGATGCGATTATTCTGTGCTTTTGTTCTTCTTTAAACAAATAATCAATAACGGCTCTGACCGCTTCGAGCGCATATCCGAAGCCTTGAAACATAGGAGCGACCGTATAACCCAATTCGATCTGTTCGGTATCATCCAAGAAATGTATGCCGATATCTCCGATCAATTTACCGCTGTCTTTAAGGCACACTGCGACCTGCACCCACTGATCCGAAATATTAAAATGCTCTATATTATTTTCTTTTATAAACTTTTCAACTTCATCGATATGTTTCGGTTGCCACGATTGGTATCGATAGATATCAGGAAGCGAACGATAATTAAACATATCAGTTGCGTCCTCCGTTTCAAGTAACCTTATCATAAGTCGATCAGTTGGAATCATAAAATCCATTTTTTTGTTCTTCCTTATTGATTTGATCATTAATAATAAATTTGGTTTTGTTTTGGTTTTCTTCCGATTCTTGTCAATATTTTATGCATAAGCGGTATTTTAAAATCGATCATTCTTGCGTTTTGTTTGCATCTCTTCACACATGAACAACAACGAATACAACGCTGTGCATCAATTTCAAGAGATTCCGGATCGATCGCTTCGACCGGACATACTGATGCACAGATACCGCAATTGGTACAGAGATTACTATCCAGACGAGGTGGTTTGACAAAATGACCGATGCTGTTTTTCGGCAACACAGTCCCTATCAAAGAGAATGGACCTTTCGGGATCGCACACTCTTTAAGGTCTTGATTTGCGTATTTTTCTTTGATACGTTGTCCGAACACATAGGCTTCTTTCAGATCGATCGTATTCGGTCTATCTGAAGCAATCGGGTACTGTGCAGTTGAAAAAGAGTGCTCTCCAACAAAAGCCGCCGCGCCGATCACAGGTACCCCGATTTGTTTCATCGTAACTTGCAGTTCGTTTAGGATATTTCCATACCCGATATTACCGTATGACGCAACAACCACCCCGACGCAATCTTTCGCAATAAGTTTTGAGAACACCTCGTGCAGTATCTCCGGTATCCTGTCTTCATAAACCGGAACGCCGAGCACAACAAGTTGTCGTTCAATCTCGATCGGTTCAAGACGATTGACCGGTTTTGTTAAATCATATGTTGTTATATCTTTATTGAAGGGTTCCAGTATTGTCGTTATGATTTTCTTTGTTAAACCTGTCGGGGAAAAGGAGAGTGCTGTTATGCCTTTATTCATATCTTCCTAATCGTTTGCAGTATTTTTGATCAACATCAGTCCGCTGACTAAAGCGATAATACCGATGATAAGTGCTACATAATCGAAAAACCCCATCTGGTCGATGATCGTCAATACCAAATTCAACACGATCCATCCAAGCGCCCATTTTCTGATCCATGCTCTTGAAGTATATACAAAAGCAAATAAGGCAAAAGCAATACCGTTGATCAACATCAAAATACCCATAAAGGTTGAACCGGAACCGAAGACCCTAATGATACCGAATATCAGCCACATGATGCTAAGAATCGCCATAGAAGCATGAAAAACTTTTTTAAAGATCGTTTTCATAACTACTACCCCCTTTTTTATTATTGTACCATATGTCTATGTGATTTAGCAGAATATTTTTTGTCTCGATAAAACAAAAAAAGCATCCGAGATATGCTCTCGAATGCCTTTTATAGGATAATATATCACGTTTAACCGTATAACTCTTTACGCAAATTCCTTTTTTGTATCATACGTTTTAACAACATCGCTGCGCCTACTAAAAATAATCCAAGTACGATAAATATGTAGCCCGCATAAACCACAACACCATCTTGCAGGAATACTTCACCGAAACCGGTCTGCGCAAAATAGCGGATCAGAATTTCGTTGAATCCAATGAATATAGCAAAAGATATGATCGGTAGCGCTACAAATCCTGCGATTGCTAAAGAAAAGCGGTCTGATCGCACGGCTTTATGATAAGCGACCATAACAAGCGGTATGGTAACGAAAGACAATAAAGCGAACAACGCGATCGTCGAAAAATCCGTAACTGTGTCGAAAAAGGACATCGATTCGCTTCCGCTTCTTATAAAATCACTGAGTTGCGCAAAAAGCAAGTAAACAATAAAATATTGCAATCCGGAAAGTTCGTAAGTAAAAAAGTTATTTTTTGCTCCGTGCGCTCTTGTGATATCATCTATAAAACTTTTTTTATCATCGCCGATCGCTTCTTCTACCGACTTTCCGTCTGCGTACGCGGAAACAAATAGATCCAAAAGTTCTTCTTCTATTTGTCTTTTTTGCAATGATCCCATATTCGATGCTGAGATCGACATCATGATATCGTCCAATGTATCACGATAAGAATCGGGCAATATAGCATAAAGTTTTCCCTTTTTCTTACGCATGTAAAAGACAAAGATGACCGAAAGTACAGCTACCGAAGCAACGATGATACCCAATAAGATCGCGCCGTTGTCGGTCGCACCGCCTTTCAATGCCTTTGTTTCATAAAGTATGATCGTCAAGATCAAGACTACTGTTAAAGTTATTGCAGTCGCCGTTAACCATTTTGTTCTACTGTTCATTTTCATTTTTATATCCCTCCAAAATTATTTGATATACGTATCGACCGCATCTCGCACATCTCTCCATTCTTCAATAAATGATCGAAGATAAGTCTCTCCGTCTGCTGTAAGTGAAAAATATTTTCGTTGCGGTCCGAGTGCAGACGCTCTTTTTTCGGAAACGATCAATTTCTTCTTTTCCAATCGGATCAATATCGGATAAACTGTTCCTTCATTGACATCATGAAAACCATTCGATACCAGATCTTCACAGATCGCATATCCGTACGTCACCTCTTCAGAGATGATCTTTAAAATGCATCCTTCGAGCAGACCTTTTAGCAATTGTGTTTTTTGCGCCATTGTTCACCTCGCTGTTTATCTACTTTGCAATACATAGTAGCTGTTTAAAGTATAACTCTACTACTTTGTATTGTCAAGTAGTAAGTCGATCTTTTTCAAAAAAAAATAAACGGAACACTTTGGTTCCGTTTATTCGTCTTTTCATATCAGTTGATCATATCCGGTAAATCCGCTATGGCTTGTTTCATTTCGGAGACATATGCACTGACCGGTTCGACACAATCCTCGCCGTATTTTTCGATCAATTTAACGATCGCGCTACCGACGATCACACCGTCTCCTTTTTCAGCCATTTGTCTTGCCTGTTCGGGCGTTGAAATACCAAAACCGATCGCGCAAGGTATATCTTTTGTTTCTTTGACCAAAGATACCATTTGAGATATATCCGTCGTGATCTCTTCACGTACGCCGGTTACACCCATTGAGGATACGCAATAGACGAACCCTTCGGCTTCCGCTGCGATCATACGGATACGTTCTTTGGAAGTCGGCGCGATCAATGAGATCAGATCTACACCGTATTTTTGACAAAACGGATGGATCTCTTCTTTTTCTTCAAAAGGCATATCGGGAACGATGATGGCATCTATCCCGCAATCAGCACAGTTTCTTAAAAACTTTTCGCTGCCGTAAACAAAGATCGGATTGATATAGGTCATAAAGGCTAAAGGAATATCAGAGTTTTTACGGATCCTTCGTACCATATCGAATATCTTATCCGTTGTTGCCCCCGCCGAGAGCGCTCTCTCATCTGCTTTTTGGATAACGATACCTTCAGCTATAGGATCGGAGAAAGGGATACCCAGTTCGATCAGATCCGCTCCCGCTTTTTCCATCGCATAAACGAGCTGTTCGGAGATCTCAAGTGTAGGATCACCTGTCGTGATAAACGGTATAAACGCTTTTCCGTTCGCAAAAACATTTTTTATTTTATTCATAAAGGTCTACCCCCTTGTATCGTGCGATCGCCGCAACGTCTTTATCGCCGCGACCCGAAAGATTGATCACGATCACCTGGTCTTGTTGCATCGTAGGCGCAAGCTTCATTGCATAAGCGACCGCATGCGCGCTTTCTACCGCGGGAATGATACCTTCTGTTCGCGAAAGATACTCGAATGCAACAACGGATTCTTCATCAGTGATCGGCACGTATTGCGCGCGACCGGTATCATGCAGATCAGCATGTTCAGGACCTATACCGGGGTAATCCAATCCTGCCGATATAGAATGTACTGGGGCGATCTGTCCGTATTCGTCTTGACAAAAATAGGATTTCATCCCGTGAAAGATTCCCAGAGAACCGTTTGCGATCGTCGCCGCATTCTTTGGCGTTTCCACACCCAAGCCCGCAGCTTCGCAGCCGATAAGTTTTACGGATTCATCTTTGATAAAATCGTGAAAGATGCCGATCGCGTTACTGCCGCCACCGACACAGGCAAGTACAACGTCAGGCAATTTCCCTTCTGCTTGCATAAGTTGCTCTCGTACCTCTTTCCCGATCACACTTTGAAAATCACGCACGATCATTGGGAAAGGATGAGGACCCATAACAGAACCGAGCACATAATGGGTATCATCGATCCGAGAAGTCCATTCCCGCATCGTTTCGTTCACGGCATCCTTAAGCGTCTGCGTCCCGCTTGTAACGGGGTGCACTGTAGCGCCCAACAGTTGCATGCGAAAGACATTCAAAGCTTGCCGTTCCGTGTCTTCTTTACCCATATAGATATCACACTCCATATCCATAAGAGCAGCAGCTGTCGCGGCAGCGACACCGTGTTGCCCCGCGCCTGTTTCTGCGATAATACGCGTTTTACCCATACGTTTAGCAAGTAAGGCCTGCCCTAAAACATTATTGATCTTATGGGAACCGGTATGGTTAAGATCTTCGCGCTTCAAATAGACCTTTGCGCCGCCCAGATCTTTGGTCATTTTTTCAGCGTAGTATAAAAGCGAGGGCCTTCCTGCATAGTTTTTATATAATGCATCGAGTTCGTTGATAAATGCCTCGTCTTTTTTGTAATATTCATAAGCTTCTTCAAGCTCTATCACGGCATTCATGATCGTTTCGGGTATAAATTGCCCGCCGTGTATGCCGAATCTTCCTTTTCGCATAGTCTTCACACTCCTGACTGTTTCAACGATTTGTTTTATTTTATCTTTATCTTTCGCACCGTTTATTTCCGCGCCACCGCTGATATCGATACAATACGGATCATATTCTTTGATCGCTTGCTCTATATTTTCCGCATTTAATCCGCCGGCGAGAAAGTAAGGCTTTTCAGTTTTCGGTATCAATGTATGGTCGAAACGTTTACCGCTTCCGCCATAATGGTCTTTATCGTAGGTATCCAAAAGAAGATAATCACACGGCAATGCTTGGGCTTCTATGATCTGTTCTGTACTCTGTACACGCACCGCCTTTATGATAGGATTTGAAATTCTCTCTTTTAAAGCATCGATATAAGCGCTGTCCTCATCGCCGTGCAGTTGCACGATATCGATGATATCCGCTTTGCACAGACCGATGATCTCACTTTGCTCTGCATTAACAAATACCCCGACTGTTTGGATATTTTGATCGAGCGTTTCCTTTAATTTTTGAGCAGTCTTGCGGTCGATTTTACGTCTACTTTCAGCAAACACAAATCCTATATAATCGGGCAATATTTCATTGACTGCCTTGATATCTTCCATACGGGTGAGCCCACAAATTTTAATCTTTGCCATATTTATTCTCCCCGCAGTTCAGTAAGCTTTGCGCGTTTATTTTCACTGCGCATCAAGGTTTCACCGATCAAGACAGCATCAACACCTGCGCCTTTGAGCGCTTGAATGTCCTGCGCCGTCTGAATTCCACTCTCAGCTACAAAAAGCACATTATCGGGTATTTGCTCGCGTAAGCGAATACTCGTGTTTAAATCAACTTCAAACGTTTGAAGATCTCGGTTATTCACGCCGATGATCTTTGCCCCCGCATTAAGCGCTGATAAAACTTCTTTCTCATTATGTGCTTCGACAATCGCCGAAAGCCCGAGATCATCACAAACTGCAAGATATGCCTTGATCGTTTCTGTGTCAAGCAGCGCACAAATCAATAAAACTGCGTCTGCTCCAATCACTTTGGCTTCGTATAATTGATATTCATCGATCGTAAAATCTTTGCGCAATACAGGGATCGTAACGTTCTGATTGACCTGCGTAAGATAATCATTGTTTCCCATAAAGAATTCAGGTTCCGTCAACACGGATATAGCAGCAGCACCTGCAACCTCATATGATTTCGCGATTTGAACGGGATCGAATTCTTCGGCTATCAATCCTTTTGATGGAGAAGCTTTTTTGACTTCGCAAATAAACGCTGTATCCTTGCTTCGCAAAGCTTTCTCAAAACATAAGTCGCCTTTGGGTAAAGCAAATGCTTTTTGTTTCATAGCTTCGAAAGGGATATTTTTCTTTGACGCATCGACTCTTTTTTTTGTCGCTTCGGCAATTGTATCAAGTATCACTTCTATACCTCATTGGTCGCTTTGATGAAATTCTCCATACGTTCATAAGCCGCGCCGCTGTCGATAAGAACATCAGCGATCTCAATGCCTGATTCTATCGAATCTGCTTTCCCTCCGAGATAGATCGCCGCGCCCGCATTAAGCACTACGATATCGCGTTTCGGACCCGTATCTTCACCCGATAATATTTTACGTGTGATCTCGGCATTTTCTTTAGCTTCACCGCCACGCAGATCTTCAGCTTTGCACAGAGTAAATCCCATGTCTCTGGGATCGAGTATATAATTATCAAAGTAACTGCCGTTTACTTCACAAACAGTTGTCGTATCGGTCAAAGTTATCTCATCCAAACCGTCATTACCATGAACGACCAACGCTCTTTTAACGCCTAGGTTTGATAACACACTTGCCATCGGAAGCACCAATGCCTCGTCGTATACGCCCAAAAGTTGCAAAGACGCACCTGCGGGATTCGCGAGTGGGCCAAGGATATTAAAGATGGTGCGCGCACCCATTTCTTTTCGAACGGGAGCCGCGTATTTCATCGAAGCATGATATGTCGGAGCAAACATAAACGTCATGCCCGTTTTCTCAAGGACTTTAGCACTTTGTTCAGCTGAGATTGCAATGTCCGCACCTAAAGCTTCCAAAAGATCCGCCGCACCGCATTTGCTTGACACACTGCGATTACCGTGTTTTGCAACAGGGATACCCGCACTTGCGATCACAAACGCCGCCACAGTAGATATATTAAACGTAAATGCTTCGTCTCCGCCCGTGCCGACGATATCGAGCACATCATACCCTTGATCTAATTTCGTACAGTGTTCGCGCATCACGGCAGCGCATGCGGTGATCTCATCGATCGTCTCGCCCTTCATACGCATCGCAGTCAAGAATGCCGCGATCTGTGCGTTCGTAGCATCTCCGCTCATGATTTCGTCCATCACTTGTTTTGTCGTCTCATAAGAAAGGTCTTCGTTTTCTATTACAATATGCAATGCTTCTTTGATCATCGTATCCCACTCTCCAATTTTAAGAAATTTTCCATTATTACTTCACCTTGCGGCGTTAAAATCGATTCCGGATGGAATTGTAATCCATACACTTCATAATCCTTGTGCCGCACCGCCATTACTTCTCCGATGTCATCTTCAGCGATCACTTCCAATATGTCGGGTATCGTATCACGCTTTGCGATAAGCGAATGATACCGCGCGGCTTCGATGCGTTTCGGCAATTCTTTAAAGACAGGACATTCGTTATTGATATTGATATCACTTTTCTTGCCGTGCATCAATTCGACTGCATGTATGATATTTGCGCCAAACACTTCACAGATCGCTTGATGACCGAGACAAACACCCATGATCGGCATCTTGTCTTTCAGCTTCTCAATCACTTCTTCGCACACACCCGCGTCTTTCGGATAGCCCGGGCCCGGCGATAAGATGATATGTGACGGATTAAGTTTTTCGATTTCATCGATCGTAAGTTCATCGTTCCGAATAACAAGTATATCGGGGGTTATACCACCCGCAAGCTGCAAAAGATTATAGGTAAAACTATCGTAATTATCGATCAGTAGTATCATCAGTCATCCACCTCACTTGCGTTTTCAAGCGCATTGATTACTGCGCGTGCTTTATTGGCGGACTCTTCATATTCGGTCTCGGGAACACTGTCCGCGACGATCCCGCCGCCTGCTTGCACATATACTTTGTCGTCTTTTTTGACTGCCATACGTATTGCGATACAAGTATCAAGATTTCCTGTAAAATCGAGATAACCGATCGCACCGCCGTAAATACCTCGTGGCTCTTTTTCCAATTCTTCTATGATCTCACATGCGCGTATCTTCGGCGCGCCCGATAAGGTTCCCGCAGGAAGCACCGCCTCCACAGCATCGCACGCGTCATAATCATCTCGAATATCACTTTCGACACAGGACGTGATATGCATGATCTTGGAATAGCGATGGATCGTCATATACTCCGTTACTTCCACCGAAGAGAAATTTGATATTTTTCCCAAATCGTTTCGTCCGAGATCAACAAGCATATTGTGTTCGGATAATTCTTTTTCATCCGAGAGTAAGTCTTTTTCAAGCGCAAGATCTTCTTGTACTGTCGCACCGCGCGGTCTTGAACCCGCTACGGGGAACGTACATAATCTTCCATCCTGCAAGCGCACCAGTGTCTCCGGGGAAGAACATATGATTTCCGTATCTTCTAAATTCATATAGACCATATACGGTGAGGGGTTCGTTGTTCTTAAAACGCGGTAAGCGTTGATCAAACTATCACTGTACGGCGTTTCGAATCGCCTTGATATAACGGCTTGGAAAATATCACCATCAACGATGTATTCTTTCGTTCGCTCGACCATTTTACCGTATTCTTCTTTGGACACATTGCACGTAAAATTCGGTTCTTGTGCCGTATGTGTTTTTCTAAGCGGTGTAGGGTCAAGGATCATCTTTACGATAGCCTCGATATCTTCTGTTGCTTTAGCGTAGTTATTTGCAAGATCTTCGGTATTCATATTCACGACCACGCATATTTTTTGTTTCAAATGATCATACGCGATCACTTTATCAAAAAGCATCATATCGTAATCGTTGAATTCGCTTTCTTTAAGTTTTAAAGTCGGTTCGGCATATCCGATCATCGCATAACCGAAATATCCGACGAACCCACCTGTAAACGGAGGCATTTCATCCAGCTTAGGTGCACTATAATTCGAGAGCAATGTTCTTAAAACATCTAAAGGTTTGTCCGTCTTAACGGTATTGTTTTCTTTACCGATAATACTCACTTCGCCGTTTTTGCATGTTACACGTAAGATCGGGTCAAAGCCCAAGAAGGAGTATCTGCTCCACTTTTCGCCGCCTTCGATACTTTCCAATAAATAGTACTGCTTACTGACCTGCGCCAATTTCCTAAGCAGAGTGATCGGCGTAATCACATCGGCGTAGATCTCTTTACAGATCGGGATCGTATTGTATTCTTCTGCCAATTTTTCGATAGTCTCATAACTCGGTCGAATCATCTTTATACACATCTTTTCATCTGATGGCGGATGAAAACTCCTTTCTTGTTTTATAATTTCGGATAATAAAAAAACTTCTGTCCACGAAAGGGACAAAAGCTAAACTTCTGCGGTACCACCCAAATTGATGATCAAAGATCATCCACTCATTTTGCATACCATCATATGCACCTCATTGATAACGGACGAGGTTCCCGTCAGCGTCTACTCCCCCCAAAGGTTTCGAGCTACCCTCACAAGTCCATTCGGAAACGTCTGTGCTGCCGCATTTCACCTGACACGGCTCTCTTGTGTACACCCGACTGTTCTTACTTCTCTTGTTCAACGGTTTATAAATTAGATGTAGTATATAAGATTTTCGTTATGTTGTCAAGGATTAAGATGTTTTTTTACTGTAACGTTACAACTTCAATAGATTGCAATATACGTACAAATCATTTATCAATCTAAGAACTATAAAAAAAGATAAGTGGCGGTGATGATACCGATTTACTTGCAAATCTGTACTATCGTAATAAGTTTTTCATTTCTTTTCTGGAAAGAATACGCCCCCGCAGTCGGCGGGGTACGACCTTCTTTTTTATAAAAAGAAGGCAAAAACCCACGCTGTATAAACCTCACTGCATGTTAGCTGAAAAGTTCTGACAAATCGGCTCGGGCATATCAATCGTTTGGCTTTGCCAAACAGATATTGCCGAGCTCGATTTATACCACAAACTTTTCAGAACATGCCACGTTCGCCTTATAATGCGTGTTGCTCCGCTACCGACCCTAACCCAATATAATCAAAATGCGGAGCATTTACCTTGACCCGTGAAAATATCTTAACTGATGGGGGTGGCTCTAAGCGTGATAAGTACCTCATCTAGAATGTTCCGAGTGGTTTTGGTATAAATACAACCGAGCATATTAGATGATAGCGAGACTATATGTCACTACGAACCATTATATGTTGAGGTTATATTTGTCAAAACCATGAGGGTAACATTCTATGAGGGATTATCAGCGTAAAGTTTTTGTCCCTCTTTTTGTGAAAAAGAGGGTTGCTGCCGCCAACGCGGCGCGACTTAAATACTTCAAACAATGTGCAGGAGTTTGATCGATCGTGCAAAATAAAAAAACGACAGCAAAAGCCGTCGCTTAAATAATCTAACTTATTCTCCAATAATCTTCACTAAAACCCTTTTATCTCTCTTACCGTCAAACTCAAAATAGAAAAGCTGTTCCCATGTGCCGAAATCAAGCTTACCGTTCGTGATCGCAACGACTGATTCCCTGCCCATGATCGTGCGCTTCAAATGCGCGTCGGCATTATCTTCAAATCCGTTGTGTTTGTATTGACTGTACGGTTTTTCGGGCGCAAGCTTTTCAAGCCACACTTCGTAATCGTGATGCAAACCCCGTTCGTCATCGTTGATAAATACACTTGCCGTGATATGCATCGGATTGACGAGCACAAGCCCCTCTTTGATACCGCTCTCATCGATCGCGGACTGCACGTCAGGCGTAATGTTGACGATCCCCCTGCGTGTCGGTATATGAAAAAGCAGTTCTTTTCGATAGGTTTTCATATTAAAACTCCTATTTCGATTTTAAGATCATCTTACCGATCTTTGTAAGCGGTTTGAAAAACGGTCCTTCCATTTCTTTGGCGACCTCTTTGAGCTTTTCTCTGATCGGAATGCTTTGCGGACAATGCTTTTCACACTTTCCGCATTCGATACACAATGAAGCGTTTGCGGGATAAGCCGTCATCGCGCCTGTGTTCTGCATATAATTCATCTTCATACGCTTGGTACCCAAAGCGTATTTCTCGTTATAGAGCGAAAAACAGCCCGGGATATCGACACCCGAAGGACAAGGCATGCAATAACCGCAAGCCGTACAATCGACTTTGATATCGCGCCGCATGATCTCTTGCGCTTGGTCGAATAATGCAAGTTCTTTTTTTGAAAAGGACTCGGGCATCACTTCGGATGCGATCCGTAAGTTTTCTTCCAATTGTTCTTCGGTGCTCATACCCGAAAGCACGACCGTTACTTCGGGATGGTTCCACACCCAATGAAGTCCCCATTCCGCAGCCGAACGTTTCGGTTCCGCGTTTTTCCATAAGTCTTCCACTTCCGTGGGAAGATTGTTTACGAGCTTTCCACCGCGAAGCGGTTCCATGACGATCACGGGTAGGCCTTTGAGTGCCGCGTAACGCAACCCGTCCGTACCCGCCTGATTATTTTCATCGAGGTAATTATATTGTATCTGGCAAAACTCCCAGTCGTAAGCGTCGACCAATTGAATAAACTGATCTTTGATCCCGTGGAATGAAAACCCGATATTGATGATCGCGCCGCTTTTCTTTTTCTCGGCGATCCATTCTTCAATACCGAGGGCTTTTAAGCTCTCCCATGTACCCATATCGGATAACATATGGATAAGATAGTAATCGATATAATCCGTCTGCAGACGTTCACATTGTTTTTGAAATATGCGTTCCAGATCGGCTTCTTTTTTGACTAAATAATGCGGCATCTTTGTTGCGACTTTCACGCTTTCTCGGTAGCCTTTCGCTAAGACTTTACCAAACATACCTTCGCTTTTTCCCATATGATAAATATACGCCGTATCGAAATAATTAACACCCTCTTCGATCGCGCGTATGATCATCGCTTCGGTGCGTTCTTCGTCTATGGAATTTCGTTTTGTGGGAAAGCGCATCCCGCCAAAACCCAATACGGATAACATATCTCCGTTTTTAATATTCTTTCTGTAATTCATGCCGACTCCTATTCGTTTTCTACCAAGCTTTTTTCAAAGCAGTGAAATAATCCTCTTGCAAAAAAAACGTCTCCGCGTCTTTCATAGCCTAATGATTCGTAAAACTTTATTGCGGGACCGTTTTTGGAATACGTATCTAATCGTATAGACCGATACCCTTGATCTTTGAGCATCTTTTCCGCTTCCGCCATGATCGCTTTACCGATCCCTTTTCCGTGCGTATTCGGATCCACGCATAGACGGTGTAGCACAGCGGGAACGCTGTCTGTATAGACCCACTCCACAGCCGCATATTCCGGATCTTGATATTCATTGTGAACGATACAAGCCGATATCCTTTCATCCTCGCAACAAATAAGCATATCATTGCCAACGATATCGGCATGCAATATTTCTCTGTTCGGGTATTCATCGCTCCACTGATCGATCCCGTCAGCATTCATTTGCGCAATCACGCGTTTATACAGCGCCATGATCTCCTCTTCATCGGATAATACAGCCGAGCGGAAATATCGATCTTCGTTTTGATCTTTTGTCATCTATATAAACTCTCTTATGTTTTTTTAGTACTCTTCTCTGATACCGAATTCCGCATCTTCGACCCATTCTTCGGGTTTCATAAGTTCAGCGATCAAATTGTTGATCACGCTGTAATGCTTCTTTTCTTCACCTACCAAAAATTCAAACAATATTTTTTCTTTGTCTCCGGAAGCTTCTTTCAGCATCCCAGTATATAATTCAACACTCTCTTTTTCTCTTTTAAGTGCTTCCTTGTAAACATCGATTTGATGCGGAACCGCCATAATCTCATCTTTAAAATCACCGAGGTTTTTAAATACGTTTTCAGCTTGGGACACTGATTCCGTGTTTGCAAGTTCATATACGGTATCATTAAAAACGTCTTTTATTAATTTCGCGTGATATTCTTCGTCTTTCATTAATGTCCAGAAAACTGTATGTAAATCATTATCTTTATTCTTTTCCGCTTGTTGCTTATAGTACTCCATCCCGTCAAGTTCCATTTGTATCGCAAATTGCAAATCTTTCATCCTACACACTCTCCTTTATCATCATAACTCTTATGATCTTATATATAATTGTACTTTGCGCACAGCCTCATGTCAATGATTATGAACGATCCTGCCGGATCAGTGCCCGACAGGATCTTAGAGTTATTCTTTCATATGATCATCCAATTTTCTGTACATTGAAATGATTTTTAAAACTGCTACAACATACAGTACTCCAATGATATAAATAAAGAAGCGAAAAAAGAAGTAAAAACTCGGAAAACTAAGTTCATCCGCAGCCATATTCGGTATCATGAAAAATATTTGATAATAGATCGGGAATCCCACGATCATAAGATATGTGAGTAATCGCTTGTATTTTGCTTTTCTGGAAGCGATATCATTAAATATCGAAAGGTCAATTTCTTCATCTGTCAAAGCCTTCGAAAAATAATACCAACCGCCGTATTTCGCATCCAGATCCCATCCGCTGTCTTCGTACAACTGCAAATACTCGTCTTCAGGCATTTTATTTAAACCCTTGAAATCAAATTGATAGATCCTCTTTTTCGGCTCAGATTCAGAAAAATCGTACGAACCGAAACGAACTTGTTCCAGCCGATAGCCTTTTTCGGACATGTCTTCCAAAAAAGTTCTTTCTTTTTCGTGATCCCACACCCAAAATAGTTTATTGACTCTTTTATCCATCTGTATTCTCTAGCTCCCTTCTACCATTTTCGACCATCTCATCTAATCGATCGATCTCATACTGAAGCAATTCAACACCGAGTTGCGTTATCTGATATAATTTCCTTCTTTTATTCTCGTCGTCTTCGCCAATCAGTATAATCAACTTATGAGAAGTCAACGTTGTAAGCGCACCGTATAGAGTCCCCGCTGCAAGTTTGACCCTGTCTTCACTCATTTCTTCGACCTTTTTGATAATCCCATATCCATGTAACGGCGAGAGCAATGACAACAGGATATAATAAGTAGCTTCGGTAAGTGGAGAAAGACGTTTTATTTTATTGGTCATATCTGTACCCTTCAATCTATATCGCACATCTATATATCGTATTCCGATATATCGCCTATCTATATATTAACGCCGATGTCCATATTTGTCAAGCAGAAATCGATCGCAAAGAAAAAAAGCGCATAAACGCTTTTTAATAATTTAATATAATATTTCTGATGCTTTGTAACGCTTCGATTTATTGGGATCAACAAAAGTGTCGTTATACAACAAAGCTCCGCTCGGGCAATAATTGTAACAACGCATACAAGCAGTACAATCTTTAGAAAATACAAACATACCTTGATCATTGATGGATATGCTCTTAGTCGGGCATTTGTCTATGCACTGCATACATTGCGTACAGTATTCGGGATCGACCGAGAATGCTTTATAAGTCTCCTCGATCATAACGCTTGCTCTGCTACGAACACCGTCACCGATCAATGCAAGCGGGCTGTACCGCGAAAGTTCTTTTTTGCCTGCGATAAGACGATCAGCCATTCGTGAGAGACTTTTTAAAGCATCGTTTTTTCTCTTTTTTATGAGAGCATCCTCGAGTTGCATTGGTTTGGACTGCGGTGTGCAAACACAATTAAATAACTTTACATTAACTGCCGCTCTTAATTCAAAACGACTGCCTCCAAAAAGCTTATCAGCAGCCTTCGGTCCGAACGCATTTACAAATCCAAATGTGTAGATCATATAAACCTTTTTTTTGATTTGTGTGTCGTCTGCAAGATCTGTCACTCGTTTGATAAAATGACGCATGATCGGCGCGATATTCGAAGCATAGATCGGTGTTGCGAATCCGACCATATCGGATCTTGTTATTATCTCTTTCAGCGTTTCATCAGTCATGTCTTCATTTCGATCGATCGAATATACAAAGCTCTCATGCCCTTTTTTTCTTATGATTCGATCTAATTGCTCCGCGGCCCATTTTGTATTGCCTGTCCCGCTGAAATAAAAAGTTGAAAAAAGCATAGGTCTCCTTTAATATCATTCCTGTTTCGTATATTTGTTTAAAGCAACCACCGAAGTTCTTATGATCTTATTGGTATATTCAATGTAATGCAGACAATTATTTTCTTAGTATAATTTTACCATAATTTGAATTAATCGCATACTAAAGACCGCTACTAATATACACCACCTTTAGATTCTCATAAATATGCTTTATAACACATCTAGTCAAACTTGTCATTTCAGGCTGAAATATAACACAAAAAAAGCAAATGCTTTTAAACATTTGCTTTTTTATATTTATTGTGAACTATTTAAGGGTGAAGAGCCAAATGCCCAATACGGCAAATGCCACAGCGAAAATGTAGAAGAAGATGACTGTACCTTTTTCGCCCATGATTTTTTTGAAAATCTCGATCTTCTTCATATTCCAGAGTTTAGGTGGTTTTTTAACGGCGATGTACACGACCAATACGGCGTATACTAGTGCTAAAATACCGAGTATAGGAAACCAATTCATAATACCCTCCTTCTTATTCCAATCCCTTTCTTATTCTGGGGATCAGTAAAATATAGATTATGACACATATCCCAAACACGATACCGGTATAACCCAGTATTTGTCCCCATGTTCCGCTCTTGGACAAGACAACATCGTTTGCTTTATAGGTCCAATAAAACGGGATCCAGTAAAAGAATTTTTGCCATTTATCAGCTAATACCTCATAGCCTACGATCGCTCCGAGCATCGGCAAGAACAGTAATTTGATACTGCCCGCAGCAGTCATGATGTCATCACTGCTGAGCCCTTGGATAAATCCGACCATCAAGCTGATCAGTGTCGAAGTAAAGATCGCCAGGATGATCTGAGCGATATTCACATCATAAAATCCTGTGATCGCCAGTACGAGAACAGAACCTATGATCGGATACAATATACCGATCAGGCTTTTGCCCAAGATATAAGCGTTACGCGAGACCGTCGTTACATTGATCGCGCTGATCGTATTATCGGCTTTTTCTTCAACGATATTGACAGCTATGAGCATCCCGCCCAAGACAGAAGCAAAGATCATAGCGGCGTTGACCAACATCTTTTTGATCGGTGGAACCGTGCGCTCAAGTGAAACGATTTGCGCCGCGCTGTCCTCCATACTGACATCTAACGCATAAAACGAATTAAGTAATTTTGCGTATTCTACGATTTGTTCGGATTCATTGCCTTGCGCAAGTACATAATACGAATCTCCTTCAGGCAATATAGCGATCATATCGTCTCGTTCAAGCAAACGCTCTTCTATCGCGTCTTCATCATCAAACAATTCTACCTTAGCGAATTGCTTAAAATATTCGACCTGCGCGGGGTTTTCTCCGTCCAACAGTGCGAGGTTTACAGTCGTATCATTGATCCCCGGCGTAAACAGGTTGATACCGATCGCGAATAAAATCGGGAAAATGATAATATACAGCGCCAATGCGTCTTTTAAGTTGACTTTCAGATCTCGTTTAAAGATCGTTAATATTTTTCTAAACATCTTTATCCCTCCTTACACCGTGATCGTTTTCTTATAACGATAATTCGTGTAGACGAACAATAATGCTCCGCCGACGATAAATCCTATAGATGCGGGTAAAACAAATCCGAGTAGATTTCCGTTTATCATGATCTCTTTAAAACCGTAAACGATCGGATAAGATGGCAGGAATTTGATCCATGCAGGATTCCAACTTGGGATCGAGTATGCGATCGCCGGTAGTCCGAGCACGATAATGATCACGAAGATCACACCGAAGGCTTGCATAATATTGTCATTGAAAGCAGCGATCAACAGACCTAATGCCGAAGCAAAGAAACTTGTGCTGAGCAAGAAGACCAACAGCCAAAAATAGTTGATCGTAGTACCCATGATCGGTATCGTTAAGATCAAGCTAGTCACGATCCCCGTTACCATCAAGAGCAAAGACTTACTCATAAGATAGGTAAAGATCGTTGAGGGTGTAACAGCAAAAGCTTTGATGACACCTTCTTGTTTATCTAAGAAGATATATGCTGCTAAGATGAAAATACCCATTAAACTTCCATTGAACATCAAAAAGATCGGAAGCAAATTTTGCCTATCGTTCAATACGCGGTATTCAGTCGATAGTGTGCGTACGTCTTGATTGTCGAACACTTCTTGCAAAGTACTTACATCTTCATTGTGAATGACCAGTAAAAGATTTTGTAATCTTTCCGATTCATAACCTTGCAAGTAATATGTATAGGTCAACTGATAATCGTCGTCGATTCCTACAGTTGCTCCGATAGTGCGTTCCGACTCGACCAGACTTAATAAATCATCCTCGCTTTTTACAAGATAACGCTTCTGATCTTCGCTTTCATAAAGCGTTACGCGTATTTCTTTACCGTTGCTCTTAATTGTTTCATATTCCGCTTTTCCGTCAAGATCATCATTAATGATATCCTTCATGATAAACTCTTCAGCCTCACTCGGCAGATCAAGATAAATGTATTCCTGTTCTTTTGTCGTTATATGCTCGGGAACAACAAAAAGGAGCACTACAAGCATAATGAACGCCATAAGGATCTCAATGAAAAAATAGAAGCTTCTTGATGAAAGTCTGAGTTCTTTTAAAAAACTTGACCAAAGTTTCATATCATATCAATTCCCTTCCGGTGACTTTGATGAAGATCTCTTCCAATGTTGCTTCTTCCGTATGCATCGTGCTGATATCGTAATGATCCACGATATATTTCAAACGCTCTTTATCTTCTTGTGATATCGTAGATAAACGTTCTTGTTGGGTTTCACCGTTATCTACATATGCGACATCCACAAATTTTTGACCGTATTTCAATTTTAAATTATACGGTGAATCGATCAGTTTGATCTCGCCGTCAACGATGAATGCGACACGGTCGCAAAGTTCATCGGCGATATACATATTATGCGTCGTTAAAAAGATTGTAACACCTTCTTGGTTCTTCTGTCGAATGATATCTTTGATCTCGGATGCGATCGCGGGATCGAGCCCCGTTGTCGGTTCATCCAAAAACCATAATTCAGGGTTATTCAGCATTGAGCGAACAAAGGTAAGCCTGTGTTTCATCCCTTTTGAAAAAGAGCCGGCTTTGTCGTTTGCTTTGTCTTTCAAACCGACAAGATCCAAAAGTTCCATCGGATCTCGCGTCGGAACATCAAACAATTTTCTGTAAAAATCAAGGTTCTCTTTCGCAGAAAGTTTACTGTAAACATTCGATTGTTCAAACGATACTCCGATCCTGTTGAACATATCGGGATGCAATTTCTTGATATCATATCCGGCAACGTTCACATCCCCCTGTTGCAATTGTAAAAGTCCTGTCAAAATACCTTGAGTGGTCGATTTTCCCGCTCCGGAAGGTCCCAAGAAACCAAACACCTCCCCGCTTTCGACTTCGAAACTGACATCTTTGACTGCATATTGATCGTCGTTATTGTAAGAATGGTACAAATTTTTTACACTGATCATAGATTTTATCCTCTCTTTCGATCCGACTGTTTGTAAAATATATTTTTAAATAATTCCATATATGCGTTGATCTCATCGATCACGGCATTTGTATCAAGTTCTTGCTTATAAACGGTCACATTTTGTTGTATCGTTCGCGCGATCTTCTCGATCGTTCCTTCCACGATCGTAATGACCTTGGCAATATCGATCCCGTCTTTAAATTTGCTGTAGTCGATATTGTATTGATATATCCGCATATACAAGTCATTCATATATGCCATGCTCTGTTTTTTTATTTCGTCCGTCGTCAGATGCGCAAACGCCTGCATGGAAAAGCCGATCATATCCGGATAACGCTCACTTACCTGAAACTTAACGATACCCGCCTCTTTGATACGTTCAAACAGATCGGTTTGGTTCCAATCTATTTTTTCTTCCAACTCTTCCACCATCGTTTTAAAAACCAAAGATTTCAAATACGCATACAGTTCCTTTTTGCTGGAAAAATAATGGAACAAAGCGCCTTTTGAAATATCTGCGTTTTTTACGATCGTATTCGTCGATGCTTTTTCATAACTGTTAACAGAAAATTCATGCAACGCGCTGTTTATGATCCGGTCGCGTTTCGCACTATCCAAATTATCAAATGATCGATCCAAATAATATTCCTTCTTTGCTGAATAATATTGACCACATCGGTCAATAGCAGTATACCATATATTGACCGATCCGGTCAATATAAAAATTTATTTTCTTTATTACGCGTCATCCACGGTTTTTAGATAAGCGATAAATCCTTCCAGCATCGATACATCCATTGTGGGTAAATGTGCATTTTTGATCCCGATCAGTCGTTCAATGCAATGCATAAGTAATTCGATCCTCTCTTGCAGAAATCCGGTCAGATCATCGTATGCACGGTAATTTACAAAAGCTCTCGCGATCGTGTCCGAAAAATCGTTTGACAATCGAATGA
The DNA here is from genome assembly GCA_963674555.1 of uncultured Anaerofustis sp. GTDB lineage: Bacteria > Bacillota > Clostridia > Eubacteriales > Anaerofustaceae > JBGMEA01. Next base: position 1,881,173 of record OY771429.1, on the reverse strand, counting down.
TCATTTCTCCGATAGTATCCGAGTACGGCGTTTCAAAGATGCCTTCATCAATGCCTTGTTTAATGATCAGATTCATGATAGGCAAATAGTAGATCGTATTCTTTTCTTTTACTTTTTTGATATACAAACAATTTTGATCGGAATACAATATCTTTAAAGTCATATATAAAACATCGAATTGCGTTGATTTCCATTGTGATTGCAACCGCATAAAAGATGTAAATTTACCCAATGCATCTTCATCGGACTCCACCAATTGCCGCATGATCAATTCCGCTTGCATCTTAATAACAGACGTGACAGTCTCTTCGAGTAATGCTTCTTTGGATGCAAAATAATAATAGAAAGTCCCTTTTGCGATCCCGACAGAATCAATGATATTCTGCACACTTGTGGCTTCATAACCCTTTTGTGTAAATAATATTTGCGCTTTTTGCATGATATCTTCTCTTGCCGACATAACTTTCTCTCCTTATAGACCGACCGTCAGTCTATAAATATTATATTACCGAAGTTTGAAAATGTCAATATAATTATCAAGTCCGGTAAAATACTATACAAGGTAGGTAGAAAATGATACAATAGCATTATTGTATGAATCATATCATATTCACTTCACGTTCAAGTTGGAAGTCGATGAAGTGATCATAAGGAGTTTACGTATGGATTATGAAAAGCTAAAAGAATTAGCGCTGGAAACCGGATTTTCGCATGTAGGCAAACTGGATGCCGATACGATCGAATTGAGAAAAGAAGTACGCGATATGTGCGAAGAGAACAGTTGCGGCGCGTACGGCACAAAGTGGTCTTGTCCGCCCGCATGCGGTGAATTGGATGAATGTACAGCGAATGTCAGAAGATACAAAGAAGGATTGATCTTGCAGACGACCACAGAACTTGAAGATGCTTTCGATATAGAAGGTATGGAAGAGGCCGGTAAAAAACACGGTAAGAATTTTGCCGAATATTATGAAAAGATCAAACAACTATATCCTAACGCTATGGCATTGGGCGCCGGCGGATGTACAAAATGCAAAGTCTGCACATACCCGGATGAACCTTGTCGTTTCCCCGATTTGATGACATCATCGATGGAAGCATACGGAATGGTCGTCAGCGATGTATGCAAAGCAAACGATATCCCCTATTATTACGGTCCGAATACATTGACTTATGTGGGTTGCATGTTGATCGATTAGTAATAATTTATAACAAAAAAACGCAGAGCGATCTGCGTTTTTATTTTTTAGCATAAATCCTTATTTAGGGGCTTCTACGCCGCCGCCTGCTTCCGTCATCTCTTTATGGACTTTTTTCAAAAGCTCCGGAATCGGAAGGCTTTGCGGACAATTCGACTCGCAAATACCGCACTCGATACATTGATCCGCGCCTTTGCCTTCGGGAATAAGCGCATTCGCGTAAACAAATCGATCGACAAAATGCGTCTTATACTGTTGATAACTGTTGTAAAGTCTGAAAATATCGGGGATCGCTACATTTTGCGGACACGGCATGCAATATGCGCATCCCGTACATCCTATGGCGTTTTTAGCTTGATAAAGCCCTCTTATCGTCTCGATCAATTTTTGATCTTCTTCGCTCATAACATTTGTTTCCGCACTTTCCATAATGCGCAGATTCTCTTTTAGTTGATCTAATGTGGATGTCCCGCTCAAGATCAATGACACTTCCGGTTTATCGTATAAAAATCTGAAACACCATTCGATCAATGAACGCTTTTCGGGATACGCTTCAAGCAGCGCGGGAACTTCTTCCGGGATATTCGTCAGGAGATTTCCTCCGCGAAGCGGTTCCATAACTACGACCGCCAAGTCTTTTTCAGCAGCGTATTTTAATCCTGCTACGCCGACTTGTTGTTCCACATCCAAAATATTCAACTGTATCTGGGTCATGTCCCAATCGGTACTGTCAACGATAGTTTTAAACGCTTCCAGTGTATTGTGCACCGAGAATCCTTTATACAGTATTTTCCCTTTTTCGATCATCGCATCAAGAAAACGAAGACCGTCGTATTTTTTTACGGTTTCCCAATGATGATAATTCAAATTATGCAAAAGATAGACATCGATATGATCCGTCCCGAGACGCATTAATTCTTCGTCCAAATACTTTTCAAAATCTTCATATTTCTCGATCAGCCATATAGGACTTTTGGTCGCCATATTGATCTTGTCGCGGTAGCCGTCTTTTAAAGCTTTTCCTGTGATAGCTTCACTGTTTTTATACATATAAGCAGAGTCCAAATAATTGACACCGTGATCGATCGCATACCGAACCATCGTAATAGCGTCTTGTTCATCTTTTGGAAAACGCATACAACCGAGACCGAATCTTGAAACTTCAAGCCCTGTTTTTCCGAAATTTGTATATTGCATATCCCTATCCTCCATGAATGATTATATCGTTACTATATACTTTAGAGCGTACTCTAAGTCAAGATACTTTGCGTTTATCGATCTTTTATAAATTAAATATACAGATCACGTCGCTGATATTTGATAAATGTACCGACCAAGGAAAACACTATAATGCCGAATGAGATCATAAGATAGATACTCTCCAGTTTACCGTCCCGCAAGATCGCACTCGTTTCAAAATACTTAAAAGGCGTCACATATTTCAAAAACTCCACTTTATCGCTAAGCGAAACAAAGATCGAGATGATATAGGTCCCGAAAAGGACAGCCATCGAATAAGTTCCCGACTTTCTGTACCGTCTCATGACCGATGCCAATAACATCCCAAGGCTTAGAAAAATCAACTGCATGATAAATAATGAGATCAGCATCAACGTGAAAAACGTCGAAAATTCGTCGCTCTTTTCATATTGCATCGTAGTGAGCAGGATAGCAGATCCCGTGACTGCATTCAGAGTCACACACAAGATGACCGCTGAGATCAATTTATTGATGATCGCTTTTCCTCTTGATATCGGCAGTGTTATAAAAAATTCCGCGGTTTTATCCCGTTCTTCTTTGGAAAGGATCGAACTTCCAAGTAAAGCCGCATGAACGCTCAGCATAATATAAAAGTAAAACGACGCCATGCTGACAAATCCGCTGACAGTCGTCAAATTTGCGCTGTTCATTGAAAATGCTTTTAAGAACACTTCAGGGATCGCGTTGAGTATTTCGATCATATCCGGATTATTGTAATACGCGGAAAACTCGGACATCATCATCACGATAATGAAACTGATGCTCACACTCCATATCAACAGTGATTTTATATTAGCTCGTATTTCTCGTTTAATAATATTCATGATATGGATCTCCTTACAAAGAATGGATATTTCTTTTGGAATAGAGCACCGTACTGGCGATCAGAGAAACAAGGATCACTCCGACACTTAAGTACAACATGTTCGTATTGTAAGAACCTTGTTCCAAAATATATCCCGGATCAAAGTAATAATAGGGGGAAATCATTCCCAACAACTCTCCGCCTATGATATTTCGGAGCGCGTTTAGGATATATAAACCGAAAGCAAACGCCATTGAATAACTTAATACACTGCGTATTTTTTTAACAATGACCGATACGAGCATACCGATACTGATAAAGAACAATTGAAATATAACGATCGTCGAAAGAAAAAGGATGATATTTTCGGTATCGTACGCGTTTCCGTTATCAAACAAATATAACGACAGGAACGTAGCGCCCCATACTGTAAGATTGGTGAATGACAATGCGGTAAATGTCGCCATAAACTTAGAGATGATGATCCCGATACGTGATACAGGTTTACTCATAAGGAAATCAGCGGTAAGATCTCTTTCTTCCACGGAAAGCATTGCAAATCCGTAGTTTGCCGCTTGTATCCCAAGCGCCAATTGAATAAAGGGAAAAATAAATACCAGATAGCCGAGCACACTTGAAAGCGGAAGTCCCGTATTCATACCGAAGGCTTTGAGCATTTCTTCGGGATAGTTCTCAAGGATACTGTCCATCAATGCGGTATCGCTACTGAATGCTGGATATACTGCCATAAACAACAACATCAATCCGGCAATGGTCAAAGACCATACAAACATCGATTTTAAAATAGACCGCAGTTCGAATTTATAGATATTCATACGATCACCTACTGTAATAGTGCATAAATATTTCTTCCAAAGAAGGTTCTTCGATCAGCAAATCTTTAATATCTTCATCACTGATTGCACGTAGGATTTTATTGATATCGCCTTTAAAGAAAAACCGTAATCCGTCATTGTCTTTCTTCATTTCTGTAATGCTTTCCATCGGGAAAGTAGAAGTGTCGACAAGTTTGCCTTTTATCGTGATCCTCTTGTAATTATCTTCGCGAAGCACTTTGATATCTTCAACCTTTACGATCTCGCCATCTTTGATGATCGCTACCCTATTACATAATTCCTGCACTTCGGATAAAATATGCGAAGAGAAAAAGACCGTGGAACCTTTTTTATTTTCCTCAGCGATCAACGAAAAGAAGGTTTTCTGCATCAACGGATCAAGTCCGCTCGTCGGTTCATCAAGGATGATCAACTTCGGTTCATGGAGAAGCCCTTGTACGATACCGACTTTCTTCTTATTCCCATAAGACAGATCTTCGATCCGCCGTTTCAGATCAAGCTCCATCCTTTCCGCGATCTCATACATGCGTTTCGTACAGTCTTTTTTATAAAAACTCGCAGAGTATTTTAACAGATCGATCACTTTCATTTTATCGTAATAAAAAACTTCCGACGGCAAATAGCCGATCTCTTGCCGAACCTCGGGACCGTATTTGATACAATCTTTACCGAAGATCGTCGCCGATCCGCTCGTGGGAAAGATCAATCCCAAAAGCGTCCTGATCGTGGTTGATTTACCTGCCCCGTTTGGACCGATAAATCCGAAGATCTCGCCTTCTTTGATATCGAAACTGACATTTTCGATACCTTTTGCTTTCCCGTAATACTTTGTCAGTTTATGGATCTCAATTACATTCATATCTGCTCCTTTTTTACGTTACGATTTAAGAGTTAAACACACTATAGTAGTGCATATATAAAAGTTCAATCTATCTTCAATAATCGTGCATTGATCGAAACGATGATCGTACTGAGTGACATCAATATCGCTCCGATCTCAGGTCGAATAATGATCCCTTGATTGTATAAAATACCTGCCGCAAGCGGTAAAGCGATCGCATTATAAGCAGTTGCCCAGATAAGATTTTGTACGGTTTTTTTGTATGTAGCTTTCGATAATTTGATAAGATTCACCACATCCGCAGGATCGCTTCTGGCTAAGATCACATCCGCCGTTTCAATGGCAACATCCGTTCCAGCACCCACAGCGATACCAAGATCAGCTTTAGCGAGCGAAGGCGCATCATTGACTCCGTCTCCCGTCATAGCGATAACTTTGCCTGCTTTGCGAAGTTCGTCTATTTTTGAAGCTTTTTCGTGTGGAAGCACCTCGGCTATAACGGTATCAATACCGATTTGATTTGCGACCTGCATTGCCGAGCGCTTATTATCGCCACTGAGCATGATCGATTCTATGCCCATGGATTTTAAATCGGCAATTGCAGCTTTCGAACTGTCTCTGACGATATCCGCGAGAGCTATATAACCTAATAGATGATTTGTTTGCAACACAAAAACTACCGTTTTCCCTTGCTCGGAAAGCCGCTCGAATGCCTCTTTGTTATATTGTATTTTTGAATCTTGCATATACCCGGGACTCACGATCAAAATATCTTTTCCATTGACATTCGCGCGCAATCCTCTTCCCGGTAAGTTCTGATAATCTTTCACAGGAAAAAGAGCAAGTGATCGGCTTTCGCCTTCACGAACGATACCTTGCGCGATCGGATGTTCGGAATTGGATTCCACCGAATAAGCGATCGATAATAATTCGTTTTCAGCTATATCCTCGGCTCCGATATCGGTCACGCCGAACTGTCCTTGTGTCAATGTGCCCGTCTTATCGAATACGACCGCACTTAAATTCCTGCCGTTTTCAAAAGCCGCTCTGTCTCGGATCAATAATCCGTTGCGCGCAGCGATCGCGGTGGATACCGCTGTTACAAGCGGGATAGCAAGTCCCAAAGCGTGCGGACAGGATATGATGATGACCGTTACCGCGCGTTCTACCGCAAACCCGATATCGCCGTTTATCAACATCCACGCGCCGAAAGTGATCAGTCCCGTACTTATGGCGATATAGAATAACCATTTCGCCGCAACGTCAGCGAGCCTTTGTGTTTTTGATTTCGATTCTTGCGCTTCACGCACAAGTTTTATTACCTGTGATAAATACGTTTCGTCACCGATATGTGTTACACGGAATTTTAAAATACCATCACCGTTTATCGAACCCCCGACAACATCAGCGCCGCTTTTCTTTTCCACAGGTTCCGATTCACCCGTGATCATGGACTCGTTCACTTGCGAATCGCCTTCGTAGACATGTCCATCGATCGGGATCTTTTCACCCGGTTTTACCAATACGGCATCTCCGACTTTTAATTCAAGCACCATCGTTTCAACCGTTTCTCCGTTATCTGAGATCTTATGCGCTGTATCGGGCATCAATTTACTTAACTCTTCCAATGCTTTCGAAGCGCTCATAACGGATCGCATTTCGATCCAATGGCCTAATAACATGACGACGATAAGTGTAGCCAGTTCCCAGAAAAAATCATTACCCAACGGCAAGAAGACAGTCAATGTACTGTACATATACGAAATACAGATCGCAAAGGCGATCAAGGTCATCATCGCGGGCAATCTTTTCTTTAATTCATCGCGCGCACCTGTCAGAAACGGTTTGCCTCCGTACAAGAAGATCACTGTCGAAAGAGCGATCAATACATAAGAATCTCCCGCAAAGCGAAGATCGATATGTAAGAATGATTGTATCATCGGCGATAGCGCCAATATCGGTATCGTAAGGATAAGTGAAACGAAGAATCTGCGTTTAAAATCCATCACCATCATAGCATGATGATCGTGATGTCCTTGTCCGCTATCCATATTATGTTTTTCATGCGACATCGTATCCATATGCATATTCTGATCATGCATATCTTGTTCTTTGTGTGATTGCTCTTTATGATCATGATCCATATTTTGCATCGATATCCACCTCACAATCAGATCTTTTTATATCTATTATTATATCATAGTTGAAAGATATAACTTTTCTCTTGAGAAATACTAAAAAGAAAAAATGCGCAAATACATATTTGCACATTTTCAGAAAACAAGGACGATTATATTTTTGCTCTTCGGCCGAAAATATTTTTAAGCGGTCGCTTAATATCTCGAATATTAACTGTTTTGTCAAGGGTTCCTTTGTATTTTTCACCACCGAAGCGTAATTCAAAATGATAATCCGAACTTGACATGTTATCGTCTGGATCATAATCTTGATTGATGCGTAATTTATCGATCTGTGCGTTCCCAACGATCAAACTGCCGGGATACATATTCATAACTTCCTGTAAAGATCGCATCCCCAAATCATTTGCGTAATCTCTGAAGGCAGCCATCTTACTCAACGCTTTTTTGATAAATCCGCCTTCTGTTTCAGTGTTTTGAATGATATTGTTGTACTGATCTTTACCGATATAAACTACGATTGTCTGAGTTTGAGAGAATAGAAAGATATACGGTTCCGACTTCAAAAGCCCTGTTTTGATCTGTACCGGGACTGCTACAGCATTTAAACTTGGCTGTGACATTTGATTCATATCCTGTTGTGCCTGAAACTGTGATGCATTTTGTTGAGGTTGCATAACGGGTGCTTGCTGTTTAACTTCTTGTTGGACTGGTGGGGCTTGTGTTAGCCCTGTAGCTGTTCCGCAGGATGTGCAGAATTTTGCATCATTATCTATCTGTGTTCCGCAATTCGTACAATACATAGTCTGTTATTCCTTTCAAGATAAAATGATTTTTGATCTAGTGTACATATTATCATTTATTATAGCACAATATATTCAATATTTTTAAGAAAAAGGATTACTCCGCGAGTTTTTGATCTTTGCCAATAAAAAAACGAACGCATATAAATATACGATCGTCTGATATATCGATTCATCTTAGTCTTATTTTTGCGTATTCTCCGCTACTCTGAAACGCATGATCCGTTCGATCAGCTCCATCGGTAAAGGTTTATCCAAAGGAAACTGAATAGACCCTTTCGCGTGCTTGTATTCAGTAAGTTCTTTTTCGAATTTTTCGACCGCGCTCGGAGTCGGATAAAACCCGATATGATTTTTATAGGCAGCGTAATGAAACAGATTTCCGTTTAACTTATACGTCGGCATTTGATAACTGATCGTTTCTTCCGCTTCGGGCACGATCTGAAAGATCATTTTCCGTATTGAATTTAATTTCTCTTGTACATCGCGCGGGAATTGTGCGATATAATCTTTGATTTGGTTTGGCATAGACACACCTCCGAAATATCAACCTTACTTATTGCGCGCGTTCCTCAGAAGCAGGGAGCTGTTGCGCATACTTTTCGTTTTCTTTTTTACCGAGTTCGTTCGTATTGATAGACTTGCCGAAAACAACAAAACGCGTAAATAAAAATTCCGTAACAAAGTTTGTGATCATCGTTCCGCCCAGTACGATATACGCGTTCCAACCGATCGTCGTTAAGGCTTCTCCCCACCAAGTGGAAAGCGGTGTAAATACACAATAGTATCCGAATACTTTCATCATGGCTTTCGGGATATTCGCAGCTGATTTGAATGTGAATTTTCTGTTTACTGTAAAGTTATAGACTACCGATAAAATCAATGCGATCAGATAGCTCGGCCAATACGGAAAATCGGTAAGTTCATGCAACAACGTAAAGCTTACGGCTTGTATCACTCCGGCGGAGATCGAAAACAGCGTAAATTTTATGAATTGTACTGCATTTTGTTTTCGCGTTAAGCGGTTTGGTTTTATATCTTGCATTATAATATCTTCTTTCAGTTATATCTGCAGTATTTACAGTCGTATAACATGCAACCACTGTAACATATGTATTCCATATGTATCGGACAAAATAAGAAAGAAAGCACAAAAAGCCTCAAATGAGGCTTTTATTTTGGTTCTTATTTCTTTTTCTTATCTTTAGTCTTTTTCGATCTATTGAGGAAACTTGGCATTTCTCCCCATGGTCGTCTGCGACCCTTGAGTCGTTTCAGCGGAACGAATTTAAGTATTACGGCAAATTGTAATGCGTTCAAGATCATACTTGCCGCCAAATAAAGCGCGACTGCTTGTGGTGTGATAAATAAAATAACGACCATACTTGCTAAAATCGCTTTTTGTTGGATACGCTTTTCCACAAGAGATATCGATGAAATGTATTTCGACAAAAGATGATAGATCGCAACAGATATGAAAGGCATATTCATCGCATAGATAAGATTCGTGATAGCAGACGCCTCTCCTTGTGTAACCATTTGTATAGGAGACAAGCGTAGATCTTCTATCCAAAAAAATCTAAACGGCTCAGCAATATTCGGCAGATCCACCAAGTAAGTTTGAGCATTCAAAAAAACGAATGTCATAATAGCAATGACCAATGCTTGAATGATCGTAAACGTTACGCCAGAAAACACCATATAGCCGTGTTCTTTTTCCATAATAAATATTTCTTCAGTTCGTTTGGTCGGATTATTTTTATATTTATTGTAAATTTTATCGTATTCGGGACGTAAAAGCGGAACCATTTGTAAATTTCTGGCTTCGCGGAAAGTCGAAATACCTAAAAGAAATTTAATTAACACTGCAAATAAGAGAAGTGTATAACCCCAATTCGCCGGTGCGATCAATGAGTTGGTCCTATTTAATATATCTCCGAATATATAGACTATTCCTTCCATGCATATCTCCAAACATATCTATTTGATCGTCAAAGCGATCGGTTTCACTTAACTGATTATAACGAAAAGCCGATATTTATGCAACCGCAAAACACCATAAATTATTTTAAAAACAATTTCATTCGATTTATTTTGTTTGCTTATCTACCACAGATGCATTTTTACCATTCAAATGATGCTCGTCCGTTTTCGAAAAGAGCATCTTCAGGTGGTTGTAAAGTAAAGTCCCATGCACCATACCGTATTCTTTAACAAAGGAGTTATTCAACTCTTTTTTTGTCGTTGCTCGCATCACAAAAGGCAACTGCAAACATTGCTCGATCGATTCTTCCAGCGCAATTTTTTTACATGCCTTAGGGTATCGTTTGAGTAATGCTGCTATCGATGACAGATACCCTTGATCGTGGCTGATGATATAGGCATATTCGATCGCATTCTTACCGATCATGACACCCAGTTCCGCGACGATCTGAAAATCGATGGAATTTTTACCGTCTTTTACACTTTCGATAAATTGTACATCAGCTTGTGTATCTTGCGTAATTTTTTTGATCCTTGTTAAGGCAGCTTTCTTTTTATGAAAGATCAATACGGTATCATCTTTCGTCAAAAGATCGATACCTGTCAATCCTTTTGTTACATTATTGTCGCCGTCAATAAAAAATGTCCTTTTCATATTATGCTCCCCATCCTGTTTATTTCTATCCACTCGTAAAAGGAACGTCGAGTATGCCCGACGTTCCGATTGTACTTTATAATTATACTGTTTTAATCAGACTTTGTAAACATAGTTGTCTTTTCTTGACGGCGCATTCGGGATGTCGCAATCAGGATATCCTACGATACAAGCACCCACGCCTTTGTAATCTCCTTCAACGCCCCATTCTTTCAATAAGGCTTTGCCTTCTTCGCTGTCAAACATTTCACCTTCTCTGTGGATCCAGCATCCGCCTAATCCGAGAGAAAATGCTGCGTTTTGCAAATTAGATAAAACCAAACTGGCATCCTCGACCGGAGCGATCTTTGATTTGTCGGCTAGAACTAAAAGGATCGTCGGTGCTCCGTAGTAAGGATCTGTGTCCCTTCCCATTACGGAAGCATTCAGTTTCATAACTTTCTCGCGTGTAGCGGGATCTTGCACCGCTATGATGATCGCTGATTGTTGATTGCCCGCAGAAGGAGCATTCATGCCTGCCTGTAAGATCAAATCCAGATCTTCGTCCTTGATCTGATCGGCTTTATATTTTTTGATACTTCGCCTTGTCGTCAATGTTTTGATCGTTTCATTCATAATTAACCTCCAAAATAGTAATTTCGTTATTGTGTGTCGGTAATCGAAAGTCAACGCTGTCCAATCTTAAAAAAACAGAACAGCTTTCAAGATTAATTATATAAGATATCCTACTAAACATCAAGGATATGCGCTAATAAATATACATATTATGAGTTTGACGGATCTGTATTGCGGAGGAGTATCGGCCAATCTCTCGATAAAGCGATCTTTTTTAACTCCGCATCAGGTTCGACCGCTACGGGATCTCCCACTGCATCCAAAATCGACAGATCGGACAAACTGTCCGCATATGCCGTACTAGCAGCCCAATCGACTTCTTCGTCTTTGAAATACATTTTGATCTTCTCGTATTTTACCGGGCCGCTGACGACTTCGAGCGGTGTGTCGGGATCAAACATCCCATCCTTGAAGTGCATCTTTGTGCCTATTAATGTATCGATATTCAAGTGATCCGCGACTCCTTCCAACACATTGCTGTATGCGCCCGACAATAAGATCGTATGATACCCCTGCTCTTGGGTTTTCTTCAGTTCAGCTACCACAGTTGGATACAGTCTGTTCTTGATAGGCTCAAAACATTTATCCAAAAAAGCCGTAACCTCTTCTTGTGACATGTCGGTAAAAATACGATTGAACCGATCCATAGCGATCAAGCGCATCTCTTCTCTTGTATATTTTGATTTCATCCCCGTCTTATATTTCAAGTACAATAACATAACGGGTATGATAGTGTTGTAGTATTTCTTTTTTGAATAACCTTGTTTTTTCCATTGAGACAGCAAAAAAGCCAATGTATCATTCGGAAACAACGTTCCGTCAAAATCAAAAATTGCCAGTTTCAAATGTGCACCTCCGTGATGTACTATGTCTTTTCGGGATGATTCACTTATTCTTCAGGATGTTGATCATGGTCGGTTTTAACGACAAACATCTCCAGGATATCATCCCCATAATTACCGAGTATCGAATCAACACCTTTAGGTACATTTATAAGTTGTCCCGCACGATATTGTCTTGTATCTTGCTCACCGAGTGTCATACTGAGCTCCCCGCGCACGATAAGGATATACACGACAGCATCCGTAGGATGGCGAGGAAATGATTGTCCCGAAGAAACGATCACATGGTTCATCAGGATATCTTTATGCGTAAAGATGTTTTCAAAGATATCTTGTTCCGTTATCGTATACGGATATACTTTTTCCATACGCTACTCCTCTATAATCCGCTTTTCAATGCTTTTTGCACAGCGTCTTTTATGACTAAGCTACTGTAAGTCGCGCCGCTTACACTATCGACCGTGACTTTCTGTTGTTCGATCATATCATCGACGATCGCTTCCGCCGGTTCGCCTTTTCCGTTCACATGCTCAATGATCTGAATGTCGATGATCATATGATCGCTGACCGTAACTTCCACTTCCACTTTTACGACACCGGAATCGGTCATGCCCGTGTATGTCCCATCTTGTACTTGCGTAAGATCCACATCCGTGATAACGATCGACTCGATGTATTCATTGAACTTATGCACCCGTGCAGCGATAACGATCGCAATGATCAGAATAAGACCTGTAGCAATAATAAGTATTTTTTTACGTTTGCTGTTCTTTTTCATGTATGTCTCCTAAGTATTCATTTAAAGATTTTTTTGTAATTCTTTCCCAGCTTGATAATAAAAAAACAAATCTTTTCTTTCTATATCTTTTCGTTTATTACTATACTCCCTATATGCTGAAGCTATTTTTTGCGCTGTCCATGCACCACCAGCAAGAAGCACTCCTCCATTCGTTGAAAGAACTTCACTAAATGAAGAAATAACACCTCCAGCGGCCAAGGTAACCACTAACCCCGATGCTTCTTTGCTGATAATCGTTTTGTCAGTAAGCATATTCCAACCTAAGTTTTTAATGAAACTGTTTTCCTTAGTTAATTCTTGAATTTCCAACAATTCTGGTGCGATTTCCTTATCGTAGATTAGATTGCACTCAACTGCAAAATCATCATCCCAAGGTAAAGATTGAATTGATTCAGTATACTTGAGCATCATACTCCTATATCTAATTAAAGGTTTTTCAAATTCTTTCTTAATATCTAATATTTCATCAATTGATGCTCTTTCGAACGATGGAAGCTTCTGAATATAATTATCAGTTACTCCAGCATGCGTAAGTTTTGCTTTGTTTAATGGACTCAGATTTATTATTTTTGCCTTTACAGCTGAACGCATTAAACCATATGATTGTTCATCAAAAAGAGGAAAAGAATCATTAATTGATTTATTTAGTTTCTGAAAATAGTCATTGACTGAACCACTCACATCTGAGATTAAATGATCAAACTCTTCAATAACTACCTGCTGGTTATTGATTAATCTTTGAAGTTCACTAGATTCATTTTGTCCAATTAATGAATAGATTTTTTTACCAATTTCAATAGCAAATTTCTTGAGTTCTTCTCTTAACTTGATTCTTTCCAAGATAGGTCTTGCTTTGTATGACTTATCTTTTATTATTTTAGATAAATCAGAACAGGTAGACATACTCTGTTGATACAATTCTTGATCAAGGTCTTCGATGAAATGCACTGCCTTAAAAAGTAAATTCATAACAGCATATTCATTCTTCTGATTTCTAAGATCTGTAAATTGTGTAAACATGTAAGCAATCGGACTTATTAATTTTACTCTGTCAGCATAAAGTAAAGCTGATTTGATATATTGCAATTCACGTTCAATATTTACATCGCCTGGTGTGATCGCCACAGTAAAATCAAACTTCATCAATTCACCTGATTTCAAATTAAAAGAATTTATATATATTTTAGCATCTTTATAAAACAAATACTATTTCTTTTATAAAAACAGATACTAGTTAAAAATAGTGTTTGTAGCACTATATTATTATCCTAATTTTATTTCTTCACTTCACTCACATACCACGCCGCGCGTCCGCCAAGATCGATCACGCACACGTTTCCGAAAAAAGTTTGCATCTCTTCTTCGGCGACTTTGATAAAATTAAAGTAATCCCCGCGCTCCAACCATTCGATAAATGACGTAAGCAAAGCGCGCTTTTGATTGTAATCGTGAATAATGACAAAATGCTTGGCAACTCTGCGCATTTCAGCGTACATCTTAAGCCTTTCTTCGTAGCTTAATCCATGCGCTACGTAAGACGCGATCGCTATATCGAACTGATTATCTTCAAACGGCAATCCCGCTAAAACATCCGCTTGCAAAAACTCGATCCCTGCGTTCTCAGGCTGCTTTCTCGCTATGTCCAACATCTTGACTGCAGGATCGATCCCCGTAACATCCAATCCTTCCAGCTTCATAGCGGCACATAAAGCTCCGGTGCCGCATCCGATATCAACAGCGTTGCTATATTCGGAAAGATCGATCTCACTGCGTACATCCCGAAGTACCGCACGAAAACGCGTCCACTGATTTGCGTAAAACAGTCCGTAGATCGGTGCGATCAAGTCAAACATTCGGCTCTCCGTATTATTCTTTACCATGTCCAAACCTGCTTTTCTTTATTATTATTAGTTGCCCCATCGAAAGAGCTTTAAAATCATTTGTCATATTTCATCGCTTTATATACAGTAGTAACTATCCCGATCAACAGAGCAAAAAGTACCACTGCAAAGATCCCTATATGAGGTCTGGTAAAGAGTGTCTCGATAAAAGGTACTTGATTGTCAAATAGCTTCGTAATAGCATAGCTTGCTTGCGGATTGAATACATTTTTATTGAAAATGAAAGCCCCAAAGAAAAATGCAGACAATATATTGGTTATGACCGTAACAACCGCCAATCGCTTTGTATATCTTCTTTCAAAGAGTTTATATCCGTCACGAATGATACCCATAGCAAAGAACGCAAGTATCAGATACCACAAAGAACGTACGACTGCGACATCAAATACCGAAACGGATGTACCGTTGCTCAGATCGTATACGCCAACGATCTGCGGTACGGTCAAAAATATCAAGCCAAATATAATAGTAATAACGATACTGAAGATCGGTTCGGATTTTGAAATGATCTCTTTATTTTTGGGCACCTGTGGCAAAGCATCCAAAGAGTCGTTTTTAAAGTCCATTTGGACGCCTTTACGCTCAAATATGGCGAATAGCAATGTCACAAAACCGAATGCCGAAACTACACCCATCAACACACTACTTATCCATTGAAACATCTGAATATACCATACAGTCCCCGGTTCAACGATAGCTAATACGAGCATTGATATAGTAATTCCGCCGGCGACTGCAGCAGCCACGATCGAGAGCACAAATTTATAGGTCGTATAATACGGTTGCCCGATCAATGCGTTAAATGCGTCTTGATCATATTTGCTTGCCAATTCTGTGGGGGTACCCAATTCTGTCAATACCACTTTGATATCTTGCTCGGTCGGCATAACATCCCCCGTCCGATCTTCCAACATATCATCGATCAGCGTTCTGAGCTCGCTCTCAATATCACTTCTCGATTTCTTCGGTAAATTCTTTGTGACTGCATATATATAGCGTTCGATCAAATCTTTATTCATGATTCTCACCTTCCCAAATATTATTGATACTTTCTACGGTTTGATCCCAATGCTTTTTCAAATCAGTAGCGATCTCTTTTCCCTTATCGGTCGTTACGTAGTATTTCCTTGGTTTACTCCCGCTTGTTTCCCACGTGCTTTCCAACAAACCCTGCCCTTCCAAACGCCGAAGTAACGGATAGAGTGTATTTGCCTCGATCGATATACCGTTGTCGGTCAACATATTGACCAAATTATATCCGTACATCGGCGTATCAAGTTCTTTTAGCACACAAAGAACGATCGTCCCGCGCCGTAATTCCAATATCAGTCCCGATAAGATTGCATCTTCTTGCACTGTATATACTCCCTTATAGTATTTCATATCATAGTGTTGATTATATTATAGTGTATTGTACACAGTATGTCAAGAAAATTTAAAAATAAAAAAACAGCTTCGCAAAAAAGCTGTTTCTGTTCTTGATTACGTTTATCTATACATCATCTTCGCGCAGCTATATAATTCTTTTCGATCGTCACAACACAATGATAAGCTTTATCTGTTTGATTGATACGCTCGATCAATTGATCCAATAGGTGTTCTTCGTCTTTTTCAGAATACGAATGCGGTACGACAAGATCGAAGATAAAGTTAACGTCATGCTCACCGTTGACTACGCGAAAATCATGAATGGTCGCTTTGGGCTCCAATTCTTTGATACACGCATCGACCATATGCTTTTTTTCCAACACGGTTTCATCGTCCGTCTCAACAGGATCCATATGGATCACTAGGAATATCCCCAGATCACGCAAAACATCCCTTTCGATCTTATCGATCGTCTCATGGATTTCTTCGATGTCCGAGTTATTCGGAACTTCCGCATGGATCGTAGCCATTGTATGAGCGGGACCGTAATTATGCGCGATAAGATCATGCGTCCCGACGATACCTTCATAACTTTCGACTTTATTTGTGATACGTTCAAACACTTCCCTGTCCGCAGCTTCTCCGAGCAGTGGCATCAATGCCGTTTTAGCGATATCAAAACCGGAATAAAACACGAATGCCGATACAGCAATACCCATCCACCCATCAATATTAACTGAAAACATATGCCCAATAATGATCGAGATGATCGTCGCCGAAGTAACGACTACATCGTTGAAAGAATCCGCTGATGCGGCGCGCATGATATTGGAATTGATCTTTTTACCGAGTTTTTTATTGAACAGCGCCAACCATAATTTAACCAAGACAGATACACCCAATATCGATATCATGACCCAATCGAAACCGACTTGCTGAGGATTGAATACTTTATCCAAAGAATCTTGAAACAATGAAAAAGCAACGATCAAAATGACCACAGCAATAACAAAAGCCGCAATATATTCGATCCTGCCGTGACCGAACGGATGCTCTTGATCCGCAGGGCGTTTTGCAAGTTTTACACCGATAAAACTGATGATCGAAGAGCCCGCATCGGATAAGTTATTGACGGCATCGGCAGTGACGGAAATGCTGTTGATCAAAAGACCGATCGCCATTTTTACGCCAAACAGAAGGACGTTCAAAACGACCCCAACGATGCTGGACATCATACCGTATGCGGCTCTTACTTTTCTGTCGTCTGTCTTCTCAGGTTCTTTAACGAATAATCGTATCAATATTCCTGTCAAATCCCGTACCCTCCATTATATTAGCTACTTTAATCCCTTATAATCAAAACATCTGTGAGACATATTACTGTCCCACAGATGCAATACGCTTCATCTGCTGTCACCAAGTGACCCGACTTATGCCTTTTGATCTAAAAAGGTCATTGTCTGTTCAGATTAAAATGTTTAAATATGCACGATCAAACACGATGCGAAGTTTTCATTATGATACTATAAATGCAAATTAGTGTCAAGGAACAATCTTTTCGAAGGTGATCCTTATCTATCAGATATATTTTTATGTCTCAATTAAGGATAGGAGCTACCGTAATCTGATCTCGCCCATTCTTTTTGGACTCATACAGTGCAATGTCTGAACTCTTCAAAAGAGCCGTTTCCGTAACACCGTGCATAGGAAAAGCCGCTACGCCTACCGAAATCGTACAATGATCAAGCAATTTACCCATATGTTTTACCTTAAGTGATCTTATACCCTGACTGAGTTGTTCAGCTCTTTTTTGGGTTTGTTCGATATTCGCGCCAGGCAATACGATCACAAATTCATCACCACCGAATCTGCATGGTATATCAGTACTTCTAACACAAGATTGTATAAATGTACCAAGGTCTCTTAACAATGTATCCCCTGCATCATGTCCCAATGTATCATTAAATTCTTTGAAGTGATCAATATCGAATATGATCAAACCAACACATTTTTGTTCGTATGTAGCTTTGACCAATTCTCTTGCCAAGGATTCCTGCATATAGCGTCTATTATATAGACCGGTCAAGACATCGATAATAGATTGTTCCCTCAGCTCTTCTCTTAATTTAATATTCGAAAGTGAAAGAGCAATATGTTCAGCTAAAGTAGTGATCAAACGTATCTCATTGTCTCTCTGTAATTCAAAAGACGCATCACTTTGATCCTTTTTTCTTTGAGTACGATGATTTAAATATAATATCCCCAATGAATCACCATTGATCAACATGGGCACACATAGATATTGTCCATACTCATCCCCTATTATGTGTTCGCATTTAAGCCCCTCGTGCTCGTCATCGATCAAATGTGAACGACCTTTTCGTATCGACCAACATTCAGTAGGCTCAAATACTTTTTTCATCGAGGATACATCTCCCCACATTTCGGCTGCCTCAGCAAGGTTGATACTTTTATCGATAAGATACAGTGCACCATTGCTACCCTGAAAAATTCTTTGAATATACCGTGCGCTGATCGCACAAGCTTCCTTCTCATTTTGACAACTTTGCAATTGTTCTCCCAATTCACTCAACAGATGCATATCATTTGTGCGTTTCTCCAAATCACTGACCCATGACAACAATTGTTGATTCGCCAAATAAAGCGATTGTTCGGATTTTTGTTGCTTGGTTGAATCAATTCCAGTGCCGATTATATATTCGACGTTACCGAGAGGATCCAATAAAACTGTGTTAGTCCAAGTTATAAGATGCTCAACCCCGTCCTTATCCTTCCATATAGATCTGTGCGTGCTTGGATACTTACCATTCAACAAGTCATTTAATCTTTTTTTGGCTATTACCGGATCCTCAGTCAATACTTCATAAATATATTTCCCTTTAACTTCACTAAATTTAAACCCGCTCGTTTCTTCACAAGCTCTGTTGAACTGAGTTATTTTTCCCTCCTTATCCAAGACCATTACCAAAGAAGCAGCTATATCCAGAACCGCGCTTATAAAATCTCGTTCTTTTGTCAAATCTGCTTCAGCTTGCTTTAAATTAGTAATGCTTCGCATGGAAGTTAAAAGAGTTTTGTTTTTCCCTTTAAAATTTATCTGATCCATATTTAATAATACAGGTATCTTTTTACCGTTTTTATGCATGAATACTGTTTCAAAATCTCGGACGGTACCGAATTGTTCGATCAATTCAATCAGTTTACTTCTATCCTTTTTATCTATATAAAAATCAGTAACGTCGATGTCTTTTAATTCTTCATCTGTGTAACCGAGTAATTCCTTTAATGCTTGATTGTTTGCGATCAAATGTCCATTCACATCAGTAACTGCTATTCCTATGGGAACGTTTGTAAATAAAAACTGATATTCTTCTTCCGAATTAAAAAAATTCTTTTGAACTCGATCGCATAAATTTACATCAATAAGGGAAGTCAATAGTACTTTTTCATTATCCAAATCTATAAAATCAACATTAAGCAGAACATCCTTCTCAAGCCCATCCTTGCGACGCATCTTGATTTTATATTCAAAAACACGACTCTCTTTTTCCAATATCTCCAACAAATTTTGTCTATCGCGCGGATCGGCATAATAATCAATTATATTGGCTTCCTCGCCCTCACCAAGAACGTAACCGAATATTTCTTGAGCGGCACGATTCATATTGATTATCTTACCCTTTAAATTAGTAATAACCAAACCAATAGGTGTGGTAACAAATATATTTCGAAAACTTTTATCGGAATCTTCAAAGACTTGTACTTCTCGCTCATACGGGGCCGAATTTAGCTGAGATTGCAATCGCTCTATTTGTCCATTTAAATCCTCTACTGTTTCCATCAATTGCTCCTTGCTCATATTTTTCATCTGCATATATATCCTCTTTATTAAAATTTACTCCCCCTACAACTAAGAACCGATCATATCTATCGGATCTTTCTACATCCCGTGTAAATTGATTAAAAATATTATAACACAAATTTTGATTATTATATATGATTATCAGATTTTATGGGCTTGATCATAAAATTCATATAATTTCTGAACACCGTTCTCCAAAACATAGTAATGTTTGATGTACGCGATCAACATTATCGCCAAAATCACAGTCAAGATAACTGTCGGGATGCTCATTAGTAAGATCAAAATACAAACAGATAAAATCGTCAACACCGCAAAGGCAAGCGTTACGATCAAATGGATCAACCGCTCATGCTGAAAAAACCCGATTTGGGTCAACAAGTCATCTAGCAAATACTGCCTTTGTTCAGGATCTAAATTGCTGATATCGCGTTTTTCAAATTTCTCGATGTATTGTTTTAATCGTTTTTCCATTTATCCTCTTCACTTGATCCATATGAATATGCTCGCAAAAAGCGTTTTGCTGAGGCTTGCACTTTTTTTCTGTGATTTTGCGCATTTTCTGTCACAAAAGCGCGCATTTCTTTTTGATATACTGATCGTTCATAAATCTCAATAAAACAATCAATGATCTGTCCTTTTGCAACATCTATACATTCGAGAGATCTCTCACCTTTATGCAAAAAAACATGTTGGTCGATCTGTAGCAATTTTGGCACAATCACCGATTCATAGTCGGGATATTGTTTTAATATCTTCCATACATTGGATACAGCATTATTAAATTCAGCGATCGCCGTGCTCTCCAGAAATAAAATATATCGTTCTACAAAAGCGACCCACTTTTTCTCTTGGTCAAGCGAAAACAAATTCGGCACACTCAAAATGAATCCGTATCGAATAAAAGTATTTTCACTGTCCAGTAAAGCAACCATTCTGTTAAAATACGGAAGTAACATATTCGCATCTTTTTGACTGATTATCCTGATGATCTTTTCCGCCGAAAATTTCACAGAACTTTTCTCAGTTTCAATTATTTCAAACAACACAGGTATAAGTTGCGTATCTTTCATAACGTCGATGACAACATCATCTATGTCGGGTTTTTGCTTTAACAGTAGGATCAATTCATCTTTATGCATGTTTTACCCTCCAATTAAAAGCATAACGATCGCGTGATTCACACGATCTTATGGTACATATTCATTTCGCCGGGTTTGGAAGAAAACTTATGCAAGATCGGTACGATCGTTTGAAAATGCTCGGAATTCATATGCGCATCCAGTGAGGCTTGGTCTTCCCAAGCTTCGATCATTGCCATAACAGTCGGATCATCTACATTTCTGCAAAGTTCATATTGTATGCAACCTGCGTCTGATCGCACGGTCGCTTCAACCAATTCTGTTGCGTATTTGATAAATTCTTCGATATTTTCTTCTTTGATAAAATTTTTTGCTACGATCCTGATCATATTATTGTCTCCATTTTATATTTATTAGAGTTCTTGCCCATAATTTTTCATAAGTTCTTGCACTTCTTTAATGTATTCGGGTTTTACGATCGTCATCAACAAAGGTGCAAGAACCGTAACATCGCATTTCGTGAAAGATCCTTCATCTTGTTTTGCGAAAGTTTTTGCAAGCAGTGTCTTTGCATTTTCAATATTCTTTTCATCGACTCTGTCCAGTATATATTCATAGAACTTTTCTTGTTGCTGATCCATATATCCACCTCCGAGATCTGTTTGTATTTATTATAGCAGAGATTGAAAAAAACAAATATATATTCAATAAAAAAAGAGCTTACCGGTAATAAGAAATATTTTAGTAAAGCAATGACACAGTCGTAGCAAAAGTGGTAGAATACATCAAAAGCACAAATTTTGATTAAGAATGGTGTACGATCGATGAACAGTCCTTTTTTATCCTTAAAACATAAGAACTTTCGTTTGTTTTTATTCGGGATGTTGATCTCAAACATCGGCACTTGGATGCAAAATATCGCACAACCGTGGCTGGCATATCAGCTAACAAATGATGCTCTGAAGATCGGACTCGTTAGTGCGTTGCAATTTGCACCTACATTGTTTTTGTCTTTGTTCGCAGGAGCCGTGATCGAAAGGACAGATAAAAAGAAAATGCTGTTTGTAACGCAAACGATTTTAATGTTTGCTGCTATGACTTTTGCTGTCTTGGTCTTTACGGGATTGATCCAATATTGGCATGTATTGGTCTTGGCAACAACCATGGGGATCGCCAATGCATTCGACCGCCCGATCCGACAATCTTTTGTTTTCGATCTTGTACCGAAAGAATACTTAATGAACGCTATTGCCTTAAATTCAACAGGATTCAATTTGGCCAGGATGATCGGCCCTGCTTTTGCCGGTATCATATTGGGTATCTACGGTGTCGGCGCTTGTTTTTTGATCAATTCGCTTTCTTTTCTTTCAGTGATCATCTCCGTATTATTCATTAAACCGTTGACAGAACACGTTATTTCGGAGAAGTTACGCCTGAATTTTACGTATTTCAAATTGATTTTTTCGGATGTGGGTGAAGGTTTAAAATATCTCTTCAAAAGCAAAGATCTTTTTCTCATCGTCATATCATCATTGATCATCAGTTGCTTCTCCATGAATCACAGCGTTGTGATGCCCGTTTTTGTGACGGAAGTTTTACATCTGGCGGAAAGTGATTTTGGTTTTGTTATGACCAGCATGGGTTTGGGTTCCTTTTTAGGCGCATTACTTTTAGCCGCTTCTTCCCTAAAAGGCCCAAGAAGATTCAATTTAACAGTCGGTCCGATGTTCGTCGGACTGAGCCTTATCGCGATCGGCGTATTCCACAATTATCCCGCAACGCTGGTATTATATGTACTCATCGGGTTTTTGTTCGTCAGTTTCTCGGCAACAGTAAACACGTCCTTGCAACTGCGCGTCGATAATGCTTATCGCGCTCGGATACTCAGCGTGTATATATTGGTAAGCGGAGGAACGATGCCGATCGGAAATCTGTTCACGGGATTTATCGTAAGAAACTTCGGAGCGTCTGCGGGTCTTATCATAAACGGTTCGATCGTCGCGGTCTTTATGTTGATTTTTTCGATTATCATGCTTACAAAAAAAACTGAAGAAAATACATAAGACTCTTTTTATTGCCCACTATTAAAGCCTTATCGAATGATCGATAAGGCTTTATTTTACTTATACGGTATGTTCTTCAAATGACTCCTACACCTATCAATATACCCATCAAAATGAGCATAACGCCCACAATGACCTGCACATGACGAAATGTGATCTTCTTAATAAATCGCGATGCTGTGAACGCACCCACAAAAGCAGATAACATACCTGCGGTTATAAGTCTCCAATTTCCGATAAGTTCCGAATTTAGAATATGATTACCGTATATCGATAATCTTGTGATATCGATGAAGAGCGCGATAACGATACCCGTGGAAATGAATGTGTTTTTGTCAAGCCCGGTTTTACTTAGAAACGCGGAACGCATCGCTCCTTGATGACCGGAAAGACCTCCGAAAAAACCGCTGAGAAGTCCGCCGAGCGGAAGATATTTTTTATCAAACTCAACTTTTTTGAAACGCGGTAACAATTCAAAGAACGCAAAAACAATAAGCAAAAGCCCTATAGTGATGTTGATCGGTGTTATCTCAAAAATGCGGTCTGCTACCGAAAAGGTCATAATGACCGGCATATCATTCAAATAGGTCAACACCCATGCACCGACAAAAGCCGCAAGGATAGCAGTTGGGGCAAATCGCAACACAGTATTTTTATCTATTCGGTTTCTGATAAGGATAAACTTAAAAATATTGTTCGTCATATGTACGAGCGCCGTCATGGCTACCGCTGTTTCGAGCGGAAAGAAAAGAGCAAAGGCGGGTAATAAGATCGTCCCTAAACCGAAACCTGACATCAAGGACAAAGCGGATGCAAAAAAAGCTGTTAAACAAACGATTAGATACATCAAAATTGTTTATCTCCTTCTTATTAAAAAAAAACCCGTAATGAACAAATCTAAATTTGAGTATTAAAAAGAATCTAAATATTCTTGCAAGGTATCAAAATATTGCCCCATGTGAATACCGTCGACAAATGAATGGTGTGCCTGTACGGAAAAAGGCATGAGGATTTTATCACCTTCTTCAAAATATTTACCCCATGCCAAACGCGGTACCGCATCGTCTTTATTAAATGAAATGGTATGGGATACATTTGTAAAACTCACCCAAGGGATACAAGTAATATAGATCAAGTCAGTTCGACCTTCCAGATCTTTAAATACGAAATAATCTTTTTGTCTGTCCGACTTTTCTTTCGCACTCTCAATAAAAGTTACCATATCCTCTTTCATTTCAACGGTGACCATTTTAAACAGGTCAGAACCATCGGACATAGCCGTAAATGACGGATGGATCATTTCGTGATAAACAACATTTTCTCCCTCTATCCGATACTTAAAAGCATCCGTTTTATTGATCGCATACGTGGCTGCGAATATCATCGCATAATAAAACGAAAGATTTTGCTCTCGTAGTTTTAATAAATAATTTGTAATATCTATATTTTTGCATATTAAGTATTGCGGATAATCCATGCGCTTAAAAAACTCATAGTGCGTTTTTCTATCCCAATTTTCAAGATCGATGATCTTCATTAATTTCTCCCTGCGTCTGTTTGATCGACATTGCCCCATGGGATCACATCGATGATCTCATGGTACGCTTTTTCGGATATTGATGTATCTCCGTTGATGATGCCTTCATATACGATCCTATGACTTTCATTCGGCTCCTCTAAATTCTTATCGCGAATCGCCAATGAGCGTCTTGTGATCAAATTATAAATATGCTGCCTGACAAGTTTCTTTACCATATAGAAAATTTCGAGATATAACCTGTTATGGCTCATTTTCACGATCTGTGTATGAAATGCGAGATCCGCATCTACGACGGCTTCTCGCAAAGCTTCATTGTCAACATCCTTGGTCTGCTTGTTTTTTGCCTCAGTAAAATCATCCAAAAGTTCTTTTAAAACAGCCTTTTCTTCATCTGTTGCATAAATAACTGCCAGACGCGTACTCTCGACTTCCACCAAATTACGCAGAGCCTTGATTTCTTGCATACTTTCTTCATCTTCAAAGAACACCGATATCTCATCGATGAAAGAACGCATGGAGAATTCTTTAACGAATGAGCCTTCACCTACTTTTGTTTCTATGATGCCCACCGCGCTTAATTTTTGTAAAGCCATACGTACACTCAAACGATTTACACCGAAAATATCAGCAAATTCAGATTCGGAAGGAAGGCGTTCTCCCACCTTCCATACTCCATCTACGATATCTTGTTTGATCGATGAAAAGACCTGGTCGACGATCGATATTTTTTCTATTTTGTTTTTTGTTTTCTTTACAGCCACAACTTTCTTCTCCGGTTTAGACTTTTTCTACATCTATCTTAATGTATACCAATAATAAAATCAATTGATTACTCTGATGAATAAACAAAAAGCGCTCCCATTGATCCGTTACAGGATAGGAACGCTTTTAGAAAGGAGCTTATTATTGATCTATTCGAATACTTTGTACATGCGCGCATCATCGATCGCGCTCTGTAAAAACTCATTTCCAAGTCCCGGCAGATCGGGGATCGTGAAATACCCGTCTTCAGGCTGCAAGTTATATTTTGTAAGCCCGACAGATGTTTCCATACGGTTACATACATGATGTTCATGGATCATAAAGTTCGGTATCGTACATTCAAGATGCAATGCCACATTCGTCGCAAACGGACTACCCGCAACATGAGCTTGAATCCCGACATCATAAACATACGCCATATCACAGATTTTTTTCACTTCAGAGATACCACCGCAGTTGCCAATATCAGGCTGTGCTAATTGAATCAAATTACGCTGGAAATACGGCGCGTATTGCCAACGACTGAAGATACGCTCACCATTAGCCAACGGAATGTCGGTATGTTGAGCGATATATTCACTTGTTTGGATATTCGGCGTATTTGGTTCTTCGAAAGCATATATGTTGTATTTTTCCGCTATCTTAGCTAATTGCACAGCACCGAGCGCATCGGAATAAGAGTGGTTTTCCATAATGATGTCAACTTCATCCCCAACTGTTTCGCGAACGGTTCGGATTCTGTCTTCAACCATTTTCAATGTCGAGCCGCTGAGCAATCCTCCTTGCATCAATGGATTCAAGTGATCGCCGTTGATATCTCTGTCGAAAAAATCGACTTTGATGGCATCGTAACCTTCATCCAAAGCCAAACGACAATTATACGCATAATCTTCAAGGGTTACAGCCGCCAACTGTTCGCTCACACCGTATTGCCCCCAACCGAATTGTAACTGACTAGCGTAACAACGCAACTTGTCTCTAACTTTGCCGCCGAGCAATTCATAACACGGCACATCAAAATATTTACCTTTAATATCCCAAAGCGCCGTATCAATCGTAGCGATCGCGGAAAAAATGATCGGTCCGCCGTTTTGCCCCCAAAACGTTTCCTTATACATCTTTTCCCAGATCAATTCGGTTTGCAAAGGATTCATCCCCACAACAAATTCCGCAAGGTCACAGAGCATACCGTATGCGCCTGTGCCACCTCTGCCGTAAGCCATACCGGCTTCACCGTCGCCGTAAATGCCTTCATCAGTATGAATACGACATCCGATCGGGCTGTTAAGCATATTATTTTTTGAGTTTAAACGAAATACTTCCACTTTTATGATCTTCATAGTCCTCTTCCTTTCATTTGAACATATTCACTTGTTCGCTATGTGAACAAGTATACTCTTTTGAATATGGATAGTCAATGGAAATTCCCTGCAAATAATATTATTGTGAATAAAGTCATTTGTGTGGAAGTGACACGATCACAGAGTTTCGCATACGGATATCATATAATAAACTAAATTAAAATTATTGAGGTACTTATGCGCAATAACAAATATTTGTATGTTTTTACTCTAATATATTTCCTACTCGGATTTGTGAATATACACTTGGCGTTACTCGGTGTGTTTTGCATGATCATTCCTTTCGTTTTGGTCCTGCGTGATCGAAGAAAAACTTGGTGCACGGCTTATTGCCCGAGAGCAAGTTTCTTTTCGTTAATAGGCAATCGCAAAAAACGGAAAGTTCGTACATTGCCTAAATTTATCGTTAATGGCAATTTAAAAGATATCTTACTGATTTATTTCATTCTCAATTTATCTTTTGTAACCATGTCCACGATCGGTGTCGCTACGGGAATGATACTTCCGATGAAATATCTGCGCTTCTTGATCGTCTTTCCGCTCCCGTTTCAAATGCCCCAACTGGTTGAACTTATGAATTTCGTACCGTGGCTGACGCATCTGTCTTATCGGATCTACTCTGTGATGATGACTTCCACCGTACTCGGCTTGATCCTCTCACAGATCTATAAAAGCAGATCATGGTGTGTCGTTTGTCCAATCAGTACATTGTCGGACCGTATGCTAAAAAAAGACTCAGAAAAATAAAAATTTAATATATTCCCTTGTAAATTTCTTGACCGAAATCTGTCTTTACAGTATACTTAAATTTGAAAGTTGAACACTAAAACTCAATATTATATGTGTGTGATATTGAGTTTAAATCAAACAAGGGAGGATATATATGGACGCAAAAGCGCAAAAGGAGTTTAGAACCAAACTCTACATGGATCTTTGCACGGGAGTCATACCCGAAAGGATCCCGGTACAGGATAGCTTGGCAATGGAGTTTTTGATCCAGTACGCAGGCAAAGATCTAATGACGACCCAGTATACATACACTGCGCCGTTATTGATCGAGATCATGGAAAAAGCACGCGAGATCACAAGAGGCGATAAAGTTGCAGGTGGTTTTGCCAGAAATCCGATCGAATTGATGTTTAAACGTTCAAGGTCGATGACGATGAGCAAAACAGGGATGATCCAACATCCCGAAGAGTCTTATATGTACGAAGACGAGTATGAAGATTTTATCAAAAATCCGCATGAATTCTTGCTGGAAACAAGTGTTCCCCGTACCTATGAGGCCTACGGAGAAGGCGAAATCATGCGCGCGTTGAGCCAAACGAAAGCAGCTTTGGCCGCAGCTGACACGCAAAGAGAGTTCGCGATCGCAAACGCAACGATGATCGAACGATACGGATATTTCAATCCACCCCCCGGAAGTGTAATGGGGCAATCAGTACCTTTTGATTTTATAGCCGATATGAACAGAGGCTTTTCTAAAATACCGATCGATATGAAACGCAGACCCGAACAACTACTGGAAGCGCTCGAAGCGGTCGTGCCTTATCTCGTATGGCAAGGGATGAACACCGTAACGACACCGCTTGGGATGAATATGATCATGACACATATGGCGACGTTCCTAAGTATGAAAGACTTTGAAAAATTCTATTGGCCCACCTTCTATAAAATCTGCCATATCTGCGCGGAACGCGGACAACCCATGCAACTCTTCTGTGAAGACGATTGGACCAGATTCGTTGATCATCTTGCGGATCTTCCGCAAGGGACCCGTATGTTTATGGAATACGGTGATCCGCAAGTCTTCAAAGATAAACTTGGTAAGAAAATGGTACTGGGCGGTTTCTATCCGATCACATTATTGAAGACCGGAACGAAGCAACAATGTATCGATAAAGCGAAAGAATTGATGGATATTTTAGCCCCGGGCGGCAATTACTTCTTCTGCTTCGATAAGAGCGCATTGAACATTGAAGATATCAACCCCGAAAATTATGTTGCTGTTTTAGAATACGTGCTTGATAACGGCAAGTATGACAACGCGGGCGAACTTGTTACGACCGATAAAAAAGAAGACTCTATCAAGAAATTCGCGCATACCTATCCTGAATTCCAATCGAAATACTATGTGCCTTTCGACGAATTCAAGAAAGTATATCCGCCGGTCAGCGACAAAGCGGAACCGCTTATGCGCGCGGCATATGAAAAATATACAAACAGAGTGGATCGCGCAAGATTATAAAACAAATTTTTAAAGAGCAGACAAAAGTCTGCTCTTTTTCTTACAACATTGGTCAATAACCGAATCTGGTGTATAATATCAATAATAGAACAATAAAAAATATGGGGGTAATGTTATGTCAAATGTTGAAAAGACAAGAGAGAACATGTTCAAATGTCTTTGCATGAAGAAGTGTCCGAGTTATTCTTTTTCGTGTAAGATAAAGAATATGCCCGGCAATACGCTTTTAGTCATGAGCGACATGGAAAAGAAAGTGCACGCGGAAACCTTTTTCTGCGCGTATGACAAAAGCACATGCATAGAAGAAGAAAAAGGGTGCGTATGCCCCGAATGCGAAGTTTACAAGAAGTACAATTTAGACAAGATGTATTACTGCACCGAGGACGACGGGAAATAGACTTTAGCATTATGATCGTAATAAAAAACAATGGCACTACGCCATTGTTTTTTTATTTATTTACGCATGTCCGTGACATTGTTTCTTTTGTGCGTGACTGCATTCGCCTTTGCCGTGTTTACGTTCCGGATGCTCACAACCATCATGATGTTGATGTCTGACCTCACCGTGGCATTTCATCATTTGATCATCACTGCAATGCCCGTCAGCAGGTTTCCTATCCGGGTGTTCGCAATTTTCTTTATGCATGTTCCCTATCCTCCTTTTTGTGACATGAGCAATCTTTATCCGAGTGTGAAGGACAACCGTCTTGTATCGGAACGGTTTTGCTGAGCTCTGCCAGTTGGTCTGCGACTTCGTTAAGCAGATCGCGGTCAGCTCTGTAATGTGTGTAATAACCACGCTTCATACCTTGCACCAAGCCTGCATTACGCAATACTTTTAGGTGTTGTGATACAGCGGATTCCGAAATATCCAAATGGTGCGCTAAAGTCCTGACACAATAATCATGTTTCAATAACATTTCCATCAGTTTATAGCGCGTCTCATCAGACAACGCTTTTAAAATCGTTATGACTTCGTCCAATCTTATCTCCTCATTTTAATTAAGTGATTGCTTATTTAAATTATATTTCACTTAATTAGATTTGTCAAGTAAATTTTTATCGATCTATTCATTTTCAGTGCGTATCAATATATTCTTGCAACATTTCATGCCATTTTTCGGTATCGTAAACTTGAGGGTCGGTGTCCTCTTTGAATAATAGATCAAGTAGGTGGCGCGGTGTTTTACCACCGATATACATCGCTTTAACACATGATACACAATATACGCACACATCCTCGCACGGCATCTCATCCGCGCGTTCTTTCATTTTTTCATGCACCTTCTCAAGCGGTATTTTACCGTAAAAATCATCTCCGCAACATTTGGACTTTGTGCCGTGAAACGCTGTTTCTACAACTTCGATATTCATTTTATGAAGCAAACTTCTGACAGCCTCGTGTACCGCGGGTCTTTTCCGCACGGGACAAGCATCGTGGACGGACATTTGCAAGCCTTTATAATCGGGATAGTCAAAGGCATCCGAAGAATCGATCACTTCCCACAGAGAGATCGTTGATATGCCTTCATACAAACTTCGAAACCTTCTGTCGCAACCCGCGCATACATTAATGATCAAAGACCCTTCTTCCAATTTGGGATCATGCCTGCAACAAATCTTATGCATCTCGATCATGCCGTATCGTTCTTTGTAATGCGCGTTCAAAAAATCCAATATCTTATTTTCAAGTTCGGGCTTATATAGACTTAATGCGCAGCCCGGATTAAAATAGGTTTTCAATCGTTTTTACCTCTTTATATTTTGTGCAGAGTATCTTTACTGTATTTCTTTTGCGAGCTTTGCCAATTTCTTAGCCGTGTTCGCGTTTCGGATCGTCACGTTTTTATATAAGGCTGTTCCGACGATCTTTGCGTAACGTGTTCGCGAGAATGTCTTTATCGGAGCCGACCAAAAAATGACATTTTCATAATAAGCGGCTTGTTCGTATTCTGGCTTGATCTCTCCGATTTGTCTATAGGCTTCTTCACCCGTTACGGGCGGTATGACGAAGATAGCGTTGTGTCGAGCCTTTTCGTCGTCACCCCACCATTTCGGAGCATGGTCCAACGCGTCTTGCAACTCCTCAACGGGAATAACGATAACGGGAACATCGAATCCGAATTTCTTCTTTATCAAAGTCTCGCACTTTTCTTTGAGTTTTGTCTTATTGGCTTCATCCGAAGAAAAAAAGATGTTACCGCTGTTGATATAAGTCGATGTATTTGAGAGACCGTTCTTTTCAAACAATGCCCTTAAATCAGGCATCGGCACTTTATTTTTGCCCCCGACATTGATCCCACGCAGTAACGCGATATATTTTTTCATTGATTCTCCTTTGTAAACTCGTCAAAAGGCATCCTAATAGTCTTTATCGTTGACCAACACCAATATCACGGCACAGATCGCCAACACCCCGAAGATCACGATCAACCCTATACTCCCGCTTTGTCCGAAATATCCCGCAGCGTTGATCACGGAATACAACAACACTCCCATCGTGAACACGAATAATCTGTCAGCGCTTTTCGATCGTTTCCAAATCGAAACGGCTGTCGCTATGAGTAAAACAGCCAACAACAATTCCGAAAAAATATGTAGTGATATGCGAAACGGCTCGGTTGCCAATTCCGGTATTTGGTTTGTGCTAAAAAGCATACCCCATAAAGCAAGGATCGAAATACCGACAATTAAAGAAAAAATAGCTTTTAATCTTCTTACTTTCATGATCGATCTCCTTAATACTTTATTTATTGACCCCGACATAGATCCTATGCGGTAACGCGACATATTAATTCTTGACCTATCTCACATGTTGATCTTATCGGCTGTAAGGATTGACATTTCACACAACATAAAATATGATTGTACTACAAATTAATAATTCAATATTTTAAGTATATCACGCACTTGAAAGAGAGAGAACAGTCTATGCCGAATTTTGCAGCATTTATATCCTACGTTTTGATCACAACTTTTACCCCCGGGCCGAACAACATCATGTCGATGTCAAACGCGAGCCGTTACGGGTTTAAAAAAAGCCTGCCTTTTAATTTCGGCGTATACATCGGAGACCTCATTATCTTGGCGTTATGCGGTGTATTCAGCGTTACGTTGTTCAAATTGATCCCTACGATCAAACCGTACATGACATTCATCGGCGCGGCATACATCCTATGGCTTGCTTGGAAAATCTATAAGAGCAAACCCCATGCCGAAGAAGAGGGCGGTTTAAAAACCAACACATTCGCCACGGGTTTCGCTTTACAGTTCGTTAACTTGAAAGTGATCCTATACGGCATTACGGTCATCTCAACTTTCATCGCCCCGCATTACGATTCTATGTTCGCGCTTGCGGGTTTTATCGTTTTTCTCGCCACAGTCGGGCTTACCTCGACATGCAGTTGGGCACTGTTCGGTTCGATCTTTCAAAAGTTCATCGGCAAATACGGCAAAGCGTTCAACACAGTCATGGCGTTACTGTTGGTATTTTGCGCCGTATCGCTGTTTTTATAATAAATAAAAAATCACAACATCAAAAAAAGACCGCAGACGCGGTCTCTTTTTTTTATTTTAAGATCAAGGAGCAAAGAACGATATACCATCGATCTCGTATTGGTTAAAGGTTTGTCCATGAGCTTCCACTTGTGTGCCTTCGGGTTTGTCGGTAAGCATGACGGTCGCGCCGTTGTAGAGTTTGCTTATCGTTTCAGGCGTTACTGTAAGATCGTTATGTGAAGAGTACACGGTATCAAATTCATCGATGTACTCTTCAAGTTTTTCCATACTTGCGCGGAACGCTTCAAAGTTGCGACCTGGGCCGAACATAAAGATCGAGCCACCCGTTTGAATGCTGTCTCCGCCGATAAGGAAGTTTTTATCGGGTTCGAGCAGTGCGATACTGCCGGGGGTATGCCCGGGGATCAAGATGACTTCGAAACGGAACGTTCCGATATCGAGTCCGTCGCCTTCCCAGATCGGGATCATTTCAACGGGGTCTTCCGTCTTACTTTTATAGTAGTCGAATTCACACGGGTGCATAAAGCAATCGTCAAAGTATTTCGCCGCGCCGACGTGGTCGCCGTCCGAATGGGTAAATATGACGCTGACGGGCAGGTCGGTAAGTTTTTTGATCTCTGCCATGATGTCGCCTTCGCCTGTGCAGGTATCGACAAGCAGCGCGTCTTCTTCGCCTATGAATAAAAAGCTGCGCACCATGCGGTTCAGTTCAATGCTGTAAAAGTTGTCCATGATCTTTACGGTTGTGTAGTTTGACATAAGGGTACCTCCTGTTTTTTAATCAAAGCAAAGATATACTATTTTAGCAAATGTTGTATTTCACTATCGATATAGGCTTCATATGTATCAAATTTTTTTTTAGAGACACTACCAATTTCCTTATCGTAGTACTCAACTAATCTGAAAGGAACTCCAAAGTCATTCAGCACTCTACCATTTTCACTAAATGCATTATACTCCAGTTTTTTTAGCAATGTTGTTATGCATACTTCTTCTTCAAATTCACTTTCATTAATCTTCGATTTATAAAATCTATATAATATATCGAAGACACCAAGATATTTAACAAGTTGATATTTAAATATATTGTATATTAAATCTGCAGTGTCACGTATAGCAGCATCTCTTTTTTTTGTATTTAAAGTATACTCCAACAAACCTGAAAAACCATTTTTCAGATAGTAATGCAATTTTGCAGTGATTATTGAATATGGACTATCATTTTTACATTTATATTCAATCATACTTGAAAGTTTCTGATTCTTAATAATTGGTTTCAATATATCAATAATAAGCTGAAATCCATCCCAATCAATCATCATTTTTTGGCGATGTAACTTATTTACTAATTGGTTGATATCGGCGTGTTCGTGATTAGTCATAGACGAAATTCTGTCATATACAAATAATTTATCTCTTGGACTAATAACCTTGAATTGATCAATAATCTCTTGTGTTATACCGCATTCTCCAATTTTACTATTGAGCTCTTCTTTTTCTTTAATGTCATCCTTTGACAAATACTTTTCATCAGTAATCGGATAATCGATATCATTTTTCGGACTTTCAAAATCAAAATTCTTATGTGATAAAATATCTTCCTGGCCATCCAATGTTTCTTTAAAATCCTTGTCAATTATGATAATACGACCAACATAATGTTGCAAAAAGCGACCTGCTCTTCCTGCAATATTTTTTGCATCAAAATGTTTTAATGGTTTATTCCCTTTTTTATTCGATGTAATAATAATATTTTTAGCAGAAGTATTCACTCCTTCAGTTATTGTTGTCGTAGAAATGAGAACTGGCAATGCCCCTTCATTAAACTGCTTGATAATCTCTTTCTGTATATATTTTGGGATTAGACCATGGTGGATTGCAATGCCTTTTTTTAGAGCTTTAACAAGAATCCATTCATAGCCAAAGTTACGTTCTAAATGCGAAATAAAACTATCCAAAATACTATTAACACTCGGTTGTCTAAATGATTGATCTTTGAGTATCTTTAATAATTCACTTGCATATGTTTCAGTTCGAGCTTTAAAATTATTATATATAATAGTATTTTCGCCATGAGATACCAAAGTGTTCACTGTATTAAAAACTTTTTGATAAACGCCGATCTGCCCGCACGGAATAGTCATCCCATCAAACAAATACTCTTTTTTACTCTTTATTACCAATACTGCTTTATTTACAATTTCATATTGATTATAATCTAAAACATTGAAATTCCTATCAATGGTAAAATTTTCAAAAGATTTATGTTTGGATGAATACATTTTTTCAGCTATTTGATTAAAATTAGGATTAATTGCTATTTCCATATAGGGGCCTGCTAAGAGAATATCATTTGATTTTCTACAAGCAAATTCCAAAGCTATCCTGTAAGCAATATCTCTTTCATTCTCTCCAGTAGTCTCATTATCAATTAAATATTCATTATCAATCTTATATATTTCATCAATAAAAATAAAATCAAAATTTCTACTACTATTTTTATCGATATATGATAAAAATCTTTCAGGTGTAAATAACCAAATATTTTTTACACCTATTTTATCATCATCGCTCAGTGTGTGAAATTCATATAGATCAAAGAAATTATCGACATCTTTAGATACCAGCCTATCAAAATTCTCAGAAAGCAATGAGATAGTAGGAAATATTAAAACAATATTCGAATAGCCCATCTTCTTAATGATTTCATATACCAAATGAGTTTTTCCAAATGAAGTGGGAGCAGATAATACAAAACGATTCGAAGTTTTTCGTTTGAAATTATCCAAAACTTCTTTTTGATAGCGATGAAGTTTTTTAGTTTCGCTCACATGCAAAGATTTTTCGTGAAGCAAAGCACCCAGAGACATCAAATCCAAATCATGTAATATAAACTCACTATTTTGAAAATTCTCAAATAACATATCCATGTACTGTGGAATACCTACTATATTTGCATATGAAAGTAAAAACTTAATTTGCCCTTGCGTTAGATCATCATCTTTAACCAAATCAAAATATGCACAAACTTCTGTTATTAAATCAGATATATTTTTACTATCTTCATATTCATAATATTTTCTTACTAAAGAAGTGGCTTTTTCAAACTTATCCAATCTAAAACACTCTCCTTGATTTTCTTTGAATCATCAACGGGTAGAAATATAAAAAACATTCTAATTGAAAAAGACGTGGTTATTGTAAGGTCACCAGCGTCATAAAGCTTTTGAATGTATTTTATACAATCTCTAATATTTTCATCGTATGATTTTCTTTTTGATTTTTGAAACACTATAAGCACAGGATAAATTAAACTCATCCCATTTTTGTTTAGTTCTTCACTGAGTATAATTTGTGGATTTCTCTTCCATTGTTCTGCCAAAGGACGGATTAAATTCTCATCAGCTGCTAAATGATCTTTTTCTCTTACTATTGCAAGCAAATTTTTATTAAAGTACTCATCTGATAAGGCTTTTTTCAGATTTGAAATAACACTACGAATTGCATCTGTATATCGTTGATAAAACTTTGCTTCTCCAAACCAGAATTCAACTCCCCCATTCCTTTGGATCAAATGAAAAGCATCATAACCTTTCGTCTCACTATTCTCTAAAGGGTTGTATAAATAACCCCTAGATATTAGTACATCTGCTTTAAATTTACATAAAAGCAATGTGTATAATAGTACCTCACCATAAAATCCATATTTAAGCTTCACATCATCACTATCGTCTTCGCAAAATTTAAAGTTAAACAACGATCGAAGGAACTCAGAATCAAGATTATCGTAATTGATATCATATTCTCCGATTGCGTATTCAACAATACTGTTATAAATCACACTTGCAATAGAATCATCATCCTTCTTATCAAAACAAGCATCATTCTTTTTTGAGTAAGGTGATCTTATTATTTCACGTTCAGTATTAGGCAAATTAAACTCAAATGTTATTGCATCTTTTATAAATTCCTTCAAAGAATCTCTCATACCAATCCCCAATATTATATGTTACAAAAAAAATATTTTAACAAAATTTAAAATTTATATTATATTTAATTCACTTCTTCGCCTTAATAAACCTTAGCGCTGTGCCGCCACGATAATACAACATCCCCTTTTGTCCCTTGCGAACATTGTCATATGTCAGCGGGCTTACGGATAAATCCATAACGCCTATGTCGGTCTCAAACTTCACGACATACTCCACCCGCTCCAAAACATGCCCGTCGCGCACACGATACCTGCTGTCCACGTACGTCTCTTTGTCCAGAACAACAGCGCGAATACGCTTCGGCTTACCGAAACGTCGAAATAAGATCACGCCAAAAAGAGTAAACAGCGGTACAAATATCAAAAGAAATGATAAGGTAGCGTTCATTTCATCCCCCTATTCCCTCGCCCGAATAAACCGCAACGCTGTGTTGCCGCGGTAATATAATATCCCTCTGTCGCCTATGCGTAACCCTTCGTAAAGGAAAGGATCGACCGACAAATTCAGAACTTGATCATTGGTTTGAAACTTCACGATATACGTTGCTTGATCCGAAACTTCTCCGCCCGTATATGTCTCTTTATCCAGAACGACAGCGCGAACACGATTCGTCTGTCCGAAACGTCGAAGATAGATCATGACGAATAATGCCGTCAATATGCCAAACAGCAAAACGATCAGCAGTATTTGATCTCTCATTTTATATCCCTCCCCCTACCTATTATTATAATACCGATCACGCCTCAAGTGCAAACAATGTCTCCCCACGATTGAATAATTGACGGAAATCACTTTTAAGGATAAAGTCTTTCATTTCATGTCGTTCCATCTTCGGATATTCTTTCTGCGTTAAACGAACGCTCTCTCCGGTTTTCAGGTTGAAAAAATTGAAAGCATGGATTTCCGCTTTTCTGGTCTGTAATTCGTTCTTGCCCTCGTCGCATCGCAACATGATATGGATGCCGTCCAAAGGACAACCAACGCATTCAGCGATACAAACGACCTTCTCGTCTTCGTCAAACATGATGTCCAATAGCTCGATCGCGTAACGGGTCAATTGATAGCCAAGCGCCAACCCTCCGCATTCATGTCCGTGAAATTCCGCGCATTCTTCCCAAGTTTTACTTTTTGTCATCTTAAAATCTCCTTTACTCTTAAAATGATTTATTATTGTTCGGGAACGACAGCGATAAATATTAAGTCCTCTTCGCTGTCATTGATCAAACTGTGTTCGTGTCCTTTCGGACAATAATGGCAAACCCCTGCGGAAACAGGAAAATACGCACCGTCGTAAAGCGCCTTGCCCGTACCTTGCAGGATATAAATGATCTCACTGCTTGTTTCATGCGAATGCAGTCCTACCGTCGCGCCCGGTTTTAATGTGCCGTGAGCGATCTTATTTAAATCGTCTTGAAACATACGGACCGTGATCTCTTTTTCTCCGCCTCTGAAATTGGGAATAACTTGTTCTTCCCAAGTGTTTAAATCAATGATCATTTTCTGCTCGCTTTCTTATTGCTCCAATAATATCTCGCGCCATTTTACTAATTCTTTCTCCGCCTCATCGGGCAATTTTGGGATATGCGGATCGATCGCTTTGAAGTGTTCCAGTACGATCTTTGAGACCAGATACCGCGCGTACCACTTTTTATCCGAGGGTATCACATACCACGGACAATTTTGTGTGGAAGTCGCATTGATCGCCATTTCATACGCGTCTTGATAATCGTCCCAATATTCACGCTCTACAATGTCGCTGTGCGAGAATTTCCAATGTTTTGATTCGTCATCGATGCGTTCCAATAATTGTTTCTTTTGCTCTTTTTTGGATATGTTTAAGAAAAACTTTATGACCGTGATGCCGTTTTCCCATAAATACGATTCAAAATCTCTGATCTGTTTGTAACGCCTGCCGATGATGTCCCCGCCGCTTCTTTTCGGCAATTCTTGTTCTATATAAAGTTTATGTACTTTTTCGACCAATACGGATTCGTAATGCGAACGATTGAAGATGCCGATGCGTCCTCTCGGCGGCAGTTTTTCCATCACGCGCCACAGATAATCATGCGAAGATTCTTCCGCTGAAGGTACCTTAAAATTGGACACATCCACGCCCTGCGGATTCAAACCCGAAAAAACTTGTTTGATCGCGCCGTCCTTACCCGCGGCATCCATCGCTTGAAAGATGATCAGGACACCTTCCTTGCCTTCCGCGTAAAGCTTCTCTTGATAGGCTTCCATCAGACGTTTATCTTTCTTAGTCTCTGCCTTTGCTTCTTGTTTACTATTGAACGATCCTGTATCCGATGTATCGAAAGCATGGATATCAAATATTTTATTTCCTGCGAATCGATATTTTTCAAATTCCATGATTAGTCCTTTCCTGTTGGTTTTAATAGTATTTCACCATGATCTGCGGTGTGCATTCATTTCCGAACTGCGGACATCGAAGACAATCCGATATCTTCGGCGCGTCTTCTCTGGGTACACTGTCCCATCCGAGTTTCATATAAAAATCCGGTACCTTTGCCGCAAGCCACGCTTCGCGTCCACCTTGTTTCTGAACTTCGTCATCCATGATCCGCATAAGTCGCAGTCCAATTCCGTTACCTCTGTGATGTTCATCGACAGCGATATCCGCCACAACGAATTTCCCATCACGCTTTTCCAATGCGCCGCCCGCTACAAGGTTGCCGTCCGCGTCTGTGCATTCCCAAAATTTCACTACGCGTTCGGGCTTTTCGATCTTCGGTTTTACCTCCAAACCGTTCTCATAAAAGAAAGCGCTTAAGCTTACATAATCGTTGCTTTCGATTATCTCGTACATCTCTATTCCCATGTCATGCAGATCCCGTCATCCGTGATCTCGATCGCGCCCTCTTTCAGCAATCTGCCAATAGCACGCTTAAAAGCTTTCTTACTCATAGAAAGTTCGGACTTGATCGTCTCGGGATCGGTCTTATCGTTCATCGGCAATACACCGTCGTTTACTTGTAGCAGATCGAGTATCTTCTTTGCGTCTCCTTCGATCTCAGCGTATGCGGGTCTTCTCAAACTCAGTTCGAGCTTTCCGTCATCGCGTACCTGTTGAATACGGGTCTCTACGATATCACCGATCTGATAGTTCCCATACATTTCTTTATGCGGTATCAATCCGTGATAACGATTATCTACCGCTACGAAAAAGCCCAAATTAGGATGTTCGCTGTACAACGTTCCGCTGACCCAGTCATTCTTTTTATAAGGCGCGTCCGTGCTTAAATAATCGTAGACTTTCATCGTTGCGCATAGTCGATCGCTTTTATCGATATACAACGCGACCAAACATTCGTCCCCTTCCGTCGGATAACCGATGCGTTCTTTAAAAGGCATGAACAGGTCGCGTTCCAAACCCCAATCCAAAAAAAGCCCGATATCCGTAATGTCGAGGATCTTTAAGACCGCTGTCTCTCCGAGTATCAGTTTCGGTCTGTTGACAGTAGCGATCATTCTGTCTTTTGCGTCATTATATATAAAGACTTCGATCGAATCTCCGATCGAAAGATCTTCAGGTACTTGGCTTTTGGGCAACAGAACTTCTTGCCAATGCTCGCCGTCCGGGGTGTTTAAATACATGCCGTGCTCTGATTCACGCACTGCTTGTAAAGTTTGTACTTTTCCCAACTCTATCATCATGATACCAATTATTCTTTCCTGTCGATTTTTTATTCATGTTTTTGTTTAACTAATTCGTTGAACCGATCTTGCGATGGCAAGTATCCTTTTTCTTTCGGAGGGAATCGTTTGTCGTATTCTTCGGCTTCAGTTTCATCGATATCATAGATATCTCCTTCAATGAAACGTCCTTTTTTATCGGACAAAGCGCCCTCACGCAATTCCAATGCCAGCAGTGCCGCGGCGTAATATCCTTCGCTGTTTCTGATGGAGTATTGCTCGGCTGGCACAAAACCGAATCGCTTGTAGTACTCGGGATCGCCTAAGATCAATACCGCACCATAGCCCATATCTCTTGCAAGATCAAGCGTGTGCTCGATCAATTTCGACCCGACGCCTTTATTTTGATATTCAGGCAATACGCTTACCGGTCCGAACGTGATCACGGGGTAATGTTTCTGATCACCGTCTGTGATCGATGTGCGCATGTACATAATATTTCCGACAATCTTCCCATTCATCTCAGCGACAAAATCAAGTTCGGGTATGAATAATTCCGAATTGCGCATGATATGCGCTAAGTAATGCTCATTGCATCCGGGAATGTATTTATTCCAAAAAGCTTCTCTCGTTAGTTCTTCAACGATTTGATAGTCCGCTTCCGTTTCGTTGCGAAGCGTGATATCCGTCCCGCAAGGTCCTTGGAAACCGAGGATGATATCCTGTTTTTCGGCGCGTGTCATTTTTTTAAATGCCGCTTCGCGCTTCATCGCTTCGCTTTTCGTGTCAAATGCTTCGACATACGCAAGCGATACAGGCAACCGCGCTCTGGTATATTTCGCGCCGCGTCCTTGATTGTGTAATTTTAAACGCGCTATCGGATCGACGGAGTACCCGCTGTAGATCGTATCGTCCGCGCAGCGTAACATGTATGCGTAATAGGTTTTTGTTTGCGTTTCTTCGTTGTTCATTGTGTTCCCATATAATGTTTAGTTAAATAGTTTTTCCATGCTGTTTCAAATTGTGTTTCATCCATACCGACAATCGATTGCATCTCAGACGGTTCTTTAATCAAGGCTGTGAGTGTCTCGTAACCGTATTCTGCTACGATATATCCAACAACTGTGTATGAAAGTAGATACCCATGAAGTTCGTTAAAATTTGAATTATCCAGATCATTAAGTGACGGAAGTGCGTTTTGATGTATCAGTCCTATTATGACAGCTTCGTCACCCCTCGACCACTGCTCCGCTTCATATACTGCGATACCTTCATTTAACCATATCGGTATATTATAAAAAGATGCATTGATCTCGCTTACCAAAACATGCGTAAACTCATGCACGATCACTTTCATCAAGCTTTCATATGTATGTTGATTTCCCGGCTGTAACGGTGAAACCATTTTAATCATACCGTTCATATAAACCCCTACAAGCCACTCTTTCGCTTCGGGTTGATCGATTGCCAAATGAAACATGTCCAAGTCGGGATAGATCTCTATTGTAATTTTATGATCTAACGTTACCTGAAGGTCGTTTGTGATCCTGACGTAATTACTTTCTAATACCG
The DNA here is from genome assembly GCA_963674555.1 of uncultured Anaerofustis sp. Taxonomy (GTDB): domain Bacteria; phylum Bacillota; class Clostridia; order Eubacteriales; family Anaerofustaceae; genus JBGMEA01. The sequence continues at coordinate 1,839,431 of OY771429.1, read as the reverse complement.
ATCCTAAATCATCCAAGCAACTTATATCTTCATCGTAAGCATAAAAAATAAAATGTTCGCTTTCCGTTTGCAGTTTCATTTCGTTTTTATCGCATCCGAATGCACCGATAAAAAATAATATTGACAGTAATACCGCAACGAGTTTTTTCATAGTCCAAACTTATACCCAACATCATTATTTATGAAATAATTATATCACAATCTATGTTGTTTTAAGCGGCAAGCTCAACACATTTTGAAAGAAAACTTGAAAAAAATAAAACGAGTTTGATATTTGTGCCGATAGTGCGATTTGCTATGCTATAATAAAAATACAAATTGCTTAACGTAAACAAGGGAGGATATACTATGGTTGACACATTGTCATTGCAGCAAGAACGAGGCAAACTTTACAGCGACTTTTACAACAACATAATACCCAAACGCATGCCGATCGGCGTGTCAATATCGCATCACATTTTAGCGGAATATGACGGGCAAAACCCGATCGACGTTCAATTTGATTATGCCAGACTCGCAAAACCCGCAAAAGAATTATGCGAAAAGATCTACTCGGACAGTTGCCCTATGGCGCCTGCTTTTTTCTTGGGCAGGATCCCGATGATCTATCAGATGTTAGGTTCGCAATCATTCATCATGGGAAAACGCGGATTCATCCAACACCCCGAAGTGGTAGGAATGTTAGCAGATGAATACGAGCAATTGATCGAAAAGTCCTATGATTTTTTATTGGAGACCGTTATACCCAGACAACATAAAAATCTGGATATGAATGACCCTGTCGGAATGGCGATAGCAGTACAAAAAGGGATCATTTCCTTAAGGGACGATTCCGCAGCATTGATACCGACTCTTATGGAATTGATACAAACGCACGGCTATTATCTCGGCAGTCCGAGAGGCTCTTCTGCATTTACCGAAGCGCCGATGGATTTTGTCGCGGACCAATTGCGTAGTTTTTCAGGGATCAGTATGGATATCAGAAGACATCGCTCTTTGATACAAGAAGCTTGCGAAGTCATGATGCCTCTTACTTTCCATTGGGGACTGCCAGATGGCATGCCTCATCCTGAAGGCGGTGTGACCATACCGCTTCATATGCCGACATTCATGCGTGAAAAAGATTTTGTGGAAGTTTGGCTTCCTTCTTACAAAAAAATGATCCAACAATACGCCGCGATTGGCGTAAGACCGAGTATGTTCTGCGAGGACGATTGGACACGCTATGTCGATTTGATCTATTCTGAATTCCCCGCAGGCTCAAGATTAATGTTTGAGTACGGAGACCCGCAACAGATCAAGGATAAGCTCGGTAAGAAATTTATCATATCGGGATTGTTCCCAAGCAGCTCGTTGCGTACAGATACGCCGGAACAAATCGTCGATCGCGCGAAAGAATTCTTGGATATCATGCTTCCGGGCGGTGGGTATTTGTTCAGCTTCGATAAAAATCCTTTGACACTTAGCGAAGTGAATATGGAAACATTAGCGGCACTGACTGAATTTATCAGAGATTATGCTGTTTACGATAATGCTGGAGAATCATTCGGTACACCTCTGAACAGTGAGGGATTTGTATTTGATGAAGACCTGGTCGCTTTGCCAAAATCAAAATATATCGCTGAATGGGATGAATATAAAGCGAAATATCCGCTCACTCCTGATTTTGCAAAAGAAAGATTTGATAAATACAATAAAGAAGTCTTTAAATTTTACATGAATCTGTTGATATAATAAAAAAAACGGACACATTGTGTCCGTTTTTTTATTTTAAGATTTCCCGGGAAAATCCTGTTGACCGCTTACACTATCCACTCTGCCGAACATCGCTTCCAGTTTCTCCAGTACCGCGTCCGATAGCGGCGGCATTGTGATGCTTTTTAAATTATCTGTTAGATGATCGACTGAACTTGTACCGGTCAGCGTCACATCGATCCCCGGTGTATGTCTGCAGAATCGATAAGCCGCTTCCATGATCGAGCTAGCGTGACCACCTTCCGTTAAAAAGTCCAATGTATGCTCTTTCGGTACCAACTCGCGATCGACCTGATTCGCCGCATACATCTTTTGCACATCGAGTTTCAACTGTTCGGGATCGGATAAAGAACTCCTGACCGCAAACATACACAGTGTACCGACATTGTTTTTCATCGTTATAGGTAAGATCGTTTTTGCAGCGGAAGGATTGAGCATATTGTAACCCACCATGATCACATCCCAAACATCGTCCTTAAGTGCCGCTTTGATCGCTTCATGTGTTGTGTCACCACCGAACAGTTCCGTAAAGCCTGTAAATCGTATCTTCCCTTTTTCCCGCATTTTTACCAGTTCCGGATAAAATCGTTCACGCACGATAGGATAATCTTTAGGCGTTACCCCATGAATATGAAAGATATCGATATGATCGGTGTTAAGTTCCGTCAAACATTCATCCAAGTTCTTTTCGAGATCTGAAGCAGGTTTGACCACCCCTTCTCTGGAATTATAAGGGAATTTACTGGATAGCACATAGCTGTCTCTTGGGATCCCGTCAAGCGCTTTTGCGAATGCCGGTTGCGTTCCGTAAAGATAAGCCGTATCAAAAAAATTAACACCTTGATCGTACGCACTTTTGATTATTCCGACTGCGTTATCAATACCTTTAGTAAACATACCGAGCCTACTGAAACCGCCTCCGCCCAAACCGGCGACCGTTACCTTCAGACCTGTTCGTCCAAGAATATTTTTTTCCATCACTTACCTCTCATTATAACTATTCTATCGATCAAAACTAGAATTTCAATCGCATGAGCATTGTATCATTAAACATTTCGATTGATTTATAACCGCGTTTTTCATACATGGAAAGCGTCCCTCTGTATAAATTTATCGGATTTCCTTCTGATTTTCTGGGCAAAGCGATAACGGAATCATAGTCTTTTTTTCGAAAATCATCGATCGCGTAGTCAAGCAGAGCTGAAGCCACACCTTGTCTCCTGTATTTCGGATGTACAACATAACAGATCGTCAGTCCGACTTTTTTATTTTGGATGTAAGGTTGTAAATCTTTCTCAAGTCTTATATAGTTTCCGGCGTCATCCGCATTCAACCAGCCGATACAAACATCATCTTCAAAAGCCAAATACCCGTTCATTTTCCCTTCAGCGATCGATCGAAGCGCCTGCTCACGATTGATTTCCCCGGATCTTTGAGACCAATCCTCTTCGCTGCAACTTGTTTGATAATATTGACAGTAACAACTTGCCCAATGCGGTTGATGTCCGAAATCCAATTTGCCGAAATAATCTACGAATATTTCACCCTTTGTCGGGTCCAGCTTTTTGATATCCAATACGATAATACTCCTGTTTTTCTACAATCAGTATATATGGATAAAATATAAATTCCAATAGATTTTGGATTTTGTAACATTAAATTAATATTGCTAAAGATATACAGATGTATTACAATGAAGCAAGAAATATAATTTAGTGATATTTGATTCGGGGGTAGTGTTATGAAAAAACAAATCGGTTTTTATATTTTATGGGATGCGCTATTGTTCTTAGCTTTATATATACATTATGCAATGAGCATATGGTCCAAGCAAGTCAGCCAAACAAGCGGATACGAAGTACGATATGATTTATTAGTGCAAGCTCTGCTACCAATGTTATTGGGTTTCTTAGTCGCACTTTTGATTTCAGTCAGCTTTCGATTTGAAATGACAAAAAAAATTGCTCTTGCTGAATTCTTAATAGTTGGGATCCCAACACTGTATGTAGGCACGATCGCTTTTGCTCCGATGTTTTTACTGCACTGGTTCAGCGGTCCTATACCCCCATTCGGTCCTTTTTGGTTAACGCTGAATATTACTGCAGCCGGTGCAGGCAGCGTAATTTTCGGATACGAACTGGTGATACTGTTTGTCAGACTTATTCGCATAAAAAACGACAGAAAACAAGATGTATTTGCAAAATAAACCATAAAACTGAACATCTGTACAGGATATGAAAGGGGTTTGATCATGAAGAAAAAAATCGGTTTTTATATAGTTTGGGATATCATGTTCCTGCTTTCGTTATATGTTTTTTACCGCGGTTCGGTATGGATCAAAGATCTTGCGATGAAAAGCTTTTGTCTTTTTGATTGCGTCTTACCTGTCTTGATAATATTGTCGATGTTGATAGGCGCGGTCTTTTCCGTATTGATCATTGTCAGCAACCGTTTTGAGATGACGAAGAAAATCGCCGTCGCGGAGTTCTTGCTCGTAGGATTACCGGCTTTTTATATCTCAAGTTTTTTATATATATCCTTCTTATTGATGCGTCTTTTACATATGCAGACTATGCCTATTCTTACACCTATTTGGCTGGTATACGACAATACACCGATCATTATCGGAAGTATGCTTTTTGCTTATGAACTGATCATATTTATCACTAGGCTCGTTCGCATAAAGAGACAAAAACTTAAATAAGATGCAGAATATATCAACCATTCGCACGTAAAATAAATGCTTATCCGATCAGTAATCGGATAAGCATTTTAACTATTTTATCGATTTCTTCTTCCGTTGTAGCGCCAAAAGATTCGACCGCGATCTTTTTCAACATTTCCGTATTATCCATCAGCTATTTCTCCTTATCGATAAATGCCGTATTCATGCACAAATTCATTAACTGCCGCAACATTTTCCGCTTTACCGTCAGAAGCAGTCAACATTATTTTATCAGTTGTAAAGATATAACCTCCGCCCGGCGCCAGATCATCGATCAACTTCTTTGCGTAGTCAATACATTTTTCCTTCGTACCGTTTTGCAATAACGCAATCGGCATTCCCCCGGCTATCGCCATATGATTTCCCAATTTCTTTTTCACAAAGCGCATATCATCATCCTCGAAAAGTCCCACGGTAGAATTTTTAGGCAGTTCAAGAAAAAAGTCAAATAGATGTTCATATTTTCTTTCGAAGTAAAACATCGGCGTATAGTTATTTTGCACAAGAAAATCCACCATTTTTTTATAGGATGACCAATAGACTTTTTCAAAATCAGAAGGTCGAAGAAATTGCGGCAAATGCATTGGGACGAACACCACTTTACCTTTGACGGGAGACACGCCTTTTAAATTATCCAATTGAAAATCCAACAAGGATAATCCCGCATCTCTAAGTTTTTCGGGTCTTCGTCTTACATCTGACACAATGGGTACAAAGTCGCGCAAGTAATCCAAAATAATATCGATCGGATGAAATACCGAAGCAAGGCGCATGTATTGAATACCAAACTCTTCTTCGGCTATTTTGTCTTCCTCCGCGTTTCTTCGCATCATTTCTTTAACATCATCTATGATTTTAACAAAGTCACTGTATTTCTTATCATCGGTCCGTCTCATAATCTCATATCGTCTGGGAAATATTTTTTCAATGATATATTTATAAGGATCTAAAATCAATTCATCATACTCATCATCTTTCATCAGACCGATAGAACCGGGGTTTGTCTGTTGCATACCATTTTTGTCATAGGTATAAGTTCCGCCACCCAACAGTTCCAAAGTTTGTTTAGAAAAGGTTTTACCGTTTCTTGCTAGTATCACACCGTCCCAATAAAAATTTTTGTAGAGATTTCTGAAAACTTCTTTATTTAATTCCGGATCATCAAAACTATCCAGGGGTTTCTTGCCGATTTGATAATATGCCCATGAGGTTGCTAAGCTACACACCGGCACTCTATCAGGCTGTTTGTTTTTGAGCGTTTTGTCGATCCTTTCCTGCCGTTCTTGTAATAGTTTACTTTTGTCTTCCATGAATGCTCCTTAAAAAATGATCTGATCTCACATCTTATATGAGCGGATCATGTTTGATACATTTCTATTTTTTCTTTGTCTTAAAGGAATCGATCCCCGCTCCTACCGCAACGCCCAAAGCAAGCCCGATCGCTTAATGTGTTAGTTCTACTTATAGTATAGCCCGAATAGCAACTAAATTAAAAGCTGTTTGATATCATAACTTCACCCTCAGCTTTTCCCACTCTTTTTTAATATCTCTTTAAGCTCACCAAACGACACAATCGGAAAATCTAAATCTTTATATCTCGAAACAAATACTTTGTTAATTACCATATAAGGGACAATTTTATAATCACTTTCACTTAATTTGAATAAAGTCTTAATTTTATCTATATTCTCCTTTGAATAATCTATTCGCTTTTGAAATTTCTCATCATATTTGTTTTGATAAAAAAAACCTCTTTGTTGCATTTGATCTTCAAAAATGGATCCTACTTTTTGCAATACTTTACTTTCTATTAACCAAATTTGATGTAATGTTTTCGATATTGCAAGTACATCAAAATCTCCAAGTCGCTCTGGAAAATCGTCATTCGGAAAACGAGATGCCAGATCTATCTCCCGTTCAACGATATCAAATTCGTTCAACTTAAACAAATCAACTATATCTTGAACCATTTCATTTTCATAATATTTTTTCCAGCTTTTGATTTCTTGTTGAAGAGTATCCAGACCTAGTTCATATGGCGTAAACCACTCCATTATTCCACTCTTCCATAATGTAGCAAGTTTTCGCAACACTACTGGTGAAAAAATGCAGATATTTTCTCGCATAACAACAGGTCTAACTTCAAATCGTTGGCTACGTTTTTCTCTATCCCATATAGTTAGTACTCGATGCTCAGTTTGACCTAAATTTTTTAATTTTTGTGTATGCAAAGTAATAAAATCCAAAGCCATTTTTAAATCATCTTTTTTTGCCATACCATTAGAATATTTAAGGCAATCTTCAAGCAATTGATTTCGATCAATTTCAAAAACATTTGGTAGAATTTCGCAATCAAAAGAGTCATTTATAACTTCTAATTGAAGATACTCGATAAGCAAAAGGAATATATTAAAGTCGACCCCAGTGTCAGTATGAAAAGCACTAAAACAGCGTGTTAAATAATATTTATCTGTTTCATTACCTTTTATAAAATAGTCAGTTTGTTCATATTTACGAAAAAGCATGTGATTATATTCTATTTGTTTCTCTTCAGAAGTAATAGTATTAACTCTAAATTCATCATCAATTTCGATGGATAAATCGTACTCCGTAAAATGACAAGTATCCGCGCTAAACTGTAGAATAACTAACCAATCTGCAAACGCCATCAAATCAGTTAAATCGTCGTTTTCACATTTTCTATTCTGAGAATGAGAAACATATAAATTGCTTTCGATAAGATATTGTGCTGCCAAAACATTTCTTCGATATTCTTCCCTCATGTTTCTTGTTTTTTCTTTAAATTCTTTTTCAGCCGCCTCTTTCAAATTAGAAAAACTATCGTAACGTTTCCTATTCAAATTTGTATAATGTATTTGCGAAGAACAATATGATAGTGCCTTGGCATGTAATTCGTGCTCATCAAATTCTGCTATTTGTTTTTCGAACACATCAACTATTGCCTCTTGCATTTTTCTTATTATCTTGGTTGCTTCCTGTGCCTGATATAGTCCTGGTATTATCCCTTTTTCGAAGCATATTTTTGCTATTTCTTTTCTCGCTTTAATATAATTATATGGTTGGATATTCAAAATAGAAGATTGATTAGAATAGTAATAATCCTGCTCTATAGTGAAGACACCGACTTCTTTTTTTTCATTTTCATAGCTTCTTAATGTGTCTATAAATTCATTATATGCATCTTGAGAAGCAAAATACTTTTCCAATGTAGAAATTAACTCAGAAAAAAATTTAATTTCTACACGCCTATCAACAGAACTGCTTATAGCATTTAGAAGGTCGTCAATCTTTACAGTAAAACGTAAAATTATTGTACTCTCATTAACATAAATATCACTGAATAAATATTCTTTAGTTTCATCGGATGTAAATCCTATTCTATCTATTTTTTGAGCGTAATGCATTGGCATATATAATATTTGCAAAATCATATTATCTAAGAAAGGAATTTTACTCAAAAAGTATTCACCAAATGATTTAAAAAAAAGCAAACATAATTCGTTTATTACATTAAATCCAGTAAAAGTAGAAAGCTCAAAATCTTCTGCAACAAAAAATTCAATATTTTGTGCTAGGAATATAAAAGTCGAATTATTAATTAAGGTTGCCTCTCCTGCAAAGCCTGAAAGTCCTTTATGTTCTAAATGAAAAAAAGGGGCACCACTATCACTTATTATCCAAGCAAATGGATTATGGAACATTTTTGATTTTATGTGCAATGGATAGTTTTTTAGGTTTGATGTAAAATAATCATAAATATACTGATCTACAGTTCCATACAGTATAGATATCAGATTATAATCAACTGCACCTTGAGATATGAAGCGATTTGACTGCTTCCAAGTAAAAAATACACTACTAATACCTCCGAAACTCATAATTTGAGCTTGCTCATATTTTATGTATTTTATGAAATCAATCAATTCACCAAAGTCATTGATAAAGTATAAGATATTGAGTATATCTAATGCAGTGCACGGAAATGAAGAGCTGCCTATAAAAATTGTTTCTGATGTTATATCAGTAAAGGAATCAATTAATATAAACTCAAGTTTTTGTTGGGAACTTATTTTAATACCACGATTACCTTTAATATTATCCCTAGGATAAGACTCAATAAAAAATAATTCATCTTTCAAATGAAGATCTTCAATCAATTTGATTTGATTTTCAAGAATAGCTTGATCTCCATAATGAATTTTATTGACGCAAATTACTATTCCTTTTTTATGTGATGCTAGGAAAAGATATTTACTATCATCAATTAAACATTTTTTTTGTTTATTAAATAGTTTAGGTTGGACCAAAACAGAATTGCTTGGCGTAGGTGCAAAATTATATGTACCTTCGAGAAATTTTAAAATAGTCAATTCAATATGATCAATGTTTTCATCAGTACTTGAGGAAGATAACAATTCTTTATAATAATCAATCAATAATGAAGAATTAAACAACGGATAATACTCTTCTTTATATTTAATTATATGTCGCATCTCAATCGGACATTTTTCAAAATACATAAATTTGATGATCGTATCAAAATGCTCATTGTAATCACTCGAGTCAAATAAAACATCAACTGCATTCCAAAAGGTCTCTGTCGGTAGTTCAAAGCATATTCTATTATCATCTGCTTCCATAGTATTAAATTCTTTAAGTCTACTTATAATAGTATTATTGTATTCAAGAATCATTTGCAACTCTTCTGCACGACCTAAAATACCTGCTAAATTAGGCAAGAAATTTAAGGCAGCAAAAACCTGCTCATACCCAGTACCAAGAATGACAGGAAATACTTTTCCGTCAACAACAATACTGACTTGACCAAAATCATTTAATGTTAAATCATCATTTGGTGATATAACTAAATGCGAATTTATTAACTCAAAAAAATCTAAAAATTGCTTATAGTTTGTAATTCTTTGACTTCCAAATTCTTCGGTAATATAAATAGACTGATTTAACGTCAGTGCAATTGTTAAAGCAGAACGATTCTTTATCCATCCATTTAAACAAAATACAGCTTTGATCACGTCATCAATCATGTATTTTGATATAATCTTTGAAATTATGCTAGCTGTCTCTTCAATATATTCGTAATTCGTTATAGACTCACCAATAGGTATAGTATTAGTAGTGGAGGGTTCTCTATCATTTTTAAAATTATATTCCATTACAAGCCCTTTTAAACTATTAGTATATCCCACCAAAAAAATTATATGGCAGGTATACTTATTAGAAGTTACCTGCCTGCATTATATATACGCTTTTATCCTCAGTCCGCATCAACAATGATGATCTTTTTACCTTTCGGGTCTCCGTCAAATGCTTCAAGCAAATGTTCCCAAGCTTCCAAACCGATATCGTCATTGTAGTAGATCGGTATCTCGTTCAAGTGTGCAAGCGCGATCTTTGCGGTCGCAAGCAGGTCGTCATCTGTAACATTCGTTTCGGAATCGACCGAACCGTGCTCCAACTCGATATTGAGCCCTTCCAAATATTCCTCCGGCGAAAAAGCAACGTTGTCAAAATCCACACCCAACTGTTGTGCGATGTCTTTTGCTTCTTGCAATGTAAATTCTTTCATGATCCTATTCCTTTCTTTATATATATTATATCTATAAAATACTATGATCGTATCATTAATGATCGATCCCAACCATTTATTTCTTATCCTGCGGTATTGCTATAGTAGCAATGTCGTGTTCATCTTCAATATCTCCCACGATCTCTTCGATGATATCTTCCAAGGTGACGATACCGCTTACTCCGCCGTATTCATCCGTGACGATATACATATGGCTTTTGTTCAACAGCATATCCAATAATACGTCATAGGCTTTCGCAAACCCTTGAACGAAATGAACCTTTTGAAATTCGAGGTCGACGATATCGCGGCAAAGCAGATCTTGGACATGCAAGATACCGAGAACATCGTCTTTGTCTTTCCCGCAAACAGGATATCTCGAAAATCCTACTTTGCATATTTGTTCTTTCCAAGCATCGATACTGTCATCTTTCCATAACACGATAAGGGATGTGCGCGGTGTCATGATCTTTGAGACCATGATGTCGTTGAGTTCAAAAATGTTGTCGATCATTTCACCTTCATAAGGTTCGATCGTACCTTTTTCTTCCCCTTGATCCACCAGTATCCTGATCTCTTCTTCCGTTACATCTGTGGTATTATCATGCGGATCGATGCCCAATAGTTTTAAGATACCGTTCGTTGATACCGTAAGCAACCAAACGATCGGAGCCGTTATTTTTGCAATATAATAGACGAGTCCTCCGAATGTCCTGGCTATGCTCTCAGCACGTTTCAGCGCGATACGTTTCGGAACCAACTCTCCGAATACCAAAGTAAAATATGAAAGTATGAGCGTTATAACGATAATACAGATCGTTTCAAGTGTGCTCGCTGAGATCGTAACACCCAGCCCGATCAACCAATTCGTGAGCGGTTCGGAAAAGGTACTTGCCGCAAATGCGCTGGCAAGAAATCCGGCAAAGGTAATACCGACTTGTATCGTCGCAAGAAATTTGCCCGGACGTTGCATCAATTCTACCAGATGCATCGCGGATTTATCACCTTCATTTGCTTTTGCTCTCATTAATTCTTGGTTTAGAGAAATGACCGCTATTTCCGTGCAAGCAAATATCCCATTGATCGCGATCAATGTAAATTGAAGTAACAGCGGTAATAATATCGTGGATAACACTTTATGCCTCTCTCTTTCGATTACATATGCCTTCGTTAAAGTGCAAGTTCTTTACAATCAATAGTAACCGGATTATGATTCTTCAAACATATCTTTGGCTGCGCCGCATACTGGGCATACCCAATCGCTTGGAACATCTTCCCATTTTGTGCCTGCTTCGATACCTCCGTCGGGATCGCCTTTGGCTTCATCATATACGTATCCGCATACCTGACATACATATTTTTTCATAGCAATATTCTCCTTTGTAATAAAAAATTATATAAACTCTTTGATGAGTTTATCAAGCAAAATTTCGTCTGCATCCTCCGTGTCTATCAAAGGGATGCCGTTTTTAAGTACCGCATTTTTCTGATGGAACGTCTGCATCGGTTCCGAATAGATCAAACCCGTAGGGATACGATCTCCGAATTCCAGAGCTTTTTGCATCGCCATAACTTTGTCGGTCGGATCATAACTTTCATCCAATTCATAGACTCTTTCTTGATACCAAGCATAAGTATTCACTTTATTGAAACTGACGCAAGGCTGTAAAATATCGACCAAAGCATATCCGTCATATTCGATTGCCTGCTTCATAAGAGAAGTCAACTGTTCTTGATTACCCGTAAAAGCTCTTGCAACGAAACCCGCACCTGCGGCGATCGCCAAGAGTATCGGATTGAACGGGATATTGATATTCCCATCCGTTTGCACTCCGGTGACCAAGCCTTCCATCGACGTAGGCGAAGCTTGACCTTTTGTCAGTCCGTATATTTGATTATCATGCACAAAATGCGTAATGTCAACATTTCGGCGAATATTATGGATAAAATGGTTCCCGCCCTCACCGTATGAATCACCGTCGCCCGTGTTGACGATAACGGTCAATTTTTCATTTGCCATCTTTGCCGCTACCGCAGCGGGCAGACCTCTGCCATGCAAGCCGCAGAAAGCATTCGCGCTGATATATTGGGGAGTTTTAGCGGCTTGTCCGATCCCAGCCGCAACCAATACTTCATGCGGTTCTTTGCCAAGCTCATCCAACGCGTTTTTTAAACACTCCAGGATACTGAAATTACCGCACCCGGGACACCATGCCGTTTCATAAGTTTGAAATACATTATCCATCTTACATCCCCTCCTTGATCTTCGCTACGATCTCGTCTGCGCTTATTTGGCGACCGTCGTATTTCAGTACGCTTTGTGCACATACGATACCTGTATATTCTCTGATAAGTCCCGCGAACTGTCCCGTAGAGTTTTGTTCAATGTTGATGATTTTATCAGCTTGCGCGGCTTTTTCATTAAGCAGTTTTATCGGCAATGGAAATACATCCGCAAACATCAATGCAGCGTATTTATGACCTGCTTCTTTGCTTAAAATTTCAATAGCTTCGACGATGGATCCATAGGTAGATCCCCAGCCGATGAGTAAAGTATCAAATGATTCTGACCCGATAAATTCAGGCTCTTGTAATTCTTCTTTTAGGAGATCAAGCTTACGCATACGTTTATCCGCCATCTGCGTGCGGACTTCCGCTGATTCCGTGATCCAACCGCGTTCGTCATGTTCGTCGCTGTCGATCAAAACAAGCTCTTTCGTCTTACCCAGTATCAATCTCGGTGAGATACCGCTTTCGGTATATTTATAGCGCAGATATTCTCCTTCATACGGATTTTCTGTTGCCGGCTTAATTTTCTCTATATCGTTGATATCAAACGGTTTGATCGTTGCCGATGCATCCCCGATGAATTGATCCGCTAGAATGATGACGGGGATCTGATATTTCTCCGCCAGATTAAATGCGCGTATCGTTTGATAGAAAGCGTCTTCATGATGTCTAGGGGCGATCACCATACGCGGGAATTCACCTTGAGCCGCGGAGATAACGAATTTTAAATCGCCCTGTTCCGTACGTGTCGGCAGCCCTGTCGCAGGTCCCGGACGTTGCACATCGACTGCGACCAACGGTATTTCAGCGATTCCCGCAAGCCCTAAGGCTTCCACCATTAAGGAGAATCCTCCGCCCGAAGTACCCGTCATTGCGCGCGCGCCGGCATAAGAAGCCCCGATCGCCATGTTCATCGCTGCGATCTCATCTTCCGCTTGCTCTACAACGATGTTCGCTTCATCGGCGTGCTCTGCCAAGTAGACCATGATCGAAGTTGACGGCGACATCGGATAAGCAGCGTATACCTTTACGCCTGCGGCGAGCGCGCCGAGTGCGATCGCTTTGCAACCCGATAAGATCATATCGTCTTGATAATCTCCGTCTAAATGCGGATAACGGCTCTCAACTCTTTTATATCCTTCTTTGATCGCTTGAAGATTGATATCGATATATTTATCCGCTAAAAACATTCGGAAAACGGCTTCGGCATTATCAAGGTTTTCGCCGAAAAGTTTCATGATCACGCCGATACCGATGCTGCCCGAAACACGGGGGTTACCGATCTCTTTCGCGATATCGTTCATAGGGATCTTTATCGCTTGCCCATTCTCAATATCAAAGGATTCATCGCAAAGGATAAACCCATCTTCTTTCAATTGACCTTGATGGATATCTATGGTCTCTTCGTCCAAAGCGATGATACCGTCAAGAACGCTTGAGTGCGAACGGACGTCTTTTGTTCCGAAACGGAGCAATGAAAAATTGTGTCCCCCTCGTACGCGCGACATAAAATCCCGTGACGTAAACACGCAATACCCCGCTCTTTTTAATAACATTTCCAAGGTCGCTGCGGCCGTATCGATCCCTTGTCCCGCTTTGCCGCCGATCAGTAAATTATACATTCTGTCAGCCTCCCCATTTCATAGATTGTTAGTGATTTATCATTTGATCGTTTGTTTGATCGTATAGAACTCTGCCCACGGATCTTTCTTGTTTACTCTTTTGATCGCTTCACTTATCGATATTCCGTTGGGTGTTACTTTATCCAATTCTTCCCAGAAGATCGGCATCGATACGCCTGCGCCCACTCTCGCACGGATCGAGTAAGGAGCAACCGTGGTCGCACTCCTCGAATTTCTAAGCCAATCGATAAAGATCTTACCTTTACGATTAACTTTGCGTACGTTCTTTGTGTATCGTTCCGGCCATCGAGATTCCATTTCTATCGCAATCTCTTCTGCATAATCATGCAGTGTATCCCAATCTGTTGGTGGACTCAAAGGCACGACGATATGGTAACCTTTGCCTCCGCTGGTTTTCAAAAATGTTATCAATTCATGTTCTTCAAGCACTTGCTTTACATCACGCACACCTTGACGCAGCTGTTTTATTTCGACACCCTCGCCCGGATCGAGATCAAAGATCATCATATCGGGTTTTTCCAAATGCGGCAATCGACTGGACCATATATGGAATTCCAGCGTATCCATCTGCACTTCGGCGAGCAATCCTTGCGCGTTTTCTACATAGAAATAGTCGTCTGTCTCTCCGCTTTTTTCTTTGATCGGTATCGTAACGACACCTTTCGCGTCGGTATCCTGATGTCGCTGATAGAAACAAGCGGACCCGATACTTTTGGTGCACCGCATGATACTTAGAAGTCTGTTTTGAACATGCGGCATCATGCGCTTTGATACTTTTGCGTAGTATTTCGCCACATCGGCTTTTGTTATACCACTGTCTTCAAAAAAAACTTTTTCCGCTGCGGTGATCTTTACACCGTCTACCGTGATAAACTCATCTTTCGGTACCATCATCATACATCCTTCACATCGTTTTATATGAACATATTTCTATTACGATTTAAGATAGATTCAGCCCTTTATATCCGCAACAAGCGCTTCGATCGCTTCATCTTCGTTATTTTGATTTTTGACGATATCGGTAACAGACATATATCCAAGTCTGTCCTTGAGCGTACTTCCGTCCGATGATATCACCAGATGTACATTTTCATGCGGAACCGATTCCAAAAATCGCTTGATGGCGGGTGTTACGCCGTTTGCCCACAAAGGCGAGATCACGACTAATTCATCGTCTTTCTCAACTGTATTGTCTATAGTGATCTCTACGTTTCTTTTCGCAGTGACGTAAAATCCGCCTTTGATAAAACCGATCGGACCTTTCCAACTTTTATTGTCCGTGATCTGTATGATCTCACAACCGAGTTTTTCGGCTATTTTGTTTGCGATACGTTCACTGTTTCCGGTTCTTGTAAAATATATAACTTTATAATTCATGATTTCACCATTATTATACTTATTTATTCTTTTCTTTATTTCTTTTGTCATTAATTTGCTTCATATGTTCTTCATCTATCAATGTTACATCATTCTCCTTGGCCCACTCAACACAGCTTTTTAAGACTGTTTTTAAGAATATCCTTGGCACCTTGATAATCGTCATGCAAGCGGCTTCCGTAAATTTGACATCAGGATCCATTTGATTTGCGGAATAAAGAACAAAAGATATGTCATTCTCTTTCGAAGCAGGTACTTTTTCAGATATTGGTTTTGAAAATCTCGTATACCAAAAATTAACATTATCTCTGTATCCATAGTCTACGACTACTTTTGGGAATGATTTGGCGCTGACACCGTCAATAATGCCCCTGTAAAATGGTTCTTTCATTAAGATTTTATCTATCCTAAGGATAAAATGCGCTCCGTGCTGACTTGTTATTCCGTTAAAATCTTTGTATGGCGGATCGATGCCTTCCAATTGACCGATACGATCCTTGTCTTCAAACGCATTTTCCAAATCATCTTGCCACGTACATTCGAAAACTTGATAGGCTTCTTGTACGACTAAAGGACGTTCACCGTCATCTCCCTCTGCTAATCCTTTTTCAAGTTGGAACATACAATCCGTCATCTTATCTTTGCTACCCTCACCGGGAAACCCAAGCCGAACGATCTCTTTGAAATGTTTCTTATTGTCTTCCATAAAATTGAGCGCGCATTTTCCTGTGCGCAAGATATTCTGCGCAGTATTCGATGAATTTCTGCACTCAAGTAACATCGCATAATAAGACTTACCTGCAATATAATATGGAAAACATAGCGAATACGATCCCAATGATGTGTCACCTTCTTCGGTAAGTGTCGATATTAAAATCGTCGGCATCGGAAAAAATGCGGATGTCTGGTAAAAATTATCAACTATTCTAAGATCCTTGAATACACTCATGTGTTTTCTCTCCTATCGTCTCTATTTCATCACGACTTAATGTATTTAAACTCAAAAGATGGATCGTTACACCAACACCAACGGTCACCAAGAATATTCTGATATATACGGAGCTCATAAGCAATATAGATATGCTTAGAGTTGTCCATAGAAAGATCATAGAGAAAATCTTACTGTGTTTTGGGATCGCTTTGTAATGCATATAACAATAAATGTAGGTCCCGAATATTTTATGATGGATCAACCAATCATATAACCGCTTCGAACTTTTGATATAACAAAAGGAAGCAAGCAGTAAAAAAGGCGTCGTCGGAAGCACCGGCACAAAAACACTGATCATCCCTAACAGCAAAGATAATGATCCGAGTGCTATCAACAGATATTTTTTGATCGAATGTTTCTTCATTGCCTGTCTCCTTTCCGATAATGGCAATAACGGGCAGTAAAACTGCCCTTTATTGCATATATTTTATTCTTGATACAACCTATATTTAGACTAAGCAAGATCGAAACGATCCGCGTTCATCACTTTAGTCCAAGCGGATACAAAATCCTGCAGAAATTTTTCCTGTGCATCATCGGAAGCATACACTTCCGCGATCGCGCGAAGTTGTGAATTTGATCCGAAGATCAGATCCGCACGTGTCGCTGTCCACTTCAGTTCTTCGCTTGTGCGGTCTCGTCCTTCAAACAGTTCTCGATCATCCGTTACGGGTTTCCAAACCGTGTTCATATCCAATAGATTAACAAAAAAGTCATTCGTCAACGCTTCGGGACTGTCCGTAAACATACCTTCTTTTGCTTGTCCGTAATTTACGTTAAGCACACGCATACCACCCAATAAGACTGTCATTCCAGGTGCAGTTAATGTTAGCAGTTGTGCACGGTCGACCAAAAGTTCTTCCGTTCTGAACATGGATTTGGCTTTTCGGTAATTGCGGAATCCATCCGTTGTGGGTTCAAGTACACTAAACGCATCAACATCGGTTTGTTCTTGGGTTGCGTCCGTACGTCCCGACATAAACGGAACAGTGATATCATATCCTGCTTTTTTAGCAGCCTGTTCTATCCCCACGCATCCGCCGAGCACGATCAGATCGGCTAGCGAGACTTGTTTACCTTCGGATTGCTCAGTGTTAAACTCTCCTTGAATATCTTCCAGGACACGGAGTACTTCGCTTAATTGTTCGGGTTGATTGACTTCCCAATCTTTCTGCGGTGCCAAACGAATACGTGCTCCGTTTGCGCCTCCGCGTTTATCCGATCCACGGAACGTTGAAGCCGATGCCCATGCTGTTGAAACGAGCTGAGGGATCGTTAACCCCGAAACCAAAAGCATTTCTTTGAGTGCTTCGATATCTTTTTCATCTATTTGTTGATAATCCGCAGCAGGTACAGGATCTTGCCAGATCAATTCTTCGCTCGGAACTTCAGACCCGAGATAACGTGATCGAGGTCCCATATCGCGATGTGTCAATTTGAACCAAGCTCGCGCAAACGCGTCTTGGAATTCTTCGAAATTTTCTAAATAACGACGTGCGATCGGCTCATAGATCGGATCGAAACGCAAGGATAGATCAGCCGTTGTCATCATCGGACGATGTTTTTTGCTAGGATCATGAGCATCTTCCACCATATCTTCTTCAGGTACGTCTTTAGCGAGCCATTGATTTGCTCCCGCAGGGCTCTTTACAAGTTCCCACTCATAACGGAACAATGTGTGCAAGTAACCCATATCCCATTTGGCGGGATTCGGTTTCCAAGCACCTTCGATGCCGCTACCGATCGTATCGACACCTTTACCGCTACCGAAAGTACTTTTCCAGCCTAAGCCTTGCTCTTCAATAGGTGCTGCTTCGGGTTCCGGTCCCACATGTGTTGCAGGGCCCGCGCCGTGGCATTTACCGAATGTGTGTCCGCCCGCGACAAGCGCAACGGTTTCTTCATCATTCATCGCCATACGCGCAAATGTTTCTCTGACATCAACGCCTGACGCGACGGGGTCGGGCTCTCCGTTCGGTCCTTCCGGATTGACATAGATCAAACCCATCTGTACTGCCGCAAGCGGATTTTCCAAATCACGTTCACCCGTGTATCGTTCATCGCCTAGCCATTCGCTTTCCGAACCCCAATAAACGTCTTCTTGCGGTTCCCAAACATCTTCGCGTCCGCCCGCAAATCCAAAGGTCTTAAAGCCCATAGACTCAAGCGCGCAGTTCCCGGTTAGGATCATAAGATCCGCCCAAGATATTTTTTTACCGTATTTTTGTTTGATCGGCCAAAGCAGGCGTCTTGCTTTATCAAGATTCACGTTATCCGGCCAACTGTTAAGAGGCGCCAAACGTTGCGTGCCGTCTCCCGCACCGCCTCGTCCGTCTCCCATACGATAGGTTCCCGCGCTGTGCCACGCCATACGAATAAAGAAAGGTCCGTAGTGACCGTAATCCGCAGGCCACCAGTCTTGTGAGTCCGTCATCAGTGCATATAAATCATTTTTTACCGCTTCCAAGTCAAGCGTTTTAAATGCTTCCGCATAGTTAAAGTTGGGATCCATCGGATCGCATTTAGCGGAATTTTGGTGGAGCATCTTAAGATTCAGCTGATTCGGCCACCAATCCTGATTCGAAGTCCCTCCTCCCGAAACAGCTTTTCTTGTCATTCCCGTTACGGGACATTTTTTTTCTTCCATACTAAAATCCTCCTTTTCAATCTACATTTGAATTCATATCTGATAAACACTTCGGACAGATACCGTTATAATACACATTTCTGTCATTGACTTTAAAATCATCCAAACCTTCTACTTGCAACGAATCGATATTTGCGCTGAAATTATAGATCGTACCGCATGACTCGCATTTAAAATGTCCGTGGCTGTCAAGCTCTATGTCATAACGTGTTTCGTTATCCTCGATCGAAATCCCCTTAACCAACCCCGCTTGCATCAGTGTTCTTAATGTATTGTAAATTGTCGTTTTAGACAAAGTCGGTATCGCTTTTTTCAAATCTTTGTAAATCATATCAACCGTTGGATGTGATCTGCTTTGTACTAAATATCCCAGTACCTTCAATCGTTGATATGAAAGCGGTATATTTTTCTCCGCCAGTTGTTTTTTTAAATCTTCAAATAAAGGTTGCACGCTATCACTTCCCGTATATCTAATCGCCATTGATTTGACATAATTATAAAGTTGTTATCATTACAATCTATTATACATGCTCTAAAATTTTTATGCAATAGAAAAATAGAATATTTAAATATTTTTACAATAATTTTACTTAACTATAAAAAATAATAAGCTTCAATATCGAAGCTTATTAGCTTATGGTAGATTTCTATTGATAAACGCATACGCAAATTCAATCGTCTTAACCGTTAGATCTTCGCATAAATGCGGCGGATCATTTGAGTTGAACCCATTCGGTCGCAGATCGTAACATGTAAGTGAACCGAATTTTTGCGTGAACGCCTCAGCATATCTATAACAAAGTGAAATGATCGTATCTTCGGGCATCCCGTTTTCTGAAAAGTACAACCCGATAAACATTAATGCGCCCTCGACCAAACCGCACTGCGCGCGAAACCTGCCTGCGCCGTGTAATCCGACCGCAGACTGATACGTCTGCGTTTCGATCTCCGTATCAAACAGCTCGCTTAAACAGATGAGTGTCGTCCGAGCGCAATTAGTATCAGATTCCCAGTACAGTTCATGTACGCGTTTTTTAATGTCTATATCCATCTATATCTCCTATCTATTGACCAAAAAAATCCTCTGCTTTTACACCGCTTATCTCTTCTCCGATCTTTATCTGATCTTCATCTAATACTGTACCTAAACCTTTTGTCCTATACTCATGCAATACAGTCTGCAATACAGCAAACTCTTTTTTGCCCAATTTATATTTACGTAAAGCAAATAACATAGCTATGAGAAACAAGATCGGCAGAAGACAAAACATCAATTTTATCCCGTATAATGTGATCGGTTCCACGCTATCCAAACGAACGGCTTCATCGCTGTATCGGATAACATCCAACATCAATCCGATACCTCCGACTGCGATCCCACCCGAAAGTTTTCTTAAAAAAGTCGATACACCTGAATATATGCCTTCACGCCGCTTGCCTGTGATCAACTCATCTACGTCAGCGATATCCGGAAGGATAGACCATGATAACATATTGCACCCCGCTCCGCCGATACCGATCAAAGAACATACAGCAACGACCAAAACATCAGGTGTTTGTTTCGTGAAAGTAAATATCAACACACTGGCTAATATCCAAACCGACGCGGAAAGTATCCCGGGTATCTTTTTACTGAACTTTTGTGCCATGATCGAAAACAAAATGATAAAGATCAGTTGAACGACCAATATCGCAGCCATCGCGGGAACAAAAAGATACTCCTTTTGTAGAGACACTCCCAGAAAAAAGACCGCTATCGCCATCGTGATATCGATGGCCATTTGTGAAAACACAAAAATCATCGCATAATAACGAAATGAAGTGTTTTTCCATACAGAAAACCAATCTTTATATGAAAACCCCGTTTTTTCTTTTGCTGTGGTATTTTCCCATGTACCGAAAAAAACAGCCAACCAACTAAGCGCAAAAACAATACCGAAAGTTACGCCCATGATCAAATAACCTGTTTGAGGAGTTGCAAACGAACCTGTTATGATACCGGGAACGACTCCTGAAATAATGGCCGCGCCCGCGGAAAAACTCAACCGAACACCCGTAAAAGCGCTTCGCTTATTATAATCGTTCGTCATATCCGAAAGTATGGCATTATATGGAACCATAACGATCGTAAATGCTGTCGAAAAGAAGATGAATGCGCCCATATAATATATGATCTTTGCGGCTTCACCGCTGATACCGAAAGAATACCAAAGCATGACCCATGAGAGAAAAACCGGTATAGACCCAAGTAAAAAGTACGGTCTTCTCCGACCGAACTTGGATTTTGTACGATCCGACAGCATGCCCATAAAAGGATCCGTAACGGAATCCCATGCTTTCCCGATAAAAATAATAATACCTGCCCAAGTCCCAGACAGTCCTTCTACCTTTGTGAGAAATACCAATAATAAAAGTCCAACGATAATGAAAGCTCCGCCGCCGTAAATATCTCCGCATGCATATGCGATTTTATTCAACGTGTCTTTTTGTTTGCTCATACAATTCTACATCCTCATAAAATTTGTCTCTGATCGATCTGACTGCCATGACCCATTTGATCATTTGATGTTTATCTTCTAAAATAAAGCGATAAATATCTTTCCCCGCAGCCACTTCAATATATTCGTCTGCGGCAAAAGGGATCATCGGAATGCTTTTCATCGGTAAAACGATCTCGGACATTTCATCTTTGACCATACCTGAATATGTGATCCCATCTCTCGTAAGCGTTACCTCCCCATGACCTTGATCTTGGTAACCGTATCGCTCTGGTTCATTAAACTGCAACAGTGTATTAGCCTTCATGCAAAACATCGGATCATCTGTTTCCTCTTGCAAAACTGCTAATTGATAATCGAACCATTTGTCTAACCCGTCAAAAAATACACTGTCTGAACTTTCAGGCTCGAATAAAAGAAATTCGTTCATATGTACAGCATTGCCGCACGAGATACAAAACATTCGATCGTTTTCGGAGCGCAGCGTAAATTCGCTTTTGCATTTCGGACATTTGTATAATACAAATTCGACCCCTTCCGCAACTTTACTGCCGTGAAAGGGGATCATATTCTTGCGCTGCCATCTGTAATCGTCATAATAAATCGCATCCATCATGCGTTGGTAAATCTGCATATTCGACAATGTTTTTACTTCATCTGTCGAAAAGAGCAACGTCGCATGTGTTTCGATCTTACCTCGCCTTGCCTTCTTTGACCATCTGGGACGCGTTAAATACGCGCCGTCACTTTGCAATGCGACCACGGGAACAGCCAATAATTTAACCAATTTTGCGACACCGAACACAGCAAATCCACCGGGACGCCCATCATTGGAAAGACAACCGTGCGGGAATAGCGCAACAACACGGCCATGTTCAACACAATATTTCATTTGCTTGATCGCCGAAAGATCATTGCTAAACTGAAATTTCGGTATAACGCCCATAAACGTCATTACGGATCGAAGCAGTTTGTCCCTAAAGAAATTATACGCACCGACATAATTCATCCGCACGGGAAACATCGCCGTACTCGTGATGATATAGTCAAGCCAACTGGCATGTCCTGCTACGACCAAATACGGCGGTTCCAATCCGATAATGTTTGCTTTATCTACCGTATGCCCGTACACCAAACGGTAGACGATCTTCATGACGGGAACGACAGCATAATACAATAACGCGTTGGGTTTCCTTACGCTGTTTAAAGATTTTTTCTTTCTCAAAATGCCTCCGATATTTTACTGCGCATAATATATTTCATTTTCCGAACCCAGACAAAATAATTTTTCTGTTGACGATCCGAGTCACTCCAGCTGAGCTATTTTATAGATCTGCCCAATGTAATCAACGATCCTTATTTCTCCGTCTGATGTAAGTCCGAAAGAAGAAATATAAAGATCTGTGTCATTCAATCCCATCACATACAGATCTCCGTTCTCTTCGATCCATAAAGCCCATATATTTCCTGTGACGTAATCTCCGAAAATATAAGTGCCTTGTAATTCAGGCAATAAGTTCCCTTCATAAACATACCCGCCTGTGATACAAGTGCCAACAGAGTGATCATAAGTATATATTGGGTCAATAGCACTTTCCATATTCATTCCTGGAATCGTCTCATAATCACTATAGCCTTCTTTTGCGCTCCATCCGTAGTTTCCACCACTGACAACATGATCAATCTCTTCGTATTGGCCTTGTCCGACATCGGCTACCCACAAAGTGCCATCACTGTCAAAACTAAAACGCCATGGATTACGCAGGCCGTAGGCAAAGATCTCAGCCCGAAAACCTTCCGTGTTTCCGAAAAACGGATTGTCACTTGGGATAGCGTACATCATACCGTCTTGTTGTGTATCTACGTCAATGCGAAGTATCTTACCCAAAAGATTGGCCGGATTTTGCGCATTGTTCTCAGGATCTCCCGCAGCTCCACCATCCCCTGTTGCGATATATAAATAACCGTCTGGTCCAAAATCTAACTGTCCACCGTTATGATTGGAATACGGCTGATCGAACGTCAGCAATATTACACCGCTTGTTGGATCTGCTTTGCGTGCATCGTTCGCATCACGCGTATAGCGCGCGATGACCGTACCGTTTTCATCGGTATAATTTACATAGAAATATCCGTTATCGGAATAATTAGGATGAAAAGCCAGCCCCAACAAACCCTGTTCAGTACCGCCTGTATTTACCAACCCGCTTATATCCAAAAATACATCAGCTGTTGCTGTTTCTTCAGAATCTGTGAAGATCATAATTTTACCCGTTTGCTCAACGACGAAAACATCATCCGTACCATCATGCGCCGAAACAAAATAAACCGGTTTTTCAAATATCAAATTCGGATATGCAAGTTCGATATCATGCGGTATATCTTCTTGGTCGATCGTAGATTTTGATGTGCAACCCGAAGCACCGATAATAAGTAAGATAATAAGCATAAATGTAAGCAGTCTTTTTTTCATAACATGTTCCCCCTGAATAATCCAATTCTATATTATCAATATAACTTAAAAGACAGACAAAATCAAACAGAGAATTTATTAAATATTGTAAATACCTATGAATATATAATATTTTATGCTATACTGTTTATATCATACTATCAAAGTATGACTTGCACCATCTCAAAAACAGTCCTTTCTGTTTTATTATGTGGGGTGTTTTGGAAAGGGGAATATATGAAAAAAACGATTGTTATTCTAATGATACTGATGATTGTAGGTCTCGGTATTATGGGATGTACCACAACAAGTGCTTACACGGACATTTCAGTTGTGGACGCAAAAGACTTGATCGACTCTACACCGGATATCATCATTATCGATGTATCTCCGGTCTACGCGGACGGACATTTACCGAATGCGGTAAGCTATCCTTTGGGCGATGGTTCGCTCGATGATGCTATACCGATGCTTGATATGGACGTGACCTATTTGGTCTATTGTCATACGGATGCTGCTTCAATGGAAGGGGCGCAAAAACTCATAGACGCAGGATTTGAAAATGTCTATCGTCTGGAAGGCAATTATGCAGCATGGGTCGACGCGGGTTATATGATCGAAGGCGCTTATATGGATATTTCGGTTATGGACTCAAAAGTATTGATCGATTCTATGGCTGATATCATCATTATCGATGTATCTCCCGTATATGCGGACGGACATTTACCGAATGCGGTAAGTTATCCTTTGGGAGACGGTTCGCTTGATAATGCCATACCGATGCTCGATATGGATATGACTTATTTGGTCTATTGCCATACGGATGAAGCTTCCATGGCCGGCGCGCAAAAACTCGTGGATGCGGGATTTAAAGTAGTCTACAGATTGGAAGGCAATTATGCCGCTTGGGTTGATGCGGGTTATATGATCGAAAAGTAGTATATAATGCCGACCGAAGATAAAGTTCAAATAAAAAGCAAAAATAAGAGAGCGTTTAATAACGCTCTCTTTGTATGTAGAAAAATATAAATTTACAAGATTTTACACGAAGATACGTATAGTTATCGACTTGACTGATAAATAATTTTTCATAGCTTTAATTTGATTAAAAACTCAGTTTGAAAGTAATATATACATTTATAATCAATACAAATTCAATTAAAATTTCTTATAAATTTAGGCATAAAAATAATGTATATGTTCGTGTACTCCTCCTATTGAACTATTGCATAATATTTGATATACTAAAAATTGTATTCAACTTCTTTATGTTACATTAAAATCGATGATAAAAGTGGATCAAATAAGATCACATTAAGTGCGGTCTTATAAAATAAGTTAGTGAGATTTAATTATGAACATGCTTGTATTGGGTGGGTTTTTAGGCTCCGGTAAAACAAGTGTATTATTGCAATTAGCAAAGCACATAATCGGAGAAGGCACAGATAAATACGCAAAAGTTGTGATCTTGGAAAATGAGATCGGCGAAGTCAGCGTAGACGACAAGATCTTGCGATCTAAAGGTTATGCGGTCGAAAATATGTTTTCGGGCTGTGTATGTTGCACGATGTCGGGAGAAATGGTGATCAACGTTAAAAAAATCATGTCCGATCTTCAACCGGATTGGATCATCATGGAGGCAACAGGTGTTGCTTATCCGTATAACATCGTTGAGATATTACAAAGATCCATAAAAAAAGTTGGCATGAAAGTCATCTGCCTGGTAGACGCGAAACGTTGGAATCGCCTATTGATACCGATGGGACAATTGATTGCGGATCAATTAAACGGCGTTGATTTTATCTTGATCAATAAGATCGATATGGTAGATGACGATACGTTAAAGCAAGTCGATCGATCAGTCGAGTCTTTCAACGCGAAAGCACAGCGTTTTCACATTAATGCGAATGACGAGATATCTGAACAAATACTTCACACACTTACCGATTGGAGTAAACAGGAGGCTTCGAATTGAATCACAAAGAAGAAACACACCACGACCACGAACACGACCACCATCACCATGAACATTCGCACGATGAACATTGCGATTGCGAACAATGTAGCGGACCGATCAGCATACATACGCACGATAGTTCAATTATCGGTTCTTTTCGCTTTGAGATCAATCAACCGTATGATAAAGCGCAACAATTCGCTGAAAGTACGTTAAAATCTATCGCCGCGTCAGTCGAAGGCGATGGCGGCATCATCGGACATATCAAAGCTGTCGTACAGGCAGAAGGCGAAAGCTGCATGATATCGCTGACAGATGAAGACGTAAATGTCAAACAAATGAATGTAGAACAATCTACGATAGAAGGCGCGGCGATCGTTTTCAATATCGATCCCGATAAGTTGAAGTCGATCATCGAAGATGCTTTTTCATCGCTCGTTTCGCAATAAGTGTTAATGTATTAATTTTATGAACAAAATATAATACGTAAAATAAATTATTTTAAGGGACAATCGAAAGGAGAAAAAAATATGGTTATGTTGTCACCGAAAGAGAATTACTTAAGGATCGTAAGGGGAGAAATGCCGGACTATGTTCCGATCTATACGATGATGGGACCCGGACACAACGGAGAACAACCAACAGCTATGTGCGGACATAATATTTTCAACACAACACATTTTTCACCCGGAGGCGGTAGAGATATGTGGGGTGTCAAGTATGTACCAGCTGAAGAAGCAAACGGCGCATCTTTACCGGAGCCGAATAATTTCATGCTCAAGAATATTCGTGATTGGAGAGATGTGGTCAAAAACCCTGAAGTGCCTAGCGGACTCGATTGGGATAAGATTGCGGAAGATGCTCTTGCTATGGGGAAAATAGATCGTGAACAAACGGCAGTCATGCTTCCTTGTGACTTCAGTCCGTTCCAACAGTTGATGGCCTTTATGGGCTTTAATGAAGGACTGTGCGCGATGTACGAAGAACCGGAAGAGGTGGAAGCATTGTATGATTATATAACGGAATTCTTGCTTCCGATCACGGAAAAAGCATTGGATGCATATAAACCTGATATTTTTTACATTTTGGATGACAGCGCAGCAAAATTGAACCCCTTTATTTCCGTTGAAATGTATCAAAAACTTTTAAAACCGGTTTATAAAAGATTCGCAAAATTAGCAAACGATCGCGGTATACCTATCCAATTCCATAACTGCGGAAGATTTGAAGATTTTATGGACGATATGGTCGACTTCGGCGTGAGGATCACAGACCCTGTACAACGCACGAACGACTTAGACGCCATGAAAGAAAATTACAAAGGCAGAGTAGCTTTGGCGGGATGCTGGGAATTCGATATACCCGAATCATGGCCTATTGTTGATGAAGAAGAAATACGTCAATCCGTACGTGACGTTATCGATCAATACGCACCCGGCGGCGGATACGCTTTCTTAGGCGGCGTACTCGGACATCTGGGCGATAAAAAGGTTGAACAGATCAATAATTGGATCGCCGAAGAAGCTTATGTATACGGCAGAGATTTTTATAATAAATAAAGAGCGTTAAACATACTATCGATCAGTACAAATAAAAAAAGACTTTCGTTATGAACGAAAGTCTTTCTCTATGATCAATATTTATCATAATGCACTTTATCATAAAGCAAAGCGTCTTCACTGTAACCGTCTTTTTCTTCATCGGGATAACCGATTGCGATCAGGCATTCAACGCTGAACTGTTTGGGTATATTCAAAACGTTTTTGACATATTCACCCGCTGTTGTTTCATCGTCATAAACACGGTTACGAACTTGTATCCAGCAAGCGCCCAAGTCCAAACTATGCGCCGCAAGCAAAATATAAGTTGACGCAATCGAAGCGTCTTCTACCCAAACATCACTTGTTTCGTCCTCAGCTAAAACAGCAATGACCAAAGGCGCGTCCGCCGCAAAGCGCGGACCGTGCTCTCTGCATAAAGAAAGGTCTTTTCGAAGTTCAACGTCCGTAACGGCAACAAATTGCCAAGGACGTATCGCGCGTGAAGACGGCGCTAATAACGCGCTTTTTAAGATCGTGTCGATCTTCTCTTTTTCGATCGGTTTGTCTTTGTATTTACGAATGCTCCTTCTGGTTTTCATTAGTTCAAATAACATAACAGTACCTCCTGTGAAAATATATAAATCTTATTAATTCGTTGTATCGTAAACTCTTTTAAATATTCGGCATACCGCCAAAGCCAACCACAGTTGCGTTGTGTCTTTATCGCGCCCCGATGTGATCTTAAAATCCCACAGACCCGACGCTTGTTGACGATCGATAAACCAATCCAGCGCTTTTTGTATCTGTTTTTCTTTTGGGGAAAATCCAAGTAAAGACAATGTATCCATAGCCGATATCAGATCGGTGTAGACAAATGGAAATACAAATTGCAACCAATACCTAGGCGTGTTCCTGTCAGGATAGTTGTCCTTTTGAAATAGGTTGTCCATAAGAAGCCGTCCCGCCTCTTTTGCTTCAGGCACTGATTTATATTTTGGATGCGCCGCATAAGCGCGCAATACTGCGCCCGTTACGACATGTGAAAACGGTTTGGAAAGATCGGGCTGTATCGTTGTCGGGTAAGCAAACGTCACATCGATATTATACCCTCGTGTTCGGAACGGCAATGCCCATCCCCCGTCCTGTTGACGCGTATCATTCAGCCAAGCAAAAACTTGCTCGATACGTTGATCGCTGCCATACCCTGCTTTGATAAGCAATTCAGCGATAGCCCCGGTATAGTTCGGCGTATATTGTTTATCGTAAATACCGCGAAAATCACATTCTTCCGTTTGGGCTGAGAAAAAGTAGTTTGCGGTTTTTTCAACAGCGGAGTGCGTTTTGTCAAAACCGTATTTTTCGACCAAGATACCGAGATTTTTAAAAGTTTGATATTGGTCCATGTTGTCCTGGGACGACTTAGCTGATTTGCTTGGGTACTTCCAAAAACCTGCGGGCATTTGTTTTTTAAGCAAATTTACCGCTTCTTTTTCGTTTTGAAGTTCTTTTGTTTGTATAGGCTGATCAGTCAAATCGCGCGCGACAAACAATGCGATAGCCTTATTTTCGCTGTTGAGAAGCGGCGATAATGCATCGAATTTAAGGACACTTTGCCATTCTGTTTGACGGATATGAGACATCATAACACCCACTCTTTCAGTAATAACAAACCCTTTCGATCGTATCAAATATGACCCCGTTTATCCCAATTTATCTCCTTTGTGAACAGAGCGTTCTGGTTGGATCAATACGACTCCTTGTTCCGAATAAGTACCGAGCACCAAAACTTCCGACATAAAGTCCGCGATCTGTCTCGGCGAAAAATTGACCACAGCCAATACTTGCTTACCCACAAGTTCTTGCGGCGCGTAACATTCCGTGATCTGTGCGCTTGATTTTTTAACGCCGATCTCATCTCCGAAATCGACCGTTAATTTATAGGACGGTTTCCGCGCTTTTTCAAACACTTCAGCGCGAATGATTTCTCCTACTCTGATATCCAATTTCATAAAATCTTCAAAAGTTGCCATATCTATATTCCTATATTGCTACTAAATCCCCGATATTCGAGCACTTTGCAAATGTTATATCTTTGAATAGTATTATATCACATTCATAATATGATAAGCGACGAAAACACTTTGGGCATATAAAAAAATGTTTACTCTGTGCGCATAAATCATCTCTTCAATTCTGATTTCAATTATCGCTATTCTATAACGCGTCCACGATTTTGCGGAAAAGATATTGATTATTTATTATGGGATAATGATAATATTTTATTTACTCAGATGTAATTGTTTTTGTTATAATAAAGAGGAATAGTATATATGAAGCATCCGGCGAGTGCACTATATGATAAAAAAAATAAAGGAGGGGCAGCTTTATGTCCGATCAAGTAAAAGAAGAAGCGCCTGCGATGCCTGCGCCGTTCCCGAAAGTAGAAATCGACTATCCGATCACTCCGAAAGAAAACATGAAAATGATTTTCGATAGGAAAAAACCGTTATGGGTCCCGAATATGAATTTGGAAAAAGCATTGGTTTTATGCCCGCATGACAATGACCGACCTTTTTTCTTTGACAGCGGAAAAGACTGGTTCGGTGTGGACTGGACATTCGTACCGTCAGCCGGAGGGCAGATGGTTACGCCGAATACATTTATTATGGATGATCCGATCGAATGGGAAGAAAAACTGATTTTCCCTGATTTTGACGAAATGGATTTCTCCGTTGGCAAAGAAGATGCCGAAAAAACGATCGATCCTACGATAATGAATTTTTACCTGATGCAGGACGGCTTATTCGAAAGATTGCTTTCTCTTGCAACCGCGGAAAATGTCTTCTGCTTTTTAATGGAGGAAGAAGAATCCGCCCTGAAATATTTCAACGCAATGGCTGACTACAAGATCGCCCTCATGGATAAAGTGATCCGAGAATGGGCACCGTTTGACATATTTATCAACAGCGATGATTGGGGCACACAGATCAGTACGTTCATGTCTCCCGAAATGTATCGCAAGTATATTTATCCGCAGATGAAACGTATTGTCGATTTTGCGCATTCCAAAGGCAAATATATAAACTTCCATTCGTGCGGAAAAATCGAAACTTTGATCCCGCAGATCGCTGAACTGCAAACCGATATGTGGGAAGCTCAATCGATGAACGATCTTGTCAGACTGAGAAAAACCTATGGCAGACAGTTGCCGATACAAATCAATATGGGTGAAATCACAATGGACCCGAACGCAACCGATCAGGAGATCATCGATTACGTTCATACCTATGTTGATACCTATGCGGGAGACGGCGGATTGTTGTGCCAGTATATGGCAAGAGACGCGCATGTGAATGAACTGATCGCGCGTGAATTATATGAATACAGCAAAGCATACTATGAGAAACAATAACCAGAAATATATAATCATAATTTGAGCCCATCATAACGATAAATCAGATCAGAAAAAAGCAATGTACTCTGCGTAAATACTACAGAATGCATTGCTTTATCTTTTACGGATTTAATTTATATATATTGAATCGATCATCTTGTAAGGAATACGATCTGTATATTCATCTGCTCCAATTTCGATGATCCCAACTTTGCAGTTCAATGATGTTACCTTCCGGATCGGTAGCGTAAACGAAGGTTGCTTTTCTGCCGTCCTCATATACCGTTTCGACTAAATCTCCGATAGTTCCGCCGCCGTTAGTTTTAAGCTTTTCAAGTGTTTCGGCTACATTATCTACCTCGAAAGCGAGATGTGCAAAACCGTATGCGTTAATGGAATGAGCCATATCACCTCCAAATTGATCATAAGAAAATATCTCGATCGTCGGATGATCTTCTCCGTAACCGGGCAACACCAAATGTTCCCCTACGATATGCGCGTCTGTGATCCCTGTTAATTTATCCAGCCATTCACCCCGAAGATCTCTCGTCTCACCGATACTGCTGCAATCCAATACCTCTTTGTAAAAGCTGATCAGTTTTTTATGATCTTTCGCGATAATATTTGTGTGCGCGTAGCGGTTCATCATTTTCTTTTTCCCTTTCATTTTTACAGATTCATTTTTTACATGTTGTTATTCAAAGTCGCGTAAAACGTTTAAGTCTTTCTTGATGCGTCTCTTTTCTTCATACATTTTTTCATCTGCACTGTTTATGACCGCATCGATATATTGATTGGAACCATTATTGAAAGCTTCGATCCCGTGACTTACACTGACCAAATATTTTCGGTTTTCCGTTTGATTGATCCGTTCATAATCCTCAACGATCCGTAGCCATATCTCTTCAGCTTGTTTTTCATCAAGATTTTCAAAAATTATCAGGAATTCATCCCCGCCAAGTCTCGCAACAAAATCATTCTTTCTGATGTTTTGTTTGATGCCGCTTACAACGCTTCGTATTAATTCATCACCCGCAACATGCCCCAATGCGTCATTCACTTGTTTCAACCCGTTGATATCGATAAAACAAACACTGATACCGGCTGATTTTTCAGATCTATACCTATTGAGTTCTGTAAGTTTTTCAAATCCCGTTCGTCTATTATAAACATCGGTCATCGTATCATATTCCGAATAGTATTTGATTTGTTCCTCAACATCTTTATTCAGAGCCGCCAGAGTTGCAATTATAAAAGATACGATCAATATGATCAAATAGACATAATAATCATCCTTCACGACACCCCGTACCAACTCTCCTATGCTTTGCGTAAATAAATACCCGTCTTCCGTATCAGAAGACAATGAAGACACTAAGATCCAATCTTCAAAGCCTAAATGGAATGAATAGTATATATGGTCAAAAGTAAAGTGCTCACTTGTTAATAATTTTGTAGACACAAAAACGCCTTCTTCCGTTATCTCAACCGCATTGTCATTACCGCTGACACTTTCCCATACTGTAGGAAATGCACTCGCAAATGTAATATCAGCTCTATCTTCATACATAAAAGCCCATTCATGTTCTTTATCTTGACTGTCATAGAGCCAGTATCCGTCCGAGTTGAGCATAGAGAATTTTCCGTTCCCGAAAGAAGCGATCTTGTTGACCTGTAAAAGCATATCATCCGCAAGATAATTCAGGATAACAATACCTTTAAGTTGACTGTCGACATAATAAGGGGTAGCCATTCTGATCATAGGTTTTATAGGCACTTCTATCTTGCCGTTTTCAATGTTCAAATCCAGTTCAGAAATATAGATTTGATTGCTATGTAAAACGATCGTATCCGTAAAATAATATCGATCTGCTTTATTCTGAAGATCCTGATCAGCTACTACATAAGCATCACCGTCTGTATAATTGATACGT
Organism: uncultured Anaerofustis sp.; assembly: GCA_963674555.1. Lineage (GTDB taxonomy): Bacteria > Bacillota > Clostridia > Eubacteriales > Anaerofustaceae > JBGMEA01. The sequence goes on along the minus strand of OY771429.1, from coordinate 1,806,620 downwards.
ACGAGCTCGTCACCGTTTACATCGATATAGCGTATTTGATCATATATTTTTCGTCTGTCTGAAAATGCCTCCCACAGATCTTTGACTTCCGAATAGCTGGTTTCGGGGCTGTCATTTAATCTTAAGCAATCCAAGACATACATCAAATCGTTTGAGACCATATTCAGTCTACCGAAAACAATTTCACTCTCCGTATGTATTAAATCATCTTCTTGATTGATCAACTCTTTTTTTCTCACCTCATTCAACTGATACTGCAAATATGATGTAAAAAACAGTGTCAAACAACTTGAAATCAAAAATAAAATCAATAAAGATTTAAAAAAAGTTCCCTTCTGCTTAAAGATGTTTTTTATCATGTACTGGTTTCCTTTCAAAAAGGCCTAAAAATATATCTCATTGGTTATTATGATCAATGCCGATATTTACTGTAATTTTAAATAAAAGCAATCATATCAGCAACTTATCATTTTGTTCAAAAGATTATCGGACAGAGGCGCAAATGCTTTAGGTATCTTCAGTATTAGCCGTAAAAACAAATATATATAATAAAAAGTTTATTGCAAAAAAAGACAACCTCTTTTACAAGTGGCGTCTTTTCATACTACGATTATAGAAGTTGATATTTCGAAAAATATGATTCAATAAGCTCACAACGCATTCACATATCCATATAAATCGTAAGCTAAAGTTCTGATAGAACTTGCAGTACTTCTTGTATGTCAGGTAATTCCGATACAGGGTATACCTTAACCCATTGAACGATACCTTGTCCGTCCACAATGACATTGGCGCGTTGCGACGAACCGAGTTCTTCTCGAAAAAGACCGTAGTCTTGCGCAACTTTTCCTTGCGGCCAAAAATCGCAAAGAATATCGATATTTTTCAGACGTAACACTGCAGCCCACGCTTTCTTTGACGGGACTGAGTCAACACTCAATCCGAGCGCGACCGTATTCAATTCTCCGAATCTCTCAAAATTGATCTCCAAAGAACGCATCTGATCCGTACATACGCCTGTCCACGCTAAAGGATGCCATGAGAGCAACACTTTTTTCCCTTGAAAGTCCGATAAAGTGACGCTTTCACCTTGTGCGTTATCCAAAGTAAAATCAGGGGCTTTCATTCCTACTTGAATTTGTTCCATCATTCTTCCTCCCAAATTCTTTTCTAATTATGAAGAGAGTACTTTTGAATCAAAATCCTTACTTACAGTGTAGCATAATTAGATTGATTCACAAAGCTATATCGTTATTAGACACTTTACGCCCTGATATTTCAACTTTACCTACGTATGCGAGTCTGAAATAAAGCAAGACCCTTTAAATTTCATGCCATAAAATAAGGGTCTTGTTTATAGATAATACTTATTTTGCTAAAACTTCATACTTAGAATTTTACAGCCAGTGCTTCTGCTTTAGCGATCGCTTCATTTAAGATCGCTTCAACGTCATTGCCTTGAACGTCCAGACCATCTGCCGCAACTGTTTCAAAATCGACTACGCCGAAGAACCCAAGTAATGTTCTGAGATATCTTTCACCCATTTCAAAGTTTGAATATGGTTCATCCGAATAATAGCCACCGCGTGTTACGACATATGTCGCTTTTTTACCGCAGCAAAGCCCTACAGGACCTTCCAAGGTATAAGAGAATGTGATGCCTGCGACTGAGACATAGTCCAGATATGCTTTTAAGATAGCCGGAAAACTTAAGTTCCAGAAAGGCGCGGAAATAACATATTTGTCCGCTGATGCGAATTGATGCGCATACTTCAGGATCGGATGATCTTTACTGGATTCATCCTGTGGGCGGTGCAATTCATCCAACTCTCCCATGGGAAGAAATCCGATTCCTTCTTCATATAAATCGAGTGTAACAACTTCGTCTTCAGGATGCAACTCCTGATACTTTTCGATGAATTTGTCGGAAACCTGATACGTCCTAGATTCTCCTTCTAATTTTGCGTTTGCTTTGATATAGAGTACTTTAGCCATAATGTGATTTACCTCCTAAATATTTTATGGACTGATCGATCGGATCCGAAATATTCTTGCGCCAAGTTTTAGACCCGTATCGTTATGTATAAATTTAGATTTAATTTACAAATCATATTGTTTCTGTGGTATAATCATACTATATACAGTTTATTTATGCAAGTATGTACTTTTTTGTTCTATAGTATCTATTTTGATACTATAGCAATTTTGGAGGTAAAAATGACTAATAATTTAAAAATACATGAAGACTGTTTTATGAAAGATAAATGCCAACAGTATGATATTTGCCCCCTCGTTTTAGTGCAAAATCTGCTTTCGGGAAAAAGGAAGATCATGATCTTATGGTATCTGAGCAACAAAGTTTTAAGGTTTAGTGAGATCAAGCGAAAACTGCCTGACGTAACACAAAAGATGTTAACAAAGCAACTGCGTAGTTTGGAAGAAGACCAACTGATCTATCGTCATGTGTATCCTGAAGTACCCCCGAGAGTGGAATACGGTTTGACTGAACTTGGTAAAAAATTATTACCGATACTGGAAATGATGCATCAATTCGGAGCGGAATATTTGGATATAAATCTTGAAGAAGCCGAAAAGTGTGACTAAAATTTTATATTCGCATCATAACAACCAAAAAACAGCACTTTAAAGTGCTGTTTTTTAATAAGCAGTTAAAACATCTCACTACTGACAAGATCAATTTTTTCTCTTACTGTTTCTGCAACACCGGGATAAACGGCGGGCTCTCCACCTTGCGTCATGCAAGGAATAAAATACAGTTTTCCGCAGGCCTGACATGTGCTTCTTACTTTCTCTTCAATTGCCCCCGCACTCCAATCTTCTACATCGATCTCACTGTTATCGACTCCACCCATAAACGATATCTTACCACCGTAAGTTTTAACGAGATATTCAGGATCGTTCGTTGATAAAACGCCTTGCCAAATATCGATACCCATGTCGATCATGCTTGGTACGAGATTCGCTGCGTAACTGTCGGAATGATGTACGATCAACTCTACGCCGTTATCCCTCCACGTCTTATTAAGTTTAAGATACGCCGGCACAATGAATTCCTCAAACATATCAACCGACATAAACGAGTTGTTGCTACTGCCCCAATCATCGCTTTGAAATAACATATCCGGTTTCTGATATTTTGCTATTTCTTCGGCACGTCTGACATTATATTCCACGATATAATCGATAAGATCGTGCATTGCTTCCGGCTCTTCGTAAAAATTCATAAGTGTTTGTGTCATACCCATAAGATAATGTAATTGTTCAAAAATGCCAGGAAAACTCATAGCGGCAAAGAAATATTCGTTCCTATCGATCTGATTGACTTCCTCATCATATTTTGCCCATTCTTCAGCCGGAAAATCAACTCTGGGATACGTAAGCGTTTTTTCCCATTTCGTAACGTCTTTTAAAGCGATATGCTCTTCGTCGTGCACAGGAAACGGTCCGGGAAACCCTACCGGCCACCTGGTTGTGATCCCCCAAGAATCAACCACTTCTCCACCGGGCATCGGCATCATCGGATTTGCATCTGCGATGGGATTACCCCACACCATTTTGTAAAACTCATATCCTTTTACAAATCTGTCCGGTTTTCCGCCGTTAATAGTTTCAAGTAAATTTTGTCTGATCGTAAGCATTCAACTGCTCCTCGCTTTCAATAAACTTCTTACATTCGTAAGGTATATCGTAATAAGAATCTTACTTCTCAATAATTTGATTGTATCAATTATTTTCTGAAATGTAAACGCAAACACTCAAAATTAGATTCTTATTATCGGAATCGATCGTACGGCACGATAGCGAGAAGATCGGAAAGAATAGATAGCTTCTTGTAATTATGTTAAAATATAAATATCCGAAAGAAACAGAAATACCGTTTCATTTATCTGCGACTCAATCTTAAAGCTACATTACACGGAGGATAACCATGCAAACCGAGCATTATTTAGTCTTTTCATTGATCATCCTAATGTTGATTTTCTTTATTTGGGGCAAATGGCGTTACGACGTTGTTGCAATGGCAACTTTATTGATCGCTTGTTTTGTCGGTTTGGTACCGATGGAAAATGCCTTTGAGGGGTTTAGCAGCCCCGCGGTGATCACAGTCGCTGCGGTATTGATCGTCAGCAAAGGATTATCCAACGCCGGTGTCGTTGATTTTATCGCGAAACGTCTGCTTAAAACCGGCAACAATACACTCGTTCAAATGACACTGCTCGTACTGACGGTCACGATCGGCTCGGCTTTTATGAACAATATCGGCGCGCTTGCGCTGATGATGCCTGTCGCTTTGAAACTTGCAAGAAAGAATAATAAATCCCCGTCGATCTTTCTGATGCCTTTGGCTTTCGGATCATTACTCGGCGGTATGATGACTTTGATCGGTACTCCGCCCAATATTATCATTTCGATCTACCGAGCGGAATCCACGGGAAACGGCCCATTTCAGATGTTTGACTTTCTGCCCGTCGGCGGAAGCGTCGCTTTAGCGGGCGTTATCTTTATATTGCTACTGGGATGGAGATTCATACCAAAAAGACAAGGCGGAAAATCCTCGGAAGATCTATTTGAGATCAATGATTATATCACCGAAGTCGTAGTCGGTGAAGATTCGGAATATATCGGAAAGACCGTATCGGAATTGGAAAACGCGATCGAAGGCGATTTAAAGATCGTATCGGTTTACAGAGACAAAAAAACGTACGCGGCTCCTTCCGTGAATTTAAAATTTCAAGCGGGCGATTCCGTTATCGTGGAAGCCGCGGCGCAAGAGATACAAGAATTTTTAAACTCGACTGATTTGAGATTAGCCGAAGAAGGAAAATTATCGAGAGATGATATCAGCTCCGACGAAGTCGAGATCAACGAACTCGTAGTTATGACAAATTCGTTCATTATCGGGAAGACCGCTCGGTCGATGAAGTTCCGTTCCAGATACGGCATCAACTTACTCGGTGTCGCAAGAGAAGGCGTTCGCATCAAGGACACTCCCGACTCGATCAAGTTCCGTATCGGAGACATTTTGCTTATACAAGGTGACCCCGATACATTAAGTGACTTAAGTACGCAGTGGGGCTGTCTGCCTTTGGCGGGTCGCGGTCTTACGCTTGGGAAAACAAAAAAATTACTGCCCGGCGTTTTGATGTTCGCGGTAGCGATCGCTCTAACGGCTTTCGGAGTGATACCCGTACAAGTCGCTTTTGTCGGCGTGGCAGTATTGATGGTCGTATTTAAATTCTTATCGCTCAAAGAATTGTACGAAAGCGTAGACTGGTCGATCATCATTCTTTTGGGCGCGATCATCCCCGTCAGCAGAGCGCTTGAAACAACGGGCGGCGCGCAGTTATTGGCGCAGAATATTTTAAACGTAGCGGACAGGCTTCCCCTTTGGGCAATGGTCGCCATCGTACTGGCTGTCTCAATGACGTTATCCGATATCGTCAATAATGCAGCTGCAGTGCTGATCATGGCACCGATCGCCGTGCAGATCGCCACAGGGCTCGGCGCGTCACCCGACGCTTTTCTGATGAGTGTTGCCATCGGCGCATCCTGCTCATTCCTTACCCCGATCGGACACCAATCCAATACGCTTATCATGGGTCCCGGCGGCTATAAGTTCGGTGACTACTGGCGCATGGGTCTCCCGCTTGAGATCATTGTCGTGTGTGTCGCAACACCGATTATTATGTTGGTTTGGTTGTAGAATAAATAAAGTTAAAATCAAAAAGCGTCTGATCCTCGGTTGAGATCAGACGCTTTATTTTTAAACAGAAAATAGGTTTTATCAATTTGCTTCTATTCTTCGATCGCGGGAAGTTCCAGAGTCCACTGTCCTTCCTGCGATACTTTAACCATAGTGATCGTCACTGCATCAGCAGTCAGCCATTCATCCGAATGAAAAATCGGATTAAATTGGTAGTTGATCACTTTAGGCTCAGCAGTCCTTTCACGAAAATCAAACGGATAAAAATCTATTGATCTGATCCCGCTGTCGGGTAACATCCATTCAAGTATTTCTTCCAAATTACCCGTATCGCTATATGCTATCTCAAGTTCTAAACCTTCGCTCGTCACCCGCCAATCTTGCAATGTAAGCTCAGTTCCTTCCAAAGATTTCGTTTGTCCGACATCGGATTTGCTGAATGACAAATCAGCTTCTTTGTTATATGCAAGATACGGTATGACCAATTCTACCTCGTCGGCTTTTTGGGGACGCGGGAATGCCATATAGTAAGGATCGCCGAGATAATGAGGCTCGTTCTGCATCACCGTTCCGAATACTTCTTTATTGTCGGCTTGAATATAAAAATCCTTATAGTAAATCCTATCGGCACCGTCGGGTACAACACTTACGTATATCATAGACGGTGTATAGATCACTTTATCGATCATTAAACTGCCGCCATCGGTCACGATCGTTTGATCGATCTGATAAGTTGTGTCTAGTGCTGCCAATTCGGAACTATTGAAATCGAGCTGTTTTTCCAACACGACTGAATGGGATTGCGGATCATAGAATTGTACCGTCAATACATGATCGCCGGGGGCAGGCGTAAAGATGTATGAATCAATCGCATTGACTCTTCCGTAATCTGTATATGCTCCGAATTTTGATGCCGCATCAATAGACACGCCGTCCAAGGCAGTGATCGATCCGTAGATCAAACATTCGTCACCCTCTATCGCTTCGGCGGAGAGCAGGACCTGCGTCAAAACATCATCTGAAATCACAGCCCAAATCACGAATTTCGTATCACCGATCTCATCTGTGATCGGTTCTTCAAAAAAGTATCCGTTTTGATATGCCCATAACAGTTCGGGATCTTCCCAAACCAAATCTTCTATCCAAACAGGAAGCGTGTCATCACGCAATCGGGTAATATAAGCACACCCCGAAAGTGACAACAAAAAAGCTGCCATAAGAAGGATCGACACAAGTTTTATTGTAGTAAACTTTGATCGTTTTTTGTTCATAAATACTTCCCCTATCCAAAATTTTTTATAGCTTTATTTTTATCCCCAATATGAACAGATAAATGACCGCGGTAAAAAACGAACGCAATAGAAAAAAATACATTTATCCTTTATAGTATAAACGTATGTGCGGTAAAAATGTTACATATATTTGAATAATATTTTAAATTTAATAATTGCTTAATGATGGCGTTACGGAGTGATGAGACTGTAATTTACTTTTATTGTCAATCGCAAAATGAACCGGACCCATTTACAGCCGCATTTTTCGTATAGATAGTTTATTATATAACTTATCTATATATACCTAACGCTCCTGATTTTATATAATCACAAATAAGAGGTGCATTTTCATAAGCATTAGAATATCTCAACACTCTAAACCTTCCTTCTTTTATGTCTGTTTCTACCTCATGAAATTTCTCTCTAAATTCTTCTACTGAGTCATAACCAAATATTTTAATAACATCTACTAACCTTTCTTCTGATTGAAGTCTTGTTGCAAACAATCTCAGCATATAATTTCGAGAATCATAAACATAAGATAATGGAAACCAAAACCAATCATCACGTGCTTCTTTCCCGAAAACTATATAATTGTAACATAATGAATCTGCAAAAATAAATTCGCTATTTGAACATATATCTATATTAATATTTTCAATCCAAAATTGTGCTTGCCCTGAATGATATCTTTTCTCATCGCGTTTATTAACTTCGTTATCTAAATGGTTGTTGCTATAATAAAATATTTTATATCCTTTAGCACTCTTATTTGGATAATCAGTTAAAAAATATGTTTTCCCAAGTATATATTCTAATCCATCATAGTTTTCTTTCTTAAAATAAATTGCTATTGTATATATAAAAAGCTCATGTAAAAATGTTCGTTTGATATGATCTATCCAATTTCTATTTTTATATAATTCGTTTGCAATATCTTCAAATTTATTTGCAATATATTGTTCACCTTTCTCAATATATGAAACGTATTGAATTAACTGTAAATATTCATCACGTAGAGGTATCAATGCAGTATATGCTGAAATAGCCCTGTTTTCTTCATCGTTAATGTCTTCTTCATGAACAAAACTCAAAATCTTTTCACCAAATTCTGAAAGAAAAATACGAAACTGTTCTGTTTTAACCTGAGTAGTTTGATTTGATTTTAAAAAGCTAAAAGCACTCAAAGACTTTGCACTAACCTTTGAAGTACCATCCACCCATGCAGGCCGTTTACCTAATTCCGGCTTTGGATATATTTCTTCTCCACATATTTGCTTAACAAGTCTCTGATATTCATCATTATATTGTTCACTCTGAGAAAGATCAAAGTGCATCACGCTTCTTAAATATGCTGGTTTGTGTATCTTGCCATCTATGTCTCGTTCAAAAACTATCGGAATGAATTTTTCCTGCTTAACTTTACTATATATTTCTGGTGAAATAATCTGCGTTTCCGTTCCAACACCACCGCTTCGCGAATCAGCTTTAACTGCATATTGTTCATCAAGAAGAATTAATACATTAGTTATGCTTGGATCGGTAACACATTGTTCCATAAATGCATAAGTATCATTGCCTGCTTTTAATGTCCATTTGTCCAATTCAACTTCTATACCGATCTTCATTAAATCAGTAGCAAAGGACAAAACTTTATCTTGATAATCCTTTGCTCCCCATGCATATGAAATAAACACTTTTGGTTTCTCAATCTTTGATTTGCTCAATTAATATTCCCCCAAACAACACTAAAATAATACAAATAGTTTAAATCAATCTTGTATACTACAATAATACATCAAAATTCAGCAAGACACAACCAAACATACTCATAAAAAAGCAAAGGTTTATTTACTCGAACAAACAAACCTGTCACATGCAAACTCATACTAAAACACCTAACGAACAAAACAAACACATAACCTCTCAATAAATCAGCGAAATATGTATAAACTAAGCAGAAATCACAATGTGATAATATCCATGTGTATTATTAAGAATCACTGATTTTGATCTCAAGAATATCTTTGAAAATATCCCTAAAAACCCTCGAACACTCCATTAAAATATTAAAATGCGGATAAATTTTTTGTAAAAAACTTGGTAAGGATACCCCTCTGTGTTACAATCGGATAGATTTTAGTTACAAAATCGTTACAACTTTTGAATTTACGGAGGAACTTTGTGATTAAGAAACTATTATCGATCTTTCTGCTCGCGGGCCTGCTTTTCATAAGCTTACCGTTCGCAAAAAGCGTATCGGCGGAAACATTGGACACTGAAACGGTACTGAGCAAGATCGATGAACTAAACACGAACGCTCGCTATAACGGCACAGGCCAATGCTACGGCTTCGCAAGACGAGCATTCGCAGAGCTTTATGACTTAAACTTATATGAAGTTACTTGGAATTACGACAACGGAACAACGAAGTCAGACAAACTATACACCGTCATGACAACACGATCGACAAGCGAACTTGAAGAACTGTACACAACGGCGCAACCCGGCGATGTCTTCTGCTACGGAGGCGGCGGCGGAAACCCGCACTCGATGATCTTCGTCGCAAATGATGAAGAGAACGAAGAAGTAAGCGTACTGGACGCCAATTGGGCTTCCGATAACCTTATCCAGATACATGACATCTCTTACGCGCAATTAAGGACGATCGTTTACAGCGGGAATACCGTATCCTTATTGCGATTCTCCCCTGTCAGCGTTAAACTGAACGCTTCTGCTTCAACTCTGTATATCGGAGGCGAAACCGAAACGGAAAGCACACAGCTTACTTGTACGATAGCGCCGAGCACCACGCCCGCACCTATTTGGACGAGCAGCGACGAATCCGTCGCGACAGTGGACGCAAACGGGAAAGTACACGGCGAAAGCGTCGGGACAGCAGTTATTACCTGCACCGTGGGCGATAAATCTGACACCTGCCTTGTAACGGTAGAATTGAGTAAGCTTGCATATGAAAATACAGAGTACAGCTTCTTGCGTACTTTTGTTATCAAACCTTTACTGCAAAACAATACCGTTCCGCTGAGTGTCGATCAGTCTTTGCTGTTGCCGTATCAATCGGATACTTCATCAGCTGAACCCATGCTTTACTTTGAACCGATCGTCTGATCGATTGAAAGACCTGATAAAGAACAAATAAAAACACCCGATCGTAATGGTCGGGTGTTTTTATTTTTGTCGTTCTCAATCTTCGAGCGCTCTTTTCCCGTTTTTCTTTTGCCACTCTTTATATTCCGTGACATCATCTTCCACCATTTTTAAAACGAATCCAAATACCGCCACATCGTCCACATACCCAAAAATGGGGATCGGATCGGGCAATATATCGATCAGGGAAACAAAATAGATCAACGCACCTACGATCGCTATGATACTTCCGATCGGAAGATCTCGATAGTCTTTTTTTACGTATGCACGTATCAATGAGACCAACACGGGTAGATTTGACAATTTATTGCCGACAGCGGGCACTTTCTTAAGCTTGCGTTCAAAGCGTTCCAGAAAGCGCTCCATTTTGTCTTCGTCTTTCAACAACTCTTCCGCTTGCGTTGCGCGTTTTTCGAGTTGCTCCTTCAGTTGTTCATCCGTAAATTCTTTATCCACTGAAATGTCTCCTTCTATCTTCATTAAATATCTTACTTCTTACTGCTTATTTCGAAACAGCTTTTTTAGCTATATACATATGATATTGCGAACCTGACTCAGGATAGTCCGTATAGTCATCGCAAAGGATATCCCGTGTATAGGCTTGATCCTGTTGAATGAGTGCTTTCAAATACCCTTCTCTTTTGTTACCTTTGAGCATAAAGTTCGCAAAAATGCCTCCGACTTTTAACTCCGATAATATTCGCTTAACGAATTCGGCCTCTTTTTCGATATCATTTTTATAAAAGTGCAACATAGAATCAAGAAGCACGATATCAAATTCGTCCGTTATCGGGTAGGCGAAAACATCACCTACTTCGCCCGTAATATTCAGGCTTTCTTTTTTGGCAATCCGCATCATTTGATCGACGCCGACTTTCGAGATATCGACACCTTTTACGCTGTAACCCAATCGTGCCAACGCTAAAGCATCTCTGCCTTGTCCGCATCCAAGATCCAAAACCATACCTTTGGGTTTGTGATTTTTAAAAAAATCTATTAGACCTATATAAGGCTTCCCGAAGTAATCGGGTTTTTCATAGTATTTGTCATAAGTCGGCTTGGTCATATCTGTTCCCGGCGTTTAACAAGAAATATTGACCCCGCTTTTTTGTATCCGAGTTTTTCGTAATATGCGTCCACATCACTCATCACATAAACAGTTTGATTTGAATGATCCTGACAGACACGTTCCATCAGACTTCTACCGATCTGATTTCCACGATAAGATTTCTCTACGAGCAAGTCATAAATATACACTCCGAAACCATTGTCTCCACGACAACGCACGTATCCACATAAGATATTGTTATCATATGCAACATATACTATGCTTGATGCAAGTGCCATGATATATCTCTTGCTGCCTTCCGAACTGTAATAATCACTCCATTCATCACCTTCAGCCATCAGCATATCAAAGAGCAAAGTTTCATCGACTTTATTATATTCTTTTATTTCCATAGATCCCCCTTCCTCAAGAGAGCATATTCATTGCATTCCAAAAAGATATCACTTATTATATACATTATATTCTTTCAAACTATTACAAACAAGTCACTATAAAATAATGCGATTTGCTGTTACAAAAAAAGAGACCTCATAAGCATCTTTTTTAAAATACTCTATGAGGTTTCTCAATTTAATAAATGTTTTTCTGTTCGTCTTTAGCGATAAAACTTACCATTTCTTCAATGCGTTCGATTGGAAACGGCGGTGAAGCAAGGGGTCTTACAGCGATAGATAAAAGTTTCATAGGGTTATCATCAGCTGCTATACGGTTGGAACTTATTTTACCGCACACACGACATCGGTGTATAACAGCCCATTCCCCGTTTTTCCTTACCCACACTGAGATCGGCTCCATGACTCCGCCGCAATCGGCTTGACGGTCACCCGGTTCGTTATCCGCATGGATGCTCGAAATACAATTGGGGCAATGGTTTCGGTGATTTGTTCCCGAACCTTGCGGAACAACTTGTTTTCCGCACACTTTGCATGTAAACGAATCCTTGCAAACATTTGTCCGATCATATCCCTTATGAGTAGATTTTTTATTGTCTTCCCTGTACATGGGATTGTCCTCCTTTAAGAATATAAAATTCCTATTGGGAGGTCGTGTTTAAGATCTTACGCAACCTCCCGGTCAGCGCACAATCTCCTTATGTTCGTAATTTTTCATATATCACACTCCTAAAATTTATTTTATAGTTAAGCATAAAGCTATACTAGCAACTTAATATAATATTTACTCACTTTGTTCCGCTAAAATTTTAATACGTTCTAATGCCTTTGGGAATCTGACAGTAAAGGTCTCTTCTTGTTCCTGCGGAACTTCGATCTCAACGGTCAATGTCGTAACTCCGTTTGTTTCTTTAAGGGAATAACTCTCCGTTCCCCCTGTCCACTCTTTATCGCGCAACTGTCGTCCCTTTTCTTTTGTATCTGCGGCGTGTCTGAATTGCACGAAATGATTCGGATCAAGCTTTTCAACCAAGCTCGTCACACCGTAGCCGTTTACGGAAGAAAGAAACTGTATTTCATTTCCTTCTTGCATAACGCCTTTTTTATAGGTGCCTTCATCGATAATACCCGCCCAATCACGAAATGTACTGTCGTTCCAAAGCGTTTGCCACACTCTCTCACTTGGGCGATTTATTTGAATCGAAAATTGCAATTGTTTCATAACATTATCCTTAAAGTTTTTTTCAAAACGGATTTTATGAATTATTGTTTATCTTGTTTGCGCAATATTTTTACGATTCGGTTATACATGATCTGTGTCACCGACCAAGTTTCCCCACCGCTCGTATTCACAAACTGAACGACGACTGTATCGATATCCGCATGATATTCCGCGATGCTTGAATAACCCGGCAATAACCCCGTATGTCCGTACACATAAACGGATGAATAAAGTGCTTGTTCTTCATCGGTAAGTAAAGACCCGTCATTTAGCGCCCTTATGAATATCCCGACATCTTCGGCCGTTGCGACCATCGACCCACCCGGAGCCACAAAATCAAGCAGCTTTACATCTCCGTCATATTCAACCGTATAGCCACTGATAACATTATCAGCACCCGCCTCACTCAAAGAACCATATGTGTGCGTCAAACCGAGCGGTTCCAAAATCACTTCACGGATATATTCTTTATAACTGTATCCGAGTGTTTTGTCAATGATCTTCCCGATCAATAAATAATTCGTGTTTGAATATTCGTAGCGGGCATCAGGCTCGAAATCCGCAGGCTTGTCTAATGCAAACGCCAAAACTTCGTCAACACCCGTAACGGATCTGTCCCACGGAAATTCAGGATCTTTGATCCAGTCTGGGATACCGCTACGATGTTGAAGCATCATCCTTAGAGTTATCACATCTGCGTATTCGATACGCCCATCCAGTTCGGGCAAGAGCTGTGCAAGCGTACTGTCCAGCGATAAAAGTTGATCGTCGATCAATTTAACAGCGGCGACCGCGATATATAATTTACTGATACTTGCTATCTTAAACAGATCATCTTGATCGATCGCAACTTGCGCATCTCTATCCGCAAAACCCGCGGTATAAAAGACAGGCTCTTTAGATCCTTGATCGACATAAACGATGATGCCGTCCAAACCGAGCTTTTCTGCAGCCTCAACTTGCTCTTGAACCGTATCCGGCAAAGGCGTGAACAAGGCTCTCACACTCATCCAAGGGATAAAGATCGCACTGCAGACGATCGATATTGTTAATATCAAAACTGAAATGATTCGTTTTTTACGTTTCATTCTCGATTAAAACCTCATAATACTATCCGAAGTATCTCAATGATATATCTTATATTTATCCCAGATCGAATTACCTAACAATAGGCAAATTACTATTTCTTTTCGTTAATAATAGTATAAATACAGTTATCATTCTTATGTCAAGTATATCATACCGAAAAGTCTGAACATAAATAAAGCACTCAGCGAAATTAACGCAGAGTGCCTCACTTGTTTCCTGTAACTACCCGTTCATCTTCTCTATTTCTTCTTCTACTTCCTCAGCGCCTTCTTGATAGAAGTTCGCTTCTTCGGGATCCAATTCATGAAGAAGTCGCAGGAATTCTCCCGCATGTACGCGCTCCTCATCAGCGATATCTTTGAGCACTTCGATAGCCAGTTTATTATCGATCGATTCCGCAAGTTGCATATAAAGCTGTATAGCTTCGTATTCGGCTGAGATCATGAATCGAATGGCTCTGATCAGTTCCGCGTCAGTAAGCTTCTTGTCTTTTGCTAGGCCTGAAAACGGTTGTCCAAAATCCGGCATAATAATTCTCCTTTCTATTTGTGCATATTTTCATATCGGACATCTGCTTTTACCGCAGATATCCTTACAATTAAATTATATCATAAATTTCATAGGATTTAGTATAATTTAATTTTATGTACGATCTTACAATGCCGAAACAAATTCGATCGATCGTTCAAATATCGCCCTGTCAAGCAAATAATCTTGCGGAGACTGTCGATTGATCTGGATCCATTCTCTCATTTTTTTTCTGCCCATGGGTGTGAAAGGTATGATCCCTTCCTTTTTGAGAAGCTTCTCAGCCATATCTGACGGCACTTTTAAACCTACGCCATTCCCATAGACACAAGCAAAAAGTTTTTTATTCACGTAATAAGCAGGATATCCGAACATTTTACCGGGTACTACAATTGGGATATCCAACAAAAACGATTCCAACATATCTTTAATTTCTTCGTCATAGACTGCTTTTCCCAATAGGAACACCTTCGATCTTTTCTGATAATTACTGTTTCAAAATCATCCGTACCAAATAAACATATCGATAAACTCGACATATATGATCAAGAAATGATCACTGCACAACAGAATGACTGCTGATATAAAACGCTTCCTGACTCGGCTGATATCCTTTTTCCATTGGTTCCAAAGACGCGTCAAAACGCTCAGCGTCTTTTTCGTCTATCTGCATGACCGGACTATCATAATAAAACCATTTTCGCCCATCCAACGCGTTCGGTTTCAGTTCTTTGACCATCATTGCAGACGGACACTTCCCATTTGCAAGAGAAATATTATATTTCTTACAGCTCTTAAAACCGCGGCTTACATAATTGTACGGGTTGCCGAAGATCACGATCACATCATAACCCATAGAACTAGCTTGCTTAAAAGAATACTCCAATAATTGTTTGCCGTATCCTTTTCTTTGGTATTCGGGCGCTATACAAACGGGACCGAACGTAAGGATCTCTTTTTCTTCTCCGTTTTCGTCAACCAGTTTCGCTTTTGTGTACATGACATTACCGATGATTTGACCATCGACCTCTATCACAAAGTCCAACTCGGGTATAAAATCTTCGTGAGAACGCATAATATGCACCAAATAATGTTCGACGCACCCGGGGATATATAGATTCCAAAAGGCTCTCCTCGTCATATCTTCAACGATTTGATGATCCTTTTCTTCTTCATTTCTAATGTTGATCGTTTGACTCATTTGTCCTCCAATAGAACGTGAATATCATATAAGCGACATATTACAGTTCCCGCTTTAAATAGACCATATCAATAAGCTGTTTACCGTCCACAAAGATCGGCTTGTCGTAATTCTCTTTGATGAAGTTTTTGATGCGGTGCGAATCCGTAAACCCGCACTTGCGATAGAACGTCAAAGAAGATGGCGTATCGCCCGTACCGACCAGCATGGTATTACAGTCGGGATAATAAGCGCATACAAAATCTATCAACGCTCGTCCGTAACCGCGTCTTTGCATGTCGGGTTTTACCGCGATATTTTTGATCTCGTATATACCGTCGGCTTCTTTCGTAACGACACATTCGGCTACAACGCCGTCGTCATCGAGGACAAACATATCTCCTCTTACGAGGTATTTATCGATCATGTTTTCCTGCTCGTCTGCAAGCAGCAGAAGCTCTAAGTATTCTTTTTTATTTCCCGTGACTTTTTTGATGTTCATGGGTTTCTCCTTTAAGTTAAATTGATTAACGTCCTTGAAGATACCTGAGATGAACTTAAAACAACATCATTGCTTCATCTTCACTTCGATGGAAATAAAATAGATTCGGTCAATTACTTATTTATTAATTATTGCGCTGAAAGATCACGCAGAGACATATCTATATAATATTCTATACCAATTGGTTTAAGCCAATTGTCTAAAAAATTAGTTAAACTTTCCTTTTCTTGCACTACTTTTACTGGTATGGCGTTGACACCTAAAATTTCATCTGTCATCATACCAGATGAAAAAACAAAAACAGTTTCATTCCAGTCTTCTTTTGAAACGTTTAATGCAAATTTTGCGCCTTGGGGTATAATTTTACCATTATATGTATTTATTACTTTTGTTACATTATAATGAATCTTCTTCATATCTGGCGTAACTTTATCAGTTTTTTTATTGAATCGTAAATATATACGCTTACGGGATGTTGTTATCTCAAACGTAATTTTAGTCGCCATTAGTGTAGGTAAAGATGGAGCAGTAAACGAAAAATTATCTGATTGTACTTTAAGCGCCTTAAACGATTCTAATATCAATGGAACATCAAACTTCTTAAGCTCAATCTTATATGTATTTTCATAAATCATATATATGCTTTCTATAACTTGAGGTGATAGTGATCGGTTTTCTATAACCACCGAAAAATTATTTCCATTCTTTATCGAATGAGATTCAGAGAAAGCTAAGACTTTGATTTTTTTTGATACAAAAGTTATTACAAATGTATAAATAGTAATCAATAAAATACAGACATCGGCGGCAAACGTGACCCATTCTCGAATAGCTTCAAACATAATATTCAAACACCTTTCTTTTAAAACGTTGAGTATTTCTAAAAGAGAATTGAAATAGTAGCATGCTGTTTCTAACAGTTGTGTATTTATTAGTAAGTATCCACGTAACAGTTATTCCCTGATGTTGACAGTTGCATTCCTATTATGACTCAATGTTTTCTACTTTCCATCTCCACTAAGTATTCCTTATAAAGGGACATTCTCATGGTGCGGACACATTCGATCACGCAACGCACAAATCTTTTATTCTTGTGATTCTCTCTTCTTTTTACGGACACGTCGAACGATCAATATGACAACCAAAAGACCGAATAAGATGAGCGGTATGATCATGATCGCCGCCATCCAAAAATATGGGTTTCTAAATGAGCTCCAAAAGTTTTGCCACCCATTTTGGTCTATGAAAATTTTCAGGTTTTCATCAGGCAATGTATCCGAAGTATATCGGTAAATGCGTGTGTCGATTTCTTCAAATTCAAGATTGCTGCTTTTTACAACAGGCATATCTTTGTCAAGATACAGGTTTATCGTTAAGCTTGAGAAATCTTTCCACATAGCCGCGGGTTTAAGATAGTAGTAGATTTCGCCTTCTTTAATGTCAGAATTCGAGTTCGGGTATCCGCCGAGTCGATAATCATAAGAAACGACCACATCATATTCTTCATTCGGCGTAAAAGCCATCTCGAACGTGATACTGTCAACTGTCTGTTCGCCGTAAGAGTATGCGTCCTCATCCTCTGTAAGCACGGCATATTGCCAATCATCCGTTTGGATTTCCGTGTCGTAATATAAGGCATAACTTTCAACCGTAAAAGACGCGTCTTTATGATTCACTACGACCTTTACATCACTGTTTTCAATATTCGGAGAAAGGAACATCGATTTTGTGGTAATGCTTTTATCGGACGTGTTCTTCATCCTGTATGTCGCAACAATATGCGCCTGCGAACCGCTGACCGTAATATCCAACACCTCCGATAATACTGAGATCGTATCGTTTTTCTCAAAGGTTACAGACGAACCGATATCCGGATCATCGGGGGCTACCATATTCGCAAAAATAACTTGAGGAACAGACAAAATAAGAACTAAAGTTAATGCAAATATCAAGCTGATCTTTTTCATAATTACACCTTCCAATTTATTTATATGATCTAAATCCTGAATAATCTTACCAACGATTGAGAGATGATGTTGTTATGGTATAGTGATCCCTTTGGTACTTTTTAGTATAATTTATATTCTCATTTATCATATTGCGTCGTCTTATATATCTCACCTTTACTGTCATATGTGATCCACTCGCCTACGGGGTTTCCGTTATCAAAATACCCTGAGCGTTTTATCGTTCCATCGATCCTATACCATTCCCAATAACCATCGGGTTGTCCATCGACAATTTTCCCTTTCGACCAAACAGTCAATCCGTTTGCATGATATTTTATTGTATAACCGTCAATCACTTCGGATTTCTTATCTTTCACTTTACTTGACTTTGCAAAATCACTATTCTCTTTATCCATTCCTTTTACCCCCACTTAATTTTCTCATATATTCTTGATCCTCTATACAGAACGTTCTAAAAGGCAAACCGTCTCCACGTGCTCCGTATGCGGGAACATATCCACGGGACAGATGCGTTTTATCGTATAACCCGCTTCGAGGAATTTGGGCAAATCGTTGATCAGCGAAGTCGCTTTGCAACTGACATATACGAATGTGTAGGGCGCGAACGAAATGATCTTGTCGATCGCTTTCGGATGGATGCCCGCCCTCGGCGGATCAAGCACGATAACATCGGGTTTTACGTCAAGTTCCTCCACTTTTTCAAGCACATCACCGCATATAAAAACGCAATTGTCGATCGCGTTTTTCTCCGCGTTCATCTTCGCAGCCTCAACAGCTTCTTCAACGATCTCGATACCGTATACCGCTTTTGCCTTATCGGACAGGATCTGCGCGATCGTACCCGTACCACAATATAGGTCAAAGAGGACTTTATCGTCCGCGTCTCCGACATAGTCTTTCACTTTATTGTAAAGCACTTCCGCGCCGCGTGTGTTTGTTTGAAAAAATGAAAAAGGCGATATTTGAAAGTTGAGCCCACAAAGAGACTCCATAATAAAATCCTTGCCGTAAAGCAGTTCAATACTCTCGGGTTTGACAGCATCCGACGGCGAATTGTTCACCGTATGCAATATACCCGCTATCTCGGACGACAACGGTAAGGCCAAAACCATATCGACAAAAGCTTGCTTATCCAGTGTGCGCCCACTTGTTGTGACTAAGTTGATGAGTAACTGCTCTGTACCGAATGCTTGACGAAGCACCAAATGCCTCAAGAAACCTTCTTTGTTGTACGAATGATAAAACGGATCGCCCGTCTTTCTAAAGTAGTCTTGTGTAGCGCGAAGTAAAACAGAGAAATCTTCGGGAGCGATCTTACAGTCCGAAAGAGAAAGGATGCTGTGATGTTTGCCTTTCTCGTGCATGCCGAGCGTAAGCTCCCCGTCTTTGACTTCGTCTCCGAACGAAAACTCCATCTTGTTGCGGTAATGCCACACATCGGGAGACGGTAGGATCGATTCGAAACTTTCGTAAGGGATACTTGCCTTATCAAATAGATTCTTTACATATTCTTGTTTTAAATTCAGTTGATGTTCATACGTGATATCTTGAAAACGACAACCGCCGCAACGACCGAAGTCGGAACACAACGGCGTTGTTTCTTCGGGTGCGTGCTTATTGACCGCTTCGATCACAGCTTCCAAACGTTTGGCGCGCATTTTAACGATGCGAATATCCGCGTTTTGTCCCTTGTATCCGCCGCGGATCACGATCCGTTTGCCTTCATCCGTAAACGCCAAGCTTTTGGACATGCTGATATTTTCAACGATATCGACTGTTAGTATGTCATTCTTCTTCAATGCTTTCCTCTTCTTGTTCTTCTTGCGCCGCGATCTTTCCCGCATCGATGATGATCTGATCGACAAACGCGTCGGATACTTTATCTTTGAAAGTTTCTTCGTTTTTCTTAACGGCGTTTTCTATATTTTCCCGCGTGATCAGATCGACATCATTCAGTGTCTTCGTGATCAATTTATACACGGGCTTTAATTTCTTATACATGTTTTTATAAACATTTTCGTAAATCAGCATATACTTTCGGCGGTTGATCGAATCGGGTTCAAAGTATTCGCTCGGGTGTACCATTGCCTGCACGGCGGAATCAAAATCGGGATGCACACCCAACGCCACAAAGGCTGCAATTGCTGCACCGAGACCACTGGTCTCATAAGTCTGCACGCGGTAAACTTTCCTACCTAAGATATCCGCAGCGATCCGGCAGATAGCATCACTCTGTGAGCCGCCACCCGACAGCGCGATATTTTCCAATCGCTGTCCTGAAACTCGCTCAATTTTTAAGATACCGTCCAACATCGCGTAACCGATCCCTTCAATGATCGCGCGATATAAATGGATGCGTGTGTGTTTGTCTCCGAAACCTAAGATGCATCCTTTCGCTCCGGGACGTGTGAGCTCTTCTCCCCAATACGGCTGTAAGATCAAACCGTCGCAACCGACAGGGATATTGTCTAAATGATCGTTCAATATATCAAGCGGGTCCCTACCCGTGCGCTCTGCTTCGATCATTTCTTCGTTTGCGAATTCTTCCTCAAACCATTTGACCAACCAGAACCCGCGGTAAAGTGATATCTCGGGATTAAACGCATTCGGTTTTACGGACGCGAACGGTGGGAAAAACGGATCAAGCTCATAGTATTTTTCTGTCGTCGTCTGTATCGTTGCTTGGGAACCCAAGGAGATACTGCCGTATGAATTGTCGAGACACCCGACTCCTACGGTCTCGCACCCCTTATCCGAACCCGCAGCGATCACTTTAAGCCCCTTGGGTAGTGATAAATCCTTTGCGGCTTCTTCGGTTAGAGATCCCATGACCGTGCAAGAAGGCACAGGCTCGGGAAGCATGTTTCGCTTGATCGAAAAGATCTGAGATTTCACGCCGAAACGACTGTCCCATTTGCGCGTCTTATAATTAAAAGGAATATGTCCCACGAGAGATGCGTCACTGTCCTTGTATTCTCCCGTCAATCGAAAATTCAAATAGGAAGACAGCAACAAAAACTTATGCGCTTTCTCCCAATTTTCAGGCTCGTTCTGTTGCAACCAATGCATATGCGATGTCTCACGTATCGTATCGATGATATTACGCATTTTTACGACCGTGAAGATCGATCTGTAAAATGGGTTGACGGATTTAAATCCTTCCGCCTTTCTGTTATCCATCCATATGATCGCCTTACGGATCGGTTCTCCGTCTTCGTCCACGATGATGCTCGTGTCACGCTGAGTCGTAACGGATATCGCTTCAACAGCCGCGTAGACTTCTTCGTCCATCGCGCGAACGCCTTGACACACTTCGACCATCGCGTCATAAAACATCTTCGGATCGGCTTCAAACCTGCCGGGTTCTTCGGATTCATAAGGCGGAAATGCTTTTTTGTATTTATACAGAAGATTTCCTTTTTGATCGAACAGCAAAGCACGAATGCTCTGTGTCCCGCAGTCAACGGATAAAACGACTTTTTCCATCACGGTCTCCCATTGGTATAGTTTCTTTTCATTATAATATGGAATCGAATATTATGAAAGGATTTTCAAGTTTCACGTATGTAATAAAACCGCACGGAAACGAGCAATAGGCGGATGAAAGTCCTGTCATCTTTTTTGCGATATAGCTTGATTTTTACCTTTTTTCATGTATAATAAAAAAGGTACGCTCGAAATGACTTCGCAGCATATAAGTGGCCCCTTGGTCAAGCGGTTAAGACACCGCCCTTTCACGGCGGTTACAGGGGTTCAAATCCCCTAGGGGTCACCATTTTTTAAACTATCACATGGAGGGATGCCCGAGTGGCTAAAGGGGGCGGACTGTAAATCCGTTGACGGAGTCTACGATGGTTCGAATCCATCTCCCTCCACCATTTGATCATTAAAGACAGCGGATACTGTCTTTTTATGATTAAGGCTGAAATTCAAGCCTTACAATAATATACGGAGAGGTATCGAAGAGGTCATAACGGGGCTGACTCGAAATCAGTTTGGGAGAAATCCCACGTGGGTTCGAATCCCACCCTCTCCGCCATTTGAGTAAAAGCAAAAAACACACGGATGTGTGTTTTTTTGATTTGCTAAACATCTAATTCCCATAATTTAACCAACTCCACATCGTCGCTATCAGGTCGAAACTCAATGTCATCGATCCGGTCGATTTGGATTATAAATGGAACAACAAAAGATGTTCCCGTAACAATACACGCACCTGTTGGTAAAATTGGTATTTGACTTTTTGATACTTTATCAAGCGATGAGATAGCATTATCTAATAAAGCCAAATCCCTATCATTGACAAGCCTATGTATAAAGAAATTATGGAATTGCGACATTATCGTTTGCGATATATCTGCAGGCCTTTGACTAGAAATAGTCATGAAAACACCAAACTTTCTTCCCTCTTTAATAATTTCTTCAAACAACTCTAGTCTGTAGTCTTTCCAACTCTCCTCTTCACGGGTTGATTCATACGATAATATGTTATGGGCTTCATCGATTATAAAATGTAACGTCTTTTTAATCTCCCCACCTTCACTATATTGCTTATGATTTTCATAAAATGATTTTGCGATAATTAAAGGAAGAACCTTCTTTATGTCTTGGTTACATTTCCGAAACGATATAACTTGTAACAACGGATTTGTTCCTACTACACTTTCATTAGTTTCTCTATTATCATCCCTTAGTTTAATAACATTCTGAATATTATTTTTTAATGCTTTTATTCTATTTATTAAAGGATGGATATGATCAAATTGGACAGCGCCTTTCAATAAACCATTAATCAATTGAAGATAAGCCCTTACTAATAATTCATCTACAAATAATAATTGATTTAGATCTACCGTGCAACTAAGCTCATCTTTAAACCAGCTCTTAAATCTATCTTCATTGAAATAAGATGTCTCATTACCTCTTTTAAAGTAATATGAGTTCTGCTGACTATGCCAATGCAGATTTTCCAATGTGCTTTTTGCAGACTCAGGAAAATCACTCTCCAAACAATCATCAATTAATGCAACTATACTCAAGAATAATTCTTTAATTTCTTTTTTTTGATTTGTGCTTTCTGCGAAATTATGAACTGTTACATTATAATAATTGGACAAGCTATCTTTATCATGATATTTTTTTCTTCCTTGAACTAAATTCTTCAAGAATGGTCGCTGCGTGTTATATGTGGCTTTAAACATTAAACCTAATATATCTTCATCCCAAAAGCAATCTTCTTCGATTTCAATTCTGTCTGATTGAATTTCTGAATTTCTTGTGCTGAGCTTTATAACATTTTTATTTCTTTGGTCATCAAGTATTTGCTTACCTGTATATTCACCATTGAAATCAAATAAAACAAAGTAACTTTTATCCTTTATCTTATCTTTAAACTTTATAAATAGATTTGTATAAAGCTTTGTTAATGTATTTGATTTCCCACTTCCTGTATTTCCGAAAACACCGATATGTTTATTGAAAAGAACATTAAAATTTACACTAAAAGGGACATCATCAGTTAGTGTTT
This sequence comes from uncultured Anaerofustis sp., assembly GCA_963674555.1. Taxonomy (GTDB): domain Bacteria; phylum Bacillota; class Clostridia; order Eubacteriales; family Anaerofustaceae; genus JBGMEA01. The sequence continues at coordinate 1,782,974 of OY771429.1, read as the reverse complement.
TACCAATAAGATAAGCATATTTGATGTTTGGATTATTATAAATACTTGATAACTCTTTATCAGTCATCAGATATGCATTATCCATAATCATAGGTAAATGCCTTGCACCTTCTTTAAATTCCTCGTTTTCTATATAACCAATTGGTTTCACTTGTACCCTTCTTATATATTCCTTTTCCTCTTGTGCGTTTATTTGAAAATACTTTTCGTCTAAATATTCTCCCTCAACTCTACAGACAATGTCATATATGCCTGTTTTGATCGATAAGTATTCTCTTATCGCAACACCGTGGTACAGTTCCCCATTGTATCGATATAAAATTTTATTGCAATCTTCATCCATCTGAATAATAATATTTGTCCCTTGTACTGAGGACACAAACCCAACTTGTACACTCATTGTTGTTCCACCGTCCAAGTCTCTTCTTTTTGTTTACCTTTAAGTATTTCTAAGAATATCTTGAAATCCAATTTTTCTATTACGCTTTCTCTATTCTTTTTATGTTTAAAAACAATAAAGATATTCTTATATTCTGCGAATTTAGTTTTCATATCTTCTAAGTCGTCTTTATTATAGCAAAAGATATAGACACATAATTGGGGATTAAGTAGTGAGCGTTTTATCAAATCATAGATATGCTCATCTTTAAAGGAAAAGCCGAAAACAATTAAATACACATTCTTTTTTTCTAATTCATAACTTAATTGCCTTAGCATTTGATAGTAGTGTTGCTCAAATACAGTCTCATTGAACTTCCATTTAGTTGGATTTACAATAGGAATTCTAACATACTTATCCCAAAAATCTTTTAATTTCTCTTTATCTTCAGTCTCAAGTTCTATGGCTTTAATTTCATCAAAAGTCTTTAACCCCGTTAAATATTGTTTCGATAAGTCTATATTTGCCTGTTCAATATGCGTTGTATTGTTATAATCATTAATGATAATCTCTTCATTCTTTTGCCAATAAATCGAGCCGTGAAATTTGATCAAATTTATGATAGGTATCTCGGATTTAAATGAATCAAAAATCCCGATGTTGTTGACTTGAATATTGAAATTACTGGCACTAAGTGTTCGTTTTTTAAAACCAGAACATCCATCATTCAATATAAAATTTTGTTTATCCTGTATTAACACATCTGCAGCATCTTCAACAAAGCTGTCATAATTCGTTGAAAATATATTACATCTTTTGTTATCATTTATTTTTTTCAAACTTATCAAGCTTACAATATATTTAATTAATTCTTTATAGTTATCATGCACCGGTTTAGCAGTAGCAGATGTAATATCAATACCACATGAAGGTAGAATTATTTTTTTATAATAATTCTCCAAAAACATAAGCTGTGATAGTTCTGGTTTATTTTCATCTTCTATCGAACATACAATATCTTCAAAAGAAAGTTTTTTACCATCTTTTTTTATCTCTGTTTCTAAAGTAGGTAGTGCTCCATGTGAAGCTCCAGAACCTATCAGAAAATTAATATTTTTATCATGTAATTCTTTTTTAAAATCAACATTCATATGCAACCCCCATGAATACCCTTTTTTGATAATTATATCATATTAATTTAATTCAACAATATAAATGTATACAATAACATTGATGTTGATTGTTCCCTTATTCTTAAACATGTTATAATGAAACAGAATTTATACAGGAGCGAAATATCTGTTTATGATGAATGAACCGAGCACACTCTATGTAACAAATCGGAAAGACTGGCGCGCATGGCTGAAGAAACACTTTGATAGCGAAAAAAGTATTTGGGTTGTGTATCCCAAAAAAGCGTCGGGAAAGCCTCGTATCTCTTATAACGATGCGGTGGAAGAGGCGTTATGTTTCGGTTGGATCGACAGCACGATCAGATCTCTGGATGCCGATAACAGCATACAGCGTTTCACGCCGAGAAACCCGAAAAGCAGCTATTCTCAGCAAAACAAAGAACGGATGAAGTGGCTCTTGGAAAACAATTTACTGCACGCTTCACAAATTGAAAAAGCCAAAGAGATCGCTGCGGAAGAGTTTATATATCCGAAAGATATCATCGAGACTTTGAAAGAAGACAAAACTGTGTGGGAAAACTATAAACGATTCTCGGAGACCTACAAAAGGATCCGTATCGCTTACATCGACGACGCGCGCACACGCCCCAATGAATTTAAAAAGCGACTTCAAAATTTCATCAATAAGACTAAGCAGAATAAACAGATCGGTTTTGGGGGGATTGAGAAATATTATTAATGCGATAACTTCATGCAATTCTTTACCCGCTCTGTTATTTATGTCAAAACAAAAAAACACACAGATGTGTGTTTTTTATTATAGTCAGTATTGTATTTTTTAAACTCAAATACTTCCTATCGGTGCAACACTTGATAGAATTCGGATTGCATGCCATCGGAATCGACATAATACACATAGATATTCGAAGCGTATGAAGCATCGTACCATATGATGATCGCGCCTTTATAGCAATCGCTTACGACCCGCCGCTCACCGACCGTATAAGATGCTGAGCTGCTGTTTGTGATGTAGACCGCCTGTTGTTGATATAACTCACTTAATCCCGTTGGATTGTCCCAATTGACGATACCCTCTTTCTTACTGATAGGGTTCGCGACCAGTACAACATTGGAGTTGTCATCATCACCGGGGCCGTTCAGCGCTTCCCATTCCACTTCCAAAAAACGCGAGAAGTATTCTTCTCCGCCTGTGGATTGATTCCTTTTATACGTGAAGAAATGCTCATCGTCAAAATCTTCCAAGTAATATTGCGCCAGTAAATATGAAAATGAGTTGTTGACACCTGCTTGCAAAACCGCATGTTGTGCACGTTCTACCATTGCGTTATATCGCGGTATCACGATCGATGCCAAGATCCCTATAATTACGATGATAACGATCATCTCAACCAAAGTGAATGCCTTATTGTTTTTAAATATGCGCACCTATTCCCCCTATATAGTATGATTACTACAAGATTATACCATTATCGGACAGGTAAAATCAAATTTGTATTTTGTTAATTATATAATAATAGTGCTATACTATGGATATATACTAAATATGATAAAGTAAGTTGAGTATTATGAAAAATAAAGAGATTTCAGCCTACAATCTTTCTCATGACAAAGATGAAAATGCAGTATGCGAACTTCTTATGCAAGAAATAAACTCAAAGCTTTCCGAAGCTGAAAGTAAAATATGGCACGGAAGCCCAGTTTGGTTCCTAAATGACAATCCTATCGTAGGATACAGTGTACTAAAGAGAGGTGTGCAACTGCTTTTTTGGAGCGGTCAATCCTTCGATGAAGAAGCACTCAGCCCTGTCGGTAAACATAAAGCTGCGGAAATAATATATACAAAAGCTGAGCAAATTGACCGAGAGGATCTAAAGAGCTGGCTTTCAAAGTCAAAAAAAATTCAATGGGATTATAAAAACATCGTAAAGAACAAAGGTAAACTGGAACTATTAAAATAATACGATATCAAAAGAGCCGTACATTCTTGACGGCTCTTTATGTTTGTCCCGTTGATCTTAACTATCTTTCAATCTGTTTAGTTTCAGAACAGTCTCTTGATATTCTTGCTCGATCTCTTCCTGTTGCGCTTCAGCTAAACCTTTTTTCTTTTCGATAAGCTGCGCGGCTTTCATCTCCAAAAGCAAGATTTCCGCGTTACGATTACTATACGCTTCGGATGATCGTAAGCCGACATCTTCCAATCTACCGTTTGACAAATGCAAAGTGCGATCAGCGATCTTTTCTCTGAATCGTCTGTCGTGCGATACGAAAACAAGCGTTCCGTCGTAACTTAGCAACATTTTTTCCAATGCTTCCAAAATGTAGATATCCAGATAATTGGTCGGTTCATCCAAGATCAATATCGAGCATTGTCTGCACAAAAGTTCCGAAAGTGCGACTTTACTTTTCTCTCCGCCGGATAATATCTGAATTTGTTTAAACACATCTTCGTCTTTGATACCAAGTTCCGCCAAAACAGTCCTTGTCATATACTCGGGTAGCTTGCTACTTTGCATCACAAAATCTAGGATCGTTTTCGTTTCGTCAAGCACAAAACCGTTTTGGGTAAAATAGCCGACTTCGTCGCTTGGATTGATCTTCACGCCATCTGCCTCTTTTGCTATACAGTTGAGAAGCGTGGTCTTACCGCTTCCGTTGTTCCCTGTAATGCATAGCTTATCCCCTCTGCTAACGGTAAAAGTAATATCGTTCAGCATAGATCTATCGCCATATGAAAAATTCAGATCCTGAACTCGTATTGCGACTTTGCTTCTCTTTTTCTCGTTTTGATCGATCGACATATTATAGCGCGGTTCGGTCTTAACTTTTTCTTTTACGTCCAAACGCGCAAGCCTGTTTTTGATCTTCTTTGCGGCATTGCTTACCTTACCCGCCTTTTGCCTGACTTCCATCCTGTGCAATCTGGCTTCACTGTTACCCATACGTTTGGGCGGTTCTTTCATACCTTTTGCTTTATCGCTGCGATCCCGAAAGGCGCGTTCCAAATCTTTTTTTGTTTGAATATACTTATCGTATTCCTTTTGCTGATTCAGCCGCTCGTTTTCCTTTTGAACTGTATAATCGGAGTAGTTCCCCGAATAAGTCTTTACGCTTTGATCCGATATTTCCCAAACAGATGTGCAAATTTTATCCATCAGCATACGATCGTGGCTGACCAAAAGCAAAGCTCCGCTGTAATTAACCAATGCATCTTCAAGACGCTCGATACCTTCTTCGTCTAAGTTCGATGTAGGCTCATCGCAGAGTAACAGATCAGCATGCGTAGATAACCCTTCTGCGATCTTTGCTCTTGTTATCTCTCCTCCGCTAAGCGGCTTATCCGACACTTGCCAACGATATTTTTCAGTTGCGGTATCATATTCGGGAATATTCGTAAGTTGTTGCGTGATATACCCAAACGTACCGTAATTTTTGATTTGTCCGTTTTGAGGTGAAGTACGACCTGCGATAATATCAAGCAATGTTGTTTTACCTATACCGTTTTCTCCGACGATACCGATCTTTTCCCCCGAATAGACCGTAAGGTTCTCGATTGAAAATAAAGTTCGGCCTCCGTACTCCATCAATACATTTTTGATCTCTAAAGTTAAAATAAAAAACACCTCCGAAAGGCATCAAAAGAAATGAATCCTTTTCGAAACAATACGTCCATATAGTTGAATAACGATTTCTTTTGATGCACGAATTGCTGCCGACTTTTTCGGCAGACCAAAGTAACATCTTTTTGAATCTTCATCAACTATTTGCGCATTTGTTCCTTCTCAACCTCCGAAGTGCTTTATACACAGCAATTGTATCATCGCAAAAAAAAGTTGTCAAGTTGCATTGATCCCGTCAATCTCTTTTAGTAGATACAAACTTCCTTAAAAAGATGATTTTATATATTGACAAATAAAGTTAGTCATGGTAAACTTATAAAAGTTAATGATAACTAACTTTTATAAGGTGGTGTTTATGATGGCACTTACAAAAGCACAAGCAAACACAACATATATCATCGAAGCGGTTAAAACCGAGCATGACGATATGCGTGATTTCTTATTTACACTGGGGTGTTATCCCGGTGAAGAAGTAACGATCATTTCAAAGCTGAAAGGCAATTACATTATTAATGTTAAGGATGCTCGCTACAGCATTGATGAAAGACTTGCGGACGCGATATTCGTATAAAAAAGGATACTGCTTCCGCAGAAAGCTCTTTTGAGGAGCACATTTTTTTACCATATAAGTTAGCAACACCTAACTATTCTAAGGAGGATTGATATGAAAATAGCACTGACAGGTAATCCGAACAGCGGGAAGACGACGTTGTTCAATGCGATTACAGGGAAAATCGAACATGTCGGCAATTGGCCGGGCGTGACCGTAGAAAAAAAAGAAGGTAAGATCAAAGCAAATTTAAATCCGTATAGTGACGAACTGTTAGCGGTCGATCTGCCGGGCGCTTATTCGATGTCACCGTACACCAGTGAAGAAAGCATCACACGTGATTTTGTACTAAAAGAAAATCCTGATGTCATTATCAATATTGTTGACGCTACCAACTTATCCCGAAGCCTTTTCTTTACAACGCAGCTTCTGGAACTTGGCATACCCGTTGTGGTGGCGCTCAATAAAAGCGATCTGACAAAATCGAAAGGTAATACGATTCGGATCGATCTGCTTAGAAATTATCTTAAATGCGAAGTCGTTGAAACTTCTGCGGCAAAATCCAAAGGAAACGGCTTGGAAGAACTGATCCGTAAAACTGTAGAAGCGGCGGAGCGAGGACAACAAGAAGCACCGAATATCGTTGGTGCGAAAGAAGTGCATTCCGAGCGACAATTCCGCCAAGCGGACAAAGCGCGGTTTGAATTCGTTAAAGAGATCATAGCGGAAGCTGAACGAAAAAAAATCAGTCCGCAAGCTCAAACAACTCAAGATAAGTGGGACCGTATCATTGCGCATAAATGGCTCGGTATCATTATATTCGTCGGCGTCATCTGGTTTATATTTTGGGTATCCCAAGCATGGTTGGGGCCTTGGATCGCCGATACATTCGTCGGGTGGCTCGAGTCATTCCAAGGATGGGTAGCAGGCCTGATGGATGAGGTGCATCCAATCGTCTCGGCTTTGTTGGTAGACGGGATCATAGGCGGGGTCATCGCTGTGGTCGGGTTCTTACCGCTGATCATGGTCATGTTCTTTTTGATGGCGCTATTTGAAGATTGCGGATACATGGCACGCGTAGCCGTTGTTATGGATCGATTCTTTAAAAAGATCGGTTTATCGGGCCGCAGTGTGATCCCAATGGTCATCGGAACCGCATGTGCGATCCCCGGCGTTATGGCAACAAGGACGATCAAAAACGAACGTCAAAGAAGAACGACCGCAATGCTCACCCCCTTTATGCCGTGTGGCGCGAAATTACCGATCATCGCATTGTTTGCGGGTGTATTCTTCTCTGATAACGCATGGGTCGGCACATCGATGTATTTGCTCGGTATCGTCATCATACTCTTCAGCGCTGTTATTATCCGTAAAATAACGGGCGACAGATCGCAATCGTATTTCATTATGGAACTTCCGGAATACAGATTACCGAGCATAAAGCGCGCAGCTGTCTCTATGATGAGCCGCGCAAAAGCATTCATCATCAAAGCAGGTACTGTTATTTTGATCTGTAATGCGATCGTTCATATTTTACAAACATTCAACTGGCAATTCCAAGTCGTCGCCGAAACCGCTCCGGAAACGAGTATTCTCGCTTCTGTCGCAAGCCCGATCGCCTTTTTGTTTATACCCTTGGGCTTCGGCATTTGGCAATTTGCCGCAGCAGCGGTAACGGGCTTTATCGCAAAAGAAAATGTGGTCGGCACATTGGCAGTTACTTTCGGGATAGCAAACTTTATCGACGTTGAAGAACTGACGCTTATCGGTGAAACGGGTGCGGCTAACAGCGTAGCGGAAGCTTTTGCATTCGGATCGGTCGCAGCGCTCTCATATCTGATATTTAATCTGTTCACGCCGCCGTGTTTCGCGGCGATCGGAGCGATCCGTGCAGAGGTAAATTCGGCAAAATGGACATTCGGAGCGATAGGATTTCAACTTGCGGTCGGCTATACATTGGCATTCCTCGTCTATCAAGTCGGAACTCTTATTACGACAGGTAGTTTGGGAAGCGGTTTTATCGCAGGCTTGATCGCCGTGTTGGCAATCGCATTCTTTATCGGATGGCTGATCGTGAAAGGTGAAAATAAAGCGAGGATATCCTTGAATACGCAAAGAAAGAAAGTAGGTGCGTAATTATGATAACGACATGGCTCACACTCGGTATTGTTGTGCTGATCCTTACAGGGGCGATCATTAAAATCATTCGAGAGAAAAAGAAAGGTGTTAAATGTATCGGTTGCCCTGCCTCACATGCTTGTTCGCGATCAGCGTGTTCAAACGCTGAAGTGTGTAGATCCAAAATATAATGCACCGAAATAAGATAAGAGCCGTTGATTTTTCACGGCTCTTGCCATTGCACAGCGGAACTTAGATAAAGTAAATAAAATAAAGTATCTTCATATGTTGTATGAAATATGGTAAAATACAATTAATATGATTCTGGTAAAACAATCAGTAAGGTGAACTATGCGAGCAAAAGAATCTCGGGAAATGTATCTCGAAGTTATTTACAGACTGGAACAAAAAAACGGCAAAGTGCTGTCGGTCGATATCGCGAAAGAACTCGGCTATTCAAAACCCAGTGTCAGTCGCGCGATGGGCGTATTAACGGAAGCGGGGTTTATTACCCATACGCCTTACGGAGATATAACTTTAACGGATGAGGGTAGAGAAAAAGCGAAAATGATCTATCTGTCCCATCGTTTATTGACGGATTTCCTCACGCAAATACTTGGAGTCGACGCGGATGTCGCGGAGGCAGATGCCTGCAAGATCGAACATGTTATAAGCGAGCAAACACTGAACGCAATTGAATCTTATATGCAAGAAAAAGAATGATCAGTCATAGATATATATGCAACGCAAGATCATCGACAAGCAAAAACACACATAAATATGTGTGTTTTTTAATAAAGGATAGATTAATATTCTCCTTTGATAACAAAGAATGAACCGCGTATCGTTCCCGCAAGCTTTGATTTCATATGGGAAAACTTGAATTTACCTTCCAACTCTTTTGGCACATCCATGCCCTCCGATAGTTTGAAACCGACCGCACGTTTCTTTGGATCTGTGATATGATACATCACATTGACAGAAAGTCCGTCTTCGTAAAAGATATACGCGATCTTCAGATCTTCCACTTGAAACTTTGAAGTTTCCAAAGGTTTTACGGCAAACTCCAAGTCACGCTCATCTTTTAAGATCTTACTTACATATGCCACTGTTTCCTGACTTTCTTCGGCGGGTTCCACAATGAATTCATGCTTGTATTTATTCATGTAATAGCGCGCTTCATTTGCGCGCAGTCCCGCAAGCGCATCCGCAACGGGAGAAGATTCCAGTCCGACGGTAGATACATTTTTAAAATCAACTTTATACATTTTATTTACTCCTATTATCAATTCGTGATTTATACAATCTGCATGCTAAAACATTTTTTTTCGGATAAAGAATACAATCATCGCCGATACGATAAGCAAACAAAACGCAACAAAAGCGATGAATGCGTATTTATAAGAAAGAAGCGGCATATGGATAAAGTTCATCCCGAACACGCCGGTTAAGAATGAGAGCGGCGCGAAGATGACCGAAAAGATCGTTAAGGTCATGATCGTTTTGTTCATCTCATCATTGCGGTTTGATACCTGCGCTTCGTATAGTCCATCTACCATTTCTCTAAACGTCATGATAGATTCAATGATATGCAATGTGTTATCCAGAATATCGTTAAAGTACTGCTTTACTTCATTTGAAAAATATGTATCATCGTCTTTAATGATCGTCTGCAGGATATTCTTAACGGGATCGATCCCGTTTTTTAAATATAAAAGATCTTTTCGTAACTGATAGATCTCGTCCATTTTTCTGCTTTTTTGTTCAACGATCTTCATTTCGGCTTGTGTGAAACGTTGTTCGATCAAATGAAGACTTATAAAATATTGGTCGATCAAATTATCGAGCAAACTGTAGTATAAGTAATCGACGTTCTTTCGCCGTATTTGACCTTCATCTGCTTCCAATCGTGTTCGGATCGACTCAAATATATCATCCGAAGTTTCTTGAAAAGTGATCAGCATGTTTTTCAAAAGTACGACCGATACATGTTCACTGACGATATCTGTCTGTTTCAAATAAAACATCTTAAAGATGGAAAATAAGTAATGGTCCCGTTTCTCTAATTTGCTGCGCTGATATACATCGATGATATCTTCCAAATTCATTCGGTCTATATCAAAATGCTTTCCGAGTTGCGTAAGGAACTCCATGTGGTTCAGACCCGAAATATTGACCCATCGTACATCACTTTCATTCTCTTCAAGCTCTCCTATATCATCGATCCCGAAACGTCTGAATTCATGCGTGTTGTACTGCAATACTTCTATCTTGAGTTCTTCGTCAGCATAGTGCCCTGTATAATGTAGCGTACCCGGCGGCAAGTTAACTTTATTTTTATTGATATAGTTCATAAGCTCATTCCTCCGATTATTTTAGATAAACAAACAAAAACTGCTTTGATTGTTATTAATTATCAAGGGATGTCAGGAACATTGCGGTCGTCTCATTTCCGCGATCAAATCCGCAACGTTTGTAAAAATCCACTTGTATATCATAGGAAACCAATACGATGCGCAAATAATCTCGGTAAATTTCTTTTGTCATCTCAACCAACTGTTTTCCGATACCCTTGCTTTGATAATTCGGTCGAACTAACAGGAAATGGATATAAGCAGTCATGATGTCGTCATCCAACGCATTGATCAATCCGACCAGTTTATCTCCGTCCCATGCCGTTATGACTGTATCGGAGTTACGGATGGCTTTTGCCAATTTCTCTTTATGTTCTCCCGAAGCCCATTGTACGGAAAAGAAGAGATCTTGCAGATCTTCGGGTGAAATGTCTTTGCGGTTTTGATAAATTATGTCTGTCATAGTTTTTATTCCTTTTTGCTTATGTCTCTCAGATGAGCTCTCATCGTTGATCATCCATTCGTATATAATTTCATTATATGCCTGCATGCTTCTTCATGCAAACAGATTGTTGATTTTCAGGAATATTAGTTATATAACAGCAAAAACACACCGAAGTGTGCTTTATTGTCTTTTTTATAGATTCGATCATGTGTTTATGAGACACATGTTTAACGCAACATGTCTAAAACAAACGCAAGATTAGCGGAATATACATCACTCATTTTTTGATCTGTACTTGTATGCGCAGCCAAAGAACTGCCGTAAAACAAAGCGAGTAACAACTCAACTACAGAATCATTTACATATTGAGATTTAATCTCGCCTAAGTCCGCTGCTTCCTGAAGGTGTTTTAAAAACATCTGATCTATGCTTAATATTTCTATATTATCCAAATCATCTTGTTCAGGAAAAAGGATCTTCCTTTCTTCGTATTTGATCTCTTGCGGTTCGGGCGGTTCAGTTAAATTAGCGATATAGCCGACAAGACCGAGGATCAATCCGGGAGATCTATCTGCTTCTTCGCCCAATACATGAAATAAATATCTGATGGCTTCCAAGCCCGTTTTAGGTTCATTGATCAATTCAACGATTCTTTTGAATAACCAAATCTTCATGAAATAAACCAATATATCTTCTTTTTTGGAAAAGTATTTAAACAGCGTTACTTTTGATATTTCCGCTTTTAAGCAAATATCATCCACCAAAAGATCCTTAAACGAACCGTTACCGATAAGATCGATCGTTTGCTCCAAAATATTTAATTTGATCCTGGCGGCTTTGATATCCCTTAAACTCATATCCTGCTCCTTATCTTTTATCGGCAACTAAAATTATTTTTCCATAGAACGTTAACGCTGTTCGCTCGATTTTGCCTGTCTCCTGCTTACAATGATATATCTTATAACCAGAATTGGCAAGAGTATAAATAGGATCGAAACCGATATGTTCTTCATAACGGTAAAAAAACTTGCCATATAAACCAATATCTCCGAAGCACCCTTGCTTAATAGGATGAAAACCGAGATATTTTCGAAATAATCGAAAAATGTGACTAAAACAGGTAAAATGTAAAGCGGTTTGTATATCCTTATTTTTTTATTGAGTGCGCACATAGACATAAAGAAGAACAACCCCAATACTGCGGGATACAACATATCGATTGGTATTTGAACGAATCTGTAATAATTGATGACATCCTGTGACATTGCTGAAAGCAACTTGATCGCGTACGCCATATCGTACCCTTTCGACGAAAGGTCAAATATGGTCATACCGCCTGTTGCTGTTTGGATTTTCGGTATCGTCACAAACAACATGATCGCGTAAAGCGCGAGGGTCACAAACGCAACGATCGACAATGTTTTTTTATTTGTAAAATTGCAAATCCTTTTTTTCATTTTGCATACCTCTTTTAACTTACTTTAGTATATATATTAACTTAAGTTAACTTTTATGTCAAGTCTATTGATTATATTTAAGTAATAAAATAAAAAACACACGAAAGTGCGTTTTTTATCGGTAATGCAATTATTAAAATACAGAATGAAAAATGCTATTTATCAAAATCCATACGTCTGAATCTCAACACAGATAACCCGAAAAACAAAAGAGTGAACACAACAAGGCTGATGATCGGCATGGTAAAATCGACCGGATCCGAACTGCCCAATCTGAAAAAGAAATTAGACGGCACCAACCACGGATAAAAATAGGATTGACCCATGTTAATGATCGGCAACCCTACCGCTGTCGCTAAGAATGTAATGACGATAGGTACGGCAAAATTCCTGGATACGAGCGTAAAATAGATCATCATCGGGACTAAGATAACAGTTGTCATACCGGTTAACGTAACAAGTTTAAATACTTGCAAGACATCACTGAAAGTCGTTTGCAGACCAATGATCATCCCTGCCAACAAGACAAGAACAGCGATCCCTGCGTACAAAAGAAAGATAAACAACATCACATAGATCGTTTTTGAAACGATGAGTTTGACACGCGTGTGCGGAGAAATAACCAAATTCTTCATCGTACCTTCTTTGAATTCGTTATAGACAGAAAAGATCGCGATAAACGACGGGATCAGCGAGCCGAGGAAGATACCGTAAAACAAATGAAGGCTTGTAAGGTAGGTACTCCACTCAAAAGCAAAGCTGTTCGTATAGCGGTAAATAAGCGAAGTAAAGATGAGAGGAAACAGCATCGCACCGAAAGCGACATAATTGATATAGGAATTACTGAACTTTTTAAATTCATTTCTGATCAGTTTTACCATGTCATGCTCCTTTCACTTCTTGGTCGTTTGCACCGACAGCGGAAAAAAATCTGTCTTCCAAACTGTTTTTAACGGAATTCATATTACTGACAACGATATGATTTATTGACATCAAAGTATTGATATCCGGATTTTGTTCTTTCGCGCAATAAACTCTGATTTGCTCCTTATCCGAATCAAAAGAGATATTATTGCTCTGTAACAAAGATTCCGCCCGGGACTTTTGATCGACTTCAAGCAAAAGATAACTTTGCTCCTCAAGGTCAAGATCCTGCATACTGAACTGGTCGACTAATTTCCCATTGTTTAGGATTCCGACATGATCGGCGATCTGTTCGATCTCACTTAATACATGGCTGGAAACCAAGATCGTAATACCGAGATCATGCGATAAATTTTTGATCAATCTTCTTAGATCTTTTACCCCGTTCGGGTCGAGTCCGTTTGTCGGTTCATCAAGGATCAAGATCTTTGGTGAATGGATCAGCGCATTCGCGATACCCAAACGTTGACGCATGCCTGTAGAATATGTCTTCACTTTTCGTTTTGCGTACTCTGACATATCAACGATTTTCAGCACTTCTTCGATTCGATCTTCAGCAATACCGTAAAGATCCGCGGTTATTTTCAGGTTCTGCAGACCTGTTAAATTTCGATAAAATGCGGGACTCTCTACGATCGCTCCGATATTCGCGGAAACCGCTGATCGATTATCCTTCGCATCTTCCCCCATCACCTTCACACATCCCGCGTTTGCTTTAATCAGTCCCGTAATGATGCGGATCGTTGTCGTTTTCCCTGCGCCGTTTCGGCCGAGAAAACCGTATACTTTACCGCTCGGTACTTGCATTGTGAGATTATCCAAAGCGACAACTTTTTTATAACGTTTATCAACTTGATTTAATTCTATTGCATATTCCATTGTAAACCCCCACATATGAATTGTACTAATCCAAATCATCCACGATCATTTTTTTTAACTCTTTGTTGTTTTTTAAAAGATCGTTTTGTTTTTTATAGCGATGTCTAAAAACAAAATATATTGCCAACTGCACTGCAACAGGAGAATATAAAAATCCCACTCTAAAAATAAACGCAAACAAGCCTCTGCTGCCGTACTCTGTTAAAAACAAACCATACCCCTCAACAGATGAGAATCCGTCCGCCAGATTCATGATCAAAAATATGCTCGTAGCTATAAACGTCACGATCGGGATGATAAGCCCGAGCTTTTTATCTTTCTTGTTCGACAATACAGCTTCCAAAGCAAAACTAACTAAAACTAGAACCAGTACGATGATCGGTGTGATCATTCCGACACCTCCTTATTTGATTTATAAGCATCGATGAGTGTCTTCGCAACATCGAGTTCGACTTTTTCATCGATCGTCAATTTCTTGATCAGATTGATGAATGCGTCGTCGCTTGCTTTATCGGCAAGTTCGATCTTCTGAATAAGTCTATCCAAGCGCAAACGCACCGTCGGATAGGAAACGTCGTATATCTTCGCGATCTCTTTTAAAGATCCGGACGCCAAAATAAATTTTTTAATAAAGTTGATATCTTCGGTATCGAGTTCCGACAACCAAGTGGATTCATAAGCCATAGCCTTACCTCCCAATTGATGCCATTATACATATTATTTACTTTGTAGTCAATATAAATATTAATTTTATTAAACTTTTTTTTAATTATATTAAACTTTTGCATATTTTTAAAGAATAGTATATGATGTTAGAATATCTGAAAGGAGCTGTCGTATGAAAGCACGGATCAAGCCGAGGATCGATCTGATCAAAAGCGAAGAATTAAAAAACGCCATACCTTTAAGGACGCCGTATATCATCCATATAGACCCGTGTGATACGTGTAATTTCAGGTGCAAATTTTGCCCTACCGGTTGCTCCGATACGATGAACGCAACACCGAATCACGGACACGGCGTTATGAACTTTGAAGTCTATAAAAATATTATCGACGGTATTTGCCAATTTGAAGATAAAGTAAAAGTCATACGTTTATATAAAGACGGAGAACCGCTTTTGAATCCGCATTTCACCGATATGGTACGTTACGCAAAAGAGTCGGGATGTTGCGAACGCGTCGATACAACGACCAACGCATCCCTTTTGACACCGGAATTGAGCCTAAAGATCATTGACGCCGGGTTAGATCGAATCAATATATCGGTCGAAGGTATGAACGCAGAACAATACGCTGACTTCTCACGATATAAAATAGATTTCGAAAAGTTTGTCGAAAACATCGCTTTTTTCTACGAACACCGAAGACAATGCGAAATGAACATTAAGATCAACGGCGATATTTTAAATGCTGAACAATTGCAAGCTTTTTACGATACGTTCGGAGATATCACAGACGGTATCTTCGTTGAACACGCGATCGACTATTGGCCGACTTTCAAGCAAGAAAAAGTAGAGATCGATGAAGAGGCTGATATTTTGGGTAACGCTTCACGGGAAAATGAAGTGCTCGTGTGTCCGTATATTTTTTACGAAATGGCGATCAACTCTGACGGATCGTACAGTTTATGCAAATTCGATTGGAAACATTGCCTGCATTTAGGACTTGAGTTCGGTTTGTATAGATCACCGAAAAAAGTTTGGGATAGTATCTCGCTGTGGAACACACAACAAAACTTTTTACAAGGTAAGCGCAAATGGCGGCCGTTTTGCTGCGACTGCGGAGAATTGAAACAAGGTATGCCGCAAGATTTGGATGCTTATGCCGAAATCCTATTGGATGAGATGTAATCAAAAAAAGACACATTTTGTGTCTTTTTTTGTTTTTATTTTCTTACAGATCGCGTACCATGATCAAGGAATCTCCGATATCGATATGTTCGCGAAAACCTGTTTTGGTATATAAATGATACGCATGATTATCTTTCGATACGCACAGACTGATTTGTTTGATACCGTCTTTTTTCGCGCGCTCGATCAAATGCGCGATCAGTCGCGCGCCTATACCTTGCCTGCGGTAAGTATCATCCACCGCGAGCACAAGCACGGGTACCGTCTCATCGTAGTATCCACGCGTATTATTTTCTTCGGTCCAATATCTGTACCAAGCAGCGCCGATGAGTTTTCCGTCAGATGCTGCTATGATCGCTGTATCACCCGTGCGTTCTCCCCAATCTTCAAGCACATTGGCTACATAAGGTAATACCATTGCATCTTCAAACGTCGGCGTCTCATTACTCCCGCGCCAAAAGACTGCTTCATACAACATTTTTTGCATAAACGGTAAATCCGATAATTTTGCTTGTGTGAACAACATGTCCTTTCTCTTCTCCTTAATGCTCTGATTCGGATTTTTTTATTTGCTTGAGAGAACGATCTCTCTTTTTTGCGTACAAATAGGCGCCGATCGTCAATAAAACGTATAATGCGATGATAAACAACATCTGATGCAATTGCGTTGTAAATTCATAATATAAGATCAAAACCCCGCCCAGAGATAAAACGAAGATCGCAAGCAGCGTAAAGAAAGCCGAAGACTTTGTTTTCTTTCTGATCTTAAAGTTCGCAACCGCCATCAGCATAGATACCAAAAGGAATGTGATACTGCCGAATTCCAAGATCAATTCCAGCCCGCCGATAAGGATCAACAAACTTGCAACTGATGCCATAACGATGACTGCGTTGATTGGGATATTGTTTTTCCGTTTTGATAATCTCTGCGGTAAATAGCCATTTTCAGCGATTGCAGCCATTTGTCGGGATGAGCCGAAGACTGTTCCGCTGATCGCGCTTGCCGTTGCCAACAGCGCGCCGATGATCACGAGATTCGCTCCGAGGTTACCCATGATCGCTTTTGCACCCGAAGCAAGCGCATATTCTTTGTTTTGAATGATATCCTTTGCGGGGATCGCCATGACTGCTCCGAGAGAAATGATAAGATAAAGCAAGATCGCCAATACGACTGCGGTATAAATAGCACGCGATATATTTTTATCCGGATCTCGCATTTCATTGACCGCATTGATCACCAATTGGAAACCTTCGTATGCGACGAACGTGATCGATGATACGATCAAAACACTTATGAATTTTGTCGATGAAATATCGTTGGATACAGTCTGCATGAATGTCGAAAAATTCGGTACGCCAAAACGGATCAACATGCCGGAGATCGCGACTAAGATCAATAACTTCGTATAAACCATTATATCCTCGATCTTACCCATACCGTTTACGCTCCAAACATTGATGCCGGTAAAAACAGCTATGATCGCCAAAGCGACGCCTTTTCTGATCCAAATGTTTTGCGAGAAGGCAAATCCGCTGATCGCATAAGACGAAAACGTATAAGCGTATAAAGCGAGAGTGCTGATATAACCGAAGACCACAAGCCACCCGATCACGGACGGTGCAAAATGAGAGTCGGGATATGTCTTTTTTACGAATGAAAACGTCGCCCCTTCGTCTTTGTAATACCGGCCAAGCTTGACATAAGAGTAAGCCGCGAGCATGGCCATGATCCCTCCGAGAAAGATCGCTATCGGTGTTACGTCACCAATCATCGCAACCGAAACGCCGAGCACGGTAAAGATGCCGCCACCGACCATGCCACCGAGCGCGATCGCGACCAGTTCGGGAAGACCCAAAGTCTTATTGTTGTTTCTACCCGTTGTCATAATGCCAAACCCCCAAGCATAAAAAATCATCTATATCTATAAATCATTATAGCACATATATTCTGCTGCAATAGGAATAGTATTAAATCACAAAAAAGCAGCTCTTTTATGAACTGCTTCATTTGAAAATATATCAATTTGAAATGATTTACTCCGCGGTTTCAAATAACGTTATAGTTCGTTCCGCATTTTCTTTGATGTATTTGTCGGCATCTTGATCAGTGATTTGATAACCGATATGCATAATGATCGCTGCAAGAAAAGCGCAGATAGCCGGAATGCCCGCAAATAAGAACATAAAACTCCACGTTGCTGAAGTACTTGCGACCATCTCAGTATAATTCGAGATGGAACGCGGTATCAACGCGACCAACGAAGCGCCTATACCGATCCCGATCTTAGGCGGAAAACTGTTTAATGATACGATCACAGCACGATTATCTTTACCCGTCTTCCAAAGATCATATTCACCGCAATCCAAAAAATACAATATATTGAATCCTCTGAAAAGAAATAATGCAACTGCATTTAAAGTTGATAAAGCGATAAATGCGATCATGGAGCAGTCAGCAAAAAAGAAAATTCCGAGCGTTGAAAAGCCGTATACGCTAAGGCCCAACACCATTGCTTTCTTTTTGCCGATCTTTATTCCGATGCGAGGCAAAAACAAAACGGCTATGTACCCTCCTATCGCTGCAAATATGAGCGAAAATTCCAACATATCCGTGCGACCTTTCAGAGCAATAAAGTAATAAGCTGTCAAAGAAGCTACCGCACCGAGCGCGATCGATAGCAATGTGTTTGAAAGCAAAACAGATATCAGTGATCTGTTCATAAACACTGATTTTAAAATATCTATGAAAGTTGATTTCGGTATCTGAGCAATCTGTTCATCGGTATACGGAATATCGTACGCTTTCGATCCTTTGAGCAAGACGAATGCTCCCAATAAGAACAACACTGCATACAAGATATTCATTTGTGCCATAGGCTGGTAATACGGGTTGGCATACGGTAAAATCTGGACCAAAGGTAAAGTCACAAATGAGATTATAATTGGCACAAAAATTGCTAATTGCGTATTGCGAACAGCCAGTCTAAACCGATCATTGATATTGTTCATTGCCATTTTCGTAATAAGCATATAATGCGCGGTTTGGGCAAATGCCAGTGAGGCATACAAAGCCAAATATCCTATTGAAAATACAGTGACACTGACCCATACCGGCATGGATTGGGTATTTAAAAACAAGACGATCGAACCGATCGCAATGCTCCAACGCAAGATAACGATCCAAGAACGGTATTTCCCCCATTTCATATTTGCCTTTTGAATGAGGATACCTGAAGATAGTTTAAAGAGTACTTCGAGTACCCCCGTAACAGATAACATCATTCCGGTGACAGCCATACTGACCGCAAGATCATTGACGAAAAAAAATATCGCCGTATTAACCGGAACTGTCGTAACTAATGCCAACGCAGCACCAAAAACGGCGAATTGAAGAACTTTGGATTCAGGTAGTTTATTCATAATTGTCCCCTTTCCGAACCATCCGATATTTTGTTTTGTGAACGGTTCCCTTGATCCGTTTGGGATCACTCCCTAAAGTTATAAATAAATTTGTTTATTTTATATTTGGCAAATTAAAAGGTTCTGCGTCGTGACGATCACTATAAAAATTGATAACCATCATTTGTTCGCAATCTACACCGTCCAAACCGTTATCGTATACTTGCCCTGTCAATGTCTCATACGCATACGCATACAGATCTTGTGTATCGTCCAAAGTGATCGTAAAACTGTTCAACAGATAAAACGATTTAAAAATACGCTCAATTTCTTCACCTTCCCCAATTGAGTATACTGCCCCACTACCTTGCGTGCTGACACTGAAACGGTCAAAGCTCACATCCAAAGTACCAACATTTTCACTGTCTCCCCGAATAATCTGAAACGGTTCATACAAAGCGGAAGCATCAATCATACGGGTCGTTTGGACATTAGGAGTAGTATGTGGCCTGCCTTGCCGAAAGTTCAAATCAATAAACTCACCTACTAAAAAATCAACATCATATGAAAATAACAGTTCACTGACCGCCTCAGCTAAACCGAATTGATCGTATGTTTCGACGGAATAGATCGTATTGGTCCAATCCGGGATATACAGATAAACAACATCATCAATGATCTCGATATAATACACTGTCCTACCGGAATATGTCGATTCCTCTCCCCAATATACAGTATTCGATTCAAAATATTTGTATTCACTTTTTTCCACCACGATCTTCGCCATTTGTTGATCCCTAAAGACAGTGATCATGCCTTTATCCATAATACGCAGATCTCCGGTCTCTTTCTCAACAGTCATGATATGGAAGCCGTATTGATACGAATCGGACTTTTGCACATCTTTTTCCAACCATGAAAAATACGTTCGGTCAAGTCCTTCTTGATTTATCACAACGAAATACGCAATCGCTCCCAGTAAAAAAACAATAAAAATCGAAAATGCAATCTTCATATATTTGACAAATGTTTTCATTACTCGTCCCCCACCTTCATAAAACGTTACGATCCTCTAACGATCATCTTTTCCTTTTTTGCGTTGCTTGACAGCTTCATGAAGTAAATATTCTATCTGTCCGTTTATCGAGCGGAAATCATCTTCCGCCCATGACGCCAGGTCCCGCCATAAAGAAGGCGAAAGACGAAGCAATACTTGTTTTCTGTCCTTGTTTTCGTTGCCCATACCCCGTCTACCTCCTTCATTTATTGATATCCCCAAAATGCTCTATCGATAAATTTTTAAAATAGTCATATACTACATATTAATATATCGACCCCGTATTTACAACCGGTTGCGCATCTTTGTTACCGCACAATACGACAAGAAGATTGCTGACCATTGCCGCTTTGCGTTCTTCATCCATATACAGATCGCCTTCCGTTAATTTATCGAGCGCCATTTGAACCATTCCAACAGCTCCTTCGACGATCATTTGACGTGCATCGATCACTGCCGAAGCCTGTTGTCTTTGCAACATAGCCGCAGCGATCTCAGGCGCATAAGACAAATGCGTGATACGCGCTTCAATAATTTCAAGACCCGCAATATCAACTTTCTGTTGTATCTCATCCTTTAACACATCGGCTACTTCCTGACTGCTTCCGCGCAAGGATTTTTCATAATCCTCGCAAGCAATATCATAAGGATATTGACGCACGATATTACGCAACGATGAGTCGCATTGGATCGATAAAAACTCCGTATAATTATCGATATTAAAAGCCGCTTTTGCCGTATTTACTACACGCCAAATAACAACAATTCCGATAACGATAGGATTACCCAAAACATCATTGATCTTTTGCCTTTCATTATTTAATGTCATGGCTTTTAAAGAAATCTTTTTGTTTCTTCCAACCGTTAAGTTTGAAGAAGTACCGCTTGATTTTATCAGAGAGGCGCTCGTCGCAGTCGGAGAACTGGGTTCAACCGTGACTGCAAAAGGATTCACAAAGAAAAACCCTTCGCCTTTTAGCGTGCCGTGATATTTACCGAATAAAGTGAACACCATCGCTTCGTTCGGTTTTATGATCTTTAGACCTGCAATAATACTTATACATATCACTACGGCAAAAAGGAGAGCAAGTAATGCAAGCACTAAGCCCCAAGCTCCGCTTAAAGTAAGCCCATAGATAAATCCGACAAGGGATGCGATTCCTACGAGTATCCCAATAAGAAGTACTGCCATTCCGCTTATGGGTTTTAAATTGATCTCTTCATATTGCATCTGTTTTTCATTTGATGTTGATTCCGCCATTTCTTTCTCCTTCCGATTACGCAAGTTATGATATCATTTTGATATCATAACAATATTATACCTCTTTTTGAATAATGTCAAGAAAATATTATACTTCAATCAACAAAAATAATCTAAATAAAGACTATCCTACATAAAACAGGATAGCCTTTTACATTTTATAATGGATTTATCTACTCGGATTTTTACTTCTTACTTAGGAATCGATCTTTGACCGTTGCGTAATCGCTGTTAAAAAACGTGCATTCTTTGATACATACCGTACAACCGTAATTATTCGCGAATGGGACTGCGCACTTGGTATTATCGATACTGGTCTGCGTATCGGGATTACCATTGACAATGATATTTTCTTGATAGATGGCATTCACTGGGCATTTTCGAACACATTTGTTGCAAGACGCGCAAAAGTCTTTTACCCACATATGCGGATTGTCTTTGGCAAAAGGCAGATTTTCAATATCGGTATATACGGCCGCTATCCGAAGGCTCGGACCGAAATCCTGATCCGAGATCAGAACGCCATGTTTTCCTATCACGCCAAGCCCCGCTTTTTGCGCAAGCGGAACATAGCTGACATCCCCACCGACTGCAGGTCCTGCCATTGCATTATAGCCTAACTTTCTTAAGTGGTCGCTTATTTTATTTACAATGATACCCAACTCGTTATAAGTCCGGAATATCTCTTTGATCGCGGTTTTGGAAGGGGCAGTCTCGATTGCATCTTTTTTCATTTCGATGATAAAGACGATGGCGTTTTCATATAAGATACCTTTATCGCAAAATATCATATCTCTATCGACTTTCGTATAACCGATCTTACTCACGCCCAGTGATCGAGCATATTCTTCAAGCGCTAAACGATCTTGTTCCGAAAGTTGTTTATTGCCGCTTTTAGGATTTTTGCGGATACTTTCCGCGCTGATCTTCGCTTGATGTATACAACTTACCATAAGATTTAAGATTGGCAGTCTGGTGCGGAGCGCGCTTGAAAATCCTCCGCCGTATTCTTTGATGATCTCGGGGATGCTCACAGCAGGTCGACTGTATTCATCCGCAGGTATCAATTTATCATCTTCGGTCATATATTTTTTTATTGAGGGAAATTGCATAATGCACGAACTCCTTAAATCATTTTTCGTTCATAGCTTACGGTTTTGATCGTATAATGAAAGACATATGACCATTATACGCCTGATTTATGAACAAAAAAAGTATCATCTTGAAAAAGCTTGTTTGGCATCGATCAAACCCTGATCAAATGCTTCGCGTATTAAAGGATACTCACCTATTCTACCGAAGTACAATGCGCAATAATTCCGTTGTATTTGTGTGCCGTGAAATAGATAATATTTCAAAGTGTCGATACCTTCTTCGCTACTGACATGACTGAGCGCATAGTCTATATATTTGGATTTCTCTATTGTTAATTCACTATTCAGTTCATTTAATATCTGAACTACGGAGTCTTGCGTTCCTTCCAAAGCCATGTTTATATAGTTTTGCAAACTACTTGTTTTCATAATTTTCTCTCTGTTAAAGTAGATTTGATATCATCTGTATCTGTGAAAATATTGCCGATCAAAAAAGACATGAATCGTTCACGGTAACTATTATCGTTATGCAATTTATTTCTGTATCTTTCATTTCCCCGGTAATACTGTACACCCATGTCAATATAATGAAAGATCATCTCCTGCGTTAATTTCGGGGAAGTTATACCGCTTTTGACAGAAAGATCGATCAATGTGTTTAACGCGTCCTCATAAGTTTGTTTATAGTTTTCGTACGCGCTTTTAAGTGCTGGCTTATAGCTGATCAAATCTTCACACAAGTCATATTCTCCTGTATCTGAAAATGTGCTGATGACATCAATAAAATCATACAATTTCGATACAAGGTCTTTTTCGGATGAAATTACGTTACTAATTTTTAGAGCATTTTGTGTGTAAATATGTTCCCCGATTTGAACGAGTAAGGTATCTTTATCTTTAAAATACTTATATATTGTAACCTTGGAACACATCGCATATGCGGCGATATCATCCATCGTCGTTTTTTTAACGCCATTTTGAAGCAATAATTCAATCGCCGAGATCAAAATACTTTGCTTTTTATTTTTCATATTATTCAACCCAATATTATTTTCTGTACTATTTTAATATAAATAGTACATTTTAGCAAGTTTTAAATAAAAAAACAGCAATACTACAATTGCTGTATTGAGAATTAATGAGATTTATCCATTCATTTTTGGCTATCGATGAACTCTGTGATCGCATCCACCGTTTGTGCTTGTTGATCTTCACGGGTGATCGAAGCGACACCGTCCCCGTCTTGTTCGCCGTAGTTGCCAAAATAGGCATGGCTACCGCCTTCTATGACAACTTGATCGACACCTTCCAGTCTTTCAAGGTCAAGCTTGATGTCTTCAGTGCCGTAAATCGCTATCGTCGGGATATTCGCTTCATTGATCGGGTACGCGCCCAATAGGATCAACCCATCTAATTTATCGGTATTGCCTTCAACATAACTGCTTGCCATGGCTCCGCCCAATGAGTGCCCGCAAAGATACCATGAAGTGATGACGGGAAATTGATCATAGACATCATCGGCTCCATTGATATTAAATACCGCTAAGTGAAGCGGCATATCGACAAGTACGCAGGTGATCCCTTGTTCGGTAAGTTGTTTGAGCAAAGGAATATATGCCTCTGTTTCCACTTTACCACCGGGGTAAAAGATCAAACCTATATTTAAAGATTCCTCTTCAGTGGGATACAGAACAGTCATATTATCTTTTTGCATGATCGTTCCATCATTCGCCAACATCTCCCAAACGATCGCGTCAGCTCGGTAGTAATCCAATGTGTAAATATAAAAACCGCCGACAATGATCACGATCAGTGCCAATACGATCAGTAAAGCGATCTTTAGTTTGCTTCTTTTTTTAGGATTCATTGTTCACCTTTTCGTAAAATCCGAATCGCGCGTCTTCAAAATGGTACAGTTGTGTTTGATTCCTGCCTGATTCTTTTGCTTTATACAATGCGTCATCTGCTTTTTTGATCAGATCGGTCGCGCTGTCATAGGGGCTGTAAATACTGACGCCTGCCGATATGGTTACTTTTCCGGCTGAAGGGAAACTGTAGTTTTCCGTATCTTTACGCAAGGATTCCATCAACTCGAATGCACCGCGCCCTTCGTCATTTGGGATCAAAATAATAAATTCTTCTCCTCCCCAACGTCCGAAGATATCCGTGGAACGCAGTCGGCATCTGACATTATCAGCCAATTGTTGCAAAACGATATCACCTACATTATGACCGTATGTATCGTTCACATTTTTGAAATGATCGATATCAAAGATCATTAAACTGAAAGGGGTTTCATATCGTTCGGCAAGATCGATATATTCTTCGATCTTTTCCAAGATCACTCTGCGCGTAAATATCTTTGTCAATTGGTCTATTTGTGATAATTCTTGTAGCCTCTGATTGATCTTAAGAATACTTTTATCTTGCATAAACATCTTAACATGTCTGTTGTAATTAAAGACCGTACCGATATGAATATAAAAAATAAACAACAAAGCAATAATAAATTCGTCTGTCCATAATGTAATCGGGTGTGTGTAAAAAGCGATATACATTGTCAATATCGAATAAGTGGTTAGTGTCAAAATTAGAGAGAAATACGGGCTGTAAACACAAATAATAGATGTCACAGAACCAACAAGTAAAAATACACTGAAACTGTAAATATTCAAATCAAACATAATAGTGGTGAAATAGCCGCCGAGCAAAAGAGCAGCGATTTCAAAACACGATGTGATCACTTTTAAGATGGCAACTTCTTTGCCGTTAAAACGCTTAATATTCTTTTTGACATAAAGCAAAACCAATAAGACTAATAACAGAAATATTACCAATACGATCCTAGCGATAAATATGGACCTGACCAGCAATGTCAACCCAAAAAGATCAGACAAAGTGATCAGGCTGATAGCGAGAATTCCTACAATCAAAAATAATATCAATCTGTGACTGTTGTCAAAAATCAATTGGCGCGTAAATTCTTCGGTGTATTCTTTTCCCGGCTTTAGAACTCTAAACATTGTGATTCTCCGTAGGTCATACTATTGTTCAACAGTTTACAGAAAAGGATACTCTTATTATACTACATATATCATTATTTTTGTAAATAAATTTTTTTAATCAAATTGATGTTGTGCTATTATTGTTTGGTTCCTACCCGATTCTTTTGCCGTATATAAAGCGTCATCTGCTTTTTTGATCAAATCGGTATACGTATCTCCTTCTTGATATACGCCGATGCCCGCGGAAAATGTTACATGTCCCGCTGACAGGAAATCAAAAGTCTCGGTTTGTTTACGCAAACACTCCATAAGAGAGAACGCGCCCTCACCCGAATCATTCGGGATCAATATGATAAATTCTTCTCCGCCCCAGCGTCCGAAAATATCCGTGGAACGTATCCTGGACTTGACATTATCCGCTAATTGCTTTAAAACCATATCGCCGACATTGTGTCCGTATGTATCATTCACCAGTTTAAAGTGATCGATATCAAAGATCGCTAAACAGAAAGGTCTATTGTATCGCTCAGCGAGTGCTGTATATTCTTCGATCTTTTCTAAGATCACTCTGCGGTTATAGATCTCGGTTAATTGATCGGTTTCCGATATATCTTTCAATTTTGTGTTCATTTGTATGATCTTCTTATCTTGCATAAAGATCTTAACGTGTCTGTTATAGAGTAAAATGTTACCGATATGAAGAATGAAAATAAAGACAAAAGCGATCAAGAATTCGCCGATCCAGTCGCTGAGAGGATATTTGAAAAGGTTGATATAAACGGTCAATCCCGTGTAAAAAACAAATAGGATCGCACCCGAAAAAAAAGGATTGCGCATGCAAGTCAGTGACACGATAAAACCCACAACTAAAAAAGCACTAAAACTGTATATGCCCGTATTGAACATATAGACGGTAAAATAGCATCCGATAGCCATCGTCAATAATTGCACCACAGAAGTTACGATGCGAAGGATCATGACCGACCTTATCGGAGATTGGATTCTATTTGCATACTGTATCAATCCGATAAATAAAGCGCAAAAACCAATCAGTAAAAGCCTAAAGAAAAAAATATCTGTTTGCCATGGTAGAATGCCCGCAACTTCGGACAGGATAAATAGAACCTGTGAAATCCCGACAACCCCGAAGAGCAACTGCAAACGTTGGCTGTTTTCTCGGATCAATCCGATTTCAAATTCTTTCGCAAATTCTTTTTCGGGATGAAGTAGCTTAAACATTTTAAACATCGTTTCACTCCGTATATTATTATTAAAAAAGTTAATTCTCGATCAAGTCGTAGATCACTGCCATCGCTTCTTTTGCTTCGGGGATCGGATATCCGATCCAATCATGTAACATGTCTTTATACACATGATAATTAAATCCGACATCTTCATTCATCGCCTTTTCTTTTAAACGCTCGGCTTGCGCAAACAAGATATCGCTTGTTCCGATAAACAGATCGATCGGACATAAATTTTTCAAATCTCCGTATAAAGGAGAGCAGTACGGATGTTGTGTATTCAAATTTCCTGCGTACATCTCCCCAATAATTTTCAAAGTGTCGACTCCCAAAATGACATCTTTTTCAGCCAGCTCATTGCTTATTGGATCGGACATAGAAACATCGATCCACGGGCTGAACAAAATGAGCTTCTTCGACATAGGGAGTTCCGATCCGTTTTTTATCCTTTGCGCCAATGACAGTGCAAGACCTCCGCCTGCTGAATCCCCCATCAGGATGATCTCTTGCCTAGAATCTTCACAGAAATGTTTATAGGCTTCCAATGACATCTCGATTGTCTGAGAGCAATCAGCTTCCGGTGCTAACGGATAATCCACCATCGTCACTTTACACTCGGTATTTATTAAGAGATTTTCAATGATACGCCAGTGCAATTTTTTAGCTTCTAATGTATAGGCTCCGCCGTGAAAGTATAAGATATGTTTGCTTGCGGTATTATCAGTATTAAACGAGTAACAAGCATGATCCTGTATGCTACTGATTTGAGTATTATACTTTTTGGTCAGTCTCTTTGGCGGTGTTTTGTATTTCGTATTTCTCTTCGGATGCAGCATCATTTCGGATAATATTTTTTTTGAATTTACAGACCGCAAAATTTTTGCGATCATATCGGCAGACTTGCTGATGATTGCCACCTCGCTTTATCGTACTTGCGCTTACTTTACTAAAGACAAGAATTCAAGCAGTATCTTATTGAAAACTTCAGGATTATCCATATTGGATACATGACCGGCGTTCGGGATCTCGCGAACTACACAATTCGGATAATATCTTTGCCAATCTTTGGCGTGCATTTTGATCGTACCGCTCTTGTCTTTATCCCCGTATACGACATAAAAAGGATCATTAAATTCCACGTCTTCTTCATGTAATGCGTTTGCGATGCCGGCCCATGAGGCGATGAATCCATTCTTGGTAAGTTTATCAAACATACCTATAAGCTTTTCTTGCACATCGGATCTGACCGAAGTTTGCTTTGCCATAAGTTTTTTTAATGTGTTCCACGGATAAAGTTTAAGTAATGGAGCGGATCGTTTTAAGCTGATCTTCTCCCAATTCGAATAACGGATAAACAATGGCGTTCCGTCTGCGACAAAAATACCCGCGGTCTTTTCGGGATAGAGTCTCGCAAATTCCTGAGCTACATAGCTGCCCATGGAAAGACCGACGACAGCGGCTTTATCGCATGCTTCGACTTTCAAGATCTGAATAATATCTTCGCACACTTTTTCTATTGTAAAGACTTCGCTGGGACGTGATTTACCGTGTCCTCTGGCATCGAGACAAATGACTTGGTATTCATTTAAGACAGACAATTGCGGCTCCCACATAGAACGATCCAAGCCGAATCCGTGTATCAGCACGACGGTCTTCGGTTTATCTTTTCCGTAGGTATCGTAATAGACACGAACTTCGTCCGTATCGATGCATTTTTCCATACGCTCACGTATTCCTTTCATAACGTCCGTATTTACAGCTTTTTATAATATAAGATGATATCCTCATAAGTATCGTCTTTCAAACGAAACCCTTTCGGTATCTCACCCAACTTTACAAAACCCAACTTTTCATATAGATAGATCGCGCTTTTATTTTTCTTAACGACTGCGTTGAACTGCATCAGAGAGAATCCAAGCTCTTTTGCTTTTATAAGGCTGTCCTCAACCAAGCGTGTTCCGATACCGCCTCCGCGAACATCCCTTCTCACAGCGTAACTCGCATTGCCGATATGTCCGCACCGCCCGATATTGTTCGGGTGCAGGATATATAAGCCGAGTATCTGACCCGTAACTTTATTTTGCGCAACAGCGGAATAAGTTTGTTCCGCAAAAAAAGCCGCAGCTTCAAGCATACTCATCCCGCTTGTCTGGGGATAAGCATCACCCGCCTCTACGACTTCGTTCCATATGTCGATCATCTGCTCAAGGTCTTCCGTTTCATATGCTCTGATAATGACTTGCACAATTGCTCCGATCTATGGTAATAGATGTAATTTTGTATTATCGATGATAGGAAAAGCGGTTGCCGTCCAGTTTCGCCCAAACAGCATAACATTTATCGAGTATATCTTCAGAAAGTTTGCCCTTATCAAGTAGCGCCATATTCTGGTCCAAATGTTCCATTTTACTTACACCGATGATAACAGAGGTAACGTAGTCGTAAGAAACACACCAACGTAATGATAATTCCAATAAACTCATATCATTTTCTTCCGCGATCATTTTGAGTTCGTCCATAGCCGCAAAACTTTCATCATTCCAATAACGTTTATAATAACCGCCTTTATCTGAGAATCTTGTGTTTTCGACAGGCGCTTCTTTACTATGTTTGCCCGAAAGGAGTCCGCCGGCGATCGGATTATAGATCGCCATGCTCATTTTCTTTTCTTTAATAAAAGGTACCAGTTCGGATTCCGCACCGCGCGTGATCGCATTATATACCGTTTCGGTAAGAACAGGCGCGACCCAGTTTCGTTTTTCACAGATCGCAAGCGCTTCCATCATCTGCCATGCCGCAAAATTGCTCATAGCTGTGTAGCGCACTTTTCCCGAGGTTACAAGTGTATGCATCGTATGCAGTGTTTCTTCCAAAGGTGTCGCACTGTCAGGAAAATGCATATAAAGGATATCGAGATAATCGGTATCCAGTCGTTGTAAGTTCGCTTCGACAGAAGAAAGGATGTGTTTACGGCTTAGACCTTTTCCGTTGAGGCCTGTTCCTGATGGACCGCCAACTTTACTGGCTAAGACGACATCATCCCGAATGCCTTTAAGGCCTTTACCCGTGATCGTTTCACTTTGTCCTTGCGTATAGATATCTGCTGTATCGATGAAATTCACACCGCGATCGATCGCGTTACGTAATAAAAGTATGCTTTCTTTCTCATCCAATTGATCTCCGAACGTCATTGTTCCGAGACAAACTCTTGACACCGTAAGTCCGGTACCAGTTAAATTTACTGATTGCATTTAATATCTCCTTGTGCTTATTTATATATGCATCACTGAGCGTTGTAAAAAATCAATGTAAAATACGTTACGATATTGTTTCCGCAATCATAGCTCATACCGAGATCGAGCGCAGTTTGCATAATAAGGATACCGTGACTTTCGATCGTTGAAACGCTTCGGTCGGGATAACGGCACGGCGCGTCGGGATATGTACATTCATCACAGATCGTGCACCCGGTCGTAAGCATCAAAATATCGCCGAAATGTTCTTTGAACCTCGCGCCGATCTGTTCCGACATTTGTTCGTGCGCCTTTCGTTCGCTAAGGCACCCCGCAAAATCCATATTATCGGCAACTTCGGCAATACTGCTGAATAAAAAGACGTGATCGTACGCATGACATTTTTGCATACACGCGTTGACGGATTCGATCGCGGGCGGACATGCCCATGTCTTTCCGTAATGATTGCAATCCGTTTCGCAGATCGTGCGTATCTTATCCGAAAAGACCAGATCGTCATTTTTTAAATGGTAAAATTCGACGATCGGGTAATCATATATAAAGGATTCGATGATCTCTTTATGATCTTGTTTTTCGTTCACGGTGCCCTCCGACAATAAACGCAAAGCTTCTGCGTTATCATTGGCTTTATTATACCATAAATCATCATTTTACATCTCTGTTTTTGCGCAAGGTCAGCATAAAGAGCGTTCATTGCGCATTATAAAAAAGCGCCTGCGCGCTTTTTTATTAATAGTATGATTTGATGATCTTGATAAGATCGTTGAGCGGTATGCCCAATTCCTTGTAGTATGCGATGTCTTTTTCGATCTGCTTTAAGACCAATTCTTCGCGTTTCGCTTTTCGTTCATCCGAATTGAGATCCGAAACGAAACATCCTTTACCAACCATCGTATAAATAAAACCGTTTCGTTCCAGTTCTTCCCAAGCTTTTTTTACGGTGATCACGCTGATGCGGAGTTCTTTGGCGATCGTCCTGATCGGCGGCAGACAAAAATCGCTTTCAAGTTCTCCTTTAACGATCTGCGAACTGATCTGTTCGTACAGCTGTTGATAGATCGGTTTATCGGATGTGTTCGATATGATGATATTCATTAGATATCGATCTTATCGAAACGCGCTGCTGACATTTTATACGACAGCACGACCGATCCTGCAAAAATGAGCATGCCGACCAACAATATCGGAAGCTGATAGATCAGCATACCGCTGTCCAAAGTATCCAGAGTACGTTTTAAAACAGGCACTATCTGGATCACTGCTTCGACGATCGTAACGTACAACATCGTGACGACCATTGCTACGGTCATCGGTACCGCTATCTTATACGCGGTCTTGTAAAACCCCGGTAAGAAGATGATATTGAATACCGCGAACATGATGAACACGAAGCCGAAGAATGCGGCATTCGGATCCATCAAAAGTTCACTGCCTCCCGGCGCGAAGTAATTCCTGATCAATGCGAACGGAACGGCCACAGCGATCTGCAGAAGTTCTATAAACATAATGGATAGAACACGCGCTTTGACTGCATCGCTTTTTTTGATCGGTAACAATACAGTAAATAGAATATCCTTTTGCTCTTTACATGTCGAAAACATGACCGAGATCGTTATAAACGAATACATTACCGCGATAAAATACGGATAATGCGGTATCAGCAAAAGAGCACTGAGGGCCATCATAAAATAGGTCATCGGTTGTACCGAGAGTTTGAATTCTTTATACATTAAATCCTTCATTGTCTTCTCCTCTCTTAGCATAATAGATCATGATCTCTTCGAGATTGGCGGGTTCGATCGAGATGTTTTCGCCCACTGCGGCGTCCTCTGTCTTTACCATTCCGGAAAAGCCGAACGAGTTCAATTTGTATGCGATCAATTTTTGTTTGACGGCATCGGTCAATTGTTCTTTTGTTCCTTTGACGATCTTATAGGCTCCTATAAAATCATCTTTGCTTGCGCTTTTGATGATCCGTCCATCGTTGATATAAGTGACATAGTCGGCGCATTTTTCAATATCGGTCGTAATGTGTGTTGAGAACAAAATACTTTTTTCTCCGTCTTCGATCAAGGATTGGAACAATTCCAACAACTGATCGCGCGCGACGGGGTCGAGTCCGCTGGTCGGTTCATCGAAAATAAACAATTCGGCGTTATGCGCTAAAGCGATCGCCAGCGCGTAATGGACTTTCATACCTTCCGATAACTCATCGATCTTTTTGTCTTCATCTAAATGGAATCTTTTGATGTAACGTTGATACGCTGTTTCATCCCATTCGGGATAGAAGCGTTTCACGACATTCGTGATCGTGCTTAATTTGCGCTTTGAATAAAAGTCGGTCCCGCCAAACATATATCCGATCTTTTGTTTTAACATGATCTCATTCTCGATGAAATCCTGATCGAAGATCATTACTTTCCCGCTGTTGGGATGGACCATATTCAAAATCGACTTCAAAGTTGTTGTTTTGCCCGAACCGTTGCTACCGATAAATCCCATTATGTATCCCCTGTCCAATTGAAAAGAAACATCTTTAAGATGGAATTTATCATATCGTTTTTCGAGCCCTTGTACATTCAATAAACTCATATCGAAATATACCTCCCTGTGTATATTGTGTATATTTAACATACACAGTATATACTCTATGCACAATTCTGTCAAGGATAAAATAAAAATTTTTTCTTTATACATCAACCTTAAAAAACTTAGTCTTGTCTAAGTATTACGTGCTATAATAAAAATAAGAAGGAAGATCAGATACAAACAACGGTAAAAGAAGATCTTCTGATATGAATACAGTGAAACTCGGAGCGCTCAAAAAATGCGAAACAAAACTTTAAAACTCAATGCAACAACGCTTAAAACAATAGCCGTTATCGCAATGGTCATCGATCATGTAACATGGGCATTCGTAGATTCACATACATTGCTTGCGGCAGGTCTTCACGCGATCGGAAGGCTTACGGGCCCGATCATGTTTTTCTTTATTGCCGAGGGCTATTATCATACACGTGATCTGAAAAAATACGCAACAAGACTGGCAATTTTCGCGCTCATCTCGCATTTTCCGTACAATTATTTTATCAATTACGGAGCGTTTTCTTCTATTGCGGATACAAGTGTTATCTTCACATTACTGTGTGGTTTATTGGCACTCGCAGCCTATGATAGGATCGAAAATCAGATCGTTAAAACGTTCTCGATCATCGCGCTATGTTTATTGACCGCGCGTGCCGATTGGGGGATCGTTGGTGTGCTTTTCATACTTCTGTTCGGAATTTATCATAACAATCGAAATAAACAATTGCTGGCATACGCTTACATGAGTACCGCTTTTATCGCGTTAAGGATAGTTGACGCCATTGCCAATGCGTTAAGTGTGTTTAGCTTTTTATACGTATTCGGTCTATTCCTGGTGATTCCCGTACTGAAGTTATATAACGGAGAAAGAGGCGGAAATACGTTTACGAAATGGATGTTTTATATCATCTATCCTTTACAATTTGTCGTCATCGGTCTCATTTGGCTCTGGATGCGATAATTTATGCCGAAAAATTTGCATAAATCCCTATATTTTTATACGTATTTCTGATAGGATAGCAAAATACTACCAAAATTTATCGGAGAATATTCATGGAAATGATCAAATATGTCGAGGGGATCGACATTAGTGCCTATTTGAAACTCAGAAAAACAACACCTTGGAATCAAATACCCGAACACCAAGCTATCATCGGGATCAAAAACGCCGCGTATTCCGTATCAGCGATCAATGAAAACAATGAAACAGTTGGAATCGCTCGATTGGTAAGTGACGGCGGATATGTGCGTTATATTTCGGACGTCATCGTTCTGCCTGAATATCAAGCAATGGGGATCGGAAAAACGATGATCGAAAAGATCATGACCCATATCAAAGAAACGATGAACGAAGGCGATACCGTTATCGTCAGTCTAATGTGCGCATTAGGCAAAGAAGGGTTTTACAATAAATTCGGATTTGAGACACGTCCAAACGAGACATACGGTGCGGGCATGACACAATGGATACATAAATAAGCGAAAGAATACGGTGATGTTATGAAAACATTAGGGCTATTAGGCGGTATGAGTTGGGAAAGCACCGCTGATTATTACACCTTGATAAATGAAGGGATCAAAGAAAACTTAGGTGGACTCCATTCGGCAAAGATATTGATGTACAGTGTCGATTTTGCGGAGCTGGCCGATTGCTTGGCTAAGGACGATTGGAACACGATTGGCGATATATTAATAACTGCCTCAAAAAATATCGAACAGTCCGGCGCGGATTGCATTATGATCTGCACGAACACAATGCATAATGTCGCCGATGCCATAAAAGCGGAAATCAATATCCCGCTGATTCATATCGCTGAAGTAACAGCCGATGCGTTAAAAAAAGCAGGGATCTCAAAAGCGGCGTTGCTAGGCACAAAAATGACGATGGAATTGCCGTTTTATAAAGAGAAATTAAATGCGCAAGGAATTGAGGCTGTAATGCCGAATAAAGAAGACCGCGCATTATTGAACGCGATCATCTTCGATGAACTTTGTCTTGGTATCAAAGAAGATACTTCGAAAGAACACATGCTGCGCATGATTGCGCAGTTGAAAGAGCAAGGAGCGCAAGCGGTGATCTTGGGTTGTACCGAACTCGGCGGCGTGATCAAACAGACAGATACGGATATGCAACTATTCGATACAACAGTGATCCACGTAAAAAGCGCAGTTGATTTTGCGCTTGAAAAAATATAGAGCTATCAAACAAAAATATAGATGAGGAAATCATGGAACTGACTGTACTGATCGAAAACAATACGATCATCGATCGATATTACTACGCTGAACCTGCTGTATCTTACTTGTTGCAAGATAGCAATACAGCGCTTTTATTCGATGTCGGTTATTCGGGGTTGTTTCTTGAAAACGCAAAACTGATGGACATCGATCTAAATAGTATCGATACGATCGTACTGTCCCACGGACATATCGACCATACGGGCGGGTTACCCTATTTCTTTGAAGCATATAAAAACAAAGTCGATATTTACGCGCATCCGTTAACTTTTTTGCCGAAAGTTTATGAAGAAGAACAGATCGGTTCCCCGATGAGCGAAAGTGAATTGAACAAAAAAGCAAACCTTATCTTATCCAATAAACCGATACAAATAAACGAACATCTTGTTTTCTTGGGCGAGATACCCAAACGCGTTTCGTTTGAAGATCGTATCCCGATCGGAAATATCGTATATGACGATAATGAGCATAGCGATAGACTCTATGATGATACGGCGATCGTATACAAAAGTGAAAACGGTTTGTTTATCATTACGGGGTGTTCACACAGCGGCATTTGCAATATCATAGAATACGCCAAAGAAGTATGCGGGGATGAGCGTATCGTTGGCGTGATCGGCGGATTTCATTTACCGAAACTGGATAAGCGCGCGAAAGACACGATCGATTACTTGAGAAAACAAAAGATCAAGATGCTCTATCCGAGTCATTGCACGAACTTTACGGTCAGAGCCGCAATGCATAACGAAATGCCCTCGCAAGAAGTCGGCGTAGGCATGACGATCGATCTTGACGAATTATAAATAAAAACAGCCTTACGGCTGTTTTTTATTTGGCGGAAGATACGATCGGTGTTATTTTAAAAGACGGTAGTACTAAAACAATTATAACGAGCGCCGCAGTAAACCACAGAAAATGCACGGAAGTTTGATCGATCGTAAGTTTACTGAACACGGACGCGAAAAGCATGCCGATCTTCGCGATCAAGGATTGCGTGGATAATACCGACGCGCGGTAGCGATTCGGCGTATCCGCGTTGATCAAAGTGTTCTCTACAATGTTCGCACATCCAAAGAAGAAATAAAACGCGCAGTACGCTACAAAGAAACCGAATATGCTTGCTTGCATAAGCAACAACAGTAACGCTATGCCCATTGCTATCCGACAAATCAGATAGATCGTTTTCGCGTATCCGATATGTCTGTCGAGAAGCTTTGTTGAAAGCATATTACCGATCATAACCGAAAGTAAATACAAGACGGATAGAACTCCGAGCGGCCCTGTATTCAGTGTACCCCCACCCAAAAGATCGAGTAGTTCCGGTTGCCAATAGGCTTCCAATACACAAAGCGCAAAACCTGTCGCAACGACCGAGATCAATAAGTACTTGATGTTCTTACCTTTTTGTATAACTTGCAAACTGCTTTTAAGCTGCGCGGTGATCGATAAGTCACACGCATGGTTTTCGGGCTTGTCGGTAGGTATCCATATCATGACCAGTAAGATCAATACGAGTGAAAGACCGAACCTTAGAATAAGATCAATATCATATACGGAAGACAGAAACGGTAAATAACGACTTGCGAATACAGGCAAAAGACCGCCGAGCAACGCGCCTGCCGCAAGTCCCGCGGCTTCGCTGACGGAGAGTATGCGAACAGCTCTTGACATCACACATTCCCCGTACGAATCGGTATACCTGTCGATAAATAATGCTTCAAAGGAGCCCGAAGCCAACGCGCGCCCGACACCGAAAAAAAATACGCCGCCGACAACGGCAAACGTTCCGTATCCCAGTAACAAGACGATAAAACTTACAGCTTGCACAAGCAATGCCAATAAGAACACATGCTTCCTGCCTATTCGATCTGCGAGAAGACCTGTCGGGAGTTCCAATACGGCTACGGTGATCGCATAGATCCCCATGGCGAGCGCAATATCCGAAAAAAGTAATCCTTTATCCAATAGAATGAGACTGAGTACGGCGACCAATAAACCCTGCGAAAAGTAGTTGAGCGTTAAGATGATTGTGTACCGATACGTCTTCATGTGTTATTTTCACTTTCTTTAAGATATTCACTGTCCATACGATATGCGACTACGGCAATTTCCCACGGATGGGTATTCTCTTTTGCATGCATACGGTCATTGACATAATCAAGCAGAATATCATAAAGTTCATCGGCATCTTCATCCGTAAGGTGCATGATGCCTGTTAGCACATCGTTCAAGCGCATACCCTTCGGCATCCCGAATGTCTCCGCTTTGGCATCGATGTCTTGAGCACTTAAATAGGCTTCGGTCGAAACTTTGAAAGAATTGTAAATACTGTTTAATTGACTTTGCATGAAAGCTTCACGCGAGATCGCAAGCGCGTCATTGTAAAAACTTCCGATACCGATTATCACATCCGCAAGGCGCATATAATTTGCTCTTATCCCGTTGATCAATTCGTGATGATCCTCTTCGATCAATCCGATAGACATGAGCTGTTTCATATGATGTTGCGCGGAAGACGGCGTGATCTCTAAAAGATCCGCGATTTGTTTGGCTGTCATCGGTACGCCGCTGATGCTCATTTCCCGCATAATACGCTGCCTTAAAGGAAGCGTATATATCCGCAATTTCTTTTCATTGTCCAATACGATCTTTTTCATATATATTCTCCATCGTAATAATTATTGTTACGTTACATGTATTATAACGTTTAGCTTATTTTTTGTCAACTATTTTTAAAATAAATTGAAATAAGACCTATTGTGCAACATTATTACATGTGGGATAATAAATAAAAAAGGTCGTATGATGTATCACGAAATATTCGAACTGTTTGAAAACAACAGAGATGAACAAAAAGCCGTCGGAATGGCTGCCTATATGAAAGACCGATTCCCTTTTCTCGGCATACAAAAACCTGAGCGAAGAAAACTGAGTAAAGATTTTTTAAAAGAAAAGAAAAAAGAAGACGGGATCGATTGGGATTTTGTGTTTGCATGCTACGATAAAGACGAGCGCGAATATCAGTATCTTGCAGTAGCGTATTTAAACGAGGTCAAGGATAAACTGACATACGCGGATATTAAGAATCTGGAGCGCGTGATCACCACAAAATCTTGGTGGGATACGGTGGATTCCGTCGATAAGCAGGCGGGCGTGATCTTACAAAAAGACAAACGCATGAGAAAGACCGTTATCCGCTGGGCAAAAAGCAAAAATATCTGGCTGAAGCGCACAGCGATCAATTTGCAGCGTCATTTCAAAGAAGACATGGATATACAGCTGCTTACCGAAGTGATCGAAATGAACATGGACACGGGTGAATTCTTTGTCGATAAAGCGATCGGTTGGGTGCTTCGGGAGTACTCCAAAACAAATAAAGAATGGGTGTCGAACTTTATCGAGACCCATCCCCTATCGAAACTCAGTGTGCGCGAAGGCAGTAAATATTTATAATCAACTTTTTATGCGATCGGTGCAGGTGCTTTAACGACGATCAATTCGAGCGTTTCAGCGTGCAGATTCTTAACGTTCATTTTGGTTTCATACGGTATCTTCAGCATTGTTCCGCCTTGATATTCATGTATCTCCTGATCATTTAGTCCGATCGAGAGCGTTCCGCGCAAAACAGTCATATACACATTGGAGTTCGAGTAATGCTCGGGCAATCCATCTTCTTGATTAAATATCATGTGCAGGTAATGCACATTCTCATCGAAAACGATCCTTTCGATCGCTTTTTCATTTCCTTGCTTTAGCGCAAATACTTGTTCTATCATCTTCATTCTCCTTTATTATTCTCGACTTCTTATTAATAAATCTACACTGCTATAATTTGAATTGCAATATATTTATTCATGTTTTGTATTGTTTTGTGTGTTGTATCGTATCGCTTGCACAGGACACTTTTCGACAGTTTCCATTATTGATTTCATCACATTAGGGTCAACGGGTTGCTTAAGCGCGACTGCTTTATTATCTTCAAACTTATAATATTCTGGCATCATCTTTACGCACAATCCGCAACCGATGCAATACTCTTTATTGACTGTCAGACCTACCGAGCGCTCACTTGCGATCGGTATTTCTTTTTTGCGTACGATCTTAGAAGTTACATACGCCATCGCAAAGATCATGATGACTGTAAGTATCCAGCGCACGATCATAAAATCAACGCCCAAGAATTTGACTTCATTAAGCAACATCGGCACTTTTACGACTGCCCAAGAACTTAAGATGATAACGATATTCGCGACACTGGCGCCTTTTGACAACAGCATCTTACTGATCGGGAACGCCGCATAGATCGGACCCGCTGAAATACTGCCCAAGATAAGCGAAAAGATATTTCCCTTAAAACCCGAATTTTCACCGAAACGATTTAAGATCACTTCTTTTGGTACGCAAGCCTCTATAAAGACCGTAAGGAAAAAGATCACGGGCAAAACTTGCAACATTTCAAGCAGATAATATACGCTGTTTTGCACCGACGCGAGCGCTTTTTCGGGTGATACGACAAGCAATATGAGATATGCTAACGCAACAACGGCGATCAGTTTATATTTTTTAAGTAAGCTTTTGATTTTCATAGGATCACCCCCATGACGATCGCTATAATGATCGCAGAGGCGAAACTAAGCAGGTTTCTTGTAAGCGCGAACTTTGCCCCGAATTCTTTTTTCTCAAGCGGAAACGTCACGACACCGACCATCGTAAGCGTCGTTAAAAACGCGACCGCAGGCACGATGCTTGCGCCGACATCGACGAATGAACCGACAAGCGGAAACGCAACGAACGCGGGGATAAGTGTGATACTGCCGACGAGCGCCGCGATAACAGTCGCGATACCTGCGTTTGAAGAACCCAAAACCGTTCGGATCGAATCGGGCGGTATAAGTGTTAGGATCAGACCGATCAAGAAGATGATTCCGATGATCTCGCCGATCATACTGCCCATCATTTTTTTTGTTTTTTTCATTGCGGCAAATGTTTTTGCCTTGCTTTTGATAAATGAAACGATTATCAATATGATCCCGACCGACCAAAATACGAGCGTAAAAATATCCATATGTTATGCTCCTTTGATTGATATAGACCCATTATAGCGATACAATAAGTAAAAAAGCGTTACCAATGTAACACATGGAGAAATAAATGGATAAACGGATAGAATCGATTCAAAAAACAAGATTACTGAATTCATTGACTGTGGATGAGATACGTGACTGCCTAAGCTCGGGACGGATGCGTGTCGCAACATACAATAAGGGAAAAGTGATCCATTTAGAAAGCGACACATGCGATAAGCTCGAGATCATATTATCGGGAAAGATCGCCGTTGAGCGGATCGATCAGTCGGGAAACTTGTTTACAATTTCCGTATTTCAGAAAGAAGATATCTTAGGCGGGAATCTTTTATTTTCACAAACCCCCTATTACCCGATGACGGTCACAGCGCAAAGCGAATCTCACGTATTGGAAGTCACAAAAGAACTTTTGTTTGATCTGTGTCTGAAACACCGCGCGGTATTGGAGCAATTCCTGATATATATTTCGGATCATACGCTTCTGCTCGGAGAGAAGATCAAACAAAACGTTCAACGCACGATCAGGGAAAGCATCATCGGTTTTTTAAGACATGAGACACAAAGACAAAACAGTCTGACGATAACACTGCCCGTAAGTAAAAAAGCCTTGGCGGAACGGTTCGGCGTGCAAAGGACATCACTTTCAAGAGAGTTGCAAAAAATGCGCGACGAGAAGCTGATCGACTTCACGAGAGATACGATAGAAGTGATCGATAGGAAAATATTAAGATGATATAGGTAATATTACATGGTTTAAAATACTAATCGACAGTATGAAAAAACATGTCTCATAATAAAAGAGACATGTTTTGAGTAGAAAGCTAAATTATTTTTATTATTTGTTGATGTTCGTACGTGCTTTGACATAATCAAAAATATTGTTTATCCAAAGAGGTTTTTGATTAAGGGCTTCATTCGCACGATTTTGCATAAATGTTACTCTTTGAATAGAATTATTATCGTCAATGTACTCTAAAATAACACGATTTGGAGTCCCCTCTTTTTTGTACTGAGGATATGTTTTGTTATCTAAACTAAATTCTTCGAGAAAATCAAATTTTAAAATTTTATCATACATTATATTATACATAATTTTTTCCGAAGCAAGCGGCATGTGAATGGATAGCTTATCTTCTAATGCAGTAAAATAAACATATGTTTCCGGTGGATAAGAAAAGAAATCATTCTCTGACATACAAGCAAAAACCGGTGTAAAAGATTCATTTTTTAAAGGATATTTTGAACGTCCAAAAAACACAAAAATGATTAAAAGGATAAACCCAACAATCACCCCGGTGCTTAAAGGTTTCCATATATTCAACATTTTTCCT
Source organism: uncultured Anaerofustis sp. (assembly GCA_963674555.1). GTDB lineage: Bacteria > Bacillota > Clostridia > Eubacteriales > Anaerofustaceae > JBGMEA01. The sequence continues at coordinate 1,741,689 of OY771429.1, read as the reverse complement.
ATACCCCCGAATATCTATTTAATCTATTATATCATATCCATTCTAACAGAATACGAAGAAGTGATTCTTTTTCATTTATATCGTAATTGTTCAAAAAATATTATATAATATCGGTAAGTATTAATTCTGGAGGGACTAACTATGAAAGTATTAATGATAAACGGAAGTCCGCATAAACACGGCGGTACGGGTTCCGCATTGAAAGTTGTAAAAAAAGTATTGCACAGCCATGATATCGAAGTTGAGATAATGGACATCGGAAATGACGCAATACGCGGATGCACAGCTTGTTTCAACTGTAAAAAAACAGGCAGTAACCGCTGCGTATTTGACGATGACGCAGTCAATAAAGCGATAGATGCCACTGAAAGTGCGGACGGATTGATCATTGCATCTCCCGTATATTACGCAGGGATCCCGGGAACAATGAAATCATTCTTGGATCGTTTCTTTTTTGCGAGCAATGTTATGGAATTTAAACCCGCCGCTGCGATATCTTGTACGAGACGTGCGGGCGCGGTAACGGTATTCCAACAACTGAACAATTATTTGAACTTAAGAAAAGTACTGATCGTCCCTTCGCAATATTGGAACGTGATCCACGGAACGAACGAAACGGAAATATATGAAGATAAAGAAGGCATTCAGATACTTCAGACTTTAGGTAAAAACATGGCGTGGCTATTAAAAGTCGTAGAAAACGGCAAAGACATCCCTACGCCTGAAGATCATGAACGGATCGCAACGAACTTTATCAGATAACATGAATTAGAAATTAAAGGAGAACGTCATGTCGGAAGCGGACGTTATAAAGAATACAGAAAACCCCAATACAACAGAATCACTCCTAAATGATTTGCGTACCTTAGGCGTACGCGAAGGCGATACGGTATTGGTACATTCCGCTATGTCAAAGATCGGTTGGATCTGCGGCGGCGCGGTAAGCGTGATTGAAGCCTTATTAAACGCAGTCGGAGAAGACGGAACCATCAGTATGCCGGCTCATACGGGTGACAATTCCGACCCTGCGCAATGGGAAAACCCGCCTGTACCGAAAGATTGGTTCAAAGTTATCTACAAACACACGCCGGTTTTTGAAGTCGATAAAACACCGACACGAGGACTCGGTAGAATACCAGAAACATTTCGAACCTACCCGAATACACTGCGTTCAAACCATCCACAAGTCTCTTTTTGCGCAAACGGGAAGAATGCCGGAGCGATAACCGAAACGCATGACTTAACACCCGAATTTGGCACGAATTCGCCGCTTGGGCATCTATACGACCTTGACGCAAAGGTGTTATTTATAGGGACCGGATTTGCCAACTGCACGTCTTTTCATATGGCGGAAACGCTCGCAGGAAACGTTCCGAAAAAACGCAACGGTACTTCAATGCTCCTCGACGGAAAACGACAGTGGGTCTGGTTCGATGATTTTGACTACAATGACGATGATTTTGAAAAGATCGGTAAAGACTTTGAAAAAGAACATGAAGTAACGGAAGGCAAGATCGGAAACGCGCCCTGTAAATTATTCTCGATCAGAGACGGTATCGATTTTGCGACAGAATGGATACGACAAAACAGAAAGTAATGCTTATACATACGTTAAATTAATAAAGAGCAGGTAAATTATGCAACCTTTAGATACACAAAAAACGAAATTGTGGACACGCAATTTTGTTTTGATGGTCATACTAAACACTTTTATTTTTTTCGGATTTCAAATGCTAATGCCGACACTGCCGCCATACATCAAACAAATGGGTGTGACGGATTCTACGGTCGGTCTCGTAACGGGGATATTTACGATATCCACTTTAATCGTACGTCCCTTTTCCGGACTAGCGCTTGACCGTATCGGGCGAAAACCCGTTTTGATCGCAGGATTGATCATATTTATCATAATAGTCTCATCTTACAGTTTTTTGCCTTCGATCGGTTTGATCTTATTGTTTCGGTTCATCCACGGATTCGGTTGGGGCGCTTCAACGACCGCTGCAAGCACGATCGTGGCGGAATGTCCTCCGCGCGAACGATTTGCCGAAGGTATGGGTTATTACGGATTATCGAGCAGCCTTGGGATGGCGATCGCGCCTGCGATCGGACTTGGATTTGTCGCACTGTTCGGTTTCAGAAATCTGACTTTCTTATCAGCCGCACTTGTCGGGATCGGTTTATTGATCACATTTTTATTAAAATATGAAGATACGAAATGTGAACCTGTCAAAGGTGAGCGACATAAATTCTACGAACGCTCCGCTATGACTCCCGCACTTCTGATGTTTTTTGTAACGATCCCGTACGGATCCGTGACAAGTTTTATCGCCTTATACGCAATGCAGCGCGGTATAGCGAACATTGGTGTGTTCTTTACGGTATATGCTGCGACTATGCTGATCTCGCGCCCATTTTTCGGTAAAATGATCGACAAATTCGGCTACGATTTTACGATCATTCCCGGACTTATCTCGATCATTGCCACAATGCTGATTTTATCTCAAGCGACATCGCTGCCAATATTCTTGCTCGCGGCCTTTATGTACGGTCTCGGTTTCGGTGCCGTACATCCGAGTTTGCAGACTATGGCGGTACGGGATGTTCCCCGCACGCGCTTAGGCGCAGCCAACGCAACCTTTTTCACGGGATTTGACGGAGGTATCGGACTCGGTGCGATCCTGTTCGGAAGAGTGGCGACAGCCGTTGGATACAGCAGCATGTATATGTTCGCAAGTCTGTCCGTGATATTGGCATTGATACTCTACTTTGCGATCGCGAGAAAGAAAAAGCCAACAAATGATCTTTAAATAATATGTGTTATAAAAAAAAGACAGCCTGTCAAGCTGTCTTTTTTTTATTCACATAACTTTTCCGATAGCTCCCAAAGTTTATCCGCTTCCGTTTCTTTCCGCGCGGTTTTGGATGGTTTTTTTACATATCCGCCTTTTATGTAAGCACCCGAAAGATCTGAATAATAAGAGTCTTTCGCAGCTCTAATGATATCCCCCGCGGGAATACGCGGATGCTGTCCTTTGTGTTTACGTTTTTTCCACACCCACGCTTCAATACCGCTCGTTCCTTTTAAGCCGATCTCGGTATTGACAAGACCCGGATCTACCGCATATGAACTGACGACATCTCGATATCGCTTATCTAATGCGCGTACAAACAATACATTGCATAATTTTGACTGTTTATAAGCTTTAAGACAACTGTAACGGCTACGCATCATGATATCGTCCCATTTGATCTTGGTGCGATAATGCGAACCGGAACTGACGACAATGACACGCGGATCTTTTGATTGTTTCAAGAATGGAAGAAGTTGCATCGTCAATGAAAAAACCGCTAAATGATTGACTGCAAATTGCAATTCATAAGCGTCTTCCGTGCATTGATACCATGACGATACAGTACCCGCGCAGTGGATCAATGCATCTATACCTTTTGCATTGGGATACATCGCGCGCAGATCAATATTTCCGATCTGTAACGCATGAGGCCTATCGGGCAGATCAGCTGTTGATTCCAAAAGTTCACCGATACGCGCAACGCCTTTTTTGATCTGCTCAGATGACGCAAGATCAATATAAACAAAATCGATCAAAGCCGAAATCCGTTCTCCTTTTAAAGCCTCGATCGTATCTTGCGCGCGCGATTCATTTCGTACGATCGCTATCAAATGCATTTCATCCACCGACAACATCTTTAAAGTCTCGAATCCGACTCCCGAAGCCGCGCCTGTTATGACCATTGTTTTCATGTTTCTTCTCCTATATATACAACCGAAGAATCCGAATCCGGTTGCCACCTTTTTTTAACGATACGCGATACCCAGATCGGAGAAACCGCGCTCGACACCGTTTTTACAAAGCGATTAATACCTCCGGGAATAACGATCGCTCGTTTCCTTAAGGCTTTTTTTAGCGTCAATTCCGCGACATCGCCCACATTTCTTGTCGTGATACGACCCGCAAACCCTTGCACGCGGATACCTTCAACGCTCTCTTTATTGGTCGGCATCCCTGCGGGACATAATGTCGTTATCGATACGGATCGGTCTTTCAATTCTTCTCTTAAAGCAAGTGAAAGCTGTAACATAAAGCGTTTTGAAGCAGCATACAACGCTTTATAAGGCATGGGTTGGAATGCCGCGAGGCTTGATACATTGATGATCGTGAACGGCTCGTTCGGATCTTCTCGGTGCGATAAGATCATACGCATATTTTCAACAACACTAAGCATATTGACTTGCATGTTCGCGCGCATTTCTTTCAGATCTCTTTCATCGAATGCTCCTTCAACATCGCCTCCCGCGATATTTAAAAGGCCTGTGAAAGCATAACCTCCGTTTTGAATATAGTTGTAAAAACGATCTCGCTCTTCTTCGCTTGAAAGATCGCATACATAAGTCTCTACACGGATATCGTAAAGTTTATTTAAGCAAGTTTTCAGTTTTTCCAATTTATCCGCATCACGATCCGTTAAAAATAGATCGATACCGCGCTTCGCGCAAGCAAAACAGAATGCTTTGCCTAAACCGCCGGACGCGCCTGTTATCATATACATCTTCAAACCTCCTGTTTTATCGGTTCACGCACAGTATAGCATAGGGAAAATCTTATGTCAATCATTTGATTAAATCATATGATTAAATTATTTGATTGACACTGTTCGACAGATATGCTATACTTCTCGCATCAGGAGTGGAAAACGATGAATGAAACGACACAAAATATCATAGAAGCGACGATCGTTTGTATCGAAAAATACGGCTTAGACCATGTGACGATACGAAAGATCAGCGAAGAGGCGGCCGTAAACAGCGCTGCGATCAGCTACTATTTTAGAAGCAAAGACGCTTTGATCAAACAAGTGATGCAGATCACATTGGAAAACGCATTTCGTTGGGATGATTTTGCTTATACCGAGCCGATGCCATTGGAAGATCAATTGAGCGAGATCATGTTCTTCTTCGCAAAAAGTTCGGTCGTTTACAAAAACCTCGGGAAAGCGCATATGGTACAGATAGCGCAAAATCAAGCGGAACAAAACGGAGAAAATGAAATATTTCTTGCATTTTTGCGCAAACTTGCGAGCGAGATCAAGAGAAAATCAAACTATTCCGAGCAGGAAAGCAACGAGATCGTGTTTTTACTGACATCATGGTTCTTCCCTTTCTTTTCGACTTACCCACATATGCTCGATGAATTTACGGGTAAGGATATCTACGATGCGGACTATTTGGAACAGAACGTGCGAAATTTTGTTAAGAAACTGATACAATAAAAATATGAAAATTACGGTATATTCAAGTACAATAAACTTCAAGGAGATATTAATATGGATGAATTTAAAAACGTGACCGTTGTAAAAAAAGCCAATGTATATTACGACGGCAAAGTCACGAGCCGTACAGTCCTTTTTGAGGACGGTACAAAAAAAACACTCGGGATTATATTGCCCGGAGAATACAGCTTCGGGACAGCGGACAAAGAACAAATGGAAATACTTGCCGGCAAATCTGCTGTTTTGCTACCGGGAAGTGAAGAGTGGGAAACGTTTGAGGCCGGACAAATATTTGAGGTGCCCGCAAACAGCGAATTTAAAATCTCCGTCAAGGAAGTAACGGACTACTGTTGTTCCTACATCAAAGAATAAAAAGTATTGGATCAAAATATAAATCTAAGACGCTTTATAATAGAGCGTCTTTGTTTATGTTCTCACAAATCAAAAAAATAAAGAAGGGTTCATAATGAACCCTTCAAATATTTACACATGATTTTTTGTATTATATTCGAATCAATTAAATCATTTGATTAAACGTGTTTAGCTGTTTGTTCCAACATATCCATGTCACGTTTTTCATTTTCTTCGGTGTATTTAGCTATGTCAGATTCAGTGATCTTATAGCCAACAGCCATGATGATGGTTGCTACTACGTAGAACGCAGCAGGAACAGCACCGAGTATGATCATGAATGCAGATGAGAATTCAGGTGTTATAACCATACCGGGTGTATAACCGATAAGCGCAAGAGCGTACATACCGATAGATCCACCGAACATGAAACCAAGTTTGATCGGTACATTACCGAGCGCAAGAGCAACCGGACGGTTGTCTTTACCTGATTTCCAATATCCATACTCACCGCAGTCAAGCCAATATTGTTGTCCGAATCCTCTGTAGAACGCCAAAGCTAAAGCGTTGAAACATGAAAATCCGATGTAGTACCATAAACCTAAATCAGCAAACATAGCGATTAGGCCCATGCCAACTGCAGAGAGTGCCATACCGATAACCATCGCCCATTTTTTACCGATTCTAACGCCGACCATAGGACCGACGATAGCTCCTACAACACCGAACATGGTGGATACTGTCAAAGCGATCGTCAACAGCGCCATATTTCCTAAGATGAATAAGAAATAATAAACCATTAATGCTTGAAGTACTTGTCCGCCGATACTAGCGAAAGTTTGAGCCATAAACAGAACCAATAATTGGCCGTTACTAACAACCGATTTAGCCATATCGCCTAAAGTAATTTTCGGAGGTGCCGGAGCGCCTTCTGCGGCTACTCTCTGAACATCATAAGGTTTCGCTGTGTTACTGGTGATCGTCATACCAAGGATCATGATCGATGCACCGATAATGAGCGTTACCGTATAAGCCCAACCTGCACCTAATGCAGTTCCGCTAAAGAATGTGAGTATCGGTACAAAGGTAAGAGAATAAAGGATATTCCCTACCGAACCGGCTCTAACAGAGGCGAAAGTAAGTTTGTTTCTTGCTTCAAGGTCAGTTCCCGACATTACGCCGATCATACCGTACAAAGCAGGAGAAACGAAGTCCATCGTACCGTGCATGAGGATATATCCGACGATTACGATAGCAGCTTTTGCCGCGTTTGGAAGAGCCACGGAATACGTGAATTGCATTAACAATCCAACGATGTATGTGAATCTACCGAGAACGAACCAAGAGCGATATCTACCCCATTTTAGATTAGTTTTCTGAATGATACTGCCGGCAGAAACGCCGATCACGAAGTCAACTAAACGCGCGAACAATAAGAACGACGCAACGAATGCCGCAGGAAGTAATAATTGTTCTGTCAAGAATGCGTTTAAGAACATCAACGGAGGCATAATACCAAAATACATCAATAACGAATGCGCTGAAAATGTCCAGATCTCTTTTGTGGTTATTTTTCTTTTTTCCATAGATTAAACCCTTTCATAATTGCTTTTGATAAAAAAAATATTGATCCGAATCTATATATAAAAACTTGTGTACAGTTCCTATATCTTATAGAATTTCCTCACTTTTGCTAATAAATAATTCTTTCGTGGCAATCGCCTATCCATAAATATTTTTTTATCATGCGACAATTATAACAATCGAAAAAGAAACTGTCAATACAAAATTGTATATGTATTTATAAAGAAAATAAATAATACAATATTATTATATCTATATACAAATTAAAACTTCGTTGAAATTCCAAAGACTTTAACAGAAAAACCGATATATTTGTTTTATTCCTGTGAAAATTTAAAAATGAGATCGAGCACAGATCCGACTGCTTTGGAATAATAGTTAAAACTTTTAAAATAAAAATAAAGAAGAGCCCAAAATGGACTCTTCTAATATGCACATAAATAATTTAAAAGTATTCGAATTTATTAAATAATTTTATTAAACGTGTTTAGCTGTTTGTTCCAACATATCCGCTTCACGTTTAAGGTTTTCTTCAGTGTATACAGCTATATCAGAATCTTTGAGTTTATAGCCGAGAGCGAAGATTATTGTTCCAACAACATAGAACGCAGCAGGGATACCACCAAGTATCACCATGAACGCGGAAGCAAATTCAGGTGTCGGAACTATACCGGGAACATAACCGATAAGCGCAAGAGCGTACATACCGATAGAACCACCGAACATGAAACCGATCTTGATCGGCACATTACCGAGCGCAAGTGCGACAGCACGATTGTCTTTACCGGATTGATAATATCCGTACTCACCGCAGTCAAGCCAATATTGTTGACCGAATCCTCTATAAACTGCCATAGCTAAAGCGTTGAAACATGAGAATCCGATGTAGTACCATAAGCCCATATCAGCAAACATAGCGATAAGACCTGTAGCTACGGCAGAGAGTGCCATACCGATAACCATCGCCCATTTTTTACCGATTCTAACACCGATCATAGGACCGATGATAGCTCCGACCACACCGAACATGGTGGATACTGTCAAAGCAATTGTCAATAATGCAATATTTCCTAAGATGAATAAGAAGTAATAGACCATCAATGCTTGAAGCACTTGTCCGCCTACCATAGCGAAAGTTTGAGAGACGAAGAGTATCAGCAATTGTTTGTTTTGACCAATTGATTTAGCCATATCACCCAAAGTAACTTTAGGAGGTGCCGGAGCGCCCGCAGCGCTAACTTTTTGTACATCATAAGGTTTCGCTGTATTACTGGTAACAGTCATACCGACGATCATGATCGATGCACCTATAATAAGTGTTACAGTATAAGCCCAACCTGCACCTAATGCAGTTCCGCTAAAGAATGTGAGTATCGGTACAAAGGTAAGAGAATAAAGGATATTCCCTACCGAACCGGCTCTAACAGAAGCGAAAGTAAGTTTGTTTCTTGCTTCTAAGTCTGAACCTGACATTACGCCGATCATACCGTATAAAGCAGGTGAAACGAAGTCCATCGTACCGTGCATGAGGATATATCCGACGACGACGATCGCAGCTTTTGCCGCGTTTGGAAGAGCCACAGAATATGTGAATTGCATTAACAACCCAACGATGTAAGTGAATCTGCCGAGAACGAACCAAGAGCGATATTTACCCCATTTCAAATTGGCTTTCTGAATGATACCGCCGGCAGAAACGCCGATCCCGAAGTCAACTATACGCGCGAACAATAAGAACGATGCAACGAATGCCGCAGGAAGTAGTAATTGTTCGGTCAAAAATGCGTTTAAGAACATCAACGGAGGCATAATACCAAAATACATTAAGAATGAATGCGCTGAAAATGTCCAGATCTCTTTTGTGGTTATTTTTCTTTTTTCCATAGATTAAACCCTTTCAAAATTGTTTTGATTAAAAAAAAACATCAATTCGAATCTTTATATAAAAACTTGTGCACAGTTCCTATATCATACAAAATTTCATTATTTTAAATAATGAAATTGCTTTTGATAAACAATTATTTTATAAAGATATTTTTATCTAGCGATAATTATAACAATCAGAAATACATCTGTCAATAAAAATTTGTATCAATATCGAAAAAATACAATTTTTCCTTCTTTATAGGATTTAAAACAGGAAAAATATTTAATGAAAATAAGCTGAAATTTGGCATAAGAAAAGGACTTTTTCATTTTAGCGTTATCTCACGAGCCACAAAAATAAAAAATTCGATTTTTTTAAAAATAAAGAAGGGTTCAAAATGAACCCTTCAAAGTTTTACATGTAATATTTAATTCAATTCAACATGTTCAGCTGTTTGTTTCAAGCATTTCTGCTTCACGTTTAAGATTTGCTTCCGTATATTTAACTACGTCAGCTTCGTTGATCTTATAACCTACAGCCATGATCACTGCGCCTATTGCATATAATACCGCAGGGATACCACCGAGTATCATCATGAATGCTGAAGCGAATTCAGGTGTCGGGATCATACCGGGAGCGTATCCGATAAGCGCAAGAGCATACATACCGATAGAACCACCGAACATGAAACCGATCTTGATCGGCATATTACCGATAGCAAGCGCGACCGGACGGTTGTCTTTACCGGATTCATAATATCCATACTCACCGCAATCAAGGTAATATTGTTGACCGAATCCTGTGTAGAACGCCATAGCTAAAGCGTTGAAGCATGAGAATGCGATGTAGTACCAAACGCCCATATCAGCAAATAAAGCGATTAAGCCCATGCCGACAGCGGAGAGTCCCATACCGATGACCATCGCCCATTTTTTACCCAATCGAACACCGATCATAGGACCGACGATAGCCCCAACCAGGCCAAACATGGTGGATACTGTCATAGCGAGTGTCATATACATGATATTTCCTAAAATGAATAAGTAGTAATATAACATCAATGCTTGAAGCACTTGTCCGCCTACCATAGCGAATGTTTGAGATACGAAGAGAACCATTAATTGTTTGTTTTGAATAACTGATTTCGCCATATCTCCTACAGTAACTTTCGGAGGAGCAGGAGCGCCTTCAACGGCAACTTTCTGAACGTCATAAGGTTTTGATACTTTGATCGCGATCGTCATACCAATAACCATGATCACACCGGCAAGACCAATAGCGATCGTGTGTGCCCAACCCGGACCTACTGAAGAATTACTGAGTAATGTTAAGAACGGTACAAAAGAAATTGAATAGAGGATATTCCCCACCGAACCGAAACGAACGCCGGCAAAAGTAAGTTTATTTCTTACGTCTAAGTCAGATCCTGCCATCACGCCGATCAAACCGAATTGTGACGGAGCAATGAAGTTCATAGAACCGTGCATCGTGATATATCCGACGATTACGATAGCAGCTCTAAGTACAACTGGAAGAGATACTGTGTAAGTAAATTGCAATAATAAGCCGATTAAAAAAGTCCATCTGCAAATCATAAAGAATGAACGATATTTACCGTTCTTCATATTACTCTTAGTGATAATACCACCGGCAGATAAACCGATTGCGAAGTCAACTATACGCGCAACCAATAAGAACGTAGCGACGAATGCCGCAGAAAGTAATAATTGTTCCGTTAAGAATGCGTTAATGAAGATCATCGGAGGCATTACACCGAAAAACATCAACGGTTGATATAATGCAAACGTATAGATCTCTTTTTTGGTTATTTTTCTTTTTTCCATAGATTAAACCCTTTCAAACTTGTTTTGATTAAAGAAAAACATAGATTCGAATCTTTGTATATAAAAACTTGTGCACAGTTTCTATATCTTGCAGAAATTCATTATCATAAAATAATGAATTATTCTCAGATAATCAATTATTTTGGGATAATCAATTATTTAGAGATATTTTTTTATCATGCGATAATTATAACAATCATATAAACATCTGTCAATACAAAATTATATGTATAATAAGAAAAAAAAATTTGAATACAATTTTATTTAAAAGTATACGAAAAAGCCTAATAGAAAAATAAAAAAACGCTCCGTCCGGAGCGTATCTTTATTGAAAATATTATTGGATGATTTTTAGATGTTTAAGTGAAAAATCAAGGATCGTTGCCGAATGCGTCAGTGCACCGCTGGATATATAGTCCAGTCCGATCATGGATAATTCTTTTAGTCGTTCTTTGGTCACATTGCCCGAACATTCCGTGACTGCGCGTCCGGCGATCAGTTCGATCGCTTGTTTCATCGTCGCCGTATCCATATTATCGAGCATAATGATATCGGCTTTCGCTTGAAGCGCTTCTTTAACCATCTCCAAAGTTTCCGTTTCCACTTCGATCTTGCGAACAAACGGCGCGTAATCTCTGGCTAGATCTACAGCTTTTGTAATACTTCCCGCAGCGTCGATATGATTATCTTTGATCAATATCCCGTCTGATAGATTAAATCTGTGATTTACGCCTCCGCCTACTTTCACCGCGTATTTTTCAAACACACGCATATTCGGCGTTGTCTTACGCGTATCGAGCAGTTTGGTATTGCTGCCCGCGAGTTCATCCGTCATTTCTTTCGTCAGTGTCGCGATCCCGCTCATGCGCTGCAAATAATTGAGCGCCACGCGTTCAGCAGAAAGGATCGCGCGGATATCCGCAACGACCGTTCCGACGAGCGTACCTTTCGTTAGGATATCTCCGTCTTTGAATTCCGTATCGAAATACGCTTCTACATCGATCAGTTGGAATGCGCGCGCAAACACATCTAATCCAGCGATCATCCCGTCTTGCTTGCAGATCAATTCAGCACTGCCGATAGCGTCATTCGGCATGATCGCATTCGTCGTAATGTCTTCGCTTGTGATATCTTCTTTTAAAGCTTGCATAAGATAAGGATCGATATTAATCGGTATCATCGCGCCATTTCGCATACAAATGAACTCCTCGTTTTTCTATTTCATGACGGATCGAAGCGCGGTACTCTTTTAAGAGTTTCGGCACATCCGTATATTGTGTAGGGTCAAATTCGGATTCTTGGATCGGTATGTTTTTCCAACGCTTTTCGATCAAATGCGCGGCTCTTTTCGGAAAGACCAATGTTTCCATAAGCGAGTTGCTAGCCAAACGATTCGCACCGTGCACGCCGTTGCAACTGACTTCTCCTACGGCAAACAAATTGACCATCGAGGTCGCGCCGTCGATATCCGCTTCCACACCGCCCATCAAATAATGTTGGGCCGGTGTTACAGGGATCAGATCCTCGGGAAGCTGATAGCCCTCTTCCAAACATTTTTCGTAGATCGTCGGGAAACGATCCTGTATCTCTTCGCGCGTCATATGTCGCATAGATAAATGGACATATTTCACATTGAACTTTTCCATTTCTTCAGCGATAGCTTCACTGACGACATCGCGCGGCAAGAGCTCGTCCACGAAACGTTCTCCGTCAGGATTAAGGAGAACCGCCCCTTCCCCGCGTACCGCTTCGGAGATCAAAAAACTTCGTCCCGGTTTATCGGTATAGAGGGTCGTCGGATGGATCTGAATATAGTCGATATCTTCCAGTTCCACTTTATGTTTGATCGCTATCGCGATCGCATCCCCCGTGATATGCGGATAATTTGTCGAATGCTGGAATAATCCGCCGAGCCCGCCCGTCGCCCACACGACAACGCGCGCAGCGATCGGTTTGATGTCGCCTTTTTCGGTTTGCACGATAACACCCGTGCAAACATTATCTTTCGTTAAGATATCGATCATCATGGTATTCGGCAAGATCGTGATATTACTGCGCTTTTTGACATGCGCGATCAATTTACCGATGATCTCACGCCCCGTTGCGTCTTTGTAATGTAAGATGCGGTTGGACGAATGCGCGGCTTCTCTCGTATAATCAAAAAAACCTTCTTCGGATTTATCGAAATTGACACCGTACTCCAAAAGATCGGCGATCGCATCTGGGGAAGATTTGATCAATACTTCTACGGAAGTCTCATCGTTCTCATAACGCCCCGCACGCATGGTGTCTTCAAAATATTTTTCGTAATCGGCTTCATCTATCAATGTCGAAATGCCGCCTTGTGCCAAAAACGAGTCGCTGTTTTCGGGATCGTCTTTGGTAAGCATAAGGATGTTTGCGTCCTGCGGGAGATTCAGCGCGCAAAACAAACCCGCTGCGCCGGTCCCCACAATTATAATATCTGTTTTATCTGTCATTTTATATCTTCTTTCAAAAGATTCTGTTAATCAGCCAATTCATGCATACGCTCAAGCGCTACCGCCGCGCGTTTGCGCAGATCTTCGTCCAAAGTAATTTCAGGTTCCAAAGTCTGCAGAGCTTGAAACACTTTTTCAAGCGTTATCGTTTTCATATCCGTACATATCTGTTCTTCACGAACAGGATAAAACTGTTTGTTTGGATTCTGTTTACGTAAATTATAAAATATCCCTGTTTCGGTCGCAATAATGAATTCAGTCGCATCACTCTCGCCCGCGAAAGAAAGTATCCCCGATGTGCTTCCGATATAATCGGCAAGCTCAGCGATCTCTTTACGACACTCCGGATGAACGAGCACAAGCGCGTTCGGATGCTCCGTTTTTGCTTTGAGCAACTCTTCTTTCGTGATCGCGTTATGTACATAGCAATATCCGTCATGGAAAATAAAATGTTTATCGGGAAGCTGTTCAGCTATATACCCGCCAAGATTGTTATCGGGTATGAACAGTATATTTTTTTGCGGGAGTTTCGAAACGATCTTTAAGGCATTCGACGATGTGACAACAACATCCGAATGAGCTTTGATCTCAGCCGTGGAATTGATATAACAAACAACTGCGAGATCATCGTGGCTCTGCCGTGTTTTTTCGATCTTTTCAACACTGGTCATATGGGCCATCGGGCAATCCGCGCTTTGTTCCGCCATGACGACTTTCTTTTCGGGATTAAGTATCTTTGCGCTCTCACCCATAAACCGCACACCGCAAAATAAAATCGTCTGTTCCTTTGCGTCCTTTGCGGCTTTGCTCAAATAATAAGAATCACCGACAAAATCAGCGATATCCTGCACTTCGCCGTCCACGTAATAATGCGCAAGGATCACAACGTCTTTTTCATTTTTTAACCGTTTGATTTCTTCTTGTATATTCAATCTAAACTCCGTGTTTTTACTCAATAATACTACGCCGTAATGTTCATGTAAAGTATATCCGACAAAATACGTCGAGATATTTAAAGAACGGATCACAAGAAAATAAGATTGACAAAGTAACAATTAGATGTTAATATATCTATTAGATACATATGGAGATTGAGATGAGAAAAAAGAAAACACCGTATGTGATACTCGGATTGTTAAGTGATGAGGATCTGAGCGGCTACGAGATCAAAAAATATATAGATATCCGTTTTTCGTTTTTTTGGAACGAAAGTTACGGACAACTGTATCCGACTTTAAAAGCACTAGAAAAAAGAGGATGGATCGTAAGTCACGCATCCGATGACAAAACCAAAAGAGAAAAGACGATCTATACGATCACACCGCTCGGCCGAGAAGAACTGAAAACATGGCTGTGTGAACCTGTTGAAAAAGAAAGCATACGTTTTGAAATATTATTAAAGATGTATTTCTCGTCTTTGATCGATGAAGATGTCATGCTTGATCATATTCAAACGTTTCAAGAAAATCATGCGCAGCAGCTTATGATACTGAATATGTTCGAAAAAGAACTGCAAGACGTTAAGGATATCGATAATCACGGAGATATCCTTCGCGTGATCGATTTTGGACAAAAGGTCTTTACCGCTTACGATGCGTGGTGCGAGGAGACAAAACATTATTTGGAAACGAGGAAAAACAAATGAGATCTAAAATCAGAAGAACGATCGTATTGATATCCCTCTTACTCTTCCCTGTCACATTGAATTTCTTTTCACCGTACGTGTCGATCCACGGCGCGATCAACGGTATCGTATCGGGAAGTTTGATCGTCTTTTTTATCATGTTCCTTACGGGACTCTTTTTCGGACGTGCCTGGTGCGCATGGGTCTGCCCTATGGCGTGTTTGAGCGAAATATGTCTAAACATTAATAATAAGCCTGTAAATATCAAACGCCTTAAGATCATTCGCTACAGTATCTATACGGTTTGGGCTGGTATATTGGTAGGTATGTTCGTTTTAGCCGGTGGGATACGCGGGATCGACCCGCTCCATTTGACCGAAAATATCATCTCCGTTGACATGCCGCAAAAATATGTGATCTATTACGGTGTGCTCGCGATCTTCACGATACTGACGCTTACGGTCGGCAGGCGTGGCGCTTGCCACAGCATATGTTGGATGTCACCGTTCTTGGTCGCGGGTTTTACGCTGGGTAAAATGCTTCGCTTCCCGCAATTACGTATTTTAGCGGATACGAAAAGCTGCATAAAATGCGGTAAGTGTAATCAAAAATGTCCGATGAGCATTGATGTACGTAAAGAAGTACAAGACGGGATGATCAAGACGTCTGACTGTATTTTATGCGGCGAGTGTGTCGATATTTGCCCGAAAGACGTTCTATCCTTTGGGAAAAATTAGATTTATTAAAAGCTGCGGATATATTCGCAGCTTTTTTTATTCCATCAAATTTAATTTTTTATGCTATAACACTTAACATGCTTGAAAATGAGCGTATAATTAAGATATACAAGCATTTATAGACCCGAAGGAGGTCAGCAAAATGAGAACGATACTGAAGAAATGTGACGAACAAGATGTTGATCTGATACGAGATATATCCGAGCAAACATACGAAGAAACATTCCGTCCGCTTACGACGGGCCCGATCATGGAAGCCTATTTAAAAAAGGCATTCGACCGAGAACGTATCAAGAAAGAACTCACCGATCCGGATTCTGTATTCTTCTTGTTGGAAGTGGACGACACACCCGCGGGATACATGAAGCTGAACTATCATAAAGCGCAAACACATGTGCATGATCCGAGTTCTTTGCAAATAGAAAGACTGTATTTATTCAAAGAAATGCAATCAAAAGGATTGGGCAGCATGATGATGAAAAAAGCCTTTGAGATCGCAAAAGAATCGGGCAAGATCGAATATCTTTGGCTTAACGTGTGGGAGAAAAACATACATGCGATCGCTTTTTATAAAAAATACGGATTTGAGTTAGTGGGATTCCATTCGTTTTTTATGGGACCCGAAGAACAAAACGATTATTTTATGCGCAGCGATCTGTTTTGATCGCAGAACTCAATAAAAAAGAACGGCACCGTAAAGTGCCGTTCTTTTATTATAAAAGAGCTTTTATCATAATTTTCGGTATTTTTTAAGCGCCAAAATATTTAACACCAAGAACAAGATCATATATGCAAACAGTATGATCAAGTCGTGCGAGATCTGCGTGTAATCATATCCCCTGATCATCACGTCCTGTAAAGCTTCGACGCCGTATGTCATCGGGAAGACTCGCTCAAGTACATGCACCCAATTCGGTGCTTCGGTCATATCGAACATCCCGCTGAAAAGTATTTGCGGTATGATCACAAGCGGTATGAATTGAAACAGTTGAAACTCATTGGTCGCAAACGCGGAAAGCAGCGTTCCGAGCGCGAGTGAACCGCCCGCCAATAAGAGATTGATGAGCAGAACCGTCCAAAAACTACCCGCCATTTGAACTTTGAGCACATACAGCATAAACATCTGTATCACTACGGTCTGCAATGTAATAAAGAGTCCGAACCCGAAAAAATAACCCCAGACCAATTCACTTCTTCTGAGAGGTGTGGCAAGTATACGGTCAAGTGTGCCGCTGATCCTCTCACGCAAAAAGGATATGCCTGCCAATAGAAAGACGAAGAAGAAAATAAAATAGCCCATCATGATCGGAGCGAGCCGATCGAATAGTTCCATATCCTCCGAGCCGTACAAATAGTCGATCAATGTATCCGAGGACATCTGCTGCGGGATATGTGCAAGCATACTTAAAACTTCCAATTGCTCGGTAAGTACTGTGACATGCGCATTATTGAGCACATTGAGTACCTTATGTGTGACGGCTGAATCCGTTCCTTCAACCGTTACGGTAAGCGTACCGTCTTCGTAGATCAAATACGCGTCGCTTTCTTTGGTCTGCAATCGGTCGATCGCGACCTGTTCGTTGACATATCTGATCACAGCGGTATCCGTATCAAAGTATTCCACCAAACCTTCGGGCGCCGAGACGATATCGATATCGACCGTGGACGCGGATGAAGACAAAATAATACTGAGCAAATAGATCAAAAAAAGCGGTGCGACAAACAGCAATGCGACAGTACGCTTATCACTGATTATCTGTTTGATCAAACGATGCGCTACACTAAAAGTTCTCATAATATCGCTCCTCTCTTTCTCCGCCGAAATACAAGAAAGCTTCTTCGATCGTATCTTGTCCCGAAGAATCCATAAGCTCTTTCGGTGTACCGATCGCGGTGATCTCTCCGTTACGTAAAAAAGCAAGGCGATCACAATGTGCGGCTTCGTCCATCACATGCGTCGTGATAATAATGGTCGTGCCCTTTTGTTGCAGGCGTTTGAATTCTCCCCAGAATATCCGCCGCAGCACGGGGTCGATCCCGATCGTCGGCTCATCCAATATCAACAGCCTCGGTTCATGGATCAAAGCGATACTCAGTGACAATCTGCGTTTCATCCCGCCGGAATAGTTTTTAACGAGTTTTTTCGCATCCTTTTGCAAATCTATCAGTTCCAATAATTCATTGGCTCTTTTTAATGCAGCTGCGTGTTTCATACCGTATAACGATGCAAAAAAGGTCAGGTTATCTATCCCGCTCAAATCGTCATAAAGCGCGTCCGCCTGCGCCATATAACCGATATCTCGCACGACTTTTAGCGACGGCATCTGTTCGTCGAATACCGAAATATCTCCTTCATTAGGTAAGTTCATACCGACGATCGCTTTTACAAGTGTCGTCTTACCCGCACCGGACGGTCCCAAAAAACCGATGATCTCTCCGCTCTTTACGGAAAGATCGATATTTTTCAATACTTCTTCTTTACCGAAATTCAATGATACATGTTTGACTTCTACCAAAGTGTTTTCTTTCATCACTGCCTCCCTGTCTTTCCCCGTTATAGCACAATTATTCAAAAGAAGCAAACATGAATTCGGGTTCTTATGCTTTTTTTATACTATCAAATATATGAAGAAATGCGCGTGTTCATCTGTGTATCGCAAAAACAATTATGTTATAATAAAACAAAGTTATTGTGAGGAAATACAATGAAATTCATTTGGGTCCCGAGGATACTTACTTTCCTGTTTGCCGTATTCATCTTGCTTTTTTCGTTCGATGTCTTCGGTAACGGAGGATCTTTTTGGCAAGACCTAATGGGGTTCATCATACATTCGATCCCTTCGATCTTGATCCTCTTCATTTTGATCTTACTTAGGAAGCACGCATTATTGAGCGGCATTGCCTTGATCGCGCTTTCAGTAGGTATGATGTTTTGGTTTGAGACTTATCGGTATCCTCTGACTTTCTTATTGCTCACAGTACCGCTTTTTGTATCAGGCGCGTTATTCTTTATCGCATACGGATTGCAAAAAAGAAAAGTATAAAACTTCTAGAATATAAGGAGAGATGTAGTTTATGAATATAAAAGTCGTCTACCATTCTGAAACAGGAAATACCAAGAAAGTCGCCGAAGCGATCGCCGCGGCGGTAGGCGTAAACGCTGAACCGATCACTGAAGACATGAAAATCGAGAATGTCGATATCTTATTTATCGGTGGTTTCTTGAAAGCTTTCACGCTGGTCAAACCGACAAAGCAGTTGCTAAAATCGATAGACCGACCTGATAAAGCAAAATGTATAGCGGTGTTCTCTACGTCGGCAAGTGGCAGAGGGATATTGAAATACGCAAAGAAATATGTCAAAAACCCTGACGTTAAAATCTTTGAAGACTTTAAATGCAGAGGCAAATACAACAAAGCAAACCCCGATTGCCCAACGGAAGATGACTTAAAAAATGCCGAAGAATTCGCAAAAAATGTAGTTTCTACCTGCAATTTAGACTGAAACAGATGTTGCTTACATAAAATTGATTGACAGTATATAAAAGTTGTGGTAACATCAATAATTAATCGGAACGGTTTGTACGCAAAAAAATCCGCAAACCGACCGTAAAGAAAACAGGTATTCATGATGAGATCGAATCAATACCCGACATATTATAACTACTATTACTTTAGCGGAAACTTTACATTTAGCTTCGGCTATTTTTGCTACGATAATAACAGTATGTCGGACAGAGCCTGTCTATAATGAATAAACACCCATAAAGTTTACTTATTAAAGAGGTTCGTACTGACGAATCTCTTATTTTTTTAACTAAAGGAAGGATCTGCACCATGAACAACATAAACGATCCCGAAAGTGCGTTTAGCAACAACAACGAAAATTACACAATATCGGTCATAGGGCTTGGATTGATCGGCGGCTCTTTAGCGATGGCGCTTAAAGGATATAAAAACGCAAAGATCATTGCGGTCGATATCGATAGCCAAACACGAGAAGATGCTATTAAAAGTAGAGTTGTTGATATAGCTTATGATAGCCCGCAACAAGAAGTATTCAAATCGGATTTGATCATCTTGTGTGTTTACCCTCATCATATCAAAGAATTCTTTGAACAATACGCAGATAAACTGCAAAACGGATGCGTCGTTACGGATGTCTGCGGCACAAAAGAAAAGCTTTATGATGAACTAAAACCGCTGATCCCTGAACATATCCGATACATCGGCGTACACCCGATGGCAGGTAAAGAAGTGGATGGATTTGAGAACGCTTGCGCGGATCTTTTTGTCAATACAGGGTTTTTGATAACTCCTCTGCCCATCAGCACAGAAGAAGACATCGAAGAAATGCGCGCGCTCGGTAAAGCGATCGGCGCGACACGCATAGCCGTATCCGAACCGGAACTGCACGATGACATCATCGGGTACACAAGCGATCTGATGCATATCTCGGCAACTGCGTTATGCATGCATTATCATCCGGATATGACAAGCGCTTACACCGCCGGTGCTTTTCGCGATTGCACAAGGATCGCAAATATCAATCCCGACCTTTGGACGGAATTGTTACTGACAAATGCGGACAAAACACTGCCGCATTTGGATACCTATATAGATTTTTTGATGAAAATGCAGAATGCTTTAAGACAAAACGACGCAAAGACTTTATATGAATTATTAGAACTTGCGGGAACAAATAAAAAGGAGATGCTCGATCGATGAAAACATTACACGTAGATCTCGGCGAAAAAGCCTACGATATCCATATTGAAAGCGGACTTCTCAGACAAGCGGGTTCTTTGATCCGCCAACTGTATGACGGAGATAAGGTATGTATCGTCAGCGATCAAAACGTTTGGAATCTGTACGCAACAAAACTGTTGGCCCCGCTCGCGGAAGAAGGCATTCAAGCGGAATGCGTTGTTCTGCCTCCGGGAGAAGAGACCAAGCAATTGATTCATCTTGAACAAGTTTATGACACCTTCGCGCATGCGGGCATCACAAGAAGCGATCTTGTGATCGCGTTCGGCGGCGGCGTGATCGGTGATTTGGGAGGGTTTGCCGCGGCGACTTATATGCGCGGCATCGATTATATACAAATACCGACGACGCTCTTGGCACAAGTAGATGCCAGTGTCGGCGGAAAAACAGCCGTCAATTTACGCGCGGGCAAAAACCTGGTCGGTGCGTTTCATCAACCGAAAATGGTGATCACGGATACATCTTTATTGACAACGCTTAATAACAGAGAATTTGCAAGCGGCATGTCCGAAGTGATCAAATACGCGGCTATTCGATCAACGGAACTGTACGATATATTAGAACGTTATGAAAACCGAAACGACATCATGGAAGCGATGGACGACATCGTTATGCAATGCTGTGATATCAAACGCATACTCGTAGAAGCGGATCAATTCGATAAAGGCGAGCGCATGCTGCTTAATTTCGGGCACACGTTCGGACACGCGATCGAAAAGCTCGGAGATTATACGGAACATACACACGGTGAAGCTGTTGCCATCGGTATGGTTTTGGCTGCGAAACTCGGCAGTTATTTAGGCGTGACCGAACCGTTCTGTTCCAACCAATTGGAAAAACTGATAAAAAAATACGGACTCTCTCTCGACATGCCTTACGCGTTGATCGAGATGGTCGAACCGCTGCTTCACGATAAAAAGAATTTAAACAACAGTATCAACTGGATATTCTTAAATGAGATCGGAGACAGCACGATCCATCCGATAAACTCCGAAGATGTGGAAACCCTTATAACCGAGAGGAGCGCCGAATGGATGATCTGAGAGTGCTGGATTGTTTGCCTAATGGGCAGATAACCATCCCACCATCTAAGAGCGCATCTCACCGCGCATTGATCTGCGCTGCGCTTGCAACAGGCAAAAGCCGTATCGATAACATCAAGCACTCCGAAGATATCGTTGCGACATTGGCTTGCGCCAAAGCATTGGGCGTGCATTTTACACAAGAGACGGGAGCTGTACTTTTCAACGGAAACGGACCGGATCCGAAAGACGATGCAGTTTTAGATTGCGGAGAATCGGGATCTACCCTGCGCTTCATGATCCCGATCGCTTTATTATTCGATAAAGAACTGCACCTTACGGGACACGGCAGATTGATGCAACGACCGTTAAAAGCATATAAAGAAGCATTGGAAGAAAACGGCGCGGAGATCGAGCAGAACGATGATGAGATCATCGTAAAGGGTCCGATAAGACCCGGAACATACAGCTTCAGCGGATCGGTGAGCTCGCAATATGTAACGGGACTGCTGTTCGCGTTACCGCTTTTAGACGGCGACAGTAAGATCGTCTTGACTTCTCCGCTTGAATCCAAAGGCTATGTCGATATGACGATCGATATGTTAAACCAATTCGGTATAGTAATAAAGAATGAGAATTACGAAAGATTCATTATAAATGGAAACCAAACCTATAAAGCAAACGACCACACGGTGGAGGGTGATTACTCCGCGGTAGCGTTCTTTCTTGCGGCAGGCGCGCTCGGTTGTGATGTGAAATGCTATGGATTAAAAAGAGATTCCTTGCAGGGCGACAAAGCATTTTTAGACATCTTAAAAAAATGCGGTGTTGATATAACGCAGAAAGACGGAACTATCCAAGCGCTACCGTCGAAGATACAAGCGATCACAGTCGATGTGAAAGACATCCCCGATCTCGTTCCGCCGCTTACGGCGCTGCTGTGTTTTGCAGAAGGCGAAAGCAAGATTATAAACGCAGGGCGACTTCGACTGAAAGAAAGTGACCGCTTACACGCACTCGCTACGGAATTCAACAACCTCGGCGCAAAAATAGTCGAAGGCGAAGACTGTCTAACGATACAAGGTGTCAAAACACTGACAGGCGGCGTATCGGACGCGCACAATGACCACCGTATCGCAATGGCGATCGCTGTCGCTTCGATCAAGAGCACAGGCAAGATCGAACTGCACGGCGCTTCAAGCGTCAATAAATCTTATCCCGCATTTTGGGATGATTTCTGTAAAATCGAAAGGAGTATCGATCATGAGTAATGTTTGGGGAGAAAAGATCAAACTATCGATATTCGGAGAATCTCACGGACCAGCGATCGGCATCATCATCGGCGGACTCCCTGCGGGCGAGTCTGTCGATGAGAATGAGATCCGTAAAGAAATGCAAAGACGCGCACCCGGAAACAGCGAACTTTCCACACCGCGAAAAGAAAAAGATCAAGTACAGATCTTAAGCGGACTGTTGGACGGAAAAACAACGGGCGCACCGCTTTGCGGTATCATACAGAACACGAATACGCGCTCATCGGATTACGATGCGTCACGCCCCAGACCCGGGCACGCGGACTTGAGCGCATATATGAAATTCAAGGGATTCAGCGACCCGCGCGGTGGCGGACATTTCTCGGGCAGACTGACGGCAAACTTAGTCTTTGCGGGCAGTATAGCCAAACAAATACTGAAAAGACGCGGCGTAACGATCGGCGCGCACATCAAACAAATCGGTAGCATACAAGATAAAACTTTTGACAATATCGATGAAACATTACTGACAAATTTGACAAAAGAAGCTTTCCCGCTTTTGGACCCTACCTTGAAAAACAGCATGCAAGAAGCGATCTTAAAAGCAAAAGAAGAAGGCGACTCGATAGGCGGCGTGATAGAATGTGCGGCATGCGGACTTCCCGCAGGACTTGGCGAACCGTTTTTCGATTCGATGGAGAGCACGATATCCTCGATGATGTTTTCGATCCCCGCTGTTAAAGGTGTATCATTCGGAAGCGGATTTGATTTCGCGGAAATGCGCGGGAGCGAAGCGAACGACCCTATCAGAATAGAAGATGACACGATTTATACAACAAGCAATCATAACGGAGGGATCAACGGCGGAATCACAAACGGCATGCCTATCGTATGCAGCGTAGCGATCAAACCGACCCCCTCGATCAGTAAAGAACAAGAAACCGTCAATTTAGATACGATGCAAAATACAATGTTGTCCACAAACGGAAGACATGACCCGTGCATATTGCCGAGAGCCGTTGTCGTAACGGAAGCGGCACTTGCGCTTTGCATATTAGATCAAATGGGAGAAACACAGGCATGAAACAAAAGAACATCGTTTTGATCGGACTTCCCGGATGCGGGAAATCGACCCTCGGCAAGAAATTGGCTGAAGAAAAAAAGATGAACTTCATCGATCTGGATGAAAAGATCGAACATGACGCGGATATGATCATCAATGACATTTTTGCGCAATTCGGCGAAGACAGATTTCGCGAGCTTGAGACTCAAGCAAGCATCGAAGTGTCATCTGAAGAAAACACAATCATCTCGGCCGGCGGAGGTATCATTGTGCGCGAAGAGAATATGCGCGCACTCGAACAAAACGGAGTTATCATATTTATTAACCGCGATCTCGCGGCAATAATCAAAGACATAAAAACCGAAACAAGACCCTTACTTAAACAAGATCCGAATAAGATCACGCAGCTGTATCATCAAAGACTGCCTTTGTATCGTACATATTCGGATTACGAGATAGCGAACGATTCGATAGAGACTTCGTTAAAAGAACTGATCGATATAGCGGACATCGCAAATCGCACGATGCGCTTTGCGGTGATCGGAGACCCGATCGCGCACAGCAAGTCTCCCAATATCCATCTTCCCGTACTGAAAAGATTATGCAAGGACGCGACATACGAACGCGTACAGGTAAAAACAGGCGGATTGGATGCTTGGATGAAACGCGTACGAGATGAACAGATCGACGGCTTTAACGTAACGATGCCGCAAAAGATCGACATCATCCCCTATTTGGATGAGATCGACGCGGACGCGAAACTCTACGGAGCTGTAAATACCGTGATCAGACGCGGCGATAAACTGTACGGATCAAATACCGACGGAAACGGATTCTTAACGATGTTTACGCAAAGAGGACGATCATTCGAAAATGCCGATATCGTTATGCTCGGCGCAGGCGGCGCGGCTACAACGATCGCACTGAAGATCGCGAACGAAAATCCGAATAGCGTGACGGTTATGGCAAGAGCGGAAGAAAAAGAAAAAATGCAATTGATCTGCGATACGATCGAGAAGATCGATCCGAAGATCAAAACAACATATGATACATTGTCATCCGAGAACTTATCGAAATATTGTAAGAACGCAAATGTTTTGATAAACGCGACACCGATCGGCATGGAAGATGTCGGAGACGAATTCGAAGATTTCGACTTTCTTAAAACAATGCCGAAAGACAGCGCGGTATGCGACTTGATCTATCACCCGATGGAAACAAACCTTTTAAAAAATGCCGCACAAAACAGCTTAACAGCGATCGGCGGCATCGGGATGCTTATCAATCAAGCGCTTTTGGCGGATGAAATGTATATCAATAAAAAAATAAACTTGCAAGCAATGCAACAAAGAGTCATACAAATTCTTCAAAGAGAGGTATAATAATCATGATTTTAGTCATCAAACA
Organism: uncultured Anaerofustis sp.; assembly: GCA_963674555.1. Classification (GTDB taxonomy): domain Bacteria; phylum Bacillota; class Clostridia; order Eubacteriales; family Anaerofustaceae; genus JBGMEA01. The sequence continues at coordinate 1,716,399 of OY771429.1, read as the reverse complement.
AGATGCGAATAAAAAAGCAATAGAACAATTCAGAAAAGATATGGAAGCGCAAGGTTTCGTCTTACAGGAGATTCAAGGTGAAACGACCTACATGATAGGACTTGCGGGAGACACGACAACTTTATCGCGTGAAGGAATGGCGCGATTGGATTTTGTGGAATCGGTCATTAAAGTTACCGAACCGTACAAATTAGCGGGCAAGAAATTTCACCCCGAAAATACGGTCATCGATATCGATGGACGCAAGATCGGAGGCGGGAATTTTGCGGTGATCGCAGGACCGTGTTCCGTCGAAAGTGAAGAACAGATCTTATCGATCGCGCGCGACATCAAAAGTTCCGGCGCAAAATTCATGCGCGGAGGCGCATTCAAGCCGAGGACATCCCCCTACTCTTTCCAAGGCTTAGGCTTGGACGGACTCGATCTTTTAAAGATCGCGCGTCAAAAAACGGGACTTCCGATCGTCACTGAGATCATGTCGACGGATTACTTGCAGGCTTTTGCGGATGATGTGGATGTCATTCAGATCGGCGCAAGAAACATGCAAAACTTCCATCTTCTCAAAGAAGTAGGCGCGTTAAAGAAACCCGTCTTAATTAAAAGAGGTTTATCTTCAACGATACAGGAACTTTTAATGGCTGCTGAATATGTTATGTCGGGCGGATCTACCGATATCATCCTTTGCGAACGCGGGATACGCACATTTGAGACCGAAACGAGAAATACGCTTGATCTTTCAGCGATCCCCGTACTAAGGCAAAAGACGCATTTGCCGGTCATCGTCGATCCTTCGCACGCTACTGGTTACTGGCACTTGGTCGAACCGATGGCGCTTGCCGCAGTAGCTGCGGGCACGGACGGATTGATCATCGAAGTACACAATATGCCGCAATGCGCGCTTTGTGACGGACAACAGTCCTTAACCCCCGAGGTCTTTCACTCGCTGATGAAGAAGATCGATAAAGTTTATCACGCAGTGAATGATTAAAGATACGGAGAATAAAAATGGATTATAAAGATAAATTAAAAGATATACGCACACAGTTGGACGGGATCGATTCTCAACTGCTTGATCTGTTTGAAAAGCGCATGCAGATCAGCGATGAAGTCGCTGATGTAAAACGCCAAGGCAATATCGCGCTTACGGATGAAACACGCGAACAAGAGATCGTGGAACGCGCGCTAGAATCGGTCGACCCCGCTTACAAAGGCGAAACGATCGCTTATGTAAGAACACTGATGGCGCTTTCAAAAATGCGTCAGCGTAAACAAATGCGTCAGCAGGATAATGCGGAACGCATGCTACCCCTTTCCCAAACGCCGATAACAGAGAACGCAAACGTTGCATTTCAGGGATTACCCGGCGCGTGGGGAGAACAAGCGGTACTACAATATTTCGGCGATGTTGCGCATGAAGGACTAAATCGCTTTGAAGATGTATTCATCGCAGTGAAAGATAAGAAATTCGACTACGGTGTGATACCGATAGAAAATTCGCAGACAGGCGCGATCGGCGAAGTGTATGATTTATTAAGGAACTACGGTTGTTATATCGTCGGACAAACGTGGGTGCAAGCGAAACAGTGTTTACTCGGGCTTCCGGGAACGAAGACACAAGAGATACGCGAAGTCTTCTCACATCCCGAAGGTTTCAGACAATGCGATAATTATTTGAAGAATATGCCTTGGGATCTGACAGATTGCAGAAACACAGCAGTGGCCGCAAAGATGGTCAAAGATAAAAACGAAAAACGTTACGCCGCGATCGGTTCCAGACGCGCAGCTGAGATCAACGGGCTTGAAGTATTGGCACCTGATATCATGGATGACGATCATAACAAGACACGATTCATCGTCATTGCGGCGCAACCTGAATATAATGATGACAGTAAGATCGTAAGTGTGATCTTCCGAACAGCGCACAGAAGCGGCGCGCTGTGTGACGTGTTGTTCCAATTAATGTCCGAAGAAGTGAATATCTCACGGATCGAATCACGACCGATGTCCGGCGGAAACTATTGTTTCTTCACCGACTTGGACGGAAATATCGATGACGAACATATGGATGCCGCGCTGAGGAATGCCGAATCCGTATGCGGATACATGGAAGTATTGGGCTGTTACGCCGAAAAATAGGTACGGTCATATAACAAAAATCGGATATCGTTTGAAGATATATGTATATCTTGGAGCGATATCTGTTGTTTTACACAAAATTTATGCCCCATTTAAAAAAATGTTATTGACAAAAGCTTCTATCAAGACTATAATATATAAAATATTCCAAAAATGCGATGACAGGGAAAGTAATCTTTAAAAAAATCCATGTTGAGAGAATTGCCGGACGGTGCGAGGCATACAGGAAAAGAAGATGAAAGCTCACCCCCGAGCATATCACTGAAACAATAGTAGGATGATACGGAGACCCACCGTTACAAGGGTGCGCTGTTGAAGCAAAGACGCAATGACAGCTGCAGAGAGGATACATTCATTTGTATCAATTAAGAGTGGTAACGCGGAGCATAAGCCTTCGTCTCTTTATATAGAAGAGACGAAGGTATTTTTTTAACCAATTTGGAATATTAAGCGGCGTTATCCAAAATACAAAAAACTGAAAAAAGATAAGGACAAGGAGGTTCTACTATGCGCATGACAGGTGCCGAAATAATAGTTAATTGTTTAATGGAGCAGGATGTTGACACCGTCTTCGGTTTCCCCGGCGGATACGTGATAAATATTTACGATGTGCTTTATTCTTGCCAAGATAAGATTAAACACATTTTAACATGTCACGAACAAAACGCAGCACACGCTGCGGACGGATATGCACGATCTACAGGAAAACCCGGCGTAGTGATCGCAACATCGGGGCCCGGTGCTGCCAATCTGGTCACCGGAATCGCCACAGCTTATATGGATTCAGTCCCAATGGTCGCAATAACGGGAAATGTCCCGTTGAATATGTTGGGAAAAGACAGTTTCCAGGAAATGGATATTGCGGGCGTCACGATGCCCATAACAAAACATAATTTTATTTTAAAAGATGTCAATGATCTTGCCCCCACAATCAGACGGGCGTTCAAGATCGCAAAAAGCGGAAGACCCGGACCGGTATTGGTTGACATACCGAAAGATCTGACTGCTGCGATGGCGGAGTACACACCGGAAAAACCCGAACCGATCGAACGTGTGACTGAAAATATCACGGAAGAAGCGATCGAAAAAGCTGCTGAAATGATCAAAGAAAGCAAACAACCGCTGATTTATGCCGGAGGCGGTGTGATCTTATCGGAAGCAAGCAAAGAATTAACAGACTTTGCCCATAAGATAGCATCACCCGTAACATTGAGTTTCATGGGTATCGGAGCATACCCTTACGAAGACCCGTATTACACGGGCATGATCGGTATGCACGGAACGAAAGCCTCAGCGCTTTCCGTATCAAAATGTGATCTGTTGATCACGATCGGCGCACGATTCTCTGACAGGGTAACCTGTAAGATCGATCGTTTTGCTCCGAATGCGAAAGTACTGCACATCGATATCGACCCCGCTGAGATCAACAAAAACGTTGCGGCGGATCAAAGCGTCATCGGTGATGTAAAAGAAGTATTGGCGCTTTTGGATAAAAAACTCGATAAACTTGAACATAAAGAATGGTTGCAACAAATAGTCGAATGGAAAGAAAAATATCCGATCGATCAACCGAAGAGCAGCGAGATCATGCCTCAGCAGATCTTGGAAACCATCTTTGAACTGACAAAAGGCAACGCGATCTTCACAACGGAAGTCGGGCAACATCAAATGTGGGCGGGACAGTTCTTAAAGATCAACGAACCGCGTACCTTCCTGAGTTCCGGCGGACTCGGCACGATGGGCTACGGTTTGGGTGCCGCGATCGGTGCGCAAGTCGGAAATCCCGATAAACGTGTTATCAATATCGCCGGAGATGGCAGTTTCCACATGAATTTATCGGAACTTACAACAACGGTCACTTACGATCTTCCGATCATAGAGATCGTTATGAATAACAATGTTTTGGGCATGGTGCGTCAATGGCAGACGATCTTATACGATAAACGCTATTCTTGCACAACGCTCGATCGAAAAACAGATTATGTAAAATTAGCCGACGCATTCGGCGCGAAAGGTTTCGTGATCGAAAAGATGTCGGACATCGAACCTGTATTAAAAGCGGCACTTGCCGACGGAGGACCTTGTTTGATCGAGTGTCGGATCGGTGAAGATGTAAGCGTGTTCCCGATGGTACCCCCCGGAGTAGCGATCGACGAACCGATACTTGAAATATAAGAAGGAGGACTCTCAATGAACAGACGATATGTATTATCCGTTATGGTCGAAAACCACGCAGGCGTCCTAAGCCATGTCGCGGGATTGTTTTCCCGACGCGGTTTCAATATCTCAAGCCTGACGGTCGGAGAAACCGAAAACAGCGAGATCTCAAGGATCACGATCATGCTTTACGGTGATGAGTATGTTTTGGAACAGATCCAAAAACAACTGACAAAACTTGAAGATGTGATCAGTATCACGGAACTGAAAAAAGAGGAATCCGTTTTCAGAGAACTGGTTTTGATCAAGGTAGCGGCAGACGACACAACGCGAGCCGCAGTCGTAGAGATCTCAAATATATTCAGAGCTAAAGTTATCGACATCGCGAAAGACAGCATCACTTTGGAGATCACTGGCGAACAAAACAAAGCGCAAGCCTTTATTGAACTTATGGAACCTTACGGCGTGATAGAGCTTGCAAGAACGGGACTTACTGCGCTTGAAAGAGGAAGCAGCCAATATAATAATAGACTGAAAGAAAACGAGGAGAACTGAAAAATGACCAAAATGTATTATCAAGAAGATTGTAATGTAGACCTTATCAAAGACAAAACGATCGCGATCATCGGCTACGGAAGTCAAGGACATGCGCATGCGCTTAACTTAAAAGACTCAGGCATGAACGTGATCGTAGGACTCTACACGGGCAGCAAATCATGGCCGATCGCTGAAAAAGCGGGGCTCACCGTTATGACGGCGTTTGATGCAGCAAAAGCGGCTGATATCATTATGATTTTGATCAACGATGAAAAACAACCCGCGCTTTACAACGAAAGCATCGCACCGAACCTCACAGAGGGCAAATCTCTCGTATTTGCGCACGGCTTCAACATCCATTTCGGTCAGATCGTTCCCCCGAGCAATGTTGACGTATGGATGGTTGCTCCGAAAGGACCGGGACATACTGTAAGAAGCCAATTTGAAGAAGGCAAAGGCGTTCCCGATCTTATCGCGGTTTACCAAGACGCAACAGGCAAAGCCAAAGATTACGCGCTTGCATATGCTGCAGGTATCGGTGGAGGACGCGCGGGCATTTTGGAAACATCTTTCCAAGAAGAAACCGAAACGGACCTTTTCGGCGAACAAGCTGTTTTATGCGGCGGCGTAACGGAACTTATCAAAGCCGGATTCGAAACACTCGTAGAAGCGGGTTATCAACCTGAGATCGCATATTTCGAATGCCTACATGAAATGAAACTGATCGTTGATATGATCAACCAAGGTGGTTTCTCATACATGCGTTATTCGATTTCCGACACAGCGGAATACGGTGACTACGTAACAGGCAAACGCATCATTACGGAAGATACCAGAAAAGAAATGAAAAACGTGCTTACTGAAATTCAAGAAGGTACATTCGCACGTAATTGGATCCTTGAAAACAGAGTAAACAGACCTTATTTCAACGCAAAGCGTCGTATGGAAAAAGAAAATTTGATCGAAGTCGTCGGCGAAAAACTTCGCGGCATGATGAGCTGGATCAAAAAATAATCTAAATTTTAAGACCCGTCCCCAAGCTTTGCTTATATAAGGTAATAAAACAATGCTGTTTAATAAATATTGAACATATTGTTTGGGCTAGACGGGTTTTTTGTTGCGAACAAATCGATCGCGCAACGCATATATCCCGATAGGAGAAGAACCATGGAAAAAAACAGTAACAAAGTATTAAAAGGCGCGGGACGTGCGCCACACAGATCTTTGTTTTACGCAATGGGCTATACCCCAGAAGATCTTGAACGACCTTTGATCGGCGTAGTGAACTCACAAAACGAGATCGTCCCCGGACATTTTCATCTTGACACGATCACAGACGCGGTTAAAAGCGGTATATCGAGCGCAGGCGGAACACCAATAGAATTCCCGGCGATCGCTATATGCGACGGTATAGCGATGGGACACCAAGGCATGCACTACTCGCTTGCTTCGCGTGAACTGATCGCGGACAGCATCGAATCGATGGCGCTTGCGCACGCATTCGACGGACTTGTAATGGTCACGAACTGCGATAAAGTTATCCCGGGCATGCTCATGGCGGCAGCACGCGTGAATATCCCTACCGTTGTTATCAGCGGCGGACCGATGCTCGCGGGAACTTTAAATAAAAAGAAGATCAGCCTTACAACGGCTTTTGAAGCAGTCGGCGCTTACAGCGCAGGTAAGATGACGGAAGACGAATTGGAAGACGTAGCTTTGACATGTTGTCCGGGTTGCGGATCTTGTTCGGGTATGTTTACGGCAAACAGCATGAATTGCTTAACGGAAGTACTCGGTATGGGTCTTCCCGGAAACGGAACGATCCCTGCGGTATTCGGCGAACGCGTAGCGCTTGCTAAAAAAGCGGGCAGAGCTGTTATGAAACTCGTCGAAGAAAATATTCGACCGCGCGATATCATGACGGAAAATGCGTTTAAGAACGCGCTTACGGTCGATATGGCACTCGGATGTTCCACAAACAGCGTTTTGCATTTACCTGCGATCGCGCATGAAGCTGACGTTACGATCGATCTTAGAGAGATCAATGTCATCAGCGACAAAACACCGAACTTATGTAAATTATCCCCTGCGGGACATCATCATATAGAAGATCTATACGCCGCGGGCGGCGTGCAAGCGGTCATGAAAGAACTTACGAAATTGGATCTGATCAATTTAGATCTTCCTACCGTAACAACGAAGACCGTCGGAGAAAACATCGCAAGCGCGATCAACTGCGACACGGATGTTATCCGTCCCGTTGAAACGCCTTATTCCGAAACAGGCGGACTAGCGATCTTGTACGGAAACATCGCACCCGAAGGATGTGTGGTAAAACGTTCGGCGGTAGATCCGAAAATGCTCACACACAGCGGACCTGCAAGAGTCTTTAACAGTGAAGACGAAACGATCGAAGCCATCTTAGGCGGAAAGATCGTATCGGGCGATGTTGTTGTTATCCGTTACGAAGGACCGAAAGGCGGACCGGGCATGCGTGAAATGCTCTCCCCCACCTCCGCACTTGCGGGTATGGGACTTGATAAAGAAGTTGCGCTGATCACGGACGGACGTTTCAGTGGCGCGACAAGAGGCGCGGCGATCGGACATGTTTCTCCGGAAGCGGCAAGCAACGGACCGATCGGGCTTATCGAAGAAGGCGACATCATTGAGATCGACATACAAGCACACAAGATCAACCTTAAAGTATCTGACGAAGTACTCGAAGAAAGACGCGAGAAAGTCGTGATATTGGAACCGAAGATCAAAACCGGTTATTTGAACCGCTACGCAAGACTGGTCAGTTCCGCGAGCAAAGGCGCGATCTTGGAATAAATAAAGTTAATCAAATCATTCATAATAAAAAAATCCAAATAAGAAAGGGGTGAATGAAAGTGGCTCGTCAAATAAAGATCTTTGACACTACTTTGAGAGATGGAGAACAATCTCCGGGATGCAGCATGAATTTAAGCGAAAAATTAGAGGTGGCTAAGCAACTCGAAAAACTACGAGTCGACGTGATCGAAGCGGGATTCGCGATCGCTTCACCGGGCGATTTTGCCGCGGTAAAAGGCGTTGCGGATACGATAAAGGATTGTTCCGTCGCATCATTGGCACGCGCTACCGAAAAAGACATCGACGCAGCTTACGAAGCTGTCAAAGGGGCAACGGCGCCGCGCATTCATACTTTTCTTGCGACGTCACCCGTCCATATGCAGTATAAACTAAAAATGACACCCGAAGAAGTATTAGACAGAACGGCTCATATGGTAGCATACGCAAAAAAATATTGCGGTAATGTTGAATTTTCCGCGGAAGACGCAACGCGCAGCGAACCCGCATTTTTGGTCCAAGTGATCGAAAAAGCGATCAAGGCCGGTGCGGTCGTGATCAATATCCCCGATACGGTCGGGTACACGACTCCCGAGGAAATGTCAACATTGATCCGTTATATCATTGAACATACGGAAAATATCGATAAGGTTATACTTGCTACCCATTGTCACGATGACTTGGGCATGGCCGTCGCGAATTCTCTTGCGGCAGTTAAAGCGGGCGTATCACAGATCGAATGCACGATCAACGGCATCGGAGAACGCGCGGGCAACTGTGCGATGGAAGAAGCCGTAATGGCACTGCATACACGAAAAGACTTTTTCGATGCGGAATGCAGGATCGATACCACACAGATCTACAGGACCAGTAAATTATTATCTTCTGTGATCGGTATGCCGATACCCGCAAACAAAGCGATCGTCGGTGCAAACGCATTCGCGCATGAATCGGGCATCCACCAACACGGCGTCATGTCCGAAAAAACAACTTATGAGATCATGACACCGGAATCTATCGGACTTCCGACGAATATTATGGTACTCGGTAAACACTCGGGCAGACACGCTTTTGAAGAACGCGTTAAATACTTAGGATACACGCTGACAAAAGAAGAGCTGGAAGAAGCTTTCTTGAAATTTAAAGAATTTGCCGATATGAAAAAAGAAGTCTTCGATTCGGATATCGACGCGATCGTAACGAATAAGACGATATCGGTAGAAGAAATTTGCGTATTGGAAAGCTTTGAAGTAAGAAGCGGAAACGAGATCCCCGCGACAGCGAAGATCAAGTTGAAATTCCGCGGTGAACCGAAAGAAGTCGAAGCAACGGGCGACGGACCGATAGAAGCGGCTTACAGCGCGATCGAAGAGATCGTAGGCGCTGTTTATCCGTTGGAACAATACAGCATAAACGCGACATCCGTCGGCGAAGACTCGCTCGGCGAAGTTATCGTAAAACTCAGACACAACGATCATGATATTACCGGCAGAGGTTTATCAAACGACATCATCGAATCCAGTATTTTAGCTTATCTGAACGGGATCAACAAAATATTGGCTAACCATTTCTAATAAGGGGGACCATGCGATGAAACAACAAATCGAAATATTCGACTCGACTTTACGTGACGGCGCGCAAGGCGAAGGGATCGCGTTTTCGGTCGAAGACAAATTGAATATTGTCAAAGCGCTCGATGCGCTCGGCATCGCATATATCGAAGCGGGAAATCCCGGTTCGAACCCGAAAGATCTGGAGTTTTTCGAGCGTGTCAAAAACATCGAGCTGCAAAGCGCGCGCCTGTGTGCTTTCGGCAGTACGCGAAGACGCGATATCAAAGTCGAAGATGACGCGAATGTGCAATCTTTGCTTTCTGCGGACACGCCTGTCGTAACGATCTTCGGTAAATCATGGGATCTGCATGTAACGCATATCTTAAAAACAAGCTTACAGGAAAACCTGAAGATGATATCGGAGACTGTTCGCTTTTTCAAGCAACAAGGAAAAGAAGTGTTGTTTGACGCGGAGCATTTCTTCGACGGTTATAAAGACAACCCGAATTACGCGCTTGCTTCTTTGCAAGCCGCTATGGACGGCGGAGCGGATTGTTTGTGTCTTTGCGATACGAACGGCGGAGCGGATCCGAATTTTATCGGTGAGACCACAAAGCTTGTAGCGGAACAATTCTCTGCGAGGATCGGTATCCATTGTCATAATGACACGGGACTTGCCGTTGCGAACTCTATGTTTGCGGTTTACGCGGGCGCAACGCATGTGCAAGGTACTTATCTCGGTTTCGGAGAACGCTGCGGCAATGCAAACTTAAGCACGATCATAGCAAACCTGCAACTGAAGAACGAATATGAATGCATACCCGAAGATCGCATGCATATGCTTACACCGACCGCAAGGGAGATCGCGGAGATCGCGAATATCTCATTGTCTTCAAATGTACCGTATGTCGGCGCAAGCGCATTCGCTCATAAGGGCGGCATGCATATCGACGGGGTCAATAAACTTTCATCTTCGTTTGAACATATCGATCCGGAAGAAGTCGGTAACGAACGACGCTTCCTAATGAGTGAAGTCAGCGGAAGGACCATGCTGATGAAAATGCTCTTAAAGATCGATCCGAATCTAAAGAAAGATTCACCGCAAACGAAAGCGATCATACAAAAATTAAAGGACTTAGAGCACAAAGGTTATCAGTTTGAAGCGGCACAGTCCAGTTTTGAATTGATCGTAAGAAAAGAATTGGGACTTTACAAACCGTTTTTCGAATTGGAGCATTATAAAATACTGGGCGAACAACCCACGGCTTCCGAAAACGAATGCGCAACAGCAGTGATCAAAATAACCGTAGACGGTAAGCAAGAGATCACGGCGGCACAAGGAAACGGACCTGTTAATGCGCTGGATCGCGCGGTAAGAAAAGCCTTGACGGTATTTTATCCCGTCCTTAAGGAAGTACACTTGACTGACTATAAAGTGCGTGTCCTGGAAGGTAAAGACGCTTCCGCGGCAAAAGTACGCGTGTTGATCACATCCAGTGACGGGCAACACTCTTGGAGTTCCGTCGGCGTATCAAGCGACGTGATAGACGCATCATGGATCGCACTTGTCGATTCTTTGGAATATAAATTAACGAAACAAAATCAATAACGAATACGTAAGGAGTATCAAATTATGGCAATGACGATGTCTCAAAAAATATTGGCGGATCATGCCGGCCTCGACGAAGTCGTCGCGGGTCAATTGATCCAAGCGAAATTGGATCTTGTCTTGGGCAATGACGTCACCTCTCCTGTCGCGATACAGGAGTTTGAAAAAACAGGGTCGGAAACCGTTTTTGACAAAACGAAAGTGGCAATGGTCATGGACCATTTCACACCGAACAAAGATATCAAAGCGGCGGAACAATGTAAATTTATCCGCGAGTTCGCATTCAAACATGACATCCTAAATTTTTACGATGTCGGCGATATGGGTATCGAACACGCGCTTATCCCCGAAAAAGGCTTGGTCGCTCCGGGTGAACTTGTCATCGGCGCGGATTCACATACTTGCACCTACGGTGCGCTCGGCGCATTCTCGACAGGTGTCGGCAGCACGGATATGGCAAGCGGCATGGCGCGCGGTATCGCGTGGTTTAAAGTGCCTTCGGCGATCAAATTCGTTTTGACGGGCAAACCGTCCAAATGGGTATCGGGAAAAGATGTAATCCTACATATCATCGGAATGATCGGCGTTGACGGCGCATTGTATAAATCAATGGAGTTCGTCGGTGACGGTATCGCGAATTTATCGATAGATGACAGACTAAGTATCGCAAACATGGCGATAGAAGCCGGCGCAAAAAACGGCATCTTCCCTGTTGATGAAACAACACTTGCGTATATCGAAGATAAAGTAGACAGACCGTTTAAAGTATTCGAAGCGGATGCTGACGCTGTTTATGACGAAACCTACGAGATCGACCTTTCGGCGATCAAACCGACGATCGCTTTCCCGCATCTTCCCGAAAACACTAAAACGATCGATGAAGTAGAAGAGATCAAACTCGATCAAGTCGTGATCGGTTCCTGCACAAACGGAAGATTGGAAGATCTTCAAGTAGCTGCTGATATCTTCAAAGGCAGACATATTGCAAAAGGTATGCGTTGTATCGTGATACCTGCAACACAAAAGATATACATGCAATCCATGGAACAAGGGCTTACAAAAATATTTGTCGAAGCGGGCTGTGCGGTATCAACACCGACTTGCGGACCTTGCCTCGGCGGACACATGGGCATCCTTGCAAAAGGCGAACGCTCATTGGCGACGACAAACCGAAACTTTGTCGGCAGGATGGGACATCCGGAATCGGAAGTCTATCTTTCAAACCCTGCTATCGCGGCGGCTTCTGCTATCTTGGGCAGGATCGCAAGTCCGGAAGAACTATAGGAGGCAAATGAAATGAAAGTACAAGGAAAAGTATTTCGTTACGGCGATAATGTCGATACGGACGTTATCATACCGGCAAGATATTTAAATACATCGGACAGTAAAGAATTGGCGGCGCACTGCATGGAAGACATCGATGCGGAATTCGTCGGTAAGGTAGAACCCGGCGATATCATCGTCGGCGGCAAAAACTTCGGATGCGGTTCATCGAGAGAACACGCGCCGATCGCGATCAAAGAATCAGGTATATCCTGTGTTATCGCGGCAACATTCGCGCGCATTTTCTACCGCAACGCGATCAATATCGGTCTTCCGATCATGGAATGTGTGGAAGCTTCCGAAAAGATCGAAAACGACGATATCGTTGAAGTGGATTTCTCTACGGGTGAGATCGTCAATAAAACGAAGAATGAAACGTATCAAGCGCTCCCCTTCCCTGATTTTGTGCAAAACATCATCGACAATGACGGGTTGATAAGCGCGATCAAAAATAAAGCATTGTAAAGGACTACGAATATGAATTATAACATCGCAGTGATAAAAGGTGACGGAATAGGACCAGAGATCACGGATCAAGCTATGATGATCTTGGATAAGATCGGCGAAAAGTTCGGTCATACTTTCAACTATACGGAAGTGTTGATGGGTGGTTGCGCGATCGACGCAACAGGCGTACCGCTTCCGGATGAAACGGTTGAAGTATGTAAAAAGAGCGACAGTGTATTGCTCGGCGCAGTAGGCGGACCCAAGTGGGATACGTTACCCGGACATTTACGTCCGGAAAAAGGTTTACTTGGAATAAGAGCAGCGCTTGGACTCTACGCGAATTTAAGACCGGCTCTTTTGTATTCGGCACTAGCCGATGCATGCCCGCTGAAAAAAGACATTATCGGTGACGGACTTGATATCATGATCGTTCGTGAACTGACAGGCGGTATTTACTTCGGTGAAAGAGGACGTCGCGAAGGCGCAAACGGCCCCGAAGCATATGATACGGAATGCTACAGCGTGAAAGAAGTCGACCGCATCGGGCGCATCGGATTTGAGATGGCGCAAAAACGCGGCGGAAAACTGACGAGTATCGATAAAGCGAACGTGCTTGAAAGCTCAAGGCTTTGGCGGGAAGTAATACATGATCTGACAAAAGAATATCCCGATGTGGAATGCAACGATATGTTGGTCGATAACGCAGCGATGCAATTGGTCAGAAATCCGAATCAATTCGACGTGATCGTTACAAGCAATATCTTCGGAGATATCTTATCCGATGAAGCCAGCATGATCACAGGATCGATCGGTATGTTACCGTCGGCTTCTTTGGGCGAAGGCACGCTCGGCATGTACGAACCGATACACGGTTCGGCACCCGACATTGCAGGGCAGGATAAAGCGAATCCGATCGCTACGATCTTATCGGTCGCAATGATGCTTCGTTACTCTTTTGATTTAAGAGATGAATCGGATGCTATCGAAAAAGCTGTCAAAAAAGCTTTGGATGACGGATATCGTACGATCGATATCGATGATAAAAGCTCCGGTAATAAGCCCGTTGGAACAAAGAAAATGGGTAATGTTATCGCAGAAAATTTAAATATGTAACATACAAAAAAACCGCATTAATGCGGTTTTTTTTATAATCTAAAATGCATAGAAAGAGTGAAATCCTCTAAAATCATATATATTCAATTAATTGGCATAAAAATGAATAAATACAATATTTATATGATATAATATCAATAATTATGATACCCAAAACATCAATATCTCTTTTCTTTAATAAACTGTCGAATCGGACGGTGGAATAGGGCGCTAATGAATAAAAACATCTATAAAGAAGCAATGCAGTTTTCCCCGATAGGTTACGCGTATCATGAATTAGTCTTTGATGATAACGGTGAGGTTTGCGATTATATTTTCTTGGAAGTCAATGAAGCATTCGAAAGATTTACGGGACTGAAGCGCGACGATATCATAGGCAAAAAAGTGAGCGAAGCGATACCCGCAATTAAAAATGATGAATTTGATTGGATCGCATTCTATGGCGAACTTACCTTAAAAAATGAGACGAAAACATTCAATCAATATTCGCAAGGTTTGCAGCGCACATTTGAAGTGCGTGCTTATTCACCGCGCAAAAACCATTTTATCACCCTTTTCAGTGAAGTCGGTAACAGTGACAAAACCGAACGCTCGGATATAACGTCTAATATATCTGCTGAGGTCTCACCTGCAGGGATTATTGTACTTGATAAAAATTTATCTTTGATCGAAGTTAACAGTAAAACCTGCGACATACTCGGTTACACTCAAGATGAATTATTTGAGATCGATCATAATAGTATTTTCATTCCGGATCCAACCGACGAGCCGAATATCGATGTTTTCAACAGAGTAGTTTCCTCTTTGGATCACAAAGAGCATGAACTCAAAATCCGAACAAAAGATGGCGAAGTACGTTGGATATCTTTGTTTGCGGTATCCTTGGAAGAAGATCGCTATATGATATTCATCAATGACATCACCGGGCAGAAATACGCTGAAGATGAATTGCAAAAAACCCGGCTGTTGTTCGAGTCAAGTTTATCGAATCCTTTAGACACGATCATATGTTCACTTGACACAGATTACAATTTTTTATACTTTAACCAAAATTACCGCGATATGACATTCGCTCAGAGCGGTATCGACATCAAGATTGGTATGAACTTACTGGATATCATCCTCTACGACCATGACAAAGTGAAAGTTAAGAAAAATTACGATCGCGCTTTTAATGAAGGTGCTTATCTGCAAATTCAAAATTATATGTCGGTAAAGGATGTCTTTTACGAGACCTATTACAGCCCGATCTACGACAATGAAGGCAAATTATTGGGTGCTACGGCTTTCTCCCGCGATGTTTCGAAGCAGATCATCGAGCAAGAACAACTGAAGCAAAGCGAAAAACAATTCCATTCCTTATTCAACAATATGATCAGCGGCGCGGTCATCTATGAAGTAAAAAACAACGGCGAAACAGCGCAAGATTATATTATCAAAGATTTTAATCCAATTGCGTTTGCATCGGATGAACTGAGCGCTGAAGAGATCAAAGGCAAAAGCATCGATCAACTCAGACCGAATGTGGAAGACTTCGGTTTGATCTCCGTTATGAAAAAAGTATGGGAAACCGCGGAACCTGCTTTTTTTCCTGCCGCATATTATCAAGATGAGCAAGTCTCCGCATGGTATGTTAATCGTATTTTTAAGCTCGATTCAGGTGAGATCGTTGCGATTTTTGATGATATTTCAGATGTTATGGAAATGCAGGAAGAATTACAGGCCAGCGAAGAAAACCTGCGCGTAATGCTTGATTCCACCGGACAAGGCATCTATGGGTTAGATCTCGACGATAAGTGCACGTTTGTGAACAAAGGCTGCCTCGAGATGCTCGGTTATACGGATGAAGAACAATTGATCGGTGAAAATATGCATGCATTGACGCATTATAATTATCCCGACGGTTCACATTATCCATTCGAAGATTGCCCGATCAACAGCGCTTTTGAAGGCAATTATGTGCATGCGGATGACGAGTATTTTTTTCGATTGGACGGCAGTTGTTTCCCTGTGGAATATTACGCCTATCCGAAATATCACGATAATAAGATCGTAGGAGCTGTGGTAAGCTTTTCGGATATCACCGAACGGCGTTCAAAAGAAGCAGAAATATCCTATTTAAGTTATCATGATATTTTAACGGGATTATATAATCGAACTTATTTTGAAAAAGAAAAAATCAAATTGGATAAAAAACGCTTCTTGCCGCTTTCCTATATCATCGGTGATATCAACGGACTGAAGATGGTTAATGACGCGCTTGGTTATACACATGGGGACGAGCAGATCATCCAAACCGCGAATATCTTACACAGCTGCCTAAGAAAACGGGATGTTTTGGCGCGTATCGGCGGCGATGAATTTGCTATCTTACTTCCTAAAACGGATTTCGACGGCGCGCACAGGATCATGCAAAAGATCCAAAGAGCATGTGAAAAATATAACAATAAAGAAATCAAAGAGCCATACTACATCAATATTTCTTTGGGTTGCGCAACAAAAGACATTGAAAAGAAAAACATCAATGACATCATAAAAGCGGCTGAAGACAACATGTTCAGACGTAAGTTGCTCGAAGGATCGAGTTTGCACAGCAAGATCGTTTCATCGATGGTCGCGACAATGATCGAGCGAAGCCAAGAAACAAAGGAACACGCGCAACGCATGGCTGCCATGACAAAAAAGATCGCTACGCATATGAATCTTTCCGAAGACGAGCAAAATAAATTAGAGCTACTAGCGACACTGCACGATATCGGCAAGATCAGTATTGAGCGTAGCATTTTACAAAAACCCGGCAAATTAACGCAATCGGAATGGGAAGAAATGCGCAAACACCCCGAATCGGGCTATCGCATCGCTATGGCGACCCCCGAATTAAAACCGATCGCGGACTATATACTTACACATCATGAACGTTGGGACGGCAAAGGTTACCCAAACGGTCTGTCAAAAAATAAGATTCCGCTGTTGTCCAGGATAATAAGCGTTGTAGACGCATATGACGCAATGACGGAAGACCGTATTTATCGAAAAGCACTCAGTAAAGAAGAAGCGATTCAGGAGATCAAAAATAACGCAGGGACACAATTTGATCCGAAGATCGCAGAATTATTTATTCGTTTGATAACAAATGGAGCATAACGGGAGTATATTGATATGGAATTGTATTATATGATCGATACCAATCTCATACTGGCCTTTTTGCTGGCATTAGTACTTATCATCGCAAGATCGAGATTGGATCTACGGATCAATTTAAATAAAATATTCATCATCACGGCAGCGTTGATCCTGTTTCAGCTTGTCATGGAAACTTTCACATGGATGATCGAAGGTATTGCATCTCCGGGACTGATATTGATCAATAATCTTGTGACCGTGTTATTATTTATCAGCGGACCCGCGGCTACTTATTGTTGGTATCGTCTGGTAACATTATGGGTCTTACCTGAAAACGGTCATAATTTTGTGACAAAAAAATCGATGCTTATTCCGTTAGCTATCGTATCGATATTGGCTATCAGCAGTCCTTTTACCAATCTACTGTTCACGGTCGATGCATCTAATGTGTTCTATAGAGGTCCTTGGTATTTTCTTACTGCGGCATCGTGTTATTTCTACCTACTCATCAGTGTACACATCGTCATTGCGAACAGGCATAACCTATTGAAATCTATGTACCATGCTTTATTATTATTTGCGATAACACCTGCTATAGGCGGTCTGATACAAGTCTTAGTCGAAGGCACACTTATGATCTGGGCAAGTTCGGCGTTATCGTTGATCTTGGTTTACATCTATCTCCAGCAACGCATGATGCAATTTGATACCTTAACGGGTGCTTGGACGCGCGGCTCGTTCGATCGTTATATCGAGAGCCGGATCGAAAACGAGAAAGAACATGCGAAGCTTGCGTTGATCTTCATCGATCTTGACGATTTAAAATACATCAATGACACGTACGGACATTTGGAAGGCGATGTTGCACTGCAAACAGCAGTGAAATTATTAAAACGCTGCCTCTGTCGAAATGATATCATTGCGCGCTTCGGCGGAGATGAATTCGTGATCGTCGCAAATAAATGCACCGACAAAGACAGCGCAATGAATTCCGTGGAAGACCGGATCGCGCTTATGAAATATAATTTTAAGAAATACAATGAATCTTCACCAAAAGAATACGATCTGTCATTCAGTTATGGGTACGAAGAATTCGACAACAATAAATACAACATCTGGCAATTCATCGATCACATCGATCACTTGATGTATCAGGACAAGAAATCAACACAGCAAAAAGCTGAGTATGCCGAATAGTTATCATATATCATATATAATAGCTGATTTTTAGGTAATTTTCTGCTTAATCCCCTATGTTTATGCGTAATTATCATTGAATTCTTATTCAAAAATGATATAATGATTCAAACAGTATCGTAAAATGGGTAAAATATATGATTTTGGAAGTGCTGGCAGTTATAACGCTTGCAAAAATAAAAAAATATAAGATCAAGTATTTATTTTACACATGGACTTTTTATCCGATATTGTTAGCCGAATTGGCTTATATAGGCTTGCAGATCACGATATTTGCGGGCAACTACGATTTTGTTCGGTATACCGAGTTTTTTCGGATCGCACACTCGCTTTCTTTTCTGTTTGCGATGTTCGCTTTTGAATTATACAAACCCGCTCTGATAGGTTCGGGTTCGATGATGCTCGGGACACTACTGAACAGATTTGTCATATCACAGAACAATGGCAAGATGCCGGTTTTTCCTACACTATCGTATTGGACGGGTTATGTGAAACCGGATACATTCGACATAGTGAATGATATCCATGTATTGGGGGGTATCGATACCAACTGGAAAATACTGACCGATTGGATAGATGTCGGTTACAGTATCATGAGTCCGGGTGATGTGTTGATACATGTCTTCGCTTTTCTTATGCTGTATGCATTAATTAAAGCCGTTAACAAAAAATACGACCCATCATGTCATATCAATTAATTAGAGGAAGGTACACTATGTCACTATTATCTGCAAGTTTAATTGAATTTGTTGTTAAAGGTATCCCGGAAGGTTTTTTATTTGCGTGGGCAATGTTTGTCTTTACCCGCACTGAAATGGATAAAAAGAAGTACATCTTAATCAGTTTGGCTTCATCAATAACAACATATGCAATCAGATTATTACCGATCAATTACGGTGTTAACACAATGTTATCACTTTTGGTCTTGATTATACTCTTTATCTCAATATGCAAAGTAGACATTACACGAGTTATCTTGTCTGCACTTGGCGTAACAATAATACTTTTTATAAGTGAAGAAATGAATATCCTTTTATTAAGATCCATATACGGGACAGAAAAAACGATTACATTACTCACTTCAACAATGGGGAAAACAATTTACGGAATACCTTCAACATTTTTCTTTGCACTTATAATTTTGATAGCTAGATTTGTTATAAGAAAAAAAGAGCAAGCAAAAGAAGAGGATGAAAATCAAACCAGCAAAACAGATCGACGCAAATGATTACATCTGATTCCGACGATTGAAATGTGGGATAATATGCATATAGTATTCTATAGTATCTATGAGGTGTTAATCAAAGCGATTCCTGAGACATTACTTTCTGTGTATGGTGTATTTCTTCTCAGTAAAACCAAAATATCATTTAAAAAATATCTTGGACTTTGTTTAATACATTTCAGTAGCATTTATCTTTTAAGAAGCATTTGTATAAGTACAGGTGCGGTCACTTTATTTAATCTTTTGATTACGGTAATTGCTTTTAAAATATTATGTAACACAGAAATATTTAAGACACTGATTTCTGCGTTCATAATGATTATTATTGTGTTAGTAAGTGAACTAATTGGATTTATGTTATTAGGATGGTTATACGATACAGAAAGAATTCAAATACTTTTGATGGATCCCTTTGGTAGAAGTATTTGCGGAATACCATCAACTGTTATATTTGGATCCATAGTCTTGCTGATAAAATTATTAATGAATTATACTTTTAAAAACAACATAAAAGCAAAAGGGTAACTATGGAAAAAATTGCACGCAAGATCGCTGCAAATCTCGCTAAATCTCTGCATTATGATGAAGAACAAGAAGCAGTCATTGCCTACGGAATGATTGCGATTACTCAAATAGTCGTTACGATTATATTAATTACGATAATAGGCATATTAGCAGGTGTATGGATCGAAGCGCTCATCATTACTTTTTCAGTCAGTATTTTACGAAAATACAGTGGAGGCAGTCATGCTAAAACACTTGAGTTGTGCACCGCAATAGGTGTTATCTATAGTGTTGGATTCGCAAGTATTGCAAAATATATATTGGCACCGAGTATATCCCTAGAAATCTTAACCTTATTAGGCATTATCACATATGCTTTTGCATATTTAACAATTTACAGATTAGCACCGGTAGACACACCTAATAAACCAATAGTAACTACAGAAAAACGTAAACGGATGAAAAAAGCTTCTTTTATTGTAATATCACTTTATGCAGTATTTTCGATATTTTCTCTGTTTATAGGCAGTAATAATATATTCTATATAGGGATATATATAAGTTTAATTTTCGGTGTTTTGTGGCAAATTTTAACTTTGACTAAGTTGGGAGCAAAAATAACAAGTATTATCAATTCATTTTTTTGAACGCTAACTTAACAGAAGTTTCACCTTATAGAGCAATTAACCTATATAGTTCGAAAGGAGGTGCTACTATGAAGAAAGCTTTATACGCTTCTCTGGCAGCAGCAGCTACAGTTGTTGCAACAGTCATGGCAACTTCTGCATGTTTTTTCTGGTTCTATCAACCGGAAGAACCCCAATCTTTGAGAGAAGTATAGTTGCTTCCGAGTGCTTAATTAATTAATTAATTAAGCACTCCCCTCAAAGGGGGCAGAGATAGTATGCGGAGGTCTATATGACAAATTATGACAAAAATAAAGGCTTCACGATTAATCAATTATTGCACATTGTAAAAATTGCATCATTGGTTTTTTCAGCTATAGCCTTTTTTCAATATTATTTTAAAGACAAACAGCTTTATTATTTATTAACAAATGATGGCTTTATTTTTTTCGCGGTTCTTATCATACTACTTTTTGTATATTTTGCTTGGAATTTCATTCAAACTAAAATGCAAAATAATCATTTTATCATTACTTGGATACAACCTTTTATTTTCTTTTTTATAACAACTTTAGCAATTATTCTTACAGGCAATTACGCAAGCAATTATAAATTCTTATTTCTTTTTGTCATCATAGCTTCATGTATTGAATCCGGAACAAAAATAGGAATGTTTATAGCTGGACTATCTTCTTCGTTCATTTTAGCGATCGATTTAATATTCGTACCCGCTGGTTCCACAAATGCCTATTTTGAAAGTGACATTGTACTCACCTGTGCTTTCATTATTATAGCTTGGACGATCGGACTTTATGTCCGTACGGAACAAGAACATATCGATATGTTAAAAGGATTAGTTCATTACGACGGATTAACAGGACTGTACAACCATCGATACTTTTACGACATGATCGAAGAATATTTCAGTGACGCACAGGAGCGAAATCAACCGCTGGCTTTGTTGTTCATGGATCTGGACTACTTTAAATATTATAATGATTTAAACGGTCACCAAGAGGGTGATGAGGTCTTAAAAACCATAGCTGAATTGATCAAAAATTCCGTACGCGCGACAGACATCGTCTCCCGTTACGGAGGCGAAGAATTTGCTGTTATCCTTCCGAATACGGAACAAGAAGAAGCCCTGCGTATTGCGGAACGCGTACGCTTGGCAGTTTGGACGGAAGAATTCGTCGGCGAAGAATATTTGCCGAACGAACGCTTGACAATATCGATCGGCGTTTCGGTCTACCCCGATAACGCGACAAATGAGATCGATTTGATAAAATACGCAGACGAAGCCTTGTACAGAGCGAAATTCTTAAGCAGGAACACGGTACAACCGTATTATTCAATATTGGATGATCTGCAAAAAGACGTCAGCGAAAACGATCTTGAGATCATTGCATCTATCAGAACATTGATCGCTGTGATCAATGCAAAAGACAGATATACCTACAGCCATATCGAACGCGTGGTTTCTTATTGTGAAATGATGGCTGACCGATTGGGTTTGGACGCGGAAACGAAAAAAACTTTTATTTACGCAGCCTATATGCATGATTTAGGAAAGATCAATATCCCCGAAGAGATCTTGATCAAGACAGGTAAACTGACGGATTCCGAGTGGGAGATCTTAAAGAACCATTCGAAGAACGGTGCCGAGATCATCAACAGCGTTTCCGTATTGACTGATGTTGTTCCGATCATCATGCAACATCACGAACGTTATGACGGCACTGGATACCCTATGAATCTTAAAGGCGAAGAGATCACATATCTTGCGCGCGTTTTAACGATAGCCGACAGTTTTGACGCTATGACTTCACACCGTCCTTACCAGACAATGAAGACACACGCGGAGGCATTCGATGAATTGGCAAAATGCAGCGGATCTCAGTTTGATCCGGACATTGTGCGCATATTCATAGACACTGTCAAAACACAAATGAACCACAGTTGATAGCACAAAAGCCGTACACATCATGTGTACGGCTTTTTTTTTATTTATTATAACAATGTAAAAGATAATCTTCATAAGCTTTCTTACAGGCGATTTATCTGTGTGTTTTATTGATCTTCTTTCTTGCTAAATAAGCTTCACGCAATTTCTTCAAGCCACCTTCTTTTCCGTTGAGTATCATCAGAAGAGCACGTGCAGCCGTATAATCGAATTTACCTCCACTGAAAAGGACAAGGCTTCTGATCGGCATCGATTCTATCCTTGCGATGCGCGCTTTAAGCATGCTGTCAGCACAACCTGATTTATCGGTCTGGGGCTCACGTTTTGCTTTCTTTGTATCTGCTCTTTTCATTTGCTGTCTTAGGATATAGCGATATACCCACTTGCCGTACTTCGTATACTTGATCTCACCGATAGTCGTTTCCAAATTGAATTGACCCTCTTTAGCCGGTTGGTTTTCGGGAAACTCTCTACCGTATATGCGTTTAAACTCGAGATCCGGTATCGAAAGTGTACGATTTGGCAAGGACTCATAAGAAATGATCTCTTTACCGTGGAATTGCGGACGGTAATCTGTTGTTCCGTTTACATGCACGGATGCAGTTAAACGAATATCTTCGGATGAAGCGCCGATGTAGATCTGATAGTCTCCGTCTAACACATTCCAATCCCCTATTTTCACATCGTAAAATGCAAAATCATTGTATTCCAGATCCAGCGTTACACTTTTCTTTTCGCTGGGATACAAAAAGATCTTATCGAATCCCTTCAGTTCCGTGAGCGGTTTAAAGATCGGCGGATCGAGATGACGTATATATAACTGGCATATTTCTTTTCCCGGGAAATCTCCCGTATTTTCGATATCAAATGTGACGCTGAGATAAGCGTCTTTATCGACACTATCCGAAGAAATACGCAAATTTGAATACGCAAATGACGTATAGCTTAATCCGTAACCGAACGGGAACAATACATCTCTGTGTGCTTTTTGATAATAGCGATACCCGACGTAAATACTTTCCTTATAGGGTACGATCTTCGGACCGCCGGGAAATGTCGAGTAAGTCGGTGTATCTTTAAGCGTAAGCGGGAATGTTTCCGCAAGTTTACCGCTTGGAGATCGTTCGCCGAATAAGATACCAGCCATTGCGCCTGCGGACGCTTGTCCGGTCAAATACCCCTCTACAACACCCTTTACTTCATCGATCCAAGGCATCGCAACCGGAGCGCCGTTTGAAAGAACAACGATCGTATTTGGATTGACTTTAGCGATTTTTCGTATCAGGAGCGTATGGCTTATCGGAAGATCCATACTTGCTCTGTCCATACCTTCCGCTTCCCAGCTTTCCGGTAATCCCGCAAATATCACAACTTTATCCGCTTCCTCGGCGATGCTGATCGCTTCGTTTTGCAGTTCGATATCGACTTGATCCGAACACAGATCATATCCGCGCGAGTACGTGAGCTGAGCGTTGAAATAAGACATTTCTTCTTTCGCTGTCAATACTGATATGGTGTTTACTTTTGAACTGCCTACGCCTTGATAACGCGGTTTAACAGCCATCTCTCCGACAAGCGCGATCTTTTCGTTTTGTCCGAGCGGTAAAAGATTATCCTGATTCTTCAATAACACGATACATTCTTCCGCTGCTTCTTTTGCCAAAACATGGTTCGCAAACATATCATGCATGTACAAGACCGATTTTCCGCGGTTCGCTTTAATTATAAGTCTAATGATATCGCTGACTGCTTTATCGAGTTTTTCGATCGAAAGTTTTTTGTTCTTGACTGCGTATACGATACGCTCGGGATTGATGCCGCCGCTTGAAGGCATTTCCAAATTTAAACCGGCTGCGATAGAATATACGATATCATTGACAGCGCCCCAATCACTCATAACGACTCCGTCAAATCCCCATTCATCGCGCAATAATGTTGTAAGCAAGAACTTATTTTCGCTTGCATACGTACCGTTAAGTTTATTGTAAGAACTCATCACACCCCATGGGCGCGCATTTTTTATAACTTTTTCAAAAGCGTACAGATAGATCTCTCTTAACGCACGCATATCGATCAGACTGTCTGTCACCATTCGCCTGTACTCTTGTTGATTTGCCGCGAAATGTTTTACGATTGCACCGACACCGCTGGATTGAACGCCTTTAATAAAATGCTCTGCCAATACGGACGTTAAAAAAGGGTCCTCGGAGAAGTATTCGAAGTTTCTGCCGCAAAGCGGAGAGCGTTTGATATTGATCCCAGGGCCCAATAAAAGATCGACGTTTTCTTCTCTGCATTCTTCTGCGATCGCGCCTGCGATGCGTTCGATCATATCTGGATTCCAAGAAGCCGCCAATGCCGAAGCGGTCGGAAAACATGTCGCGGGCAGGCTCTTATCCTGTTCGGGTTCCGAAGGTTCGTTGTCGGTCGCTTTACGCAATCCATGCGGACCGTCACTCATCCTAAGACTGTTTAATTTAAGATGTTTGAATGATACGGTATGCCAAAAATCCGCCCCCGAACAAAGCGCAGCCTTTTCTTTTAATGTCATTTTGTCAAGTATTTCTCTAATGATCGGGTCCATGTTTACCTCTGATTATTTTTCGTCCACGACTTGAAACAAGTTTGCTTCATACGGAAGTAAAACTTTTTTATTGTGATAATCATAGTTTGAAAAGATCAATCGAAGACTTTCGCTGATCGTCACATGCTGTACTTTTTTATCGGTCATATTGATCTCGATGAAATATTTCTCACCTTGATATTCTTTATAGTATGCAAAAACATTTTTAGAATGTCTTCTTACCGGGATAAAATCACCGTAAATGAGTGCTTTTGTATTTCTGCGGATAGCGATCATCTGTCTGTAGAAATGGAAGATCGAATTCTCGTTTTGCACACTTTCTTTCACATTCGTATAAATATGATCAGGGTTCACAGCGATCCACGGTTCGTGTTGCGAGAATCCCGCATATTTTGTTTCGTCCCACTGCATAGGCGTACGCGCGTGATCGCGTGTGCCCGCATTGAGTTTTTTGATAAGCTCGTCTTCGGGCATCGTGCCTTTCAGTTCATGGTAAAGGTTGATCGTATCGATATCCCTGAAATCTTCAAGTTTTTCAAAGACGGAATTGATCATACCGATCTCATCGCCTTGATAAATAAAAGGCGTTCCCGAAAGTGTCAATTGTAATAGCGCAAGCATTTTTGCCAAATGGTCTTTCTGCACGTGGTCTTTACCGATCTTTGAGAGCATGCGAGGGTTGTCGTGATTATTATAAAATAAGGTCTGTCTGCATGTTCTGCCTAGTTCGGTTTGCCAAGGCAACATATATTGCTTGTAATAGTTCAGATCGTAATCATACTCTTCAAAACGGCTTTTACCCGGCATATCAAGATGCCCGAAATGAAAAACCATATTGAGTTCATTGCGCGACTCATCCGAAAAAAGTCTGCTTATTTGCAGTCCGACACTTGCCGTTTCACCGACGGTCATCATATCATGATTCGCGAACGTATTCATATTCATTTCTCGAAGATATTTATGCACGGACGGATTGAACGTGTAATGTTCCATGCCGACGACTTTTGTCCATTCTCCGACGATCGGATTACCATCGGGAAGATCCGTACCTTTCGCGATGTAATTGATCACGTCCAAACGGAATCCGTCCACGCCTTTATCCAACCACCAATTGATGATCTGATACAAGTGGTGACGCAAATTCGGATTGGCCCAATTCAGATCGGGTTGACTTTTTGAAAATGTATGCAGATACCACTCATCGCTTTTTTCGTCGTAGTCCCATGCCGCTCCCCAAAATACCGAACTCCAATTATTCGGCGGTCCGTCTTCTTTGCCTTTTCTGAAAATATAATAATCCCGTTCATAGCTGTTTTTATCTTGCAGGGCCTTTTGGAACCATTCGTGCTCATCGGATGTATGATTCATGACAAGATCAATAATAAGCTTCATCCCTCTGCTGTGTATATCTTCGAGTAATACATCAAAATCATCCATTGTGCCGAACTCTTGCATGATCGCTTGATAATCGCGCACATCATATCCGTTATCTTTATTCGGTGAATCATAAAAAGGGCAGATCCAGATGACATCCACGCCGAGTTGTTCCAAATGGTTTAATTTAGAGCGCACCCCGTTCAGATCTCCTATGCCGTCATTGTTCGAATCCATGAAACTTCTGGGATATATCTGATATACCACGGCCTCTTTCCACCATGTCTCTTTGACCGTATCACCTGATATGACCTTTTCTTTCGCGTAAGCATTCAGCTTATCGCAAAATAATTTGATCAAGTCATCATCGACTGCGCCTTTGGTGTACTTCACTAAACTCTTTAATTTCATATTTTTTGTCAACGGTATCTTAAAAAATCTTTTGTCAAATTTTTTATAACACATGACCGTACGCATCAAGTCGCTTCCGATCGGATTATTGAGTACATCTTTTATTCGGCTTTCAGCTGTAAATCGTTTGATCATAGATATTTATTCCTTTTTTGAGATATAATAACATTTTACTCTAAAAGCGTTTTGAAGGCAACATCTGACGGTATTTCAATAGTGTTCACAAAATAAAACAGTCTGTCCGATAAAAACGGCAGACCGCGTAAAGTATATGAACAATATTTATTTTATGTTAGATTGGCGTTGTAACGTTCAACAACAACGACAACGTCACTGTAAGCGTACAATATTTTTACATCGGTCCCTTTAGCGAGGATGACTTCATCGACACTTCTGGCGCACACATCCGCAACCAATCCGTTCATTGCCAAACGGATCATGCCTTCGCCTCTTTCGGCCGCAGGGATATCCTGAACGACTTTGCCGATCAATCCGATCGTTTTAGGAACGAAGATGATATCATTGCGTAATTTCAAGCGCAGCGCGTACTGCAACATCGCTACAGCTATAGCGCCGGTCACACTCAGACAAAAAGCAATAACCAGTACGACGGGAAACGTAAATTGACTGTTAATGCCTACCGTACCCGAAAGTCCGAAAATAAAGAAAAAGCATGATATCCCAAAAAGACTGACAGGTTTCGGTGCGAAAGCTTTGATGATCTTATCCTGCGGATAATTCATCAAGTCGATCGAACTATCCGGAGTTTCCGGAAGCGATCCGCCTTTATTTGAAAGCATCTTTCGTCGGAGATAGAAGACTCTTGCCGTGAATGCAAGAGCACTGCTCGCAGATAAGATCATGCTAGCGTAAAAAATATTTCTCCATAAGTTCATATCTTCAAACACATCATTTCTCCGCTGTTTACTGTCTGTTATTGTATCATATCTGCGCTTTGGAATGCAATTGCTTTCCCTTTGAATGACAAATTCCCGCTTACGCGGGAATCTATTTGTTCTTATTTATGATTTACTCTTCATCATCTGTGATCTTAGCTGAAATGGATCGTTTCGTAACTTCAGCTTTTATGTTATCCGGTAATAACTCGATAACGATCGTTGTGTCTTTTACCGAATACACTGTTGCCATGAAACCGCCGATGGTCATAACTTTGTCGCCTTTGGTCAAAGCAGCCATCATTTCATTATGTTGTTTTTCACGCTTTTTCTGCGGTCTAATACTTGTAAAATACATCAGAACGAACATAGCGCCTATCGCTACAAAAAGAAAAAGCGATGAGTTTGACGATGTTCCCACTAAATACTGAAACATGTGGTACCCTCCTTACGATATTTATTTATTATACCATAATTTCTCAAAATTCAATTTAAAATCAAGAAAATTATCCATTAAAATCGCATTACGAATTTCTCGTATAAATCGCAGTGTCGCGTGCAGATTGTGGATGCTGATAAGCGTTGCCGCAAGGATCTCTTGAGAGATGACCAAATGCCTTAAATAAGCCTTTGTATAGTTACGGCAAACGTAACAATCACAATCGGATTCTATGGGTGTGAAGTCCTCTTTGTAGCATGCGTTTTTAAGATTGATCCTGCCGCTTCTGACAAGCGCCGTTCCGTTTCTGCCCATACGCGTTTGCATGACGCAATCAAACATATCGATACCGGAAGAGACGCCTTGCATCAGCGCGTCGAAACTACCGACTCCCATTAAATAACGCGGTTTATTTCTAGGCATGAGCGGCGCCGTATGATCCAGTAGTTCGTACATGATCTCTTTCGGTTCCCCTACGCTTAGACCGCCGATGGAATAACCCGGAAAATCGATCGCACATGTCTGCTCGACCGCTTGGCTGCGAAGATCGGGAAACATTCCGCCTTGTATGATTCCGAAGAGCGCTTGCGTTTGTGTTTGTTTATGATAAGCGTGGCAACGTTTTGCCCAGTCAACCGTTACTTTCAGCGATCGTTCCGTATATTCGCGATCCGCTCCGTACGGCACGCATTCGTCAAACGCCATGATAATATCCGCACCGAGATCGTTTTGTATCTGTATCGATTTTTCGGGGGAAATAAATCGACGACTGCCGTCGATATGACTTCTGAATTCCACGCCGTCATCCGTGATCGTGTTGATCTTACCGAGACTGAATACTTGAAAGCCTCCACTGTCTGTTAGGATCGGTCCGTCCCAGTTCATAAACTTATGCAGTCCGCCCGCTTTTTTGACGATATCTTCGCCCGGTCTGAGATGAAGATGATAGGTATTCGCAAGGATGATCTGCGCGTTCATTTCTTTGAGCGACTCGGGCAACACGGCTTTGACCGTCGCTTTTGTTCCGACGGGCATAAAGATCGGTGTTTCGATGTCGCCGTGCGGCGTATGTAAAATGCCTGCACGCGCATGCGTGTGCGGGCATTCTTTTAATAATTCATATGTGATCGCCATAATATAAATATCAACTCCATTTACTTAACAATAAATCCATATAAAAATATTATTGGACACCCCCTAGTAATTCGTCCAATAAACACCCAACGTTTGATCCTAAAGTGGATTCTAAGTCAATTAATATCTCACAAAATTCTCTTTCGTTTACAATTGCCTTTGCTATCCTGTTTTTAAAATGTGAAAAATTTAAGTTTGTTTTATTATATGAACCATTAATATCAGTCAATCTATCTTCCAAATATCTTTTTTTAGCATGCGGCGAACGTTTTCTGTTTTCCAACATTTCATTCCGATCAAATGATAATACCTCATCAAAGTGCAAAAGTAACCAAAATTCGAAACAAGGGTTACTTATAAATATATTAAAATTATTTTCATCACAATTTTCTACCACCTCAATAAATTGTTCAGTAGAGAAATTTTGAGGATCTCTATCGATTATCAAACATATTTTATCTAACTCACTGTCAAAAATCTGCACATGACTTTCAATATACTCTGCAATAGCTTCACAAGTTGGACATGATTGAAAAACAGTAGCTAAATATGCGATAGTCAATTCGATTATAGTATCTATCTCGGCAGGAATCAAATTCTGCGAAGTATCATAATTATCATTAAAATAACTCTCAATTATTTGACCAATAGTTTGGGAAGTATAAAACGCATCATCACTTGCTTCAATTTGATAGATGAAGAAGTCTATAAAATAGCTTATTATTTCATCGTATGTTACAAATTCTCTTCTCTTCGATTCAACATATCGTTTTAAAATTTTAATGATTTTAGTTGGGTGGCTATGCGATTTTTCTTTATAACTACGTAATAAAGGCTTGATCTCTAACAACGAACTAATGCCCAATTCTTGACTACATTCATCAATATTTCGAAAATACATATACTCAGTTTTTTCGCCCTCAAATACCAGTATATATTTTTTCTTAGGTTCTTGAACCTCCTCAAAACTTGCAGTGCGCTCTCCAAAAGTCTTTGCTATTCTCATACCCAGCCCCTATCTATTTATTAATCAAAGTAAAATATGGCACACCGCCATATCGGCCTTCTAGATATGCCTTATCAACTTTCTGATCAAAACGAACATTATACTCATCTAAAGAATATAATCTAGATGAACCATCTTTTGACTTTTCAATTATCCATATTTCATCTTGTCTAAGTAAATTGAAATCGAGTAAACGATCTTCGTGTGTTGTTGTTATTAACTGAATCTTTTGTCCCTTTGTTAATTCAAAAAAATCCTTTATAAATTGGTACGTCAGTTTTGGATGCAAACTCCGATCTATTTCATCAATAATAAATGTATTGTTCTCGCTTAATAAAACGCTAATCAACTCAATTATTCGTCTAGTTCCGTCTGACTCCTCATCAGGTGAAAACAAACAACTTGTTTGCTCGTATTCGTGATCAAAAACTATTTCCGAAGCCTTAATTTGTAGATTTTTGTCTAATCGGAAAAATACCATCTCACCATGTGACCCGATATAAGTTGCTTGTATTTTTGTTTGTTCTGATGATTCTTGTTTTTGTTTATAAATTTTTTCAAGATCTTCGCGGATCCGGCTATAAACACTTTTTGGCAATCGATCTGGCACTTCATCATCTGGTATATCATTAATTTCATAATCGGTTATACCTAAATTGAAACTGCTTAATATCTTTAATAACTTACTTTTATCAGTAAAATTTATATATGAATAGTTGGGGCGATTATCAAATGGTTTTTGAATTTCTAATCCTCTTAAAAACCACTGATAAATATCTTTTATGATTCCAAATTCACTATTTGAAGCGTATAATGATGATTTATTGCGATTTAGCTCATATAGAAAAAGTATGTCATTTTCATAACGAATATTGTTTTGATAAACATTAAATTCGATATTCAATTCTTCATTATTTGTTTTTAAATCTGTAGTTATTTCTTCATTTCGAATGTTTCGCGTGAAGTAATTAAATGTATCACCATTCTCATATAATTCAATTAGCCATTCACTCACAAATTCTTGTTTAGCCAAAATGATCTCAAATCCATATGAAAAAACCCTGTCATTGATCAGAATCTCATACTCAAAATATGTAGGTTCATTCTCTTTAGAATCCTGCATACGAAAAAAACATGTTCGCAAATCATAACGGTCTTGATTCACAATGAAGTCGCGCGATATCATAAAAGCGTTTACTAAATTTGATTTTCCAGATGCGTTAGCTCCATAGAGTGCTGCAAATCTTAGCAAATTTATTTTATCATTTTGGTATAAATGGTCTTCTTTGCGACGAGCTTTACCCTGCAACATTGAAAATTCTTGTGTTTCATTAAAAGATAGGAAATTACCAACTAAAAACCTAATTAACATATAGCACCTCTTCCTCCCATTATATGTGAATATATCACATATAGCAACAGCATATTCTTAATTTGGCAGCTAATGTCATCTTTTTTTATAAGTATTTGTGATTTTTTCACTTTTATTTATTTTTCTTCAATGTATCCCAGGTCTTTTAAGTCGAAGGATCTGTCGCGCCAATCATCGCGCACTTTGACCCATAGCGTAAGGTTGACTTGGATCGCAAGCATTTCTTCGATATCGCGACGCGCTTGCGAACCGATTTTTTTGAGCATCGACCCGTTCTTACCGATCAGGATACCCTTGTGGGATTTCTTCTCGCAGTAAATATTCACGTCGATATCCATAAGCGTTCCGGATGGTCGTTCTTTCATAGACATTACTTCAACAGCAACACCGTGCGGGACTTCCTGCTGTAACAGATTGAGTATCTTTTCGCGAATGATCTCCTGTACCAAGAAACGCTCTGCTCTGTCTGTTACCATATCTTCGGGGAAAAACAAAGGTCCCTCAGGCAAATATTTTTCGATCGTTTCGATCAATGTTTCGATGTTTTCCTCTTTTAATGCCGAAAGCGGAATGATATCCGTTATAAACGGATACTCTTTGAAGAGTTCGATCTTTGCAAGCAGTTCTTCTTTCGGGATCTTATCGATCTTATTGATCACCAGTATAACAGGTATCTTTATACCTTGTAATTTATCCAAGAGCATCTGATCGCCGCGACCGATCTGCGTGTCTTCTTCTACCAAAAAAAGAACGAGATCGACATCTTTGACCGCAAGCCCTGCGGAATCCACCATGTAAGTACCCAATTTTGTTTTGGGTTTATGAAAGCCCGGCGTATCGATAAAGACCATTTGTGACGTCTTCGTCGTGCGTATCAAACGAATATTATTACGTGTAGTCTGCGGTTTATCCGATACGATGGAGACTTTTTGTCCGATCAAAGCATTTAACAGCGTGGATTTTCCGACATTGGTCCTGCCTACGACCGCTATGAATCCCGAACGAAACGGTTTCTTATTTTCTGTCATTCCATATCCTCGCCTTTGAACCCGTGCGGAAACAAAGATTTAAATGTATCTTCGGTAATATCCCCATTGCAATTGATCATATAAACGGGCATATCTTCCGTAACAAATTCATTTAAGAACTGACGGCATACACCGCAAGGATACCCTGCCGGCTCACCCGATACAGCGATCGCTATCGCCGTAAATTCTTTTTCGCCTTCACTGACGGCTTTGACTGCCGCTGTACGTTCGGCGCAGATCGTAGCCGGATAGGACGCGTTTTCGATATTGCATCCGCCGTAGAGTTTATTGTTAGCTGTTAAGATGGCAGCGCCGACTTGATAATTTGAATACGGACAATACGCTTTTTCGCGCATTTCAACCGCAAAGTCGATGAGCTCTTGTTTTCGATCCGTTGTCATTCTATTGAACCTCTTCTCATATCTTCTTTATAAAAACAATTTGACGATCTTTCCGATATACAACACACCGCCGACAAACAACGCCATAAACGTCATAAGCAACACGCCCGCCGCTGCGGAATCTTTGGCTTGTTTGGCTTCTTCGCAATGTTCTTCGACCGCACAGTCCACAGCTCTTTCGATAGCTGTATTGAACGCTTCCGCGGATATGACCAGTCCGATCACCGTAAAAACGACACCCCACTCAGCAGGCGAAAATTTTAACAGCATCGCGCCGATCATAGCGATAACGGCAAGCACCAAATGGATCCTAAAATTACGTTGTGTATGAAAGATATAGACAACGCCTTCCCAGGCGTGCCTTAAACTTTTGATAAATGCTCGCATTCGATCACTCCTTATAGATGCGAAGATCGTTCATGATCTTTTTTTCAAGCGCACGCATCGCGCTTTTTTCTTCCGAGTTTTCATGATCATGTCCCAACAAGTGCAAAACGGAATGTACCGTCAGGTAAGCGATCTCTCTTTGCAATGTGTGTCCGAATTCTTCGGCTTGTTCCTCTGCTTTGTCAACACACAAAACGATATCTCCGAGGATCGAAACACCGCGCGCATCGATCTCTTCCATCGGGAAAGACAACACATCGGTGACCGCATCTTTTTGTCGGTATTGGGCGTTCAGACTTCTTATTTCCTGTGCGTCCACATAGGATACGCTTACTTGGTAACCCTCTGTAAATCCTTCATCTTTAAGAGCCGCCCTGATCGCTGACTTTGTCCAATCAACAGTCTCGTCGCTTATCGGTTTGTCGCTTCTGTTGTCCAGATCGATCTCTTCAATCATTTATTTCTTCTTCTTTTTCTTCCGTTTGCAGATCCGGATATTTGATTCTACTGTGATATACGCCCAAGAGCACATCAAAGAAAGTCTCTTTGATCTGTTCTATTTCGGCAAAAGACAATTCGCTTTCTGTGAGTTGTCCTTCATTCATTTTCTTATAGATGATGGAATCGATCGTTTGTCTGATCGAATCCGCGTCCCTGTGATCCAAA
This sequence comes from uncultured Anaerofustis sp., assembly GCA_963674555.1. Classification (GTDB taxonomy): domain Bacteria; phylum Bacillota; class Clostridia; order Eubacteriales; family Anaerofustaceae; genus JBGMEA01. The sequence goes on along the minus strand of OY771429.1, from coordinate 1,682,359 downwards.
CTTCGTACCGCAGCCTCGATGGAGTCCGCCAGCATGACGATAGATGTTTCTTTTGATGTCGGTAAAATACCGTGATAACGGAAATCCTCATCGCCGTCGTACCCGTTTTCTTCAGCCTTTTGTTTGAAGTAGGAGATCTCACTGGTGCCGTGGTGTGTTCGGATAAAGTCCGTGATCTCTTCGGGTATTCTATTCTTTTCCGCTAAATACACGCCGTCATCGACGTGATTCTTTAGGATCTTCGCGCTGACTTCAGGCACAATGAAATCATGCGGGTTGGATTCTTCGGTTTGGTTTTCTTTAAAATAGATCGCTTTTTCAGCTTTTCCGATATCGTGATAATACGCACCGACACGTGTGAGTAACAGATTCGCTTTGACATCTTTCGCCGCGCTTTCGGCCATATTGCTCACAACGAGCGAATGGTGATAAGTACCCGGTGCTTCCGTGATGAGCTTTTGCATCAGATCATCGGTCGGGTTCGTCATTTCGAGCAGTTTGAAAGGCGTAACGATATTAAAAACGCCTTCCCATAACATAAGCAGCGCGCTTGTCAAGATCGCCGCGATCAATCCGTTACCGATACCGTAAAACAATTCGGTTAATATACCGATATCGATATTGTTTCGGAATGCGCTGATCGCCATAATAAGGATAATATTGACTACGCTGACCAGTAAGCCTGTCTTAAAGATATCTGTTCGGTTGCTGATATTCCGCATGTAGACAATGCCCACATAACCGGAAACGGACAGGAAGATAAACGAGTCGATATCCAGTTGCAAGCTGACTGCCAAAAAGAGCATGAGGAACAAATTGGTCTGTACGGCAACACGTGAACTGAATACGACGCACAAGGTCATGGTCATAAGCGAGATTGGTATCAAATACACGGAGAAATATCCGCACAATTGACCGATAAAGAGCATGAGCACAAATTGTATCGCAAGTAAGGTGATCATCTTGTTGCTGTTCAATATGTCTTTATGGTAAAAATACAAATAAGATATAAACAATCCGATCAGGATCAATAACAATAAAGGCAATCCGACGGTATTTGAAAGATCTTGAAACAAGCCCGAACGGATCATCCCGCTGTCCTTGAGCAGTTGGATCTGATCTTCCGTTACGATATCTCCGCGGCTGATAATGGTTTGCCCCGCTTCATAAACGACTTCATTTACACTTTCTCGCGCTGATTGCTGCGCGATCTGTGTCGCTTCCGCATTGAAGATCATATTCGGATTGACACTTGAATATACGATACTTTTCGCTATCGCTGTTTGCGTAGCATTGAGATCGTAGTTATCAACCATATCCGAAGCTGCCTGTTTCGAAGCACTTATATCGATCGCTTTGATCTCTGTTCCGTAAACATCATCCAATATTTCGCTGACTGCATGTTCAATCTTGTCGATTGTCGAAGATGAACTTTGAATGAGATACGCATAATCATCTAACGTCAGATCGACTCCGCTGATCTCATTAAAGGAGTCCACACTTACCTGATCGAGATGCTCGATATGCGCGTTTCGCACCGTTTCGAATAAGATCGTGATCTGACTTTTGGCGTTCGCATACGTTGACGGGATATAGTCATAAACGGGAGCTGTTAGATTTTCGGCTTGTACCCGCAGTGCTTCCGTCAATTTTACATCGATTATCCTGCGCGGCGCAACGATATTTTCCGTTGCGGTATCGCCCGCTTCAAGATCGATGGTACCGGGTGCGATACCCGTGTAGAGCAAGAAAAAAACACATGCGAAAAAAAGCACCAAAAGGATCCACTTGTAATAGTGGCTTTGATTGAATTGCTTTTTATATGTGTCAGCTATTTTAATTTTCGATTGATTCTTCATGTTTTTCGTACGCGTTTATGATCTTTTGCACAAGGCTGTTTCTTACAACATCCGACTGTGTCAAATACACAAACTCGATCCCTTTAACATCTTTCAATATTTCATGTACACTGGAGAGCCCGGAAGATTTTCCGTACGGCAGATCGACCTGCGTCACATCGCCCGTGATGATCGCTTTGGATCCGAATCCGATCCTGGTTAGAAACATCTTCATTTGTTCGGGTGTCGTATTCTGCGCTTCATCCAAAATAATATACGCGTTATCCAAAGTACGACCGCGCATATATGCGAGCGGCGCGATCTCTATCGCATTCTTCGCAGCGTTGCGCTCATAACTCTCGATCCCCATGATCTCATATAGCGCATCGTAAAGCGGTCTGAGATAAGGATCGACTTTTTCTTTCATATCACCGGGCAAAAAGCCCAAACGTTCGCCGGCTTCAACAGCCGGACGTGTCAAAACGATTCGATCCACATCATTTTTTTTGAACGCTTGGATCGCCATCGTCATAGCCAGATAGGTTTTACCCGTACCCGCGGGACCTATCCCGAATACGATGTCATGCTCTCGCATAGCTTGTATATATTTGCTTTGTCCGATCGTCTTACTGCGGATCGGTTTGCCGCGCATCGTATACCCAACGACATCGCCGTATGAGTTTACCGTTTCTTCTTGTTCGTCAGTATCCGCAAGGCTTGATACATATTCCACCGTGTGTTTTTCAAGGATCTGCCCTTTTTTTATGATATTAAGCAGTGTTTGTATCGTTTCCGCTGCCTTTTCGGTATTGATCTGATCGCCCGATATTTTCAACATATCATTACGAAATACGACAGATACACCGAATTTTTCTTCGATATATTTGATGTACTCGTCATGATTGCCGAACAATTCGGCTTGTTGCACGATATTTTCCCAGGGCATGGAAATTTCTTTTGTTTCGTTCATTCACACCTCATAAGCGTTTTTTCAAGTTGTGAAAAGGCTCAAATATCCTTTTCTTTTGTTTATTCTTATGTTGCGAGCAGTTATTTTCAATATTAATACATTATACCACTTTTTCTCACAATACGAAATAAAAAGCTTTTTCGAAGGTTATGCAAATATTAAGTGAATATGCCACAAAATTATCCTCAGAACTTCATCAGGACGACAAAAACGACCCCGTTTGGAGCCGTTTATGCCATTATAATTTAAAGAAGGAAGTAAAATGATCTTCATTGGACCAATGCACAGTTACGAATATTGATATCATAAGCTGTGATGCCGTCGCATATGCCTTGCACCGTGACGGTTTGACCCTTGGTTATATCAGGAGGAAGATCCTCTTTGTTTGTAAAACTACAGACGATTTGGTACAATTCAAAAGTTTCGCTTTTTTGTAAGATCAGTTCAACGGTATCGTTTGCGGTATCTTGTTATACGGAATAGATCGTACCTGATATCTGTACCGTTCGTCCTATGTATCGCGCGTCCGCACTCGATTCATTGTTCATATAAATGTAAATGAGTTCCGATGCCGTATGTGCCTGAACGACTGTCCGCGGAGGCCCTAAAAGCCCAAGTATGATAGCTGCGCTTATCGAAATAAGTGCGACCCAAATCATTTTCCGATCTACCGTATGCTTGTTCGTTTCCATCAGATCTTCTTCTTTCGCGATGTCTGTACCTTCATTAAACGATGAAACAAGGGGACTGTCAATACGGCAACCGAAACTATATTGAAGTTTTACAAAGCATTTACCAAAGCCAAAAAAATGCAGAGCGTCGCATAGAATAAGAAGCGCTCTGCAACAGATCTGTCAGATCAAAAAGATTGCTGAACGATCATTCTCCGCAATCATCGTGATGTGCATGCTCATGGCACACAGAACCCGTGGATTTTAGATCTCCGTTGAGATATTGGATCACTGCTTGTTCCGCGTCACCTTGCGCTCCGACGATCGTTTCGATATTTTTTTCATTGAAAATATCGATTGCTCCGCCGCCCATGCCGCCTGAGATGATGACATTCACACCGAGATCATTAAGATAGTTCGGTAAAAATCCGGGACGGTGTCCGGGATTCGGGATCGATTCCTTTTTAACGATCGCTCCGTTTTCTTCCGTAAAGATGTTGAAATTTTGACAATGTCCGAAATGTTGTGTTACATTGTTTCCTTCACTTGCTACTGCAATTTTCATAAGTTTCTCCTCCAAAATGTTTTTTAAAATATATGATTAGTTTTATCATTACTTTTCACTATGTAAAAATTTGACTGTTCTTTCAAAAATTTTTTTTGCGGCTTCACCCGCGGGACAATCGATATCGATAATGCTGACACCTTGATTGACAGCTTTCACTACACACGGGTCGAACGGTACTTCACCCAAATACGTCAAGTCTTCTTCCGCGCAAACCGCTTTGATCTTTTCCGTATTTTCAAGATTGATATCGTATTTGTTTACGCAAACGGCTGTGGGTACGCCGAAATGTTTAGCGGTTTTTACGATCCTCTGCATATCGCTGATACCCGAAAGGGTCGGTTCCGCGACGATGATCACAACATCGACACCGCTGATTGATGCGATAACCGGGCAACTGATACCGGGTGAGCCGTCGATGATCGCAAGATCCGTTATGATCTTGTTCTGCGTTACAGCCGACCGCATTTCGAGTTTTACCCGTGTTACGAGTTTACCCGAAGTTCCGCTGCCCATTTCCAATTCCGCAGTTGAAAAAACGGAATCGGTATCGGCGTACAGTTCCAATTCACCCGCGATTGCAGGCTTCATTTGTATCGCGTCGGAAGAACATACCGCTTCGCATACGGCGCATCCTTCACACGCATACGGTAAAACGCTGTAAGTTTTGCCGTTTTTAATAATAGCATCGAAACGGCAATACGCTTCACACACACCGCAACCGATACAGCGATCGGGATCAATGACCGCTTTATCCATACCGTAATAATCTTTGACTTTCGGTTCGTTTTCCTGTTTTGTCACAAGATGCAAATTCGGCGCGTCCACATCGCAATCCGCAAACACATTGATGTTTGCGTAAGAGATAAATGCGCTTGAAAGCGTTGTTTTGCCCGTTCCGCCTTTGCCGCTTAAAACCAATAGTTGTTTCATAATTGCGCCTCTCTTTCGATCGTCTTCAGTAGATCTTTGAAAAGATTTGCGTCTTCTTCACTTTCTCGAACAACGATGGTTCCATTGGAATTCAGCGTGCCCAAGTCTTGCGAAAAAGGTATTTTGCCGAGTATCGGTATATCATTTTCAGCGCAAAATTCTTGAACAGGGTCATCGGCTTCGGTGTATTTATTGATGATGACACCATGCGGTTTGTCGAATAATTTTACTAATCGATAGACCATTTCCAAATTATGCACGCCGAATCGCGTGGGTTCGGCGACCAAGATACAATAATCCGCGTCTTTGATACTTTCCATTACGATACACGCGCTTCCGGGCGGACAATCGATAAATACGCGCGTTCGTTCGCTTTCGTCTATATATTCGAGAAGCTTCTGAATGATTGGCGTTCCCGATTCTTCCCCGATATTCAAGATGCCCGAAATGATCTGTATGTCTTCGGACAACCCTTGTTCTATGGATCCGACGGGATGAGGTACTTCCGTGATCGCCTGCTGCGGGCATAAAAGCTTGCATCCGCCGCAAGAATGGCATACGTCTTCAAAAACTTTCCATTGATTTTTCAGATAAACAAGCGCGTTGAATTTACAAAAATCAACACACACCCTGCACCCGTTACATATGTCTGGATCCGAATAAGGAAGCATGACGTGAACATCTTCTTTCTTACTTAATTCCGGTTTAAAAAAAAGATGCCCGTTCGGCGCTTCAACATCGCAATCCACATATAAAGCTTCTTTTACGCTTGCGGCAAGGTTAACGGAAACAAACGTTTTACCCGTTCCGCCTTTACCGCTGAGTACTGCGATCGTTTTTTTATTTGCCATGATTATGCAGTCCGGCGTGGATCTCATCAAGTAACGGCAAAGCACCTTTTGCGAATGCTTTGAGATTGTCGCTGAGAACATCTCCGTTTGTTTTATAGATCGCTATATCTGCGCCTTTCAGCACATCGGCCGCATTCTGTCCGCATCTCGGTGTCAAAACAGCCTCAATGCCTTGATCGATCAAAGATTGGGACGCTTTGATGCCGGCTCCACCTTCGCTGGCTGCAGCACTGTTATCCAAAAAATAATTTCCTTTTGTTTCCGTATCATAGATCAAAAAATAAGGTGTACGTCCGAATGACATACATACGGTTGATTCCATTGTGTTCTCATCTGTCGGTATCGCTATTTTCATACCTATTCCCTCCGCTATTTTATAAGTACTGTATTTAAAATATTATATATTGAAATGATCTTTTACCCGGATCGTTTGCCGGCCCGTCTGTGTCTTTGGCATCCGCCGCAAACACAAGTGTCTTCAAGCCCGTCACATATTTCAATATCGCCGCCTTCTATACGCAGTGCTTTTCCGTTTACAAGCGCGTCGGCTACTTTTTGCCTGGCTAAGTTATAGATCCTTTGTACGGTCGTACGCGCGATATTCATTTGCTCCGCGGATTCTTCCTGCGTAAATCCTTCCAGATCCATCAGGCGGATCGTCTCGTATTCATCGACCGTCATCTCAATATAATCTTGTTGAGAAACATTGCGATCGAGCGGTCCGAATACGGAATTCTCGGGTAAGCAACATACTTTTCTCCATTTTCTTGGTCTGACCATTTTCTTCACCTCATTATTGAAACGATCGGTAACAGGAGCGTGGCGTCTCCTGTTACCTTTGGTTTCCTATAAGTTGTTCAACTGCTCATCGATGCTGTCGAGTCTTGCCTGCAACAATTCTTTTTGTTGCGCCAAAAGTTCTTTTTGATCGACTGCGGTATTCTGTGCAAAATTTCTGCGTCCCGCAAATCTGCGCGCTAGGCCTAATCCTAAGCCTAAACCCAAACTTGCGCCGGCTCTTACAACTTTACTTGTTGTGCAGGGACCGAATCCTCTGCCTGTCATCGAACCCATTCCAACGGGTCCTGTTCCGTCTCTTCTTGGCATATCTATCACCTCCATAGTTATTGACATATGTTCATTACACAATTATATTATACACAGTTTTAAACATATGTCAATAATAAAAGTAAAAAAAATTACTTTTTATAGGTCTTCTTCCGGATGGATATGAAAACTGTCGTGGATCTCTGTAAGAAGCGCAAGCTCCTCGTCAAGATAAGCCTCGATATTTTCCTGCGCTGTACGATCCGCGGCACTGTAAATAATGACTTCCGCCAAACGTAAAGCACGTGCTGCCTGTTCTCCGCAACTGTGCGTGATCAATATGTGTGCGCCGCTGTCCGCTATCGCTTGTGCAGATTTAACACCGCTGTTTTTAATATCTTCCGCGTTTTCATTATTCAAAAAGACAGCTTCTTTCGTTGCCGTGCTGTAAATAAGGAAATACGGCGAACATCCGAATGAATCGGATAACAGCGCGTCAATGCTTCGATTTTGCACAGGTAAAGCGATCCTCATCGCATTCACCTCATTTCATACATATTTGTAATGAACGTATGCTGTGCGTGTGTTTATCATATCTTATTTTAGGAAATAAATCAAGTGCATTTTATTTTACGGATAAACACGAACTTGACATATACAGTTTCACGTTATATACTCTAACTATACAGTTAAACTGTATATTATATTATTCGAGGAATTGCTTTAATGAATTTAAATAAATATTTACCTCTATCCGAAACAACGTACTATATTATGCTCTCTTTGATAACACCGAGCCACGGATATGCTATCATGCAGAACGTAGAATTATTGAGCGACAATAATGTGAAGATCGCAGCAGGGACACTATACGGAGCACTCGTAAATCTAACAAAACAAAAGTTGATCGCACCTGTGCAAAGCAAAGACGAGCGTCGAAAAACTTATCAGCTGACACCAAAAGGATATGAGATATTAATGTTGGAATATAAAAGAATGCACACATTGATACAAATAACCGACTCTGTTTTAGGTGATAATTTTGAGGGGGAACACGATGCAAGTAAAACGTAAATGGTTTATTGATTTTTATAAAGAAGAACAATGGCTAAGCGAGATGGCGCAAAAAGGATATGAACTGGTCGGTATAAGCAGACAGGTACCTTTTATCACATCTGGAATGAAGTATTCTTTTTATGAAGGAGAACCTCAATCCCGCAATTATAAACTTGACTACAGGGTGTTTAAGGACGAAAAAGAGTTTACAAGTTACCGAACACTCTTTGAAGACAGCGGCTGGGAACATATAGGCGGAACGGCATATTCAGGCATACAATATTTCATGCAAGTCGATCCAAATGCTTCCGATGATATCTTTTCGGATAATATGTCAAGAGCATACAGATTCAAGCGTTATTCCGTTTTTTGGTCGATCCTCTTTTTATTCTCATTCGCGTTTCTTACAACGAATATCATATTTAATCCTGTCTTTTTGAAAGGCTTTCTCAATGACGGATATTCCGGGCTACTCTATTTTATGTTGCCCATTGTACTGTTTCTCGGTGCATTCATATCCTATTTTCGCTACAGAAGATATTTAAGAAAACATAAAGAATACCCGTCTTGAAAAGAAGACGGGTATTTTGTTTGAAACAAAAAAAACCCCGCGACTACCTACTCTACCGGCTCGTCTCCAAGCAAGTACCCTCAGCGTGGGCGGGCTTAACTTCTGTGTTCGGGATGGGAACAGGTGTGGCCCCGCCGCTATCGTCACGGAGATTTTAACATATTAAGTTTTAGCTTTATTAGTGAAAGTTCACTATAAACTACACAAGGTACAATATCATTGTGTCTATTAAATCGCGCGCATATCCTTATAAAGGACAAGCCCTCGACCAATTAGTATCGGTCAGCTAAATACATTACTGCACTTACACCTCCGACCTATCAACCAGATAGTCTATCTGGGGTCTTAACCACTTAAAGTGGTGGGATATCTCATCTTAAGGTGGGCTTCGCACTTAGATGCCTTCAGTGCTTATCCCGTCCGAACATAGCTACTCGGCCATGCCACTGGCGTGACAACCGATACACCAGAGGTTCGTCCATTCCGGTCCTCTCGTACTAGGAACAGATCCTCTCAAATATCCAACGCCCACGACGGATAGGGACCGAACTGTCTCACGACGTTCTGAACCCAGCTCGCGTGCCGCTTTAATGGGCGAACAGCCCAACCCTTGGAACCTGCTACAGCTCCAGGATGCGACGAGCCGACATCGAGGTGCCAAACCTCCCCGTCGATGTGGACTCTTGGGGGAGATAAGCCTGTTATCCCCGAGGTAACTTTTATCCGTTAAGCGATGGCCCTTCCACTCGGAACCACCGGATCACTAAGTCCTACTTTCGTACCTGCTCGACTTGTAGGTCTCGCAGTCAAGCTCCCTTATGCCTTTACACTCTTTAAAATGGTTTCCAACCATTCTGAGGGAACCTTTGAGCGCCTCCGTTACTCTTTAGGAGGCGACCGCCCCAGTCAAACTGCCCGCCTGACATTGTCCCTATGCCGGATGACGGCATCAGGTTAGAATTCCAATATTGCAAGGGTGGTATCCCAACAGTGGCTCCATAGAAACTGGCGTTCCTACTTCTAAGCCTCCCACCTATCCTGTACATACAATATCAAAATCCAGTGCCAGGTTACAGTAAAGCTCTACGGGGTCTTTCCGTCCAGTCGCGGGTAACCGGCATCTTCACCGGTACTACAATTTCACCGAGTATGTTGTCGAGACAGTGCCCAGATCGTTACGCCTTTCGTGCGGGTCAGAACTTACCTGACGAGGAATTTCGCTACCTTAGGACCGTTATAGTTACGGCCGCCGTTTACCGGGGCTTCGATTCAGTGCTTCTCCTTGCGAATAACACATCCTCTTAACCTTCCGGCACCGGGCAGGCGTCAGCCCCTATACTTCATCTTTCGATTTAGCAGAGACCTGTGTTTTTGGTAAACAGTCGCCTGGGCCTCTTCACTGCGCCCTGCATTGCAGGGACCCCTTCTCCCGAAGTTACGGGGTTATTTTGCCGAGTTCCTTAACAACATTTCTCTCGCTCATCTTAGGATTCTCTCCTCACCTACCTGTGTCGGTTTACGGTACGGGCCGATATGCTCTAAACAGAAGCTTTTCTTGCCGGTGTGAAATCAGTTACTTCCCTACTAAATTCGGTCCTCATCACAGCTCAGGCTTAATGTTTGGCGGATTTGCCTACCAAACACCCTTACTGCTTGACCCGACTCGACCAACGGCCGGGTTAACTTATCCTCCCGTGTCACTCCATATATCAAACAAACATATCGGGTACTGGAATTTCAACCAGTTGTCCATCGACTACGCCTTTCGGCCTCGCCTTAGGTCCCGACTTACCCCGGGCGGACGAGCCTTCCCCGGGAACCCTTAGGTTTTCGATGGGTAGGATTCTCACCTACCTCTCGCTACTCATGCCAACATTCTCTCTTGTGTAATGTCCACCGGATTCTTACGATTCGGCTTCTCCCTTTACACAATGCTCCTCTACCACTATTTCTAGTTCATAGCTTCGGTGACAGATTTTAGCCCCGTGAATTTTCGGCGCATAACCACTCGACCAGTGAGCTATTACGCACTCTTTAAATGAGTGGCTGCTTCTAAGCCAACATCCTGGCTGTTTTTGCAGTTACACATCCTTTACCACTTAATCTGTACTTTGGGACCTTAGCTGATGATCTGGGCTGTTTCCCTTTCGACTACGGAACTTATCTTTCGCAGTCTGACTGCAGTGTTAAAATATTCGGCATTTGGAGTTTGATATGGTTCAGTAAGCGTTTTGCCCCCTAGCCAATTCAGTGCTCTACCTCCGATATTCATCACACCACGCTAGCCCTAAAGCTATTTCGAGGAGAACCAGCTATCTCCGTGTTCGATTAGAATTTCTCCGCTAGCCACACCTCATCCGAGCCTTTTTCACAGACACCGGTTCGAGCCTCCACGAAGTTTTACCGTCGCTTCACTCTGGACATGGCTAGATCACACGGTTTCGGGTCTACAGCATGCAACTATGGCGCCCTATTAAGACTCGGTTTCCCTGCGGCTCCGCAGCTTAACTGCTTAACCTTGCTACACACCGTAACTCGTTGGCCCGTTCTACAAAAAGCACGCCGTCACGTTAGCTCCGGCTGCTTGTAGGCGTAAGGTTTCAGGTTCTATTTCACTCCCCTCCCGGGGTTCTTTTCACCTTTCCCTCACGGTACTATTCTCTATCGGTCATCGGGTAGTATTTAGCCTTGGGAGGTGGTCCTCCCATATTCCCACAAGGTTTCACGTGTCTCGTGGTACTCGTTGATATACCATCAACCACTGTTTTCGCTTACAGGACTCTTACCCTCTGCGGTGTGCCTTCCCATGCACTTCAACTAACAATGATCAACTTATGTATATCGGGCTGTTTCCCGTTCGCTCGCCGCTACTTGGGAAATCGATTTTTCTTTCTTTTCCTACGGGTACTTAGATGGTTCAGTTCCCCGCGTTCCCTTCTACGCACTATGTATTCATACGTAGATGACAGTACTTCTACTGCCGGGTTGCCCCATTCGGATATCTGCGCTTTATCGCTTATTTGCAGCTACACGCAGCTTTTCGCAGCTTGTCGCGTCCTTCTTCGGCTCCCGATGCCAAGGCATTCTCCTTACGCCCTTATTAGCTTTTCCCTAAGATATGTGAACGATTCTTTTTCTTTACGTTACATATTCTCTTGAAATTTAAAATTTTTGAGATATTTGTGTTCTCTATTGTACCTTATGCAATTTTCAATGAACTCTCAGCTAACAAGCTGAATACTTACCACTGCTTACCCGCAGTTGCAATCACTCAACTTACTTGCCTTCACTTCTTTATATGGTGGGCTTGGGAGGACTTGAACCTCCGACCTCACGCTTATCAGGCGTGCGCTCTAACCGCCTGAGCTACAAGCCCGTTTATCGCGCCGTACTGTGCGATTGCTGCGTTGGATCTCGCTCCTTGCTCGGTCATATATATAAATATGCTCCCTTGCCTCTCGCTTCATCCGCCTTGCACTCACCCACTACATCTGCGCTAAACCCTGTTTAACTTTATGAAAAATCCGCATCTCGCGCATCTTTCACGATGTTAAAACCATTTGTGTCTTATACATGCTTGCTCTGCGGTTTTTCTTCTCTTTGACCTTACAGGCTCACCTATATATAAATGGTGGAGATGAGGAGATTCGAACTCCTGACCCCCTGCTTGCAAGGCAGGTGCTCTCCCAACTGAGCTACACCCCCACAAGTTGGTCGGTTCTCTTTGTTCTTTATATAATGAAAGAGAGAAGTTTAAAATCTTCAATAACAAATCTTCATAACGAATGTTTCATTCTTTAAAAAGTTAGCCAAATGTTTTTCTATACTCTTAGAAAGGAGGTGATCCAGCCGCACCTTCCGATACGGCTACCTTGTTACGACTTCACCCCAATTACCAATCCCACCTTCGGCAGCTGCCCCTATAAATAGTTAGCTCACTGACTTCGGGTGTTACCGACTCTCGTGGTGTGACGGGCGGTGTGTACAAGGCCCGGGAACGCATTCACCGCGACATGCTGATTCGCGATTACTAGCAACTCCAACTTCATGCAGGCGAGTTGCAGCCTGCAATCCGAACTGGGGTCTGTTTTTTGAGATTGGCTCCGCATCACTGCTTCGCTACCCTCTGTGCAGACCATTGTAGCACGTGTGTAGCCCAGGTCGTAAGAGGCATGATGATTTGACGTCATCCCCACCTTCCTCCCGCTTTCACGGGCAGTCTGTCTAGAGTGCCCAACTTAATGATGGCAACTAAACATAAGGGTTGCGCTCGTTGCGGGACTTAACCCAACATCTCACGACACGAGCTGACGACAACCATGCACCATCTGTCACTTTGTCCCCGAAGGGAAAATCTAATCTCTTAGATGGTCAAAGGATGTCAAGACCTGGTAAGGTTCTTCGCGTTGCTTCGAATTAAACCACATGCTCCGCTGCTTGTGCGGGCCCCCGTCAATTCCTTTGAGTTTCACACTTGCGTGCGTACTCCCCAGGCGGAATACTTAATGCGTTTGCTGCGGCACTGAGTCTCCCCAACACCTAGTATTCATCGTTTACGGCGTGGACTACCAGGGTATCTAATCCTGTTTGCTCCCCACGCTTTCGCACCTGAGCGTCAGTACTCGTCCAGTAAGCCGCCTTCGCCACCGGTGTTCTTCCTAATCTCTACGCATTTCACCGCTACACTAGGAATTCCGCTTACCTCTCCGAGACTCAAGTCTACCAGTTTTAGATGCACTTTTACAGTTGAGCTGCAAACTTTCACACCTAACTTAATAAACCGCCTGCGTGCGCTTTACGCCCAGTAATTCCGGACAACGCTTGCCCCCTACGTATTACCGCGGCTGCTGGCACGTAGTTAGCCGGGGCTTCCTCCTCGGGTACCGTCATTTATTCGTCCCCGAAGACAGAGCTTTACGATCCGAAAACCTTCTTCACTCACGCGGCGTTGCTGCGTCAGGGTTTCCCCCATTGCGCAATATTCCCCACTGCTGCCTCCCGTAGGAGTTTGGGCCGTGTCTCAGTCCCAATGTGGCCGATCACCCTCTCAGGTCGGCTACCCATCGACGTCTTGGTGGGCCGTTACCTCACCAACTAACTAATGGGACGCAGGTCCGTCTTACACCACCTGAGTTTTTACCACTCTACCATGCGATACTGTGGTCTTATGCGGTATTAATCCCGGTTTCCCGGGGCTATCCCCCAGTGTAAGGTTGGTTACCTACGCGTTACTCACCCGTTCGCCACTGTCCTCACGCTTCTAGTAAACTAAATGCGGATTCTCGTTCGACTTGCATGTGTTAAGCACGCCGCCAGCGTTCGTCCTGAGCCAGGATCAAACTCTTAAAAAATTTATTTTTACGTTTGTTTTTTCCTTAGCTTTAGACTTTCCTTGAATTACTTTTTTCGCTTAATTCGTTATTTCTGACTTTTGTTCTTCTCTCTATTCATTTCTCAATTAGCTCGCTTCCCTTTTTGGTCAGCTTTTATATAATATCAAAACCCCACTCCTTTGTCAATCTTTTTATCCCCTTTTTAAAGAGTTTTTTTGACATTGATTTTACATGGTGGAATTTGTCCCGCATTTATACTTTGATCTTAAAAAATCCGCACGAACCCTTGACAATACTATCGATAAAAAAATATGATGGTACAGTAAACAATATCGTTAAAAATAAAAAACGATTCTTACAACACACTGAAAGGAGAGCGATCATGGAAACGATCCTATTAAAAGATATACCACCGAGAGAGAACAGCGATCAGCTTAGAAAGAAATTGCATCTTGAGGAAAACGAGGAAATGCTTGAACGCTTTGACATATTAATGAAAGAAGCACAGAAGATCGCAAAACCGAAAGCTGTATATGTTGAAGCGAACGTTGAAACGATCGACGGATTCGATGTAACGATAGGCGGTGTGCAGTTTCACGGAAGTCTGTTAAGTAGCACACTGAAAGAAGGTCAACGTGTATTTCTCTATATCTCGACATGCGGAACGGAGATCGAAGAATGGTCGGAACAATTCACGGAGCATATCGACCGCTATTTGACGGATCAGATCAAAGAAGAAGAAATGGCCGCTGCCAGAGACTACCTGAAAGCAACGATCAAAGAGAAATACGGATTGGATAAATTCTTTACCATGCAACCGGGTTCGCGCCCTGAGTGGGCGATATCCGAACAGAAACCGCTCTTTGAATTGATCGGTAACGCCGAAGATCTGATTGGAGCGACCGTAACAAAATCTTTCTTATTAATGCCCGTCAAAACATCTTCGGGACTGATCTATGAGAAGAATATATAAACACAAATAAAAAAAACACCGCTGATCGCGGTGTTTTTTTTATTCCACTTCGTCTAAATATGCCCGTACGACCTCAGGGTTCGGTGAACCCGTCATTTTTTTATTTTCGAGCGATGTGCGTACATCCAATACTTTATAGATATCATTTTCAAAATATTCGGATGCTTCATTTAATTCTTGCATCGAAAGATCGGAAAGGTAAAGTCCTTTATCGATACATGTTTTGACTAATTTGCCGACGATAAAATGCGCGTCACGGAACGGGCACCCTTTTTTAACGAGATATTCCGCCATATCCGTGGCGTTCACAAAACTTTCGATCGCTGCTTTTGCCATTCTGTCCTCATTAAATGTTGCCGTAGCAAGCATCTTGTTGAAAATATTGAGACAGTCGGATACCGTTTCGACACTGTCAAAAACGAATTCCTTATCTTCCTGCATATCTTTATTGTACGCAAGCGGAAGCCCTTTCATGACAGTAAGCAATCCGAACAATGCGCCGTATACTCTTCCTGTTTTGCCGCGGATGAGTTCCGCCATATCGGGATTTTTCTTTTGCGGCATCATAGAGCTACCTGTTGAAAAGGCATCGGAGAGTGTGATATATCCGAATTCTTCCGTGGACCATAAAATAACTTCTTCACTGAAACGACTTAAGTGCATCATGATGATCGCTAGCGTATTTAAAAACTCGATCAAGTAATCACGATCCGATACGGAGTCAAGGCTGTTTTGCGTAACTTCGGAGAATTCCAGCTCATCGGCTACGAATGCTCTGTCGATATCAAAGGTGCTGCACGCAAGCGCGCCTGAGCCGAGCGGCATCGCGTTTGTGCGCTTATAAACATCACGCAATCGATCTCTGTCACGAACAAACATTTCAATATATGCGGAAAGATGATGCGCAAGTGTGATGGGTTGTGCTTTTTGCATATGCGTATAACCCGGCATCAGTGTGTCGAGATGTTCCAGTCCGATCGATTTAAGTCCGTCGAGCAGTGCTGTTACTGTCTTGATGAGTTCACGGATCTGATCTTTGACGTACATACGCATATCAAGCGCTACTTGGTCGTTACGACTGCGCGCCGTATGAATGCGTTTTGCGGCATCCCCTATGCGTTCGGTAAGGATCGATTCCACAGCCATATGAATATCTTCGTAATTATCAGCGATCGTAAGTTTACCCGAAAGCACTTCTTCTTTTAGATCTTCCAGTGCCTTTACGCAAAGGATCGCATCACTGTCCTCGATGATCTCTTGTTTTTGCAACATCTTCACGTGCGCAATGCTGCCTTCGACATCATAAACAAACAGCTTTCTATCGAAATGCAACGACGAATTGAATGCGTCCGCCGATGTGTCCGATTCACCCTCGAAACGTCCTGCCCATAATTTCATCGTTTTACCCTCCGTATCCGTATAATATTCATACCTTATTATATACCATTATAATATCACGCGTATATAGAAAAAGAAATGCTTTTCATAAGCGTGCACACCTGATCTTACAAATTATAGATTTTCTTCATTTAAAGACAAATTTCTGTAATAGACATCCGTACGGATATCCCACCCGTATTTATCCCAAAATGCGTTACCCGTATCGTTCTCTTTAAATACCAACATCCCTGCCTTATGTATGCCTTCTTTTCTTAATGCGTCGCAAGCGTTTTGAAGCAGCTGACTTGCGATACCCTTCCTGCGATAGTCTTCTGCGACAGCAAGATGATAGATATACCCGCGCCGCCCGTCGTGACCGCACAAGATCGTCCCGATGAGCTTATCGTCTTCCACGGCAACAAAACAAGTCGTCGGGTTTCGGTGCAAAAATTTTGCGATACCTTCTTTGGAATCATCGAGGCTACGCAGTCCGACCCCACCCAAACCGTGCCAAAGCGCGTTGGCTTGTGCGTGATCTTCTTTTGTCATAAGTCGTAACATTATTTTACCCCTTAAAACGACAATGATACACACTTATCAAATGTGCATCATGTCGTCTACTATATAAATGATTGCGTACCGCATTTGAGAAACGACGAGGGTATTTGAAAAAACTAGAAAAACCTTTGTTCGTTCTCATGCAGCAACCTGTAAATGGTTCTGTGTTATTATTTTTGCTTGTTCTTTTGTTGCTCTTTGAGCGCTCTGATTTTAAGCGGAAGTCCGTATAATTTGATGAACCCTTCAGCGTCATGATGATTATACAATTCACCGGTTGTGAACGACGCGATCTCTTCATTATAGATAGAGTTCGGACTAGCGATAGATACAGTTATGAGATTTCCTTTATAGAGCATCAATTTTACGGTGCCCGTAACAACTTCTTGCGTGGAATCGACAAACGCGTCGATCGCTTCACGTAATGGCGTGAACCACATACCGCTGTAGACAAGATCAGCGTATTTTTCGGCGACCAGTCTTTTATAGCCCGTTGTCGCACGATCCAAGCAAAGTTGTTCCAATTCTCCGTGCGCAAAGTAAAGGACTGTTCCGCCCGGTGTTTCGTATATACCACGCGATTTCATGCCTACGACTCTGTTTTCGACCATATCCACGATACCGATGCCGTGTTTGCCACCGATCTCGTTGAGTTTCATGATCATTTCTTTGCCGTCCATTTTCTCACCGTTGAGCGCAACCGGGATTCCTTTTTCGAATTCAAGAGTGATCTCTTCAGGCTCATCCGGTGTTTGCATAAGCGGTTTTGACATTTCCAATATCTTATCGTAATTAGGGAAATTCGCCGGACTTTCAAGATCCATCCCTTCATGCGAAAGATGCCAGATATTCATATCCATCGAATATCCTTCTTCCGCTGCGACGTTTAATTTAATATCGTGTTTGATACAATAGTCCAAAGCATCTTGACGTGATTTGATATCCCATATTCTCCAGGGTGCGATGATCTTGATCTCGGGTGCAAGTGCCATGATCGTAAGTTCAAAACGAACCTGGTCATTCCCTTTACCCGTAGCGCCGTGACAGATCGCGTCAGCATCGATCTCTTTGGCTTTATCTACCAACACTTTGGAGATAAGCGGTCTTGCGATCGATGTTCCGAGTAGGTACTTTCCTTCGTAGATCGCACCCGATTTAAGCATCGGGAAAATATAATCATTGACCAATTCTTCCGTTGCGTCCACGATCTGTATCGTATCGGCTCCGTATTCGATAGCGCGTTTCTTAAGGTCTTCGCTTTCGCCGTTCGTTACTTGTCCGACGTTCACGCATACCGCGTGCACTTCACAGTCATAATTATTTTTCAGCCACGGAACGATCGTACTGGTGTCCAATCCGCCCGAATAAGCCAAGATGATTTTTTCTTTCATTAATATTACCTCTGTTCAAATTACATTATTTGAATAATTATACATACTAATGCATAATTAGTCAAGTAAGAAATGCGGAAATATTCGATTATTCCGAAATGAAGGGACAAAACAACGCTTTTTTTGTATAATATAGGAAAGAAGCCTAAGAGAGGTAACCTATGCCTGAAAAAAAGATAGATTATAAAAAAGAATACAAAGAGCTTTATATGCCCAAGCAGAAACCAATGATCATCGATGTGCCTGCGATATCGTTTTTGATGATAAACGGCAAGGGAGACCCAAACGGTGACACATACGCAAATGCCGTATCGGCTCTGTACGCGATGAGTTATACGATCAAGATGAGTAAAAACGGCGAGCATAAACCGAAAGGCTATTTCGAGTATGTCGTACCACCGCTTGAAGGATTATGGTGGACCGACGGACCGTTTGACATACATGATCGCGACGATTGGCTGTGGACTTCAATGATAAGACAGCCTGAATTCGTGACTGAAGAGTTCGTAGAGTGGGCGCTGGAAACATGCAGAAAGAAAAAACCCGAGATCGATTTCACAGGCATGCGTCTTGAGACTTTCACGGAAGGTCTGTGCGTGCAGATCATGCATTTGGGCCCGTACGCCGATGAACCCGCAAGTGTTGAAAAAATGCATGCGCTTATAAAAGAAGAAGGCTATATGGATGTAACAAGAGATATCCGAAAGCATCATGAGATCTATTTATCGGACCCCAGAAAGAGCGCTCCCGAAAAATTAAAGACCGTAGTAAGACATCCGATCGAAAAGATAGAACAGTAAAATTATGAATATATATAGTGTGATACAAGATTTTGAAAAAAATTAAAAATATCAAATATATTGTATGAACACAAAATACCGTTTATAATAGAAGTACCGAAAGGGATCCACCTTCGTTTTTTGAACCTACACTTTTTTTTCGGGACCTCGGGTCTTGTCTTAGGATGCCAAGCCCCCTTTGAGGGGAAGGCAAAATAGATAAGCAGGGGACCCACCTAGTTTTTGCTAGGGATCAAAAAGCGAAGCCTTTTCGGCTTTTATTATGTTGATTTATTTTGTATATATCATAGGGATATGCTATCATATAAGTATTATTGAACGGAAGTATTTATCTGAATTTTAAAGAAAGGAGCACAACACGAATGAACGTAAAAATCAAAGATGTGGCATTGGAAGCGAACGTATCGATAGCGACAGTTTCGCGCGTGATCAATAATATACCTTTGGTCAATGAAGCGACTAGAGACCGTGTATTGGCAGCGATAGAAAAAACAGGCTACAAACCGAACGCCATAGCGCGAAGTTTGAAACTGCAAAAAACCAATACGATCGGCGTTATCTTATATGATATTACCAGGATCTATTTTACACTCGGCGCGCGCGGCGTGGAAGACTACAGCGCGGCCAACGATTATAATATCATCCTATGCAACACAGACGGCGACAAGAACAGAGAAAAGAATGCGGCAGAACTATTGATGCAAAAGCAATGTGACGGCATTATTTTTTTGGGTGTGTTGATGACACCCGAACTCAAAGAGATCTTATTGCAAACGCAAGTACCTGTAGTTCTCGGTCTGGTCAAGGACGACGAAGGCGACCTTCCGGGATTCTACTTGGACAATGAAGCCGCCGCTTACGATATGGCGACTTACTTGATCGAAAAAGGTCATAAAGAGATCGGCATCATCAATGTGGACCCCGCAAGTGCCTACTTTGCGCGAAAACGACGCGAAGGGTATTTACGCGCGCTTGAAGACAACGGGCTGACTTATCGCGAAGAATGGTCTCAGATCGGAGACTTTACCGTGCAGGGCGGTTATGACGCGATGACGGAGATGCTAAAAAACGATAAGTTACCGTCAGCTATATTCTGTACGAATGACGACATGGCGCTCGGCGTGATCCGTTGCGCGGAAAACAACGGGATGAAAGTACCCGATGATATCAGCATAACGGGCTTTAACGATTTCACCGAAGCGAAATGGATAAGACCCGCGATAACGACTCTGCATCACGATATGTACGAACTCGGGAAGGCCTGCGCAAAACACTTGATCGCTGAGATCAATTCGGGCAAGAGGATAAAAGAGAACTTCAAATTGGATTACGCTATCGTAGAAAGAGACAGCGTAAAAGATATCAGCTGAATAATCTCAAATTAAAAAACACCGCTTAATAGCGGTGTTTTATTTTATGTGATTTGAATATAATATAAGCTCAAAGATGTGTCCGTCGTCCAAACGAGCAAGATATAATAAGTATCTTCTTCGTCTGATGTCCACTGCATGGTCGTCGTTTGATCGCCTGTGGTTTCGTCGATCTCTGCGTCCACATAGACCGCTTCATCATATCGTTCCACCAAGTGATCCACTATGGCGGAAAACGCATTGTGGTCTATATAAGCCTCATCTGCAATAAACAAGATACTGCTCAAAGCGTCGGCATCATCGAAAGAGTAGACTGCCGTTCCAACTAAGTTTGCATAATCCACACCTGTGTAGATATATCTTCCGTCGTCCGAAATATACGGATCGCCTGATTCTTCTTCGGATTTTAAAACATCGGCTTTCGTCATACCCATATCAGCATTTCGGAAAGCATATTGTTTCTGGGCACATCCGCTTAAAGATAAAAGCATGATGATACAAACAGAGATGATACCCGTACTTTTCAATCGTTTCATATATAGTCTCTTCGGGATTTGTATTTAGGATGCGGAACTGTCGTCCGTATCGTCGATCGTCACGATAGGTTCAAACCTTACCAAAAGATACACATCTTTTTTATACTGCACCGTAAGCATAACATCGGTTTCTTCGATCTGCCAACGGAGCGAATCGTCACTCGGCGGTGTAGCAGTTTCATCGTACCCGGGATAGGATTCTTTCAACTGCACCAAGAATTCGTCATAGATCTCATCCGTATAGAATTCCGGATAAGCGTAAAACAGAATGCTTTGTAAGGTGTCCGCTTCATCGAAACCGTAAACCAGATCGCCGCCGACATTTAAAAACGGAACTTCGCTATACAAATAGCTCTCTTGATCCAAGATCTTTTCGGGTTCTCCGAACCCTGTTTCCGCAGACAAGACTTCATCTCTGTTCATACCGAAAGAAACGCTTCGAAAGAAACCTGCCGTACAGCCGGTCAGAGCGATCAGTAATATCAAACTCAAAACGATCAGGGATCTGATCTTCTTTTTCATTATCTTCACCTTCTGTTATCATATCCTTTAAGGTTTAAAAGATATCAAAATCTATACGGGTCTTTTACATATGAGGCAATGACATATCCGCAATTCGAGCAGAATTCACAGATCACTGCCGAAGAACGCAAAGGACGTTCAACGCCGCTCATTGCTCCGTAACCCGATAATTTTCCCGCACGCAGTTCTGTACAGCCGCATTTGGGACAACTTTGACTTTTGATTTCGTATTTCACAGTATATCACGCTTTCCGTTTATACCTAAGACTTTTATAATGTTTGTAAGATCTCCGCGATCAATTCATTGACGGTCTGCGGATTGGCTTTACCTTTCGTTCGGCGCATAACTTGTCCGACGATAAATCCGACCGCTTTGTTCTTACCGTTTTTGATATCCTCCACGGATTGCGGGTTTTCCTGTATGACTTCAAGGACGACTTGTTTGATAGCGTCCGTATCATTTACTTGTTTCAATCCTTCGCGTTCGACGATAGCAGAAGGATCATCCCCTGTTTCAAACATGATCGACAAAACTTTTTTTGCTGTCTTCAGATTGATCTCATCGGCATCGACCATTTTAATAAGCGCGCCGACTTGGCTTCCGCTGAACGCTACGGAGGATAGATCGTCGTCCGTATTTTTCAGCATAGCGGCGATATCTCCGTTGATGAAATTCGCGCTGGCTTTCGGATCATTACTGATCTGCGCCGCTTCGTCAAAGAATGCCGACGTGCACGCGTCTTGCGTAAGGAGTTCCGCGTCATATACGCTCAAGCCGAGTTCGGCTACATAGCGCGCGACTTTTTCATGCGGAAGTTCGGGAAGCGAATCTTTGAGTTCTTGTATATAATCTACGTCCAAAATGATCGGAACAAGGTCAGGATCCGGGAAATAGCGGTAATCGTGCGCGTCTTCTTTACTGCGCATAGAGATCGATATACCCTTGTCGTCATCCCAGCGTCTGGTTTCCTGCACAACTGCTCCGCCGTTTTCGATCACATCGATCTGACGATTGGTTTCGTATTCGACCGCGCGAACGAGCCCTCTGAAGGAGTTTAAATTTTTCATTTCGGTACGCGTACCGAGCTTATCCGAACCTTTCGGTTTAACGGAAAGGTTGATATCAAATCGGATCGAGCCTTCCTGCATCTTGCAGTCCGACACACCCGCGGCTTCCAAAATGGACTTGATCTTTCTTGCATAGCTTTCAGCTTCGTGCGCATTTGTCATATCGGGTTCCGATACGATCTCGATAAGCGGTACGCCGCAACGGTTGTTATCAAGAAGAGTCGAATTGCCGCTGTGGATCAATTTACCCGCGTCTTCTTCGATATGGATACGCGTGATACCGACGTTCTTTTCGTTGCCTTCTTCATCGGAGATCGCAAGATGTCCGTGTTCGCAAAGCGGCAGATCGTATTGTGAGATCTGATAAGCTTTGGGAAGATCGGGGTAAAAATAGTTTTTTCGGTCCAATTTGCTGTAACGCGCGATATTACAATTTAAGGCAAGCCCTGCGCGAACCGCGTATTCCACAACAGTTTTATTCAAAACGGGAAGCGTACCGGGAAGTCCCAGACATACTTCACAGACATTTTCATTTTCTTCCGCTCCGAATTCGGTGGAACAAGAGCAGAATATTTTTGATTTGGTTTTCAATTCGCAGTGGATCTCAAGTCCAATGACGATATCGTATTGCATAAGTCACGTTTCCTTTCGGTTGACAGTCGGTCGTAATTTAGAGGTTCGGACGCAATGTATGGTAATCCGTCGCAAGTTGGAAGTTATACGCCGCGCGGAAAAGCTTTTGTTCATCGAGTCCTTTTGCGTAAAGCTGCATGCCGATCGGCATCCCTTCCGTGCTGATACCCGCGGGTATCGACATAGCGGGCGTTCCCGCGAGATTTGCCGTAACGGTAAAGATATCGGATAAATACAATTCCATATGGTCGTCTACCGTTTCGCCGCGTTTATAGGCGGGTCTCGGTGTCGTCGGACACAGATAGACATCGCAATTATCAAGCACGCGGTAGATATCTTCTTTGATAAGTCTTCTGACTTTCAATGCCTTATTATAGTACATATCGTAATATCCGGCGCTGAGCGCGTAGGTTCCGAGCATGATCCTGCGTTGCACTTCGTCTCCGAAACCTTCGCTTCGGGAGTTGATGACGATGTCTTCCACAGTCTCTCCGTCGGCGCGCACACCGTAACGAATGCCGTCGAAACGCGCAAGGTTACTGCTGGCTTCTGAACATGCCACCAAATAATAAACGGGAACGGCGTATTCGAGCAATTTGAAATCGACATCTACGATCGTTGCGCCGAGTTTTTTAAATGTTTCTATCGTGCGTTCGTATGTCGCGAGCACATCGGGGTCTAGCCCTTCCGTCACGACATTTCGGTCCACGCCGATACGCATATCTTTGATACCTTCTATTAAGAAAGATGAATAATCCATAGCATTTTGATTTAACGATGTGGAATCTCTTTTGTCATGCCCTGCGATCGTGTTCATTACGCGCGCGCTGTCCGCAACATCTTTGGTGAGCGGTCCAATCTGGTCGAGAGAAGACGCAAATGCGATCAGTCCGTAACGCGAGACCGTACCGTATGTCGGTTTAAATCCGGTGATACCGCAAAAAGAAGCAGGGTTTCTTACCGATCCGCCCGTATCACTTCCGAGCGCGAAAGCCGCTTCTCCCGCTGAAACACAAGCGGCTGAACCGCCTGAAGATCCTCCGGGAACGCGCGTGATATCAAACGGGTTTTTCACTTCGTTGAATGTTGAGTTCTCCGTCGTTGAACCCATGGCAAATTCATCCATATCGACTTTGCCCATTAAGACCGCTCCGTTTTTTTCCAATTGATCGTAAACGAAAGCATTATACGGCGGAACGAAATTTTTAAGCAACTGCGAAGAACAAGTCGTTAAGATATCTTTTGTGCACATGTTGTCTTTAAGCGCATACGGGATGCCGCCGAGCGGTCCGATATCTTCCCCTTTGGATAATCGTTCATCCAGAGCCTTTGCCTTATCGCGGGCTTTATCAAATGTATTGGTAATATAACTTTCTATCTTGTTATCGACTTGCGAAATACGATCGATATAAGCGTCGGTCACCTCAAGGCAACTGACTTGTTTTTGATCGATCATCTCTTTTAATTCGCATATCGTCTTTTTGTGTAATTCCATGGATAAGTTTCCTTTCCGATGTAAGTGGTATCGTAAGTTTGCAATGTTTTTTTATTATAGCATAATTGGTATGGCTGTAAAACATTATTGCATTTTTTTAGACGGATTACAGATGCATTATACGATATCGGCCTTTCATCTGTTATAATATTTGAAACGTAGGGGCTAATTGCCTTTAAACGCAAGGAGAAAACCATGTACCACAAGAAAAAAGAGATCCGTAAAAAGATACTCGCGGCGCGCGATAAATATACAAAAGAACAGATCGATGAGATCAGTGAAGTGATCTTTGAGAAGATCAAACGGCTCTCTTGTTTTCAGGAAGCCAAAACGATCATGATGTATGTAACGTTCGGTAAAGAACTCAACACGATCGACTTCATGCAGTATTGCATCGATCAAGGTAAACTGGTCGTAACGCCTGTATGCAATCCCGAGAACCGCACGATGGTATTGGCTGTAACAAAAGAGTACCCCGCAGGGTTTGAACCCACAAGCATGGGTATTATGGAAATACCGAGAGAGAACGCCGTTGCACTCGATCCGAAAGCGCTCGATATTATTATCACGCCGGGACTTGGGTTTACGCTTGAAGGCGACCGTATCGGATACGGCGGCGGATATTACGACAGATTGTTCAGACTGATGAACAAGAACACGATATTGATCAGTCCGACTTTCGATGAATTTATCGTGGAAAGTTTACCGATGGGCAAATACGACCGCCCCGTGGATATCGTGATCTCCGAAAAACGCAGTATTTTTATTAGCCATAAATGCGAAGAGGATGAATAAACTTTACTGCTATGAATAAAGGCCCCTTACTAGTAAGGGGCCTTTATTCATAGCCTGAATTATGCATATTTTTACCTATACGCATATTCACTCTAGAATGCATATATCAATAATATGCACTTTCATATACATATAATCCTAATATTCATCCTAGAATGCATATTTAATTGCAAAATCATTTATAATGGACTATAATGATGTAAAGAATAAAAATGGAGTTGAAAATGTATTTTGCGATTATTGGCGATATCATTAAATCAAGAAAAACCCCTGATCGATATGCGCTACAAATGTCACTGAATCAAATTTTGACAGAACTCAACAAACAACACGCTAATGATATAACATCGGATTTTACGATTACACTCGGAGATGAATTTCAAGGGGTATTGAAAAATCCTCGCTTTTTATTAAGGATGTTGGATATAATCGAATTGAAACTTTATCCTGTAGAATTTCGTTTTGGGATCGGAATCGGAGATATCACGACTGCGATCAATCAGCATATATCCATCGGGGCGGATGGTCCCGCATATTATAACGCAAGAGAAATGCTCGACGAAATAAAAAAAGAGGAGACTCGAAAAAAAGGACGAATAATCAATAGGATGATAAAATCTCCTCTAAGCATAGATCAGAATGACGATATGATAAATACGGCTCTATCATTGACAACAGTCATAAAAAAGAAGTGGACAAAGAGAGAGCACGAAATAATTTTGGATTATATGACACATAACGACGGACAAGACGGCACGGCAAATCGTTTAGGCATTGCACAATCTAGCGTACAAAGAGGATTGGATCGGGCGGGTTATTATACATACATGCAAGCAAGAGAGACGATAACTCATGAAATAGTAAGATATTGGGAGCGAAACAAATGATAAAAACTCTGATTTTGATCATGCTATCTTCGCATCTGTTAGGCGACTTTTATTTTCAAAGCGAAAAACTCGCAAAGAACAAAGAGAGATCTTGTTGCTTCCTGTTCAAACACAGTGTGTTTTATGCTTGCGCAATGATCGTTCCGCTCCTATTGATACAGGAAGAAACGATCTTGATCTATACAATCGGACTTGCGCTCAGTCATTTGTTGATCGATTATATAAAAAGTAAATTATCCGACAAAATCTCGGAAACCGCACTTTTTATTTCAGACCAAGCGATACATATTCTTGCTATATTAATCGCCGTTACACTCTTTACACAAAACGGTAATTCGATAACATTGGTCACACCGTTTCAAGATCTGCTTCACACCCTCAACATAAGCAATACCCTTATGTTAAAAATCTTACAATGGTTGTTCATGCTATTATTGATCGGCAAACCCGCAAACGTAGTGATCAAAATTTGCACAAAATCCTTCAACCCAAAAGATACCAAAGAATCAAAAGAAGGATATCCCAACGCAGGAGCATGGATCGGTACACTTGAGCGCATGCTCATCGTACTCTTTATGAGTATGAATCAGTTTTCGGCGATCGGATTGGTACTTACTGCTAAATCGATCGCGCGGTACAAAAAAATATCCGAAGAACCCGCATTCAGCGAATATTATTTACTGGGAACATTGTTAAGCGTATTGATCGCCATAGGAGCTTATTTGATTGGAAGATAAATAAAAACAAAGCAAATAAAAAAAAGCATGAACGCCGTAGAGCGCCCATGCTTTATTTTTTTACAATTAAGGTTTTTCGACATCCAAATTGAAATGTTCTTTAAGCACATCGAAGAATTCGTCGTCTGTGATCTCACGTACGGTCTTTTCTCCGTCTTTAATCAGAGTTAGCGTCGTATCATTTAAAGACGCATGTCCGTTTACGTAAGACAGATTGATCATCCTCATTTTGCTGAAATGCGCGTCGGGGCCTTCCGAACACGCTGAGTTCGCAAACAGATAATCCACAGGTTCCCATTTTCCGGTCGAAACGAACAGCATGTCCGCAGCCACCTTTTCGCCTGTTTCTTCGTCTGTGGTTTCACGCTGCAATTTCCACCAGTATTCTTCCACTTGATCAAACCAGAACGTGTCCCCTCTTTGTACTTGTTTGACACCGTCGATAAACTCTACGCTTCCGCGCGGCATAGGTCCGCCGAATCCGACATCGCAGAATAATTTCTTACCGTCCAGATTTACGATCGTGCCTCTGTGCATAACGGGTCCGGGTTCAACATCCGAACCGGGACGCAACAGCACTCTGCACGGGCAGGAATACGCGTCATATCCGAGTGCTTTCAATAACAATACGAACAATCCGTTCAGCTCAAAACAATAGCCTCCGCGTTTGTTGACGACTACCTTATTGTAAAGATCCTCTGTCGTTATAGACACGGCTTTACCGAATTCGCAGATATCAACATTTTCAAAAGGTACGTTGCATTGGTGCGCGAATACGAGCTCATCCAAATACGCTTTCGTTAGTTCAGTCGGTCTTTGCATACCGATACGCGCCAGATACGCGTCGGCATCGGGTAAGGGTTCATAATACTTCGAATACATCTTTTTCTCCCTATCTTCTTTTTTGCTGAAATCATTATAGCATGAGAGCTTGAGAAAATGATAGAGCAATTTTGTTTATTTTCGGTTTCGCACGAATTATTTTTATTGAACTGATTTTCAATTTTAAGATCCAATTAATATGCGGTTAAAATACCGTTAATTTTGTTACATGTCTTAAAAGACATAGTATACTCAAAGCAAATAGCACTTGATTTAGGAGAACATATGAAAACACTCGGTAATTTGATATGGTTGATATTCGGCGGATTCATACTGGCGCTTGCGTGGTTTATCGTCGGCGTGATGTGGTGCGTAACGATCGTGGGCATTCCTGTCGGTGTGCAATGCTTTAAATTCGCGCAACTTTCGTTTTGGCCGTTCGGAAGCGAAGTTGTCTACGGCGGTGGCGCGGGGTCAATGCTTGTCAATATCCTATGGCTGATCTTCGGCGGAATAGAGCTTGCCTTGCTTGCTGCGGGGATCGGCATTATGTTCAGCGTGACCATCGTCGGTATCCCGTTTGGACTGCAATGCTTCAAACTCGCCCAACTCGCTTTGATGCCAGTCGGCGCAAGGGTGCGACCGATGGGTGTACAGTATCGTTAAATAAAAAAAAGCCTGAGAGAACTCAGGCTTTTTTTATATCCATACGATAAAATAGTTTATTTATAAGCGTATATGATACAATTAAATTAATAATTTTCAACTAAAATTAAGGGGGATTGTTATGATTCTTTACGAAAAAAATCCGGATACTAATACTTTGTTAGAATTACTGGAAAAAGACCCAATAGATCGAAACCAATATATCAAAACTTTTGTCGACCTTATCGCACACTGCAATCAAAATACCATACTTGCAATCGACGGATCATGGGGTTCCGGGAAAACTATTTTTATCAAACAAATTGATTTGCTTATTAACTATTTTAATGATTTTGATAAAGTTGAATCGAAAATCCAACCAAAAGATAGTAAATTGATCACATGTGCAAATAATTTGACAGTAGCGGATATTAGCAAACTTGAGGAATTAACATCTTCAAAACAAGGTGTATTCGGTCAAATAAAAGAATCTGTTCAATCCCAAAATATTAATTCAATCTATTTTAACGCATGGGAGCATGACGATGAAACCGACCCACTTCTATCAATAATTTTCCAATTATTATCTGATTATAGCGATATCAATGCTTCAACAACAATTTCCGACAAAACAACAACCTTAATTAGCGTACTTACCAGTGCCATAAAATTATTAAGTTTGGGGCAAATAGATTGGACAAATATAAAAATAGATAAAGATTTATTACAATCTCTTCACGAAAAACAAAAAATCAAAGAGGTCATTTCAGAGATATTTGATCAACTTATTGAAGCGCGATGTGATAAATTGATCCTGTTCATCGACGAATTAGATCGATGTCAACCTTCATATGCATTAAAATTATTAGAGAGGATCAAACACTACATAACGAATGATCGAATTGTGGTCGTATTTTCAACAAATATTCTACAACTGTCTCATACAGTTTCAGCACAATATGGAAGCAACTTCAATTCCATTGAATATTTAGATAAGTTTTTTGATTTAAAGATATCTTTACCTAATATCAACATACTTGGATATGCAAATATAATAAATGGCGGAATAAAAGATAATCTAACTTACGAACAAGAATTCCACCAAATCTCAATCGAACATTTTATATCTTACTTTGATTTGCCAATGCGACAGATAAATAAATATTTCTCCTATACGAACTATTTGCAAAATTACTTCAGTAATCGTAATATGCGTTACAGAGAAGAGTTATTGCTAAATTTAATATTTTTGCCATATCAAATTGGACTATACTGCATCAATCAATCTGCATATGTTGAGTTTATTTCTGGTAATCTCGAAGCAGAATTTAAAAAGTATTTACTGGATAATAGAAAACTATTAACTTTTGCAAATGAGCAAATGAGCATTCGTATCCCTGATTCGCAAAAAGAAAGCTTTGCTTATCGAGATGAACAAACCGCACAAGTATTGTTAAAACTTTATAACTTCCTCTTCAATTCGAAAAACATAACATCACAAGATGTTGGAGGAGGACTTACTATACGTGATGTATCACGAGAAAAATACAAAGCTACAGACAGAATATTAAATTTGCTAAAATAATACCGTTTTTTACGTGTTACAAGTTGATTATTTTAAAAAAAGCAAACCACAATGTGGTTTGCTTTTTTCTGCATTATTTAAGCAACATATACACCACGACCCCAAGCGACGCAATACTTGCGATCGGCGCTATAGCGTGCAGAGTCTTTAACAACCCGTACAGACCTTTGTCAAGGCTCATAAACGCGCCCGTTACAAAGAGCGCAAGGATCGAGACCGCCGCTAGGATGATAAGCAGGACAAGCACTGTTCCCGCGTCCGCGCTTTGCAATAATTTTTTGATCAATATGATCGACAGCACCACCATCCCCAGCGCTACGAGTTTATGCACCGTAAAGATGCCTGTTTGATAGGGCTTACCGAGCTTGGTCAGAACGATACCCGAACCGACCGCTATGATAAAAAGCACGGCAACGGTTATTATTTTTTGCATTTCTGTCATACCGCACCTCCTTATTTCTTAATTTCTTTCGCATTCGTTAGTATACGCGCGAAGAAGTCTATGTGAGCTATAATCTTCTGATTGACGGGCGTAAGATCATCATCCCACACGTCGCGCAAAAGATATTCGTCAAGCAGACCTTTAAGCGTGTAATAATACTCCGCTGTGATAATCGAAACATCGCAATCCATGATCTTCCCGCTTGCTTTCATTCTTTCAAGCACCGCTTCGGTGTAATCTTTACGCAGATGATAGATATGTCTTTGCGCAAGCTCGTACGCTTCTTCATGAGTGTAACATTCCATCAGAACGATCTGTAACATTGTGCGAAAAAGCGGATCGTCCGTATGTGAACTGAACTTCTGCATATTAGCGATCAGAAAGGATTTTACATCGCCTTTTGCGGCTTCTTCGATCTCTGCTTCCGTGAAGACCGTCTTCTCCATCACTTCGGAAAACGCTTCGAGAATAAATAAGAACAATGCCTTTTTACCCGCGTAATGATTGTAAAACGAACTCTCTTTGATACCGACCGAACGGCATAGCTCACGGATACCTACATTGGCGTATCCTTTTTGCGAGAACAAATACACAGCGCTGTAAAACAACTTCTGCTTTGTTTGATCTTCATTTTCGATGAGTTCTTTAAAATACTTTTCCCTGTCCACGGTTGCTCCTTCGATCGTTTATCTAACTATACTAACGAACGTTAGTTATATAATAAATGAGCGTGTTCTATTTGTCAAGCATAAATAATTAAAGTTTACAAAAAGCGTGTGATTTTACATATTAAATTAAAGGGATTTACAAAAGCGCGTCGAAAACTATGATATAATACAAGCATAGGTAAAGATATGAACATAAGAGAAGAAAAAGAACAAAAAGAACTGGAACGATTGAGCCGGTACGCGCAAAAAGCGAGCGAATCCAAAGGCAGAGAGATCTACGAAGAGCCTTGTGAGATACGCACGTGTTTTGAACGCGACCGCGACCGCATATTGCACAGTAAATCGTTCCGAAGATTAAAACATAAAACCCAAGTATTCATCGCGCCCGAAGGCGACCACTACCGAACGCGGCTTACGCATACACTGGAAGTATCGCAGATCGCGCGAACGATAGCAGTGGCGCTGGAACTGAACGAACCGCTGACCGAAGCCATCGCGCTCGGGCATGACCTCGGACATACGCCGTTCGGACATACAGGCGAAGATGTCCTGAATGAGATATGCCCCTTCCCTTTCGAGCATAATTTGCAAAGCTTGCGTGTTGTGCGTGAACTGGAAAACGGCACGGGTTTAAATTTGACGTACGAAGTGCAAGATGGGATCCTAAACCATTGTTCGGGATATGAACCTTCGACTTTGGAAGGCAGAGCCGTGTACGCTTCGGATAAGATCGCTTATATCAACCATGATATCGACGATGCCGTACGAAGCGGGATATTAAGTTATTCCGACCTTCCGAAAGACTGCATCGAAGTACTCGGAGATTCGCACTCGAAGCGGATCAATACAATGATCAAAGATGTGATCACGCAGAGCAAAGGGAAAAACGCGATCTTAAAAAGCAAAGAGATCGAAGAAGCCACATTGAAATTACGGGCGTTTTTATTCGACCATATTTATATCGGATCGAAAGCCAAACACGAAGAAGAAAAAGTACGGGTGATACTGATACAACTATACGAGTTCTTTATGGAACACCCGAATAAAATGCCGCTTGAATACATCGTACGCGCCAAAAAAGACGGATTGGCGCGCAGTGTATGTGATTACATCGCCGGCATGACGGATCGATACGCCGTGCGTACATTTGAAGAATTGTTCATTCCGTCCTCTTGGACATAAAATAATAAAGAAACGGGGAAACTATGGCGGGGAGATTTTCGCAGGAATTCATCGACAAAGTGCTCGATGCCACCGACATCGTTCAAACGGTCTCACAACATACGCGTCTTACAAAAAAAGGGACGCGTTATTTTGGCATCTGCCCTTTCCACAGCGAAAAGACGCCTTCTTTTTCCGTAAACGCCGAAAAGCAATTATATTATTGCTTCGGTTGCAGCGCGGGCGGTAACGTCGTGGGATTCGTGATGGACGTTTATAAATATTCTTTTCCAGAAGCGATCGAATATCTGGCGACACAAGCCAACATACCGATCGAATACGAAGAGTGGAACGCGAAAGACGACGGACTCTACCAACGCAAAAAGCGCATGCACCAGATCAACAGAGACGCGGCGCGTTATTATTACGCGATGTTCCAAAAGAACAAAACCGCGCAGGCTTATATCAATAACAGAGGGCTCTCCAAAGAGACGATCGAAACGTTCGCTATCGGTTACGCGCCGAAACGCGGCGGACTGTATAACTATTTGAAAAGCAAAGACTATTCTGAAGAAGAAATGCTGGAAAGCAGCCTTGTGCGAAAAAACGAACGCGGCTTTTACGATTATTTTCGTGACAGGATCATGTTTCCGATCATGGATCTTTCGGATAACATCGTCGCATTCGGCGGCAGGATATTGGATAAAGGCGAACCGAAATACCTAAACTCGCCAGAAACCATCGTGTTTTATAAACACAGCATGCTATATAACCTGAACCGCGCAAAAAAAGAATTATCAACGGATCCGCTGATCATATCCGAAGGCTATATGGATGTTATCTCCTTATATGATAAAGGAGTCAAGAACGCTTGCGCCACACTCGGTACGGCATTAAACAAAGCGCACGCTAAATTGATCTTGCGCTATACGAATAATACTGTTTTGTGCTATGACGGAGATAGAGCGGGCAGAGCGGCGGCGGTACGCGGCGCGGATATCTTGCAGCAAGAAGGGCTTGAACCCAAGATACTATTATTAAAAGACGGAGAAGACCCCGACAGCTTCATCAAAAAATACGGTAAAGACACTTTCTTGGAAGAAGTGAAACAAGGCGTTTATCCGACGGATTTCAAGATAGACGAACTGGCCGAGCAATATGATATGAAAGATATCGCACAGGAAGCGCGTTTCTTAAGCGAAGCGATACAGATCGTACGGTCGATGAACGACGAGATCAAGTGGGATCATTACGCCCAGAAGCTTGCAAAAATGACATATACGAACAAAGACGTCATTAGAAACCGTATTTTCAATGAGCAAGAGCCGGATGACACATCCGAGAAAAATAAAGAAGAAACTGAAGAAAATCAAACCCCCGATAAACTGCGCGGCGCGGATCTGATACAGATCAGACTTTTGAAATACATTATGGACACGCCCGAGCATTACGGCTTTTTCACAAAAGCCGGCGGAAACGAATCCTCCTTTTTGAACGAGACTTATCGGGATGTTTTCAAGCAGATCGAATCGCTCTATCAAAAAGATAAAGGAATTGATATTTTTAAGGATTTCGTGTATAATAATAAGGTTACCCCAACAGTGGCACGGATCAATGCCGAAACGATCGACATCAACAAAGAAGAAGTCGCACAATACCTGCAAAAGCTAAGAATCGAATTATACCAAAACGAGCTAAAGCGGTTAAAAAGACGGATCAAGGATGCGGAACGATCGGACGGCACGGAAGATGTAAAACTGCTGTTGAAGGAATATGATTTCTTGCAAAAGAAATTAAAAGAGATTGGACGTGGAGGTGAATCCAATGGCTAAGACTTCACCAATCAAAGAATTACTGGTAGATAATAAAGAATTGGTAGACAAGATCGCTGAGATCAAAAAGAAAGCGAAAAAAGACGGCCAATTGAGTTTTGATGAGTATGTTGAGTTGATGGGGGATGTGGATATTTCGGACGAAGATAACGACGCTGTTCTCACCTATTTGAGTCAAGAATCTATCGTATCGCTTGAACATGACGACGATGACGATGATATACCGGATGACTCGGTCGATGTGGATGACGACGACGATGACAATGTAAAAGAAGAAAAGAAAGCGATCGCTAAGGCGGTCAAAAAAACCAAGAACGGTTTTGAAGGGATCAATATCAACGATCCCGTACGCATGTACTTAAAAGAGATCGGAAAAGTCGATCTTTTGAGCGCCGAAGAGGAAGTTGCTTTGGCGGAACGGATCGAACAAGGAGACCGAGAAGCGCGCAGGATATTATCAAACGCAAATTTACGACTGGTCGTAAGTATCGCGAAACGATATGTCGGACGCGGAATGGCTTTCTTGGATCTGATACAAGAAGGTAATTTGGGTCTTTTGAAAGCTGTCGAAAAATTCGATTGCTCGAAAGGATTTAAATTCAGCACATACGCGACATGGTGGATCCGTCAAGCGATCACACGCGCGATCGCGGATCAGGCAAGAACGATCCGCATACCCGTGCATATGGTCGAGACGATCAACAAGATCATGCGAACAACGCGCTCACTTACACAGGAACTCGGACGAGATCCGACGACTGCGGAGGTTGCTGCCAAGATGGAAATGACGGAAGAACGCGTTATAGAGATCTTAAAGATCGCGCAAGACCCCGTATCGCTTGAAACACCGATCGGAGAAGAAGAGGACAGCCATCTGGGAGACTTTATCCCGGACGAAGACGCTTTGGCGCCTGAAGAAATGGCATCGTTCATGTTGCTTCGCGAACAACTTTTCGACGTGCTTGACACATTGACCGAACGCGAATCGAAAGTATTGATCCTGCGTTTCGGATTGCAGGACGGACGCCCGCGCACCTTGGAAGAAGTCGGTGAGATATTCAAAGTAACGCGTGAACGTATTCGACAGATCGAAGCGAAAGCGCTGCGAAAATTGCGTCATCCGACGAGAAGCAAAAAACTTAAAGATTTCCTTTAAGATCAAAAGAGACCGCAAGGTCTCTTTTTTTATTTTATACGGATTTTTGAAACTCTATATTTTCAATAGGATATGAATGAGTGTATAATAGATGTGCAGAGTTAGGTGTCCCGCATACGAGACCGTATCAGGGAAGGGTGCCGCGTTTGCGGTATAGGTAGGCTTCCTTCGATCATAAGGTCCGCGGAAGTCTTTTTCTGTTAGCTAAGTTTGAAAGGAGAATTCTTATGAATTATATTGTAATTGCCGCGGCAATAGCGCTCGGTATCATCTTGATACTTTGGGGGTTTAAGACTTATCGGGTATGGCTCGGACTCATCGGTTTCACGTTCGGTTACGCTTTCGGCGGCATGTTGGGACAGTTCACGGATTCGGAATCCTTGCAATTCTGGTTGATGATCGGCTTTGGTATCATCCTCGGATTGATCGCTTATACATTGTTTAAGTTTGCGTTTACCGTATCGGGCGCATTGATTGGCGCAGTCGCTGCCGGTTATGTATTAAGGATGGTAGTTGCCGAGCCGCAACTATGGGTATTGATAGCAGTTTATGTTATCGGTGCGATCGTAGGCGGTATTATCGCGCGCATGTTTATTAAACCTTATTTGATCCTGTCCACTTCCCTGTTCGGGGGTGCGCTGCTGACATTGGGTATTTACAGCATTTTCATAAAAGAATCCGTCGAATCACTTATGAACGCTCTGACCTCTGAGGTCGGCACATTCCCGTGGTATATATACTCCGCGATCGCTGTGCTTGCACTCTTTGGCATCGTGTATCAATTTAAAATATTCAAAGGACACGAACCGAAAGGGCTGGAAAAATAAATCTTATTGCAGACTTTAAAACCGCAGGCAATGCCTGCGGTTCTTTGGTTATTTATTTCGGAACGAATGATTATTCAGCGCTCTCAACGTCCATCGATACGGCGTTTTTGCGTACGCTTTCGATCCCGTTTTTGCAACTTGCTTTTGCTTTATAGCCTTCCGAAGCCGCAATGTTTTGACCGTTTGCCGCTTTCAAGCGAAATCTGAATTCGCCTGCTTTGTCGTTGTAGATCTCGAATTTCGGATTCTTCGCGCTTTCAACATCTTTAACGGTTTGATCTTCCAAACCCGCGATCGGCGCGTTGGTCCTTACGCTTTCAATACCATTTTTCGCAGATGCCAGTGTTGTATAAACTTCCGATGTCGCAATGGTTTCGCCGTTGTCGGCTTTCAGATGAAATGTAAATCCTTTAGCTGTCTTGTTGATCACATACTTACCCATAGGTGATACTCCTTTAATATGAATTCTGTTTTGTCTTTATAAATATCATATACCTTATTTTGAATTTCATCAAGTCTGTACAGTATTAATTTTTGATTTTTTACACAAACGATACACTTATCATCAAACCCGTGCCATAATACCTGGACATGATATTTCATATACAGTGAAATAGAATAAAAACATGATCTTGATTGAAAAAGAACCGCAGACAATGCCTGCGGTTTTTGCGTTTTCTTCGACTTGTACTTGTTTAGTTATATCAAAAAGAATGCTCGAGGATGTTTCCGACCGAATTTTTACGAACGCTCTCGATCCCGTTCTTACAACCCTCTTTTGTGGTATATCCCTCGGAAACAGCGATGATCTCTCCGTTACGAGCCTGTAAGCGAAATCTGAATTCTCCCGCTATATCTTTATAGATCACAAACTTCGGATTTTTGAGTATTTCATAATCCTTTATCGTCTGATCTTCTACCCCCGCTATCGGCGCATTTATCCGAACGCTTATGATCCCGTTATTCGCAGTCGTCTCGGTCTCGTACACTTCCGATGTAGTGATCGTTTCGCCGTTATCGGCTTTCAAATGAAACGTGTACCCCGTTGCCGTTTTGTTGACTATATATTTGCCCATAAACGATACTCCTTATCTGTTTTGTCTCAACTTTCATTTAAGTATAGTATTGTTTTTTTTGAATTTCAACGAAGGAATACAGTATTTCTTGTGATATTTATGTAAAATATACTCATATCCAGACCCTTGCATGCTATAATAGCCGAATAATATACTTGAAAACGGGGAAAATAAATGAACAAAAAAACGGTCGTCCTGATTATGGCAGCAATTATGCTTTTGTTCGGTTTCGGATGCAAATTACGCGCAAAAGAGATCGCCTATGTTCCGGTCAAAACAGAAGGATACGGCTATTCGGATGCGACAGAGTATCCCGTCGTATCGATCATAAACAGTAAAGAAGGATTGAATGTTTATTTGGAAGCCTACGATTATATCTATCCCGATGATACGATCGGTTTTGAAGCCTTACGTACTGCCGCTGAAAATTATGATGAAATCTATTTTGAAGAACACGCATTGATCTCAGTGCTGTTGGAACGAAACAGCGGATCGATCAGTTTTACGATCAACAGTATTACAAAAGAGGGTTCGACCGTGACGATCGATATTACGCGAAACGTACCTGAAATGGGAACTCAGGAAATGGCGCTTACGCAATATTTGTTTGAAGTTTCAAAAGACGATATATCATCCGACGACAAAGTAGAAGTCGTATTCAGCAAATAATAAAAACAAAAAAGAAAGACCGGTCGGTCTTTCTTTTATTTATAGAACTATATCGATTTTGGGATACGCAATATAAATGTACTGCCCTCTCCGAGTTTTGACGATACTTCGATCTGTCCGCCGATCTGATAGAGGTTTTCTTTCGCGACGTACAGTCCGATGCCTTCGCTTTCCGACACACTTGCTTTGTAGTATGCGTCAAAGATCTTATCCTGCGCTTCTTGCGCGATCCCGACACCCGTATCGCTTATCTCAACGGTAAGCATCGCATCATCAGCTTTATAGTTTACGGAAACCGTTCCGTTTTTGTCCGTAAATTTATAGGCATTGGTAAGGATATTATAGATCGCTTGACTGATCTTATATTTGTCGGAATGCATTTCAACTTTTAAATCCGATTCGACCTTTAAGGCTATTTGCTTCTTATCAAACTGCATGCGCAGTCCGCTTGCGACTTGCTTGATCAATTTCGAGAACTCAAAATCTTCCGGGCGGTTTGCTTCGTCCGCGGTATCCGCGTCGATCATCCTGCTTAAGTTGGCTATGATCGCGGAGGCATTCTCCACTTGTTCTTCGCATATTTTGATCTCTTCAGGCGTCATTTCCACAATGCCGTCTTCCATCGCTTCCAAATGCATTTTTAATATCGTAAGCGGTGTTCGCGTTTGGTGCACAAGCTCATCAACAAGAGCCTTTCGGCTTTTCTGTTTAAGTTTCAATCGATAGCGCAAAGATTCCAAACTTTGTTGTATCACGCGTACTTCTTTGATATTGGAAGAAACGATCGGTATATCGTCCCCGATATCGATACTCTGCGCAGCATTCGCCGTATGGATCAGATCTTTGCTCATCCTTTTGCTGACCAAAGCCCCTATAACAGCGGCTAAGATCGCTACTATACCGATCGAAAGCAAAGTGTTTCGTATCAAAGCTATTTTAAATACCCATGCGGCGGCGGCGTTTTCAGCCGTACCCAAGCGTGTGATCGTCAAGGTGCCAATAACAGTTCCGTCATAAACCACATCCACTTGATCCGTCTCAATAGCGCGATTATCGGCGATACGCTTCATTAGTCCGTTGCGCATCATATCGTTATGATATTCCTGCGCGCTTATCACATCAGCGATCAATCGCCCCGCTTCGTCATATACCTGTATCCTTACGATCGGCTCGATCAGGTGCGAACTTAGCTCTACGATCATTTGATCGACTGAAAGCGAATCGGAGACCAAAGCGCTTGCGACATACGTTTCGATCTGATCGACATGGCGTTCATAGTTCTCACTTACGTAGGAATCAAAGTAACGATTCGTCATAGCGCTGAGCAAAAAAGCATTGACCCCTACCGCAAGCACGGCGATAAGCACCAATAAAATCAACCAGCGTTTTCTTACACTCATTGCTCGTCACCTCCGAACTTATATCCGGCGCCGTATTTTGTCACCAATATCTTCGGATGCTTCGGATCGTCTTCGATCTTTTTGCGTATGCGTTTGATATAGGTGTCGATACTTCTGTCATAGCCTTCGTATTCGTTACCGAAAGCCAATTCGATGATCTGTTCTCTGCTTAATATTTGACCTTGATTTTTAAATAAAACATATAACAGACGGTACTCCGCCGATGTGATGGAGATCTCCGTCTCGTTTTTAAATAATTGCATGCTTTTTGTGTGCAGTTCCAGATCTTCGTACCGATAAACGATCTCGTCCGTTCCGTTATAGATCCTTTTCATAAAGACCTGTATGCGTTTCATAAGTTCTCTCGGACTGAACGGTTTGACGACATAGTCGTCCGCTCCGAAATCAAAACCACGCAGGCGATCAACTTCTTCTTCTCTTGCGGTCAGCATTATCACAGGCACATCGGAAACTTCTCTGATCTCTTTAAGCACGTCGAATCCGCTGATACCCGGCATCATAATGTCCAAAAGGACGAGGTGGAATCGATCTTTACCGAAATGATCGAGCGCTTCAAATCCATCATGCGCGACTGTTACGTCATATCCTTCATTCAAAAGATACTTCGAAACGACATCACTGATATCGCGTTGATCTTCGGCAACCAATATTTTGTATTTCATCGATCCTCCTCGTCCTCTTTAAAGAAATCCTTCTTTAGCCTTCGCTTAATACTTCTTTGCGTCTGAGATATTCTTCTTCCGTCATATCTCCTTGCGCGTATTTCATTTTCAATGCATCCAGTGCTTGAATGTTTACAGTCGGGGCTGCTTGCGCGATATTCGCTCTTTTGCGATTACGCACCAACAATACGACCAACAATACGACAGCCAGCGCGACCAGTCCCATAATCACCCAAGTCCATGGGCTGTAAAATAGATGTCTGCTCGGATACATATTATAATACGGTATTCTTCTTAACATAGTCATTTTCTAATCTCCTATTCACTGATATTCTTTTTGATCTTTTTATATTCTTCTTCGTCGATCTCTCCGTTTACGTACCGTTCGTTCAAAACGTCCATAGCTGTTTTGACGGGCGGTCGTGCGGCAGGTGAAGAAGGTGTTTGCGTTGTTCTTGTGTTGTTTGTAAGTAGGTAATATAACGCGATGCCTATCGGGATCCAAATCAATAACATTTGATATTCCTCCTATTGTTTGAATTACTTCATAGTATAGAAGGTGATTGTGGCATAAATATGACAATGCGCAAATACCGATGAATAGGTACTTTCATCTTATAATAAGGCGCCGAAAAAGTCCAGCATTCCCGCTGAAACATTAATGCATTCAGATAGATTACTTCGCGGAGATGCTGCGCAGGCGCATTAAATCTATATCATTATTTAGATGATACAGTCTAGCCGCGTTGACGGCAACAACTTTAGCACAGTCGTAATAATGTGAGTTATCTTTTTTAAGGATTAATATCGTGCCGCGTTGGCGGCAGCAATCCGCTTTTCTCGAAAAGCGGAGCAAAAGGTTTACGCAGATAATCCCTCATAGAATGTTACCCTCATCATTTTGACAAATACAACCTCAACATATAATGGGTTGCATTCCGTATCATTCATCTCGTGCCTAATATGCTCGGTTGTATTTATACCAAAACCATTCGGAACATTCTAAATGAGGTACTTATCACGCTTAGAGCCACCCCACCCATGAATGATATCGTCTTGGGTCAATGAGTGGGTTAGGCAAGGTAGCGGAGCAACACGCATTATAAGCCGAACGTTGCGTGTTCTGAAAAGGTTGTGGTATAAATCGTGCTCGGCAATATCTGTTTCGCGTAGCCAAACGATTGATATGCCCGAGCCGATTTGTCAGAACTTTTCAGCTAACATGCAGTGAGGTTTATACAGCGTGGGTTTTTGCCTTCTTTTTCTAAAAAAGAAGGTCGGTCCCCGCCGACTGCGGGGGCGATTACTAAAATCGAAAAGTGAACTAGAGCAAGTGCGACTGCGCAAACTGATAACCAACAAAAAAAAGACCGTCCTTTCGGACAGTCTTTATACTTTATACAAATTGTTCTTCATTCTCTCGTATTCTTCTTCGTTGATCTCTCCGCGCGCATAGCGTTCGTCTAATATTTCTCGTGCGGTCTTACCGTTTTGTCGGTAATTGTCCACGCCTTGATAACTTCTCAATAAAAAAAATACGACAACGCCGATCAAAGCTCCAACAACGATATAAGTCATAATACATCACTCCTTATGTAACCGTACATCAATTAATAAATCCATCATAACGAAAAAGAGTGAAAATGTCCAGACTTTCGGAGTAACTCTAATAAAGTTACTGGGTTCGATCTTGACCTGCATATTGACTATGCGTTTAACAAACAGTAAAATAATATATGATCGGTCAAGAACTTTAATGATCGAAAGAAAGAAAACTCGGTAAGGATATTTAAATGAAACTTATACTAAGAGAAGCAAAAGAAAGCGACCTTAGCGCGCTTTTGGAATTATATGACCAATTACATTTCGGTGAGAAACACGTTCAAACACCGAAAGCGGAAGCGATCTGGCAAAAAATATTATCACACCCGAACAATACATTGTTCGTTGGATATTACGGATCGAAATTGGTCACATCTTGTCATTTGATCGTCGTGGACAATCTAACACATGACCTTCGACCTTACGCGTTGATAGAAAATGTTATCACGGATGAAGTTTACCGCAAACGAGGCTTTGGCAGAGCGACATTGGACTTCGCGAAAAAAGCAGCCAAAAAAGCTGGCTGCTATAAGATAATGCTGATGACTTCGTCAAAAGACGAAAGTACATTGAATTTCTACAAAAAAGCCGGATATAATATGAAAGACAAAACGGCTTTCGTGCAATGGCTTAAATAATCGGATCCGCATCTCTTAACGCAATATAAAAGGCCTTTAGGTCTTTTTTTGTTGCTTCGTCAAGATCGCACCACCGCGTATCCGAAAGCGCGCCTTCAAGTCCGTACAGCATACTTAGGCATACCGTATCATCATTTTGACGGATGCGTATAAACGCTTCTCGGCTGCCGAGTGCTCGAAAGTCTTCGATCGTTTCTATACCGGCTTGGAGTAAATGTTTTTCCGAAACTTTGCTGATGTTTTTTAAGTTTGACAGTTCACCCATATAAAGCGACCTCTTCCAAATTGGCGCTCGCCATAAAGATCGTGCCCTTGTCCACCGGGCATGCTTCATATTCAAATATAGCTCTTTTTCCCTGCTGAAGAGCCGATATCTGAAAATAGCACATCGCGATACCGATATCGATCTGATTGAACCTGTGCATAAATAGAGATGATATCAAAGAAGGTTTCTTTCGCGCGATAACAAATTTATCATCGTGACACGAAAAGACCCACGATTGACTGTTTACTGCCGAAGGCGCCAAACGAACTGGCCCTAATAATTCGGCGTGATCCGGTATCGTAGAGAACTCGGCAATGCTTTTGCGCTTGAACTCTTCGACGGATCTGCGGTGCACGGTCTCGTCAGCGCTTCCGAATGCGATTAAAATCACGAAAGGCAACCCGTCTACAGATTCATTGATTTTGGGTTTTGCCATACCCAGCCAACAAGCGCCGATACCCATCAAGGATAAATGTAAGTCGATCTGCTGCATGATATAACCCGCGTTCATCAAACAACGATCTGTCTCTTCGGAGTAAAAACACAAATAATGCGCAGCCTTTAAAGATGTTTTGATCTCATCCGCATTTTTGATAACGATCTTGTAGCGGATGTTCTCGTCCAAAGGTTCCACCTGTTCAATGTGCTCTTTGATCCTATCCAATATCATGGACGGTAACGGGTTAGGATCATACTTGCGTACCGATTTACGCATGAAAATAGCGTCATACAAATGTTTCAAATTCTGTCCCTCCTGAAAAAAATCGGATATAAAAATAATAAATATTATAAGTTCCGCGTATTATTTTTTTCGTTTGTGCTGTTTTTGTATGATCTTTTCGTATTCGGTTATATATTCTTCCGCGCTGATCTTTTCGCAAAGTTCTCCGATCAACGCATAAGGCACAGTTTGCATATTTGTAAAACGAATGCAACCTTTGCCCATATTCAGTTTTGTTTTAACGTGTTTCGGATATTCTTTTTTAAACCACGCAAGCACATCGGGAAACATGTCAAGCGCCATATGGTACAACGCAACATGTCTTTTTTGAGAAGCTATACTGATAAAAGGAAGCGGTTCGGACGCGTCTACATGATATCCCTGCGGATAGATGCTGTGCGGCACGACATAAGAGATCATGGAATATTGCATCGTCTCTTTAAAGCCTTTGGGCAAATGCTCCTTAACGGTTTTTCTCATCTTTCTTATGACCGACTTACGTTCTTCGGGCAATTGATCGATATAGCCTTTCGGCGTGTCCGCTTCATATTTCATTACAACCTCGTACGCACGTGATTATTACTACTGTTATTATAGCACATTCAATATGTTTGGATCATATTTTAATTATTGTAATTTATAAATAGTTTTCAATATTTAGCTTATAAAAGATCTCTTCCTGTTTTTCGGAAGAGATCGAAAGTCATTTCAAATTTATACAGGATTGTTCCGCACGAATTCCTCCAATTGCTCTTCGGGCATCGGATGTGCGTAATAATAGC
This sequence comes from uncultured Anaerofustis sp., assembly GCA_963674555.1. GTDB lineage: Bacteria > Bacillota > Clostridia > Eubacteriales > Anaerofustaceae > JBGMEA01. Next base: position 1,638,405 of record OY771429.1, on the reverse strand, counting down.
CTTGTACGATATCGCAATGGTGTTTTTCAACAAAGTTTCGTTGTTCTACTGTTTCGATACCTTCGACTACAACTCTAAGCCCCAAATGATGCGCCATATTGACGATCGATTCAAAAATGAAAACTTCATCGTATTCGCTCATGACATGCTGTATAAATCCGCGGTCGATCTTTAAAATGTCGATCGGTAATTGTTGCAGATAAGTAAGAGACGAATAACCCGTTCCGAAATCGTCCAGAGCGATCGTAAAGCCCATATTTTTAAGTTCTTTCATAGCTTTGAGCGCTCTGTCAAAATCATTGATAAACGCTGTTTCCGTTATTTCAAACTCAATATTCTTACTCTGAATACCGCATCCTTCGATCGTTTCGGCGATCCATGATGCTACGTTCTCTTTCATCAATGTCTTCGCCGAGAGATTGATGCACATCTTGACGGTCGGATGACCTTCTTCCGCCCATTTCCTTTGTTTTAGACAAGCTGTTGTGAAAACCCACTGGTCGATCTCTTCGATCAAGCCGTTTTCTTCCGCAAACGGTATAAAGTTGATCGGGGATACGATCTCGCTTTCAAGGTTCTTCAACCGTATCAAAGCTTCCATACCGATCATTTTACCTGTCTGCAATTCAATTTGCGGTTGATAAACCAGGAAGAATCCGTTATTATCGATCGCCGAACGTATCTGGTTGCTCAACCTCATAAAGTTATGCAACTTTTCTTCCATTAAAGACGAATAGACCACATACTGACCTTTGCCTTTTTCTTTTGCGAAAAACATTGCCGTATCGGCATTTCGGGCAAGTTCCGTAAAATTCGTCCCGTGTTCCGGATAAAAAGCAACGCCCATGCTCGCGGATATGTAGTACTCTTGATCCTTTAATAAGATCGAACGTTTCAATTGTTCGTATATCTCGGTGATCTTGTCCATGATGGAAGCGATGTGTCCGTCACCGACCAAGAGGATATAGAATTCATCGCCTGACATGCGTCCTACAACATGAGGGTAATACACTTGTTGGGATAAGATATCCGCGAATCGTTTTAAGAACCTATCACCGTATTCGTGTCCCATCGTGTCATTGATATATTTGAAGTTATCCACATCCAGATAAATGAATGCAAAAACATTCTGCTCCCTGGCAGCTTCTTCGATAAGGTTGTTGGTCGTCTGTTCGATCATGAAGCGATTTGGAAGCCCTGTAAGCGGATCGTAATACGCCAACTGGTGTAACTTATTGGTCATTTGATTATATTCAGTAACATCGATGCCGATAGCCAAAAACAGATCCTTGCTCTTATCATTCCCGTATAAACTGTTGTTGTTCCACAGGATCGTGAATTTTTGACCGTTGTTACCCAGTATCTCTACTTCACTGTTTTCCATTTTTCCGTATTCTTTGATATGCTCAAAGATCGATCGTACTTTATCGTGATTTTCAGTCGGGATCAAAAATTCCAATGCGTCTTTACCGATCATTTCTTTTTGTTGATATCCCAATGTCCTTGCACTGAAAGGATTGGCTTTGATGATAGTACCTTTCCCGTCTATCAACAAAATAAAGATCGGTGCTTTATTGAATATATTTTCCAATAATTCTTTTTCGTCTCTGATCGAATCCTGGAACTTCACAAACGGCGTAATGTCCGTATGCGAACCTGCCATGCGGATCGGTTTGCCGTTTTCGTCCCACAAAGCTTTGCCTTTGCTGTGTATCCAACGATAAGTATTGTTTTTTGAAAGCACACGGTAGACCGGTTCATACGTATCGGCGCGTTTTTCCAAGTAGGCTTGCAATGCTGCGTTGACCCTCGGGAGATCATCCGGATGTATATATTCATCCCAATGCTTTTTGGGTCCGTCTTCATTGCCGATATGTGTGAATGAGGATTTGAATTTCGTGGAGCAAAAGAAATCGTCATCGACGATATTCCAGTCCCAAATGCCGTCATTTGAACCTTGTACCGCTAATTTATAGCGTTGTTCACTGACACCGAGATCCCCTTGATTTGCTTCAAGTTCTTTGCATTTTTCACTTAGAGCGTTTTCTGTCTCGACCAGCTTTTGATTTGATTCCTTGAGTTGTCTGTATGCTTTCGCGATCCGATAATTGAGCTTTTCAAACATATGCATACGTCTGTAAATAATGACATAAAAAATTATGCCTGTTAATAAGACATAAAACCAACCTTTATAGGACTGTAATAATTGATAGGTTTCGGGGTCGGGAAAAAGCATAGCCAATGCGCGATCCGATAACGCGATCCACAAAGCTCCGATGATGATATAGACCAAAATAATTTTGAAAGCTTCAGTCTTGGATTTGAATGTCTTAACTTTCTTTGGATCCTTCGATGTCTCTTTTTCCGTCTGACGCATTGCAACGATTCCCCCAAATTACTATTGTCAATATGATATAATTATATATATGCAATAATATCATACCCTAAAGCTATGCTCCAATTCAATAGCTTGATCAATAAATTTAGAAAATATCATATATGATCAAATTAAATGGGTGATTTATAAACGCTCAAAATTTTTTAGCGACTCTCAAATAGAGATCTACAGCGAAAAATTCTTGTCACAAAAACATTTCTTTGAATATATATTGAAATATCCGATAAAATTTACAAAAACTATTGAAATTTCTTATTCGGCTTGCTATAATGTGTTCGTGGTAATAAAAGATTATAGTCCTTGTGACTCATTGAATCTCAGCGATACCTCCAATCGCAACTAAAATATCCGCCCCGTATGGGCGGATATTTTACTTTATTTTTATGCTTTTTTATTTCACATTTACGAAAGCATTCTAAAAGCTGTTGGCTGGCTTTTGATCGTTGATATAGATCTCCGCAACGATGCAAAGCAAATACGGGAACAACTTCTTTTTATAAACGCGGCTTATCAGATCCATACCGCTATTCATAAGACCCGCGGGTATCGCATTGCTGGATCTGCAAACATGTCCGATCGGCGCTCCGCTTCTCAACTTGACCGAAATCGCGTTTTTATCTTCCGTATCGCTGTATTCCCGTACTAGGATGATTTCGTCACCGGCTTTGATCATCTGTTCGTTTTTAAGAAGATCCGTTGCACACTCTATCAAAACACACTGCAAAAACACCGCGCCGTTCCACATGCTGTCGTGTGCGCGCAGATCCGTGCATTCTCCTTTGACTTCCTCATACCATGCGTGACATTGTCGGAAAACGTTTTCTTCAGAGATGTTCTCTCCTTCTTGTTCGGTTGCCGACTCGGTCGGGTTTGCGCGTCGTAAATATAATGCCAATGTTACGATAAAGGCGACCAAAGCCGCTATCGCAATTACAAAAATAACATATTCAAATGAGCGACTCCCTTCGATCAGGTGCCACAAAAGAAGAGCGGCGATCGTTAAAAGCAGATACAACCAACCGAGGTACGGTCTTTTCGTTTTACCCACATGATCAGTTTCCGTCGCTGATTCCTTTGTTTCAACGCTCGTTATCGGTCGATCATCATCTATGCGCGTGAGAATTTTCTCATTGAACGCTATCCTATTTGATTCTTTTTCTATGTAATTCATCCCTTTGATCAAGATCTGATCCCCCAAAACTCCTTCTGTATCAGTAACGTCTGCAAAATTAAATGTGATAAATAAGAGTATAAGCTTTTAATGTTGCAAATCTGTCACATGTCACCCTAAAAACAAAGAGGTATTAACAAGTATACTACAAGAATCTGAAAATATCCATAAAAAAATACGAGTAATTGTAAAAATATTGATTATATATGTTTAAATGCAATATATTGAATAGATCGCATACATAAAGGCTATTTCATTCTAAACTTGTATGATTTATGCATTAAATTGTCGGATAACTTGCTATCGCCCGTATACTGATATATAATAAAGGTACATATGGATTGGGAACTTTCAACTGGGTATGCATGGGAATAAAAGTCGAAAGGGAAGATCATGGAAAAATTAATTATCAAATCCAAAAAAAAATACGGTGACAGCTCAGTAGTTTCAGCGCGTTTACCGAATGAGATCGTAGCGCAACTGGACGAAGCGGCACAAAAAAGCGGACGCACAAGAAATGAGATCGTATTATTCTGTCTCGAATTTGCGCTTAAACAAATCGAGATCGTACCGGAGGAAAGCAAAGGATAGCACGAAGATCAAAATCGAATTCAATGACACACATGAAAGGCGCGCCCATCCGAATTTAAACGATAGATAACCATTACTCGGGTATTCGTCCGAGAAGGTTGACATATGCAAAAAAATATATAAACACAAACAATTTAAGAATAAGCTTCGTTCATCACATAAAATGATACGCGCTTATTCTTTTGTATCATTTGTACAGAATTTTACTAACGGAGACTGCCATGAACACTTCATCTGAAGACAACGAAAAATCATTGAATGAAGAACCGGAATATAAACCGTCCGTGATCAACGCGCAGACGATCAATTCCGCACTGCGAAGCGCACAAATATTGATCTTTATAGGTTTTTTATTAGACGGTATATGCGGTTTGTACCTTTACAATCTTTTAAGGCGCGACAATGCCGGTCCGATCCAAATCATTTTATTCGGTGCCGCGATCATTATCGGGACGGCTTTACTGACAAAAGGGATCTTGCGCACATTCTCAGTCAAGGCGATCGGTAAGTATGTATCGATCCTGCGAGCGAGTGAAAGAACGGACATTGCCGAACTTTCAAGAAACGTACGGAAAAGTGAACAAAAAGTTATAAGAGAACTTGAAAATATATTTAAAAGAAAATACTTGCACGGATCACTCGATAAGCAAACACACAGTATCACTTTGGTCAAAAAATAAGACAATATAAGGAGACTGCAGATATGGACAGTATTTATCTGAATCAAACAAAAACAGGCCGCCATCGTATCCTTTCTTATGTGATCGCGGTAGGCGGATCGGTCATAGCCTTATTCTTTGGATTCTTTTTTGTCGCTACCGTATTTATTTCAAAGCATTTCAGTTTATCCACCATCGCAATGTTGGCATTGTTCTTGCTTATCTGCGGCATTGGCGTATTTATGTTTGTATTTGCGGTGCATACGTTAAAGCTACTGAAAAGCATCTCGATCTATAACACGATGCTCACGCCCGATAAAGCGATCCAACTTTCACAATTGGCAATGATGCGAAAGATGGAAGAAGGCAAATTACGTAAACAATTGGAAGAACTGATCGAGCGAGAATATGTTACAGGCTATTTCAGCACGGACGGGATTGAGATCACACTCTCCGCTGAAGGCATTTGAGTGAGTAAATATCCAAATAGAATATAAATATCAAAGAGGAACAAAAAATGATGAAGAATGCTAATATCCAAAACGGTCGTATTTCAGCAAGTCGTATCCTTTCGATCTTAGCTGCATTGGCGGGGATATACTTGGTATATTACAGCATACAGCAATTTTCCGAGAATGTCCTGTATGGTTTGATCTATATGCTGGGCGGTTTCGTATTCTTAACGTTTACGATCAAGATCACCATCGATCTTGCGCGCACGCAACGCATCATGAATATCATGCTCGAAAGTGACGATATGGATTTTTCCGAATTTATGAAACATGTGGATATGCCGAAAGACAAAGCGTATCTGATCTTGCAAAGCGCATTCAGAGGCAAATATCTTATCGGTTATCTGGACGGACCGACCGATACGATCTTACTGAAGACATCGATGATGTTTAATGAAAAAGAATACGCCAGACAAGCGCGCAGACAATTCATACCTTTGGATCGATAAAAAAATAAAGAGACAGGATCTCCTGTCTCTTTTTTATTGGTGTATTATTGATCACTATTGAATCCGACTATAAGAAAAGCGCACCCTCATTCAATAGGATGGATTGCGTTGACGCTTGCTGGATTTGCGCACAGTATTCCTGCGTTACGATCCCTTCCACTACGATCTCATCCGGATCAGCGTCACGCGTTAACAGATACAACACGAATGCGAGTAGCAGTAACACGACTGCGATCGCAAAGTAGATCCTTGCTTTTTTTGTATTTCTTTCTTTCATCGATCTCACCTCGGTTTATCGTCTGTTTTCAATATCATTATAAATCATTGCGCTTGATTTGGCAATGAGCACCCTACTCGATCTCTGAGGATTGTTCGGGTCGTTTCAACTCCAAAGGCATCGTCCTGAAATCATCGTTCGGATAAAAACCCGTTATTTTCCAACTGTCATCTTCTTTTGAAAGCTGTATTACGCCTTCCAAAACAACTTCGGTAAAATTACCGTACGCATTTTCGACATAAACGGACGCGCTGTAATCGTAATCGTTGTCTTCTTGCGATGTATCGCTTTTTTCGGTCAGCGTTACATCTGTGCATGTGATCGTCAGATCGGCACTCGCAGCCAATTCATCCGGCGCGTAAAGAGACCTGTCAGCCATTAAAGATTGCATCGCATCGAAAGTCATCAGCTCCCCGTACGTATCTTCGATCACTGCGCTGATCGCGTCTGCCTGTATCTGTGTTCCCGAATCATCCCAATAAATATCCATTAAAGTCGTATATAAATTATCTTCTTCTTCGTTTACCGTATAATATTGATTTATAAACGTTTCAGCCGCCAGTCGGTCAGCACCGTCATCGCGTGATAACATATAGACGGAAAATGCGATCAACGCCAAGCCGGCTGCGATCGCAAAAATAATCTTCGTTTTTTCGACATAAACCATACCCCTTTAATCATGCTGTGTCTTGTGCATTTATTATAAATCAATATCGATTTTTTTACAATCGGAACCTTTGATTTGTCACTGATAAATCACTCGCATAACGCACTTCGGCGATCTTTATCAAAATATTTCAAATGCGTATACGATAGCAAGCATTCTCCGTTACAAGCAAGAAGATTGAGCGTATTTTGTTTTTATGTTATAATAAACAAAATACAGGTGTCATAGATCGGTTGATTTTGGATATGGGGGAATTGTGAATGATCTCATTTATTTGGCCATTTGAAGAGGATATTTTGGCGGGTACAGGAGGTTCTGAAACCTTTACCGCAGGACACGTTCGCGAATTACTTAGGAGAGGCATAGATACACAGATCGTCCTCGTCGGTGTAGGAGCCGAATGCAGTAAAAAGGACTTTCCCGATATACCTTTTTTATGTTTGAGCGATAAAAACGAGATCAGCAAATTGCAGGGAACGACGATCTTTGTCAATCATGCTTATGATGTTCCCACATTAAATCGAGCTGCTGTCATCTTACACTGTGCCGTCTCCCCTATAAGTGCACAATTTGCAAAAAAAGAAAACCTTGAAAACAGGATGCTTATCGCTACAAGCATGCATAACGCACGCCAATGGGCACGTCAGTTGAACATAACAAGCAACGTCATAAAGATCGTTATGCCTTTTGCCAATCCGATATATGCACAAACAGAAAGATCGGCTCATAAAAAGACAACAAATGTACTTTATGCCGGCAGACTGCACCCCGACAAAGGGATCTATACCTTGCTTGAAACACTGCACGCGGAAGAAATACGCGCGCTCGACATGAACATGCGGATCGTTGCCGCAGGTCAACATGTGGAACAGGGGCGCGTACTTACGAATATGTTGCGGGATTATCCGTACGCTTCTCTTTTGGAACCGAGAAAGACGGTCGAAGGAATGGCTGACTTACTCGCGCAGACGGATATATTACTGATGCCTTCCGTGTACGCGGAACCGTTCGGGATGCTTTCTGTCGAAGCGCAACACAGCGGGTGCCGCGTGATCGCAAGCGATATCGGCGGACTTGCCGAAACGGATTGCGGACTTTTGACTTTAGTTGAGCCGCGTGATCCGAAAGCATTGCTGGAAGCAATCAAAGAAGCGATGGAATTGGGCAGCCCGACGGTTGAAGAGCGCGCGACCGCTTGTGAAAAATTCACCTTGGATAGTTCTGTTGATGCCTTATTGAAACATCTATCGGCATTATGAGATCACACGATGCTGAGATCAAAAAATTTACGCCCATTGACTTTTGATTCACATACAGATAAAATGATATTAACTTGAAGTCAGCTCCAAGTTAATATCTTTTATAATAAGGAATAAGACTATGATGATATCTGAAGTTTGCGAACGCTTTGATTTGACGGCTGATACGCTGCGTTATTACGAGCGGATCGGTTTGATCCCGAAAGTCAATCGCACCGAAGGCGGCATGCGCGATTATACCGAATACGATTGCGGATGGATCGATTTTATAAAGTGCATGCGAAATGCTGGCGTACAGATCGAAGCACTCACCGAATACGTTAAATTGTTTGGAGAGGGTGATAAGACCCATGAAGAGCGCAAGCAAATACTGGTACGCGAACGCGATCGTATCGCAGAACAGATCGACGAATTACAAAGCACGCTCACGCGTTTAAACGGCAAGATCGAAAAATACGATACGGTATTCAGAGACGCGGAAGACGAACTTAAATTACCGACTAAAAAATAATACGATAAGAGGCTAAACATGGAAGTACGATACACCTTTATTTGCGACTGCGCCAACGTTTCGAGAGAAGGAAAATTAAATGTCATGGGCATTTTAAATACCATCTATGCCCCACAGTTTCCTTTCGCGCACCCCGCCATGGTTTATGTCGCGGGTATCGAAGCGCGCAAAAGCGAAGCGGGTAAACATCAGATCAGAGTCAATATCGTTGACGCGGACGGACACGACATTACGTCTCCGTTGCAAGGGGAACTGAATATCAGCCCTAATGTACCGCTAAGATCGACACACAACGTGATCTTAAATATCAACAATTTAAAGATCCAAAAACCGGGGACTTACTCCATCGAGCTTATAATCGACAACCAACACGCGCAATCCAATGAACTGCATATTGTTGAGCGGAAATAAACCTACTAATAAAAAAAGATATAAACAAACGCCCCGCTGACGCGGGGCTTTTGTGTTTGTTGTTTTTCTATTCGGTCTCGGGAGATCTGAATTTCAGAAGTATTGTGCGGATGTCTTGCATCGGATAAAAATCCGAAACTTTCCAAGCGTCATCGATCTCTTCAAGTACAATGACACCTTCTATTGTTAGATCCGTAAAATCTTCGCTTGCATTTTCGATGTGTACGGTAACCGTAAAATCGTAATCATGTTTTTCTTGTTTCGTATCGACCTTTTTCGTCAATACAATCTCTTGGCACGAGAGGATCAATTCTGATTCTTCCGCCAATTGGTCGGGCGCGGTCAATTTCCTATTCGCAACCAGACGTTGCATTTCATCAATCGTCAACAAAGAACCGTACGCATCTTTCAACATGTTTTCAGTCTCGATTTCGAACTGTGCCGGATCAAGTACATAAGCAGACCTGATCTCAGACATTTTACTAAACACGTTCCCTTCGTCTTGCGCCACAGTATAGTATTGCGTTAGAAATTCTTCGGCAATAAGTTGATCGGCTTTATCGTCGCGCAATAAAAAAAACAACGCAACCACGATCAATACCAATAAAATCAAAATGATTCGTTGTTTTTTTGAATTCTTTACGTTCATTTCTGTCTCCCCCACACCATTCAACACAATATTGATTCGCTTTTATTATAGGTGAAAACCACTTCGTTTGCAACAGCGAGAGTGTTATGTGTTATGAAGAAGCCCCGCTGATGCGGGGTGTTGTTGTTGCATTGTTTTTTGAATGGAAGTATAATATATCTAATATTGACTTGGAAGGACTCAAAATATGAAATTAAAAAATAGTTATATATATATTCTTCAGCAGAACAGCACAAAACTCCAAGAAAATAGACATTTTCTTACTCGTGAAGAGATACTAAATATTAACGATCTACCCTTGAAACCAATAGCAGAACATTTTAAGTTGAATATTATTAATAATAATTATTCTGAAAAAAGACAGGCATCCGGAAAATTAAAAATAAACTCATCTACTGTGTCAATTTTTATTGAGCTAACAGAAACAAAGAAGGCAATATATTTAAGCGTATCCGCTGAAGGCGCAGAATCAAATTGTATCGAAGCTCTTGAAAAAATTCATGATTATATTAATGAAGATTTAGGATATAATCGTATAACTATAACTTCGTTTGATTCAATTTCAAACTACTATTGTAAAAAAGCATATCCGCTGTTAAGCAATTTTGATAGAAAATTAAGACTCTTAATGTTAAACATATTTACTTACATATACGGTGAAAACTATTTCGAGCAAATCCCCGATAAAGATTTCAAAATAAATATAAAAGAAATAATACAGGCTAAAGGTAATAAAACAAAAAAATCAACTGAACGATTGAAATTAGCATTCTATTCTTTAGACTATTCCAAGATCATAAAACTTTTATTTAATATCGAACTCAACGAAAATCCAATAACAACACAAATTGAAACGAATACACAGTCTACTCAAAGCTGTGCTGAAAGTAATAATTATTGGCACATACTGTTTTCAAAAAAAATACCAGACGTTGAATTTAAAAACAAAATAACAAAAATAAGCAAACTAAGAAATAGTATTGCGCACAGTAAGTTGTTCTACAAAAAAGATTATGAACATTTTATTACCTTAGTAAATGATCTTTCAAATAAAATTGAACAAGCTATAGAAATAACTCAAGAAGATGATTTCAACAAGCTATATCAAGAAATGAAAAACAGCGAACGCAAAATGTTCGAATTGGCAGAAAAAAATGTATCGACTTTAATATCAAATAGCATACTAAAATACTTTACAACAAAATAGTAATAAGCTTATATTAAATACACAACCAATAGGTAAAAGTAAAGAAGAAGCCCCGCTTTCGCGGGGCTTCTTCTTTACTTCTCTATTTTATATTATTTTACTGCACCATCTCCCCAACCCCTTGCGGCACACCCTGCCCACTCGGCAAACCTTGTGCTTGCGCCATACCGGGATCACTTGCCTCTTGCCCCTGCCCTTGCTCCATTTGTTTTAGTATCTCGGGCAACATCTGCTCTGCTTGCTTTTGCGCCTGCGCTTTTCGGGCTTCGGAAATATCTTGCAGTTTTGCTTTCGGCGCCACTGCGTCATCATCAAGTGACTTAACGTATTCCTCAAATGTCAGCGCGCCCTGCGCGAATAAGTTCTGCAAAGTCTGTTCCTGCGCGAATTTGCTGAACGGATTGTCGGGCGATACGTCCACGCGCACTTCGACCGAAAGGTTTTTCAACTCTTCGGCTGTGATCGTCTCTTGCACGGGGTCTTGCCCTTCTTCTTCGCTGACGACTTTCATGCCGTTCGGATGATACGCCGTCCACATGTCATACCAAATGCGCGCGATGTCCTCGACGAATTGACGGAATGCCGATACCTGCCCGTTGAGCGGTAACGCCGCCACGTCTCTGACCGCGATGATCGCCGCACCGCTGGCTTGTTCGGGATTGATCTGTCCCGTTACCGCGTCCCCCGCCCCTGCGAGTTCTCTGGTTTGAGAGACCATTTGATAAACGATCTCTCTGGCAAGCGGATTGATCTGCGCAGGTTGCATATATTGGATCGTATCACTGACGCGCTGCATTTTATTCGTATTTACGCCGATGTTGGAGCCGACGATCGAAAGTTTCTCGACATTGTCTTTGCTTAAGATCGAGCTGTCGTAAACGATGTGCGGAAACGCGTATTGCTTCACGCCCGCAAGCAGTCTGGCAAGCGCCTTGTTGATCTCGATCTGGTTCGGTATCTTGTCGTAAACTTCTCCCACGCCGCGCGCGCTGCCCTTTTCGCGGTTCCACGTATACTGCGCGATCGGGTATAAGGTCATGCCGTCGATCGCCGTATCGGGTTGATAAACAAGGTTTTTGACCGAACGGCTGATATGCACGGTGCCATCCTCTTTCCATAATTTGAGGATCGAAATACACTTGCCGCCGTCTTCGTCCGCGTTTGCGACTTCCTGTTTCGCTTTATCCCCCATTTGATACGCCGTCTCATCGTCGGGCATGATCGCAGAGAGTTCATCTTCGGCTATTCCGTTGACTCTTGCCTGTTCTTTGACGTTCTCGGTAAATAAACGTTGCGCGATCAGAATATAGCGCTGTCTTTGGATGTCTTGCTCCTGCTCGTCCGCAAGAAAGATATTGGTCGTATCGATCGGGTCGAGTTCGATCTTGTCTTCGTCTTGATAGAAATAGACAAAACTGTCCCCTGCGATGCACGCGTCCGAGATGAGTTCCCAACTGACTTTATCCAGCTTCAAACGCTCCCACGTTTTGAACGCATGGTTGTTGAGTTTCTCGCAAACGCGCATGCTCTCTTGATATTTCTCGCCGAAATTCATCGTCGAATAATGCATGCTCATCCCGTTTTGCGCCACGATCGCTTGTTTGTATTCCACGATCGGTCGGATGATATTATACGCCGGCGGACGCTCTCCGCCTGTCTTTAATCCGTGCCATTGGTCTCCGTTGAAAAAGCGGAAGCTCTCATCGCACCGCCCGAACAGATTGTTCTTCGCTAAGTGGTCTATCCCCCTTTGGTAGTCCTGCCAGATCGCGGTCGCTCCGCTGTCTTGTGTACCGTTCATTTATTCTACCTCCTGTTGCGGGACCGCTGTCCCGTAGTTTTCGATGTTTTCGAGTTCAATGCGTATCCTGCGCTCTTCGTCGCTTTCTTTATATTTCTTTGCTTTTTTCTTGACCGAAACGATCTGCGAAAGTTCACCTGTCTGTGTTGCCATCCTGCCGTCTTTAAACCCGAGCCTATACGCAACCAGCACGGATACGATCACCGCAAGCGCGAATACCGATGTGATAATGTCCATGTTCCCATCCTTTCTTTCCATACAAAAAAGACTGCCGTACAGGCGGTCTTTTCGAATAAGAAACCTATTTTCTTTCATTCACAGTATAGCAAAAGCGCGAGTGACAAACCATGACGGGATAAAGAGAAGTACCTGCAGTTAAATAAAAAAAGAGGCTTCCGCCTCTTTTTAAATCAATTAATAAAAGTCACACGCCCGGGTTTGATGATATAAACGATATATAAATCATTTTCATCAGTAACTTCGTTTTCGATATATTGTTCCAAATCATTAAAATGATATTCGCGTGTATTTTCATCAGCATCCAATTTCACGACATATAACTCATTGGGATTACCGATAACATTCTCATTTATGTTCTCAGTAAAAGGCTCGTAATATTCTCGCAAAACATCTTTCGACAGATCGCTTTTCAATAATACGCAATAACCGTAGTATCTGGAATCATCACTGCCTGTGACCACATCACTGTTACTGAATTGAGTAAATAACTCAACCGTTTCTGTCGGCGGTTCAAGCATATCAAATTGCTCTTGCCATGCTTGAAAACTGTTACCTCTCCATATACCCGAGAGATGGATAATCAATAATGCTGTCGCAAGTATGATGGATAAAAAAATAACTAACGGTTTACTGATTTTCTTATTGCTTTCGCCTCTTTTAATTTATATCTTCCCATCGTCCGCATTTATATGCATATACTACATAATATTGACTTTCTTCGATCTCCTTGTCAGTCAATTCATCAAGTGCATCGTTCAAAGGATCAAGCTCGTATAATAAAGGATATGTCTCTGTATTTTCTATCGATTGTACTTCAAGTATCGTTTCGATACCGATCGTTTCCTCATTGGCTTTATCTACATAGGCTTGATAATATGCCATCAATTCCGTTTCGGAAAGATCAGTCTTCAATAACCAATAATATCCAAAACTTGCTCGTGTCTCATTGCCTTGTCCAAGCCATCCTCGATCATAGCCTTGTGAAATCAACTCTGCATTTCCAAGATTGGGTACTGCTTCAAATTGGTTGACCCACTCAATAAATGATTCAGTCGGCACTTCCGGGTTTTGAGCACGATACAAGTTACCGAAAAAGAAGATACCAGCACCGATCATACAAGCGAGAATGATCGTAATTACCCCAGCGATCAGCCATTTTGGTGCTTTCGAAAATCTCTTATTCATATTCCCACCTCATGCCTATTTTATCATATCAAACTCGATTAACAATCCTATTATACATTTCGCTGTATCTTCTTTTTTCCCTTTAAATTCAAATAAAAAAGAGGCTTTCGCCTCTTAAAGATATTCATTTAAAAAGTTTATTTACAATCAACTTATTACCATGAGATTGTGAAGAAATAAAATCTACCTGTAATATCGTTATAAAATAATAAAGCTTCATCCACAGTGCTAATATTATTACCTTTCGAATCGATAAATTCTGCCTTTTCTTCTTCAGAGTTTTCACCGCCCCCAATAATGATCAGATAACCGTGCATAAAAGTATCGAACGAAACATCTGCATTATCTCTATATCCCCAAAGAAAATACTCCTCTGCCAAAGAATTATACATATCAGACGAATATTCGATCCAACCTAATTGTTCAATTTGTTCTTTGAATGTAGACATATCTGCGTCAGGTATCACAATAACATCGAGCGTTTTTCCATCTCCAAACCAACCTCGCGTATTTTCCGATTGAATCGTTGCGACATCCTCCGGCAAAGTAATATTAAATGTGGATTCAATCATATCATACGTAGTCGCATAAGAACGTTCATCATGCGTGCTTTTACGCCATCCTATCCCTAAATATCCCGCAGAAATCAAGAGCACGATTACCGTAATGATATACAACTTTCTGGATACTGTCTTTTTTTCCATAACCCACCTCTAACTTATTTTATCATATTGAACTTTACTAACAACTCATTAATCCAATTATAATCTATACGACAATAGTATAACTGATAGCTTAACATCTAAACTTCATCCATATTAAATTCAATTAAGATCTTAAACGGAATGATCACACCCTTTTCTTGTGCATCAGCAGCCGCATTTGCAACTTTTTGTACGATTCCGCCAGGTTTATTTTCATAATCATAAGTATCAACGATTCGAAATTGTAACGAATATGTCCCATCATCCTGTAATATTCCCGTAACTGTTGATTGTCCTCCCGTGACACCATGAATTGAAAAGAACAAATCATTTTCGTTGAAAACAAATCCTCCCATATCCACAGTGAATTCATGTTCTCCCTTGTGTTCATCCATGACTTCATCCAGATAAGATAAAAAGTTCTCGTCTGCCTGTATCATTTGAACAACTTCAGAATCGTCCCCGAAATATAGATCACTCGGATCGTTTTGCAATGAATGCATCAACAATGCCGAGGATAGATCATACCCTGCTAATGAAAACTTACCTGCGATATCGACCCATGTGTATTTCGGAGATGACTCCGTAATATCATAATACACATATCCTTTATTGACATCCGACAATTGCGTTGCCTTCAGATAATCGGCATAAGGGTCTTTATCCGATTTTGGTTCTTGTTCTTGGATCATATCGTAATCATTTACATATTGGTTTAACGCTATTTTCTCTTTATGAAGTTCATCAAACTCAGACGGTTCCGATCCGGAATAAGGTTCTTTATCAAGTCTCGGCTCCAATGAATAATCTTTTGGATATTTCTTATGAATATCTGCCTTTTCTTGAACAAGTTGTGACAGTTCATTTTGACTTTCATTCGCAGGCTGTGTGCGATATCTGATATCGTCGATTCTATGATCGGATGACTGCCGCAACTTAAGATAACTTACAAGCGACGGACTCTGATACACTTTCGCCTTACTGTTTGATAATGCTGTCTTTGCATCTTCCATCGCCTGCACCCACGGTGTTTCGTCTTGTATCGGTTCGGCTAGGCTTTTCTTGATCAGCGCTTCCGTATACTTTAAAACATCGGGATGATCGGTATCGAGGTTTTTAAATTTTACGACATTCGACGCGTTCTTCACGCCATTAGCGAAGTCTCTTCTCACATCTTCACTCGCAAGGTTCAACTCCTGCGCTACGCCGAGCTTCTTTGCGACATCCCACGTTTTGTTTTCGTCTGGGTCAGTCGTCCTCTTTCGAAGTCCTGCTGTATTACTATTCTTCTCGAACATAATTTTCTCCTTTTTTTACTTAAAACAAATAAGACCGCCGAATCGGCAGTCTTCTTGATATGTATTCTCTTTTATCAGCTTAACAAAAGTGTAGGTGACAAACTATGATGAAATGCAACGCATGCTTAAAAGCAACAATTACATATTGTTTTCTTTCGGTGGCAATTTCTGTGCATTGCTTTTGATGTGCTCCGATGCTTCATCCGTATGACCCACTTTCGCATTCTTACTTTTCATACCGATGACTTCGATCAATTCATCCACTTTATCTTCTTGATCTAATGGATATTCAAACCCGAATCTAATATTGTATTTATCCACTACAACGATCGAATAGAAAATAACGGCTTTTTTAACTTTTTGGACATGTTTATATACTGATAAGATATCATCAAAAGCAACCAATTGTTGATATTTCTTCTTGTGTACGATATAGTTTTCTGACATGATGATATGCTTATCTTCATATGTTTTTGTTGCTTCGATCTCATCAAATATCGCAGCAACTTCATCTATATTACCGTATCGTCTGAACAGCTTGCTTGCCAAAGGATTTTTTATAAGGTAAATCAGTTTAATCATCACAAAGTCCAAAAAAACCGCCAACAACGCAAATACAATAAGCACGAATCTCGAAGGTTCTCCAAGTACCTGAAAAATCCCAGATACAAATGCGGAATCCAGCGCACCGAATAGCCAGGATATTGCAATAACATTCGGGATCATGCTGAAAAGCACAC
This sequence comes from uncultured Anaerofustis sp., assembly GCA_963674555.1. Lineage (GTDB taxonomy): Bacteria > Bacillota > Clostridia > Eubacteriales > Anaerofustaceae > JBGMEA01. The sequence continues at coordinate 1,621,676 of OY771429.1, read as the reverse complement.
ATAAAATCAAGCTTTTAACATTTGTTGTTCTAATATTTTTAATGACTTCTTCTTTCATTTCTTCATCCCCGTTACATTGCATATTAATTGTTACACGATCGTATTGACCAAAGTGCCGATGCCTTCTATCGTGACTTCAACGACATCGCCGGGCTTCAACCAAACGCGTTCATCTTCTGGATAACCGATGATCACACCGCTCGGTGTGCCCGTAAAGATCAAGTCCCCCGGTTTCAGTGTCATATGCCTCGATGCGTAACTGATGATCTCCGCGCAATCGAATATCATATAACTCGTATCCGAAAGTTGACGGATATCGCCGTTCACTTTAGATTTGATCGCAAGCGATGACACATCGATGGAATCTTCCGTGACGATACACGGTCCGATCGGTGCGAAGTTGTCGCAGTTCTTTCCGATGAGCCATTGACCGCTGATGAATTGCAGGTCGCGCGCGCTGAAATCATTACCGCATGTATAGCCGAACACATAAGAGAGCGCTTCTTTTTTGGAAACGTTCTTGGCTTCCCTGCCGATCACGATGACCAATTCCGCTTCGTAATCCATCTGCTGCGTCACCAAAGGCAAAGCAACTTTGTCCTTATGCGCGGCCAACGCGTTGTTGAACTTTCCGAATAAGATCGGCTTGTCGGGCAGATCCTCTTTCGCTTCTTCGATGTGCGCTTTGTAATTCAGTCCCACACATAAGATCTTTTCGGGATCGCTGATACACGGTTCATAGTCGATCATATCTTCCGACATCGTGATCAGATCGTAACTCTCCAAGATCGCCAATCGTTCCAGTCCCGGACGTCCTGCTCGGATGATCTTCGGCATGGTGGTCGGAACATCCATATTGTAATGTACCGCGTTTTCAATGATGTCCGCTATGCCATCTTTCGTTTGTATACCTGTTCTTACTTCTCCGTCCAATCGATAGTTTACAAATTTCAATTCCCCTGTCTCCTATCCAAACTTCTTTACCACAGTATAGTCCTATAGATTAACCGCTGTCAATCTAAAACGCCTTTAACAAAAGAAAAAAGACGGTTTTACCCGTCTTCTTTATAATGGTTATTGATACGAGGTCTATTGTGCCAACGTAAAGATGATCGTCATCAATTCTTCATCAGGATAATACGACAACACGAAATCATTCCCGTCGTTATCCGCAGCCATGTACATCAACGACCCTTCCGAATCCATCGTAGTTACGTTCTGATCGTATCCGGCGTTTTGCACAAGCGCCAAATAATCTTCGTATTCCGATTCGCTGATCTCGCTGACCGATACATTGACAGCATTCGGCATTTCAAGCACATACGTTACCGAACCGTCTTTGCATTCAGGCAACATTTTTGCGACATCGCCTGTCGGCCAATCCGTATCGCCCATCGTAACAGTAAAATCTTCATCGTCGCTTTCGACCGTGATCGTATCACCGTCAATATCGACATCCACATCCGAATCGCTGTTACTGTTGATGATGTCTTCCGCAGCTTCTTCGGCAGCTTTTTCTTTTGCGTTGCACGCGGTCAAAGAAAATACAAGCAAAACCGCAAGCGCAATGATACCAAGTTTCTTCATCATTTGACATCTCCGTTTTTTTTCTATATGAACCTTATTTTATGAGTCTGAATTTTCCTACGATAGGAAGTTCTCTTGCTTTTCCAGTAAAGCCGCTGATGAGTCCCACGATGCCGATAAAGGCCATCACTGCCCAGCAAACCAGCGAGATAAGTGAGTACAGTCCCCATCCGAAATATCCGTGAACGAGTATCGCCATCAAAATTCGTAAAACGATCGAAAGAGCGATCGAAGCGATCAATAAAAGCAATCCTTGATTCGCGTGAAATTTACCGTATTGCGAATTCGACGCGGTGACCAACGGGATAAAGAAAATAATGTACGCAAGCCCCGCGGTAACTCTGCCTTCTTCAATATCCTGCGGATCGAATTGTTGATCCGTTTCCGGCATGATCTGATCTAAAAAACTTTTTTTCGGTTGATTTTGATCGGTCATAAATAAATTCCTCCTCTTGTTCATTCCAAACTACTTAATGAATGATGCTTATAAATACTGTTAGCTTTTGCGCACTACCGTAAACCACTGCTGTGCGCATCGTGCGGAAAGCTGTTGAAACCCTTTGTCCGTAAGCATTTCCGATCTCTTTTTATCATACCACATTTTTTAGGATTTGTAATCAACGAATTGTAAAAACCTCGTTGCATATGAGACATGCAAAAATCACAAAGAACGCCTTTCAGCGCTCTTTGTGATACGATCTATTCGTCTTCTTTGTTAAAAGACCTGTTGCCGCATCTGGGGCATGCCGGAAGCGCTTCACTGTCGCTCGCAAGCGAAAGTTCGCGTCCGCAATTGGTACATACGTATCTACCCGCACCCGGTGTGTCTCCTGTTTTGTACATTGATCGTTACCTCGTTTCTACATATTTTTAACCCGCAACGCTCTTTAGACCTTGCAGGAATATCTTTTCGGCTCTTTTTTTTGCAAATTTTCAGACAATCAATCCTGACTGATATCATAGGTTTTATTTTATAAAAGTTTACGGCTGTTTTAAAATAATTTTACAAACTATACATTTATATAGGATATGCGTCTTTATTATAAAAATCGAAAAAAATATAATAAATATAGATAATTATCTAAAATTAGTGTTGACAACATTACGACCTTTATGGTTAAATTATAGCAAGTTCCAATTTCACATGCAAAGCACTTAATACAATTTTTTATTTTGTCTTGGAACTTCAATTGTTTTCAATTTCTCTCGACTCGTCTCTTAAAGATTTGAATGCGTCGAATATCAGGCGTGCCGGCGGAATTGCGAAGCGTACTCTACTCATAATTTATTTATTTATAGAAAGGATCACATATGGAACAAAAATTAAAAACATCAGAAATAATCTCGTTTAGTTTAGGTTACATGGGCTTGACACTTGCGGGGTTATTTGCAAGCTATCTTTCATTTTATTGGACTGATATCGCTATTATACCGTTAGCAGCGGTCGCATCGATTCAGTTGATTTCCCGTCTTTTGGACGGTGTTACGGACATCATCATTGGATTCTTGGTCGACAAAACAAAAACCAAACACGGTAAAGCTCGTCCTTGGCTCTTAAGAATGGTTATACCGGCTGTATTGTCTGTCATCGGATTATTCTCAATGTCAGCTGATTGGAGCACAGGATTCAAAGTAGCGTATGCATTTATTTTATATAACTGCGTTGCTTTCTTCCTCCAAACTGCTATCACGATCCCAATGCAAACTCTATCATCATTGATGACAAAAGTTGCAAAAGAACGTTTGAAATTAAACATGACAGCACAAGCTTTCGGAAGCGCGATGTCAACACTCGGCCAATTGGTCGTTGTCTCCGGTATCGCATTGTTCGGCGGCGGCGCTGGCGGATATCTTAAATTCTTCGGATTGACAGCTATTATCGCAGGCGCATTATTCATGGTTGCTTTCAAAGGAACGACAGAACACGTTCAAGCTGTTACCAACAAATTAGAAAAAATGTCAGTCGGCGAAGGCTTCAAACTTCTTTTCTCGAATAAATACTGGGTATGGGTTACATTACTTCAAGTAACTTCATGGTTCTTCCCGGCATTCATGGCTATCAACATTTACTACATGATCTGGATCTACGGCGATCCGTCTCTTATGGGTCCGTTCATGTCATTGATCTTCTTTGCAATGTTCATCGCAGTCCTCGTTTTAGGACCGCTTTCAATGAAAATCGGTAAAGGCGCAACCGCTACATTAGGTATGATCCTACAAGTTATCGGTGGTCTCCTTCCGTTATTCGGTGCTACGTTACCGATCTTGATGGCATCTGCTGTATTCAGAGGTTCAGGACCTGCGGCTATGTTAGGTACCAGACTTGCTTTCACAGCTGACGTTGTTGAGTACGGTGAATGGAAAACCGGCAGACGTACCGAAGGCTTGATCTTCAGCGGAACAAGCATGGGTCAAAAAATCGGTATGGGCCTCGGTGGCGCGCTTGTAGCAGTATTCCTCGATATCGGCGGATACGTCGGTGGTGCGGCTACACAAACACCTGCAGCGTTAAACGCTATCGTGTTCACATTTACGTGGGCATCGGCACTCGCTTCCGGTCTTGCAGTAATCTGCTTAGCAATGCTTTCAAGAATGAACAAGATGATGCCACAAATTTTGGCTGATCTTGAAGAAAGAAGACTTGCAGCTGAAGCAGCAGCACCTGCTGAAGAAACAACTGAAGAATAATCTTTAAAGATTATGATTTGATAAAGCATTCAAAAAAGAAGATGCACATGCATCTTCTTTTTTTATTTATATCACACTGATCGCTTCTCCGCTCCCCAAAGGATCGCGCGGGGCTTCTTCGCAAGCGAAGTTGATCTTCTTTTTGGGTTTGAAGATATCGATCATACTATCCTGCTGCGATCTGATATAGTGCGCTATCGCAAGCGCCATGATCAAGTCATCGTGCGCGCCGCTTTGCGCTTCCGCCCTGCCCTTTTCATTGCGTACGAATGTCAGCATTTCTTCGAGTGTCATTCGATCGTTGATAAGTCCGCAATCTTCACGTACGATGCGCACCAGATCCGCTAAGATGATCGGTCGCGTAAGCGCAGTCGTTTTGAATCCGTAAGCGTGTTTGACCTTGTGTGTAAAATTATCTTCGGTCTCGCGGATATATTGTTTTGTGTAACCCAGTCTTTCCAGTTCACGAATCGGGTAAGTCGTAAAATTCGCTTCGATGCCGATAAGCGCTTCGTTATAATACCGTCCCAAACAATACAACTGCTTCGCAAAGACATCTTCATCAAATCCTTGCCGTAAGACTGCGACCTGTTCTCCGTTTGTATTATCAAGCACTTGCGCTGTGAAGTAATCGCTTCCTTCTCCCGCTGTATCACATCCGATCACATAAGGATGATCATTCTGAGGCGAATAGTAGAGTTTGATATACCCGTTTTCATCGTCGATCCAGCGGATATTGTCGATCGAAAGCCCGTCATAATCATACGCGAAATGGCCTGTAGCGATCGGGTCTTGTATACTTTGCAACCACAGTGAGATGATCGTAGCGCTGAAGATCGTCTTGCCGTATACGCCCCACTCACCTAGGCAATAGACTTGATAGTAATACGGATCGGTATCTTTGAAAGATTCAAGTACTTTCTTCTGTTCCGCATCTAAGAAACGATTGTCCCGATAAGTGCTTTTATGCGTTGTAACATCTTCAATACATTCGTTAAAAAAACGACGCTTCAACCAATGGTTGATATCGACGGGATTGAATGTGGTGATCATCTGCTTGTAATGCGCTGTCTTTCCTCTGAGCCTGATATTAAGCTGATTATAGTCATTCTCCGCAAGCTCTGAACCTTCTTCGATCCAAATGCCCGTTACATGATAGATCGATTTGAGCTTTTCGACATCATCCAATCCCGCAAATAATATTTGACTGTTATTCGGAAGATAAGTGATCAGCATATCCGTGCGGTTGATCTTAAAAGCGTTATAATCGTAATGCAGACGTATCTGTTCGACAAGTTGCCGAAAACAACTCTCACGCAATGTGCGCGCGATCTTACGGCATACGAGTATACGATGCCCCTTTTCGCTTGTGATCCGCTCTAAGATCTTACGCCCCGCAAAGATGCTCTTTCCGCTACCCGCGCCGCCGACCAATACCAAATGACGATCCGTGACCGCGTATAACGGCATGAACGTATCGTTGGTACTCTTACGGATATCTTCGTACCAAAGCCCTGCCGACACTTTTAGATCAAGTTCATTCATTCGCCGCGTCCCCTTGTTGTTGGATCTGATCTATGATCTTAAGTTTCTCTTGCAACGACATCGCTTCGATACCTTCGTTCTCACGCTCTTCTTCAGGATCATCCGTACTTCGTCCGACTTTAGCAAGCAGTTCCGATACTTTCAATTTATCTCTCAATTCAGCATGCTCGTCTCGTAAGATCGACGTCCAAAAAGCCGTGATCTCTTCCATATCCGCAACGTCTTCTGTATAAATCTCAGCTTTTGCTTCGGTCGACGATACCGCTTGCGATCTAAGCGCCTGATCTGCCTGATATTGCGCTAAGTTGTAGCGCCCCATCTTTGTATAGCTTCCGGTATATCCCGCCGATTTCGCCGCCTGAGAAGGCGATTGCCCGCTTTCGTAATATTGATTCCACAAACGCTGTTTTTTAGTCGTCATCTTTGCTCCTTTGATAATGCGAGAGACCATCCTCAACCGAAGATGATCTCGCATAAAAAAATATTGAAGGAGGGTTCGGATGTCTCCGAAAGATGCGGTTTCCTTTACCGCAATTCGATTCTATCACGCGCGTTATTGACATACCATGACGGCTTTTTACGCATTAAAAAAAGCACCCGCCTGATTTGCGGATGCTTTTGATTTTTATATTTACACTATTCTGTTTTATCTTCGCCTTTTACATACGCGACAAGCTCTTTAATGCTTTCCTTGTCGGAATGATCGATCGGCTTTTTATAGGCGAGCAGCAGTTCTTTATCAAACTCCGTAACGTCGACGTCATTTTTTTTCGTGATCCTTTTTTCAACGGCTTTAATGATGCTCTGATCTTTTTTATCCAATTTATCATAATCGAAACCGCCGCGGAAATAATACATCTTCGGGTCATTCTCATCCGCTTCTTCCGCAGCCTTCTGCATCTCGGGTCTGGGTGGCGCAAGGCCGACTCCGAAGATCACGAGCTTTTTATCTTTGTTTTTCTTATAGATCTTTTTTAACAGCTTGGTCCCGTTGATACCTCGGGGATAGATCCCACCGCCGTAGATGATCGTATCATACGCGCTTACCGCTTCGATATCGATCCCTTCCGCGTCCATCAGATCGGCGCCCACTTCTTCCGCGATCCATTCAGCGTATCGTTTCGTGTATCCTGTTTTTGATAGATAGATCACAACCGTTGACAATGTGTTGTCCTCCTGTTTAAACGATTCTTGGGTTTAAGCTTTCGCGTAAGCGATAAGCGGTTCTATGGCTTTTACGTCTGTATAATCCACCGGCGTCAAACACGCTTCCAATAGATTTTTTTCTTCTTCATTAAGTGTTTCGGGATCTTTTTTGCCCATCATTTTCGTCATCATATTCATCATCATCTTATCCCGTTTCGGAAGCTTTTCAACATCCAATCCGCCTTGGAAATAGAAGAATTTCAGTGCGCTTCTCTGTTTGGAATTAAAGTTCTTATCTTCATATTCTTCGTAACGTCCGTGCGTAGCTTTCGCAATGCCGACACCGAACACGATCACTTTTTTGCCCGCCAATTTATCGAGGTTCTTTTTGATGAATTTGACATCGTTGACCTTTCCGATGTGCATGCCGCCGCCGAAAATCACCGTATCGTAAGGCTCAAAAATATCCGAGCCTTTTACTTGTGAAATATCCAAAAGATCAGCTGCAAGTTCGACCGCGATCCATTCCGCGTATTTTTTTGTAAAGCCCGCTTTCGAGCTGTATATCACGAGTGCGTTCATACGCCCGTAACCTCCGTAAATATCTTAATAGAGTGCTGTATTTTATTATAATATGTTTCGCTCCGCTTTTCAAATATTGTTGGCTTTAACACACGATAAAATAAAAAAAGAGGCTAGTGCCTCTTTTTCTTACTCAGTTTTGTATTTCTTTCGTTTCGGGTCTATATACTCTTTCGCTTCTGTGCGTTCCCGTATGATCTGCGCTGGGACCTCAAGGTCGGCAAGATCAAAGAAAGATAAATAATCAGCCGTTTTAAAAACTTTACTCGGTAATAGTCTTCTTCGCCACACAAAAAAACCGTAATGTTCACGCTCATCCGTATTGATCTCTGTCATCCTAGCAAGATAGTCAAAACGAAGGGATTTAAAAACTTTTCTGTATCTGCCAAGATACAAGCTTCCGCCTTTTCTGTAAGGTCTCGATTCAAAAAATGCCAGATCTACCAACTCTTTTTCAATAAGTTCATACGGAGAATCCATTGGAGATACCTTCATAACGCGCTGGTCTGTTATGGCAAACCAAGTGTATTTTTTCATAGTGAATAAATAAAGCATATACCCGAGACAAGCAAGCAGAGAGATAAGGCTCGAATATAATAAACCAACCCCTAATTTTCGGACAAATCCCTGTGTGGAACCAAAAACGAAAGTAAACATGAGAACAAATACAAAGATGGATAAAATGATACTCAAGAAAGTGATTTTTTCTTCACTGGATATGATCCATCGGTTCGGCTTTGCCCACCAAAGCACTTGTTCACCCTCACGCAAATTCTTTTCGATTTCATAATGAAGTTCAGATTGCATAGTCACTCCGCTCTGTATTTCTTTCGTTTCGGGTCTATATATTCTTTCGCTGCTGTGCGTTCCCGTATGATCTGTGCCGGGATCTCGGGGTCGCTAAGATCATAAAAAAACAAAAAATCCGAAGAGTTATAAAAAGCCTTTATTTCAGATGCATTTAAATAACTGATGCCTTTTACCGTTAATAATAAATAAGTGGGATATCGTTGTTCAAGTTCATGGTCGAAATAGACTCGTCCAAATTTCCTATATCTACCCAAATACAAATTTCCGCCCTTTGCTCTATTAAAGCACACGGCAAAATTAGTTAAATCTTTCAAAGTATTTTCAAGAAAATCATACGGTGTATCTGTTTGAGATATTTTTATAACACGATCATCCGTTATCGCAAACCATGTGCACTTCTTCTTATGATATAAGTAAAGAATATACAAGATCCAGCCCATAACACTAAAAGGCACCGCTATCAAGAATGCTTTGCCCAGATTGATTAAAAAAACTGGTGTTGTTCTAAAAACAAAAGTGATAGGGATCACGAACCATAAAACTATAAGTGATATACCTATAAACAAACGTTTCTCTTCATCCGATAATATGCGTTGATCGGGCTTTGACCACCAAAGCACTTGTTCGTCTTCGTGTAAATATTCTTTAATTTCATTCGGAAGTTCCGATTGCATAAATTTCTCCCATCAAATATTCAAGCGGTTTTATTGCTTACTGTAGCTTTCTATAATTTGCTTGATTTCATCATCATACATATGATCGATATTGTTTTCGGCATAATATTGCATAAGCAAAGGTTCACTGTCTATCTTTACCAACATCACTGAATTACCGTAAGTCACATGTCCTTCAATAGGCGTTCCACTGCCTATATTAACGCTAAGCGTATCCCCTTGATATCCATTTCCAAAGGTATGCTCATATCCTCCTGAAATCGTGCTCGGGATCCCTACGACAGTAGTACTGACTGAACCACCGACTTCTATCGATTCGCCTACCAAATCATCGATCACTTCCGCGTCATATCCGGATAAAGCAATTCCGCCGCCTACCGCTACGCCTTGCTCTTGAATGTATTTCGGTGTCATCAATATCCCCATATTGCCTTTATCATCAAACACGAATTGAAAACTGATACCCGCGCCTGTTTCAAATGCGGCGGCATACAGATCGATCCCCAAACCATACACATGATAGTCCTTTTCGTCCGTATCTTTTTTATCCTCAGATACCGTATACGGTATCTCGACCTGCGTATCGGGTGGCATCGCAGATAACATCCGCTCGGCGATCGGTACCACATCATCTTGGTATAGGGTCTCTCCGAACACACCGACCAAATGATTCCTGCCGTTGTATCGGAACGGCGCGTTCAGCGCCGATAAAGTCTTCGCGTCAAGCATGTCCGTCGGACGGTAACCCGTGTTGCGTTGGAATTGACTGACAGCGTGCCGCGTGGCTTTGGTATATCTTCCGTCCGTAACAAGTTGCGTGTTTTCCTCATCCGCATACCCAAGACGGTTCAATGCTTTTTGCGCCCAATAGACCGCCTCACTCGACTGATCGTCCGCAAAGTACGTGCCCTTGTAAGCCGACATCTTTCTGATAAGCACATCGGGCGGGGTCATTTGTGCCTCTGCGGTTTTATTGATTGTATTATATACTTTTTTGGCGCATCTTACAATCTGCTTTTGTTGCGTGTGCTGTGTCAAATAGATCGCGTCTAGCGTCTTTGTGACATCCCACGTTTTGTTTTCGTCTGTGTCCGTTGATCGATTATGAAGTCCGCTTATTTATTGTTTCGCTGTAACATAATGTTCTCCTTTAAGTTAAATAAAAAAAGAGGCTTCCGCCTCTTTTAATTCCAAAGCCAAAACCTCCCCGGTTTGATAAAATAGACAACATAACAGTCTCTATCTGAATAGGAATACGTTGATAAAAACGTATCCAAACCATAAAATCGGAAGCTCGGGCTTCCTTTTTTATCGATCACTTGCTTTACTTCCAACAAATTTTCAATGCCTTTATAGTCAAGATTCGCTTCTTGAAGATATGGTTGGTAATAAGGTGTCAAATCCTCTTGACTTAAATCCGATTCCAATACGATACAATAACCGTAATAATTCCCGTCATCATTTCCTGTATTGACATCCTCATTGCTTTTTTCGCTGTAAAGGATTATAGAGTTTTCGGGCGTTTGAATGTCCTCGAACTGAGTGGACCATCTATCGAATCGATTATCATTGATTGCCGAAACAACATTGTATATTGCAATTGGCATAACAATCAATATGATGACGATCGCAACAAAGATTTTAACTCTACGTAATCTACTTTTCTTTTCCATAACCCACCTCTAACTTATTTTATCATATCAAACTCGATTAATAATTTATACTGTTGAATATCGAGGTATTTAAATCTCACCACATCCGCCGCGTTCTTTACGCCATTTGCGAAGTCTGTTCTCACATCTTCGCTCGCAAGATTCAGCTCCTGCGCTACGACGAGCTTCCTTGCGACATCCCAGGTTTTGTTTTCGTCAGGGTCGGAAGTTCTCTTGCGAACTCCGCTTATATTACTGTTTCGCTGTAACATAACTTTCTCCTTTATTTTTTTAAGTATTCTTTTTTATCAGCTTAACAAGTGTAGGTGACAAACCATGACGGGATAAAGAGAAGTACCTGCAGTTAAATAAAAAAAGAGGCTTCCGCCTCTTTTTAAATCAATTAATAAAAGTCACACGCCCGGGTTTGATGATATAAACGATATATAAATCATTTTCATCAGTAACTTCGTTTTCGATATATTGTTCCAAATCATTAAAATGATATTCGCGTGTATTTTCATCAGCATCCAATTTCACGACATATAACTCATTGGGATTACCGATAACATTCTCATTTATGTTCTCAGTAAAAGGCTCGTAATATTCTCGCAAAACATCTTTCGACAGATCGCTTTTCAATAATACGCAATAACCGTAGTATCTGGAATCATCACTGCCTGTGACCACATCACTGTTACTGAATTGAGTAAATAACTCAACCGTTTCTGTCGGCGGTTCAAGCATATCAAATTGCTCTTGCCATGCTTGAAAACTGTTACCTCTCCATATACCCGACAGATGGATAATCAATAACGCTGTCGCAAGTATGATGGAAATAAAAATAACTAACGGTTTATTGATTTTTTTATTGTTTTCTTTATTCATTCTTTATTGCCTCACAGTTTGGCTGATTCTCGCTTCCTCTACTTTTAATTTATATCTTCCCATCGACCACATTTATATGCATATACTACATAATATTGACTCTCTTCTATCTCTCTATCCGTTAATTCATCAAGTGCATCGTTCAAAGGATCAAGCTCGTATAATAAAGGATATGTCTCTGTATTTTCTATCAATTGTACTTCAAGTATCGTTTCGATACCGATCGTTTCCTCATTGGCTTTATCTACATAGGCTTGATAATATGCCATCAATTCCGTTTCGGAAAGATCAGTCTTCAATAACCAATAATATCCAAAACTTGCTCGTGTCTCATTACCTTGCCCAAGCCATCCTCGATCATAGCCTTGTGAGGTCAACTCTGCATTTTCAAGATTGGGTACTGCTTCAAATTGGTCAACCCACTCAATAAATGATTCAGTCGGCACTTCCGGGTTTTGAGCACGATACAAGTTACCGAAAAAGAAGATACCAGCACCGATCATACAAGCGAGAATGATCGTAATTACCCCAGCGATCAGCCATTTTGGTGCTTTCGAAAATCTCTTATTCATATTCCCACCTCAAGTTCACTGTACTAAAGATCAATTTGTTCAGAGAATAATTTTATACATTATACCATAAAACAACCCTACTAAGCATGCACTCTCAACCAAGATTAATCGCTAAAGATTTCTTTCATGTACGGAATATATTTAGGTGTTTCTTTGCCATAAATCCAACCTTTATTATATTCTTCAATTACATCTGCCCATTGCTCGTCAGTAAGTGTACCTAACTCTTTGTAAGAATCAATATACTTACATGTATCTTTTGCTTCCATAGCCAAAACTAAGATTATTGTTTCGATATTAAAAGCATCATCTGAACTTAGTTTTAATTGTAAATCTACATTTAGTTTGGGAATAACGTCTTCAGATGATTTTCCAGCAGAAAGCCAAGCATCTCGGGCCGTACCAGGTCGAATAGCTCCAAGTCCTGTAGAATGATCTCCAAAGTATCTATCCTCTTTACTGCACCCCTCGAAATAACCATATAAGCTCGATACATCACATAGCCAATCAGGCATTGACTGCATATACTTCTCTCTGAAAACAATGCTGTAGATGATCTCGGGTTTGATACCGTACTTATCACAAAGACCATCTATCATTTCTTTGCTCTGCTCAACCGCAGTTAAGGAATCAATAAAACGATTGTTATCAAATTCATTGGTCAATTGCCCAAATAGGCCATTTTGATCTGCATACTTGTAAGGTTCATTCGTAACCAGACTCTTTAAACGATATATTGAATAATCTTTCCTACTGTATTCTCCTCGCAAATCACTTAATCGCTCTTCCTTCAACGCCAAAACATCAACTGGTTCATTCTTCTCAATTGATATTTCATCAAGCTTCGGTTCTTTAAATGTCAGTTTCTCATCATACTGTTTCTGTTTATTTTGCAAACTTATATTGTCATAATTCACTCTTTCTTTAGAAGTTCTGTTTACGGTTTGTCTTAATTGAATATAGTTTTTCAATGACGGACTTTGATACACTTTCGCTTTGCTATTTGATAATGCCGTCTTTGCGTCTTCCATTGCTTTCACCCACGGCGTTTCGTCCTGTATCGGTTCCGCAAGGCTTTTCTTGATCAGTGCCTCGGTATACTTTAAAACATCGGGATGATCGGTATCAAGGTTTTTGAACTTCACGACATTCGCCGCGTTCTTTACACCGTTTGCAAAATCTCTTCTTACATCTTCGCTTGCGAGGTTCAGCTCCTGCGCCACGCCGAGCTTCTTTGCGACATCCCAAGTTTTGTTTTCGTCTGGGTCGGATGTCCTTTTGCGAAGTCCGCTTATATTATTGTTTCGCTGTAACATAACTTTCTCCTTTAAGTTAAATAAAAAAGAGGCTTTCGCCTCTTTTAAGCCAATCAATCGAATGATCCTTACAAACCCATCAAGTATAAATCAACATAACATACAATCGACCTGTAGTAACATCATAAAAAAATCTCATATAATCGGCCGTACTGAACTCTTCCCCGTTTGAATTGTAAAGGATATTATCACCGTCTTTATCTCGGAATAATGCATACCCTTTCTTACTTATACTCTGCAAAGAAAACGATTGATCCATCAAGCTAAAGAATTTATCTTCTATAACTTCTGCATCGGTTTCTTCGGGGTAAATTGACCAACCAATTTCACTGATTTGTTTCGCAAATGAATCCATTTCATCTGTAGGGATAATAATGATGTAATATACCAGTCCGTCGCCGGGCCAACTCTGATCACTGAATACTTCATGCATAGAAACATCATTCGGTATTTCGATCCCAAATTCGTTCTCCAACGCATCGTACAAATCTTCGTGACTATTTGCAAGTTGTAAAAAATACAATTTGCCCCCGACATATCCTAATGCTATCAACAAAACAAGTATCAATGCAATGCATAAAATCGTTTTCTTTGTCATAGTCATCCTCTTTCGTTAAATATATTTCATTATATCAAATTCGATCAATATATCATATGTTTGAATGATATCTATTTTCTGATCTGCAACAGCCTCGCGAAGGACTGAATCAATCACAAAATCTTTAAAATCATCGATTTCCTTTAATCTATCAAAATCATAAGTATCAACAATGTGAAATTGTAACGAATATGTTCCATCATTTTGCAAAATGCCAGTGACTGTTGATTGTTTTCCGGTCACCCCATGTATAGAAAAGAACAAATCATTATCGTCAAACGTAAATCCTACCATGTCCAAAGTGAATTCTTGTTCTCCCTTGTGATCATCCATGACTTCATCCAGATAAGATATAAAGTTCTTGTCTGCCTTTATCTTTTGGACAACTTCGGAATCATCCCCGAAATATAGATCGCTCGGATCGTTTTGCAATGAATGCATCAACAATGCCGAGGACAGATCAAATCCTACTAATGAGAACTTACCTGCGATATCGACCCATGCGTATTTCGGTGAAGATTCCGTAATATCATAATACACATATCCTTTGTTGATATCCGACAATTGCGTCGCCTTCAGATAATCGGCATAAGGGTCTTTATCCGATTTTGGTTCTTGTTCTTGAATCATATCGTAATCATTTACATATTGGTTTAACGCTATTTTCTCTTTATTAAGTTCATCAAACTCAGACGGTTCCGATCCGGAATAAGGTTCTTTTTCAAGCCTCGGTTCCAATGAATAATCTTTTGGGTATTTCTTATGAATATCTGCCTTTTCTTGATCAGCGCTTCCGTATACTTTAAAACATCGGGATGATCGGTATCGAGGTTTTTAAATTTTACGACATTCGACGCGTTCTTCACGCCGTTTGCGAAGTCTCTTCTTACATCTTCGCTCGCAAGGTTCAGCTCCTGTGACACGCCGAGTTTTTTAGCGACATCCCACGTTTTGTTTTCGTCTGGGTTGGATGCCCTTTTGCGAAGTCCGCTAATATTATTGTTTCGCTGTAACATAACTTTCTCCTTTAAGTTTTTAAAAAAAAGGGGCATAACGCCCCTTTTTTTGTTTGATTATTTTGATATATGCTGTTCCTTACGGAAGTACCACACACGCGACTTTGATGTTCGCGTCCGCGCCTTCGATCAAGAGCTTGCCCTTGTTCGTGCCGGATGCATTCACATACTTTCCGCTTTCCACCACGATACAGCTTGTGCTGTTTGCCGCGAGGGTAAAGTCTAAGTCCGATGTGCCTTGGATGCCGTTACCCGCGAGGATAGACCCCGTGTTTTCCGCGCCTGCGGCGTTTTCCAAAATAATGAGGATCTTGTGATCCGCTTTGTCATACGCGATGCTTGCGCCGTCCGATGCGTCCACCGCTACGGTTGCGGGCATTGCGCTTACAGTATTTCTGCTTAGTTCCGTTTTCGTAATTGCTACGATCGCCATACTTGTTTCTCCTTTGTATTCGTTATTTTGTCAGAATGATTGTCTTACGCTTTACGCGCTTTGATGACATACAATTCTTTCGGGCGTACGACTTTCGCGCCGTATACGTCAAGCCCTTTGAGTGCGTCGGCAAACAGATTGTGCGGACGGTATGCTTCCGTCTTTTCGATCTGCCCCGCGAACGCGATGGCTTTCTTTGTTTTGATCATCATGTAGTCATCCGTGCCGTCGTTGTACAGGTTGTTGGATAATTTCACCATCGCCCCGTTGTACATGCCGATCACGCCTTTTTTGATCATCTCGAGATTGTCGGTGTATAGGTCCGTCAATTTGTCTTTAAACAGATTGTAAAACCAAGTTGAGATGATGATGTTGGTCGATTCGTTGACGCGTACCCCGTTGTCCCATAGATATTCGAATGCGGTGTCCACCGCGCTTTTCGCGTCGTCAGCCGTTGTGATCGCTGCGCTCGTACTGAATTCGCCTGCGTCCGTTGCCAGTGACGCGATGTAGGTGTCTCGCGCTTCGGCTAAGCCTACCGCGCTTTCTTCGGTCAGTTTTTCCATCAGCCCCGGTTTGCTTTGCGCTTTATCGACATCGTCTACCATGAAGTTGAAAAACTTCGCTTGGTCGATATCGAGGAAGACGGATGAATCCGCCACTTTTTCGGGATCACCGATATCTTCGCCGTCGTAATCCCCGATGGTCGGTCTGCCGACACCTAAGATCTTGATACGTTCGCCGTATTTGATCTCGCCTTCAAAGGTATAATCGCAGTCTTCGTGCAATACGCACAACTTGCCGAGTTCCCCTTGAATGTATTTGGACCAAAAGTCCGGTTTAAAGTTTGAATATGACATTTGCTCTTTCTCCTTTGCAATGTTCGCAAAAAGAAAAACCGCTTATTTCCACTTCGTCATCGAGCGTCTTACCCGTTGCATGATCCGCGGATTGTCGTAATCCTCAGATGTCAGCCTGTCCACTTCATCGGGTGTGTAATACTCTTTTTCGGGCATCATCCCGCCCGAACGCGCGCTTCCCGCTGACGGCGGCGCAGGGCTTTGTGCCCCTCTCGCGTTATAAGCCAGTTGCGTTTCGTATGCCGTTACCGCGTCCACCGTTCCGCTGAGCATCAGTTTGATATAGATATCCCCCAGCTCCCACACACTTTGCTGCGTGATATCGGGATAGACGTTTTTGATCGCGGCAAGGTCAGCGTCGAATGTCCGCTCGTCTATAATGTCTTTCGCCCACTGTACCGCGGGGTGTCCGCTGAGTGATTTTAGAGGATCAGCTTCTTTCTCTTCTTGCGTTTGTTTGTCTTGTTGTTGCGAAAACAAAGTTTGTGCAATCTCTTCCGCGCTGCCCTCATAGCCTTTTTCATTCAGCATGCGCATCAGTTTTTCGTGCTCGGCGTATTCGCTCCGCACCGCTTCCGCTTTCTTTTCGCTCATTTCGTTCAATCGTTGCGAGAACGCTTTGGTCTTGCTTACGTCTTGATTGGTTTCGGTCTGGACCGTGCTCCCGTTTGCGCTTGAACTCGTTTCGACAGCGGCGACACTGTCCCCATCCGTTTGTGTATCTTGCGTAACTTCGGACGGATTATCAGCCGTATATTCTTGCATGGATCTCTCCTTGTCGTTTTGTCGGCGAGGTTCGGTACGATACCGTTTTGCAGCCGTAACGTTGCGGCCTCGATCACTTTAATCAAAGACCGCAACAAAAAAACACCCGTAAAGGTGTTTTGGCGTGTGCTTCCCCCTGTTCCGATTCCAAAACATTCCCAAGCACTACCGCATGTTTATTGTAGCATGGCGGGTTAGGGACATACTATGACAAGTATTTTAAATCAATTTGCATCTTTCGATCACAAACTCTCTTGCTATTTGAAGCATTGAAACGCCTCCGCAGTTGGCGGAGAGCAACATCCTTTTTTATATAAAGGATGCAAAAACTCACGCTGTATAAACCTTGCTGCATGTTAGCTGAAAAGTTCTGACAAATCGGCTCGGGCATATCAATCGTCCGACTTCATCGGACAGATATTGCCGAGCTCGATTTATACCAGAAACGTTTCAGAACACGCTACGCTCGGCTTATAATGCGTGTTGCTCCGCTACTAACCCAACCCACTCACTGACCCAATATGGTATCTTTCTTGGGGAGGGGTAGCTCCAAGCGTGATAAGTCCTCATCTAGAATGTTCCGAATTATTTTGGTATAAACGCAACGTTGCATATTAGGTACGAGCGAAACTCTACGGAATGCGAACCATTATATGTCCTCGTTGCGTTTGTCAAAATGATGAGGGTAACATTCTATGAGGGATTATCTGCGTAAACCTTTTGCTCCGCTTTTCGAGAAAAGCGGATTGTTCCCCGCCAACTGCGGGGGCGTATTCTTGCTCAAAAGAGATCTATCGTTATTACGACTGTTACAAATTTTAACCAACAAAAAAAGACCGCCCTTTCGGACAGTCTTTAGGTTTGCTTTAATTTTAATTTCTACTGTTGCCCAAGTTGTTCTTCCAAATTTGCGGGTATCACGGTAGAGGTCACGCCGTCTTTGACAATGATAACGACTTTCGCCGACTTACCCGTGCTGTTCAGCGTAACATCGGTAAGGTAAACTTTCTCATAAGATTCCAGATCAGAATCCTGACCGGCATTTTTTAAGATCATAGCTGCCATGATGCTGTGGCTGTCACTCATATCCGTTTGTGAAACACTCTTCGTACTCATTGTGAGAGCGGACTCATCTACACCCAAATAACCCGTCACACTATCCATAGCCTCATCTTGGTAATCCATCTTCGAATAGCAACCGACGATCATCATTGGGATCAATAGGATCACAAGTAGTAAATAAATAGCTTTTTTCATTAATTTTCCCCTCATTAATGTATTTTTTTACGGTGGAATACTTCTGATCATATGCTTCTGATTTTTCTTGCTTTTTATCTGCATTGAAACATATGCATTTTATCCCCTCTTTAAGTTGATTATATTCTATATCCGAGATAATTACTACAAAAATTATGCATTGAAAAACACTTTTTCAGCCTGCGCTGTCAGACGAACATTTCATGCACTGAAAAATTCATACACATCCCGACATTCCCACCTTATAAGACCTGTGAAATCCGTAAGGTCAAGCTATACCCCACAAACTTTCAACATAAAAAGAAACAATACTTATCAACATCTAAAAATGCTTTTGAAAATGTATAGAAATAAGGTATGATAGATGGTACAAGGATATTTGGAGGAAGCAATGGAAAAGATCATTTTGACTGAAATACCGATCGCGTTTGATACCGAAACGATCGCGGCGATGGCACATATAAGAGAAGAGTCCGATATGTATGATGACTTGGAAGAATCGATCCCGATGGCAAAACGCCTTTCAAAACCGAAAGCGATCATCAAACCGTTCACTTTGGAAGAAGTCGGCGAAGATACGCTTACGATCGACGGCGTAAAGATAACGAGCAAAAAAGTATGCGATCTGCTGAGAGGACACGACAAAGTCTACCTCGGCGTGGTCAGTGCGGGAGATGAAGTGAGCGCAAGCGGAGAAACGGAATATGACCTTGTGTCGTATTACTTGGAAAGCTTCGCGTTAAAAGAAGCGTGCGACTTCGTGCGTAACCATTTGAAAGATGAATTCGGTTTCGCAAACGAGTATATCGAACCGGGATGTTTGGACGATTTTTCGATGGAGAACAATAAGATATTGTTTGACCTGATCGGAACCGTGGCGGAAGATATCGGCGTAACGTTGAGAGATACGTATTTCATGCGCCCGATCGTAACGCTCTCGGCGATCTTTTATCCCGCAAGCGAAGCGTAAAACAAGATCAAGATCTACAGAAGACGATGAGAACCATCGTCTTTTTTATTTTACTTAAGCGATACATTGTGCTGTTTGACGAGGGGTCGTTTTTACTCTATAATCTATAATTGATATGAACATGAATCTTATTGCATCGGAAGGAAGGTAACGACTATATGGAACTTACGATCGATCGCATTTCAAAATCGTTCGGTGACAATGAAGTCTTAAAAGATATTTCATTGAACATACAAAGCGGTAAAGCCTTAGGGCTTTTAGGTAGGAACGGCGCAGGCAAAACAACGAGCATCCGCATCATCATGGGCGTGTTCTTGGCGGATGAAGGCCGCGTGCTGTTGGACGGTAAACCGTTTAAGAGAAAAGACGTAAAAATCGGCTATTTACCCGAAGAACGGGGACTTTATCCCAAAAAAAAGATCAATGAACAACTGCTCTATCTGGCTGAACTGAAAGGCATGGCGAAGAAAGAAGCGAAACGGTCCTATACGGAATTATTGGAACGGCTCGAGATGTCGCAGTATACGGATAAAAAGTTAGAGACATTGTCAAAAGGGAATCAACAAAAGATACAATTGATCGCGACTTTGATCAACAGACCCGATATCGTCATCTTGGATGAACCTTTCTCGGGGCTCGATCCCGTCAATGCGATGTTACTGAAAGATCTCGTAAAAGAGTTGATCGCGGACGGCAAGATCGTCTTGTTTTCTAGCCATCAGATGAATTACGTGGAAGAGTTTTGCGATGAGATCGCTATCCTCAATGAAGGTAAGATCGTCTTATCCGGCAACATTCGTAAAATACGCAGAAGTTATGACAGACGTGTTGTTATCGTAAGCGGCGAAAAGCTTGAAGCGATCGCTGACTACACAAACGAACATCTGTCACATCTTGCGGAAAGCGCGGTTGTGATCGATGAGACCGTACGCATCGCGTTGAAAGAAGAATCCATGAAAACCGATCTGTTCACAGGGCTCTCGGAAGCGGGCTTGGAGATCGACGGGCTTCATATTTATGAACCCACTTTGAACGATATTTTTGTGGAGTATACGGAGCGTGCGATATGAGAGAGTTTTTTACAGTCTTTAAATTTGAGTTCAACAATTATGTGAAGTCCAAACCGTTCATCATCCTAACGCTTGCTTTGATCTTGATCATCGGCGGTGTATTGACCTATCCGAGATTCAAGGGGGATACGAACGGAGATGTCGGTTCGGGCGGAGATCAGGCGGATATCACCACGATCGCTTTAGTCGATCATTCGGCGGATTCGGAAGAGACCGCGCGGTTTTTCAACAACTCGGTTTACGCTTACGGATATAGCTTTACGGCAGTGGACGCGAGCGAAGAAGTTTTGAAAGAAAATGTCGGAGACGGCGTATATGACGCGGCACTCATCGTCAACTCATCCTTAAGTTATCAATATATTGTCAACAATGTGGAAATGACGGATAATTCGTCTTATGTCCTCAATTCACTTATTACGGAAAAATACCGTTACGAACAATTCGAGGTAAACGGCATTCCTGTTGAAACGACACAACAGATCTTATCAGCAAGCCCATCGATACAAGTGATACAGATCGGCAAAAACCAGCAATATACATTCTTCTACACGTATATTTTGGTCTTTGCTTTATATATGGCGATCATGCTTTACGGGCAATTTGTCGCGACAAGCGTCGCTTCAGAGAAAAGCTCGCGCGCGATGGAAATGCTTATCACTTCAGCCAACACCACAAATTTGATGTTCGGCAAAGTTTTGGGCTCGGGCATGGCGGGCTTATTCCAAATGAGTTCTATCCTTGCTTCGGCGTACATATTCTTTAGGATCAACCAAGATTATTTGGGCAGTAACGGCATCGTGGAATCGATCTTCGGTATGCCGCTTTCGATCGTGTTATATACAATACTCTTTTTCTTACTGGGCTTCTTCATGTACGCGTTTATGTACGGCGCGCTTGGGTCACTGGCAAGTCGGTCGGAAGATATCGGTGTATTGACAATGCCGATCACGATCGTATTCGTGCTTACATTTATCCTCGTCGTTCGCTTTATGGCATCGGGCGGTGTGGATTCCATCGCGATGAAGATCTTATCTTACATACCTTTGACCGCGCCGATGGCGATGTTCGCGCGTATATCGATGAGCAATGTGCCGCCGCTCGGCATCATCATATCCGTTGCGACCTTAACGGCGTTTACGTTATTGGTCGGATACTTCGCGTCAAGCATCTACAAGATCGGTGTGCTGATGTACGGCAAACCACCGAAACTGGGTGAAGTGTTTAAACTGATCAGAGCCAAATAAACAATAATTTAAATAATAATATGCCCCGATCGAAAGGTCGGGGCTTTTGCATTAAAGTTTGCACTGTCGTGATGAGATCAGCTATATTTTTACATCTTTCAACGTGCCAAGTTGTGACAGCAATCCTTTTAAGATACCATATTGGGTCAATGAATGGGTCGGGGAAGGTAGCGGAGCAACACGCATTATAAGCCGAGCGTTGCGTGTTCTGAAAAGATTATGGTATAAATCGCGCTCGGCGATATCTGTTCGACGAAGTCGGACGATTGATATGCCCGAGCCGATTTGTCAGAACTTTTCAGCTAACATGCAGTGAGGTTTATTCAGCGTGGGTTTTTGCCTTCTTTTTATAAAAAAGAAGGTCGGTCCCCGCCGACTGCGGGGGCGTATTCTCTCTAAAAAAGATAGCTGACTTCATTACGACAGTGCTAAATATAAAGCGGATTGCTGCCGCCAATGCGGCACGAGTTTCATATTCAAAAAAAGAAGTAAAGTTATTACGGGTGTGCACACTATAAAAAAGACAGCAACCGTTCGGTCGCTGTCTTTGTGGTTATTTATAATTCTAAGATTCTATTCGTCTTTTCGTTCTTCAGGTTGCGCTATTGCTTTCGGTGTCTTGCGTACTTTCTTGACGATAAGGATGATGATCGCAGCGATCAATCCGAACGGTATCAACTTAACGATCCATACGATGATGAATGAGATCGCTTGGAATAAGAAGTTGATCGAAGAAATGAATCCTCTTTTGATGTCCTGCCAAATCGTACTAAACGGTGAACTTACGCTGATGGTAGAAACTTCCTGTTCGTACATCGTGATGTAGATGGTCGAATAATCGATCTGGTTGTCGTAGCTTTGCAGTATCGTTGTTAAGTAATCGATCTGCGTGCGCACACGACTCAGTTCACTTTCAATGGTAAGCATATCGGATATATTATCCGCTTCGGACAGATAAGAAAGTAAACGCTCTTCTTGTATTTTGTAACTTTCAAGTTCGCTTTGATAGTTATGATATTCCTGCGAAACATTCACGCTGGATAAGGATGAAGATGTCACTTCACCGAAGTTTTCGATACTCGCAAGCGCAGCGTCGAATTGATCGACAGGTACGCGTATCTGTAAATATCCGTATGCGGTGTAATCGTAATAACTGTCATTGTTTGCTTGATAACTCGCGTATTGCACGAAACCGCCGACGCCGTTTGTGTAGGCGATGATCTGATCGGAGGTCTCTTTGTAATCATCGGTGTACATCGTGACATTACCGGAGTAGATGATCTTATTCGGGTCGAAATTCGCGATTCCGCCGCTGGGACTAGTGTCTTCATTTTCACCAACAGCATCGTTGGTAGTCACTTCGCCTTGCTTATCTTCATAAAGCATCCCGTCCGTTCCGTTATCGGAAGGCGCGTAGGATTCCGTATATTCATAATCGTCGCCGCGAGAGGTTCCGTAAAGTCCGAAGTTACCGTCCGCGATGTCTTTGACGACTACCGTTATCCCAACGATCACGATCACACTGGCTGCGTAACCGATCACGCGTTTATAATTGATGTTTTTAAAACTAAAGTTCTTTAGGCGTTTGAATCGTTCTTTTTTATCTTTCTTCATTTTGCTTACTGTTTGATGGATCCATACGTCATCGACATCTTCTTTTGGCAGTGCCGATAAACCGTTTGCGGTCTTAAGCATTTCTCCGTACAGATTATAACAATCACTGCATGTTTTGAAATGCGCTTCCAATTCTTTTGTTTCATCTTCGCTTAGATCCCCGTCTATATAGCGGCTGATCAGTTCGAGATATTTATCTTCACACATTGGTTTCACTCCTTTTGTCCTGTTTGCCCATCGCATTGTCCGCTTCGTTTTGCTTTAATACTTCGCGTAGTGCATACCGCGCCCGACTGAGTCTGGACTTTACCGTGCCGATCTCTATCGAAAGCATTTCGGCGATCTCGGTGTAGGAATATCCGTTCAGATCTTTAAGCACGATGATCTCTTTCTCATCCACGCTTAATTGCGACAGCGCTTCACCTAACAGTATCTGCGCGTCTTTTTTCGCGTATGCGTCATTTGGGTCGCGCGTTTCTTCAAGCGTTGTATCCCTCGGTTCGGGGATATGTTTTCGAAGATGGTCGCGTGCCGTGTTGAGTGCGATCGAACACAACCATGTGCCGACAGCACTGTCTCCGCGAAAGGAATCGATATTGCGATATGCTTTGATGAACGCTTCCTGCGCGATATCTTGCGCGTCTTCTTTGCGATGCACCAATGGGAGAACGATATGATAGACTTGATTCGCGTACGCGCGCACCAAAAGCTCAAAGGCTTCTTTTTTGCCCGCACGACATTCGGATATGATCCGTTCTTCTGAAAGACCCATCATTCCCTCCTTCTACAAACTTTGACGAGTGAAAGTTCTGTTTTGTTCCGTATTTGTATGATTTATTTTATATCAATACACAAACGTTGTACAGCCTCTTGTAAAAAAAGTGTTTTTAAGCGCATAAGACAGACGATAACCATAACATTTCATTGGGAAATAAAGACTGAGATATGCGCACTTACTTTAGTCGTTTTAACGTATACTTACCTTGACAGAGGACGCTGTTTCGGATATGATAAAATTGACGGAAGAAGAGAACTGAAGAATATGGAGAAACATAAATGAAGGGAATTATATTGGCAGCCGGTAAAGGCACAAGACTTTATCCGACAAGCCAGGTTACCAATAAACAACTAATACCGATCTATGACAAACCGCTGATCTATTACCCGTTGGCGTCTCTGATGCAAGCGGGCATTACGGACATTCTGCTGATCAGTAATGTCAGAGATCTCGACACGTTCAAATCATTGCTCGGAAACGGCTCTCAACTCGGGATCAACATCAGCTATACGGTGCAAGAGATACAATGTGGTATCGCGGACGCGTTCCGACTCGGAAATACATTTATCGGCGACGACAGCGTTTGTTTGATCTTGGGCGATAATATTTTTTGGACACCGAATATCGCTGAAACATTGGAAGAATGCACGAAACTCGAAGAAGGCGCCATGGTATTCGGACTTCATAACGATGAGCCTTCACATTTCGGTGTTGTGGAATTCAATGATGACGGCCGCGTAATATCGATTGAAGAGAAACCCGAAAACCCGAAATCAAATTATATCGTGCCGGGCATTTATTTTTACGATGACAAGGTCTCGTTCATCACGCAATATGTACAACCGTCGGCGCGCGGAGAATTCGAGATCACTACGGTCAATCAAATTTATTTGAAAGAACACAGATTGAATGTCGTACCGCATGATGATATGGTTTGGTTCGACGCAGGCACACCAGACAGACTTTTGGAAGCATCGAATACGATCAAGCAATTGCAGGAAGAACAAGGACAATTGATCGGCTGCATCGAAGAGATCGCTTATCAAAAAGGATATATAGACTATGAAAGCGCAATTGAGCTCGGACGCAAGATCGGCAAAAGCGCATACGGACAATATGTCGCAAACTTAAAAAAGAAAGATTGATTTAGATACAAAATTTTGATAATGAGAGGTATAACATCATGGCTGAAAAAATCATCGTTACCATCGGACGCAAATTCGGAAGCGGAGGATCTGTGATCGGTAAATTGCTTGCCGAGGATCTCGGGATCAATTATTACGACAAAGAATTGATTACCGCGACCGCTAGAGAAAGCGGACTGCACGAAGAGATCTTAAAAGAATTCGACGAAAAGAATAAGAGCTTGTTTTTCAGCTATTATTTTTCAGGCGAATACTCGGTCGATCTTTCCCTGAACAATAAAGTATTTTTGGCGCAATTCGATACCATGAAGAAATTGGCTCAAATGGAGTCTGCCGTATTTGTCGGAAGATGCTCCGATTATGTATTGCGCGACCATGCTGATGCATTGAATGTATTCGTGCACGCACAACCGGCGTATCGCGCGATCCAGATCATGCGTGAAGAAAACATGTCCAAAGAAGACGCTGAAGCGTTGATTGAAAATACAGATGCAAGCAGAGCAGATTATTACAAATATTACACCTCAAGAGTATGGGATGATTTAGACAATTATGACCTTACGATCGATACCGAAACGCTCAGCATCGACGGAGCCGTTGAACTTATTAAAAAAGCGATCGAGCTCAAACAAAAAAATATGTAATATACCCAAAAAAGGACGAAAGTCCTTTTTTTTATGCTGATATGTAACCACACGGTTTTGCTGTTGACATCACATCAACATTGGCGTATAATTTCAGTTGTAACAAATTCGTAACATTATATATAAAAACGGAGGACACCGTGAGAAGACCCCCTAACAGAAAGCTTGTTATCTACCTATTCACCATCATCCTTTCTTCTCTTTATATCTTCATGGGAAACGCTATAGCGACGAGGGGATTAACCTATCAAAGCAGTTCAACCGACGGCTATTACGTCAAATCGAAAGTGACGCAAATACTCGAAGTCATACCGATCGAAGACGAACTCGGAGACAATGACGGAGAAAATATTCGATTCGAAGCGGAGATCTTATCCGGCGCAAACAAAGGCAAACTCTTGACAGCCGTTAAGACATATGATACTTTTGCGGATACCGAGAAAAACAGTTTGGAAGTCGGTGAGAAGGTCATCCTTTTCAGTACGGAATTGACGATCGAACAGGACTGGATATTCCTGGCGTACGCGCGCAGCGATATATTGATCATATTCGGTCTTGTGTTTATCGGCGCGTTGCTTCTCTTCGGGCAGATGAAAGGCTTTCATACCATCGTATCGCTTACTTATACATGTCTTGCGATCTTTGCGGTACTCATACCGGCGGTCATCAACGGACAAAACATTTATGTGTGGTCGATCGTGACTTGTACGTTCATCACGGTCATGACGCTCGTCTTGATCAGTGAAGCGGACAAGAAAAGCATTGCGGCGATATTCGGTTGTCTCGGCGGTGTATTTTTAGCGGGACTGTTGACCATAATCATGGACGGCTTTTTACACATGACGGGCGTGGTCAGCGAAGAATCGGTTTATTTATTGAATCTGTCAAGCGAGATCGATCTGAAAGCTGTGATGTTCGGCGCTATTTTGATCGGTGCCATCGGAGCGATCATGGATGTCGCGATGTCCATATCATCTTCTTTATACGAATTATCCGAACAAATTACAAGACCCACATTCGGCAGGCTTTTCAAGTCCGGCATGACCATCGGTAAAGACATCATGGGGACGATGGCAAACACGCTGATCTTGGCATACATCGGAAGTTCGCTCGCGCTCATCTTACTGCTTGTTGCGTACAACACACCGCTCTTGTATTTATTTAATCGGGAGCTCATCGTGGTCGAAGTATTGCAAGCACTGGTCGGAAGCTTCGGTCTTCTGTTCGCGATACCGTTTACTTCTCTTGTCAGCGCGAGAGTTTATACAACACAATCCGCAAGCAAAAAGAGACGAAGACGTATATAATATATTTATAAAGACTGTCCGAAAGGGCGGTCTTTTTTTGTTGGTTATCGGTTTGCGCAGTCGCACTTATGTTATATTTCTTTTTGAGGATTATCATCGCGTCGCATTGGCGGCAGCAATCCGCTTTTCTCGAAAAGCGGAGCAAAAGGTTTACGCTGATAATCCCTCATAGAATGTTACCCTCATGGTTTTGACAAATACAACCTCAACATATAATGGGTGCATTCCGTAAGGGTTTGCTCGTGCCTAATATACTCGGTTGTATTTATACCAAAACCTTTCGGAACATTCTGGATGAGGTACTTATCACACTTAGAGCCACCCCACCCTTTATAAGATACAAGGTCGGGTCAAGGTAAATGCTTCGCATTTTATCTCAAGTTGGTTGGGTTAGTAGCGGAGCAACACGCATTATAAGCCGAGCGTTGCGTGTTCTGAAAAGCTTATGGTATAAATCGTGCTCGGCGATATCTGTTTGGCAAAGCCAAACGATTGATATGCCCGAGCCGATTTGTCAGAACTTTTCAGCTAACATGCAGCGAGGTTTATACAGCGTGGGTTTTTGCATACTTTGCGGGAAGCGAACACATCCGACGAGCGCAAGCGAGGAGCACTATTCGCCCCGCACGAATGTAGCGTAGCGGAGTGAGTTCCCTTACTTTAGGTCGTACCCCGCCGACTGCGGGGGCGATTACTGAGCTATAAAAGAGAGCTAATGTAAATGCGACTGTACAGACTTGCAAAGAAAAAAACTGCCCTTTCGGGCAGTTTGATTTATAGGATCAAATAGGCTATTTCGATTTTCTGGAAAGGCTTAAGATCGATAACGCGTAGAAGATCACCGTTGTTGCGACAAGCACTAAGATACTCTCGGTCGTAGTGATAAGATGATCGCCGAGCTTGAAGTACACACCCATCGAATAATTGAACTGATCGACATATTGTTGCGGCGCGCCGGAAAACGCGACCACAAGCGGCCGTTGCATCATCACTTGCCGCATAAGGGCTGCGGCGTGTGACGGCGGAAAACATTTGATGACGGTCTGTACCGCTTCGGGTAGGTTGCCGATCGGGATATAGATACCGGTAAGAAAACCGATAAGCGTACCGATGACCGTGCTTGCCGTAGCGAAAGCGTTCGTGCTTTTAAAAAACGATACGACAAAGTACACGATGGCGCTGCCCGCCATAACGGAAAGCAAGATCAAGCCGAATAATTGCAAGAAGCTGTTTAGCGATAGCAACTCCCCACCCTTTGCGACGATATAGATCTCCGCGATGGTCAAAGTCACAAGGCTCATGATCACGCCGATAACGAACGAACTTACGATGTAACCCGCCGCAAGTTTCGCACGCGAGATCGGAGAAGCGTAAAAGTCTTTTAAAATCTTATTGGATCGGTCTTCGACCATGATCCCGAACGCGCCCATCGTCGTTGTGATAGAGGTCACCGCGAGCATTCCGCTCATCACCCAACTGTTGATGAGAAACGCGGGATTTTCAAACGATTCAAGCCCTTGGATCATCATGTCCCCGAGAAAGAATACGTATAATGCGATGATGATAAGCACAGCCAATAACGAGAAGAATACGGAAGTCTTATCTCTGAAATACAGCCGCATGTTTCTCAGTGCGATATGTTTCATGATTCTCTGATCTCCCTTCCCGTGATATTGATAAAGACGTCGTCCATCGTACCGTTGAGCAGTTCAATATTTGTAAGATTGTCCCTGCATTCTTCGATCAGATCGATCGCGTCCGTCGTGTGCATAAGCGGTATGCGATAGATTTGATTGGCAATTGTATAGCTTAAACCGTGTTCTTTTAAGAGTTCTTCGAGCTCGTTTTTATCTTTCGGCAGCAATTTTAAAATGTCCGAACTGTATCGATCTTTCAGCGATACGGGCGTGCCTTGCGCTAAGATCTCACCGTGATCTATGATGACCACGTGGTCGGCGTTCGCCGCTTCCTCCATATAATGCGTGGTCAAAAATACGGTCATGCCGTGTTCTTTTTGTAAGTCGGTGATCGTCTCCCACACGCTTTGTCTCGTTTGCGGATCGAGCCCTGTTGTCGGTTCGTCCAAAAATAAGACTTTCGGTGTATTGATCAGTGCTCGCGCGATATCGGAACGCCTTTTCTGTCCGCCCGAGAGTTTCCCGTAAGGGCGGTCTATGAATTCCGAGATACCCGTAGCGTTTATCGCTCTTTCGGTCGCTGTTTTCAGTTCGCTTCCGCTGAGTCCGTAGAACGCTCCGCGCGTGCGCAAGTTTTCGCGCACCGTAAGAAGTTTATCGAGCAGGCTGTCCTGAAATACGATCCCAATCAGTCCGCGTATCGTGTCGTCTTCTTTTCCGACAAAATGTCCGTCGATCTCTATCGTGCCTTTATCGGGTTTGAGCAGTGTCGCGATCATGTCGATCGTCGTAGATTTCCCCGCGCCGTTCGGTCCGAGAAAAGCAAACAATGTGCCCGTATCCACATTAAAATCGATATCTTTAACGGCTTCGACGGAGCCGTAAGATTTCCTAAGTCCCTTTACTTGAATGATCTGATCCATGGTCCACCCCAATTACATTTATACATTTCATATCTTCCACTATGATAACGGATTTTATGCTACTGTACAAGGATAATCGTGTAAAGCTATCTTAAAGTAAAAAGAGTGCGATTTCTTTACATGTACTTTACGCGGATTTGATATCACAAAATAACTGGTCTGACTATAATGAACGAAAGAGCCTATCGGCGTGTTATTTTAGTGCCGATTTGAAAGCGGGTAATATGAAAAAAGTATTGTTCATTTGTGTGCATAATTCGGCAAGGAGCCAAATGGCGGAGGAGCTTCTGCGCAAATACGGCGGAGACGGTTTTCAGACCGAAAGCGCGGGGTACGAACCGACCGCGATCAATCCGTATGTCGTCGAAGCGATGATGGACGAAGGCATCGACTTAAGCGAGAAGAAAACACAAGCCATCGACGATGTCGCAAGGTCGCAGAAATACTTCGGCTATGTCATCACGGTATGCGCGCGCTCCAAAGAACGGGAATGTCCTGTATTCCCCGGTGTTCAAAAGAACTTGCATTGGGAATTTGAAGATCCCGAAGATTTCATGGGAACGCATGACGAAATACTGGAACAAGTCCGTGCACTGCGTGATAAGATCAAAGAAAAGATATTAGCGTTTATCGAAGAATACAAGGACTGAGTTTAAAGAGATATTTAAGTCCAGCTTCGATCCTTGCTTTACGCACGGGTCGTTGATATAAAAAAGAGCCACCGCCTGTCGGCACGGCTCTTTTATTATGCGGCTTTAAATACGTCTTAGTGATCATAGAAAATAATCAACTCACACAACATATATGCTATAATAGAAAAGATATAATTATGGGGGTTGGTATTGATGTCTTATCGCACATTTGAAATACTTCGAAATACTTTTTGGTCAGTGCTTTCTTTGCTCGTATTCTTCAACATAGAGAAATTCCGATTGTTCAAAA
Source organism: uncultured Anaerofustis sp. (assembly GCA_963674555.1). GTDB lineage: Bacteria > Bacillota > Clostridia > Eubacteriales > Anaerofustaceae > JBGMEA01. Next base: position 1,591,013 of record OY771429.1, on the reverse strand, counting down.
AATTAAATTATTATTGGTTGAAAATACGCTTTCGTTCAAAATATATTTTTGTATGTGATTATTTAAAAGGGTTTGATGAGATTTACATAAGACCTACGATTTGTTATCTGATTGCAACAAAGAAAGGTTTGCGTGTTCATCCACTTTACAGAATATTCAGCCGAGACCTATATATACCGTATCATACGATCATCAACTTTTCTATCATTAATAATGAGTTTTATTCTCAAGGGATCCAAGATCAAAAAAACTCAGAAAAATGAATTATATTACCTACCTTGAGACTATATTCCTTCCTGATAACACAAAAGAAGAAGACAGATTATTGCTTTGGGTTGATAGAGCTGAAAGTCCACACTATCGTTTTAATAAATATACTTTGAGTAAAGCTGATTTTTTCGAGAATTTATATAATTATCTCCCTGCTGAAAAAATCACTCAAAGATCTAGCGGTCCAATGGACTAGTCAATAAATTAAAAAGAGCCACCGCCTTTCGGCACGGCTCTTTTATTATGCTGTGTTTTTTTGTCTATCGATCGGATGAAAGGATCGTTGATATTTGTGTGATCAGAAAGACGATCATCGCAAACATGATCTACACATCCTCTGTGGTGTCTTCAGTCGTATCGCTATTGTCTTTTGCGTTGGATGCTTTTCTTGCCATCCTGCCGCCTCGCACGATCGCGTCGCGGTGAGCCAGCATATGTCTGCGCATGTCGCGCATATGTTTCCTGTCATCCTTATCATCGACTTGTTCTTTCAAAGCGTCGATGAGTTTGTCCAAGATCGCGCTCAGTTGCGCGTTCTCTTCTTCGCTCAAGCACGCGAATATACCGTCTTTGTCAGATTGTTCACTGCCTGTTTCTTCCGCGGCCAGTTTGCCCGCTTCCGTTAACTTCACGGTCATGATCCTGCGATCTTCTTCGGATGGTGTACGCTCTACCAAACCCTTTTCTTCGAGTTTCTTTAAAAGTTCTCCCAAAGATTGGTTTCGGATATCCAGCAAATACGCCAATTCCTTTTGACTGATCTCGGATTTTAATTTCAATATCGATAACACGCGACCTTGTCCCCTGTGCGGAGTTCTTAGCGTTCCGTGCTTTCTGAAATTCTGACTCATATAACGATGCATCAATGCTTGAAAACGAAATACTTTTTTCGTTAATTCTCTTTTGTTCTTCATGATATATCACTCCTTTTCGTTCAATTAGTAAGGTGCCTTACTGTTTATATTATACAGGTACCTTACTAATTTTGTCAAGGAGTATTTTATTAAGATTTCATTAACTTATAAATTAGCTTTAAATATTTCTTTCGCAAGCTCAAAATCCTCTGCCCTGCGAATGGCGTATTGTATCTTGCGCCCGTCTAGGGCTTTGATCGTGATCGTCTGTCGATTCGGAAGTACTTTTGTCGATTCGACCTCGTTTAAGTTCATTAGCTTTTTCGCGTTGCAGGCTTCAAAGAGTTCCTTTATCGGTAATGTGCTGTGCATTTCTTCAAATGTCTGAACGATATCTTCGTACGCGTAAGTCCATTGCCACTTTCCGATATCCGTTCCCGAGACGACTTTATCCACACCTTCGAGCGGTACGGTCAACGCCCATATCGCTTCGTTCGTCACCACTAAGATATTCTCGGGCACGATCACTTTGCCCCTACCCATCACTTCCACACTGCGCACTTTATTAACACGCATGACCGCGGGTATCACCGCTTGTATGATCTCATGGTCGGGTAGTTCGATAGGCGCGCTTTCTTCGTTCGCAAAAGGTTCGAGATCCACTGTCGCGATACGCTTTAAGATCACTGCTTGGATGATCGTTATCATGAGCGCGACCGCGAACAACACGATCGCCAGATAGAGCGAGCCACCGTTCAGTAAGAGGATCACACCGACCGCAGTGATCGCCGCTGACAGCGCGATCGCTTTTGCCATGCGAAACACGCCGCCTGCCGTACCGAACTTCTTTACACCGCCCGCAAGTTTCTCCGCGCGTTTTTCTTCATCGGAATGTTGATCCATGATTATCCCCACCTAAAGTTTATCTTTGATACGTAACACGATCTTCGGTCTCACTTTCAAAGCATAAAGAACTTATCGCTTACGATTTTTTGTATCCCTACGATCAAAATCCTCACTGTTTTGATCTTTGACCAGTCTGAACACTTCATAAAGAACAACGTACATGCCGCCCAAAAAAACTAAGATGGTAAATGTGGTTTTTGAACCTAACTGTGCCAAATTAGCGCCGACAATGATCAAAGACGAGGACACAGCGATCCTGGAAAGTATTCGTAATACCGTACGCTTTTTATCCGTACCTTTTTGTCTTTTCGAATGTTGCTCCATGATTATCCAACCTAGCTTTCTTCATGCTTAATCACACTGTTTGATCTATCCTATGAAGCATTATCCTCAGCTTCCCTATTCAAAGCACGAAAGAGATGTATCACTCTGCGCATCTGCAGAATGAAATATAAAACCGCCAATCCGTAAAAGAAATACGGTACATACCAAGGTCCGCCTTTTCCGGCTAATATGCTCGCCGTTATGATAATCAGCGCAGGCAATACGATCGCCCCAACAAGATATATCGCGATCTCCACATAGTCCGACAATTTCATTTTATTTTCTTGTTTATCTGTCTTATCCTTATTTTGATTCATAACACTTCCCCCAAACTGAATCTTATAATAGTTTATATTTCCCGATACGGTTCGCGGTACGGCGTTCCGCATTTGATACACGCGTCTTCGTGCATGGATAGCACCGCACCGCAATGCGCGCATTTCCATTTCGCTTCTTCTTTTTTTAAAAATGCTTCCGTGCCCTTTTGTTTGATCATGCGCATATTTTCGATCGGACTGACATCATTGCGTGTACTGTACCGCTCTTCCAATCGGTTCAACATTTCACACGGCATCCCGTCGCAACAATCGATGCAATATACCGAATCGAATTCTCTTCTCTTTTCACACATTCTGATCGTACACTTTTCAAGATCTTTCACTCTGTCGGAGTTATGCTCAACCATACATCCCAAACAACGATCTTCTTCTCGCAAATACCCGATACAGATCGCGCAGTTTATCCCGCAAGGCGCTATTAATTTTTCTTCCATCGCTCTCCTGTAATATGCGGTCGAACCGCAGTGAGTGTCATATTTTATCGCTCTTGTTACGGCTTACGATAGATCGTTCCGCATTCGATACACTTATCTCTGTGCATGGAAAGTACCGCACCGCAATGCGCGCATTTCCATTTTGCTTCTTCTTGATTTAGGAACGCGTCCATACCTTCTTCTTTGATCATACGCATATTTTCGATCGGGCTGACGCTGTATTTCGTCGTATAGCGCTTTTCCAAGTTCTTCATACGCTTGCACGGAAATGTGTCCCCGCAATCGATACAAAAGATCGATTCCGCGCCTTCATGCTCTTCACAGTTTTTCAATTTGCATGTCGCGCGGCTTTTCGCCTTTTCGGATCCATCATCGATATTGCAACCGGGGCACGTATTCTTTTTTCTGAGATTTCCGATACAGACCGCGCAGTTGATCCCACAGGGCGCTACCAAGTTTTCCATAACAGTTGAATCCTTTATCATTCTTTTAAATTCATTATAGTCTTATCCAAAATATATTGCAATCAAAAAGACCGCCTGCATATTGCAAACAGTCTGAGATAATGTAGTTTTACGCATTGATCGGTCGCACGGGTCGGGCTTCGATGTAGCCGCGATAGCCGAACGGCGCAAGTTGGAAACGCGGTCCGTCTTCGTCCGCCCATTCAAAGCCGTACATCTCGGGGTCGTACTGTTTCATCACGTCCCACAAGTCTTCGATCGCTGTTTCAAATTTCGCTTCATCGAACGGCTGTCCTTGAAATACCAACATCTTACACGGTTTGAGTTCGATGATCTCATAACCGCTCGGGATCTCTCCGCTGTAGTCCAAAGGGACTTCCACGCCTTGCGCGTAAAAAGAGGTATTTGGCAGTCTGAGATTATCAGGCAGCCACATGCCGATCGGTTCATACAGCGCGTCTTTGATAGAGGATAATACGTCCCATACTTCACATCCCACTTCATTGCAATACTCAAAATAATGCTCCGCTTTCTCTCCTCTTTTCAAGATCAGCTTTCGCGCGGGGCGATCCACTGCTTGCACAAATACCGTATTTGTTTCCTTATCCATTTTCACTTCTCCTGTTTGTTTCATTCGGTAGTATTCTTTGGCGTATTGGGGGATGAACATTGCGATCGGCGGTTTATGTTTCGCGTAGTAAGACGGTGTCATACCGAACTGTTTTGAAAACGCGCGTGTAAATCCTTCGTGAGAATCAAAGACGAAATCAAACGCCACATCTACGATACGCGGTTTATCCTCATCATTCAGTCTGTCCGCGGCTTTACTGAGCCTCAACGCTCTGATATATTCAAACGGCGCCTTATGTGTGATCTCTTTGAATACGCGTGCGCTGTGCCACGGAGAATAGCCCGCAACGTCCGCAAGCTTTCTTAAAGTGATCGGCTCTTCCGCGTTCGCTTCGATATAGTCCTGCATTTTCTGTACCGCTACTATCTTTTCCCAATGTTCCATAGTCACCTACCGTATCAACAGCTTAACACCTTTTATCGCAGTGTTCTTGACTTTGCTTGCTCGGTTAAAAAAAGATCACTTTAAAAGTGATCCCTTGCATTATTAAAATTCTGTAAATGAATAGCGATAGCGCACTTCACCCATAATGGTATAGATCAGCGTTCCGTCGTCCAATTCCTGCACTTCATGTTCGGGCAGTGTTCCGCCACACCATGTCGCAAGCAGTTTCTCAATATCGTCCGTTTCCCACTCATCTTGAAAATGGCTGTCGATCTTCCACTTACCGCCGCAGTTGTTGAATATCTCGCGTATCACTTCGTATCGTTTCATGGTGCGCTCCTTTGGTTTTGTATGTTTAGACTATTGTAGCATAGGTTGGGATTTGGAGGCAACTCATTCGTTGTTACGATAGACTTCGGGTTTGCGGTAGACGAAATAATTAATCTTATCGTTAAAGTCTTTCTCGGAGGAGATCGTATACATCTCGATCGTATCTTTGCTTGCGCTTTCTTTGACGACTTCTCCGTATCCGTTTACGATCATTGCGCCCCCGTGCAAATTGCAACAGACAAAACACAGGTTATATTCGTACGCTCTGGCCGGGATATACTTCGCCCAATTGGCAAGCCGTTTACCCACATCGTACGGTGTATTGAACGGCGCGAGTATGATCTCCGCACCCTTGGATTTCTGCAATATCGACATTTCCGCGATGTGCGTATCCAGACATATCTGCACCCCAAACGTAAAGCCTTTATAACAAAACGTGTCGATCTTATCCCCTGCGTCATAGGTCTTTTGCTCGTTTTTCCCGAGGTGTATTTTTGTATAGCTGTAGGTTTGACCGTCGGGCAATGCGACCTTCTGACAGATGTAGAACGTATCATCTTCGTTTAAGATCGTGCCGTAACTGACAGCTGTATCGTACGTTGCGGACAGCGCGTTGATTTGCGCAACGATCGTTTCATACCGCGCACTCTTATTCGAATCGATCAGATCGTCCTTATCCTGTGTTAAAAACAACTCGCCGAAACAAAGCATATCCGCTTCGGGATGTGCCTTCACGCTTTCTTCGATGATCTTATACGTCGCTTCGATGTCGTCTCTCAGCGGAACGATGCTTACCGCCCCAACGGTGAATGTTGGTTGCATGGCCTGCCCTTTCCTGTCAGTGGGTCGTGTTGAGATTATTGTAGCATAGGTTGGGGCAAATTGAAATTGCGATCACAGAAATATCATTATTACGATATATCGTACACATAATACCTTTATTTTCGATAGAATAGAAAAAGAGGTGATAAAGTATGAACGAACGATATTCTTACAAGATCGTATTCGGATTAAAAAACGGAGAAGAACGAGAGCTGATGTTTGAAGATGAAACGGAAGCCGAGGACGTGTTTGACGAACAGGCAGACGAAACAGACCCCGATCATGCAAAGCTGTATGATTACGCCGAACTGGTAAAGATCGATTGGCATGCTCGATCGGAGCATGAGCTGAAAAGCGTATCTTTCTAAAAATGACACATTATGAAATTTTGAATTAATTGATTATCAGTCAGTTATCTGTACAGAAAAATCCATATAATAAGTTTCATCATCAATTTTATAAAAGGTTACATCTGTTCGACCATACCTCTCTAAATCTTCTTTTGAAACAAACGCCCCAGACGCTACTCCGATTCTATTTCTTATATATTCACCTAACTCACTATTATTGGGAGTTTCAATTGATGACGCATTAGCTTTTTGAGCACGACTAAAAATCATGGTTCTATTATCATCAGTACGAACAGTGAACTGAATATTTCTTGGCGGGAAAAAATCACTATTGTATACTTCAGGTCTTAAAGGCATATATGCTTGGTTGGGATTACGTCCCTCACGTTGTCCCCAATTCAAACTTGATTTTGCACCTACCCTATCCCCTTGACTGGTCAAAAAAGATACAGTTACACTCTGCAACCCAGTATCCATACATATTTGACTTCCTTGATCTACCGATTTAGTTGTTCTCATATATTGCCTGTCACTATAAAAAGTTATATAAGAATCAATTTCGGCATGGTTGCAATAACGCGAATTACTTACTAATAGATGATGATAGTCTAAAATATCACTGTTATTATATTCACACATTAGTTCTTTATCATCTGTTTTAAATGCGCTTTGAGTATAATTCGCGGACCCTATATAGGATTTAATAAATTTATTTTCTTTTCTCCAAATATAAGCTTTTGAATGTATTGGTGGTGCAGTATCAATATAACTACATGAAAATTTACCGGCAAAATCTTCGCTCATAAATTTTTTAAATGCTTCATGATTTACGAGTGACATTCCATCTGAAATCGGCATGCCGACTATTAGATTTACTCTCATGCTTGGATTTGTATTCAAAGCTTCATCAAGATGAATATATGCCATAGATGCTGTAGCATAACCTGAAATGATATCCAACTGGTCTGCACCTTCTTTGATCGGTTCAATTAAAATATTATTATACAAATCCTTATAAATCATAATACCCCCTGCAAAATACCATATACTTGATTGAATTTTTCAATATGCTCGTTTTGAATTTGTGGCTGCATATTGCAATCAATATATTCATATTCTTCGTTTGCAAAACATTTTAATATTGATTCAAAGATAATTCTTGCTCCCTTTACAGGAACAGCCATACCGATTTGTCTTCTTACACTTTCTTTAGATCCAACAAAAACGTAATCATCATCGAAAGTTTGCAGTCTTGCTCTTTCACGATTTGTTAATGCTCTGTTTTCTTTCCAATGATATACATGTGTTCCACCGCCTCCACTTCCCGTAACAGTATACGCAGGTTTATCTGCTTCTAATCGTTTGTATATTTGACTCATTCTTGCCCCACGCACATTTAATTGTAAATGTGGTGGAATATCTGCGTTGAAAGCATTTTCTCCAGGTTTAATATATTTCAAACGTTCAATAACACTTTTTGACTGCGTAGTTAATTCATTGTTTGCCGCATCCTCAGGAATGGGCGGATTTTCAAGTGCATTTCCAGCACTCACATCGCAATTCTTGTATGGTTCATTTGAAGGAATTTTGTATATAACATCGATATCTTTCCGTATACCAACAATAATAATTCTCTGTCTATTTTGAGGCACGCCATATTCATTGAATTTGTATAAATGGGGATATACCGAATAACCACTTTCATGCATTTCAAGCAAAATATTATATAAAGCAGTACCTTCATTAGCATTTCTGAGACCACCTACATTCTCAGCAAGAAACCATTGAGGTTTAAATTTTTTTATTGCATCAATTCCATATTTATATAAAGGTCCAAATTCTCCATCAAGTCCTTTCTGTTTTCCCACTGTGCTAAAATCATTACAGGGAAAGCCAAAAACCAGGGCGTCAATGTTTGATATCTTCATTAATCGATCATAATCTAGCTTTCTTATATCCTCACATAATACAGTCTCAGGATGGTCTTTGCATATATTATTTATGTAAGTTTTACATGTATCTTTATCATAATCGGTCGCCCACGCATGAAGTATCTTATCATCATGCTTAGTTGTTTTTGCTGTAATCGCAGCGTAACCCAAACCACCTGGACCGCAAAATAATTCTCCTAATTTAAATTCCATATTTTCTCCAATGTCATCAATTTCTTATATTACATATTTTAACATATTTCAATTAAATTTGATATTAGATGACTAGTCAAAGTTTCATTTTCAACAAAAGCACCCCCTCGGAGTGCTTTCTTTTATTCTATCCTAATCTAAACATCAATACTTATCCAACCTCGTTTGGAACGCGTCCAGGTGGCTTATCGATGCGTCACGCAGGGCAACAAATCCCGCGCGGACATCATCGGGAAGGTCTTCTTGGAGGAACTTTTCATACATCGCGATATTGTCGATCTCCGCTTGCACGCCTGTCTCCAACGCCTCTTTCACATCCAACGGATAAATAATGTAATAGTCGGATTTATCCTCCGGCACATCCATATCATGCGCCTCGTATAGATCCAAGAGCATTGCGATATGCGTCTCTTCCGCCTGAACGATATTGTTAAACGGCGAGATGTCTCCGAACTCATCTAGGATATACAAGTACTCATTTCGCGCGAGATACTCATCTTGCAGTGCGTAGGTCATCATCTTTTCGAGGGTAAGGTCGTCATCGCTTAACGCCCCCACCGCTCCGTAACGGTCGGTCACTTCGCCGTCACCGTCATCGGGCTCCTCATATACCACATCTTGGTCATTTTCTGTCGCTTCATCCGTATTGGCGCACCCGAATGAACCGAACGCTACGAGTAAAACCAATACGCATATCATGATCAGTCTGAATCTGTTTTTCATACTTCCTACTCCTTATTTTTTATAGATCGTTTCGATCAATTACGATCGTAGATCAATAGATTTCTTGTCGTATCCGAATCCATATAAATATAGGTAAAGTGATGGTGGTCGATCGGTTGCGTTGTTTGTGTTTTATCGATATTTTGATCCAGTATCGCAAACAGTTCAGTCGGATCCACGGACGCGTCCACCGTGCGTATCACACTTCTGACCACTGCGTTATAATCCAAATACGCCGTTTGCTCTGTTTCAGGTGTTATTAGGATCTTATCAAGATATACTTGCACATATTCGCCGTACGTTTCCGATTCACCGATCGTTATGACCAAAGTACCCGTGATATAAAATTTATAGGTTTTATAGGTCACGCCGTCTTTCTCGGTCTTGGTTTCACCGTATTCGGGAAGCGTGATGTCGTAATTGGCGTTGGCGAGTTCTTTTTGCACGTTCGTTCTGAATTCTTCCACACCCGTATCAAAGGTCTCGATCTTCGGATCGCCGCAACCCGTCAGGGATAATAATATCAAACTTATGATGACTATAATAAGTAACTTTCTTTTCATAGTGCCCTCTATTCTTTCGGGTTTAAACTTGCGCTGTAAGGCTTGATGTCCAGCACAGGAGTACTATCGAGCATATCCACGCCTTCGAATGTGATGGATTTACCGTCGTTCGCCAATACTTTTACGATGGTGAGTCCGATACCGTTCGGCCTTCTCGGAGAACGCGATGAAAACACCCCACGCAATTTGCCCGTGTCACGCGATATATGCGAAAGCGTATAAGAGCCGGCTCGGTCGAAATAGAAAAAGATCTGAAGATACTCGCCCGGTTCGATGGTCATAATACCTTCTTTGTATTCATCCAACATCTCAAGCACAGCTTGCTCTTTTGCATTATAAACGCTTTGCCTCGGTGCGTCCGCCTGTGTTTTTAACGGTGATCGAATATACCCGATCGGTCTCATTGTAATGTCCATGCTTACTCCCCTGCCCTTTTCCTACATTATACGCTGTTTTATCTTTTCTGCAAATACCGCTAGGGTAAACAAAACGTAAACCCTCGTTGCGCGTCGGCTAAAGATATGTTATGCTGATATCAGACTTATTTACATGGTAGGGGGTAGATATGAATTATATCTTTTGGGGGTTCTTTTTTATCGTATTTAATATCAATATCCATTTCGGCGCAACGCTCATCAACTTCATCCCAAACTTTATTGGGTATATTCTTATGATCAAAGGCATCGATACACTGAAACATCTCGTTCCGCGCTTTGAAAAGATCCGTGGTTTTTGTATTGGTATGGCCGTTTTAACAAGCTTCATCTTTGTAATAGCTCTGCTGGGCATCTCGGGTCGGTTTAATGCTCTTTTCATACCGATACGTCTGCTGTCTTTTACGATCGGCTTATACCCTCAGTATCATATTTTACGTGGATTAAAAGACCTCGCGCAAAAAAAGGCTGTTTCTTCAGAAAAATATATGCCGATACGGCTTTGGATCATCGTTGCCATCGGCTATATCCTCGGTTATCTCGTCTTGTATTTCGCCGCCGTTCTGCCGTTAAACGTTGTCGTATTGGCACCGTTGAATTTTGTCATATTACTGATGATGTTCGGAGGAGGCGTTGTTTTTATGTTCTTCCTTTACCAAGAAAAACGGGCTCTTGAAACATCCGTCTTACAAGATCAATCATCAGATCAAAACAATCACAGTTAGGAGTAACATTATGAATTATATCTTTTGGGGATTCTTTTTTGTCATACTTGACTTTAATATCGTTTTGGATAACGTGGTTATCAGCATACTTCCAACTTTTGTGGGATACATCCTGCTACTTAGAGGCTTAAAAATACTTGCGCCGTTTTCCGAGCGATTCGTAAAGATACAAAGTTGGACGTTCGCAATGGCAATCTATATGTGCTTCGCCTATATTATGAATCTGTTCGGTATCGCGAATCAAGTCGGTGGACTATTCTTTTTTCTTGGTTTGGGCGCAACACTCGTCGGGTTTTATATTCAATTCAACGTCGCAATGGGTATTAAAGACATCGAACTGAACCATGCGGTTTTTCTTAACGCGGATACGTTGATCTTATTATGGAAGATCGTAGCCGCAGGTTTGCTCCTGGTCTACATTACATTGATCGTACCGCCGCTCGCTCTTGTGGTCATGGTGCTTGCCGTAGCCGCGGATATCGGTTTTTTGTATTATCTGTCCAAAGCACGCAGAGCGTTTGACATGGCGCAGATCCTATAAAGCAAAACAAAAAGAGCAAACGATTCGTTTGCTCTTTTTTTATTTGATCATCAGGTTGAGTGTATCTCTTAAAATAATTTAGAAAACCTTTATATACAATTCAGTCAACCTTGATATACGATTCGGCAAACAATGCTATAATACAGTAAGACTCTATTCAATATTTTTTGGAGGTATTATTATGAAATTATCAGCACCTAAACAAATCATATTCTTGATCTCATTTATCATCGCGGCTGTTGCGGCTCTTATGGCTTTCGGCGTATTCTCGATCAGCTTTATAAGCGCGACATGGGTAGCGCTCGCGGCATATGTTCTTCTGGCACTCGGAAACTTGTTTAAAGGATTTTAAGAATAACTAACCGAATAACCGTTAAAGGCTCGGAGCGAATGTTCCGAGCCTTTTTTGGTATAAAAAAACAAAGATGTTTTATGCCCTGTTAAACAAAACTTTTATTTCACTGTATACGTGATCATGATCTCGTTTGATATAAAGTTATCGATGGCGCTGATCTCCGCAATTTCTTCATCAGTCTCTATTTCCCACAGCGCGCTGTAAGCGTTCAGCTTTTTCGGTTCTCCGTAGCTTTTTGTCAGCTTATTTACGATCTTCGCGTATACACGATCTCTTTCCGATCGCTCTGCTTCAGGCACGAATATCACGGTTATGAGCTTATCGCTCGCATCGAAAAGATAGCTGATCTGACCTTCAACGCCGTTATAGGTAACAGCTTCATACAAAAGATAGTTCTGCGAAACGGTCTCGACGGCTTGCCAATCGCTGTGCACTTCTGTCACATCGTCTCGGCTCATATCAAAACTGACATCGTTAAAATATTTTTCATTGCTTTGACAACCTACAGCCGTCATGGTTAGGAATATCAAGCAGATCATGAAGATCGTCTTTTTCATACCCTAAGCCTCCTTCGCTGTGTTTTATCGTAACGCTCAAAGTAACTCATATAAAGAATCAAACTCATCCAAACGCATCAAAAAAGTTTGGATCATTTCCATACTTTCGTCGTATACGAGCAAAAGCACAGCATCATCTTCTCCGTATTTGAATTCCCAAATGGCGTAGTAGTCTTCTACAATCTCTTTGGGTTGCCCGTAAACTTCATTGAATACCGCGACGGATTCATTGAACTTTTCAGGCGTATTCTCTTCGTTGGGTTTTAAATCCAAATTGATCTGCTCCAACGTATGATCATCGATATCGAAAGCAAACATGATATACGCGTGAAATCCTTTATAGTCAATTTCTTCAAATACCAAATGTTGCGCTGTATCTATAACAGGAGACGTCCACTCGGGGTAAATACTTCTTACAGTCGAGCGTGACATCCCGAATTCAAACTCACTGAAGATCGGTCCGTCACGGTCTATACCCGCTGTCGCTTTTGAACAGCCCGAAAAAGTTGCGAGCGTTGCTATGCATAATAATAAAACGATAATGTTTCTTTTCATTATATCCTCAAATAATCAAACTCTTTACATTGTATCGATCAAAGCAATTCATATAATGAATCAAACTCATCCAAGCGCATCAAATAAGACTTTATCGAATCCAAAGTTTCAGCGTATAAAAGCAATAATACGGCATCTTCATCTCCGTATTTGAATTTCCATATAGCATAATAATCTTCTACGATCTCTTCGGGCTCTCCGAAATCTTCCATAAAGAGCTCGACTGTCTCGTTGAATTTCTCGACATTATTCTCTTCTTTAGGCACTAAGTTCAAATTGATCTGCTCTAACGTATGATCATCGATATCAAAAGCAAATAAGATATATGCGTGAAATCCCTTATAGTCGACTTCTTCGAAGAACAAATGTTGCTCGGTATTCATCACCGGCGTTCCCCATTCGGGATAGATCGATCGAACCGTGCTTTTTGACATTCCGAATTCAAACTCGCTGAACAGCGGTCCGTCACGGTCTATACCCGCTGTCGCTTTTGTGCAGCCAGAAAAAGTTGCGAGTGTTGCTATGCATAATAATAATAGTACGATGATATTTCTTTTCATTATATCCTCAAATATTCAAACAATAAAAAGATGTCTTACAGGCATCTTTTCATTCATGCGTTTAACTGCATTCAGCGTACATATGTCTAGATCGGTGTGATCGTCAATGATATCTCATCTGACGAATAATAGTAGTAATAGTAATACCCGTGATATTCGACAAAGTCATTCGATATAAACATCGCGTCGAACTCATCCCAATCCGCTTGCGGATCGATGGTCATCAGTACACCGTATACCAATCCCAACCACTCGTCTACAGCCATATCTGTCTGTTCAGCTGTGATCGAGTCCGAATATACAGCTATCACGATTGCGTCACCCGCTTCGCTTGAAGATGACATATACAAGAACAGATAGTCATTGACGGTATAGTAATATTCCGACAATGTTACGCCGTTAGACGTTTCCGTGTTACCTTCGTAACTCGTTTCAGTGAACGTATAACCTTCCGCTTTTGCCGCTTCGAATGCTCCGTCTTTGATGTCTTTTACCTTCATGCCGAATCCCGGCAATTCCGCGCTTGAACAACCCGTAAGAAGCACAAGCACCAAAGTGATCGCTAATGCGACCGAAACCACTCTTTTCATTCCCACTCTCCTTTATTTTTTGTAAACCCGTTTGCTATGCACTATGTTGCATATTTATACTGTTATTTTACCATATACCGTAAGTATGTACAATTTATTATTTTACTTGTAAAAATAAAGCAAAACAATGATCGCTTATTATTTTTTACATATACATTATAATACCACGCAAAATATGCTATAATTTAAGCATAAAAATAAACAAATACGGGATACGGGGGATAAAAGATATGGATAACACACAAGCAAGATCAGATACATATACATTGTCGCAACCAATCGATACGTCCTTCATGGGCGTAACGCGTATCAAAGTCATCGCGAAACTCAAATCATATGCGACCGACAAAGAAACGATCTTCGGTATTTTACGCGATATTATAGAAACGTACAAAAACGAAGCGGATATCATCCAAATGTCCGTAACAGTCTACATCGAATCGGAGCTTGCGAACAAAGAATCCATGGATTCGGAACTAATCAGCGCGGTATGGATCAGTCCACAATTGGATGAAGTACAACAAAAACCGCTGCCGAACAGCGAAGGCGACGGACTTTATTGGCTATCCGTTCGGGACGACTTATTCTCGATGCAGAATTATCAATCAGCCATAGCTTTTTCAAAGAGCGATAAAATGATCATAGCGGGCATTCTGAAATCCATTGGTGAGAAGATGAAAGACTACCGATACGCGCGCAAGAAAAAGAGCCTTAAGTAAAGATAACAAAAAGAACGCCCTAATTGGGCGTTCTTTATTTATGATTTTAAATTTCGATATTGAAGATCTGGATAAGTAGCAACACGACCCCTACATACAATGTCGCGACCGAATAGTACCAATGTTTTTTGGTAGAGATCAAATAGATAAGCAGTGCCGCAAAGATCGCGCCGTCTGCGATGTAGGCGATCCACGGCGTTTCGTACAGCAGTATCGCGACAGAGATCGTAACGATCATTAAAGGCATCGTCAGATACGTAGCCTTTATGATCACATGCCATTTCGTGCGGAAGATAAAGGAACTTGCGATGAGGATCAAGATGATATAGACAACAAGCCCGATATAAGGCGGTTGCCCCGTGGTATTCATAAGCGAACTGATACCGTTCATAACGATCGCCGCCAAGAAGAACGCAAGTTGAAACAGGCAAAAACCTCCGACGACGATCGACAGCACCGCTATCAAATGCATCTTCCATGTTCCCGGTCCGGGTTTCATAAGAAACACCTCTTTCCCAGTAGAATGATATAATATTGATTATATCATTCCTTTTTCAATTTTATTGTACCACTTTTGTCATATTCTTTCAACCTGATATTCAAAATTATAAAATATGCCTTATGATTCATCTCCTGCGCCACTTCCTGCCCCGTTTCTTTTGCGATGTGCACACCTTGATCGATCAGATATTGCGTAAGCCTTTTTGTGAATGTGTTATCCAGTCCTGTTTTGTCAAGTATCTTGAATGCTGTAAATACATCGTCGAGCTGTACGGATTCCAAAATACCGTTTACCGTGTAATAAAAAAACAGGCGCTTTCGCGCCTGTTCGCTTTTTAGTAATCACCCTTCGCCCATCGATAATGCATTTTTAAAAACTGATACATATAAGCGATTGCATCAGTCTCATTATCAAATTCTTTGATAATAATTTGATGTCTGCGGTCATTATTATCATACACTTTCCATTTTCCATCTTCATAGCCGTAACCAAAAATATAAGAAGCATTATGAATAACATTATCCAATTCTATAGTATAAGGCAATAATGCCGGAGCTAAGTTTTCTTCTTCAATTTTCTTTGCCAATTCTTCTTTGTTCATCGAATTCCTCCTTATTCATATCTCGAAATAACTCCCAACCTAAGCATCATGTCAATGTTCAAAGGAAATGTAAATTGCGGAGCACCACCATTTAAGTAAACCTCGCCATCAGCATTGATCCATGGTGCGACTTCCCCATTTAAACCATATGTCACATCAGCATTCACACCATGCTTCTTTGATTCAGTTTCTGCTCGTTCGGTAAAATATTGATAATAAGCCTTGAAACTGTCTAATGCAAGTAAATCAACAGGTTTTCCGTGATTTTGCTCTATAATTTCATTCAACCCATCCAAAGAATTCTCACGAATCGCATCAATAGCATCAAAGTAAGTGTCATTGATCTCAAAAGTATGCCTTGCCGAATAATTCTCAAGGTACGGCAAACCTAATTCATCAATACTCCATAATAGTCCATAGGAACGTTGCGTGCTTGCATTGTTTCCGTACTTGCTCCCCATACGACTGAATATCGAAGTTGAAAAACTATCTCTTGTAATGGCACGAACAGTTTCTGGGACAAATCCCAAACAACCAGGGAAATCATAATCAGGCTTTCCTTTTTCATCAAATCCTTCAGCAGTCAAGAACTTTACATCTGCGGGAACAAGAACATCCCACTTATCAGCCAGGGTTTCAAAAGCCTGTTGGATCGCTTCAACCTTTTCCGTTTTGCTTAAGTCTGATTGTTTACCGATCTCATTGATTTTATTAAAAAATGTCTGTTCTTCCGTTTCTTGTCGGCTTTGCTTAATCTGTGTTTCTGCCTCTATTCTACCACCGTCACCCTCATCCCGCAATCGATAATCTTCAACATTCGTGACCAGAGCGTTGCTCGTCTCATCGTTCGTTGTGACTTGCGCCTGCATCATCTTCACATAATCCCGCATACCTTTGATGTCGGATGTTTTCTGCGCTTTCTCGATCAGTAACGGCACTTCCGCAAACGCCTTATTGTTTTTAATCTCTTTTGTGAAAGACGGCATCAACGCGTCCAGTGCATAACTTAATTGCTTCTCATTCATATTGCCGATCTGTTCGTTTGTGAACGCTACTCTGTTCTCGATAAGCTTGGAAATATCGACATCGGTCAGCTTTGTCTTAGCGATCACATTTTGGTTGTAACTACCGTCCGTGTTAAAGAATGCTCGAGGGGATGCGGTTGTATCGTTTTCTACCTGCACCCTCTGCGCTCTATTCATTTCCTCGACCACACTCACCGTATGCGCGTCCGCCGCTTCTTTGCTTGTTGCGTTCTTCTCAGACTCTTTTACATACGTATCGATATGCTCTTGCGATACACCGTCTTGCTTTAATTACTCTGCGTACTTCGCGGTTACGGCTTTGTTTACGGCTCGTGATTCCTGAGCGGATAAATTGGTTAGACTCTCTCTCGTAATAGCAGTGTTTGCCAACCGTCCCGACAACCCCGCAACACTCAACACCCCAAATGTGAGAGCCGAACTGACCGCAGTGTCTTTTAAGCGCTGCCCGATATCTTCTAAGCTGTCCGTCTCAAGTCCGCTTGCCGCTTTGCCCGCATTCACACCCGCGATCGTGACCATCTCCTGCGCTACTTCCTGCCCTGTCTCCGTTGCGATATGTATGCCTTGATCGATCAGATATTGCGTAAGCCTCTTTGTGAATGTGTTATCCAGTCCTGTTTTGTCGAGTATCTTAAATGCCTTAAATACATCGTCGAGCTGTACGGATTCCAAAATGCCGTTTACGGTACCGACCTCGATCGATATCAATACCGCCGTGTCTCTGTCCACGCCTGCTTTATAAATCTATCTCAACAAAAAAAGCGCCCCAAGAGGGGGCGCTTTTCTTTAATAATCCGAATCAGGCATATCCTCAAGAAAATGCTCTTTCGGTACAACTTGCCAATAAGGTTTTTTCTCATTTACACATTTTCTGTAAACTGACATAATATAGTCACTCGTAGCATATTCTTGCTTTAACATATCAGGACTTAAAACTGATCCTTCCGGTACAATTTGTAAATACTCTTCATGCAACTCAAATTCTGCCAATTCGTTTTCATTCATATCTGCTCTCCTAACCTATTTATTATTTGATGAAAATATTCGAAACTGTTCGGAAAATAATCTTTGAAAATCTTTAGCTTCTCTCCTTTAATCATCATTGCTTCAAACATATGTGCAAATGCTTCTTTCTCTAAAATACCTGAAGTTTCCCAATAATTATTTTTCTTAGAATGTCCATACTTACCTTTTATCTTATGATTGGTTAACCCTTGATATATCAGATATTTCATTTTTTTAGATTCAGTAAATTACTTTATATTAACTTTTTGTCCTATACATTGTTCAGTAAGCCACTCACTACTCTTTATTCCGACAGTGATAAATTTTGATATGTCCTCAGGTTTTGTATAATCTACCATCGGAATAGAGTCGATTGTTCTCGTCTGGTCATCGGCAAAAACAATTTCCATCCCTGGTTTTATTAAATTAGGGTCAACTCCTTGTAGTTCAATCAGTGTAATATCATCCATGATAAAAAGATTCTTGATTATAGCCTTCTGATTAATCATCTACTGTTATCCTCTCTAATTCTTTCAAATAATAATTCAACGCCTTGAGGGTCTGTTCATTGGCTTGATCCGAAATGCCATAACTCTCTTGATACTTTATCAGCTTTCTTTGTGCTTCAATCTCATTCAATAAACGACTTTTATATGTGCCATCATTTCTACCTTCTCGATATTGCGTAGCATGTATCAATTCTTCAAATACAGACGACACAGTTGGATTTGTTTTCAGTAAGATAGTGTTATGGTTATAGGTAATTCCTTCACATCTTTTTGATTTTAAATACTGATCTGTTTCAATGCTTTGCTGAATGATGATTCCCTGCTGTTTACATCTATTTTTGACTTGATTAAAAAAATGCTGATCAATGATATCAAAATTAGACTCAGAATCACCTATTCGAGACATCTCGCTTGACTGTATCGTACCATCTTTCGACTCAATATTCAACCCATCATCACCGACATCTTCAAGCAAGGTTGCACCTTCCCCAAACCCCAACTCATCCTGCATGATCTGCGTGCTTTTGACAAGCTCCGCCGTATCGGTCTGCCTTGTCATCTCACTCACTTTTTTATCGACCGTAACGGGATCAAGCCCCGCCGCTTTCCAACTCTTCGCAAAGTCATCGGATAAAGACTTCACAATGCTTTGAAGCTGCGCTGTGTCCATGCTTTTCAGTTCGGTTTCGGTAAATGCCGTCTTGGTCTCGAGCTTAGTTGTGATATCCGAATCAGTTAATACAACTCGTTGTTGTACATTGAAATCCGATACCGCGGAAGTTTGAGCGACACGCGTTTTTTGATCATTAAGCGTATTCATCTCATCGACCACACTCGCCGTATGTGTGTCCGCTGCCTCTTTGCTCGTCGCGTTCTTTTCAGACTGCTTGACATACGTATCGATATGCTCTTGCGATACGCCCTCTTGTTTTAATTGCTCCGCGTACTTTGCGGTTACAGCTTTGTTGACCGCGTGCGATTCCTGTGCGGATAAATTCCCCAAACTCTCTCTCGTAATAGCCTTGTTAGCCAACCGCCCCGACAACCCCGCCACATTCAACATCCCAAACGTGAGTGCCGAACTGACAGCCGTGTCTTTTAAGCGCTGTCCGATATCTGAAAGACTGTCCGTCTCAAGTCCGCTTGCCGCTTTGCCTGCATTCACACCCGCGATCGTGACCATCTCCTGCGCCACTTCCTGCCCCGTCTCTTTTGCGATATGTACGCCTTGATCGAGAAGATATTGCGTAAGCCTCTTTGTGAATGTGTTATCCAGTCCTGTTTTGTCGAGTATCTTAAATGCCTTAAATACATCATCGAGCTGCACGGATTCCAAAATGCCGTTTGCGGTGCAATAAAAAAACAGGCGCTTTCGCGCCTGCTTGCTTTATCAATCTTTTACTTCTTTTCCCGTAACTCTTTGTTTTGAAATGCAATAATAACATCATAAGCATCTTTAGGACTCTTCTGCGCCTTTTCTGCATCTTCAGAAGATATCTCAATTTTGCGGAATTTGGGGACCAATTCACCCTCGTCATATTCTAAAAAATACTTCCCGTTTTCTTCATTGATTTCAATTCCATAATCCGAAAATATTATACTCATATAAATAACACACTCCTTATTGAAATAATTCTGTAACAATTAACTTTTCTAAAGGTACTTGATCTATTACTGCTTCAGGAGTTCCACCACTTGTATAACCCCCGGGTGTCCATTGTTCGTTTGCTCCGACTTCATTACCATTCGGCATTCTTAAACCATGCGGATTTTCTATATCAATTCGCACTGGGTGCATACCCAAATAACCCGGAGAAAGTCCAAGTAGATTTTCAAGTTGTGTAATATCTCCATTGACCTGACTTATCAATATATCTGCACTAGACTTTGGCATAACGTAAGTACCCAAAGGTGAACCTAGTGCTCTGTTCGGCTTCTCTGCCGCAATTTTTGTAACGCCCCCTCGAAACATCCTTAAATGTGTATCAATATATTTCTGAGACAAATATGTATTGGCTTCTGGTCTGTAACCTTTTTCAGTAGATATTATTTTAGAAACAACATCAAAAGATATATCGGCTTTAAGAATATCTAAATTATCTACGTCCATTCTACCACTCTCACCCTCATCCCGCAATCGATAACCGTCAACATCGTAATGAGTGCGTTGCTCGTCTCATCGTTCATTGTGACTTGCGCCTGCATCATTTTTACATAATCTCGCATACCTTTGATGTCGGAGGTCTTCTGCGCTTTTTCGATCAATAACGGCACTTCGGCAAATGCTTTATTGTTCTTGGTCTGCTCAACAAAAGACGTCATCAACGCGTTCAGCGCATAACGTAATTGCTTCTTACTCATATTACCGATCTGCTCGTTCGTAAACGCTACTTTGTTCTCGATCAGCTTGGTCATATCGACATCGGTCAGCTTTGTCTTAGCAATCACATTTTGGTTGTAACTGCCGTCCGAGTTAAAGAATGCTCGAGTAGATGCGGGTGTAGCGTCTCCTGCCTGCGCCCTCTGCGCTTGATTCATCTCCTCAACCAAACTTGCCGTATGTGCGTCCACCGCTTCTTTGCTCGTCGCATTCTTCTCCGCCTGTTTAACGTAAGTATCGATATGCTCTTGCGATACCCCGCCTTGCTTTAATTGCTCCGCGTACTTTGCGGTTACGGTTATATTTACGGCAATAAAAAAAGCGCCCCAATGGGGCGCTTAAAAAAAGAGAACTAATTATCATATTGAATATTATCAGGTAGTTTTGCTTCCGCTGAAGGAATTAAATCAACCGAATCTTCACTAAACAGCATTCTCGACATCCGATATCCATGTAAACATGAATTGCACCAGATGATACCAAATCCAACTCGTGTTTCTTCATCCAATAAAATCAATTGATACTCCAAATGATCTATCCGTTTGCAATTTGGACATTCTGCATGTTCATGTGTTTGCAATCTACTAAAGGTTTCTAACCACTTATTAATCATTATTAAACCCCTTTATAATTTTATCATACATTTCGTTTTCATATGACCTTGCTTCATTTTCCATGTCTGAAATATGGTTTTCCACATATCTCTCACCGTATTTAACATATTGTGCTAAATGACATTTTTCATGCAGAAGGGTTCTAATCAACTGCTCTTCATTCAGAAAAGCTCTTGGATATAAGTCTACTCTATTGAGATTATTTGTGTTTGTACTCCCACAAATATCTATATTCACAAGATAAATATCTCTTTGAATAGAAATCTTCAAACCGCTGATATCAACACCGTACTTCTTTGCGATCCGCACTACATATCGTTTCTGCATTGGGATTTCAAACTGTGCAAACCGCCCTGTATTCTTATCTTTTCGATACAACTCGGATGTGTCAATCTTATCATGTTCATCATCAATATTCAACCCATCATCACCGACATCTTCAAGCAAGGTTGCACCTTCCCCAAACCCCAACTCATCCTGCATGATCTGCGTGCTTTTGACAAGCTCCGCCGTATCGGTCTGCCTTGTCATCTCACTCACTTTTTTATCGACCGTAACGGGATCAAGCCCCGCCGCTTTCCAACTCTTCGCAAAGTCATCGGATAAAGACTTCACAATGCTTTGAAGCTGCGCTGTGTCCATGCTTTTCAGTTCGGTTTCGGTAAATGCCGTCTTGGTCTCGAGCTTAGTTGTGATATCCGAATCAGTTAATACAACTCGTTGTTGTACATTGAAATCCGATACCGCGGAAGTTTGAGCGACACGCGTTTTTTGATCATTAAGCGTATTCATCTCATCGACCACACTCGCCGTATGTGTGTCCGCTGCCTCTTTGCTCGTCGCGTTCTTTTCAGACTGCTTGACATACGTATCGATATGCTCTTGCGATACGCCCTCTTGTTTTAATTGCTCCGCGTACTTTGCGGTTACAGCTTTGTTGACCGCGTGCGATTCCTGTGCGGATAAATTCCCCAAACTCTCTCTCGTAATAGCCTTGTTAGCCAACCGCCCCGACAACCCCGCCACATTCAATACCCCGAACGTAAGTGCCGAACTGACCGCCGTGTCCTTTAAGCGCTGTCCGATATCTGAAAGACTGTCCGTCTCAAGTCCGCTTGCCGCTTTGCCCGCATTCACACCCGCGATCGTGACCATCTCCTGAACTACTTCTTCTGCGGTTTCAGCAACAATATGTTGCCCCTGATCGACCAAATATCTCGTCAACTGCTTGGTGAATGTATTATCCACTCCCGCCGCGTCCAACACTTTAAATCCTGTGATCAGATCGCCGATCTGTATAGATTCCAGAATGCCGTTTGCGAAACCCACCCCGATCGATATCAATACCGCGGTGTCTCTGTCCACGCCCGCCTCGATCATTTCGACATACGCCATGCCCATCTCGATCTGCGCGCCCGTGACCGCCATACCTGAGTTGATCCCGTACGCAAGCGCCGCGGGGATCGTAAATACTTCTTCGGGAAGCAAAGCCCCGGGACCCGCGTTGCCCGCGGCAAGCGCAAACCCGACCGCTGCCACGGTTGTAAAGAACGTTTCATAGGATAACACCTCCGCGCCCATCTGTCCGACCACGCCCGACGCCCCCGATACGGCTTGGTCGGCGTAATTATCCGAGAAGAACTTAAACTTGTCGTCTTCCAGCTTCTCTGCCCAATAGTCGGATTGATTCTCAAAGCCCAAGGCTTCGAGCGCCATCTCTTTGTAATACTTTGATTCATAATAACCCCGCAATACGCTAAGAGCCGTGTTGTCCCAAAAGTTTGCCGCATGATATCCTTGCGCGAGATATTCTTCTCGGTGTGCTTCGATCTCTTTATCGACCGCCGCATTGTACGCTTGTTGTGTCTGTGTTTGCAAAGCGGAGGATGTTTTGTACGCTTGCGATGCCTCTTCGTACATATCCACATCGTAAATCAAGTAATTCGAATTCAGTTGCAACTGCAAAGCTTCCGTCTGTGATTGATAAATATTTAAGTTGTGTTTAAGTTCATCGACCGTCGTCGCGTTCTCTATCGGCGTTTGCGCCAGTCGTTGTTCTTCTTTGTATGCGTCGGACTCTTTATAAGCTTTTTCGTCTTTAACTGCTTTGTTATATTCCTTTTGCGCAAGCTCGTATTGTGCCGTCGCTTTTTTGTAATCCGCCGCCGCTTTTTCGTACTCCGCGTGCATGGACGGATATTTCGATGTTTCGCTCATAATATATGCCGCCGCCTGTGCCTGCTCATTATATTTTGACATAGCGGCACTCGCCGCAGCTTTACGTTGTGACGGCGTTATGATTATCCCGTCAATCGTCTGTTCGGTGTTTTCGACATACGTTGTTTGCTTACGCACACTTTGAGCTTGCAACCTTTCGGCTTCTTTTCTTAAACGCTCCGCTTCTTCTGCCGCTTCTCTTACCGCTTTAACATGTTCCAGTGAAGTTCGCATCGAATCGGTATCGAGTGTATAGCCGTTTGTGTTTTCATCATTATTCGGAGCGGAAGACCGACTGTCTCGGATAAAACTTGGGATCGGATCGCTTCCACCCGTTTGCGTTCTTACGGCATTTCTTCGGTTCGTTGCCGCTTCGATCGCGCTCATCCTGCCATCCAATGCGGATTGAATGATGTTTGTTTTTTTGTTTTGCAGTTTGTTTAGTTCTTCATAAAAGAGAGTTCTGTTTACCAAGTTCGTCGATCCGCCTTTCCTATGTTTGAACGAAAATAAAGAAATCCGCTGTTTAAGCGGATCTCTTTACGTTTTTAAGTATAGCACCGTGTTCTTTGCCAAACCATGACGGGATCAGACCCTGCCGAAATATCCTAACTTTCATTCTGTTTCTTTATTTTATTACAAAGAAACTACATCCTAAATATGTGGTATAATATATAATAATATTCAGAGAGAAGACATGTATATGAAAAGTATTATGAATAAGAAATGGATAATCGTTTTACTGATAGTTGCTTATGTTGCATTTTTTGTAAGTGGTTTATTTTCAATACAAGTGCATAAGGATGCAACCAATATAAAAAACGAACAGCTCGTTACTATAATAATTAAGCACCTAATTTTTCAATTCGGGTGCGTATCGCTTCCCCATACTCCCCTTTGAGTTTTAAAATATTCTCAACCGCTGAAGCCTTGCTTGTTCTGCTCTTCGCTTAAAAGGGCAATAAAAAAACAAGCGCTTTCGCGCCTGCTTTACGTTACTGATTCTCTTTGTAAAACCGCTTTGTTTCTTCTCCCCACAAAACCACAAATTCCCTCAGTTCCGTTGTCTCGATCTCGCTGTATTCATCCTCATCGAACAAGTTCTTTATCGTTGTTTTGTCTTTATAGATATTCACATCGCATAAATTACCTGTCATTTCCATATGCTCTAATTCTCCGTTTAACACTTTATCGATATTATCCAAAACATACTGTACGCTTCCGCCTTGAATGTCGGAAAACAAGAAAGAAGATACCATATAGATCGATTGATCTACTCTCATAACCAATAATTTCGATCCGTTATCCATTTCGACTGATTCAAATTTATATTGATATTTCATTTATTTGACCTCCATATAAATTGGATATGCAGATATGATTTTGCCTTTTTTATCTAAATACATTTCTATTGTTATCCCATTGTTTGTAGTCCCTGAATATGTATTCCCAACGATATATTTTTTCGAATCATAGGCTTCATTGATCGCGTCAACAATTTCTTGCGGGCTCCAATGTTTCGGAAAGAATGTGGAATACCCCTCATTTGATTTCTTTTTGATACCATTGATCTCAACTTGCGCTTTATATACGCCGAATGAGTCGGTTCCAAATTCTGTCCCGGGAACGATCCGACCGATCGGTTCAGGCATGCCCTCATAATGAAAACCTTTTGCCTGTCTGTTTTTAACATCTCCGAGCAATACATGTTCGATTACATCACGATCTCTGAATATCTCGGTTTGCTTTAAAGCATCAAACACTTCTTGATTGGTCGAGAAAACAGAGGTGTTGTTTGTATCAATTCTATCATCGTTCAGTTCGTTTTCAAACACATTCGTTTCATCTGCCGTAATTTGCACATTATCTTTAAGTCCCAATTCTTTTTGCATCACATCGGCACTCTTCACAAGTTCCATTACGTCCTGAGAAGAAACCATTGCATCTACCTGTGTGTCCACTATATTGCTGTTTAAACCCACTGATTTCAGACTTTCACGATATTTTGGCGCAAGTTGAGTAACAATGTTTTGAAGCTGTGTTGTGTCCATGCTTTTCAGTTCTGTTTCGGTAAACTTGCTTTTGGTCTCGAGCTTGGTTGCGATATCCGTATCAGAACTTTGTGCCTTCCCTCTGCCTACGACCTTCTCCACTTTCGCCTTGATCGCATTTCCGTACTCACTCATAACTTTTACGGCATGCTCAACCGCAGAAGCCTTGCTTGTTCTGCTGTTTGCGGATTGTTTCTTAAACGTCTCCGCCATATCACTGCTCACGCCCTCGCTTTTCAAATGCTCCGCGTAAGCGTCCGTTACCGCTTCGTCCGCTGCCATCGCATCGGCTTCGCTCAGTTTCTCCAAAGTCTTGCGTGTCACACTGTCAAAAATATTTGAGAGTTTACCGCCGACAATAAAAAAAAACAGGCGCTTTCGCGCCTGTTTACAACTGTTATTTGTTAATATATTTTATGACTGTATTAATAAACTTTTCAGCAACTTTAACTGCTTCTTTTCTCTGGTTTTCTTCCAATAATGTGAATCGAATCTCTTCAAGGTAATTAACCATATTATGCTGATCTTTTTCTAAAGTATATTTATATTCATCAGGAAGAATCACCGCTTCAAGTTTATGCTGAAATTCTTCCAAACCATAGTCCCCATTAATGAAAGATCTACATAGGCTTATTACATTTTCTAAAGTTTTCATGTTCATTACCTTCCTATATATGTAACGATAGTAATCACTGCACCCTGATCATTTACAACAACTTTAACAGAACCGGATATATATACCATAACACCATTCTCTTGTTGAATAGGTTCAACGGAATTTATAACGTCTTCAACAAATTGAGGAGCAATACTCCTGCCATGCACATTTCCATTGATCCCTTGATAAATATTAGGTCCAAAGCGATTCCCGCTTGGTTGCATTCTATCTACAGCATGCTTTGAATATAACCTATCTCCTACTTTAGCATATTGTTGATTATCTACAATTATTTTTCTGCTTATTAATCGTATAATTTATACCTACTTTATTGAACTGATGTTATATCCTCGGGTTGTACTGTCAACAATTCTTTAGTATCCCCTTGCATATCAATAAATTCAACCTCATAAGCTAAAGACGGTTTCTGATATACCAATACAATTATTCCCCTATCCCCTTTTAAAACACAATTAGAAAGATCTGTGTTAGCTTCGACAAAATCATTTTCTTTAAACATTTCAACCTCCAAATTTATTTTTTTGTTGGAATTGCAGTAACCAATCTAATAATCCCATCTTTGTTTTTTATCCAAACAAATTGAACAGCAATCGTTCGGCCATTTAAACCTTTGATAGCAATAAACTGGCTGTATTTAATTCCATAAATATTCTCTGTTTTTACAATTACTTTCTGAGGATCAAATACAATTTGCTTTGCAAGTTCAACAGAATTATCTTGTGTAAATCCAAGTGCTTCTTTAAACCATTTTGCTTTACTGTGACCTGAAGAATGATTAAAATCAAGTAAATATGTAGTCAGTTTTGTATTGATGCTCTCTCTTGTGATTTTATCAATTTTATCTGCCTCTATTCTACCACCCTCACCATCATCCCGCAACACATTATCATTCGACACATCGCCCTGCAACTCCTTCACCAAATCTTTCATTCCTGCGACATCTTCGCTGTCTTTCATCGCGATGACCGTATCAAGGATATCCGCATCACTTTCGAGTTTTACGTCCGTGTTCATCGCCAATGTGCGAAGCGTATGGTAAAGCTGAGTCTTGTTCATATTCTCAAGCTGTGTATCGGTAAACTTGCTTTTGGTCTCGAGTTTGGTTGTGATGTCTGCATCGCTCAATTCTGACTTAACGCTTACATCAGATGTAACAGTATTACTTGTTATCCTTTGGATCGAAGGCTCAGTTGCCTTCCCACTGCCTGCGATCTTCTCCACTTTCGCCTTGATTGCTTCCCCATACTCCCCTTTGAGTTTTAAAATATGATCGACCGCCGAAGCCTTGCTTGTTCTGCTGCCTGCGGATTGTTTCTTATAGCTCTCCGCCATATCATTACAAATAAAAAAAGCGCCCCCTAAGGGGTGCTTTTTTAACTTCATATCTTCATTGGAATTAGACACTGAACATTTTAAATTCACTATCCACCAATTTTTGAACATTAGTAGTTATCGAAGATTGCGGGATATCATTACCCAATAATATCAATGCTGCAAGTGCAAATAAAAAAAACAGGCGCTTTCGCGCCTGCTTTGCTTTACCGATTCTCTTTGTAAAACCGCTTTGTCTCTTCGCCCCACAAAACCACAAACTCTCGGAGTTCTATCGTCTCGATCTCGCTGTATTCATCCTCGTTAAACAAGTTTTCTATCGTTGTTTTATCTTTATAGATATTTACATCGCATAAATTGCCCGTCATTTCCATATGGTCTAATTCTCCGCTTAGCACTTTATCGATGTTATCCAAAACGTATTGCACGCTTCCACCTTGAATGTCGGATTCTAAAAAGCTTGATACCATATCCAACTTTGGGTCCAAATGAATAAGTAGCGTTTTCCTTTGTATATTTCCATTTTTCAGTACACGATCTTCAAATTCATACGAATATTTCATTACGATCATTCCCTCCCATATTTCGGATATGCAGATATTATCTTACTATCCTTATTGATATACATTTCTATTTCTATACCCGAATTGGTAATGCCTTTATATGTGTTACCTCGAATATATCCTCTCGAATCATACGCTTCATTGATAGCTTCAACCACTTCTTGAGCGCTCCATTGTTTCGGGAAGAATGTCGAGTATCCCTCATTCGATTTCTTTTTGATGCCATTGATCTCAACTTGTGCTTTGTATATTCCAAATGAATCAGTCCCAAATTCCGTGCCGGGAATAATGCGTCCGATCGGTTCAGGCATTCCTTCATAATGAAAGCCTTTTGCCTGTCCTTTAACGACTTCGCCGAGTAATATATGTATCAGTTTTCCGTCCGCAAAAATATCTTGATATGCTTGCGGTAGCGCTTCCAATACAGCTTCGTTGCTCGAAACGATCCGTGGAGATTCGCTTAATGCTATTGTAGCATCATTCGGTTTAGGGTTCAACGCATTTCCATTCCCCATCTCCCCTTGCAACTTCACGATCGCGCTCTTCTGGTTCTCGACCCCTGTTGTCTTCATCGCTATATCAAGATAGTTCTCGATCTGTGCTTCGCTGAAATCTTCCGCCCGTAACATATCCGCATATTCATTGACAGTCGTCTTGTACAATGAATCGACTTGCGTGTCGGTCATAGTGTCTAAAGTGTTTGGCTGTGTTGTCTGTAACTTCTCGCCGGGTTCTATAGATACTTGATCGGAGTTCGCAATATTCGAGTCTGTGTTTTGTGTCTTCCCCTTACTTACAATCTTCTCAACTTTCGCCTTGATCGCTTCCCCATACTCTCCTTTGAGTTTTAAAATATGCTCAACCGCAGAAGCCTTGTTTGTTCTGCTGCCTGCGGATTGTTTCTTATAACTCTCCGTCATATCACTGTTCACGCCCTCACTTTTCAAACGCTCCGCGTAAGCGTCCGTCACCGCTTCGTCCGCCGCCATCGCGTGAGCTTCGCTCAGTTGTTCCAAAGTCTTGCGTGTCACGCTGTCGAAAATATTTGAGAGTTTACCGTCGGATTTGTTTTTCACTTTTGCGGACGGGTTTGTATTTGTGTCTGCCTTCGTTTGAATGTCTGTGTCGACTGCGCTATCTTTCGGCACCATTCCCACGCTCTCAAAAGCAGTGCCCATGATCCCGCCGACCAGCCCGTCGTACACATCATCCAAAGTGACAGTCACGGGGTTATTCTTGAATGTATAGTCCTCTCCCGAATAAGCGATATTCTCAAAGACGGGTTGCATAACGGATTGTAAAAATTAGCCATGTCCCTTTGTTTATATGTTATAATTAACGCATACGTCTTATGGGGGTTTTAAGAATGACATATCTTTTCTTAATCGCAGTTTGTGTTATATCTTTCTATGCTTATGCTCAGCTAAATAAAGTATCAAAAGCTCAAAAACAGCGAGAAGATATCAAAGAAGAAAACAAGATATCTTTGCAGAATGAAGCTAAAGAAATGATTTCGAAACATCATGCGAAAGCTTCACTCTTATGCCAATCCGATTCCGTACTGCCTAAAATACCAAAAGGCGATCTCTGCTATCTTTTAGCTGATGATGAAAAATTAACGATCATGACCCGATCAACGCCTACTATAACCTACTATATTCAATATACACAGATCCAATTATTCAAAACTACTGAAATCAAAGCATTGGAGCGAGATCTAGTCGGGCGCTTTGGTACACCTGTTGAGCAAGAAGCGCTTATCAACAAAGTAATTATTCAATATATTCAAGCAGATAATACACTCAACGAATTGACATTCATTTACGGTAATACCAATGAAGATAAATTTTACAATGAACAAGCATTAGCACAAGCTGATATTTTCAGCTTCGTTAATAAACAGATCCCGCAACAAACATATACCGCAAACTTATAATCGACACAAATTTACTTTCATTACATACAAAAAAGCAGGCGCACATGCGCCTGCTTTTATACTATATCCGCGATCTTATACAAATCTTTTGTGATCTCGAATGTCGTCCTGTCCGTACTTGTCGGAAGTGTCATCGTTGTATTGCTTTTCATGCTGCCCCCCTTACAAATAATAACTGCTCGTACCCGCGCGCCCTTTCAAGTAGAACAACAACGCTTTGTATTCATCACTGTTTTTGTCATACCCCAACGCTATCGCTTCATTTAGGATCTTCTCACGGTCTTTCTTAGATACGCGCAATTTTCCGTCATCGCTGATAGACTGTGCTTGAGATATCAATTCGTTAAAAGCTTCATTTTTGTTTCTCGCAAAGTCTTTCCCTCGTCTGTCCGGAATCTTATTGTCCTGCCGCTTGTTCTGACCTTCATCAGACTGACCTTTCATATTTGATACAATATCCATTACCGTATCAATCGGTTTCATAGCAAGCGCCCCTGCTTCGGCTCTCGCTGCTGAGTTATCTGTAGCGCTAGTTGAATACGATCTTCTGCTCGCTTGCTTTGCCTCTTCTGCCGCCTGCTTCGCCGCTTCATCCGCAGCCAATTGATAGTCCCACTGCTGTTGCTTCCAATACTGTTCATTGCGCGCCGCTTTTTCCGCCGCTTGCGCGTTACTTAGATTTGCGTTTGCGTTCGCTTTCGTCATGTTGTAGGAAAGGTCCGCTTTCTCTTTCGCGTTTTGTGCCGCTTTTGCCGCCGCCGAAAGTCTGCTTCGGTACGCGTTGTAGGCGTACATCCCGCTCGTTTCGCTTTTGCCCGCATTTGTTTTTTGATAATTGTTATAGTCCGCGCCCGCGCCGGTGTTCTCTTTCGTTTGCGCACCTACAGCCTCTCCAATGACCGCGTCAGTCTTCTCACGCTGATCGATCAGCCCCGCCTTCTGTGCTTCTATCTGCGCCGCGTGCAGATCGTCCAAGATCTCCTGCGGTGTTTTTTCAGCCATATCGTTTCTCCTTTATACGCATTAAGATTGCTTTAACATACTGTTGTAATAATCAAGCTGCGTTTGATTCCAATGATTATTCAGTAGCGTGTTGTAATAATCCGCTTCCACGTTCAACTTGTCAGCGTTCGCCTGCGCCACCGCGCCCAAGTAGGTATTGTTCGCTTCATCTTTCGTGCCCTGCGCCGTAGAGGCTGCGTTTGCCAGCGCGTTTTGATAGGCGTTGTAGCCTTTGGCGTAACTCGTTTCAGCCGCACCGCTGTATTTTAGACCCGCTTCCGCTAATGATTCGCTTTGGATACCGTACGAATCAACGTAGTTTTTATAGTCTTTTATGCTCGCTCGGTTCGTCTCTTTATGCGCCGCGTCCGCCTGCTTGTTCATATAGTCTTTTTGCAGTTCGTACTGCGTAAGCGCTTCGTTGATCGCGTCTTCCCGCAGTCGTTTCATATCCTCGGCATAAGTGTTTGCTTCGTTTGCCATATCGCTTTTAAGACCTGCCTTTCTTTATCCTATTCCTCGCTGCCAATCATCCCCATCGTGGAAATACGCGATACATCGTTTCCAAGTTTCGCCGACGTTTAAGTGCGGCACCGCGCGTTCCCACGTTCCGCCGTTATTCAGATACATCGTGCCTTTCACTGTGCCCGTTGCCGTTTCGCTGTCCGTGCCGATAGTCGTGCTTCCGCTTTTGGTCGTTGTCGTAAACGTAAAGGTTCCGCTCATGTTGCTCCCGAGCGCGTTGTATGCCGTAAGGATCTCGGTGTCGGAAAAGTTGATCGCCATGCCGCTCGTGTACCCCGTGATCGTTTTGATCGTTGTTGAACTGTATTTGATCGCAAGCGTGTCCGTGAATGAGCTCGAGTATTTTGTGACCGAAACGCTGAACGTATCTTCCAAATTGAAGTTCGATACAGAGTTGATCACTGATCCGCGCGGGATCTGATCCAAGTGGACATCCGCATAAGCATAAGATATACCGTTTGTCGGAAAATAAGATGAACCGAAATATGCTGTGCAAGTCAACTTTCCTGTAAGAGTAAAGTCACATGTTCCGTCAGGATCGCAATTTACCCAAAACTCAAATTCTGTATGATGATCTGAATCTCTTTGATATCCGTCATAGTCTCCGATGGTATTCCCGGGATCACGAACATAGATGCTCATTGTCGTATCATATACTGACCCACCGCCGCCATAGAAGTCTACTCTATGTCTATGTGTTGCATCATGCGTAGCCCAAGTAGAATCCCTCGATAGCCATAATTTACAGTACATCTTATATCTGTTATTGGGCACATCGGCGACAGCTCGCCAATATACACGTTGATGTATAACACCGTTTATATCGGTAAAATCACCGTAACCGCTGAGTGCCATCTAACTGTACCTCAAAAAGATATCACCGCTTACTCCGCCGCTCGGTGCGCTTGTTCCGTAACTTATCGTCTTTTGTTTAGCGTTCAATTGCGTTTGTATCGCTGATGTGACCCCGTTCAAATAACTGATCTCCGTGTCGGATACGTTCGCGACCTTGTCCTGCTTGTTGGTGTTTAAAGTCTTGCCCTGTTCCGCAGAAAGCGCCGCTGTCGTTCCGCCTGTCGTTAAATCGTTCACTACATCGGGGATCCCTGCCTCCAATTCAGGGAGCAACGTAGCTTCAAGATACGTTTTGATCGATTCTCCGCCTGCGTCGAAAGCTGCTTTCAATTCAGCCGTTGTCAAAGAGGGTGAATCTTGAAGTTCGCTAATATAATTGACTTTTGCATTACATTCTGAAAGTTGCATAACTGCCTCCTATTTTCTGGTATAATTCATGATCGCTGCCTGCAAGGTCGCTTCGTACAACCCGAAAGGCTTACCGATCTCGTCCGAATAAAATTTTAAAGAGATGTCTTTGATCCTGCGTCTGTTGAATCGGTATACGATCTTTCCGCGAACCCCTGTGCCGAATGAAAAATCTGTGATCTCATCGGGGTAGTTTTCACCGGGGAAAGGATACTCTGCAAATGTAAAACCCGAAGATACAGAGCGTAGCACATTCACCCAGCTTTCTTTGTCCGTTTGCACATCCAGTTTGATCACTGAGTTCGATATGCGTTTGATTTGAGCGATCCCGCCCCGTCGTATCACGGATTTCAATCTTGCGGGCGCTCCGAAATCATCGGGCGGTGTCGTCCAATAACTCTCTATCAACCGCCCTTCGTCATCCAATCCGTTAAATACCGCCACATCCCGGTTCTTGCAGCCGATGTAAAGCTCACCTTCGTAAGTCGCAAGCACCGTCGCTTCTTGCAAGGTGTCGCTCTCGACCACGCCGATGTTGTCCCACACATACCACTCATACTCTGCGCTTTGTTCGCCGCGAAATATTTGCCTGTGGTCGGCCAAGTATATCTTGCCATTGATGAGCATCAGTAGATAGTTGTTCCATACAGCCGTTTGGCAATTCTTTAAGTCCGATTCCGAGATCAGCTTTCTGTCGATCATGGTGCTGCGGTGATCCAAAGCCACGGACGATTCCGAAAAGCGCAGTACCTCCAGTCCCATTGGGCTCAAAAAGACGATATCGTCAAAAAAGTTTAGCCCGAACCCGATCGCGCCGAGTGATATCTCCGTCGATGTCACGGGGTATATCTTACCGATCGAGCTGTTAAGTGACGGTGTGTGTATCAATACTTTCGCGCCGTTTCCTTCGTCTTCTTTCACGACGATCAGCATGCCCGAACCGCGTATCAATGCTTTAATGTTCGAGCTGTCTTCCCCGTCGATGTAGTACGCCGTCTCTCGAATGTAAGACGGATCGTCCAATTCACTGTGGAAGATCATGCCCGGGTGATCCTCGTTCCCGCTGAAAAACACGCGGTTGTCAAAGGTCTTCGTCAGCGTGCAGTTTTCTATCTTTAAGACATTTGCGGACACCGTCTTACTGTAGCGGATCACTACATTGTCCGTTCCCGTTGTGGATGGAGAAGAAGGTGCGCTCGAGAATGTCACCACCCCTGTCGTACGGTTCACGGTAAACCCGCTGCCCTCAGTCATTAAGTTCCCGTTGATCCATGCTTGCATCGTATAAGTCCCGCTATCGTCAAGTCCCGTCGCGTCCAAATAATACGCTGTCGATGATCCGTCCCCGATAAAGGAGTTGTCTCTGTAAGGACTGAGTAAGTTGATCTCTTGATACAGCTCACCGTTTCCGCCGTCGGGGTCCGCCGCGATCCGTGTTGTCGGTATCGTCGCGTCAGCCTTGACTTCGGAGAGTGTCGCTCCGTCGTAGGCGAGGTAGTTCACGCCGTCGTTGATATAGAGTTTGTCCCCGAACACAAATGAGGTCGAAGTCGCTTCGTTCATTGAATGTAGTGAAGAATCCAAGTCTCCGCTGTCTTCGATCGATGACGGAAACGTGTCCCATTTCGATAAATTCGTCCCGTAGTGTATCAGGCATTTCGTGCCGAGGATATGCAGTCCGTAGATATGTGACCCCGTTGCTCCGAGGTTTGTGATCCCCGGTCTGGTTTCGATCGCTTGTCCGTTCGTCGAAAGATAGTTTTTGTAGATATTCAGCGCGTCGGGCGAGCGGTTCAGCGCGACCTGTGAGGGGATATTGCAAAAGTCCACCCCTGCCAAGTCGGCGTATGTCCGCTGCGCGAGCGCGTAAGTCGAAGCGCCGCTCATCTTGGTCGTCATACGCAGTTACCTCCGTTGTTTATTGATTGATTGGGTTGATTGAAAGAATAGCGTTGAGAGAGAATGTCGAGTGTGTAAAACGTATCGATCAACCCCCTCACCTCGCCAAACCCGCTTCCCCGCCCCACACTTTCACCGATCCGCCGACGGTCAAGGGTCGCATCACGGCCGCTTTCGCGCTTTGGTATTCGTTGAAATAGAGCATTGCTTTTCGTTCGTCATCGTCTTTCAGTATCCGCCACGCCATAAGCAGAGGCACCAACGCGCACGCTTCGGGCGTTATCTCGGGTTCAAAGTCATCCGCTGTCGAGGCCGTGATCTTTGTCGGATATTGCTTGTAGAAGATCTGAAACTGTCCCGCTTCCTTTGCGTTTAGATAGATCACGCTGCCGCGCTCGGTAAAGTAGTCAGGCGTTTCAAAGTCCCCTCGCTCGGTGTTGTTGATAGCCACAACCGCGGGCGTATCTTCGAGGAACGATAAGAACATCCGTCCTTTCTCTTCATCGTTTGTGAGTTCCAGCATGTCGTAGCGTTTATAGTTTCCGTAGGTCGGTATGTCGTCAGTCGTATCCCCGAACGTGCACGGGTACAAAGCGAGGTTGATCACATGGTAGGCATGTTCGCCCGTAAATTTTAGTGTGACCGGTCCCGCCGTCGTCAAAAATCCGCGATACGTCTTATACGTTCTGTCGGACGCCATGGTGATCAAATCCGTCGAGCCATCGTGATAGGTGATCTCGCATGTTCCGTTTCCGTCACATTCAAAAAAATACGCTTTCGCGTCTTTTTCGGTCGATACAATGATGTCTTCTGTCGTATGCAGTATGTCGCTGTCGTTTTTGTGTAGTAGATTTTCGATCGGCATTTGCGACACGTTATACGTCGCGATGATCGGTTGCACGCTTCGCGCGATCTCGGTAAACGCGTAATTCGCCGCGTCGGGCAGATACTTTTCATACTCCGCCGTTTCGCTGTCCTCGAGGTACATCAGCCGATACACCGCTGTTTTGATATCGTTCCATGTCGTTTTCATTTCTTCCTCCGTAGGTTTTTCGTTCGTGCGGCAAGGGACGGCAAAGTCTTTAAGAGTCACCGTCCGCGTTCCGCCTATTGTCAAAGGCACCCCTGCGTCGTCGGTGGTCGATGCGGCGCAGGCGCGCAAAAAAAGAAAGCCCACCGAAATGAACTTTCTTACTGATGCCAGTATAGCATTGTTGTTTGTGTCATTCTATGACAAGGGAACTAAAGTATAAGATACCCTCTATTCTCTTGCCTTATTCCCATAAATTTAATTCTACAGTTTGGGTAGTTGATCATAATCAATTGCTTTTTCACCTGCTTTAT
Source organism: uncultured Anaerofustis sp. (assembly GCA_963674555.1). Lineage (GTDB taxonomy): Bacteria > Bacillota > Clostridia > Eubacteriales > Anaerofustaceae > JBGMEA01. Next base: position 1,554,972 of record OY771429.1, on the reverse strand, counting down.
CTGTAGGAATAGCAGGGTCGTTATTTGATACTTTGTCGTTGATATTCTGTAAAAGTTGAATCGCTTCGCCTGCTGCATATAATAAAAGAGCTGTAATAAAAGACGATAGAGATCCTATAATAGAGATGATAAAGCCGGTTCCACTAGCTATGTAATAATTTTGTCCAACTACAACTCCCCAAATGATGCTTCCGAGGATACCTATGGCTCCAATTCCAATTGCAAATTTTTTTAATATTTGAGCAGTAGTGTTATCTTTCATGTTTACCTCAATCTTTTTTATTATATTTTAACATTTACATCCGTAATAGTGTAGTGTAAAATAAAATATTATATGTTGTTTACAAATTTATAAAACTGTGGGGAAATCGTTATGTCAGTTCGATATCAAGTACTAACACATAATAAAGAAGTGCATTGGGTGAAAGAGTTACCGATCATATTATCTGCATACGCTATTTCAAAGGATACGAGTTCTGGAAATATTATTTTGCAATGTAAATTTCAGAATTTATCCAAAAAGATATTAACAGCACTATCCATAAAAGTAAGATGTTTCACTGCAGACGGAACAGAATTGCAGGCAATTGAACGATACGATTACAATTCGTTGTCAGCTGCTTCATATAAAAATGTGGGGGAGAATATCCCGATCATTCTTCCCGACCAGAATACATATAAAGTTGAAATAATACCCCTAAGTGTAATGCTTGAAGATGAAATTGCATGGCAAAATGAAACAGAATCGGCATTTCATGTTGTCGTGCCGTTGCATAAACCAATACCTGAATATTCAAATGAAGATGAAGATTCATTTGAATATTATGTTGAACAATATAGTAGAGACATCGCAGCTAATGTAAAACCAGGACATACGCATCAATATTTACCCGAGTTGAATACAGACTATATAATCTGTGGGTGTGGTCAATTTATCTTGGCAGATGAAGATACGTGTCCTTTTTGCAAAATAAATTTAGAGTTCTTAAAAAACTTGCAACAAATTGATACATTAAAACAAAACAAAAAAGTCTATAAAAAAGCACAAGAGGAACAAAATAATAAAAAGCAAGCAATATTAAAAAAGGAAATGCAAGAAAACCAAAGAAAAGAAGAAGCTGCAAAAAAGAAAAAGACAATAATAAAAAAATATTTAGCAGTCTTATCAATAATAGTAATTGCTATAGTTGGAATAACACTTTCTTATATCTATATTCTTAATCCATTTTTTAAATATAATTCTCAATATACACAAGCAATTGAATATACGTCAAGTGGTGAATATGAAAGTGCTATTGTCATATTTGAAGAATTAACAACGTACAATTATAGAAATTCAGATGAAAAATTATTAGAATCAAAATATCTATTCGCGTTGTCATGCCTTTCGTCAGAAGAATATGATCAAGCCATTATATTGTTTGAAGAATTAGGTGAGTACGACGATTCATCGACACAATTGTTGGAAAGTAAATATAAGTACGCTACAAAAAGTTATGATGAGGGCAACTGTAAGCAAGCAATTATTCTATTTGAGTCTTTATATGAATATAAAGACTCTTTAACCAAGTATAAAGAAATCGTTTATAGTTATGCGACTGAATTAAAAAATAATGATAAAACAGCTGAAGCAATATTATTATTTAGTAAAATCAATAATTATCAAGATAGCAATAAATATTTAAATGAATTAAAACTAAATTTGTTTAAAAAAAATCAAACTACGATAGATGCAGGATCTTCATTTACTATTGGCGTAAGAGCTGATGAAAATGTTATAGCAACAGGCAGTAATATATTAGGTGAATGTAATATTAATGATTGGTATGATATCGTTGCAGTATCTGCAGGTGGGAATCACACAGTGGGATTAAAAAAAGACGGAACTGTAATAGCAACGGGATGGAATGAATATAGCCAATGTGACGTCCAAAAATGGAATGATATTGTTGCAATATCTGCAGGTTCTTTCCACACTGTTGGGTTAAAATCTGATGGGACTGTTGTTACAGTAGGGCTTGGTCCTAGTACTGATGATTGGAACGACATTATAGCGATTGCTGCAGCACATGATTATACAGTAGCCTTGAAGTCTGATGGGACTGTTGTTGCCGCAGGAGATAATGAATATGGTCAATGTGATGTAGAAGCCTGGAATGATATTATTGCAATTTCTGCAACACATACTCACACAGTTGGGCTAAAATCTGATGGGTCTGTTGTTGCCGCAGGAAACTGCTATTTTGGTGTTGATCTTTGGAGTGACATTGTTGCAATTTCTGCGGGGAAATATAACACGGTCGCCTTAAAGTCAGATGGGACTGTTGTTGCCGCAGGAGATAATACTTATGGACAATGTAATGTAGAGAGTTGGAAAGATATTGTCGCAATATCGGCAGGCTATTATCATGTGATTGGTCTGAAATCTGACGGCACCGTTATCGCTGTAGGTAATAATTATTATGGTGAATCAAATATCAACAATTGGAAAAATATTTTAATTAATACGCAATAAGTATGCAATAAAAAAAACAAAACTGATTTTCTACACATCGGCGGTCTTCTTCTTTTGGGCTTATTTCAGCATACTGAGAGCCATATGGTCGCGCTGGATGCCGCTCGACCCAAGAGCTGCCCTGCTGGCTATCCTCATCCTCATCACGGTCTTGGTGCCGCTGTCCCTGCTCAGCGCGTCGTTCCTGACCAAAAAGATCACAAACAGATCCGTATAAAATAATGTCGGTATACGCCTGTATACATCGCCATTATTTTTTTGCGCGGTTTCCGAAATCTGTGTTATAATAGATACAAAAATACTGGAGAAATTATTTTATGTATGCTCAAGGCTTAAAAAATCTTTTCTGGTTACTGGTTATGCTCACCTCATTTATTCTATTATTTAATGTCGGAAAATTCGATTGGTTCAAAAAAATAAACTATTTCTGGCTAAAAATCCGATTCCGTTCTGAATATATACTGGCATGTGACTACCATAAAGGCTTTGATGAGATCTATGAAGGAACACCCTATTGCTATTTAATCGCAACAAAAGATGGTCTTCGACTGCATCCTTTATACAAAATATTTGCGCGCGATTTATATATACCGTATAAAACGATCATTAATTTTACAATTCTCAATGATAAATATGATGCTAAAGGGATTAGCGATAAAAAAACACTCAAAACAATAAAGTATATCGCATTCCTTGAAATAGCATTTCTTCCTGATAATGTAGCTGAACAAGATACTTTAAGGGTTTATATGGGTTCTAAATCATATTATTATTTTAATAAATATACTATGGCACGTGCTGATTTTTTTGAAAATATGAGCACGCATCTCCCAACCGGTGAGATACTTCATGGATTCCCGACTTGGTAATAAAAGCAAATGATTCTTAAAATCCATTAAAAATTTATCTTCCGCTCCGCACCGTCGGAGCTTTTTTTATTGTTTTCAAACCGACACCCTACTACAGTGAACCCCCGACACTGCGGTTCGAAGCCTTAATGCATCGCCCTTAAAATAAAATGCGTAGCATTTATCCTTGACCCCAAACAGTATCTTCCACGGGCGGGGACAGCAGCGGAGCAACACGCATTATAAGCCGAACGAAGCATGTTCTGAAAAGCTTGTGGTATAAATCGTGCTCGGCGATATCGGTCCGAGGAAGTTGGACGATTGATATGCCCGAGCCGATTTGTCAGAACTTTTCAGTTAACATGCAGTGAGGTTTATACAGCGTGGGTTTTTGCTTCTTTTTATAAAAAAGAAATCCGCTTCCGTCGGACTACGGAGCGTTTTGAGACTGAAAAAGATAGCTGACTTCATTACGATAGTACTAAATATAATGAGTTCTCCCAACATAGCACAAAAAAACAGAGGGCGGTCATCCCGCCCTCTTTACTTCTGATCGATACAATCGATCCGCTTATGCGCCTGCTTCGCCGACTCCTCCACACTCGTCACCCGCATGGCAAGTTCAATATACCGCTCGTCCGCTTTCTCCTGCTTGCGCTTTAAATCATCAATGCCGGACTTGATATACCCGATATCGGAATACAAAGTCGCGCTCTCCTTGCCCTCTTGTTTACTGCTCGATTCTTGCACCTGCCGCATTTTAACGTAACCGAATATCACGCCGCTGATCCCCGCCGCGATCCCGACCGCTACCGCCAAATAGTTGATGTCGATCATTTATGCCTCCTGAAAGTCGGTTCGCTTGTGCAGCTGCGCCACTCTGTCTGTTTTCTCAAGTGATAAGTATTTGATCGGGTCCGTCGATTGCTCGTCCCTGCCCGCGCCGCTGGTCGCGTCTTCCTCACCCTTTTTGCGCACACGCCTGTCAAGGTGCAAGTGATCCGCGTAATCTCCGCTGTCCGAGTATTCGCCGCCCGTATCCCCCATAATGCCGATCCTCTGCCCGACTTTTACGTTCTGACCGGTCTTTACGAATATCTTATGCAGATGCTTGTATTGCCACGTTACGATCTCATCCCCGTGATCGCTCTCGATCTTAATAAACCGCCCCGCCGTGTCCTTATAGCTGTTTCGTATCTGCACCACTTTTCCCGATTCACAAGCCAATATCAACGGTCGTTCGCCTTTGCAGTCCGAGCACCGCCCGAAGTCCGCTCCGTCATGAATGCCCTTTTGAAACGGAGCCGACACATACACAAACCGTTTTCCGAGAGAGTCGTAATACACCGGGAACCTGTATATCTCATTTTTTTGAGAGACTGCCGCGCCCTCAACGTTACATTGATCGGACTTCGGTATCACTCCTTTCGGCGCTTTGATCACCGTCCCGACCTCAAGGTCTTTCGCCGTTTGAGAGTCGTATCCGTTCAGCGCCATCAGCGCCTTGTAATCATAGCTCCACGCCTTCCCGAGCGCCCAAAATGTGTCGCCTTTTTTTATATCATAGAGTTCATATTCCGTGCTGTCCTCAACCGTATCTTTCAATATTGATACGACTGAGGTCAGTCCTCCCCCACGCTTTCATCCTTTTCGGCGTTATCAGCGTTATCGGTCGTATTCGAAGCTGATTTGAGGATCTGCTCAACGAGCTTTCCGCTGTCCGCATATTTGTGATACGACTGCACCGTCTTGCCCCAAAACCCGTCACTCTCTTCGAGCTTGCTGTACAGTCCCGTGGAACCCAAAAATAATAACAGCCCCAGCCATGCCGCGCCGTACCAACCGATCGTATCCGCAGCAAACGTCATCTTCCAACCGATCCCGAAGATCATGCTCACAAAAAAACAAACGAGCGAGATCGCCCAAGTGTTCCTCGCGAAAAATCCGCATCCTTTCAGCCACTTCTTCACCGCCTCCGTGATATACATCACGATCGTGCCGAGCACCATCCCCAATAAAAAAAGCTGCAAAAACAGCTTCAACTCCTCCGCATATTGAAACGCCAATGTGATCTCCATTTCATTCTCCTTTTCATTTTAAACGTCTTCCGCCCCGTCAAAACACGGAACATCTTTTAAACTGACATACAAGTTATCGCGGATATCCGAATCGGTTATCGAAAACCCGTAAGATAAATGATAAATACTTCTGTCATTATATTTCATTGCTTCAAGCTCTTGTATGTCGATACCTTGGAACTCATCCGTTTCTTCCTCCGTCAAGATCTCTTTTTCAATAAGTTCGTAATATCTTGCGATGCCATCTAAATTAGTCTGCATTTCCGCTTTTTCGGCATCACGATAAGATTGATCTGCGTAGCAGGCAAGCACTACTGTCCTTTGCATAAGGTCATAATTGGTTACATCAGATACGATCCTAAAGTAAGTCGATTGCCTTCCGATTTCATCTGTGATAAATTTTTCTATTGCCATTTCTCAACCTCCTTAATATTTGATGATCTTTCTTTTAACAATATACGGTTGCAAATTCTGTGCATTCCCACTTCCGGCACTCCCAACATTGATCGTATGACTATGCGAACCGGTCGAGTTCGTCGCATGACTATCCTGTATCTGTCTTGTTCTCCACCCTTCCACCGAATCGCCACTTCCACTCGATGAACTGTACCATACCGGAAATGTATGACTATGATTCCCGTTGGAATTGCTCGAGCCGCTGTGCGTGTGTGATTGTAAACTTATATGACCGCCTTTACCTCCTAAGGTTCCGAAATTGGAATCACCGCTACTATATCCCACGGGCACACGAGTCCTGCTGTCCGGCAACATGAAATTCGTTGTTCCGTCTCCCCCAAACGTTGTCCCTAAAATAGCATATAATTCAGGATAGGTTGCGATATTTAACGTTTGACCCATTTCTTCGAGATAGCCTGTAGGGATCGTATTACTGTTCCATTCAAATGAGATACCTGTAAAACTTGTCTGAACCGACTCCTGTTGCGTTCCTTCTGTTTCATCTAACCGATCCAAAACGCTGAAATCATACCGCCGCATCAGATCCTGTGTCGTCTTCATATCGATAAGATCCCTATTGTCGATCTTCTTCATGCCCTATCCTTTCCAACATAAAAAAGACATCTCAAATAAGATGTCTTGCGTTGTCTTTTTCTATGATTTCATCATAGCATATGGTTCGGGGACATTCCATGACACGAAAAATCGCGGTTTAACAAATCGGGTCTTGACAAGCATTCAAAATGCCCTTATAATAAGTTTCGAAAATGCAACTTATCAGGTGCCGAAATTTGAAAAAATGATCGGAGAATAGGGAACAGAGGTGCAATTCCTCGGCGAACCCGTCACCGTAAGCGGAGAGGAAGTCTTCATTATGCCACTGAAACTGAAGTTTCGGGAAGGCGAAGACGGACAATGACCCGTAAGCCGGAAGACCTGCCTTATAAGGAAGCGATGTGTGGATGAAGGCAAAGTCTGCGGATACTGCAAAAGCGGTATTCTCGGGCTTTTATTTTTCGCAAAAAACAGACTGACGCAACGCATCTTGCACGGTCATATTTTACGGAGGAATCACTATGAAAAGATCCACACTCAATCTCGTACTGCTTGCGCTTTTCATCGCGCTTTCGGCAGTCGGAGCAAACATCAAGATCATGGGCTCGATCGCTTTCGATTCGATGCCTGCATTCTTAGCGGCTATGCTGCTCGGTCCCGTTGCGGGAGCGGTCGTCGGCGCAGTCGGACATTTGTTGTCTGCGGGGCTTGCGGGTTTCGCGCTTACTTTACCGCTTCATATCGCTATCGCGATCGAAATGGCGATCATTTGTTACATCGCGGGTTATCTCGCGAAAAAACGCAATGTCAAACTTTGGGTCGTAGCGATCGTTGCATTTGTCTTAAACGCAGTACTCGCACCCGTTATCCTGATCTTTTGGCCGGGGTTCGGCATGGCAGTCGCGCTTGCGTACTTTATGCCGCTTGCGCTTGCTTCGGCGGCAAACGTACTCATCGCTGTTATCCTTGCGTACGCATTGCAAAAGCCTTTGCGCACCGCGCTTAAATAGCTATCTCCGTCCCAAGGACCGAATGCAGTTCGTCCTTAGTTCACAAAAGACCCGCTCAAACGAGCGGGTCTTATTATTTGATCATAGGCTTTAAATTGTTCAACTTCAAAGATTTACACCGTTTCATCGCAGAATAAAGAATGTCTTTTCAATTTTATTAGCCAATTCAGAATGGACTATTTTATTTGGATATTCCTTTTGTAATTGATCAAATATGTCCTTTCTGTATTTGATCATAATTACTTTCTCGTCATTTGATAAATTCTCTTGCATTTGATTTCGATCTTTCTCTGGTAACGAATAAGATGAGAAATAAATACGATATCTCTTATAAATGTAATACGGACTTTTTCCTATCCCTATTTCAACTATATCATCGGATTTAATACTACGAAAAACTTTGAATAGTCCGCGTGCCGTGATTTCTTCATCATCGATTTCAATAATCGTGAATGGCGGCTTATGCAATTCTGTAATTATGTTCTTGATCCCCAAACCGATAAAAAATATCACCAATGCAAGTATCCATAATTTGTGTTCTTCAGTCCATACCCAAAACACCATTGCTCCTGCAACAAAAGGCAATAGTAATGATAGGATACCTGCTACCACCCCTACTATCCCGTATGAGAAAAACTTCATTTTCATAACTCTGTTCAACCCCTTGTCTGAAATATCGTTCAATAACATTTAAATGAATGCACACTTTCATACCCCACCCAACTTGTCAGACTTCAACCACAAGTCTTCAAAAAATTCGATTGGATCTTTGCAGAACCTATAAGCGTCCGAACCTCGCAATAAATCAATTAGTTGTGCTTCTTCCGCCCGATAAATACGATGGTTGTAAAACAGCTCGGCATTGAAGCAATTGATCAGTTCGATCAAGTCATTAACGATCTCTTTCTTTAAATTCCTCAAATCGATACGGCAACCGATTTCTACAAGTTGATCATCAGTATAGATCAACTTAATACAAGTCTCGTCAAGATTACCGAATTGTTTAATTTCTTCTGTCCAGCTTTTTTCTTCGGGCAATATCGCTCTGATCTGATCGATCATAGCTTCGGTAAACGCCAGATGCGCCCATGAAAACAAAGTGTCTTCATCGTTCGGGTCATATGCTGTGCTTCTTTCTTCCGGTATGATCAAACAATCTACTTGCCAAATCGCCATTTGATTACTCCGATTTTGTTAATAACAATTTATTAACACCTATATTATTTTATAATTAGTTTATTTATCAAAGGAATATATTCTTCTCTTTTGATCTCACCTTTGTAAAAATGCCTAATTGCGGCATGTACATTTTTATTGTATCTTTGTATAACTATATCATTACTATTTTTTTTGAACATGCCGAGTATTTCTTGATCGTTTAGAACGTTTTTAGAAAAATAGAAACAAATATTTCTATGTCCGAAATATGGATTCGCTGTTAATCCTATTTCTTTTATTTCATCCCAATTTAGTGTCTTTATTACTTTTGTAAGACCTTTTAAACGAACACCCTCTGAATTGATAATCATTGTCAAAAAGACTCTATTAGCCCCAAATGTCAAAAGGAATGTTGGCGGAGCGAGAAGAGCTAAAACCCCAATCACTTGAATGATAAATCCCTCTGTACTCAGGCCAATAGAATATAACCATATCAACATTACGTAACAACTAATTATAATCAACCATATTCCTAGGGTCACAAAAAATCCGAATGTTTTAAATTTGTAGTCTTATTGTCCATTTTAGTATTCCTCGTGCTACAACATTAAATAACTTGTCTTATCTCTCTTCTTGACAACCCCTACGGCCAATCCACACCGCGCAATTCGACCGCCGTGATCTTCCATTTAAAAGAGTCCCACTTTACATTAAAGTATCCTTTTACGTCTTTCGTTTCATAGATTTGATCATTTTTTAATAGAGACACATTGACTGTATAATAATATTTGTAAGACCGATACGGCTCGTCATCGTTGAAACCGATCTTTACCTGATTACATATAATTTGAATATCCTCGATATACGAGTACATATCGATCCGCATTAATAGGGATGGTATGTAACTGTCTTCAGTGAAATACGATCTATATACAGGATCAAACACATCATGTATGATGGTTGTTGCGATCTCATCAAGTTCCGCTTCGCTCACAGCATCACCCGAAAAGTCCAATTTCTTCAATCGTCCGTCAAACTCTTCAAACAGATTATTTTCACTACTGTGCGAAACTGTGTAGTATGTTGAAAGGAACTCCTTTACTGTACTTCTCAATGTCAATTGCCAAATAAATATGATCGAGATCAATAGAAATACAACGACGATAATACTTAGCGTCTTATACTTCTTCATCACTTTACGCCTCATCTTCATCAAATCCGTATTTTTTGATCAAATAATATTTAACACCGGGAATATATCCCATGCTCCAAATAAAGGACAGAAGCAATAATGTTCCGGCTAAAACCATGTGTACTCCACGATCACCAAGGAAACGGACTATGTGCTGCGCAAACAATACCCCACCAATGCTCCCTATTAATGGACCGATCATACTGGCTTTCTTTTTTTGTTCCTGCGCAAATTTACCTTTCCTAATGAGGCGTTTCATGTATAACAACCAAAAACCGATACTAAGCAAATAGCCTAAAAAGAAAAAAATAAACACCACAAGATCATGTTTACGAATTGAAGACGTAGCATGATAAGCGCCCCAAAAGAAGAGAAGAGAGAGTGATGCATTCATTGCGAAAAAGGATAACTGTAAATGTTCATAACGTTTCGTTCGTAAGCACAGAATATAGGTTACAGTCGATACAAGAGATAATCCGAAAAACACGATCGTAGCGAAGAGTGTAAATGTTTTTGTCCAGAAGCAGATGATCACGATCAACCATAAAACGACAATAAAAAAAGCCTTATTCACTTTTTCAATTTGCTCTTTACCGCTATTTACAAAAAGTTTCAGCTCTTCTCTTGAAAAATTCATTTGTCCGTCCCCCAAATCAAGTCCGACCCTCGCCGAACGCTCCGAATAGTTATTATCTGCATTATATCATAATACACAGCAATTTTGCATAAAAATCTATTAGCTCTGTTTTCATTTCAAATCGAAAAGTAAACGCGCCACATCTGAATTAAAACTAGGTCTGGTCAACCTCGAAACAACACACATTCAAATCAAAATGCGAAGCATTCACCTTGACCCGACCTCGCATCTTTCACAGGTGGGGGCGGCTTCAAGCGTGATAAGTACCTCATTTAGAATGTTCCGAGAGATTATGGTATAAACGGAACAAGGCATATTAGGCATGATCGAAAGTTCACGGAATGCAACCCATTATATGTCATTGTTCCGTTTGTCAGAATCACGAGGGTAACATTCTATGAGGGATTATCAGCGTTAAGTTTTTGTTTCTTTTATAAAAAAGAAATCCGTTTCCGCCGACTGCGGAGCGTTTAAAAATCTTTAAGATAGATATAAAGTTATTACGAGTGTGCAAAAGTTAATTAATAATTCCTGCCGCCAATGCGGCGCGTTCATTGATTTTAAAAAACAGCTGACTTCATTACGACTGTGCATACCCACAAGCTAATTGCTGCCCCCAACCCAACACGAATCCCAAATAAAAAAAGCGTCCGCATCGATTGGGTTGCGGGCGTTTTTTTCGGTAATTGAGCTCTTATTGTGGCAATAAAAGTTCGGGGTATATTTGTCTGTATTAAGCTGTTGCGTTGTCGTCTGTGTAGATCAATTCCGTCGTTCCTTTAACGACCGGGATCAATGCTGCCAATACGGCTATTGCTAATACATAGTAGAAAAATCCTGCTAACATTTCATCAAACCTCCGTTTTTATCATTTTAAATCGAGTTTCATTTCGAGACTGAAGATCGATTGTGTGGCAATAAATGGTCAGTCTGTTTTATGTTCTGTTCTGGGATGTCAATTACAGATTATAGAAATCTGCGTTTACGTTATCGTTGTTGATTGCTGCGACTGTTGCTACGACCGTTCCGATCACTGTTACAACTGCCAATGCGATTACTACTAAAAATGTTGTTGTCATGGTTTGATACCTCCGCTTAACTATTTTTTCTGTCAATATTGAATGTCTCTTCTTGCCTATATAATACGCCTTTTTGTCAAAAAAATCAAGTACTTTTTGCAAAATAAATGCACTTTTTTTGGCTTATTTATGCGGTTTTTTAAGGTTTTGAGATTTCATTCAATTTTTGAGCCGATCTTTGTCTCACTTCTTTTTTTCCCTAAAAAATATACAAATTTTGAATTGTATTCGTACTGTCGTTTTCAAATTCAAATTTTAAGAAATCATCGTTCTCCGTTCAATAAAATAGTGAAAAATCTCTCACTGTTTGAAATGTGATCATATAAATTTCACGCGCCGCTTTCGCTCAAAAACAGATACATAATTTGAATATTTATGTCACGCCGCGTTTGCGGCACCAACTTTAGTACAGTCGTAATAAAGTCAGTTCAGTATTTTGAGTGTTTACATCGCGCCGCATTGGCGGCAGAAATCCTAAAATTAAGGGAACTCATTCCGCTTCGCTACATTCGTGCGGGGCGAATAGTGCTCCTCGCTTACGCTCGTCGGATGTGTTCGCTTCCCGCAAAGCGTGGCAAAAACTTTACACGGATAATCCCTCATAGAATGTCACCCCCACCCCTATAAGATACAATCTTGGGTCAATGAGTGGGTTATGCAAGGTAGCGGAGCAACACGCATTATAAGCCGAGCGTTGCGTGTTCTGAAATGTTTCTGGTATAAATCGAGCTCGGCGATATCTGTCCGACAAAGTCGGGCGATTGATATGCCCGAGCCGATTTGTCAGAACTTTTCAGCTAACATGCAGTGAGGTTTATACAGCGTGGGTTTTTGTTTCTTTTTATAAAAAAGAAATCCGCTTCCGCCGACTGCGGAGCGTTTAAAAATCTTTAAGATAGATACAAAGTTATTACGAGTGTGCAAAATTTGATTAATAATCACTGCCGCCAATGCGGCGCGACTACACTACTGAAAGAGTGAGCTGATTTAAATGCGACTGAACAAACATCATACCCACTCCCCCTCTTCCCCGAACAAATAAAAAACGTCCGCAATGGTAGGTTGCGGGCGTCCCTTAAGGTACATATGATCCATACTTACTGAACTTTAGTCTTGTGGTAATAAAGTCCGGTTCTTGAATCGAATTTGTTTGTTTATCGTCTTATGCTCGTATATATTATCGTCGTCTATTCTGCTCTTGCAGACACGACCAACGGTACTAATCCTACGAAGCAAGCGACTGTCAGCACAAAACAAAAAGCTTGATTGATTGCAAACATATCTGTTACCTCCGTTAATAAGATTTCTTTTGAGATCTCGTGGATCTCTTTGCTTTTTAACAAAATACTGAATGTATTAAGTTGTGTTAATAATACTACCGTTTCAGAAAAAATGCAAGCACTTTTACAAAAGTTTTACAACTTTTTTTCGCTTACCTATGCGGTTTTTCAAGGTTTTTCATTTTCATTCAAGATTGATGCCGCTTTTTGGCTCACTTCTTTTCTTCCCGTTAAAATATACAAATTTTGAATTGTAAACTTACTCTCATTTTCAAATTCAAAATCTCTTAAAACATCTTGTTCGTTCAATAAAATAACTAAAAAAGCACCCGCCAATTTGGGCGGGTGTTAGTGCTTTATCCTTGTCCGTTCCACTTCTTTATTTCGCTATAGAGTTTACCGATTTTATCTTTTAAATCTAAAATATCTTTTGAATTCTCTTCCGTAATAAATGGATATACCTTTCTAGCAAATGGCACTTTATTATTTATTAAAGTATCACCAATGTCTTTCTTTCTATGCTTGATGTAATCAGAGTATTTTCCGTACTGTTCACATTCGTTACGGATCGTTATACCAAAGCAATCTTCAAGTACTTTTTTTGAAAGATAGTTTTCTATTTCTCTACCCTTTGTCCGCCAACAAAATTGTCCATTGTCACTAAATCTCTTTTCAATTCGTTTTTTTGTATCATTAATTGAATCAGCTTGATACTCTTTATCACTATCCATAACGATCGCTGAATTACGATTCGTTGTCAATATATTGATCAAATCTTCAGTTTCTTTTTCCATGTCTTCATCACCGGTCGCATCATAATGAGATAGGAGTCTACCGCCGTAATATAAAAACTGATAGTCTTTACCTTCTTCATATTGATTATTACAAAAAACCTCTAACCAACGTTTGATATATATTCTATCTGTGGGACCCTCAACCCATATGATGCCATTTGATTGAAACAGATCGCTTGCACGCACATCCAAATCATTTAAAATTTCGACTTTATCAACATAATTATCGATTTGCTTTACTGATGAAACATTGTTCTCTTTGATCACATGATAGATCTGTGCTTCATCTTTTCCAAAAAAAGTGTTGATTGCTACATGCGAATGAGTCGTTAAAAAAATACATGTATTATGTTCATCCGCGTATTTATAAAGATAATCAAACAGTCTTCTCTGTAATGCAGGATGTAAATTGTTTTCTATTTCTTCAAAAGCATAAACGATTTTTCTATTCTTATATAACTCTGTTTCTGGTATAATCAATAAATTTAGTAATATCAATATGATTGTCTTAAGTCCGCTTCCCGATTGCGATAAGGCAAATCGACCTAAATTCTCTTCAGTTAAAAAGATTTCATAATATGCGTTTTGTGTATCATTGCCCAACCTTTGAATTTTAATGTCCTTATAACTTGCTTCAGGTTTCATTATTTTATTTAATCCCTTAAGCAACTTTTCTTGAATTAATTCTTCGGGATATGCATCAATGAGAAGAAACATTCTGACTAAATTACTTGCTCCTTGTCCATCCGCATATAACGCTTCACTTGAATCTTCCTGTTCCGATTGAATATCTCTCTCAGCATTTAAACGACGAAATGCATTGTTATTTCTTTTATCTACATATGAGTTTGCGATTTGATCGTAATACTCGAAATGAATTTTTTTAATTATGCCTTCCTGTTCCCTATTTGGTTTCATCAGCCCACTTGTTGATCTTAAACGCACTCTTAGTTCATCATATAAAATTGCATCATCAATTATTTTTGGATTCGAAGGAAGCTGATTTTTATATGATGCCAAAATTCGACTAGTGAGTTTCAATCCAAGTTCGAGCACACCTAAACGATTTTCATTTTGTCCGTGTTCTTTCAAATCTAGTATATAATGAATAATATCAATTATGCTTGATTTTCCGGTGTTATTCTTCCCAATAATAACATTTATTTTTTTTATATCTTTTAATTCTTGGAACTGATCTTCACTAAATGATTTATACTGCATAAAATAAATACTTTTGATATAATCGTTCATCTATCCCTCTCCACAACTGAATTCTGTATTTATTATATAACAAACAGAACTGTAAGTGTAAGAAATTTGTATATATCTTACAGCAAACAATATGCAAACTTAAAGCTGCACACATCTAAGACCACACTATTGTTTATTGCATTTTGAAAAAATCGAATATATTTCAATAAAAGGTTTATTTATCGGTAACATTGCAGTATGATGAAGTTGAGTTCAAATATATATTATATGGAAGAATCGTTATGAAAAATAAAAAGAAAGCCCGTAAGAAGATCGGTAAAGAAACGATACGCAACGCGTTTTCGTTGCAACTGCTTCAGGCTGTTTATGACGTATGTAGCGAACAGGAAAAGCTGTTTGAAGATCCGGGCGATATCGAATGTATCCACAAATACCGCGTGAGCCTCCGCACGCTTCGTGCGTTTTTCTCGTTTGTAAAACCCGTTATGGATCCTGCGTTATATGCGAAGATCATAGAAAAGCTTAAAGCTTTGGCGAATGAGTTTTCTTATATCAGAGAACTCGATGTATTGCTGGGAAAATGGTTTTCGGATGAATCGGAAGAAACGGATGAGAGCCAACGGTTGATATCAAAACTGGAGGAGCTCCTGCGTTCGGAAAGGCAGAAAGAGCAGGACAGGCTCTCCGAAGTAATATCAAACTACTCGGCAATGCCGCAACTCTTAGAGATTTGGGGCGCTGTTTTTAAGGATGAGTTATGGCTTCCAAAGTCAGATTCGTCTTTTGATAAATTCGCTGAACGCCGTTTTAAAACATGGGGCAAGAAATTTAACAAAGGTCTGAAGACGGAATCCTTCAGCGATCTGAAAGCGACCCATCAACTGCGCATCCTCGGCAAAAAAGTTCGTTATGTGCAAGACAACTTCTTTTCGGATCAAAAGATCACCTACGCGCTAAAACGTTCGGAACTGAAAGAACTACTTGAACTTTTCGGCAAGCTGAACGACGCAAGCAGAAATGTCGAACTGATCGAATCATTGATGCGATCTCACCCTACGCCTGTTTTGCAACAAGAATGCCACCAATTGATCCGCTCCCTAAATGACGAGTTGAACGAAATAAAGTCCACGATCCGCAAAGACTTTAAATAAAGATAGATAGTGGACATTCGATCATGCGACCGCTTTCACTTCAAATAATGCGAAGCATTGACCTTGACCCAATACGGTATCATCCACGGGAGGGCAAAGCAGCGGAGCAACACGCATTATAAGCCGAACGTAACATGTTCTGTGAAGCTGCCCCGTCCCTCCCTTGTATCTTATATGGGGCGGGGTGGATCCAAGCGTGATAAGTACCTCATCTAGAATGTTCCGAAAGATGATGGTATAAACGGAACAAGTCATATTAGGCTTTAGCGAAAGTTCACGGACTGCAACCCATTATATGTGCTTGTTCCGTTTGTCAGAATCTTTAGGGTAACATTCTATGAGGGATTATCAGCGTAAAGTTTTTGTCCCTCTTTTTGTGAAAAAGAGGGTCGCTTCCGCCAACGCGGCGCGACTGTCAATACTCCAAAAGAGAGATAAAGTAATTGCGATAGTGCTTTACTAATTTTAAGATTGGCCCAAAACGATATCATTCATGGGCGGGTTAGCAGCGGAGCAACACGCATTATAAGCCGAGCGTTGCGTGTTCTGAAAAGATTATGGTATAAATCGTGCTCGGCAATATCTGTCCGACAGAGTCGGACGATTGATATGCCCGAGCACGATTTGTCAGAACTTTTCAGTTAACATGCAGTGAGGTTTATACAGCGTGGGTTTTTGCATCCTTTTTATAAAAAAGGATGTTGCTCTCCGCCAACTGCGGAGGCGATTACTAAACAATTAAAGAGATCTATCGTCATTACGACTGTGCTAAAATTGCTGCCGCCAACGCGGCGCGAAGATAATATTTAAAAAGAGAGATAAAATAATTGCGATAGTGCATATCGGTAGTACAAAACCACCCTAACGATCTCACCCAATCATTTAAACGCAAAAAAAAAAGCGACCCACGGCGCTAAGCTCGTGGGTACTTTTTTGATGTTAACTCATTTATTTAAAAATCTATGGAACCCTTTTAGTGACACCCTTTCGGGGACTGAGCGGGAGGACCGAAAGGTCCTTCGCTCTGCATCCACATGAATGTGTCCGATGTCTGTCTCATGTTGTCGTTTATGTCAATTCATCTTGTGTTCTTATAGTACGAATGGTTCGTCTGCACCTTCGTAGATCAAGTCTTTCGTCATTTTTGCTACCGGCACCAATGCTGCTGCCATTGCGAATACTGTTACGTAAAGGAATGCTAATACTAATGTGTTCATATCCAAACCTCCAAATTTGTTTTTTTGAACTTTATGTCATCTCCGTGTTGTCATTTATTTGTGGTAATATATTGTGCTGATTATTTTTGCTGATCTTTGCTTACAGTACGAATGGTTCGTCTGCGCCTTCGTAGATCAAGTCTTTTGTCATTTTTGCTACCGGCACCAATGCTGCTGCCATTGCGAATACTGTTACGTAAAGGAATGCTAATACTAATGTGTTCATTTCCAAACCTCCAAATTTGTTTTTTTGAACTTTATGCCGTCTGCGTGTTGTCATTATATGTGGTAATATATTGTGTTAATCGTGGTAATGTTTTACTGATCTTTGCTTACAGTACGAATGGTTCGTCTGCACCTTCGTAGATCAGTTCTTTTGTCATTTTAGCCACAGGCACCAATGCTGCTGCCATTGCGATTACTGTCGTGTAAAAGAATGCTAATACTAATGTGTTCATTTCAAAACCTCCTATTATTTGAGATTTATGTCAAATCCTGAATCGATTAAGTTAACTTAACTATACACCCGTTTCGAAAATAATGCAAGCATTTTTTTTATTTTTTGCGATTTTTTTTCGCTTACCTATGCGGTTTTTTAAGGTTTTGAGATTTCATTCAAAATTCGAGGCCTTTTTTGCCCTACTTCTTTTCTTTCTGTTAAAACATACAAATTTTGAATTGTATTGTTACTGTCATTTTCAAATTCAATTTTCTTAAAACATCTTGTTTGTTCAATAAAAAAACTGAAAATATCGGTTTTTGTCTATCTGTTTATCCGACCTTTGCGCAAGCTTTTTCATTCTGCTGTTTCGCTCCGTCTTCTTCGATCGGTACCAGCTTCACCGCCTCCGTGTGCAGACGGTATACGTGGCGTTCACTGTAACACAAAACCTCGCTGATCTCTTCCCATGTCTTGTAATTCAAATAGCGCATTTCAAGCAGCATCCGCATCGTCTTGTCCTCTACTTTACTTATCGCGTCTTTCACTTCTTTGATCGTATCGATCATGCGCCCAATATCCCCGACGATCTCCGCTTCCAAGTCCACGACCTTGCAGAGTATCCGCTCGTGTCTGCTGCCCGACCCGTACGATGCGCCGCCGCTTTTATCATAACTCGAAACGCTCACGCTCTCCGCCGCATCCCGCAATGTTTCCAATTGTTCTTCCTTCAGCATGATGTATTCGCGCATGCGGTACGCCCTGCTTAGAAATTCGACTTGTGCTGTTGTATTGTTCTTTCCCATACGTTCTCCCCATTCATCAATTTGATATTTACGACCCGCCTAAGTCCCGAAGAAATCTTCTTCAAGCTGCGGTATGTCATATACGTGCGCGTTATCCGTTTTACGCGTCTTTTTTTTCGGCCCGTTCAAATACCCCTCAAACTTATCTCCGAAGAGCGTCTGCGGTCTCAGGTACTTCTCAAGCGCCGTTCCGATCCACTCGGTAGCCTTACTGTCGATTACCGCTTTCATTTGCTTCGCGCTGTACCCTTCATTTATCTTATCGGTGATCAGTGCAACGCTTTGCTTACTGTCCGTCCGAAACGATGCCCCGGTCTTTTCATTCAGATAGAGGATCACCTCCGCGCACGCCTCGGCGTTTCTCTTCTCTTCTTCTTTACTTATCTTCTCTTCTTTTCTTTTAGGCGAGAGTCTTCCCCGATCGTTCTCCGATAAGTCGGCGACGCTTCCCCGAATCAGTTCGCAACAGTCTTTATCATATGCCGGTATCTTGCTCGGTTGCGGTTTATCGACTTTTTGCCACTTATGCCAGTTCGTTAATATAAAGTATTCGTTTTCTTCATATCTGTAAAAGAATATCGAGAGTTGACTTGCGATCTCATTAAGCGCATCGTCTATATCCTGTGCCGTCGTTTCGGTATCATAGGGGAAGATCTTTGACTTAAGGTACATCGCGTTCGCCCTGCCCCGTCCTTCATCGTCTGAGTTTGATATCATCCCGACGAATACCAGTTTCGCCAACACCGATAAACGCGCGTAATCCTCGCTCTCCCATATATTCGGATCCAACATCCTTCTTCGTGCCATTCATGCCTCCCGTGTCGTGTATTATATGAATGATCGAAATATCGATCTTAGTTTTTTTTAGATTGTTAAAAATCTGCACATTCGTAATGACTTTATAACTTCTTTTGAGTACCAATTCGCCCCCGCAGTCGGTGGGTGAGATTGTAATTGCAGATTGCACATTCGCATTTAAATCAGCGCACTGTTTTAGTATTAATGTCGCGCCGCATTGGCGGCAGAAATCCGCTTTTCTCAAAAAGCGGAGCAAAAACTTTACACTGATAATCCCTCATAGAATGTAACCCTCAAGGTTTTGACAAATACAACCTCAACATATAATGGGTTGCATTCCGTATCATTCAACTCGTGCCTAATATGCTCGGTTGTATTTATACCAAAACCCTTCGGAACATTCTATATGAGGTACTTATCACGCTTAGAGCCTCCCCACCCCCTAAAAGATACAAGGTTGGGTCAAGGTAAATGCTACGCATTTGATTAATATGGGTAGGGTTAGCAGCGGAGCAACACGCATTATAAACCGAGCGTTGCGTGTTCTGAAAAGATTATGGTATAAATCGTGCTCGGCAATATCTGTTTGGCAAAGCCAAACGATTGATATGCCCGAGCCGATTTGTCAGAACTTTTCAGCTAACATGCAGTGAGGTTTATACAGCGTGGGTTTTTGTTTCTTTTTGTAAAAAAGAAATCCGCTTCCGTCGGACTACGGAGCGTTGATAGATTAAAAAAGATAGCTGACAAAATTACGATTGTACTGTTTTCTGTCAATCTGCCGCCAATGCGTCGCGAATTAGATACTTAAAGAGTGAGCTGTCTTCATTACGATAGTGCCTACTCACAAGCAAATTAAAAAACACGCCGCCCGCTCCCCTCTTGCCTCAAAAACAATCCCCTGCGTGTCGGTATATATACAGATGCCAATTCCTCTAAATGCTCTATCTTCTCTCGCGCCCGCCTCAGATCATCTTCCAATTCCTCGTTGATATGATCCATAGAGGCTATCATTTCGTTAAGACGCTCGTTTTCTTCCAAAGCGCGCTTGTACCTCCTGCCCCAACCTAAACATCCCATTTGCGCCCTCTTCTTGTTAGAAACAACGTCCACGCGCTGCTTGCCTTCTTCTTTAAGTGTTGCTCTTGAAATAACAGTTGATCTTTTTGATCGTATAAATACTGCAAATAGTCACATATAGCGTATAAAATACGTAACACGATCTCCCGTTCCTCGCTTCGGTCTGTCCGATTTTTCGATATAAAGTCTTCTTTTGTTTGCTCTTTTCCATAACAATCCCCTATAATTTGTATGATATTATCTATCACTCAATATCAATATTTCTTATATTATATATCAATAAACTTGATATATCAAGTATTGTTTATATTAAATATTAATTTTATTTATATATATTGGTTATTATGAAAAATATGATATAATATTATCAAGGTGGTTAATAATGAATAATCGAATCAAATCGCTTCGCAAGGCGCATAATATAACGCAAACGCAACTCGCAGGGGTGCTCGGTGTAAGCCAAGCGGCTTTATCCGGCTATGAGACCGGCAAGTTTGAACCCGACCACGATACATTGAAAAAGATCGCCAAAGCCCTGCACACCTCGATCGATTATCTTTTGGGCGGCGAGATCGCGACTGCGCGTAATAAAGACAGCGCGCGGATCAAAGTATTCGCGAAACTCCCCGCAGGCATCCCCATCGAAGCTTTGGAAGATGTCATTGATTTTGAAGACATCTCCGCCGATATGCTCAAAGGCGATAAGGAATATATCGGCTTTCGCGTATCGGGCAGCAGCATGTATCCGAAATATCTCGAGAACGATACCGTCATCGTGCTTCGCCAGGAAGATTGCGAAAACGGTCAGGACGCTGTCGTGTATGTCAACGGATATGACGCCACACTGAAGAAAATCGTCAAACAAGATAACGGCATATGGCTCCAACCGCTCAACCCAAGCTATGAGGCCGTCTTCTATCCCTATTCGGGCAATGACACGATCACCATCCTCGGCATCGTCGTGGAAGTCAGAAGACGTATCGTATAAATAAAAACAAAAACACCGCTGATGCGGTGTTTTTTTAATGTGCTTATTATCTCTAAAAAGATTCAATGGGCATTAAGAGCAACCTCTTATCAGACGACCTTTAATGCAATATTAAGGTCTGATCAACCCCGTAATGTATACACAAAGAAAACCCATCAAAACACTCGAATATTTACTATTCGTGATTGTGTATTTCTGTGATATAATGACTATGATTGTATTTTATGAAAGGGGGGTACTGCTATTGCTTGCCGTTATCACGACTATCAAGACCGAAGACGACCGCAGGAAAGCCGAAAAGATCTATGAACTGTACAGCGGAACGATGCTGCATATCGCGATCAGTATCCTGCATAAAACACACCTTGCGGAAGACGCGGTATCCGAAGCTTTTGTAAGGATCATCAATCATCTTGAAAAGATCGAAGAACCCGACTGTGACCGAACGAGGGGGTTCGTCGTTATTATAGTAAGGAACATCGCGTACGATGTGTTACGACAAAATAAAAACCATTCGGAATCCGAACTGCTTGAAAATGTAGATTATACGGATGTCAAAGAACCGGTTTTTGAAAATATCTCCGCAAAAGAGGCATGTAATGAGATAGCTCAGGCAATCGATAAACTGCCTAAACCCTACGCGGACATCATCTATTTAAAAGCCGTATACGAATATTCGCATCAACAAATAGCTGCGTTATTGAACATCAGCGATGAAAACGTAAAAACCAGATTGCACCGCGCTCGAAGCGCGCTAAAAAAAATATTGTTGGGGGAGGGTGAATCAAATGAATGATAAAAACAAAGATTCCGTATTGTTTGACGCTTTGTTGAAAACAGCGGCGACTGACGCGTTTGAAAAAGAAATACGCTCTCTGCCGAGCGATACCGAACTGAATAAGCAATATACCCTATCCGATGTAACGGATCAAAAGATCCGCGCGATGATACACAAAGGACTTTCAAAAACGAAATTGCGCCGATTCGGTAAATACTTCATGCAGCTTGCGGCGGTACTTGCCATCGCATTCACGATCTTGATCGTCACGCTTTTCAGTGTTGAAGCTTCAAGAGAATACATTATTGAAACAGTCATCAACTGGAAAGACAATCATGTTGAGATAAACTATACACCGCAAGAAGATGTGTACGAAGGCGATCTTTATTTGCCTGTTTATATGCCCGATGGGTTCAGCGAAGATTACAATGATCTTACCGATGATCCGTATTTGTACGTTTATGAGAACGCGGACGGTTATACGATCCACTTCTTACAATCCGAAGAAAGCGGGGGGACGGGTACTTCCCGTGTAGATCCCGGACATATGGCTTTATCGAGGATAGAGATAAACGGTCAGCCGGCGAAACTTTACGAAGGTATCCGCGAACAGGATATCAATATATTGATATGGGAAGCAAACGATATGGAATTCCAATTACACTCCTATATCGATACGGATGAACTGATCCGCATAGCAGAAAGCTTAACTTTACAAGACTAAAAACATTAAAGTAAAATAAATTTAAAAAAGTTACACATTTGGTGTAACTTTTTTGTATCTTAAACGTTTATATAGTAGAGGTCACTTAAAGGACGCTCAAAGAAGACAAAAACGTTTTCTTTCTGTCTTTCTCCTTTGAACGTGACGAGGGTTACGGTGTTTGGAATGTAGGGGTGTCTCAGAGGAGAAAGACAGACGGAAAACAAAAAGGCGCTCAACGGCGTCTTTTTTTACGCAATGCGCTATGAGAAAGGCATCTTTACAAATACGTATGTTATAATTTAAATACGGCAAATATGTCAATAGTTAACTCAAGATACAGCATATACTAAAAAATTTTTACGATGGGAGGGATCAAACGTGGATGAACAAGACTATAACGGCAAAGACGATGAATTGTTCGACGCTTTATTGAAAAGCGCCGCGTTTGACGCGCTCGAAAAAGAGATCGATGAACTTCCCTCTTGTGAAGAATTAAACAAAGAATACAAAACATCAAATGAACTCAACGCTAAGATCACGGAAATGCTTCAAGAGAGTTTAACAAAAGCCAAACGTCGCAAAAGAAGAAGCAACCGCCTAAGGCTCATCGCGGGACTTATGATCGTATTCGTCATGTCTATCGGTGTCATGTTTTGTTTTGAACCGTCGCGCAACCTTATTTTAAACACTTGCCTTGCGATACGATTCAAGTATTATCAAAACAGCATACCCGAAAATGATCTTTCGGAAAACCATATCGGCGAGTACTATCTGCCCACATATATCCCCGAAGGCTTCGAGGAAACACGCTGCTCCGCTGACCCCACACCTAAAAATGCGTATATCGATATAAACTATACAAATCAAGAAGAACAAGTGATATCCTACCATCAAGGCTCTCCGCTGGAATCCATGGCCTATGACACACGCTACGCAACGTGCTATGAAGTGGACATAAACGGTGTCAGTGCGCATTTGTTTGTCACGACCCATGAACACCACGCACATGATCTGTTTTGGCAAACGGAGGATTTGTATTTTTCCTTCAGTTGCCCGCTTGATATAGATCCCGAAGAACTCATCCGCATGGCGGAAAGCCTAAAGAAATAATAAACCGCAAGTAAAAAGTTACGCGAAAGTGTAACTTTTTTGTTTCTCAAACGTTTTTATTACAGAGGGATCTTTAGCTCTCTCGAAAAATAAAGAAACGAGGAACAATTAAATGCGTCAAAAAATAAGGAAATCGGCTATCTTACTGCTTATCGTTATGCTCATCGTTTGCGCGCTGCCTACCGCAGTCGGCGCGGAAAGTAATACGCTTGAACCGAAGCTCGAACCCGAAGCAACGCGCGCGGTGATCATTACGTATATCAACGCGGATCTTTCATTCACGGGTACAAGAGCGGATTGCGTTGCGAATGTGGTCGCGGTATCAGGCACCGACTCGATAACAGCGACAGTTACGTTGAAAAGAAAGAATTTGGATAACAGCTACACGACGATCAAGACTTGGTCGGGCTTATCATCAGCGGGAAACACACTGAATTTCAGCAGTTATCACTACGTAACATCGGGATACACATACCGATTGACGATCTCAGCAATTGCATATAAAGACGGAGATTCAGACTCGGATTCCGACTATGACGAAGCGACCTTAAATTAGTCTATCAGTATCTTGCAAGCATCAGCGAGGAAGAGGCTTTAGCGTCTTCCTCTTTTATTAAAAACGCATTTAAATTCAAACTCTTTCTTATTTGTATGTTATAATTAGACAAAGAGAAATACGGGGGTCGCGTTATGATGAAAAAAGTTATAAAGTACACGATTACAGTATTAGTGCTTGTGATCGTTTTTTTTGCGAGCAAACCGGTATATATGAGTATGCTCACCTCGCAATACTTTAAAACACCTACGGATGCAACAATGTCCGAGTGGCTTGCAGAAAACTATCAAGAAGTATTGGATGGACAAAAAGATTACCAATTTGATTTGATGATCTGGTCGGCGCCTGAGGATCCTTCCATTAGCTGTCCAATAGGTGAATATTTATTTCCTAATCCCATGAAGGATTATTACAAGGTAACAGTGCTTCAAAGCGAAAAAATGATCAAAATCGAAAGGACCTATACCGAACGCTATTATTACAAGGATGCGATCAATATCTACTCTGGTTCACGTCCGGAGGGGTCGATTGAGATCCGAACGGAAACATACCAAGGTCAGATATATTATCTTGCGTTAAAGGATGACTCGATCGACTTTTATTATCCCGAAAACGGAAGCTATGCGCTAAAGACGATAAATGACGCCGAGGTCGCGCAAGCATTCAGTACACTGTTATTTCCCGAAGATTTAGGTTTCCTGGAAAAGATTAACAGCAACCACGGAGTCACGCATTCAAAGGGCGGTGGCGTTGCGATGGAGGTCAATCGTGAGATCGATATGACAGTACTGTATGAACCATTCCGTTTAATGCTTCACGATAAAGTTATACCCGCTGAATTCCCGATAGCCAATTTCAGGATATTAGTGGATGAAGATGACGAAAATGTCATCGCATTTGAATTGAATTTGATGTCCATTACCGAATATTTAGATTATGCATATATTGCAGTCTATAGCGAAAAACCCGACAATCCTTTGGGTAATGTGGATTTCGAATACGAACAGAACCTTTTTCTTACCTTTTATCCCGACCAATTTGATGTCGAAAAATTCGACCTACCGAATGTGGACTAAAATACTTCGCGGAGGATCGCTTGAAGAAATATATCATAGCAACGTTGATCGTCTTAGCCCTTACGATATTTTTAAGTAAAGTCTTTTATGATTATCATTACAAAGATATACCGCCTTGCATACGACCCGTAACACCCGTTACAAACATCATGGAGAACATCATCTGGGATCCATGGGAGTACATCAACTATCGCGTCAAAAATTGGGTGGAAGACAATGTGCGCGATGCGGATGTTTATCGATTTGAATGTATCGTACAGTCCGTTCTTTCCCATGGAGCGAAAACGGCTGAAGATCAAGCGGACGATTTACCCGATCTTATAGAAGAACATTATCTCATAAGCGTATCGACTGTTGATCGTATCGTAAAGATCGAGCATATCAGCACAATCGAAATTCAAGACATTTTATCGTCGTCACATGAAGTTACCGACATCGTGTATGCTTATAAGGATGCAATAACCGAAACTTATTCAGACCAAATCGCGTATTTAAAGATCGATGACGATTCCATTTCCTATTATTATTCGGAAGGCGGAGATTACACCGTAAAGATTTTTGAGGGCAGCGCCGCATCGCAAGCTTTTATGAAACTGCTTACGCTTGAAGATACAAGGTTTTTAGGAAGAGGCATGTACAATACGATATCTTTTGTCGGACGATTCATGGTTTTGTATTCAGAGCGTACGGTCGATCTTTCACCGGTATATGCGCCGTTTTATTTAATGAAAGATCAGTCTCCGATCAACACCATTCTAACGGAAGCGTCCTTACACAACAACGCGAATATGCAAGAGCCGCGTGAGTTTGATTTTAGGCTTATCTTACGTGAACCATCCGATCTGTTGGATATTATCAGCGAGGCAATAAACGGCACCCCACAACAAAACCTATACACTGAAAACGACATGCCGTATCAACAAACCTTAAAATTGATCTTTTATGATGATCTGCATGATGTCGGTCTGATCGATCTGCCGAATATAGATTAAAATAGTACAAAGGAGAACAGATGAAGAAATATATTTTCGCAACAGTGGTGGTTGTTTTCTTTACTGTCTTCTTCGGTAAGATCTTTTATGACGATCACTACAAGGATATCCCTCCTTACGATAGACCGGATACCATCATCACGCGGTTCATGGAGAATATGATCTGGAATGTTGATGATTACCGGGACAATCGGATACAAAACTGGATGGAAGATAATATCCGAGATGCGGATAGATACCAGTGTGAATTGATCGTTAGAACGGCAGGAGGAACAAATCCCGAAGAGCATTATTTGATAAGCGTTTCGGCAGCGGATAAGACAGTAATGATCGAAAATATGCAGAATGGTCAAGTCACCTATTTACAAGTAACAGATAGTATCGTATCCTATTACTATCCCGAAGACGCACATTACGCCGTAAAAACTTTTGAAGGTACTGCTACGGCTGACGCGTTCTCTGCGCTGATCTTTCCGAGCGATCTGCGCTTCTTGGGCAGAAGTCTTCATAACACAAATGATGCATTTATCCAAGGAAGGCATATGGTCTTTATTACGTCCAGACAGATCGATATCGCGGCGTTTTACGCGCCGTTTGAAACGATCACGGGCGAAGCTTCAGGTGATACCAAAGATTACTTTGCCGAGTTCAATGACCATACGAATATAGATGATAGTTACGATTTTGCATTTAAGATAGCCTTTACCGATGATATGTCCGGCTTCTTAACATACGCTTACGAAGCTTTGAACGGAGAAGGAACCTATCATTTATCAGACAGTTCTTATGTTCAGACGATGACGATCTTCTTTTATGATGATCTGCATGATTTTGAAGATATTAAAATACCGAATATTCAGTAAAATACAGGAGAGTACCAATGAAAAAATACGTAATCGCTACACTGATCGTTCTGGCCCTATCGCTATATTTGGGTAAATTCTTTTATGAAGACTATTACAAAAATGTACCTGTCAGCAGTAGACCGCAAAACCTCATCGCAAAATTCTTGGACAGTGAAATTTGGGATGTCTTCGAATAAGCAATACAAAAAAGACACCGCAAGGTGTCTTTTTATTTACACTATCGCACTTACTTTATATCTCTCTTTGAGGATTAACATCGCGCCGCGTTGGCGGTAGCAAAGTATGCACAGTCGTACTTACATCAGCTCTCTTTTATATTATAGTGATCGCCTACGCAGTTGGCGGAGAGCAACATCCTTTTTTAGAAAAAGGATGCAAAAACTCACGCTGTATAAACCTCACTGCATGTTAGCTGAAAAGTTCTGACAAATCGGCTCGGGCATATCAATCGTCCGACATAGTCGGACAGATATTGCCGAGCGCGAGTCTATATTAATGGAACTCACTCCGCTACGCTACATTCGTGCGGCGCGAATAGTGCTCCTCGCTAACGTTCGTCGGATGTGTTCGCTTGCCGCATAACCTTTTCAGAACATGCAACGCTCAGCTTATAATGCGTGTTGCTCCGCTGCTAACCCTAACCATATTAATCAAATGCGTAGCATTTACCTTGACCCGACCTTGTATCTTATAAAGGGTGGGGTGGCTCTAAGCGTGATAAGTACCTCATTTAGAATGTTCCGAGGGGTTTTGGTATAAATACAACCGAGCATATTAGGCACGATCAAAATGATACGGAATGCAACCCATTATATGTTGAGGTTGTATTTGTCAAAACCATAAGGGTAACATTCTATGAGGGATTATCTGCGTAAACCTTTTGCTCCGCTTTTCGAGAAAAGCGGATTGTTGCCGCCAATGCGGCGCGACCACAATACTAAAACAGCGAACTGACTTAAATGCGACTGCGCGTATTTTACTGCCGCCAACGCGGCTAGACTGTATCATCTAAATAATGATATAAAGTTAGTACGACTACACAACGATCAAGTAATATTCTATCCTCTCCCTATTCCACAAACTTAACGATTCACAAGCAACTACAAAAAATAATACTT
Organism: uncultured Anaerofustis sp.; assembly: GCA_963674555.1. Classification (GTDB taxonomy): domain Bacteria; phylum Bacillota; class Clostridia; order Eubacteriales; family Anaerofustaceae; genus JBGMEA01. The sequence continues at coordinate 1,526,477 of OY771429.1, read as the reverse complement.
ATAACTTAAATTTATATAAGTTATATCTATATATACTTAAATATTTATCGAAATGAATAAATTTATTTACATTTCATTAAGCATTAACTACAATAGACTTAAAATGAGGTGAATGAAATGGATACGATCGATCAAGAAATCTTAAATGAACTGAAAATAAACGGACGGGCGTCCGCTTCCGAGATCAGCAAAAAAGTCAACCTGTCCGTCCCCGCTGTTGCGGAACGCATCCGCAAGCTTGAACAAGCAGGCATCATAGAACAATATACAGTAAAGATAGATCGGCAAAAAACAGAGCAAAATCTTTTAGCCTTCATCTTCGTTTCGATAGACGGAACGGATAATACCGAAACTTTCAGAAAAAAGATCGTACGCTATCCTTCAGTATTGGAATGCCACCACGTCGCGGGTTCGTATGATTACTTTTTAAAAGTCGTAGCGAAAGACACAGCCGCGCTCGAAGATTTTTTAACGACGAGTTTAAAGAAGATCAACGGTGTCGCAAATTCAAATACGATCATTTCGCTTGCGACCTTGAAAGAAGAACTCAATGGATAAGACGCAACCTATCGCTCGATCGGTTTTTGAAGGCTTTCGTTTCGGCATGCTGCTGCAAGTCGCGGTCGGACCCATGTGTCTGATGGTTTTTCATACCTCGGCGACATATGGCCTCGGCTATGGTTTAATAGTCATGCTCTCCGTCGCACTGGTGGATACCATCTTCATCGCGCTTGCCTCCGTCGGCATCGCGGCTTTTATTTCAAGACCTTCCGTCAAAACGGTTTTTAAATTCTTGGGCGGATCGGTCTTGATTTTGTTTGGTTTGAGCATGATCGCGGAAGCGTTTGACATTTCGCTATTGCCGAATATCGCACTCTTTGCGAACGTGTCGAGTCAAAACCTTTTTCTGCAAGGCTTCTTTCTTACGGCCTCCAACCCGATCACGATCCTCTTTTGGAGCGGACTGTTCTCGACCCGTATGATAGAAGACGATTGGGACAAAAAGCAACTTTTCTTTTTCGCGTTCGGTTGCGTATTATCGACGCTTGTGTTTCTATCCGCAGTCGCCTATTTGGGCAGTGTCTTAAGCGGATTTTTACCGATGATCGTTATACAAGTCCTCAATATATTTGTCGGTGTCGTTTTGATCTTTTTTGGACTGCGAATGCTGTTAAAAAAAGAACGCAAGCCCGTTGAAAACGCATAAAAAGAAAGCTGTCTAAAAAGACAGCTTTTTATATGTCTTAAAATTCTTTTGATCGTCGATCCTCTTACACAACTAACAGCTCTATCTTTTGTCGATCGAGATATGTCCGCTTGCGTTATTTCCGTTGATCTTAATGATATATTTATCAGCCTCATTTATGGTCACGCTGAAAGAACAAGGACTCATATCATTCCCCGCATAAGCTTCATTTCCGCTCAAACCTATGATAGACAATCCGATCTTACCGCTTTGATGAGAAATCTCCACATCGATCACATCTCCTTTATTTAATTCCAGACTGCATGTATCGATATCGCTCCATTCATTGTAATCTATCGAGAATCCGGCGCCATTGGCTTTATCCAAAATAACGATACTGCCTTTGGTCACGCCACATCCCGTCAAAGCAACAACTATTGCGATGATGATCGGTAGAAAAATTATAACGTTCATTTTTGCAATCCGTTTTGCTCCTACTGTTCGTCTTCCGAAAAGCATGCTATCACTTCCTCTGTAAATTTATCTTTCTCATTGATCCATGGACTATGCCCTGAATGCTCAAACCATATGAACTTCTTATCCGGTGCATCCAAAAGCTGAAAGTATTCCTCGACCAATGATGTCGGCGCGTTAAGATCAAACCGCCCGATGAAAAAATACACAGGAACATCCAGTTCGATATGATCCGTTCTCAGATCGATATCGTACAATTGTTGATATACGTGATTATAAGTGTTGATTACACCGCGAATGTAATTGATCTTATCCAACAATGTATATTCCGAAGAAGCGATATCCCGAAGTGTATCGTAACCGGGATTTTGTATGGCGGGATTATCAGACATATAAGCACTGAGATAATTCAAATAAACAGCGCTCTTCCATGTGACGTCACTCCCGTAATAAGGCGGTATTCCGTTTTCTTTCAGTTTTTCGACAGTGGCTTGATCGTTTCTCTGTTCGGCGATCTCCAGCGCTTTCGCGTAGTCTATCCGCTCTGTTTCTTCAAAATCCACCATCTGTCCGGTTCCGATCAACGCGTGATAAGAATTCGGGAATCTGTCGATCAGAAATACACCCAATGCACTCCCCCAAGATTCTCCAACCAAATAGATCTTTTCCTCGGAGAAACGCTCTTTTAAATATTCGGTCAATGCATACGTATCCTGTATATAGGTTTCGACGGTGATATCTTTTTTGTTTTCTGCATAATAGGATTTCCCTGAGCCGGGTTGATCCCAATTAACTACGATAAAATGTTTTTCCAACTCAGACAGTTCATGACGCACGCCTGCCATCTGAGAGCCTCCGGGACCGCCTGCCAGAAAAAGAAGCACGGGTTTGTCTTCATCCCAGCCTCTGATACTGACCCACTCGTTTCTCCCGTTGAGTTCGAGCTGCAACATTTCAGCGATGCTGTTTTCCGGGGTCACTCCGTTTTCGTCAAGGATAGGCGGTGTGTACGCAGTGAGCTGAGAGATCATGACTGATAAGAGATTAAATATCATGAGCGCGACCAAAAATGATGCCACCCTTTTCAAATGCGGGGTTCGCCCGTGCTTTGACCGATTTGTTTTTTTTAAGAGCATACGGTGCAGAAACATCACCAAAACGCTGATAAGTGCCACAGCCGTAAGGACATTTAAAACTAAAAATGCAATTGTTTGGATCATATAAAAATCCTCCTTTATCGTTTGATATACATACTTTCAATCGTTGTTCCCATAATCGGAACATCCGTTATGCGACTGGATTCAAGGGACAGTCCGTTTTGTTCCGCTGAAAGTTTGATCTTATGCAATTTGTCCGGTGCACTCATCGGTTCGCGAAAAATAAACATTCCGCCTATTTTAAGATATGCCGCAAATGCGGGGATAAGAATCATCAGTTCCGCCTCGGGGATGTCATGCAGAACAAAGTGGCAATACAGGATATCATACGTTTCTTCGCCCAGTTCGGACGCGTCCTTTTTGTAATGTACGTATGAAATGTTTGCATAACGGCGCAGTGTTTTTTTACAAGCCTTCAACCACCGCTGAGATATATCCGCACAGACAAGCACTCCGTCCGGTAGCCTCTTTGCTGCATAAAACGCCACCGTCCCCATACCGCACCCGAAGTCAAGCACATTCTCACTTTCATGCAAAGGCAACCGCTCGGCAAACTTCCTGTAAATCGATTTACCGAAAAACCAAAAAACCAATTTCGTAAGAAGCAATTCCGAAATTGCAGGCTCATCTTTCTTTATCCGTCCATCCACGATCTTCCCCCTTTAAAATCAATATTCGGTAGTTGCGTTGTCCCTCAATTAAAAAACAGCTGCATCAAGGTTCGATACGATTCTAACAAACGAACCTGTCATGCAACTGCCTTTAATCTTAAATTTACCTTAAATGATGGGAAGTATGATGATGAATGTACTGCCTTTGGCGTTGTCGGTGCTTAAAATCAAATCTCCATCGTGCGCCTCGGCGATTTTTTTGGCGATGGAAAGCCCCAAACCGCTACCACCCGTTTCGGAATTGCGCGAATCATCGACCCGGACAAACGGCTTAAAGATGTCTTCGGCAAGATGAGTGGGTATGCCGCGCCCGTTATCTTTAAAACGGATATAAGCCCGATCATCCCTGAACGTCAAGCTGACGGATATCCTTGTCCCTTGTGGATTATACCGCATCGCATTATCCGCGAGATTTTGAAAAATCCGACTGAATCGATTCACGTCCAGGCACACATAGATATTTTCATCCGGTATATCGAAATCGTATTCGAACTTGTTGAGTTCCAATTGCGGGATAAGCTTTCCGCATTCGGTGCGCAGATATTCGCAAAGTTCCGTCTTTACGGCGTTGATCGAAAACTCCGGGCTGTCCATCTGTGAAAGTTCGAACAGGTCATTAAGCAACAAATTCGCTCTTTGGCTGTTTTGATGTATGATCCGCATATACTCAGACTGCTCCGATGCGCTTATATCACCGTTGTTCAAGCATAGCTCCGCATATCCCTGTATGCTTGAAAGCGGATTCTTCAAATCATGTGATATATCGAGGATCAACTTTTGCCTGTCACTTTCGGATTTCTTACGAAGAGCCATTTCTTCTTCTATGCGGGTAGCCATATCATTGAAAGTATCTTGCAGCTCAGCGAATTCATTTTTCAGGTTCAACTCAACACGTGCGGAATAATCACCTTTTTTCAATAGTCTGGTGCCTTCATTTAATTTTCTGAGCGGCACTGTAATATGCGCTGCCGCGATCCGAGAGTAGATGAATGTTATAAACGCGAGCATCAGCAGATACAGGACACCGACAGTTATCAGTACCAAACGCACCCGCGCAAAGTCTCCTGCGGAAGCGTCTTGATTGTAAACTACGGAAAAATCCAACCGAAGTGAAGTCGGAAATGTAACGATCAACCAAAACTCCCCCTCAGACTGATAAAGGATATCATAATGATAAGGCTTGTCACCGCTTTCTATCAGAAAAGTTGTAAACTCCTCGGCGCTTAGCTGATATATCCCGATCGTGTCAAGTCCTACAGAGGATATCACACGATACGCTTTATCGATGATTTGCACACCACCGCCGTTTTGTACGATTTCCGAGGCGTCAATTTGCGTGTAATCCGCCTTTATGATAGAAGCGGCGGAATATCTATTTTTTGCCAACTCATCCGAAACCAAACCACTCACGAAAGATAACATTATGAAAGCGAGAACGGTAGCTGTTATCGTAAGTAAAAAAATGACCAAATAGTTGGTCAGGAACTGATTCGAGAGCTTTCTTCTCATGTCGCCTCACCCATATCATGAAGCTTATAACCTATCCCGCGTATCGTTTTAAGATATCGCGGATTTTGCGGATCGGTCTCAATCTTGCTTCTGATCCTGCTGATATGGACCATAACGGTGTTATCGTCAAAATATAGATCTTCATCCCACACGGCATGATAAAGTTGACGTTTGGTAAAGACCTTTTCGGGATTTTGCATAAAGTGCTGAAGCAATAAATATTCTTTAGCTCCGAGCTCGATCGGTTTGCCGGATTTGTACGCACAATATTTTTCAGTGTCAATGGACAATTCTCCGTATGTAACACATGTTTTCTTCTCATCTTGCGGATTGATGTATTCATTGTTTCTGCGAAGCTGCGCCTGCACGCGTGCGATTAGTTCGGTAATCGAAAACGGTTTCTCCAAATAGTCATCCGCCCCCAAGCCTAATCCGAGCACCTTGTCCATATCATCGGTCCTGGCTGTCAGAAACATAATCGGAACGGTACTTGCATCTCTGATCTTTCGCAGCAGATTAAAGCCGTCCAATCCGGGCATCATGACATCTAATATCGCCAAATCGATCTCATGTGATGTAAAGCGATCCCAAGCTTCTTTTCCGTCTTTTGCCGCAACGACCGTGTGCCCGCTTTCTTCTAGGTTGATTTTCAATAAGTTTCGAATATCCTGCTCGTCATCAGCGACCAAAATCATCAAAATTCTCACCTCTTCATCTTTATAATAACAGCTGTTTATCATGCTGAAAACAGTCATTTCTCTGATCCATGCGTTTGTCCATTTCCGTATCGCACGATCTTCTCCAATTCGCTCAGTTGCCACGCACGCTCACGTGTGATAGCTTCAATATCATTTGAGGTAATAAGTCCGATCGTTTTGACCGCATAGTCGGATGCCACCATTGCGTGTTCACGCATATGTCCACTGGCCACGGCTTGTCCCGTAGCTCGCAAAGCCGCTGTTTGAATTTGATCGTCACACGCGCGGGCAAGTTTATGTATCATTAATCCCGCTTGTCTGACATCATGCATCCTTGCCTTTCCCGATTGCCATAATTCGTTGACACGAAATCCGTCGATGATCTCCTCGATCGAATCGTACCCTATCCCTGCAATATCCAATATATGCTTTGCTGTCGCTATCGACCATTTTGCTAAATCCGTTTGTTCTGCATTTTCATATAATCGATCGATTTCATTTCTTAATCGCTCATTATCAACGATTTTTATTTTTACTTTTGTTGCCATAAAAACCCCCGATATGCGCGTATTTACTTCATCACTCTTTTGATCAATCGCAACACTTTCTCGCCGTAAGGCGGATAACGCAATTTAATGTCGAGCCAATTCGCTTTCTTCATCATGCTCTTCGCGTGTGAAAACGTCTCGAAACTCTTTTTACCGTGATACATCCCCATTCCGCTTGCCCCCACACCGCCGAAAGGCAAATAACGATTCGCTACTTGCACGACCGTATCATTCACGCATCCGCTTCCGAAAATGAGATTCTCGGTGACCTTCTTTTCAAAATCGATGTTTTTCGTAAAGACATACAACGCGAGTGGTTTCGGTAAAGTTTTTAAGTGCTCGATCATTCTATCGGTATCGTCATAGGTTATGATCGGCAGTATCGGTCCGAATATCTCATCTTCCATGATCGGGCTGTCGAAAGTTATATCATCCAAGATCGTCGGTGTTATTTTCTGCAATGTTCTATCCCCAACGCCCCCATATGCCACTTCACCGTTTTGAAAGAGTCCAAAGAGTCTGTCGTAATGGTTAGGCGATATGATCTTGCAATATGCTTCGTTCTTTAGTTGGTCTTCTCCGTAAAGCTCTTCGATCGCGTTTATCAGCGCGTCGATCAGTTTGTTTTTGATCTTTTCTTTTACCAAAATATAATCCGGCGCGACACAAGTCTGCCCCGCGTTTAAGAACTTACCCCACGCAATGCGTTTTGCCGCAAGTTTTATATCCGCGCTTTCATCGATTATGCACGGGCTTTTACCGCCGAGTTCCAAGGTAACGGGCGTTAAATTGCGCGACGCTGCTTCCATGACGATCTTACCCACGCGCTGGCTACCTGTGAATAAGATCGTGTCATATCTTTCACAAAGCACTTCTTCATAGGTATCGTTGATAAAGTCGCAGCAGTATATCAGATTCGGCGCAAAAGTACCGTTTATAAGTTCACGCAAAATATTTGATACATTCGGGCAACTTTTTGATACTTTCACGACGGCTGTGTTTCCGGCGGCGATCGCGCCGATAACGGGAAGTAACGTAAGCTGAAACGGATAATTCCACGGCGCCATGATCAGCGCCACACCGTACGGTTCCTGCATAATCGTACTTCTTGCGGGGAAATGAACGATAGGCGTTCGCACCCGTTTGGTTTTCATCCAACGCTTCAGATGTTTTAACGTATACGTTATCTCTTCAAGCACGATCCCGATCTCAGCCATATAGGTCTCCGTTTCGGACTTACCCAAGTCTTCGTACATCGCGTTATTGATCTCCGGTTGATAACGAATAACAGCGTCGCGTAGGCGCAGCAAAGTCGCTTTCCTTGCTTCGTACGGAAGCGTCATACCGTCGTTGAAATATTCTCTTTGTAATATCACCGCGTCTTTCGGTTTCATATCAACCTCTTTATTTGGATTTATTTGCGGATCGTTTGACCGCACACTTTTATTTTACCACGATGCCCGCTAAAAAGTATACAAATAAAAAAAGCACACGCATATGCGTGTGCCTGTTTGTTTGTTTTTTTACTTCATCTTTAATGACGGGAATAACTTCTCGTCCGTATGGGGAATAAAGCAAGCCGCTACGAATTCGTCCATATATTTGTTGTTCGTGCTAAGTTCAATATAAGTCATGTTCCGTTCGATCTCACAAACTTTCTTTTGCGCGTCGGATGAAAGCAGCATGCAATACGCGCCCGAAAGACTGGAGTTTCCGATATAATGATATTTCTCGATATCAATATCGGGCAGCATACCGATCGTCACAGCGTTTTTCATATTGATACCGCTTCCGATACCTCCCGCAACATAAACGCGTTCGATAACGGTCATATCCATAGCCAAAGATTCCAACATGATCTTGATCGCCGAGAAGATCGCGCCTTTCGCACGGATAAAGTTGTCGATATCCACTTCGGTAAGTTCGATATCTTTTACGGAGCCCGCGTCTTCTTTAAACGCGATCACATAACTTTTGATGTTATGCGGGTCACATTTTACGCGCTTGCCTTCACGGATGATCTTGCCTTTTGCCGTAATGATACCGCACGTGAATAATTCACTGATGATGTCGATAATCCCCGATCCGCACAGCCCGATGGGTTTTACATCCCCAATGACTTTATAGGTCGGTTCCATCGTTTCTTTATCGATCGTTATCGCTTCAATCGCGCCGTCCGTTGCGCGCATTCCGCAGCTGATATCTCCGCCTTCGAATGCGGGTCCCGCAGAACAGGAACAACTCATCAGGAAATCTCGGTTTCCGAATACAAGCTCTCCGTTCGTACCCAGATCGACGAATAGCGAATACTCGTCTTTGTTCCAGATCATGCTCGCAAGCGTGCCTGCCGTGATATCTCCGCCGACATAGCTTCCGATATTCGGCGCGATCATCACATCCGCGTCGGGATGGATATCCAGTTTAAGGTCTTTCGCTTTGATATCCGATATTTCAAAAAACGCAGGGATAAACGGTTCCATACGCAGATAGTCCGCGTTAATACCGAGCAATAAATGGTTCATCGTCGTATTGCCCGCTACACAAATACGATAGATCTGTTCGGGATCGATCTTTGCAGCAGCACTCATTCGCTCGATCATCGGATTCAATGTTTCTTGAATAACAGCGTCTTGCAACTTTTGCACGCCGCCTTCTTTCGTCGATTCGATAATCCGGTTGATAACGTCCGCTCCGTAACGTATTTGCCCGTTACCGCTCGAAGCTTTCGCGAGGATATGGCCGTCATTCATATTCATTAGGATCGCCGAAACTGTGGTCGTTCCGATATCGACGGCAAGTCCGTATAAGATCGCTTCATCGCTCGTCGCCATAACGTCCATCACGCAGATCGTATCGCCGCAGGTCTTCATCACAACTTTGATATTAAAATCGTTCTCCCGAAGCACATCGGGCAGCTTACGCACAAAGGCAAACGGTACGGTGATGTCTTTGATCTCTGTTTGCTTCTTAAGCGCGCGTATAAAACGCTCGTTATCGGGCATAGTATCGTCTAAAGACGGTATATCCATCGAAAGCTCGATCACAGAAAGATCGTTTTCGAATATCATGCCCGCGTCAGCGATCTGATGCTTGATGTCGTTAAAGATCTTTACTTCTTCATAAGAGCTCAAATCCGCGACTTTCATGCGGCTTTGATACGCCGCAGCAATATCGGGCACCAAAAATTCAGCCTCCCCGCTCACATAACAGTTGCAGGCAAGACGATATCCTTCATCATATTCTTCTTTGGATAAATGCCGCGTGATCTGCGAACGCACCGCGCCGCCGATCAATTTTACTTTGCATTTACCGCAGGATACGTTCCCCGAACAAGGCGCGTCTATCGCGACATTCGCTTTTCGGGCAACATCCAATATCTTTTCATCTAAAGCAGCGAAGATAGTTTTATCTTCGCCGCTTTCAAAAGTAAATTTTATTTCAAACATATGTTATACCTTGTTGTTTTGTTGTTACATCAATTCATCCATTTTTAATGCAGGATGATCTTTTTCTACCAAGTAAGCAAGTACTGCCTCAGACTCGTTAGCGATCGTTTCGTCACAGATCCTGTCTGTGAAATTCTCGATGCCGTAAAGTTCTTTTGCCGTCTTGTTCAATTTGGTCGCAACATCATCTTTCAATTCTTTCGGCATCCAAACGATACGTTCGATACCGCCTTCAGCTTTCATGAATTTCTTTGAAGCGATAAAATGTCTTCCGTGTCCCATGAACCCGGGTGTTTGCACACCGCCGCCGGTCATAGAAGCCAGTTCTCCGAAAGTCATTCCTACGGGTGTAAGTCCTTGATATTCTCTGTTTACGATAACAACGCCTTTTGCTTCGGGCAAAATACCGCAAATACATTCGAAACATCCGCAACTTGTCATCGGATCTTCAAGGATAGAATACAATGCAACACGGCCTACCGCACCGCTTGATGCCTGCTCGACAACTTTGTTGACTTCTTCATACATGCCTTTTTCTTCATCGATCAAACCCTCTTTTTTGATCGGTTGGCACGGTCCGACAGGTTGTAACTCTTTTGTCGCTTTCGCATCCAGCCAACTTACCGCACCGCAAAGACCCAAACGTTCTGGTGTCACCACGCAAACATGTGCGGGCGCAAATGACTGACAAAGTGTACAAGTATAAAACGTGTCCACACTTTCATCCGTCATCGTCGCGAGACGTTCGTCTCTTGCGCTGTATTTCGGCATAGCCACTTCTTGCAAAAATTCTCTTACTTTTGCTTCTTCGGTTATCAGCGTGATCTGACATTTATCGACGACATTATCAAATTCATCCATGATCATCGCGTGAAGCACTTCTGCCAAATGCTTGATCCTGAACCCTTTTTCATATGCGTCTTTACTGATACGGATACGGAAGATATTCCTTTGTCCCGTGTGCATCACACCTTCGATATAGTTCATCCAATGGTGGATCTTTCGTTCCAATACAGGTTCAAAATCTTCTTCCATGTTTGCGCCGTACACTTCGACCAAAACAGCCAAAGGAAGTTGTACGGGTGCTTCTCCATCGATATCCGGACCGATCAGCGTGATCTTATGATCTTCGATCTTGTCCGCATCTCTCAGTAAAAGCAATTCCGCGGTTGGCATCCGCTCACCGTTGAATTCCGCTTGCATATCATTCCTTCGAATGATCTCTCCTTCAAAAGCAGCTGCAAACGCAACAGGGATCGGGATCTCTTTTACTTTGATCTTGATGCCGCGCAATTCCAAGGATCTTTTTACAGTCTCCTCGCTATCCAATACGGATTCCAATGCGCCCGGAACTTGATTTTCGCCAAGATCGATATCCACGATCACAGGAAAACCGAGAGCGATCGCTCCTGCGCCGGCAGATACCGTCACTTCATCCAGCGCGCCGAATGTATTGACGAATGCAAGTACCCTTTCTTTCGTGTAGGCGAGTAAGCCTTCAAGATCTCCCGCTTTAATGTTTCCGAAGATCAATGCTGCTCTGATCGCAACCGTAACAACATGCGTCACAGCCGTAACACCGCTACCCAGCGGTACGACACGGAATTCCAATCCGATATTTACACCGCCGTCGATCACTTGTTGGATCACGTCACCTACCAAAAATGTCAAAAGTCCTTTGCTTTGATAGCTTTTAACGACATTTACGACATCTTCCGGATTCTCTGCGCTGCCCAGAACAACCGCAACGCCCGGTATGTCCCCGGTGACCAAGGGCACACCTAAAGAGCGGATGATCGAATCGGGTATAAAACCTATACCTGTTTCGTCCGCATAGGGGTTTTCGCTTTCCACATATTTGAGAGCTTCGATGATCTCCGCGCCGACCGCTGTCGCAAGTCCCGCGTTAAGTGCGTCTCCCAAATCTTCTTTGTTTGTGATCAAGCTTTTGAGTACGTCGACACAGGCGGTCAAATCCCCCAATTTTGCAACTTTAACGCCCGTTGCAGCATAAATTGTAGGTAGATAATACGCTGTGTCGGGAAAGGCGATTTCCTTTTCTGCGCCGTGTTTCGAGATGGCCTCGTTCACCATCCCTTCCGTCAGACCGGCAACTGCGTTAGAGCCGGTATAGATAAGGTCTGTCAATACGCTCATGTAATTCCCCTTTCTTATATTAAATTTTTAAAGGCTAAATCATTACAGTTCTAAAAATGAATCAGCATATAATACTTCGTTTTTGATGATGTCGCATGATTTTACGGTTTCCATCAATCTTTTGTCTATCGGGTTTACGATCGCCGAAGTCAATCCGTTTGTGATCGCCATCGCCATCATCGCTGAGTCAACGATCGGTCGAAGCGTCTTAGGCATACCGTTGGATACGTTTGATAATCCGCCGGTCGTATTGAGTCCCATATCGCTCATCATTTTGATCGCTTCCAAAACTTCCATCTGCTTGTCTTGCATCCCTTTGATGACTAAGAACAACGGATCGAACCAAAGGTCGGTCGGGTCCATACCCAACATAAGTCCACGTTCAAGCATTTCTTGGCAATACAGCATACGCTCATCGTTATCACTCGGGATACCGTCTTTGGCGCAAAGCGCAATAGCGATCGCTTCGTTTGCGGCCGCAAGGTCGATATTTTCGATCCTGTCTCCCGCGTCAGCAGAGTTTACGATCGGTTTTCCCTTTTCACGATTGTACACGGATATACCCGCTTCTATCGCTTTTTTATTTGCCGTATCAAGGCATAATGGAACATTGTCAAATTTATTCTGCAATAATTGCACGGCCCATTTCATCAAATCTTCGCCGTTGGATTCCGCAGGCCCGATGTTTACGTCAAGGTATGTTGCGCCCGCTTTGATCTGCTCTTCCGCGCGGTCCAATATCGGTTGCGGATCTTTATTGTCGAATGCTACTCTAATCGTAGGCGAAATGCAATGGATCCTTTCGCCGATTGCAATAAATTTTCCCATTTTATTCTCCTTGGTTGTTTATTGTATATTTACGGATGTTTATTCGCTGAGATCTTTAAGATATTTTACAAGTTGCATCGCTTCGTTCGGTCCGATGAGGATATCCCAATCCGGAAGTTTTTCTTCGATCTCACCTTTTAGTACGGCAACTTTACCCGGCAATACGAGTTTTCTGTTTTTGATCTTGCCCGCGATATCGTGTTCTTCGAAGAATTTCGCGATCGAGGACGCGCTCAATTTACCTGCGGCCCAAGCTGTCAGTACGGAATATCCGCCTGCGTCAGGCAGTAAGAGATTAACAGGAACGCCTGAACGTTCGATCTCACTGGATACCACAAAGTATGTAAGCGCAAAGTCTACCGTCAAGCAGCATACTGCGTTTTCATCAGCGCCGTTAAGCGGATAGATACCCGGTTCAACACGCATCGGTTTTTGCGGATCGGTGTAAATGTTTTGTCTAAGTCCGTATAACGGTAACGCTTGCGCGTAGCTCATGTTGCCCATTACAAGGATAGAGCCGTATTTCATCGTGAACATTGAAGCAAGTGATGCTTCCATAAGCGGATCGCCTCCGCCGAGTCTTTCGATGTTGATCAATGAAGGATAACCGAATGTACGGTCATTTCCTTTTACAGCCGCGCGTCTGATCTGAACAGCGTTTTCAAAGGCCGATTTGATCGATTCGATCCCTACGTTAAGGATCATGTTTTTATTTCCGAGTCCTTCCAATTTTCCGACTGTTTCGTACAATTCGTCGATGTCTTTTCCGTTTACGCACAGTACTACGCCGTATTCTTTGGCAAGGTCATTCATTGCTTCGTAATTATCTGCGTCAGCGCCGTTGATGATCGGATTGTTTTCTTTCGCGATCTCAAGCGCTTCTTTTGCGACTGCCGGGTCTTTACAACCCAAGATCATGCCGCGTCCCGTTTTGCTTGCTCTTTCGACCAAGCTTATGAATTTGTCTTTATCTTTAGCAGGTACATAATTGACATAAATAAATTCAATGTACATTCTTTCGCTGATTCGTTCGTAATCGATCGCTTCAACTTGTGCGAATACCGCATCGTTGAACGCATCATCGTTAGCGTTACATACCGAAACCGCAAACAAGTTTTTGCTCACGAATGTTTTTTCGTGTCTCGCGAGGACGGTTTCGCCTCCGAGTTGATACTCTGTATCTCCGACTTTTATTTTGATCGTCTTCATCGGCGGTGCCGTAGCGTCCGATAATTGTTGTTTTACGTCATCTGTGATATACGGGCATTTTTCCAACGCGACAGAACCTTGCGCAACTTTCATCGCAAACGCCATACATGTCGGATTCCCGCATTCTTTACAATTTGTTTTAGGGGTTATTTTAAATATCTCAAGACCATTAAGTGCCATGATTACTCCTCCGATAGTTTATTCGTTATATTACATTAATTCTTTAACAAGTTTTGAAACGGTCCCGATCGATTTCGGATGTCTCAAAATGATCGCGTCGGATCCGGCTGCCAAACAAGCTACGCCCGTTACAACTTCCATATTGATCCCGCGGTCCTCTTGATTGCCCCATTCGGGCGCGTCCGCTTCAGGCATGACAGCTTCTTTTACAGTCCATGTTTCAAATGAGACCGGTGTCACGATCGGCATTTGCAACATTGCGTCGTTTTGCGAAAGTGCGGCAAGTTTAACACGGTCAAGTGTCGATGCCACATATTCAAATCCGTATCCCGCTGCTGCGGAACCGACGTTCATCACGATCCTTTCGGGATTAACGCCAAGCTGTGTCAACAATACGTTCATTTGTTTCGCTAAGTTGATATCTACTGAAGATTCCGAACCGACGATCTGATTATACGCAAGACCCGCCGCCGCTCCGACTACTTTATAATTTTCTTCTTTAGCGGATAAGATCGCAACATTTTTACCTTGCAATGCTCCCGCAACTTTTTCAAATAAGACCGCGTCTTTTTCGTCGTTTTTACTTCCTGCGATCATGATCGGCATATCCACTGCATCGGCAACTTCTTTTGCGATCGCCGCGCATTCATCCGCGGATCTGTCTTCTCCGATCGGGTCAGCGCCTTCAAATCGAAGACAGATGAAATCCGCACCTTCGATCGTCGCGGCTTTTTTCGCGATGTCCGCGATCGTTTCCGCACCCGCGTAAAATTCTTTCAGCCCTTCCGAATAACCTTCGACTCCGAGATCCGAGATCTCTACGCCGATCTTCGGCGCGTTCTCGATAGGTCCGTCAAATGTATAAAATGGAAGTACGTTTTCTCCTCCCAAAGTGATTTCTTTATCACCGCTGCCGACTCCGACTGTTCCGATAGCAGCATTGAATTTTTGAGGTGATTTTTTATACGGCATTTTTTATACTCCTCCTTGTAAAAAATGATTGTATAATATTTAATAATTAAAAACAAACCGAGCGGTCAAATACCGAGTTTGTCCATAATTTCCCTTAAAGCGACTTTCGATACGGCATCTTCGGGAAGCAGCGCTGTCGGCTTTCCTTCACTGTCGTATTCGAAGATCATCGGATCTTGCGGTATAACGCCGATCAAGTCCAGTTCCTGCAACGCGATCTCTTCTTTGATCCCGTCGCTAAGCACCCCTTCGGGCGCTTTGTTGACGATCAATTTCACGTTTTTCGCTTTGATATTCAGTTCAACGATCAAACGCGCTATACGACCGACCGCCTGTATCCCTCTGCGAGAGCAATCACTTACGAGCAACACCGTGTCAACATGCGGCAAAATACCGCGGCTGATGTGTTCCATACCCGCTTCATTGTCCACGACGACGAATCTGTAATTGCCTGAGAATTTCGATATCTGTGTCTTTAACATACCGTTCACATAGCAATAACATCCTTCGCCTTGTGTTCTGCCCATAACCAACATATCGTAGTCGTCTGTTTCAATGAGTGCGTTGTTAAATTTATAATTCAGATAATCCATTTTTGAGACCCCTGCCGGGATCGGATTGTCTTCGGCTAATTCCGCGCGCAAAACTTCTTCTCTTATCGCGCCGATGGTCGTTTCGATATCGACACCCAATACTTCATTCAAATTGGAATTGGCGTCCGCGTCGACGGCTAAAATCGGCTCTTTGCCTGTTTTTGATAAGTAATCTATGATCATTCCGCAAGTAGTCGTTTTACCTGTTCCGCCTTTTCCGGCGACAGCTATCGTATAGGTCATATCGATATCTCCTTTAAAAAACTGTATATTGATGGTCCCTAATTATTATAAAGGACACTTCTATGCTATATCCGGTCTGTTTTAAGCCTGTACCGGTAGAAATATTATATATCTTTTCCTATCCATATTGCAATACGAATCGTTATATCACACTTCACCCGCTTTAGGCATTTCACATAAAAAGATTGATTCACGCGCATCATTTGATATAATGACGTTATCAACTATAACCTGATATGAAATTTATTTGATTTATCATTGTCGGAGCCGCTGTAAAACGGCCCGCGGAAAGTACTTGTTATTATGGAAAGAAGTTACAGAAGATCCATGCATGCCGATGATCTCGTATATTTCAGAGTTGTCTTAAAAGAGACGGATCTTTATATCGGCGCGGATCGCGATCTTTACAAAGAATCTCTTGATGCCGTCACGCAATTTCGACGTGAACTCGAAGCGTATATCGCGCTCGACCCTGCGTTTCAATCTTCATTGGAACCGATTACATTATCGGAAACCGCTCCGCAGATCGCTGTCAGGATGGCTATTGCCGCATTAAGTTGTAATGTCGGTCCGATGGCTGCCGTGGCGGGTGCTTTCAGTCAAATGTTGGCTGAAAAGATCGGACATCTTTCTAAAAATCTTTTGATCGAAAACGGCGGAGATCTCTATTTGAAAACGGATCGCCCGCGCGTTGTTTCCGTCTATGCGGGAGAAAACAAATTCAAAGATAAGATCAAGGTCGCTATCAGCCCCGAGAAGTCCCCTTTGAGTATCTGTTCTTCATCGGGCACATTCGGACATTCGCTTAGCTTCGGTAAGGCAGACGCGGTAACGATCATTTCCGAAAACGCGTTTCTTGCCGATGCCGCAGCAACAAGTATCTGTAACGATGTCCGCTCCGCTTCGGACATATCTTCCGCTATCGACCGCGCGATGTCCATCAAAGGGATAACCGGCGTGATCGTCATTATCGAAGATAAAATGGGTATCTGCGGAGATATTGAATTAGTCTAAAAAGTTATGTTCATCTATTATACAATCAAATAGAATAAAAATAAAGAAAAAAATGCATTTTTCTTTATTTTAAAAGGAATATTGAATGTCATACTTTTCAAACAATGTTCAAGTGTATCTTTCGCCGTTAGAGTAAAACTTCGGGCAAAGATCCTTGACATTATTTTATTTTTAAGACATAGCCCAAATATACCAAATACCGAATACGATATCGACCGCACCGATGATGATGCCGGCGAGCGCAAGTCCCTTACCCGATTGATTGCGTTCTTTGACCTGTTTGTACCCGATCAGGGATAAAACCAATCCCACAGTTCCCGCAATAGCGGCCGCAACGATGATCCCGATCAAGCTGGCAACAAAGCCGCCGATCGCAAGTCCGTTCATCGAACCTTTTGTGCTTGTCGCTTGATAGCTTCTTTCAGGGTCATTGTAAGGGCTTGGATTTTTCGGATGATCCATCTGATCGATGATCATTGAAGGCTGGCTCAGCAAATCGATCGATGTGCCGCAATTCGGACAAAATTTGCCGCCTTCTTCTACTTCTGTTCCGCAATTTTTACAATAATTCAATTTCGTTCCTCCTGAAAATCTTTATTACATGATCGGTTCATATCGATGCATAACGGTACTTTTTCTGCACAAATGGTATACGATTCTCTGAATGTGCTATTTTATTGCATTCATTATACCATATTTTTCGATAGGGTATAAAAAAATAAGACAAATGATTTGTCTTATTTTTTATTATTTTTAAAACGATAGATGATCCGAAGATCTGCTTATTAGTACCAATTAGCGTAAATATACATCCAATATGCGATATAAGCGATCGTACCCACGATAACAACGATACTAAAGAAAATACCCAGCTTCGCCAAACCTCTGCCTTTTTGATACCTTCTTCGGGCTTGTACGGCGCCGATGATCGATAAGACCAAAGCGACGGCACCGATCTCAATACTGTAACCGACAAAGAAAAATGCAGCACCCGCCAAGAGCGATGCCAAAAATCCGATGATCGCGAATACGTTCATCTTTCCGCTTGCGTTTTGATACGGCGGTTGGTACGTTCGATACTGTTGATTGGGTGGCTGTTGCTGATATTGTTGTTGGTATTGCTGCTGATTCTGCGGTGGGGGTGGTGCCTGTTGGTATGCGTTCGCATTGTTTTGTGGCTGATAAGGGGCTGCGTTCTGCGGTTGTGCCGCGCTGCTTGCGGAAGCTGTTCCGCATGTCGGGCAGAATTTAGCGGCATCTTCCATTTGCGCTCCGCAGTTCTTACAAAATTTCACTTTCTTTCCTCCTCATAAACGTTCATTTGATCGCACAGTCGAAATTGATCATTCCGTTGCGATGACCGGCGATAAGTGCATATATTTGCAATTATTATAGCACAGTTCAAAGCGGCATATCAAAAAAAAACCGCATAGGCTACGCACATTTTCTTTATAAAACGTTCATCATCTAAGAATGTCCGTGGGCGGATCAATGTTTCAACTTCAGATCATCTTACAGGCGATCGGTGCTACTGCGCCATATTTAAATAGCGTCTATTGATTTTCACTTCGGTGCGTATATAATAGAATGTAGAACAACAGATCCGTCATAGGATCGGGAAAGGTACACTATGAGCAAAATATTGATCTTGACCTCTCAAAAACGCGTCAAACGTTTTTTTGATTTAACGACGTTGCCGGAAGATTTTGAATTGATCTTCGCGGAAGAACTTCAAACAGATGAAGACATACTGGAGCGCGCTTTCGATGCGGATTTCATTTTCGCGGATGCGATCCAGGAAGTCAGCCGAAAACTCATCGAAGGTATGCCTCATTTAAAATTGATACATTCGGAAGGGGTCGGTTTCAATAAGATCGATCTTCAAGCGGCGAAAGAACGCGGGATATTCGTTTGCAACAACGCCGCAGCAAATGCGGTATGCGTTGCCGAACATGCCATCATGCTGATGTTGGCTGTTCACAAACGTCTGCTTGAAGGCGATATGATGGTGCGTACGGGTCGTCAGATACAAGCGAAAGGCGCTTTTATCATGGAGGGTCTCCCTGAACTTTCTTCGTGTCATGTGGGACTCATCGGTTTCGGGATGATCGCTAAAGAAACGGCGCAGCGCCTAAGAGCGTTCGGATGCGAGATCAGTTATTACGATATCAAAAGAGACGAAGAAAAAGAAAAGACACTCGGGGTTACGTATCGTGAAGCTGATGAGATCATAAAAGAATGCGATATCATCAGTTTGCATTTACCCGTAACACCGAAAACGATAGGCTTTATCGATAAAAAGAAGTTCGCTATGATGAAACCGAGCGCGCTGCTCATCAATACTGCGCGAGGAGAGATCGTTGTACAGGAAGATCTGGTCGATGCGTTGATAAACGGTACGATCGCGGGCGCGGGACTGGATACGCTTTATCCCGAGCCTGTCTTAGCGGATAACCCGTTGTTATCACTCCCCGAAGAATGCAGATACAAAGTGTTGTTCACGCCGCACACAGCGGGCGGCAGTCTGCAAGCATTACAAAAAATGCATTCAACGACGTGGAGCAACATCATAGCCGTGGCGGAAGGCAAACGTCCGATAAACATCGTCAACGGACTGTAATATTTTGAACTGTAAATGAATATGATACAATAACAGTAAGATAAGAAAAGGACTGCACGGATCGATCACGATAAGAAACGATGAAAGGAAGAAATAATATGAGCCACAAAGAATCAGCTATTGAAAATTATAAAAAAGGATGCAGTTGCGCGCAATCCGTCTTTTGTGCATTCAACGATCTGACCGGATTGGATTCTGACACAGCGGTAAGATTGTCATCTCCTTTCGGCGGAGGGATCGCTGGGATGCAAGGCATATGCGGTGTATTGACGGGTGCTATCATGGTGCTCGGACTGATGGACGGCTTTACATGTGAATCCAGTGCCGAAGAAAAAAAAGCGTTTTACAACATCGTTCAAATGTTTGTGGACGAATTCAAAGACAAATTCGGATCTATGGATTGCAGTTATCTGAAAGTAAGTGCGCAAGAAACGGTAGATAATGCTGAAGAAGATATGATGGATGCGGACGGGTTTTATAAAATGAAACCGTGCGCGACTTATGTGGAATATGTTTGCGATCTGCTTGATACTTATTTAAAAGAAGGGAACTTAGAATAAGAACTCTTTTAACAACAAAAAAGAACAACCTTGCGGTTGTTCTTTTTTTAGTTTAATTGTAAATTTACTGTTGTGTCTGGTCTATAGTTTGATCTGCCGGGTCTGTTGTTTGATCTGTTGTTTGATCGATCACGTCAGTGATACCGGATTGTTGTTCCAATTGTGTTAATGTATCACCCAGTTGATCGATATAGATACCGTAATTCGCCCAATCACCCGCCATCGCAGCCGCGTTCGCTTTTTCGTACAGATCCAATGCCTGTGCGATCAGTTCCGCGGTCGTTCCGTCAAGCGGTATGTCTGTTACAGGCGTATCAGGATCTTGCGTATCATTCAATCCGAAGATCTGGATCAACGCTTCATCGATCGTATCCGCCATCACGATCTTATCTCCGTAAGATACGATGACTTTCTTCACTTCGGGAAGGCTGCTTGCGCCGCCGCTTGCCTGGATATAGATCGGTTCAACATAGATCAATCCGTCTTCGATCGGTATCGTAAGCAGGTTACCGCGGATAACTTCCGAGCCCTGCTGACTGAGCAATGTCAGTTGCGGAGAGATCGTCGTATCTTGGTCTATCCTCTGCTCGATCTGCATCGTACCGTAAACGAGGTTTTGCTTACTGAATTGGTATACGATCAGCTTACCGTAATCGTCCCCGTCACATATACCCGCCATCCACGCGACCATATTGTCTTTGTTCTGCGGCGTATACGGAAGCATCAACAAGAATTCTTCTTCTCTGTCAGGCAGTTTCATGATCAAATACGAAGCGTTGACATTCACAGGGTCACTGCTCGTTTGATAGAACTGCGTGGAAACTTCCCAAAGGTCTTCTTTGTTGTAGAATACTGTTGCGTTGGTCATATGATAGGTGCGGTAAATATCCGCCTGTACACCAAACATATCTTCCGAATAGCGCAAATGCGCTTTGATCTCGGCAGGCATGTCGTCCATCGACGCGAACAGATCGGGATATATATTGGCATAGACGGCAGCCAACGGATCCGTTTCATCGATCCAATAGAATGTTACATCTCCGTTATAAGCGTCTATCACCACTTTAACCGAGTTTCTTATATAGTTGAATGCGCCGTTACCGTACGGTTGTGAGTACGGATAACGATCCGTCATCGTCATCGCGTCCATGATCCAATAGAGTTTTCCGTCCACTACGACGATATATGGGTCATCGTCATAATAGAAGAACGGTGCGATCTTTTCGACGCGTTCAGCGATATTTCGATTGATAATGATCTTACTTTCATTCGTTACATCGGACGATAATAAGAATTTCATCGTTCCGTTACTTAACGAGAATGATATTTTATTTAAGAAAGTCATCGGTATACCGGCTTCGCCGTCGTATACATTTTCGACATTGTCGTTACCTTGCGGATAGTCAAACTCTTTACTGACCGTATTTACGACCGCGTAGGTATTTGCGACTTCGCCGAAATAGATCCTTCCTTGATCTACGCTGACTTCTTCGTAATCGCTATCCGTCGGGATGTTTTTAGCGATCAACAACGGTTGCCCCGTTGAAGATACCGCGTTAACAGGCGACATAGCGATACCGAATCCGTGCGTATATTTCAAATGAAGATTGATCCATGTTTGCGCTGTCGAATCCAATCGATCATTGTTCATTTCTCTCGGAGAAATGAATACTTGCGTATAAACATCATCGATCATATAACGATCGACATCGATATCCGTGAATTCGTAATACGGACGGATCCCTTGCAAGGAGTTGTATGTATCAAGTGTCGGCAGATAGTCATTGATCGGTATATTATTGACCGTTGTTTCATTTTCTTCTATATCTGCCGCCGTGATGTTCTGCTGAACATCGTACTCTTTCACTTCAACATCGTTGACACCGTAAGCCATCCGCGTATATTCTATCGTATATTCGATATACTCTTTTTCTTTTGAGAATTCATTCGGCGCGACGACATATGCGTCTACGATCCATGAAACACCCAAGCCGACCAAATTAGCCACGATCAAAAGTGCCGCTGTTATCAAAAGCGGTTTGATCTTTTTCGCAAGTCCCAAATACAAGGTCGCCAAAGCCGCAAGGATCGAAAGCCCCGCCATGATCAAATAAAACGGTATCAATACATGAACGTCGGTATAAGACGCACCGTATATGATATTACCCGAATCATAAAGATATGAGAACCGTTTAAAGTACATGCTGATCGAAATAAGCACAAAAAACAATGCCGCGAAAACGCTGAGTTGTACGCGGAAAGAAGTCCAGAGTCTTGAGAAGAACCCTTTCATTTCGATCCCTTGCAATTCCTGCAATTCGATGCGTTTGAATTCGCTGTTTTTTGTAACGATAACAAGCAGCGAATAAATCACGGTCGAACCGAACAATATCGCAAGCAATATGTATCCGATCGATAACAAGCCTTCGTAGAACGGCAGCTTGAATACGTAAAATGACAGATCCAAATTAAAGATCGGGTCGGTAACGTTGAACGCCACACTGTTCGTAAATTCAAGCCATCTGTACCAAAGGTCGGATGTGATCATCACACTGGCGAGCACCGATACGACAAAAGCCAACAGGAAAGGCAACTTGCCTCTTACGAATTTCTTCTTTCCGCCTTTGACGATCTTTACACTGCCGCCGGCCAGTGTCAGTAATTTGTAGTAAATGCTCAATATAATGAACAACCCTAAGAATAAAGGTCCGCCCATCGTTACTTTCGTGATCAAAGCCTTTAAAAAGACTTGCAGATAACCGACTTCGGTAAACCACAAAATGTTGATGTAGAATTCATTCAACGCTATAAATGCCGCCACTACAAGTACGAGCACCAATATCAATATCTTGAATCCGCTGCCAAACCGTTTCCTTTCTTTCTTTTCCTCTTCCATATTTCCCTCCTAAGATTTATACTCTCTATAATTCCAATTGATATCGACCGAGAAACTCCGTCAATATCGCTTCTATTTTCTCAATGCCTCCGTTGCTTTCCGATTCCATATTGATCGGCAGCATCGGATCGTGTAAACTCATGCGCATCAACACCCAACCGTCACCTGTGTTTTTATCACAGTTCACGCGCACGCCTTCGTAATTCGGCTCTTCGATAGACCATCCGTCCACGCTTTTAACATAGGCTTTAAATTCTTCTAAGAGCTTTTCTCCGTATGTTTTAAAATCTTCAACCAAGAATCTCGGGCGTATCTCTTTAGCTTCCGCAGGATCTTTATAATCGCTGAGCACATCCGAGATGCGTTTTCCTTCTTTTCGAAGCTGTGTATAGCGTATCAATAGTTTTATCATCATATACGCACCATCGTCCAGAAAATGGTTTTCTCTGAGCGCGCCGTGTCCGCTCGTCTCTATCGCAAGCGGGCAATCCGTTCCTTCTTTATTCAATCGGATCGCTTCTTTGATCACATTATTGTATCCGCGTTTAAAACGGTGATGCACACCGCCTCTGCGTTCGATATAGCTTTTTAATGAAGTCGATGTGACCGAATCCGTCACGATCGTACTGTTCGGATTTTCCTCTAAAACGATGTCGCTCATAAGCGCGATCAATCGGTTGCGCGAAACGGGGTTTCCGCTCTCATCAACCAACGCCGCGCGGTCAACGTCCGTATCGAATATGATGCCGAGATCCGCTTTATTCTCTCGAACGATCTTACCGAAATCACGCATGACGTTTTTGTCCTCTGGATTGGGGATATGATTGGGAAATCTTCCGTCAGGTTCAAGATAAATACTGCCCTTCGTATCGGCTCCGAGAGTTATCAACACCTTATCAACGAAGAAACCTCCGACACCGTTTCCGGCGTCCACAATGATATGTAAACCTTTTAAAGGCTTTAGTGAAGCCGTTTTTTCGCAAATATGCGAAACAAGCGTGTTCGAATAGCTTGTCATAAAATCCTTTTGAATGGGTGATATATCAACATGTATGTTCGATGTAAAATTTTCTACAAATTTGAATAAATTTTTTATGTCGGTCTTATCGGTGCCGCCGGATTTGGTAAAAAACTTCATGCCGTTGCGGTTAAAAGGCAGGTGGCTCGCGGTGATCATGATCGCTCCGTCAGCGTTCAAACTTTCCGCTTTCGTACACTCAAACATCGCAGGGGTGCTGGCCAGCCCAAAATCGTAAACAACGGCTCCCGCTTGCGCTAAACCTCGCGCGATCCCTTGGGCTATCATCTCGCCGGATAAGCGGCTGTCACGTCCCACACAAACAATCGGTTCTTCTATGCCGTGCTCTTCATTCAGCCAAGTTGCGAACGCAAACGCGATCGCTCCCGCGGCTTCGGGTGTAAAGTTTACCTCTTCACCTTCGATGCCGTCCATAGCGACACCTCTTATATCCGAGCCGTTTTGCAGTTTTTCCAGATCATTCATTCAAAACTCCGCATTTCAATCGTCCTGCAAATATGATATACTTCATACCATGATGATACCATAAAGCACGGTATTTTAAAGATTTCTAATGTAAATTTCATCTACCGTCTATCCCTATTTTAACATATATATGCTTTTTTAGCTTAATGATTACGCTGAATTGGGAGCGATTATACAAATGAAAGACTATATGGACCTTGCCTACAAACAAGCCTGCCGCGCGTTTGACGCGGGGGAAGTGCCTGTCGGAGCTATCATCGTACGCGACGGAGAAGTTATTGCCGAGGCTTACAATCTCTCGGAGTCGGAACACGATGCGACGATGCACGCTGAAATGATCGCGCTGAAAAAAGCGAGCAAATATTTGGACAGCGATAATCTTTCGGGATGCGAATTATACGTCACGATGGAACCGTGCCCGATGTGTATGGGCGCGGTCATCTTATCAAAGATCAGCAAACTCGTATACGGATGCAATGATACGGAGTTCGGAGCCTGCGGGGGATACATTAATTTAGCCGCACACCCATCGGCTAAAAAGCTCGAAGTCTACGGCGGTATATCGGAAGATAAATGCACTTCTCTTTTAAAACTCTTTTTCTCGGAACTGCGCAAACAAAAAAAGTCTGACTGATCAGACTTTTTTATTTACGGTCAACGTTAAATGACTGTTCGTCTTATGTTCTTTTAAAACACCCTATATCATTTACATTATAGCACTTATTCCTACTCGATCTTTTGACACAGCACATACTCACCGTAAAGTTCGAGCGATTTACAAACACTCTCCGCCACAGCGTCCGAACTTATCGTCGCGCCTGAGATCGCTTCACATGTTCCATCCCATGTTTCGTCTTTGTCTTCGAATTGTGATAAGAAATCTTCATCAACGACTAAAGCCCCCTTGTTGTTTGTCTCATTCTGTTTTACGATCTGAACGTCTGCAACATAACCCTCATCATTGATATGTGTTATCGTTTGGATATCGCTTCGATACCCTCGTTTTTCCATAAAAACATAATAATCGATCTTGCCGACATTGTCTTCTGCCATATATATCTCCCAGTCATTTTCGGGATCGGATGCAATCATTTCAACTTCGATGGAATCCTGTTTGATCCCGTTTAAAATATTTTCTTTTTCTGCGTCATTGTCGTTCATAAAGAAAAACCAATACGCTGCGATCAATATGATAGCTCCTACTATTATTAAACCTTTTTTCTTCATTACTGTACTCCTTCCATATAGTTTACTTTTTTACTCGGACGTTCAGGGATACGAACATAATTTATTTTTGGATACCCCACAACGATAACAGCATGTACGGCATCATCCGCATCAAGTCCTATCGATTTTCTGCATTGTTTACTTGTATTAAGTGCGTATTGCAAAGTCGTCACGAAACAAGCGCCCATACCTTTTGTTTCCGCAAGCAAATTGATGTTATATCCAACCAATACGGCATCTTCTTTCGGCGTCGGGAACATGGTCTTTGAATGTATCACGATCACCGCGGGAGCATTGTAGAATGCAATATCTTTTCCGTTGTTGAATTCATCTAACATAAACTGTATTTTTTTAACGTAACGATCTCCTTTGAGAAATCCTTTTGTCTGTTTGTCGACCCAAGGATATACAAGCATTCGCAAAAACTTGCTTTTCAAGACAATGCATCTTTGCCTATATAGATCCATGATTTGCTTGATCAATCCTGATTTTATGTTTTCATCCAAGATCACTGTAAACTCATAAGCATGCATGTTCCCGCCGGAGGGAACATAAACACCACTCTGTATAAGCTCGTCTATCGTTTCTTTAGCGATCTTTTCATCCGAAAAGATCCTGTAACTCCTCCTGGACGACAGCATATTTTTCATTGTTTCAAATGTAACACGATTGCGGTTATCGACACGCTCGATTTTTACTTTATCCGAATCGGTGATGTTTTCGATCGCGCCGTTTGGACATATACTGTAGCAATGCCCACATCCCGAACAATCTTCCGAGTTGGGATCCGCTCTGTTTCGACCTTTCTTGTCAATATAACAATCTGTCCCGCAAAGTCCGCATGATTTGCATAATTCTTCGTTTACTTTGTAATACATAAAAAACTCCTTTATTTTGCTCTATACTTAGTTAGATACAAAAAAGGAGCTGGGGTTACGGATTAAATTATAAAATAATATTTCTTAAAGATTCGGAAGGTTTTTATATAAATAATCGATAAATTCTCTTTTGTCATCGATCCTGTCAATATGATCATAGTCAAACGTTAATTCACTGATGTGATCAAGAATATCAACATTTTTGGAAAGCGCATATCCTAATTTCTGCGAACAACACCTATCATTATCATGCTTAAACCAATTGCAATCATTTTGAAAATGATCCAATAAACTGTTCCTCGCTCTGTTCAATCTCGCTTTCACGGTATTCTCATTGATATCGAGTGTCTGTGCGATCTGTTCGTAGGACATATCCGCAATAACACGCATGATGTAAACGATGCGTTGCTCGAATGTCAATTTCTGTAACACGATATGATGACACTCACTTCTGATATAATTCGTAAGTTCCTTGATCTGCGCTACATTTTCCGGGTTTGATATCCAATCTTTATGCTTGTTTGCTTCATGCACCATTAATCGATCATCGTATTCATCCATAGAAGTCATGTTGTTCTTTTTCTTTTGTTTTAAGCATTCATTCGCGCAAATACGGAATAACCAAGTGTACACATTGCTTTCCGCTCGAAAACTGTCGAAATTCTTATATGCCAAATAAAATGTTTGTTGCATAATATCTTGCGCGTCTTCAATATCTCCCATCATACGATAAGCGATATTAAATATCTTATTCTTATGTTCATTAAAGACTTCTTCAAACTGATCGTGTCCGATATTTGTATATTCCATCTTATCTCCTCTGTTACGATCAAGACATGTTATGCTTTACGCAACAAATATACATCAAAGTGTTTTCTTACTTATATCAAAAATAAAATAACCGATCTGTACATGTCAACAGTTAAAGTCGGTTATTTTATTAATAAACATTTTAGTTTTTGTATATATAAAACTTTTTAATTTACGGTTGTTGCATCAATGCATCAAATTTACTTGACTGTTCGTCATAGATATTTTTTAGCTGTTCCAAAACGCTCGCGTTGATGTCATTTTTCAAATTGACCCAATTCGCGTCAAGCAATCTTTCTCGATATTTAAACGGGAATGTTTTGTTCCTGCTTACGATGCTTTCGCGCAATTGGTAAGCGATCTCGCGATAATCTTCGATCTGCTCAATGATCTCGATCTCTTCTTCTATATCCGGAACGATCTCAAATATGCGATCTTCCATCTCGTCCAATTCGATCAATCGATCGAAATCTCTGTCTATATAGGCTACTTTGGCTTCCTGCCACAAAAAAGTGTTTTCCTTGCCGCCGTTCGGGTTGATCGCGGGATGCAGTTTTTTGACCAATGTGCGGTACACATCCGCAAAATCATCCATCTCTTCATCGCTCATTTCCGGTTCGTCTTGCGCAAAGAACAATTTCCTCTCCTTGCGGTCACGCGATTCCAGCTCGATCTCCACTTCTTCAAATTCATGGTCGAGCAAACTCTCGATCGCGTAGAAATCCACCGGTCCGGAGTCCAAGTCGTACATAGCGGCGATCTCGATCTTTCTTTTCAGTCTGCGCACTTCATATTCCAATCGGAAGATGTCGTTTTCCAACCTGCCGACCTTATTCAGATAATCGATCTCAAGCTCGGTTGCCTCAAAATATCTTTGATAATCCTTCGCTTCGATCAATTCCGCAATCTCTATTTTATATTCATCCAGTTCAGCCAAATACGATATGTATTCTTTTCGATCGATCGGTAACATATTATAGCCCTCCGTCAATACAATGTTAATACTTGATCCCTACGCTGCTGAGCATCACGCGCAACAGCTCCGTTCCCATATTGTACTCTTCTTTCAATTGCCTGAGCAATTCTTTGTTGACAGCTGTTTTACTGAAGATCCAGTCCGGATCTTTCAAGTCTTGTTTATGTGTAAAGGGGAATTGCGCCCGTATCTCCGCAAGTTGCAAAAGTGTTTGTTGAATAAGCGCTTGGATCTTTTCGATCCGTTTTTCGATCTCTTCCTTTTGTGTCAGATCGATCTCTATGTCCAGCATCTCTTCATACAGTCCGAACAGCATCCTCATTTCTTCGATGTCCTTGTTCTCATAGGCCGTCTGCACTCTGTGCCAGATAGCGATCTCTTTTTCGGTAACATTCGGATTGATGTCCGGGTGAAGCTTCTTTGCCAAAAGATAATACATCTCTTTTAAGGACTTTGCGGCTTCTTCGGAAAGACTGGCTTCTTTCTCTTCTTCTTCGGTGATATATTCCATCCGCTCGTCGTATTTTTGCTCTTCTTCTTTTTCCTGTGAGAACTCTTTTTCGATCTGTTCGTCTATTTTCTTTAAGTCGATCGGTTCTTCGTTGGCGATCTTCTCGCGCACGATCTCGATCTTTCGGTTCAGTTTTTTCAACTTGGTATCGAAACGAAACACCTCAAACTCCAGATGTCCGACTTTATTCATGTATTCCGCTTCTAAACTGACCAATTCGTCAACGAGTAAAAACTCTTTTTCGGCGAGCAGCTTTGCCAATTGATTCGTCAGTTCATTCAGTTCTTCCAACAGTTTACTGATCTGATCGGATTCGATCGGCAGCATAGACACCTCCGCAGTTTCTCGTTTGTCTTCATTATAATGTATCGCGCGGATTTTTAAAATACTTTCTTGCGATTTATCCATCTCAAAAAATAAGCTTAATAAATAGTCTAAAATCGCCTGTTCTATAAAATGGCATAAGCAAAAGAAGAATAGCATATGTGTAAAGAAATTTGAATCAAAATTTTAATTATTTGTTTCATAAATTTTACTTGATTTTTTCGATCACACTTATTATAATACAGTCAATTCCTACACTCCTTTTCACGCTTGCGGGTCGGCGTATTTGTATCGAATCGTCATCATTCTTCTTTAAATAACGAACATCCTACGGTCCGCAAGCACTCTTAAAAGAGCGTGGCACAATCGTACAAAGAGAAACCGCCGTCTTATCGACAGCGGCTTTTTTATTTGCTTTCCCATATCTCTTTTAATGTCTCGACGTCTTCGGCAAATTGTTCATCGGTCTGGTTATCACGCTTTGTAAGCTCTTCCAATACTTCAAATGCATAAGCCTTTGCGCCGTATCGATCCCAATCTTTTTGTATCTTCTTGTAGATGCAAGAGCCTGTTGATCTGGCAAATTCAAAGCGGTTTTTATTCCCCTGCATATTGCATGTCGATTCTATCAGTCTTTCGCCCGTTTGCGTATTTGTGATAGCGTACACGCCGCCGACCACTTCGCGCGTTTTATACGCTTTTGTCATTTCTTTTCTGCTCATTTTATCCTTCATAGTCAATAACCCATTTCTTTTAACAATGCGGAAAGCACGCGCAATCTTTCGCCGATGATCTCTCCGTCTTCCCGCAGCGCTTGATCGAAGAGTTTGATATCCTCATCGATCTTTTCATTATCCGTGCAAACTTCTATCGGCATCATCCCGCCTTGAAGACCGATCTTATCGATCTTCGGATCATCTTCGTCATAGAGTTTCGGCATTCGGTACGCATCTTGAAAATATTGCAGCGCTCTGCATTCGAAGATCGCAAGGTCCAATACGCGGTGTAAAGGCAATTCTTCGGATTGACGCGACCATTTCTCGCCGGTGTGACGCCACACCTTTGCGGATATGTCGACTTTACCGCGGTCATTCCACTGCGCAAGCCCCAATGTCAATCCTTTCACATCGGTATCATACGCATTTCGTCCGTCTATCTTATCGTAATCTTCGGAAATAATCACTGGTTTGTGTTTCAAATTCGTCGGTATTTTCATTTTAAACTCCTATAACATTTATATTCATTATTTTACTAATTTACTAAATTACTAAAATCTAATTGAGTATAACGCGTGAAAGGTTTTTTGTCAATAATATAAAATAAAAAAACGGCTTTCACCGTTTTTTTTATTATCTGTTCACGTCGTTTTATTTAATTGTTTTTGAAAGCAGATTGCCTCTTCTCTTCCTCGATATTTACCGTAATTTTCGATTATCGTATAACCATTGTTTTGATAAAAACGAACCGCCGAGTCGTTGATCTTTCTCGTTTCCAATATGATCTTTCGATATCCGAGTTGTGAAGCCCTCATTTCCAGATCACGTAAAATTGCACTTCCGATCCCGATATTTGAGATTTTAGCATACATGCGTTTTAATTCAGCGGTCTTCTCGTCTATGGGGCGAATGCATCCGCAACCCACGGGATCCCCGTTGTTATCGCGAGCCATCACAAATACCGCACGTATATCATCCATGTCGGAGGATGCGAAAGAATCGTTCCCGCTGTTTCCCGTTATACTATGCAGTGTGTCGGAAAGCTCTCGCAATAATACTTCAGCTTCACGGGAATGAATATCTGTTTGTTCTACCGCAATGGTACTTTCTTGCTTCATCGGTGTGAACCTCATCGATCATTATCCTATAAGCAAACATTTATCTGCTATTATGTTAGGATATCGTGTTTGTGTCAAATATGCAAACCTTATTTTCTAAGGAGTGCACCGATATTTGTCGTATAGAAAAGAGCGCATCTGATTTGACGCGCTCTTTTGATTTCCTATAACTGAGTTATTATTCTTACTCTTCCTCTTCTTCATCGTCTTTTCTGCGTTTGCCGAATATGATAAAGAATATCGCTCCCAATACGCCTGCTCCGATCAACCAGAATGCCCATGTCGGGAATCCGCTTGATTCTTGATCATCATCTCCTACGCCGATCGTATCGTCCGTATCGTCCGCGCTGTCATCATCATCGCTCGTTGTCATGTTCGCCTGTGCCACAAAGCTGATCTTTAGTTCTTGACTGTCGCCGACTTCAACTTTAAGTCCGTTGTCTAACTCATCTCCGCCGCATTCGTCTTCGGTGCAAACACCGTTTACGGTGGAGGATATCGCTACAGTCAGTCCGCTTGAAGTTTCAAATCTGTCATCAAGGACATACAGCATATGCTCGCCAACAGGTACATCCGTGAATTCGAAATATCCGTCCGCGTCCGTATAAGTCTGTAGTGGATCGGAGTGCAGTTCCACCAATACGTTCGGTATCGGGTTTCCGTCTACATCGGTTATATATCCAAAGACCGTTCCATATAAAGGTTCAGGAGCAACGTATGTATCCAGTACGATGCGATCGCTGATCGCATCCGTTTCATTTCCGAGTTCGTCTTTATACTTCACATAGACGATCTTTGTTCCGTCTCCGCTGCTAAGCGTAAATGTTTTACTTGTTGCGTAAGTTTCATAGCTTGCGCCCGAGAAATCCGATTGATCACTGATGATCATTTCCACCGCACCTACTGCGTTAAGTGTCAATGTCACATCCTTATTGTATGTGAACGATGCTCCGTTATTGATCGATATGCTTCCGTTTGTTGGTGGCGTGGTGTCCAGTAGGATCGATGCGCTGATCGTTTCAGTCGTTTCGTTTCCCGCAGGATCTTTATATTTTACATAGATCGTTTTTGTTCCGTCTCCGTCGCTGAGCGTATAGCTCTTAGCGATCAATGGAACAAACAGCTCATAACTCGCGCCTGAGAAATCAGCGTTTTCGCTGTACATCATTTGTGTTGCGCCTATCACGAAAAATCTCAAAGTCACGTCTTTATCAGTTGTTTCCGTTTCCCCGTCATTGATCGATATCGTGCCTGCTGAGGGCGGTGTTTGGTCGCTAACGATACTGAACTGCGTTGCCGCGGAATTTCCGTTCCCGATCGCGTCGGTCGCCACGTCTTCAGCAATATTCACGGTTACTGCTCCGTCTGCGGTAGGTGTGATATCTGCCGTATAGATAAGTCCCGCTCCACTGAAGTTGCTTAAAGTTCCGTTCGTAATAACGATATCCGTAACGTCAAATCCCGTTACGCCTTCATTGAACATGATCGTGATCGGTATAGGATCCACATTCGTGATAAGCATTTCCGTGCTTGAGATCGTAACCGTCGGTCCTGTCGTGTCCAATATGATACTATCGCTGATCGTTCCAGTCGTTTCATTACCGGCTTCGTCTTTATATCTTACATATACTGTTTTTTCGCCATCTCCGCTGCTTAACGCAAAGGTTTTACTCGTTACAAATGATGAATACGACGCACCCGTAAAATCGGCATCTTCGCTTAACATCACATAAACCGCGTCCGTGGCGGATAAGCTTAAGCTAACCGATGTGCTATTCGTATACATCGCTCCGCTGTTGATCGACACACTGCCGCTTGTCGGAGGTGTCTCATCATAAACGATCACGAACTGCGTTGCCGCGGAATTGCCATTGCCTGCCGTATCTTGCGCAACATCGCTGTAAACATCCACTGTTATCGTTAATTCTCCGTACGGTATAACATCTGCTGTATATGTCGTTCCGCTACCACTCAAGTTGGTTGCTGCTCCGTTAGATACTGCAATATCCGAAAGTTCAAACCCCGATACACTCTCGTTGAATGTGATCGTGATCGGTATCGGATCCGCGTTCGTTCGGTTTGACTCCGTACTGGTTATCGTTACTGTCGGTTTTTGTGTATCTAAAATGATCGTATCGCTGACAGGCGTTGTTTCGTTGCCTGCTGTGTCCGCGTATTTCACATAAATTGTTTTGGTTCCGTTCGTACTGCTGAGCGTAATGCTCTTGCTCGTCGCATAAGATTCAAAGCTTGCGCCGCTGAAATCAGCATTCTCGCTTATCATCATTCGTGTCGCGCCTGTAGATTCCAAAGTCAATGTCACAAAAGTGCTGGTGCTGTAAGTTGCTCCGCTGTTGATCGAAACGCTGCCGTTTGACGGCGGTGTGATATCATACTCAATGCTGAATTCTGCTGAGCCTTGGTTGTTATTGCCTGCTATGTCTTGGAAAGTCTCCGGTCCTATCGTCACTGTGACCGTGCCTTCGGCATCAGGTGTTACATCCATGGTATAATTGCTTCCACTGCCGAGCAGATTGCTTTTTGTCCCGTTCGTTACCGTAATATCATCTAAGCTAAGTCCGTAAACATCTTCTGAAAATGTCAGGACGATCGGTATCGGGTTCGCGTTTGTCGGATCGGATACCGTTCTGGATATCTCTACCGTCGGTGCGGTCGCATCGAGGGTAAAGTTAAGCGGTGCCGAGGGATCCGACCACATTTCGGAATAATCCATTTGACGTACGACTACCGAATGTGCTCCGCTACCCGTAACCGTAAACGTTGTCCCACTTCCTGTTACCCAATCGCCACCATCGACTGAATATTGCCAATAATTGGGAGGTTGTAAACCCAACACATTGATCACACCGTTATAGGTGATCTTATCTGTATCGCTGTAACCCGTATCACTTTGTAGTTCAAGCGACAACAATGTCGATGTATCGAATGTAGACGGTGTTGAAGTCGGATTCGTCCCCGGATCGGATGCGGATGGTGCCGCACCTCTGAGTCCGAAGTAAATATCATCCACACCGAAATCATTGTAATTATCGGGTTGTTGGTTGATCAATCGTATATAGTAAGTACCTTCGTTACTGAAAGTCCCGTCTGCGTATATCGC
The DNA here is from genome assembly GCA_963674555.1 of uncultured Anaerofustis sp. GTDB lineage: Bacteria > Bacillota > Clostridia > Eubacteriales > Anaerofustaceae > JBGMEA01. The sequence continues at coordinate 1,492,331 of OY771429.1, read as the reverse complement.
AAACCAAGCACCCAATGCCGCGCTTCCCCACTCGACTTGCGAAGTTCCCAAATCGACCCAATTCGTTCCGTCACCGATCTGAAATTTCAATTTCGGATACCCATTACCGTCGGCAGCACCGGTGTTAATGCCTGAGAAAGAAGCCAAATACGCTTCAAAACGATATTCCTGCCCGGCTTGCACTGTGATCGCCGAAGTGGATTGCCATACGACGTTTGTGATATCGTAAGATCCGTTCGCTACGAACATTCTTCCTGACGAATTTCCTAATGTATGGTCATAAGCCGCTGCAAAACTCGGATGCGCATTCCTTGAATAGTTCGTAACAGTGTATGTACCTTCAATTTGACAATCACCGCCGTTATACCAATAATCAGTCGTAAACCCTGTACGTTCCAATTGAAAATCGCCGTTGTAGATCTGGTTTTGCGCTACAACGATCGTCGTTAGGTTTGATGCGCTTTCACTGTAGACACCGTCTACGACCTGCCGAGCTTCGATCATGCCCGCCGTATAAGTTCCATCGGGAAGAACAAAAGTCGTCCCCGTTCCGCCGATCCAGTTTACGCCGCTGTTGATCGAATATTCCCAAGTCGCTCCGATTTCGAGATTACCGATATTCATCGTGCCGTTTTGCGTAATATTGTCTCCCGGATACCCTGTATCAACTGCGAGCGATATACTCGGTGTCGCGGGCGGCTCTGCCGCAAATACGCTGCTTGCTGTCGAAAAAAGCAATAAAAACGCGATCGCTACAGAAAGTATTTTTTTAGCATGCTTCATAAAATTTTCCCCTCAAAATAGTATAAAACCACAATTATAAGCCCATATATTTACTACATGCGCAATAATTGATTGAAATCCCTATAAAATGGATGATTTATCTTGTCTATTCTATCATCATATTAAAAGTTCTGTAAAGTACTTTTTTTGAAAATATAGGAAAAAAAACAGAAATAATAAAGACCGTGGAAGATCATTGATCTTTCACGGTCCCGATTGATCGAAAATTTTAAATTGTAAATCGCAATGCAATATCATTTACCTAAGCAATTTTCTGAATAATGCGACTGTCAAATACGCCATCAGTACAACGCCTATAAAACTTTCAGCGCCGGATAACAGTTTGGTAAACGAAGTTGATACATGCCCTGTGCCTATCGTAAAAAAGATCAAAGAGCTTTGATACATCCAACCCAAAACGCGAGAGAAAAAATGACGAAAATCCAATAACAAAGCATATAACATACCGAATAAAGCGATCGTTCCCGCTGTACTGAACACGATAGAGATCGGACGCGTGCCGTACCCACCCACAAAACCGAATATTTTGTAGAATGCTTTTTCCAAACCCGGTTTTATCGACTTTGTTTTATAATTCATATAGGTGCGATATGCCAGATCTTCGTCTTGGTATTGTCCGATTTCGTTGAAGTTTTCTTTAAGCATACGAAACTGCGATGTCTTTTCTTCAGCGGTAAATACTCTGCTTGTCAGCCTGTTCTCGTGATACTCGTAATAGGCTCCGCTTTCGATCGCGTTCGGCATCCTGCGATAGATCGCTTGATGAACAGCTCTGTTATAAGCGATCCGCCCGAACACCCCATTCGATTGCCATGCCACATTCTTTTCCCAATCGATATGGATCTGTCCCAAATTGACAGTATGCACAAAAGAAAGCATATTGAAACGGCAGGTATTACACGTTATCGCTTTTTCTATCGTGCAATGTTGCAGCGTTAGTTCCCCGCATGATTTAAGTTCAAGATTTACGTTCGCGTTAAAAGTCACGTTCATAAAGATTAATCTGTCCACCACCGCGTCCAAAAAACTCAGTTCATTATCTTCGAATACGGCGCTGTCGAATGTCAGCAGTGTATTCGGGAACAAGCACTCATCGAAAGCGATATTGCCTAATTTAAATTTAGACGAATCAAATTCCAAGTGCCCCTTTTTCATCTGCATTTTACGGAAAGATACCGAACCTTCACCGAATACCGTGTTGCGAAACGATACGTTTTCCGTTCCGAAAAAAGTCTCGTAGAAAGAAACATCGCCGTCCGCAAAGATCGCGTAACTGAAGAATACATCGCACTCTTCGAAGTTCACTTTACTGAAGTCGATATCTCCTTCGCCGAACACGGCGTAACTGAAATAGACATCGCCTTTACCGAAACGCGCGCCGCTGAAAGTCAGATCGCCGTTATTCAGGCTTGCTCCGCGAAAAGATACATCGCCGTCTCCGAAATCCACCTCACTGAAATCGATCAGTCCTTCACCGAAACTCGCTTCACTGAAATCAACTTTGCCTTCTTTGAAAGATACTTGTTTGAAATTGACATTGCCGTCCCAAAAGCTGTAACTCGCGTCAAAAGATTGAAACGTATTTTTTTGCCCCATGATCGCGCTGATGTCAAAATCCTTTACATAAATACCTTTCAGATTCGGAGCTTCCGTTTCTGTCAATAGCTCATATACTTTTTCTCGGTCGTAAAGAGGATATAAACAAGTGAACTCTTCATCATCATCCGTAGTGACCGTAACGGTTATCGTTCCGTCAGCGTTTTCTTCGGTTTCATATTGCTTTCTTCTGGTGTATTGGAACCTGTTCCATTTGACTTGTTCCAAGCTATCTTCAAAATCGGGTTGAGTAAAATCAAAGTCCGCCATCTTTCCTCCTTATAGACTAGAGAGCTTTCAGTAATCGAGCATAAACATCATTTATGAAAATACTTTGAGCACTTCTGTCGTCGCGTTCGGCGCGATCGTTTTGATGGTATTTTCAAGTTTCTCTAAATTATTTTTGATATAAGTTTCATCGACCACAGGCGGTGCGTAAATAGAGAACAACAAGTCCTTGGACGATGGCGTGATCCTAGTTTTTTTATCGGGTCCGCGCAGTATCGTGGATATCGGTCCGTCTTCATCGCAAAGCATCATATCTCCGTTGACGGCTGTTGCTTCTTTTCCCGAGATGGATTCATACGTTTCGGAACCGTTCGCTGCTTTTAAACACAGCGGCATCTTCAGTGCGGACAGATCGTGCCCCGCGGTGAGGAGCATGCTGCTTATTTCCCATAGGAACATCGTTTGCAGCAGCCCTCCGCCTTTCGGCAGTTCTTTCTTGCCTTTCAGTACCGATTCCAATTGACCCATAAGATGATAGCTGTTACCGAACTTTTTATAATACGCCACATAGGCTTGTATCGGGTCGAGCGCTTTTATTTCGTTTCGGCTCAAACCGTCGTATTTTTCTTTGATCGCCAATAATGTTTGATCTCTCAGTTCTCCGTCATCTTTTTCTTCGACGATCACGTCACGCATGATAAGGATGCCCATCTTTGCGTTTGGGTACATTTCGTTTATGCTTGTATCTATTATCAATGACTCAGTCATAAAATGCTCCTTTTATATTAGATCATCTGTTACTTAACACGATACGGTACTTCTTCATCGTTTGAATATTTAATGAGATTGTCTTTCGCCAATCGTATCGCTCTGCCCATATACTGCGGTGACAACGCCGAAACATGCGGTGTAAAGACTACATTCGGTAATGTCCAGATCGGATGGTCTTCGGGCAAATTGTTCTCGTTTTCCAATACGTCAAGTCCCGCTCCCGCGATCTCGTTGTTTCGTATCGCGTTTATCAAAGCTTCGGTATCGACGATACCGCCCCTTGCCACGTTGATGAGATACGCGCTTTCCTTCATCGTTTTGAACTCTTTCTCACCGATCATATGCTGTGTTTCGGGTGTCAGCGGTACGGTAATGACGACAAAGTCCGACTCCGCTAAAAGTGTATCCATTTCACTCATCGGATACCACTTATCGACAAGTCCGTTCTCATCCGGGAGCAGGTCAGCCGCTACGACGCGCATCTCCGCACGCTTGCATTTCTCCGCGATCATTCTACCGATACTGCCCAGTCCTATGATTCCGACACTCTTATACGCTACTTCGTTATAAACAAAGTTTATGCCCGCTCTCGCTCCGTTTATTCTCTGTCTTTGCAGTTCCATGAATTTCGGTAAGTCTCTCGTAAAAGCATAGATCAGTGCCATCACATGATCGGATATGGCATAGCCCGCAACACCGGTGGATATCGTTACTTGAAGATCGAGCTGAGCGATCTCGGAAGCCATAAAATCATCCACGCCTACTGTGAACAAGTGTATCCATTTCAGGCTCGGCACGTTTTTGCAAAAATCTTCCAATCCCTCGGTCACCATGCCCCACGTTATCAGCACATCCACATCGTCGGTTATTTGAGATAGCGGCTTTGCGCCGTCTTTCATCTCGCTGCATACGTAGATTATTTCCGTGTCGGGCAACACGTCCTGTATGCTTTGTACCTGTTCGTCCGTTATTTCCATAATGTTTTTATAATGTAAAATTGCCAGTTTATCGATCTTCATTGAATACCTCTTTATTTGAATATATTTATTATGTATTTTTTATCTTAATAATTTCCGCACGATCGCGACCGTAAAGTACGACATCAAAAACAGTCCTAGAAAGCCTTCCACGCTTGCCACGAATGCGATCGCTTGTGTGGGGGGTTGAATATCGCCGTAACCGATCGTTAGAAATGTGACCGCGCTGAAGTACAATCCCTTAAAAAAGACATTCGAAAAGACTTCGCCGCTTGGCGATAAGGTAAAGACATGCGTATACCCCAAGCCGAACAGTAAGATCGTCGCGAGTGAGGACAGTAAAACACGTAGCGGTCGTGTGCCGTATCCGCCGACCAAGCCGAACAGTTTGATCAGGTTCTTCGGAAAGGCTTTGTTTTTATATTTCATAAACGCGCGGTACGCGTCGTCTTCGTCTTCGTAGTCGCCGATCTTTCGGTAGTTTTCTTTTAGTATGCGAAACTGCGCGGCCAATTCATCCGCACTGAATTCGTTTTTTTGATAGTCCGATCCGTCGCGCACATAAAGATGTCCGTTTTCGATCGCGCGTTGCGCGCCGCTTTTTCGCCAATCGAGATAGATGATCCCAAGATTGGACGTATTGTAAAACGACATGCGTTTAAAGCCCGTCTCGGATTTACAATTCAGTATCTTCTCAACGATGCAGTCCTGCACAGTGAGCTCCTCCACGGAAGCAAACACCATATCCGTATGCGATAAGAATTCGTTTTGCATAAACAACATGCGCTCCGCCTTAACGTTGACGAAGTCTATCTCCACGCCTTCCAAGCTCGCGCCGTCAAAATTCACGATGCCTTTTCCGAAATCCGTTCCGTAAAATAACACGTTACCGAAACCGAAATGCGCTTGTCGGAAGCACACGTCTCCGTCGCCGAAAGAGGCATAATTGAAATTTACTTCCCCGACCCCGAAATTCGTATGCTCGAAATCGATCGTTCCTTCCGAGAACTTCGTATTATAAAAATTCGCGTCTCCGTCGCCGAATGTCGCATGGTCAAAGTGGATATCTCCGCTTGAAAACAAAGCGTGGTCGAAATTGGCGTGTCCGTCCCAAAAGCTGTAGGAAGCGCTGAAGTCGAATAGCTGATAGTCTTCGTGCTTTTCGATCTCCGTGATGTCGAAATCCTTGACGTAAATTCGATCTAAATTCAACGGTTCGCCGTTTTCGATCATGGCGTAGATATCTTCTTTTTCCATGTATTTATAGATACAGTCATAACTCACGTTATCTTCGGTCGTCACCACAACAGTCACCGTTCCGCGTCTGGGTTGCATCACGGAATAGTGTATACGGTTTTTTAAGTTATATTTATTATAATAGTATTTATTGAACTCATCTTTTACAAAATCAAAGATCATACTGACCTCCCGCGCCGAACTTAAAGATCGGCAAAACATCATTAAATTTATCATACCGCATTTCACGGCAACATACAAATCAAGCCTTAGCGTAGTTGCTTGAACGATCAAGTGTATTCGAACACAAACTTTTTCTTTTCCTCTAATTATACAATATCAGCGGATAATCACAACATAAAAAAATGACACCGCCCATCCGAAGTCATTGAGATTACTATATAATATATTACTTATTATTAAAAATAGCTTAAAGTTAACTCGCATTATGCCATGCTTAAAACTATTTACACTTACATACAACCTAATCAAAAACAAATCAATTATCTCAAAATATACACGTATGAGATAATTGATTACAGCTTATATCTTATTTTTTAAAAAATCTGCCAACACTTCCTGTAAAATTTCATCTGGTTTTTTGTCACTTATATTTTGCGTTACTTGTGCCATTCTTTCCAAATAATCATTATGTATATCCTTCATTAGTTCTCCTAATGTATCGCAATTACCAACAAGAGCACTTAGTATTGTAGATGCTTGAGATAGTAAAAAACGACCCGCAACATCTTTATTTTTATACACAAGCTTATGATTAATTTCGCTCCACCCTTCTTCAAAAACAGTTCGGGTTTGAATCTCTAAACGTGCATCTTTTGAGTCTTGTTCGTTAATTGACATTATATAATGTATGGAACGATAACTTTCATCTTCTTCAATTTTTCTTCTATGTTCTGGAATTTTATCGAACATCGTTATATCATCACCAGATCTAAGTTTTATTTGAATAGTTTCTTTCATCTGGTGTTCATATTTATCCCATATTTGCTGATGTACTGCATAATAATCACTTTTAAAGACATACAAAATACGTATGCCTATTAAATCGGTAACTCTTACACGATAATTATCAACATTAATAGGTCCAAAGTTATTCCCTTTACACGCCTTTGTGATTACTTTCTTGATCAAACTATCAATATCTTTAATGCGATGTCTATATGAATGTACGCTTTCAAACTCAGCAATTTCCATAAGATATTTCTGAACAGCAGTCGCATAATTCTGACGTCTTTTATTAAAATCCTCAGCAATGAACATCAATTCATCCCATTTGCATTCTGACCGTTCAAAGTCAGAAGCTAAATTATATCTGCGCAGAAATTCATCTTTATTCGCTTCTATTTCCTTAAAATTCATTCGTTCAAATTTCGCCATTATAAATCCCCTTGTGATTCAAAAGAACAACATCCACAAAAAAAAGCCTCAACCATCAATTCTAGCGATTGCTGCGTATACGTTCTATATCTAAAGTTATAATATAACAACTCTATAAAATTCTCTATCCTTTTCCTTGTTTGTTCATCTTTTTTAGCTGCAACACCTATCTCTACAATCATTTTTGAAAATATTATCGCTACACATACTTTTTCATTAATATAGGTGTACTCTTGTCCCAATGAAGGATCAATTATCTGAATTGGACTACGTCTAAGCATCCAGAAGATACCATAACTATAAATTTTATTTACATTTGCCCGATCAATATCATGAAAATCTTTTAACCGATCAATATCTTCAAAATAATCACAAACGGATAATTGCAATAAATCTGTATTAATACAGACACTATTAGTTATTTCCAATTTTTCAAGAATAACTTTGATTTGCTCCGTTAAATGATCGTATCTTTGCAATATCGCATCTTTATATTTATCTAAAGAATCGTTTCTTTTATTTTCAGACATACTGATTTCTCACTTCATTTTTTTAATGTAGTCAAAATAATCGGTATTAACGAAGTCCTTAACAGCAGCAGTATCTCTTGCTTCTTTTTCTTCAGAATAAATTCCTTCTGTATTCTTTGAACGAACTTTTTCAAAATATCCACTTTCAAGTCGTTTACGCAATTCTTCTTTGGTACCCTGAATATTAATTTTTTCCATATGATCCACCCCATTCATCACAATACATTTTAACATTATAATATATAAATATTTACAATGTCAATTATTTTTCTTGAATTGCTGATACATTTGATTGAAAACTTCAAGCCGTCTAAGTCCTAGCACTCTTTTGAAAACAGCTGTCATCTGATCCCCACGGAAAACTTTAATACGATTTGTAGGATCTGCTAAAAGCTCATTAATTTTTTTAGCCGTCTCCTCTTTTGACAATTCTAAAGCCCAATATCTATCAATAAGACTTTTAATTATATTTGAAAATTCTTTGGAATTCATTTCAATACACGCCTTTCGAAATTTGCCTAAATAACATAATATAAGTATACTACAAAATGTAAATTTTGTCAATATATTAAGTAATATCAATTATGTACATAAATCAATATATGTAAAATATGTAAATTAATAAGGAGTAAATATCGTATTCTTCTTATACAATATCAGCGGATAATCACAACAAAAAAACGCCGTTTATACGACGTCTTTGTCTAAATCGTTAGGTTATCGCTCTTCACTGTCGCGCAACAACGCATACATGCACGAATCATGGATCACGCCGTTTTTAAAAACATTTTGCTTTAAAATACTTTCCAGTTCAAAACCCGCGTTTTCAAGTACAGTGCGCGAAGCGGTGTTGTACGCGTACGGCTCGGCATAAATACGTACGATATCGTAGGTCTCAAAAGCATACTTGCAAATGCGCCTCACCGCTTCCGACATAATGCCCTTGCCCCAAAACGGTTCGCCCAACCAATAGCCCACTTCCGCCGTCTTGCAATATACATCGTCTCCTAAAAAAACGCCGATGCTACCGACGGCTTCACCGTCAACATCGATCGCGAAACTGCAGCGTTTTGTTCTGTCTTCGTCTATACAACCTGCTATATAAGCCTGCGCCGCTTCCAACGTATACGGGCTCGGAAACCCGTTTCTTAAATTCGCGGCGATCTTCGGGTTGTTTGCGTATTTCGCGACGCTCTCAGCGTCGTTTTCATTCCAATCTCTTAAAGTAAATTCCATCGTTGCCTTTCAGTATTGCGTGTTTTGAAATAAAAAAACTGCACAAATCCTATCAAGCATATTTGTGCAGTGTGTCAAGTGCGCTTTTTTCGTCCTCTAAAAAGAAGAATCGCTCTCCTCTGTTACATTCTCTTATAAAGCCTTTTAAACCTTTGGTCGGACAATTATCAAAATCTCCGACGATGGCTATCCTTACGTGATACCGCATAAACCGCTGTAATACCTTACCGGCTATGCGTGTTTTAAAGTCGAAGAAATTGTCGTCTATGTATTCTTTTCGTATCAAAAGTTTGTCGAAGTCTCCGTCGTCCCGAACCTGTGCCATTAAGTCGGCTACGGACGATGCGTCCTTAACGATCACATCGCTGCTTTCGATCACCGCGACTTCGGAATCCCCGCGCCTATCAATGTGCTTATCGATACGCTTTTTCATGTTTCTTTACCCCTAAAGCGTTTCTTTAATTATACCATAGTTTATGAAGATTTTACATTAAAAAATGATAAATTATTGTAACCTATTTCCAATTGAAAACAGTAATATATTGCATTACATAACTCGTGGGATTATAATGGTGCCCTAACAAGGAGTAACACATATGGACAAAAAAAGAATGCTTTCCAACATCGTCATCATCGGTCTCGTCAGTTTCTTTGTGGATATGAGCACAGAGATGGTCTATCCGCTGATACCTTTATATTTGACAAGCGTATTAGGCGCGACACCAGCGATCGTCGGTGTCATTGAAGGCATTGCGGAAAGTGTCGCTTCTTTATTGAAAGTCTTCAGCGGTTACGTCGGAGATGTTTATCAAAACAAAAAGAGACTGGCATTTGTCGGTTATTCGGCTTCCGTTATCTATAAACTGTTGTTATTGATCTCGACTTCATGGTTCGGGGTCTTGGTAGCACGCTGGATCGATCGCGTGGGCAAAGGCATCCGCACAGCGCCCAGGGATGCGCTCGTGGCGCAATCTTGTGATGCGGATACGCTCGGCGGTTCATTCGGGGTTCATAAAATGCTTGATATGGCAGGCTCGGCATTGGGCGCGCTTCTTGCTTATCTTTTTTTGGCTACCGCGTTCGGATATCAAAAAGCTTTTATCTTTTCGATGATACCCGCAGCGATCGGTATTTTGATCATCCCGTTTATCCGCGAGGAAAAATGCGCTGTCGCCAAACCAGCGAAATTTACATTTAAGCACTTACAATTAAACGATAGATTAAAATACTACCTCGGTGTTATCTTCTTCTTTTGCCTCGGCAATTCATCCAACGCATTCCTTTTATTAAAAGCAAGCGACCGCGGATTTTCCGCAACTCAGGTCATTTTAGTATATCTGCTATTTAATATTTCCACATCTGTCCTTGCGATTCCCGCAGGCAAACTCTCGGATAAATTCGGCAGAAGCAAGATCCTTGTGCCCGGTTATGTACTTTACGGCTTTGTGTATTTCGGCTTTGCTCTTTGGACATCGCAGATTGGTATAGTGGTCTTGTTTGTATTATATGGTGCTTACTCGGCTTTTATCAGCGGGGCGGAGCGTGCGTTCATTTCCGAAAACGCGCCTGAAAACTTCAAAGGCACAGTGCTCGGTTTATACGGCACACTACAAGGAGTCGGGTTATTATTCTCCTCGATCATCGCAGGTGTTCTTTGGACTTCGTTCGGCTCAAACGCTCCGTTTTATTTCGGAGGCGCGGTCGGTATCATTTCCGCTGTTTTGATCAAGCTTTTATTCCGCAAACGTACTGAATTAAGTTAAAATGCAAAACATTTACCTTATTGATACACACTTATCGATTGTGCGCATATACCAAAAAATGCTATAATACAGCCAAGATGTTTGAAAGCGAGGGCAGTGATTTGGAACAAAACACGATCGCCGTCATCTGGGACTTCGACAAAACGCTGATAAAAGGCTATATGCAAGAACCGATCTTTCGTAAATACGGTGTCGACAGCGACGCTTTCTGGAAAGAAGTGAACGCGCTTAAAACACTATACGAAGCGCAAGGCATACAGATCAATAAAGATACGATCTATTTGAATCACTTTATAACCTGTGCGGAGCAAGGGATATTCGCGGGGCTTAACAATGACGTACTCAGCACGCTCGGTAAAGAACTGGAATTTTACCCGGGCGTACCCGATATCTTCGATAGGATGAGAGATCATATCGCGTCCAGTGAAACTTACCGCAAATTCGGTATCCATGTGGAACATTATATTGTCAGTACAGGGTTGTCCGCTATGATCCGCGGTTCCGCCGTAAGTGACCATGTGGACGGGATATGGGGATGTGAATTCATCGAAACACCCATCGCGTCCGAATTGAACGAAGTCCGAGTTGACAGATCGGAGCAAAAGCAGATCTCGCAGATCGCTTATTTCATCGATAATACCACCAAGACACGCGCCGTCTATGAGATCAATAAAGGAAGCAATCGCTTTTCCGATATCGACGTAAACAGTAAGATCGACGAAAAAGACCGACGCGTCCCGTTTGAATATATGATCTATATCGCCGACGGACCGAGCGATGTGCCCGTATTTTCTCTTTTGCAGGAAAGGGGCGGCAAAACATTCGCCATCTATCCGAAGGGAGACGATCAAGCTTTGGCGCAAGTCGATACGCTTCGGGAAGACGGACGGATCGATATGTTCGCGCAAGCGGATTATTCACAGGATACGGAAGCCTCGGACTGGCTTTTGAAACAAACCGATAAGATCGCGAATATGATCTTTGAAAGACAATCGGAAGCGGTGCGTAAAAGCGCGTCCGTTCCGCCGAAACATTTAAACAATTAAGTTAAGTTATAGGAAGACAGCTATGCAGATAAGAGACATGCAGCGTAAGGATCTGGAAAGATTAAACGCACTATACAGTCAATTTTGGGGAGAGACTTCTTCCCTTTTAAATATGCAAGCGCAATTTGACGAGATCACAAAAAACAGCTCCCATATCTTATTGGTCGCAACGGACGATGACGAACTGATCGGTTCGGTCATGGGTGTTATTTGCAACGAACTTTACGGAGATTGCAAGCCTTTTTTGGTCATCGAAAATATGATCGTAGATCAAAACGCGCGCAGAAACGGTGTCGGTAAACTGCTGCTTGAAGAACTCGAATCGCGCGCCAAAAAGCGCAACTGCACACAGATGATCTTAGTCACGGAAGCCGACAGAGAAGATGCCGTCGGATTTTACGAAAACAACGGCTTTTCACACGATACACATAAAGGTTATAAAAAGAAACTCTGATGACTTTTGACAGGATGGCGGATAGTAAGAAAGCGAAGACACGGCACAAGCGGTGTCTTTTTTAATAATTGATTCTATATCAACTGTATCAAAAAGTGTTATAATGAAAAAAAAGCGTAAGGAAGTGATAGTATGTCTTTGAAAGGATGCTTTATCGTTCCGCACCCGCCTTTGATCATCCCTGCCGTTGGGAACGGACAGGAACTCATGATAAGAAAAACGGTCGACGCTTATGAAAAGGTCGGTCGCGAAATTGCTGCGATCGAACCACAGACGATTATCATCATATCACCTCATTCGATCATGTACGGCGATTATATCCATATTTCGCCGGGTAGCGGAGCACGGGGTGATTTTGGTTTATACGGGGCTCCGAATGTCGGAATAGAAAAGAGCTATGACACGGATTTCGTAAGCGAATTGACAAGGCGGTCAGCCGAAGCGAATATCCCCGCGGGCACGCTCGGCGAACGCAACAAAGTTCTTGACCACGGTGTCATGATCCCGTTGTATTTCGTAGATCGCTACACGGATAAAAAATACGATATCGTACGCATTGCCATATCGGGTCTGCCGCCGCTGACACAATACAGATTCGGCGAGTTGATCACGGAGACTGCAAATGTGTTAGGTCGCGATATCGTCATTATCGCAAGCGGCGATCTTTCCCATAAACTCGTTGACACGGGTCCTTACGGTTATGTGGAAGAAGGACCGCAATTTGACAAAGAAGTTACCGAAGCTATGGCGACAGGCGATTTCATGCGATTCTTGACTTTCGACGAAAGTTTTACAGACGCTGCCGCCGAATGCGGACTGCGCGCATTTATACAAATGGCAGGCGCTTTGGACGGGAAATCCGTACGTTCGAGTCTGCTCTCTTACGAAGGACCGTTCGGTGTCGGATATGCCATTGCGACATTTGAAATAACGGGAGACGATCCCAACAGAAAATTCGGCGATACATACGAAGAACTGCAAAAAGCGCAACTCACGGATATCAGAAAATCGGAAGATCCGTATGTGAGCCTTGCGCGCAAAACCCTGGAGAATTACGTTAAAACAAGTAGACAAATCGCTGTTCCAAGAGGATTGCCTGATGAGATGACAAATAAACGGGCAGGCGTATTCGTCTCACTGAAAAAGCACGGTCAGCTTCGCGGTTGTATCGGGACGATCGCCCCGACGACAGATTCGATCGCCGAAGAAGTCATTCGGAATGCGATAGCCGCAGGTATAGACGACCCACGCTTCAATCAAGTCTCCGAAGAAGAATTGGACGAATTGGTCTACAGTGTCGATATTTTACGGGAGCCGGAACCCATTAAAAGCATAGAAGAATTGGATGTCAAAAAATACGGTGTGATCGTATCGCGCGGTATGCGACGGGGTCTCTTACTTCCGAATTTGGAAGGCGTCGATACACCCGAGGAACAAGTTGAGATCGCGTTGCAAAAAGCAAATATAGCACCACACGAAGTATACGAGATGGAACGCTTTGAGGTGGTGAGACACAAATGAGTAAAGTAACTTGCAGGATATGTCCGCACGCGTGCGCATTGGAAAAAGGACAAAGCGGTATATGCCGCGCCAGAAGCAATCATAACGATACGATCCATTGCGACAATTACGGAAAAGTAACGTCTGTTTCGCTCGATCCAATCGAAAAGAAACCGTTATTGCGCTTCTCGGCAGGCAGCAGTATTTTATCGGTCGGCAGCTACGGGTGCAATCTGCATTGTTCTTTTTGCCAGAATTATACGATCTCGATGGCGGATGACGAATCTTCGCATTACCAATATATAACGCCCGAAGAATTGGTCGACAGAGCCGAAGAACTCGTTCCAATGGGCAATATCGGTATTGCTTTCACTTATAATGAACCGTTTATCGGCTTTGAATATATGATGGATTGCGCGGTACTCGCAAAACAAAAAGATCTCCAGATCGTTATCGTAACAAACGGTTATGTCAACGAAGAACCATTGCGAGAGATACTGCCCTTTGTCGACGCTATGAACATCGACTTAAAAGGATTTACCGAAGCGTTTTACCGCTCGATCGGCGGCGGATTGGAAACCGTCAAAAGAAGTATCGAGATAGCGTCAAAAGAGTGCCATGTGGAAGTGACAACGCTGATCATACCGGATGAAAATGACTCAGAAGAAGAAATGCACGCGCTCGCAAATTGGCTTGCTTCGGTCGATAAAGATATACCGCTTCATATCGCGCGCTTTTTCCCACGCTATCAGATGTTATCAAAACACGCTACAAGCGTCGAGACGATCTATAAACTCTCGGATATCGCGCGCCGATATCTCACGACCGTATTTGAAGGAAATATGTAAAAGAATGATCCTTAATATCTGTGAAGGACAAGCATCGCTTGTCCTTATTTATTTGCATTTATGAAATTGCGCTTTAGTTCGAGCAAAATCACGGCAGATTTATGATATACTGTTCATATACTTTGCATAACAATACAGGTGAGCAATGAACAACAATAACGGCAATCATTATTTTGAACATTACGCAAAGATAACTTTGGTCGATTATTATATATTTGAAAAAGATTCTTTGATCGTTCGAGACAAACCCGATCTGCAAAGCGAACGGCTGGATTACGGCATCGAAGTCACACAAGCTATCTTGAAAACCGAAGCGCGTTGCAATGATCTGAAATGCAATGTGCGGTTGAGTCTGTCCGAATACGAATCGATCGACGAAGAAATATCAGCGGGTGAAAAAAGTTTTTACGAAGCTTTGCGGGCGGGCGAAAGTTTAAAAAATATCCGTATCGATCTGATACGCGAACGCATTGCGGACAAGCTGGAAAAGCTCAATCACAACTACCGGATATTCTCAACGAACGCGCTTTATATTTTCGCCGAAACTGCTCGTTTTGAAGAAAGTGATCTGGATACGATCCGTGCATATATCCGTACGGCACATACGCAGCATACTGTGGGTTATGATGTTTATTTTCTGAACTGTATCAGTAAACTTTGCATCTATGATAGCAAAAAAGACCGCATTGATAGCGTTCGCATCCCGACTTCCGATTTAAGAGAGTTAAAAAGAAAAGCAAAACGATCCGCGGAAAACGAATAACCTATCCGACATTTGGCATGGGTGCACACAAGTACCAAAGGGGGACATCTTAATGCAATATTTTATTTTGATCTTATCCGTAACGATCCTTCTGGTCGTTTTTCTTTTATTTGTTACAAGACGTATGTTACGCAAGGCGATCATTCGGCAAGACAAGCAAAACGAACAAGTAGATTCGAATGCGGATGATCCGTATCTTTGGTTCGATCAAACGGATCACGAAACTTTACATATTAAATCCGATGACGGACTCAAACTTACGGGGTATTTATTCAAAGCGAAAACGCCGAGCAAACGCTTAGCATATGTTTTGCACGGTTACAGGTGCGATGCCAAAGACATGACAGATTACATCCGTTTTTATCATGAAGCGGGTTTTAACGTTTTTGCCCCCGATGCGCGCGCACACGGCAAAAGCGAAGGCAAGTATATCGGGATGGGGTGGCTGGATCGAAGCGACCATATCCAATGGATCGAACGATTGGTACGGATCTTTAAACAAGATATCAACATCGCATTACACGGCATTTCAATGGGCGCGTCCGCAATTATGATGCTCAGCGGAGAACCCTTGCGCTACCAAGTAAAGTGCATGATCGAAGACTGCGGTTATACCAGCGCTTACGAAGAATTTCGACTGCAGTTTATGGAAACATACCGCTTACCGAAATTCCCATTCTTGATATTAGCTGACCTTATGGCGAAAATATTCGCGAAATACAGTTTCCGCGAAGCGAGCGCGTTAAATCAAGTGAAAAAAGCTGAACTGCCGATGTTCTTCATCCACGGCGGAAACGATGATTTCGTGCCGACCGAAATGGTCTACACACTGTATGAAGCAGCTCCTGTCGAAAAAGAAATCTGGGTCGTTGAGAAAGCCGATCACGCGGACGCATTATACGATGCCAAAAAAGAATATGTCAAACGTTCTCTTGATTTTTGTGAACGATATTTTGAACTGTGATGACCGTGTATTGTTTAAAGATAAAGCTTCATCAAGACTGTATTTATATGATATAATTTTCAATAAGAACCTGCTTAATCGCTTAGGGGGAACGATCTATGATATTATCGGGAAAAGAAATTGCAGCACAGATGGGCAAAACTATTTTTATCGATCCTTTCGATCCCAATCGCATCAATCCAAACAGCTACAATCTTTCTTTAAACAATGAATTGTTGATGTATGAGAACGATGTGCTCGATATGAAAAAGGCGAATCCGACAAAAAAGATCATCATACCGGAATCGGGTCTGGAACTTGAACCCAATACGTTGTATTTAGGACGAACAAACGAATACACGCGAACGGATCGTTATGTCCCGATGTTGGAAGGGCGTTCTTCCACGGGTAGACTCGGCTTATGCATCCACGTAACGGCGGGTTTCGGCGATGTCGGTTTCTCCGGCTATTGGACTTTGGAGATCTTTTGCATCCAACCCGTTGTCATCTATCCGAATGTCGAAATATGTCAGATCTATTACCACGATATCAAAGGTGAATACGATCTTTACAAAAGCGGCAAATATCAAAACAACACAGGCATCCAAGCCAGCATGATGTATAAAGATTTTGAAGCTTAAATCAATAGAGTATCGAGTTATATTTATATTTCAGTTAAAAGTATAGTAACCGAGCAAGTTGTCCGGAGTATTGATTACGATCCATAAAACTGTCACATCAACATATTATCAACATAAAGAAATCTATTTATATAAAGCCTTACGATACGCTCATTGACAGCGCGGCGTATAAAAACTTTGAGAAATAAAGAAGATATTTGCGGAGTATGCTATGCCCTATCCTTGGATCAGAGAATACTGTTTGAACAAACCGCACGCACAGACCGAATATAAACAGTCATGGGATGCGCATGTTTACACAGTCGGCGGAAAGATCTTTGCGTATACGGGGCATGATGGACAAAAAAGACCGATACTAAACCTAAAACTCGAACCGACACGCGGGCTGTCGCTCAGACATACTTATAAGGACAAGATCATTGCGGGCTACCATACCAATAAAGAACATTGGAACACGCTGTATCTCGAAAGCGATGTACCCAACGATACCGTTGAGAGTATGATAGACGAATCCTATATACTGATCCTTCATTCTCTAAGCAAAAAGAAACAGAGAGAGTTGGGCGAAGAGTCTAATGTCAATTGATTTTATATATTATTTATCAAACTGTCACATCAACATATTATCAACATAAAGGAACATATTTACATGAAACAATACGATACGATCATTTTTGATCTGGACGGCACGCTACTCAATACATCCGAAGACATCGGCGACAGTATCAATTATGCGCTGAATAAATTGGGATTGCCGCAGATCACGATGCAAAAAGTTACGGAATGCATCGGCGGCGGTGTCAGGCAAATGTTGCAATGCGCAGCGCCCGAAGGTACGGATGATGAAACCATCGATAACTTCCTTGAGAGATTCCAAACACATTATACGCAGCATATGCAGATAAAATCAAAACCTTATCCAAATGTTATGAAACTTTTATCGATCCTGCAAGCGGAAAATTATCAAATGGCGATCGTTTCTAACAAATGTCATGAAGACGTCGTTGTTTTGGTCGATGTATATTTTAAAAATATCTTCCCGTTCTCATTCGGCGAATCGGAAACGATCCAAAGAAAACCCTCACCGGACGGACTGCTTGCCGCGTTGGCAGCACTGAACGCATCCCCCGAACACACGATGTATGTCGGAGATTCACCGAGCGATATTATCGCGGCTAAAACCGCGGGCATGACAAGCGTTGCGGCAACTTGGGGATATCGTCCGAAAGATGCGCTTAACGCACAAGCACCCGATCATACCATCGATGCACCGATGCAACTTTTGGATCTGCTCGGTATAAGCATAAAAGAATAACATGAATTGAGCATATAAGAATACGACAGGAGATTTACTATGGATCATAAAAAAAGACCCCCAAAAAAACACGGCTTCCGTTCAAACGAGAATAAACACGAACACCACCATTCTATGCATACGGAAGGTATGTATTTCGTAGCGCCCAATCCCGTAACTTCACAAAACATCGAGAGCATCGCTCCACATATCGACGAAACGGCTTTGATCGGTCCTTTTGCCTCGATCATCGGTGATGTTACGCTTCGCGAGAATGTATTCGTCGCACCGCACGTCAGCATTCGGGCGGATGAAGGTACCCCTGTTTATATCGATGCGGATACCAATCTTCAAGACGGCGCGATCTTACACGGGTTGGCGCACGGAAAAGTAACACATGAAGATCACGAATATTCGATCTATATCGGAAAACGCGTAAGTTGCGCGCACGGTTGTATCATACACGGACCTTGCAAGATCGAAGATGATGTCTTTGTCGGATTTTACGCTGTCGTTTTAAACGCTCAAGTCGGTAAAGGTAGCTTCATAGGGCATCAAGCGCTTATCACAGGCGGCGTTACGATCCCGCCGATGCGTATTGTCCCGACGGGCGCGATCATTGAAACACAAGAACAAGCGGATGCTTTAGCGGAAATATCGGATGATAAGATTTCTTTCGCAAAAGAAGTAGTCGAAGTGAACTGCGAATTCCCGCGCTCTTACAGTTGTATGTTCGGACACGACATGATCGACTGACAAATCACTGTTTATTAATTAAAAAAAGAACGATCAAAAGATCGTTCTTTTTTATTTGGTTTGTTCAGAACTATCGTAAAACTTTTTATCGATTTTGAAGATTACAGTCGCGCCGCATTGGCGGCAACAATCCGCTTTTCTCGAAAAGCGGAGCAAAAGGTTTACGCTGATAATCCCTCATAGAATGTTACCCTTATGGTTTTGACAAACGCAACGAGAGCATATAATGGGTTCGCATTCCGTAAAATCTCACTTAGACCTAATATGCAACGTTGCGTTTATACCAAAATAATTCGGAACATTCTAGATGAGGTACTTATCACGCTTGGAGCTACCCCACCCTTCTAAGATACAAGGGAGGGTCAAGGTAAATGCTTCGCATTTTGATTCTATTGGGTTGGGTTAGTAGCGGAGCAACACGCATTATAAGCCCGAGCTGATTTGTCAGAACTTTTCAGCTAACATGCAGTGAGGTTTATACAGCGTGGTTTTTGCCTTCTTTTTATAAAAAAGAAGGTCGGTCCCCGCCGACTGCGGGGGCGTATTGATACTCTAAAAAGAGTTATAAATTATTACGACTGTACTAAAGTCGCTTCCGCCGATGCGGAGCGACTTCAATACTAAAACAGTGCACTGATTTAAATGCGACTGTACTCAACCTAATAAATATTTATCACTGTCAATTCAACATTGCTCTTTATTTCTTAGCATGAAGCTCAACAATGATCTCCAAACTCTCACCTATGATCTTGTAAGAGTCCGCGTTGATCTTGTGGAACGCCTCTTTCATCCCTTGCGCCGCCCACTGTTTGATCGTGCCTGTTATCGCGTTGGCGTAAAAATTCGCGATCCAATCGATGTTCTCTAAAGAGAGTTTTCGACCGTTTAAGATCGATTCGATCTGTTCTTTCGTGGCGTTTTGTATGATCTCGCAAATATGCTCGCTTAGATTATTCTGAACATTCGATGCAAGCGCAGGTACGTAAAAATCACGATTGACGTATAAATGCTCGATGAGCTCGTCGATGATCGTGTTATTCTGATTCACATCTTCAAGCCCGGCGAATTCCCGATCGAAGATACGGCAGATAAGTGCCTGTTTGTCTTGAAAATGATAATAAAACGTTTTGCGGTTTAATCCGCATTCGTCTACGATCGCCTGAATACTGATCTTATCCAGCGGTTTTTTCTTCATAAGTTTCTTCAATGTTTCCGCGATCAAATTCTGGGTTAATTCGGGTTTTGACATCCGTGACCTCCGCGATAGAATTTACACATTTAGTTACATTTGGGTAAAAATAGGACAATCGACCGTATTTAAGGGTTTGCAAATATTATACATTATGATAGATTACTTGTAAAGCTTTGAAGAAAAGGCGTAAATAAGGCATAAAACAAGGTATGATATAAACGATTTCTTTTCGAAATAATTTACTGTAAGCAAAAAAGCTGTTATCATATAAACAGAGAAAAATACTGAACTTAGCGGAAAGGGTACACATGAACTATTACTTTGAACAGTTGGACACGATCTATGAGGAACTGGAAACATCGCATGACGGATTGGACCCGACACAAGCATCGAATAAATTACAGGAATTCGGTCCGAATAAGCTCGATGAAGGTAAGAAAAAAACCATTTTTATGCGATTCATATCGCAACTTGCCGATCCCATGATCATCATCTTGATCGCCGCAGCAACGATCTCCGGAGTAGTCGGAGAGATCGCGGATACGATCATCATTATGATCGTTGTCGTATTGAATTCGATACTCGGTGTCGTACAGGAAGGCAAAGCGGAAAAGGCCATCGAAGCCTTGCAAGAAATGACTTCCCCGTTTTCCAAAGTGCGAAGAGTCGGACATGTGATCACGATCCCTTCCGAAGAGATCGTACCGGGTGATATCGTCCTTTTGGAAGCGGGCGATGCGATCGCCGCGGATATGCGCATCATCGAATCTTCCAGTATTAAGATAGAAGAAGCCTCACTCACAGGCGAATCCGTACCGGTCAACAAAAATGAGGATGTTCTCGAGATGACGGATGATGATATCCCGCTCGGAGACCGATCGAATATGGCTTATATGGGTACGAATGTTGTATACGGCAGAGGCGAAGGTGTCGTTGTCGCTACCGGCATGAAGACCGAAATGGGCAAGATCGCCAATATAATTTCGCAAACAGTGGATGAAAAAACACCGCTCCAGAAAAAGTTAGCGGGACTGAGCAAAGTACTAAGCATCGGCGTGTTGTTGATCTGCGTCTTTATTTTCGGGTATGGCGTACTTACGCATGGCGGATTCAGAGGATCCCATGTGCTTGAATTGTTCTTGCTCGCGATCAGTTTAGCCGTTGCGGCTATCCCTGAAGGACTTGTTGCGGTCGTTACGATCGTGCTCTCGATCGGCGTTACGAAGATGTCCAAACGAAACGCCATCATCCGCAGATTGACGGCAGTCGAAACACTCGGCTGCACGCAGATCATTTGTTCCGATAAGACCGGAACACTTACACAAAACAAAATGACTGTTGTCGAAACATTCGGAGAAGAAAAAAGACTTGCTACGGCGATGACGCTTTGTAACGACTCTTTCCTTATGGGTGATAACGATGAAGTAGTCGGTGAACCGACGGAAAGCGCGCTTGTGCGCTACGCACTGAGCATAGGCATGAACAAGACGGAACTTGAAGTAACGATGCCACGTGTCGTGGAAGCTCCGTTTGACTCCTCGCGTAAAATGATGTCAACGATCCACGATGAAAAGAACGGTCGTTTCATACAATATACAAAAGGCGCGCCCGATGTATTGATCGAGAAATGCACACAGATCTATACGGAAGACGGCATTAAAACTTTAGACGAAAAAACCATGGCTGAACTTCTTGCGAAGAATACGGAGATGGCGGATAACGCGCTTCGCGTACTGGCGGCAGCCATGCGCATATATGAAGAATTACCCGAAGATCCTAAACCTGAAGATCTGGAACACGATCTGGTCTTCATCGGCCTAGCGGGTATGATCGACCCTGTCCGTCCAGAAGTGAAGGATGCGATCGATAAATGCCGCGACGCTCAGATACGTCCGATCATGATCACGGGCGATCATATCAACACAGCCGTTGCGATCGCAAAACAGTTGGATATCTTAGACGATGAAAAAAACGCGATCACAGGCAGTGAACTTTCCAAATTCTCGGATGATGAATTCGATGAAGTGATCGATAATTATTGTGTGTACGCGCGCGTACAACCCGAACATAAAGTACGTATCGTTGAAACATGGAAGAAAAAACATATGGTCACGGCTATGACCGGTGACGGCGTAAATGACGCGCCCGCGCTTAAGACCGCCAATATCGGTATTGGCATGGGTATCACGGGAACGGACGTTACGAAGAATGTTTCGGATATGGTGCTCGCCGATGATAATTTCGCGACCATCGTTGCAGCTGTCGAAGAAGGCAGACGTATTTACGATAATATCGTTAAGGCGATCCAATTCCTGCTCTCATCGAATTTCAGTGAAGTGGTTGCATTGTTTGTAGCGACGGTGATGAATTTCATCATCTTCTCTCCCCCGCAGATTTTGTGGATCAATCTTGTCACGGATAGTTTCCCGGCGATAGCGCTCGGTATGGAAGAAGCAGAACCCGACATTATGAAAAAAGCTCCGCGAGACGAGAATGCCAGCATCTTTGCCGATGGACTAGGGATCAATGTCATCTATCAAGGAACCATCATTGCGATCCTTACGTTAATAGCATATTACATCGGAAACGGTAACTCCTTTATGGCAGAAGGCGCTTTACACACGGCAGGCATGACAATGGCGTTCATTACGCTATCGATGTCGGAGATATTCCATTCCATCAATATGCGTTCGGTAACGAAATCAATTTTCAGATTGCATACATCAAATAAGTATCTGATCGGCGCGACATTGCTTTCATTCGTATTGACAGTCGCTGTGGTTTACACGCCGGGTATCAATACCGCGTTTGAATTGGTCGCTTTACCGTTCACAAGTTTCTTGACCGCTATGCTTATTTCCGCCAGCATTATCCCGATCGTAGAGATCGTTAAAGCAGTTGTAAGAGCAGTCAATAAAAAGAAACAAAACATATAAACAATATCGGAGATATCATGCAACAACAATTCAGAAACTTCATGCGTGGCAGATACGGTACAGATGAATTATCGAAAGTGATGGCTATTGTCGCCGTCGCTTTCAGTCTTATCGCTATGCTGTTTAATTCGTCTTTTTTATCAGCGATCGGTACGGTCTTATTCG
Source organism: uncultured Anaerofustis sp. (assembly GCA_963674555.1). Classification (GTDB taxonomy): domain Bacteria; phylum Bacillota; class Clostridia; order Eubacteriales; family Anaerofustaceae; genus JBGMEA01. The sequence continues at coordinate 1,469,254 of OY771429.1, read as the reverse complement.
TGTTGACTATCTTTCGTAACTTTTCGAGGAATATCGCAGCAAGAGCGCGCGAGAATCACAAATACAGAACATGGGTCAAACCGCTCAAGCAAAAGGCGGTCAAATGGAAATACCGCATAAAAGGCGGAAAGACACACAAATACATCTCGTGTCCCGATTGCGGTATGCAAATGCGTGTTCCGCGCGGTAAAGGCAAAGTGAATGTCACATGCCCTAAATGCCGTAAGCAATTCCTATCAAAAACATAAACCTGCTTAAAAAAATGATTGCATATCTCGTGGCACAGTGCTACGATTAATCATATAGTATATCTATGATTCGGAGGCATAGCTCAGTTGGTTAGAGCGCTCGCTTCACATGCGAGAGGTCGCAGGTTCAAGTCCTGCTGTCTCTACCATTTTAATCTGCTATGATAGTTAAAATACATGTGGGGCATTTCCCGGGGAAAGAGGTTATGATGAATATTGCAGTAGTTTACGCGACAAGGACAGGACATTCCAAAAAGATCGCAGATGCGATCGCGGAAGATCTCGGACGCAAGGCGATGGATGTCGCGAACGCTCCGAAATTCGAAAATGTTGACCTACTCTTTATCGTCAGCGGTATTTACGGCAAATCCAGCAATCAGGATCTAATCGATTTTGCCGAAAGCTTAACATCGGAACGCGTGAAAAAAGCCGCGTTTGTTACGTCTTGCATGAGTAAGATACACAAGCCCGAAAAAGTTCAAGAGATCTTACGGCGCAAAAATATTGAAGTCATCGAAGACGATTTTGTTTGCCGCGGCGGATTGTTATTCTTTTATGTCGGGCATCCGAACAAAGCCGATATCGCCGATGCGGTCGCATATGTTCACAGCGTGATCGATAAAGAATCCGAATAAAAAAAGACCCAAATCACCGTGGGGGTGTAGCTCAGTTGGGAGAGCGCTTGCTTCGCATGTAAGAGGTCAGGGGTTCGAATCCCCTCATCTCCACCATTAGATAAAACAAAAGTCTTCAGTATGAAGACTTTTTATTTGTTTACAATCGATTCTAAGTATGTAGTGCATAACAAGTAAATATGTATTATAATTACTATAGAAAGATTTTATTGGGAGCAAATAATGGACTATAAATTTAATAGTCTAAATGAAATTGAGAAATTTGCGGCAAACTTACGCGATTATCTAACTGTGTTGGGTAATATTAAGGAAGCAGCAATAATTCATGGTTTCACTTATAACATTCAGACAACTTCATCAGAGTATCTGGGAGAGCTTCGAATCGTTTTAAACGACTTAGTGAAATCCCATACAATTAAAGACAAAAAATATACAATGCAAATTGAAAATTTAATATTACAAATCAATGAGGCATTTGAAAATGAAATTTAATAAACAAGATTAATATATATTTACTTGAAAGGTTCGAAAAATGATCTCTTTAAATTGTGAAACATATCAGACCACTCTCGAATCATTGGAAACAATTTTAAGAACACCTAAATCTTCTATCTTGAAAATACTGCTTGATTCCGAAATTGAAGCTGAATTTGAGAAAGTATATCTTAACTATGAAAACTTTGATCGTTTCCTATCACAATATATTGAAAGCACCCTAGGCAAAAAAGATTATACCATTGATGAAATATTTTGGTTTCATTTTGCGCGCACTCTAGATCCAGAACAATTTAGGAAAGGAATTTACCCTTTAGGTATAATTAAAGATCAATTATTCAATGACTTGTATAAATTAATTCAAAATGAAATAACCTATGAAACATGGAAAGCATTTATTGAAAATGGTATCAGCGGAAGAAATAAAACCATTTTTAAAATGCGACTCGAAGACTCGCGCTTACATGGATGCAATGCTTTTTTGATTCAAGAAGTTGGGATGCTAGAGTTTAATCATCCATACTTAAAAACACCCGAAATTGTTGAAGACATTTGTATTGGTCTTGAAGAAGATTATGGTATTGATTTAACAAGCATATATTATGAAAATTCTGTATCTACAATTGTCCAATTTAAAACTCCCCTTATTCATGAAGCTGAGTATTATATTGGTGTTGCACTAAATTATATCTATCATAAGATAAATAATATGGAACTAACTCTTAATTGTAATACTTGCTTTGATGCATACGGAAAAACTGTTCCATCTTCAAGTATAATAAAGATTTCTCAGATACAAGATTAATATTTTTTTATTTTACGAAGGTTTCAATTCACTATATATTAGACATCCCACCTAAAATTTCTCCACCCCATGCTATAATACCCCTATAAACCAATCTGAATTACGCCCCCTACCCCCCGAAGATCCGTTGCTCGCACACTGACTGAACAAGAACAAAACGACAAATAATGTATTAATTTCATTAAATATATTTTTGACTTGGTTAAAAGTGATGACTTGCTAGAGATTCCGGTAGAAACACCTTACGTCGAAATGTTTCCATTTAAATAAGTTTTTATGATAAGATCCCCCGATCAAAGGACAAAATTGATATAATGATACCATGAATTAGAGATATATGAATTTTTTACATCACGACCCTATAATTAAAGGAGGGTGTTTATGAAACCAAAATCTAATGATGACAAGCTATTCTATTCAGTGTTGATATTGATTACTGTTGTCGTTTTTACTTGGTCTGTCATAAACCCTAAATCATATTTTGAATGGTTTGGGTTAGCATTGCCGGCGATATGTTATATCTTAGGTGCGCTGATTCTATACCCTAAGTTTAAGTTTTCAAAGTTAGTTTATGTGTTGATCGTTATTCATATTTGCGTCTTATTAATAGGTGCAAAATACACATATACGCTCAATCCGCTATTTGTTTCTTTAAAAGAGCTACTTAATCATAGTCGTTGTCATTATGATCGAGTTGGTCATTTTTTCCAAGGCTTTGTACCGGTATTAATACTTAGAGAAGTCTTTATAAGAACCGGTGTTATAAAGAAAGGAAAGTTCTTTTCGCTAACTTTAATTGTTTACGTGCTGGCTTTTAGTGCTCTCTGGGAACTATTGGAGTTTTTAGTTACATATTTGATTGGCAGTAATCCGGACTATGTTATTGATTCACAAGGTGATATTTGGGATACACATTGGGATATGATCTGGGCAATTATCGGTGCTGTTACATCCCTCATTGTATTACATAAACCACATGATAAACAACTAAGGAAGCTTAAGAATGAGTTTAGAGTTTAAGTTGGATTTCAAAAAAGAAAATGTAATAAATTTTATTAACTTCAACAAAGCTACCTTTAAACCCGACTCTATTGTTAATATGGCAGGCATATTCTTAATGTGGGTATTTGGGATTCCGATTGCTATTGCAGGTGTATATAAAATACTCTCAATTATACTAATCATACCATGCAATATAGTTACTTCTGTACTATGGGCAAGATTTGATAAGAATGGAAAATATTCGGATTATTGCTTATATAACGGATCGGGTTCAATTAATTTTTCTCTGATTGCGCTATTGGGTTCATATAAAGCATATTATGCATATCAACCCTTAAACTTCCTATCATTCGTCCTATTTATATTTATCTATATTATTGTATTATATTTATGGCTACGGTTATTCATCACAGGAATCAAAAAAGATAAATTCAAGGATAAATTCGGTGATTATAACGCATTCACAGCGAGCATATCGATAGTTGTTCCTTTATCAATGATTATTAACCGTGTATTCATGAAGTCGATCAGTCAAGATGTTGGGATGCTTATTGTATCTATATGTTGCATGGTAATTTGTTTATTAACAAGTGGAGGCATATTGAATTTCATTAAATATTATTTTATGAAAAAATATAATATTGAGTATTATGAATAACGCAACTAATATAAATTCCCCTTCCCATGTTATAATACTCCTATAACCCCATCGGAGGTACACCATGTTACCCAGAGGTCCGCTAATGATCGAACACAGGCTGATCGAAAAAGTATTGCTCACAGTGCGCGACGAACTGAAAAATATTAAAGAGAAAAATGAGATCAATACCGCGTTTACGGATATCTTGGTTGATTTCTTTTGGACGTATGTTGAAAAAGCCCACCACATCAAAGAAGAGGATTATCTCTTTAAAGCGTTGGAAGAAAAAGACTTAACGGATTCCGAGAAACAAATGATGGCTGATCTTGTGTACGAGCATGACGAAGCGCGCGATGTGATAGAAGCGGTCGATGCCGCAAACAAAGCCTATAAACAAGGCGATACGTCGGCGGTCGATATCATTTACGATAAACTGATTTACATAGCGGAGTTGTATCCGAAACATATTAAAGACGAAGACGAAGTGTTCTTCCCCGATACCGAGAAGTATTTCACAAAAGAAGAGCTCGATAAAATGCTTAACGACTATTTCGAATACGACAGAAAACTGCTGCAAGAAAAATACACCGCCGCGTACGAAACGATGAAAACGCTGGTGTAACGATACGATAAATAAAAAAAAGGTTCGGGTTTCCGAACCTCTTTTTATGTTTTATTTTTTACCGACTTTGTATACAGCGCATAGATCGCTATCAATAGCACGGGAAAGATCAAATCCCAAATAAGCACGATCCCGACATTGCTCGGCGAAAAGTTCTGCGCGTGTATGATATCCAAAATATGCGTAAGCGCCGCGCCCCACAAAAACATACATCTGATAATGATATACGGCAACCAAAAGGATCGCTTCCAAAACCCCGCGAATCCGACGATACCGATACCGATGGCTGCAAATCCGAGTTCCATCTGAAATCCGCTGTTCACAGGCCAACCGATCGAAAGCGCCACCTGGTCCGCGTAAATGATATGTCCGAACAAACCGCTCATGATCATGAACCATCCGGAAAGACCGATGGTATAGATCGCGACCAATTCTATCACGCTTTCTTTGCGTTGTTTGTTGCGTGTCAAAAAAAGATGCACAAAGATCGAGATCAACGTGACAGCGATCTGCATATAAATATTCAACCCCGATATCTCAAATAGCTTTTCCATATCAGCCTCCTTGTTTCGCTCCCAACTCTGCTACTGTCCCAAATCTCTCAACCATTCATAATCTTCCGTGTCGGGGAGAACTCCGTCGTTATGCAATCTGGCAAGGCACAATTCATAGTAATATCTGTTCCATGTCGAAATGTAAGAGATCTTCATCCCCTGCGTTTGAATATAGAAGATATTGTACAGCAGTTTGCTCTCAAGATCAGCGATTGCAGACGCTCTTTTGGAATCCAATTCGTCATAATCCAATTTCGATCGTGTAAGCAATTTGCCGTTTTGCTTGTAAATGTGGGTAATAATCAATACCGAACAACCCCTGTCGTCGATCTCATCCAAAAAGCTCACCAAAGCCTCTCCGTCGGGTGCCAATGAGTTATACCATTCAGTCAACCGCACGTCTTCCGCGCCGCTCTCGTTATCGATGATATAAAACTCCGAATCGGTCAAGTTATATTCTTCAAGCGCTTCTTTTGCGTCATCTCCGATCTTTACGCCCCTATCCGTCTCGGCATCCTCGCCCGCATCGTTTAGATCGATACGTGTTTGCGCGACACCGTCCGCGTCGGGTTGTGCTATGATATCCCCTTCTTCATTGTAGAACACAAAATCGCTTTCGCGCCATCCCCGCGCGTGCACACAACCGTACAGACTTACAGTCATGATCACGACCAACAGAAATGTAAATGTTTTTTTCACAGCCCCCACCTCAGATCCTATACTTAAATATCACACTTATTCTTTCTTATACCCGCGCATACTCAAAACTCGCGCGCTTACTGTGTAATGACGCGACACAGTGTCCGTCTTTAAATAATTCGTATTCCACGGGGCACGCGTTGTTTTCTTTTATCACACGATTCATAGAGCCGTTTACAGGAGCGAGTAACGCCTGCGCTTCATGCGGAAGTACGCGCACCGAAAGACGATACTTTCCTTGTATGATCTCCAGCCCTTCTTCGCCCCAATGTTTGATCTTTGCCCCGAGATAAGTCGCAAGCCGCATATGTTTACCTTCGTGATAGATCGAAGCGATACACCCCGTAAACGCTGTCCCGAGCATCGGGATATCCGCGATCGATACAAAGAATGAATCACATTCCGTGTGGTCTTCTTCGGAAAATTCACAACCCTGCGTCCATAAATATTCTTTCGGGAACGAATCTCCCCAGTCTGTTTCGATATATCCGAGTTCATTGCGGATAGAAAGATCTTCGCCGTTAATTGAGATCGATCCGTGCGTCGTATGACACATACTGATGATCCCGTGCTTACATTGCATCAACGGCACATGCGCGAACGGTCCCATGATATTATACGGGATCGGTGTAAGCGCGCCGTATAGGATATCGCCCTTGATCGTCGTAGCGTCCTTATCGATATCGATATGCACCCCTTTGTCCGAAAACGTATTTTTTTCGATGCGGATATTTAATTCATCGCGCTTTGCCGAAAATGTCTCAAACGGAAACTCAAAATAGTACGACTTCTTATCCGTATTCACTTGTATGAACGCGGTCTTGTTCCCATCTTTATCCATCGATATGCCGGGAATGAAAGCGACCGCGGTTTTTTCGGCGCGTTGTTTAAAAAACCAGCCCTCAAAGTAAGACTTTTGTTTATGTATGCCATGGAAGAAATTCAATATCGAACCTCCAAAATCGCGTTAAATTCATATCATTTCTATTCTATACGAAATTAGTTGAGATGTACAGCACTAGTGGATAGAATTGCTATTCGTTTACATAAATTTGAATGCGTTTACACCTCTCTTTTTTTCATTCAGTATTGAAAAACACTTGCAAATTTGCTATATTCAAGGCAGGTAATGAGCTCGTATAAAAAATACATAGAAAGGAGAAAAAACGATGGAAAACACGAAAGAAAAAACTTGGGTTGAAGAACGTTTATCGTACGAGATCGCGTACGTAAGAAGCCGTGTGGAACTTGAAATTTCACCGAAGAAGACAAGCACGATACACGGCACGGAAATGTATCTGGATACCATCGGAGGTCAAGTGCGTATATTGGCTTACAATATGGATAACACGGAAAAGCAACCGTTATATATTTATCTGCACGGCGGTGAATTCATTTCGGGTGCGCCCGAGACAGATGACACACTTATGATGAAAATAGCAAAAGAAACGAATGTAAAGATCTTCAGCATCGATTACAGTCTTGCCCCGGAATACCCATTCCCGAAAGCGATCGAAGAATGTCTGAATGTGATCGATCACGTTAAAACAAATGCGGAAAGATTACACATAGACGCAGAAAAGATCGCGCTGGGCGGACAAAACGCGGGAGGTAACTTAAGCGCTGCCATCGCGGTAATGGATAACAAATTACAACGCTTAGGCATCAAATGCATCGTATTGGATTGCCCGATCACAAATCTCGAAGCGGATGATACGGACAACTCGGAACCTTTATTGATCCCGTACCCGATGCACCACTTGTTCAACATGAATTATTGCAATAACCAAGTTGAACGTAAGAACCCTGTTTTATCGCCCGTTTACGCAACGCTCTCACAAGTCAGCGGATTCGCGCCGACACTCATACTCACAAACGCGAAAGACCCGTTGTGCGAAGAAGGCGAACAATTTAAAGACAAACTCATTGAAGCAGGCGTTGATGTCACACACAAACGTTTCGACAGTCTGCACAGACACACACAGGAAACACGAAACATGATCATCGATCATTTAAACAAATATCTGTAATACGGATCGTATTGCTTATATAGGCCACATAGGTTAAGAGATATTATTGCTATCTCTCATCCAAACCTCTTTAAAACACCTTTTCCGATTTAATTGGAAGAGGTGTTTTTATATTGAAGATTGAAATACCGCTTGCTTCTTGTTATAGTAAAGATAGAGATAAATTCAAGTGGATATAAAGGAGCGGGTTTATGGAACGAGATACGGTAAGAGAATGGACAAGGGATCAGTTATTGCAGGAAGTGCACCGCATGCGCACACAAAACGCGCTTTCAAACCCGAACAGCGCATTTGAACCTATCGGCAAAGAGATCTTTATCGACACCGAAGCGGGCAAAGTACGCGCGTTATTTTACAACGCGGAGGACGAAAGGACACTGCCTTTATACGTCAATCTACACGGCGGCGGTTTTATTTTCGGTTCCGCTGAGATGGACGATCCGTTTATGGCGAACATTGCTAAGAAAGCCGACATCAAAGTGTTGAATATCGACTACAGCCTTGCGCCCGAATTTCCGTTCCCCCAAGCAGTCAACGAATGTTTCAGCGTGATCGAATACGCAAAAGCCAATGCCGAAGAGTTCGGTATCGACCCCGATAAGATCGCTCTCGGTGGGCAAAGCGCGGGCGGCAATATCGCTATCGCTGTTACGCTGATGGATAACGGACGCCAAGTATTGGGTTTAAAAGCTTTGGCGCTGAATTATCCCGTGACCGATTTATATAAAGACCCTGCCGAAAAGCCCGATTTCCAAGAAGCTATCGCCGCGCCGATGAGCCAATTATTCAATTTGAGTTACTGCATGAGCGAAGAAGAACGCAAGAGCCCGATGCTCTCCCCCGTTTACGCTTCGGAAGATCAGATCGATGCGTTCCCGCCCACGGTGATGATCACTGCGGCACGGGACACCTACTGCGAAGAAGCGGAAAAGTTCAGGGACAAGCTGATCGAAGCGGGTGTGCACGTTACGCACAGACGTTTTGACGCGCCCCATGCGTTCAACACCAAGAACACAGGCAAAGACACAGACGAATCCTGGCAAATGATCATCGATCATTTAAAAGAGAATTTATAAACAGATATTTATAAAACAGCACCCACGTGCTGTTTTATTTTTTTCTGGCATTTTTTGTTAAAATCATTTATAATACGAATTGCGGAATAAAGCCCATTCCGTCAATCTAATCGAAAGGGGAAATGTTTTATGAAATTAAGAATTGTAGCGATTGTGAGATTGACGGAGGGAGATGAAATATACTAAACGAACCTCTCCCTCCGAAGCTTACAACTTAACTTGAAATTTGGAGGAAGAATGGATTACCAATATTTAAAACGATGCGGCGCTGATGAAGATATCATACAGCAAGCCGCTGCCTACGAAGACCTTTACTTGGCAAGAGTATCCGAGCAACATCGCGATCTTTATAAAGTGATCGGCGAGACATCGGAAATGATCGGCAAAGTATCGGGTAAATTTGCTTACGACACATTTGACAATACGGACTATCCAGTTGTCGGCGATTGGGTCATGATCGACCGAACGGACGACAAATCGGGTAACGCGGTGATACACAATGTCCTGCCCCGTAAAAGCGTGTTTTCACGTAAAGCTGCGGGCACAGCTAATGAAGTGCAGATCATCGCGTCGAATATCGACATTATCTTTATCTGCATGTCACTGAACGCGAACTTCAATGTAAGGCGTTTGGAACGTTACTTATCCGCGGCTTACGACAGCATGGCAAGACCCGTAGCGGTACTGACCAAAGCAGATCTGTGCGATGATATTACGGATTATCTGCTGCAAGCGGAAGAAGTCTGTATCGGCACAACCGTTGCGGTATGTTCCGCGATGGATGACGAAGGATACGAACAAGTCAAAGAACTGATCGAAGACGGCATGACCGTCGCGTTCGTCGGCTCATCCGGTGTGGGAAAATCCACGCTGATCAATCGGCTCATGGGCGAAGACGTACTTGTGACCAAAGAGATCCGCGAAGACGATGACAGAGGACGGCACACGACGACCCACAGACAACTGTTGGTACTGCCCGACGGCGGTGTCGTGATCGATACCCCGGGCATGCGCGAATTGCAACTGGATTCCGGCGATCTGTCGAATGTTTTCGAAGACATCGAAGCGTTGGAACTGCAATGTAAGTTCGCGGATTGTACGCATCAAAGCGAACCCGGTTGCGCGGTAATGGCTGCGCTGAAAGACGGAACGCTCAGTGAAAAACGTTATGCAAGTTACAAAAAACTGCAACGTGAGATCGCATACGAAGAACTCAGCGCGCGAAAACGCGAACTTGAGAAGATCAACAAAATGTTCGGAAGCAAAGCAAAGATGAAACAAAAAATGAAAGCGGCAAAAAACAAACGCCGCTACGATGATTAAAAAAAAAGCCGCATTGCGGCTTTTTTTATTGTGGTTTATTCTTCATTTTGCGCGCGGCGCAAATAGCGGTACACCGTCGGTTCGGATATCGTCAGCTGTTTTGCGATCTCGCCGACCGAGCCCTTCATCGTCAGTACACCCTGTTCGTTCAGCTTACGCACGACTTCGATCTTTTCGTCTATCGTCATCCGCTCAGGTGTTGCGCCGACTTCCGAGATCGCCTTTTCGATCAGATCATTCATCATATCCGAAACGGGTCTGTCAAAATGCTCGGTGATCGTCTCGTTTGGTTTCGAGAGGAAATTGTACTGTTCCATAAAACTTTGGATCGATGCTTCAAGATTTTTCGCGGCGCTGACGTCTCTGTTAATACACAGCATACCGATCAGCTTATTTCCATTCTTTATATAGTAGGTTGAAGAGAGCAATTGCTTGCTTCTGAACTGCCCTTGATAATTTGCTAAATAGTGTTCATCCGATCCCACTTCCCGCTCCATGATCTCACAGGCAAGGTCGGTCATCGGGTCACCCACCGCGCGCTCCGTTACCGTACCGCTTATTGCGATCACGGAATGTGTCGGGTTTGATACATCATGCAAGATCACTTCGCATCCGCTGCCAAGCACATTGCTTAAGAAGTCCACCAACGGGATATACATCTCCAATATCTTTCTGTCGTCCACGTTCTTCCTCTTTCCGATAAATCTTATTGCTATCATTATAACTTAAACAACGATAATTTTCATTAAATTATGAGAATTAATATTGCAGATTGATAAAATTAATATTATAATGATAAATATATTATCATACTAAAATACTTAAAGAGGAGATACCCTATGGATAAACAAGCGATCCGTTCCGATAAAGCGCCTGCAGCGATCGGTCCGTATTCACAGGCTGTTAAGACTGACGGTTTGATATTCGTTTCGGGACAGCTTCCGATCGATCCGACTAGCGGCACGATGCCCGAAGGCATAAAAGCCCAAACGGAAATGAGCCTTACGAATATTCGCGAAATATTAAAAGCAGCCGATACCGAGATGAGCAGTGTGCTCAAAGTCACGGTTTTCCTAAACGATATGAACGATTTTGCGGATATGAACGCGGTGTACGAAACATTTTTTGAAGAGCCTTACCCGGCAAGAGCAGCGGTGGAAGTCGCGCGTCTTCCGAAAGATGCGTTGGTAGAGATCGAAGCCATAGCGATGTTGCAGTCATCCCTATAAATATATGAAAGATACAAGACCGAAAGGATAAAAATATGAAATTTGATTTTGATGAAGTCATAGACAGACAAGGCACGGGAAGTTCCAAATGGGAATTCGGGGAAAGCCTTGTGGAAAGAGGGATCACGGATCGTTTCGATGAAGATACGATTTCCCTTTTTACCGCCGATATGGATTTTCGCTGTCCGCCGTCTGTCAAAGAAGAAATACTGAAAGTAGCCGAGCATAATCTGTACGGCTACACGGCTTTAGACCCCAAGGTAACTCCGGATTATTACAATGCTGTCATCAATTGGTTTAAAAATAAATTTGATTGGGAGATCAAACCCGAAGAGATCACCTACGTCAATGGCACAGTCGAAGCCGTGGGCGTAGCGATCAAAGCCTTTACCGAAGTCGGAAACGGCGTACTGATAAACCGCCCGATCTATACGCCTTTTACTCATAAGATATTGGAAAACGACCGTGCTGTTGCGAACAGCCAATTGATCAATGATAACGGCTATTATACGATAGACTTTGAAGATTTTGAAGCAAAAGCCGCTGACGAAAATACCAAACTTTTTATCTTATGCCATCCGCATAACCCAACGGGACGCGTTTGGACAGATGAAGAACTTATCAAGATGTATGACATCTGCACAAAGCACGGTGTGATCGTCGTTGCGGATGAAATTCATGGGGATCTCGTTCGCGAGGGTGTAGAGTTCCACCCGCTTGCGACGCTTGTGGATACGAAGAATTTGATATCGCTAACCGCGGCAAACAAGACTTTCAATCTTGCGGGATTACAAGTAACGAACGCTGTCATTACCGATCCTGACGTAAGAGAACAATACAGAGAAACGCTCGGCAGATGTGTTCCTACGCCTTTTGCGGTCGCAGCACTCAAAGGCGCCTACAACGGCGGAGACGAATGGTTACAACAACTGCGCGCATACATCGACGGAAATATCGATTGGGTACTTGATTTCTTAAAAGAAAACATGCCGCAAGTCAAATGTTACCGCCCCGAGGGAACCTATATCATTTGGATGGATTTCAGAGATTACGGCCTTAGCGCCGATGAAGTACGTAAAAAGATCTATGTGGACGCAAATGTCGCGCTGGAATGCGGAACGATGTTTGATCCCGATCTCGGCGAAGGCTTTGAACGCATGTGTCTTTCTACAAGGAGAGCATTATTACAAGAAGCATTCGAGCGTATCGCGGCGCAATTTAAAGATCTGTAGACTTAAAGAACTTATAACAAGAACCCACTTAAAAAGAATGATCGTTCATAAACAACGGCCATTCTTTTTATGCTATAATGGGTAAAAACCAACGGTGATCATCGATCATCGTTTTTAAGGGAATTATGCTTTATCTTTATATGGCGATCACCGCGGTGATCGTGCTGCTAATCATCAGCAATACTAAACTTTCGGTAACAAAGCGCACGCTTACTTTTAACGATTTACCCAAAGAATTCGACGGATTTAAGATCGTACAATTAAGCGATCTGCACAGTAAAGTCTTCGGCAAAAAGAACGATATTTTGATCGATAAGGTACGCAAACTAAAACCCGACATCATCGTTTGTACGGGGGATATGATCGATAAATTCAGAACGACATTTGACTCTTTATATGCTTTGACCGAACAACTGCTTACGATCTGCCCTGTCTATTATACGACAGGAAACCACGAAACCATGATCGCTATTGAAGCATGGGAACAAGTACAAAGCATTTTGAAAGAACAAGGTGTTATCGTCTTGTCCAACACGATGACTGCGATCGAAAGAGACGACGCGTCGATCGACCTGTACGGTTTTCGTTTACCGTTGCAGCATTACAAAGGCGTCAGTAAAGAATACAGCAATGTGGAACTTACCGAAGCGGACATCTTGCGTGTTTTTCCAAACCCGAGCAAAGAACGCTTTTCAATACTGCTTGCGCATCACCCGCGATTTTTTACGGTATATGCCGAGTGGGGCGCCGATCTTATTTTAAGCGGACATCAACACGGCGGACTGATACGCTTACCGTTTCTCGGCGGAGTCCTTTCGACGGAAGTCGCGTTCTTCCCGAAATACGACGCCGGCGTATACAAAGAAAACGACTCGATCCTATTTGTCAGCCGAGGCTTGGCGAGCGGGCGTTTCAAGTTCCGCTTTTTAAACCGCCCCGAGATCGCGCTGATCGTGTTAAAAAATAAACTGAATTCGGAGATATAAAATGAACTACAGCCAATCAAATAAAGAAGCATGGGAAGAAGCCTACGATCACCGTTCCGAAGGGTGGGACGCAAAGGATATTATTAAACGTATCCGAGATGAGAAAGGCACTTACTTCCAAGATGAAGTGCTCGAAGTGTTGAAGACTTATAACTTGAAAGATAAAACGGTAGGGCAATTCTGCTGTAACAACGGACGCGAGTTACTCTCACTCATGACATTCGGCGCAAAAGAAGGCATAGGTTTCGACATAGCGGAAAACATGATTGCTACCGCGAACCTAGCCGCCGAAATATTGGAATTAAATTGCTCTTTTTACGCCGCGGATATTTTAACTTTAGATGAAAAATATAATGACCGTTTCGATTTTCTTATCGTGACTATCGGCGCGCTCACATGGTTTGAAGACCTTACCGCTTTTTTCGCGGTCGCTTCGCGTTGCTTAAAAAAAGGCGGCGCACTGCTGGTCAACGAAATGCACGCGTTCACCAATATGCTCGGTGTCGAAGGCGAAGACGAATATGACCCGAAAGATCCGAAAAAACTCGTACATTCCTATTTCAAGAGCGATCCTTGGATCGAAAACGACGGTATGCCGTACCTCACCGAAACGAATTACGAATCCAAAACATTTTACTGTTTTTCACATACGGTCGCAACGATATTAACGGCACTTAGTGATAACGGATTCTGCCTTACAAAGTTCAAAGAATTCGCTCATGACATTTCGGGAAATTTTGAAGCTTTGGATCACAGCGGTATCCCGTTGTCTTATCTGCTTACCGCTGTAAAATTATAGATATGGGAGCATGGTATGCGTAGATCGCTCGAGGAAATGACAAATGAAGAACGCTGGCAGATCTTTCCGATCATACTGACGGAACACGACCCCACATGGAAAGAACGCTATCAAAAAGAAGAAGCATCTTTGACAAAAGTTTTGCGTGATGCGATCGTACGGATCGATCATATCGGAAGCACTTCGGTGAAGGGTCTGATCGCTAAACCCACGATCGATATTTTAATGCAGATCAAAGCGGATACAGATGTAAGTGAGTTGAAAGATAATGTGATAAAGTTAGATTATTTATACAGCGAACAACCCGATAATCCGCCGCCGCATATGATGTTTATGAAAGGCTACACACCCGAGGGTTTCAAGGGGCAAGCGATTCATCTGCATGTGCGATACGCGGGTGATTGGAATGAACTGTCTTTCAGAGATTATTTAAAAGAGCATCCCGACACCGCGAAAGCATACGGTGAATTGAAGACCGAATTGCAAAAAAAGTTTGAGCACGACCGTGATGCCTACACCGATGCTAAAACGGATTTTATTGAGGAGATCACAACAATGGCGAGATCGGAGTTCGGCGGACGATATAAGATCAAAAAATAAAACACAAAAAAAAGCGGATCATCCGCTTTTTTTTATATTTGATTTTCAATTCGTAAATAGTGCTATCGTTTTTCGCCTAAGAAAAACAATGCCAGCGTTGCAGGTCCGGAATGCGCGCCGATCGTAGGTCCGATATAGTTGACCACGAATTCTTTTGGCCCGAATTCTTTTTCGACTGCTGCTTTAACAAATTCAACATCGTCTAAGCAATCCCCGTGCGAAATATAAATAATATCATTTTGATAATCACCGACATGTTCTTTCATGTTCTGTACCAAAGCATTCAGCGATTGTTTACGTCCACGTGTTTTGCTGAGCGGTAAAAGACTTCCGCTGTCATCTAAGTACAAGATCGGTTTTACGTTCATCATCGTACCGAGCACCGCTTGTGATTTTTTTAATCTTCCTCCGCGCGCTAAATGATTTAAGTCATCTACTGTAAAGAAGTGACAAACATGCGTTTTGTTTTCTTCCACCCAAGCAGCTACTTCATCGATCGATTTACCTTCTTCTTTCATCATGGCTGCTTTATGGATCAAAAGTGCCTGCCCCAATGATGCCGATGCGGAATCTATCACGATGATCTTTGCATCGGGATATTCTTCCTGTAATTCTTGCGCCGCGATCATCGCGCTGCCTGTGCTTCCGCTTAACGCTGTTGCGAATCCTATGTGCAGGATATCGTAACCTTCTTTGATCGCTTGTTCAAATGTTTCTCTCGCCTGTGCGGGATTTACTTGCATCGTCTGCGGCATCGATCCGTTTCGCATTTTGTCATAAAATTCCGCGGGTGTTATACTGGGGTCCGTCCCCGAATACTCTTCCCCATCCAACGTATAATGAAGCTCCATGGTTCTGATACCGTATTTTTCAAGCATCTCTTTCGGTACATCCCCATTGATGTCCGTTGTAATAATAAACTCCTTCATACTCAACTCCGTTTCATTTTTCTATATTACGATCATAGTCTCCCTATGATAATAACCGTTGTGTGATAAAAGTTGTCAGCACATCGCCGATCAGGCGTTGTCCTTCACGATTCGGATGGATCCCGTCTTCGCACATCAAGCCGGAATAGTCGTCATTGTTAAGAAATCTTTCGCGCACATCGATCACAGGCACATCGTGATCTTTTGCGACTTCTTTGGCACATCGGTCATAACCTTCATGCCATGTATATATTGCGTAAGGTGTTTTTAAATATTGCAGTACGCCTTCTTCGGATACATCGCTCGAACGCGTGACCCATTTGAAGTAACGTTGATAATCCAAAGGCGGTAAAGACGCGATAACGGGATTGATCCCCTTGTCTTTGATCGTCTGAATAAGCTCGGTAAGCTTAGCTTTATAAACAGAAAGCGGCGTTTTTGCCTGATGGGTTTCATCAGGTGCATCCCCCACTTCTTTCCAGTTCAAATCGCAATCATTCCCGCCCAATTCTAAAATGATCATATCAGGCAACTCATCGTCTTGCAAGTGTTTTTGCAATCTGGGTTCGGCTCGCAAAATCGTTTGTCCGAATTTACTGTAATTCTCGATCTTGACCTTCGTTTTTTCAAACACTTCGCTGATCGCGTTATGCTTTAGTATAACATATTTTCCCGCATTTTCATCATAAATGATCCCTTTGAGGATAGAATCTCCCCATACTTGTATTTTCGCCATAAAACACCTCATAACATTTAATACTACATTATATAGTTTTCATAACCATATTATATGATGTTAATATATTTGTCAACAGTTTTAATGAGCTTGAGGTGAGTGTTTCTGTATGCTATAATAGCATTATCATAAAGATTACTGGGAGGCTGTCTGTATGGATATGCACGAAATAAAAGAAGACTTGTTAGGTTGGAATGAACCGCTCAAAACGTTTGATATGATCGATATCGACCGAATGCCGGATCTTGCTTTGTATATGGATCAAGTCATCACATTTATTACCCAACAACTCGAAGATATCGCCGTTGAAGGGGAGAAAACGATAACGCCGTCCATGATCAATAACTATACGAAGAACGAAGTTCTTCCGCGGCCTGTGAATAAAAAATACAATAAAGAACATCTGAGCAGCGTGTTGATGTTAAGTGTATTTAAGCAGATCATCCCGATCAATGACGCAAAAGCGTTGATCGATAAAGACGATACACAAGCGATCTTCACGCGCTATGATGACTTTGCCGAAATGCAAAAAACACAAGTGCGCGATCACGCAGATATGCTTGAAAAAGCACTGAAAGAACTCGACGAACAAGACGGAAAAGAAGCTCTGCTCAAACTCAGCATGGATATGATCGTTGAGGCTAACATCTTATCGATCTACGCAAAAAAGATATTACACGCGCTAAACGAAGAGACCAAAACCAAAACCAAAAAATAATCGCGACGAACCGATAATTATGCTTATAAGCATGCTCTCAGATATCCGAAGATATGATATAATTGTAGGCATAAAGGAGCACTATGGACAGAAATTTACCCATTGGGATATTGGATTCCGGCGTCGGCGGATTGACCGCTGTCGTTCAAATGAAAAACGCACTGCCCGACGAATCCGTGATCTATTTCGGCGATTCGAAACGCATGCCCTACGGCAACCGAGAAGACGAAGAGATCGTCTTTCTTGCGAATCATATGATCGCTTATCTTGAAGAGATCGGCGTAAAAGCGATACTGCTTGCATGCAATACGATCTCATCACTGTATGATCGTTTGGAAAGTACTGTACCGCTTTTCAGCATCGTTGACGCGGGTGCCCGCGCCGTAACGCAAACGGACAACAAAGGCACAGTCGGTGTTATCGCAACGTGTTCCACGATCAACAGCGGTATTTACGAAAAGACCATTGCGGCCTATGATCCGAGTATACATGTCGTTGCAAATTCCAGTGCATCTTTGCCGAAGATCATAGACAGCCAATTGGAAGAACCTAAGTTGTTGGATGCAAAGATAAGAGAATGCTTAGACCCGATCGTACAAAACAATGATTCGGTCGCGCATCTTTTATTGGGATGCAGTCATTTCCCGATCATTAAAGAAGAGATCAATGCCATCTATCCCCAGCTTATGCTGCTTGACCCTGCTGAAGAACAAGTGCGTATCTTAAGAGACTATTTGGAAGCAAATGATATGCGCGCTGAAAATAACGAAAAAGATATCACGCTGTACACCACAGCCGAAACTTATGAATACGCGGCGGCGATCAAACGATTGAAATTGGAGATCGATACGCTAATGAAAGTCCCGCTACTTGAAGAGGATCGATAAAAAATAGTATTATAATGAATACCGGACGGCGAGGAAAGTATGATCAACGTTATATGCGCGCGCCAAGGCGGCGGCAAAACAACTAACATCATGGAGCTGATCAAGCAAATACCCAAGGATGAACAGGCTTTCCTGATCGTTCCCGAACAATCCACTTACGAAAACGAACGCATGCTCTTTGAACGCCTTTCCGTAAACGGACTCATGAACGTACAAGTCATGAGCCTTCAGCGTTTCGCCTACAGAGTCGCGGAAAGCACACCGCTAAAGAGCAAAACGATCTTAACACAGGAAGGCAAAGGCCTTATCTTAAAACATGTGATCGATGAGACCATGCCGGATTTAAAGATATTTCGCGGCGTAAGCGAAAAAGTGGGTTTCTTGGACCAGATGATGGAATTCATCGACGAACTCAAGAAAAACACTGTGCAGACCGAAGATATCCTGCATTTGTGCGAGACGGAAAAGGACGGCACATTACAAGAAAAACTGACTGATATCCACAAGATCTATACGCGATACAATGATATTTTATCGCGGGATTACATAGACCAACAAGATTATTTGATTGCGTGCGCGCAGTACGTTAAAAACAACGACGCGCTCAAAAGCAGTCATTTTTTCTTTGACGATTTTCATTCATTCGACAATGCGGCTTATCCGCTTTTGGAAGCATTGATGGAGAATGCGGCGTCGTGTTATTTCACCTTGACGTATGACAATGACGACTTGTTTTTCGTAACATCGGATACCTTCCGCAAATTAAAACAAACAGCGGAAAACGCGGGACAACCGTTTGAACGTATCATCCTGACCGGTAAGCATTCTTCGCCGGATGACCTGGTCTTTCTTGAAAAAAGCTTGATGGACTTAGATGATGTATTCTACGCGGGCAGTGATAACTCTGTTCGCCTGCATAAAGCGGATACGATCGATTCCGAAACGGAACGCGTTGCCGTTGAGATCGATCGACTGATACGGGAAGAAAGCTATCGCTATTATGATATTGCTGTGATCGTATCGGATCTGGATATGTACGCGCCTGTGATCGAAGATGTTTTTGACCGACACGATATCCCCTATTTTATTGACCAACGTAAGCCCATCATTTTCTCATCGCCCGTAAAAGCGTTCCTCTTTTTGATCTCTATGCTAGATCGTAATATTTCAGGCTCAGAGATCATCGCGTTCGCCAAAACGGGTTTTTCCGATATCACGGATGAAGAGATCATGCTTATCGAGAATTACGCATCGGAGTTCGGTATCAAAGGTACGATGTGGCAAAAAGATTTCACAAGAAACAATTACGAAGAAAGTTACGACCTTGCAAATATAAATGAGATCCGCGCTCGCTTGATGGCTCCGATACTTGAAATGAAACGTATCATCCACCCTTATGCAAACACCAAAGAGTTCTGCGCGAATTTGTATCTTTTCTTGGAAAAATGGGGTTTTCGCGAACGTATTGATCGTTATGTGGCTGAATTTGCAGAGAACGAGGACTATGAACTGTCGAATGCCTACGCGCAGATCTATAATAAAATACTCACTGTGATAGAACAAACCTATGATTTCTTCGGCGAAGACGATTCTATCGAGCCGAAACAGTTTCATCAAATGCTTACCTACGCTTTTATTTCATCAAATATCGGTATCATCCCCGCAACGCCGGATCGAATCAATATCGGGGATATCAAACGCTCCCGCGCGGGAAATGTAAAAGCTTTATTCATGCTCGGCGCGAATGAAGGCATGTTCCCTTCCGAATCACGAGACGCTGGCATTTTGTCGGAAGATGAAAAACTGCGCATTCAAAGTAAAGGCATCGAATTGGTACAAACAGCGGGATACAATCGAAAAAAAGAACTGTTTTTGATCTATACATTGCTGACTAAACCTTCCGTATATCTGTATTTATCGCGCTTTATATATGACCGGGCGGGTGATGAATATGAGCCCTCTTTCCTGTTCGATCGCATTAGCGCATTGTTCCCGAATCTTTCCGTTCAAACGGATACGATACGATCGCTCGAGGACGAAGAAAAGCGTATAACAGATAACGGCATCGCGCTTTTGCGCTTGACGGCAAACCTGTCCGACCGTAAATACGCGGAAGATCACGATCCGATATCGGATCGTTTATATGACGATATTTACTTGTTTTATAAAACTCATGATCCTTTTAAATTAAGAATGCTCGAAGAAGGTCTTTCCTTTACCAATGAAGAAAATATCAGGGACATGGAAACCTATCGGGATGCGGTTAAAGTTCCTTTAAGTTTATCCATTTCGAGACTGGAAAAATACGCGGCTTGCCCGTTTAGCTTTTTCGCGCAATATTTATTGCGCCCCGAACCCCGCAGAGAACACGCAGTATACAATACGGATATCGGAACGGTCTTACACGCTGTCGTGGAACGCTATTCTCAAATGATCCTTCAAAAGGAGATTGAGATCGACACGCTCACGGACTCCGAGACCGATAAGATCACAAACGCGATCACACAAGAAGTCTTGAGCGAACATGCTTCGGGTCTATTTTCACAGATCGTACAAAGCCGTTATTTAACGGCAAAACTTTTGCGCGCGGCTTCATCCGCGGTTCGTGAGATCACAAGACAACTTAAACGTTCGGATTTCTTACTCAGCGAAACGGAAGCAAGATTCCGATTTGACGGAAGTCTTCAACCTATCTGTGTATCGATCGAAGGCTACGGAGATGTTTACGTACAAGGGATCATAGACCGAATCGACACCTATGAATCCAACGGAAAGAAATACGTGAAGATCATCGACTATAAAACAGGCAGCAGAGATTTTGATTTAACAAAAGCCTATTACGGGCTCAGTTTACAACTGCCTGTGTATATGCAAGCTTGTACGGATACGGAAGATAGCACGGACGCGGCGGGTGTATTTTACTTTAAGATCCGTCCGCCGATGATCAAGATCGATAAAGAAACGGATGACGCAACAATAAAATCTATGATCCAAAAACACTTTGCGCTCAAAGGCATTACGCTGAACGATCTATCTATCATACGCGCTATGGACAATGAAGCGGACGACAGTTCCTTTATCGGCAATGTCACGATCAATAAAAACGGCAGCCTGCGGAAGAACGATTCACTTATCGACGCGCAGACGTTTCACGCGCTGCTTGATAAAACGAATACGCACATCAAAGATCTTTCAAAAAGGATACTGGACGCGGATATCTCGATCACACCGTATTATTACGATGGTAAAGAGATACCCTGTACTTGGTGCGATTTTAAATCCCTATGCAAATTCTCTGAAGAGTTTGGGAGCAATTGTTACCGATCCGTAAGAAAACGCAAAGCGGATGAGATCTACGAGCAATTAAAAAGCGACTATACCGCGGGACAGGAGGGATCGGAATGACGGAGTGGACACAAGCGCAGAAAGAAGCAATAGACGCGCGCAATAAAGACCTTCTGATCTCTGCCGGCGCAGGCTCCGGTAAGACCGCCGTACTGACGCAGCGGATCATTAATCTAATCGTCGATGACGGTGTGGATGCCGATAAATTCATCGTCATGACATTCACCAAAGCAGCCGCTTCAGAAATGAAAAGGCGTATACGGAAATCCTTACAAAAAGAATTGCGCACTTCCCAAAACAAAGCGAACATCTATAAACAAATTGAACTTTTGGAAAATGCGCATATCAGCACGATCCACGCATTTTGTCTTTCTGTTATCAAAAAATACTATTATGTGATCGATATCGATCCGTCCTCTACGATCTTGGGAGAAGCGGAAGGACTCATCCTGCAACAGGAAGCGCTTGAGATGCTTTTCGAGACCAAGTACGAAGAAGACGATAATGAATTTATCGCGCTCGTGGATATGTATTCCCCGGGAAATGGCGACACGCCGATCAAAGAGATCGTATACGATCTGTACCGATTCATCATGAACCGTCCCGATCCGTGGGAATGGCTCGATAACGCTTGCATGCGTTTCGATTGTGCGCAGGATTTTGAAGATCATCCCGCTGTCGCATATTTAAAGACCTATGTCGATAAGACGTTAGCCGAAGCGGACGAACGATTAAAGAATATTTTGATATTATGCGATCGCTACGATGAAGACGGCAAACGCACGGCGTATTTCAACGATATAGCGGAACAGTTCCAAGCTTTGAAAAACGCAGACGGATTTAAAGGACTGCTCGATACCATCGGGAATTTAAGTTGGCCGCGTTACGATATACGTACGGAATGTGCAAAGAGCGAAGCGATCAAGCAAGAGCGACAACTCATTAAAGATATGCTGAAAGATCTGCAGGATATGTTTGGATTTAGCTATGAAACCTATCTTTCCCAGATCAACGCGCTGTATCCGATGATGCTGGAACTCGCGAAAACCGTACGCGCTTTTTCGGATATTTACACCGAATTAAAACAAGAAAAAACAGCGATGGATTATAACGATCTGGAACAATATTGTCTAAAGATTCTCAAGGATGATGCCGTCGCGGAAGAAATACGACAAGACAGCGCTTATGTGTTTGTCGATGAATATCAAGATACCAATGCGATACAGGAAGCGATCATCGATCGTATCAAACGGGCGGATAATCTGTTTGCGGTCGGTGACATCAAACAAAGTATTTATCGCTTCCGCGAAGCCGAACCCGATATCTTCATGCGTCGCTACCGCACCTACCAACAAACCGACGGAATGAAAGCGAAGCTTATCTTTCTGAATAAAAACTTCAGATCCGCATCCGCCATCTTGGACGGACTAAACGCGGTCTTTGAAAAGATCATGTTTGAAGAAACAGGCGGCGTGGATTATTACCCGAACGAAGTCCTTACCCCCGCAAAAGAATCTTACGTAAACGAAAAACCCGAGATCCACATCGTTGAGCTACCCGACGCACAAAGCAGTTACGATGCCGATGACAGCATGCAAGAGATCACAGGGATGAAAAAGCAGGAAACGGAAGCCGCATACACGGCTTCACTCATCAAACAGCTTTTGCGTGAAGAGATCTACGATGAAACGTTGGATAGGATGCGCCCCGTACGTCCGTCGGACATTGCCGTGGTCGGACGAAGCATGGGCTACAACGCGGACCATTTTATACAAGCGCTAAAAGAAGTGGGCATCGAAGCGGAAAGCGATTCAAACGATAATTACTACGATGAAACGGAGATCGATCTCATCGTCAATTTATTGCGGGTGATCGACAACGAAATGAATGATTTACCGTTATTATCCGTTATGCGCAGTTTCCTCTTTAATTTTACGGCGGATGAACTGCTCGCTGTACGCTTAGCCAATAAAGATATGCTCTATTATCACGAAGCTTTACACGCCTACGCTGATAACGGAGAAGATGATAACTTACGCGAAAAGATAAACTATATGCTCGCGAAATTCACTGAATACCGTGAACTGAGTAAGCACGTAGCCATTGAACAACTGCTGCGAAAACTTTATAACGATTCTTTGATCTTGTCGTATATGCGCTCGCTGCCCAAAGGCGAACGACGAAGCGAGAATTTAAAGTATCTGCTGAAACTTGCGTCCGACTACGAACACGCGTCGTTCAGAGGGCTTTATCACTTTATCTTGTATATCGAAAAATGTAAAGCGCAAGGTTTTACCTATAAGATCAGCGCACCGTCCGTCGCCGAAGAAAAAGTGCGATTGCTTACGGTGCACAAAAGCAAGGGGTTGGAATTCAACATTGTACTGTTCGTCGGATGCGCCAACGCTTTTAATACTTCGGACAGCAGAAGCGATATGATCCTGCATAAAGACCTAGGCATATGTCCGACGTATTACGACATGCAAAGATCCTACAAATGCGACACGCTTTTAAAAACAGCAGCCAAACAAAATATCCGAGATGAAAACGCCGCGGAAGAAATGCGCATTCTGTACGTCGGTGCTACGCGAGCGAAGCAACGCTTGTTCTGCATCGGTTCTCTCAAACCGAGCGCGATCGAAAAACTCTTTGCGGATACGTCTTTGTCTATCTATTCGATCACAAAGAACAATCACTATTTGGGTTGGTTGGTCAGGGGTATCTTCTCGGATGAATCGGACGTCGATATGAGTAACGGCGAGATCGAAACAAAGCATTGGAAGATCAAAACGTGTTCCTTCGATTCGGTGGAGGATTTGGATGTACAAGACGAGGTGAAAAAAACAAACTTTACGATGCCGACCGAAAAAAGCGATGATTACGATAGGATCGAAAAACTGCTTTCGTTTGAATATCCTTTTAAACACGCAAAAGAGCTCCCGTCCAAACTCAGTGTGTCTCAAATAAAAGACAGTGAAGTCTTAACGGTCGGTGAAAAGATCGTGCCCCTGCGCGAAATCCCTCGTTTTGCGATGGAAACGCAGCAACTCGATCAATTACAGATCGGTACTTTGATCCATTATGTGATGATGCAATTGGATCCTCTGTCGATTGTCACAATAGAAGAAGATATCGCCAGACAGATCGATGATATGCTCAAAAACGGTACGATCGATGAAAACGAAAAAGGCTATATACGACCTAAAGTATTATACGATTTCTTCGGAAGCGCCATCGGCAAATTACTGCGTAACGCAAGACGTGTCGAAAAAGAAACGCCGTTTATCATCAAAATGCCTGCAAGTGAGATCGATAAAACATGGATCGAAAGCGAGGATTCCATCTTGGTACAAGGGATGATCGATTGCTGGTTTGAGACCGAAGACGGACGTCTTATATTGATCGACTATAAAACGGATATGCCGAAAGATGAGGCACAATTCAAAGCCTCGGTAAAAAAATACACCAAACAAATTGAACTTTACGACAGAGCATTATATGAATCTTTGGGTAAAAAAGCGGATGCGAGATTCATATGCTTCTTAAACAGAAGAGAGTCCGTAAGCGTATAGATTGTAAATATTAAAATGAGAGACAGCCTTGATTTATATCATAAAAGGCTGTTTTTTCGCATAGCTAATGGAATTATAATATTAATAAACCATTAAAACGATTCGGTTCGACCCGTTTGTGTTTTATAATAATTACAGTTAACAAATATTTGAGGGATACCATGAAACGTTCGTTAAAAACTCCGTTGCTTTCTATCTTGATCTTCACGATCGTTTTGATCGGTGTCGGTTCTTTTGCCGAGACCGACCGTATCGGTTCCGCTGAAGATTTCGCGCATGAATTGTCCGCGGCTTTCCGCGAAGATACGGACGCGTCTGTATACGAACTGAGCTCAGACATATCGGGCATCGATATCGATTGGCCGAACGGCGACGTTAAACTTATACCTTATGACGGAGAGACGATAAAGACTGTAGCGATAAAGCAAACGGATATCGCGCAGGATAAACAAATCGAATATGAAATAAAAAATGGTGTGTTGTATATTACGACAAGCGCAAGATCCATCCTTCCGTTCATATCGGAAAATTATACGGATATCACTTGCATGGTATATATTCCGCAGGAAATATTCCAACAAGATCAAAAAGACATCTCTGTGCGAACAGTGGACGGTGATATTAAGATAAGCGGATTGAACGTAGCTCATCTTTCACTGTCGAGCGTTTCGGGAACGATCTTGACCGACGAGATAACAGCCGAACGCATTACGATCCAAACGACAAGCGGCGATATCTCAAATACAGAAAGTCAAAGCACGGTATTTGAATCTTCTACGGTTTCGGCTGATACCGAAAGTACTATGCAAGCCAAAGAAATTATCATAGGATCTGTCAGCGGAAATGTCTCGTGCACCGCTGTCTCTATGTTTGACCGCGCAGATGTACAAACAACTTCGGGAAATGTAACATTGTACTTACCGGATAACCAAGGGTTTGAGTTAAATCTATTGACGACTTCAGGTTCTTTCAGTTGTGATAAGATCTTGGATCGTGAGGGAGACGCGCGTATTTATCGAGACGGAAAGAGTCCTCTGAACATCCAAACCGTCAGCGGCAATGTTATTGTGATCATCGATAGCGAATAAAATAATAAGATATAAAGAAATAGAAACCGCCTTATCGGCGGTTTTATTTTATTTCAATAACAGATCGACCAATTCGTCAAGTGATAAATTTAAGATCGCGCGATTTAGATCGATCTCGTCGATATGCTGTCTGATGTCTTCTTCGTTATAGCGCAGACCGATCAATCGATCTTCCAACTCTCCGAGTTCACCCGTAAAAAAGAAATCTCCGTATATCTTGATCTGCGTTATATGTCCTTCGGACACATTGAGATGAGCTTCCACGATCCCCGCGTCATAACGCTTTTTCTTTACGATTGCGAAGTCGGGGGATTTTCCGTAATTGTAATCCCAAGTTGAGAAAGTCTCTTGTACGCTTTTTTCCACGGCGTCGATATCGTCGTCAGTCAAAACATATTCGTCAAAATCGACTTCTTCGTAAAACGATTTAATAAGATGTTCTTTAAATTCGAGTATAGTCATATCCTGCGATAAATAGTCTTTTAAATTCGCTACACGGCTTCGCACCGATTCTATAGCTTTGGATTCGATCTTCAGCTGGCTCACATTCAATGCGTCTATAAGATCTTCGATCACGACATCAAACATCAAAGTCCCGTGGTGCAACACTTTTGTTTTGTTCATCAGTTGCGCGTTGCCGCTAAACTTCTTGCCGTCTATCAAAATGTCGTTCCGACCGCTCAGCTCACTTTCGATCCCAATTTTTTTCAAGGCTTTGATAACGGGCATCGTATACTTTTCAAAATCGATCTTATCCGCCTTATTACGATTAAAGATAAACGAGAAATTTAAATTGCCTTTATCGTGATAGACCGCTCCGCCGCCCGATATCCTGCGCGATACGATCACATTGCGCGCGTCGACAAACGCCTGATTGATCTCCGCGTATGTGTTTTGGTGTTTTCCCACGATGATCGATGGTTTATGGATATAGAAAAAAACAAAGTCATCGTTCAAGTCGTCTCGATTCATCATATAATTCTCAAACGCCATATTGTAATACGGGATATCCCAATTCGTTTTGATATATTTCATTTTGATCTCCTTTGAATCACGAGGTTAGTGATGCTTATTTTTTACCTTTCGGGCAAACCGCCATACAGATACCGCAAACAAACCCTCTTCCGATATCCGAAAAATGATTCGACATAAATTCGCTGCATGCTTTCGGATCGTATAGGTCGTTACGTTTTGTTTCTTGACGCCAGTTAATGCCGTATAACGCGCTTGCGGGGCATTTTTCAACACAGATAGCGCAATCAGCGCATTCGGAACTTGTGATAGGCTCTCCGCATTCAAACGGCATATCCGTAAGGATCGTTCCGAGACGAAGCCTCGGACCGAATATATGATGGATGAATAAACCGCTTTTACCGATCCAGCCGAGTCCGGCAAGCGTTGCCGCCGCCTTGTGCGAGAAGATACCTTTGTATTCGCTTCTCTTACCGATGCTTTGCGATGCCGCGATCGGATAAGCCGCGTATCCCGCTTCTTCGATCTTCATAGCAATTTTGAGCATCAGTTGATCGAGCAAAGTGTTGACCGCTTTGTAGTGCGCGTAATACGCATACGTTGGTGCGTACTCGATCTCGTCGATCACGGAATCGAGCAGTTTAACGCAGATCGATATTGCGCGCGGATACTTCGGCAAATCGAATTGTGTGATATCCGCAAAACCGACATCGCTCGCGCCTTGATTTGATAAATAGGTTTGTATTTCGTAGCGATCCATTTTTTTATCCTATTTGTAAATTTTATTTATTCTAACAAAATGTGTGTCGGATAGCAATAGAAGTGTAAAGGAGGTAAATAATGTCAATATCTAAGTATAGGTAGCGCGCTTTGCTTGTGCTATACTGTAAAAAAAATTATGAGAGAATCTATATGGAATATTTCTTAACATTTATAGAAGGCGTATTATCCTTCATATCCCCTTGTGTCCTGCCGCTGCTCCCGATCTATTTATCCTATTTTGCCGCGGCATCCACTTCCCCCGGTAAAAAGAAATACACGATCGCGATAAACGCGCTCAGCTTTATTGCGGGCTTTTCGGTCATCTTTATTTTGCTCGGCGCATTGGCGGGCAGTTTCGGCGCGCTTATAAGCGAGTCGTTTGTTTATATCAGACTGTTTTTCGGGGCGATCTTGATCCTGCTCGGATTGAATTTCGCGGGCATCATTACGATACCGTTTTTATCGCGTATGGCGCAAGGCAAATACAATACGAAAAAATACGGATTTATGAGCTCTTTTGTCATGGGCATCTTGTTCTGCGCAGGTTGGATACCGTGCGTAGGATCATTTTTAAGCGCAGCGCTCATCGCCGCGGCGCATTCTCAGACACTTATCAAAGGCGTAGCTCTTTTGGCTCTGTATTCTTTGGGTCTCGGCCTGCCGCTATTCTTAAGCGCGGTACTTATGGATTATCTGACCAAAGCGATCAGCTTCATTAAAAAACATTATACGGTAATCAATCGCATTTCCGGCGCTCTTTTGATCTTGTTGGGTGTCCAAATGCTTTATATCTCAATAAGCGCACTGATTTAGTTTGCGTGATATCATCACGGATAAATCATCGTATCTCTGTTATGCTTAAAGATATATAATGAAACGAGGTCATTGAAAGATGAAAAAATATATTACGATCTTAATGATATCTGCGATTTTACTGTTATCGATCGCAGGATGCGCTAGCAATGCCGGTACAGATAATGCCGATCCCAATGAGTCGCTAACGAAAGCACCTGACTTTACGGAAAGCACGCTTGACGGACGCACGATAAGCCTTTCGGACTATGAAGGTAAAACCGTTGTGATCAATTTTTGGGGTATTTGGTGTCCTTATTGTGTACAGGAAATGCCCGCATTTTATACCGCAACGCAAGAATACACCGATGTCGTATTTTTGATGATCAACACATCACAAAATTTGGGACACGAAGATCCCGAAGATATTTACGAATTCCTCGATGAAAATAAAATGTCATTCGATACGATCGTACTGAATGATTCGACCGCGACACTCTATGGCATACGCAGTTTTCCAAGCACACTCGTTATCAATAAAGACGGTTATGTTACAGATTATGTAAAAGGTGCGATATCCTATAACCTGTTGACTCAAATGATCGACAACGCACAAGAATAAGAACATCCAGTCAATACATGATATAATGATATATATAATATATTGGAAAGGGAGTTTACCATGAATGATCGAACAGCTTACAGAAAAATATTGACAGACTGCCTTACACAAGAAAGTATGCCTCCTTCGGATGAAACGATCTTGGAAAACAGAGAATTAACGCAAGATCTTTTGGAAGAAATACTTTTATCCGACATACGCATGTATATTGACAAAACAGATGTCTTAACGAATATCTTATCCGTAGTATATGATACCGATCCGAATGATAAGATCGCGGGGATCGAACAGTTCTTTAAGCAAGCGGATGCCCACGCATGCGCAGGCGTGTTCTTAAACGACAGCGCGCTGACCGAAGCACTAAAGAACAAATACATGTTTGAGCTCTTGGAAAAGATACGCTTTGCGACAATGCAACAAGAAAGTCTTCGTGATACAGCATCGTACAACCGACACATCGAAAAAGTGATCGGAGAAATGAAAGACGATTTCGTAGTTTTGTACGAGCTTGAAAGTGAACCGGATGAACTCTCCGCAGCTTTGGAAAAATATTTGACATATACGATCAGCATCAATACGATAAGCGCATGGTCTGATTTTCACGCACTGTCGCATTACGCACCGTTTGCGGATCATTTAAAAGAGATCAAACCCACGCTCTTGCATTTGTTTGAAACGAGTGGTATGCGCGCTGACGCACTGCGCTATTATGTCGAACAAAACGACGAGGATGTAATCCAAACCCTGCGAGATGTTTTCTCCGAAACAAAAACGGAAGAACCCGAACGCGCGGAAGAGGTCGCTGAATTTGCCGAAAGAATGAAATTATCGATCTAGTCTGTTAGATATACTAAAAGTCCTCTTCAAATCGAAGAGGACTTTTTTGTTATGTTAATTTTACTGTTAAGTTGTGGGTTCTTCGACTACAGGGTCTTCGACTACAGGGTCTTCCGTAACCGTTTCATCTTCAGTAGGTTCTTCCTCAGCAGGTTCTTCTTTCGGAATATACGTTGGATCCTGCACGTCCGGACGGATCGTGATGCCGTATGTTTCTTTTACAAAATCAACTCTTGCCGATTGATCGATGATCCAATAAGATACGCCGTAAAGATTACCGTACAGACCTGGGACCGTATCAGTATTGATACTCGAAAGATCGAAATCTTTTAAGGTAAATGCCAATGTCGTGATCTGTTTAAAAGTAAGATCAGTAGTGATGATATCGAATGTTTGAGAGATCGCTTTCGGAAGTTTCATGATCGATTCGCTGCTGGTAAGTTGATCGAACAATGCCACAAGTAATTGCTGTTGTACTTTTACGCGGTCGATGTCTCCGCCGGGGTATCCTCTATATCTGGCGCATAGTAAAAAATTTTTTCCAGATAGAATTTGTTCTCCGGCTGGTATATATTGGCTTTTATAAGATATAGCATGTTCCAAATTAAATTTCACGCCACCAATGGTATCAATGATCTCGGGCACACCATCCATGTTAACGCCGATATAATAATTGATCTGCACACCGCCCAGAAGTTCGCTGACAGTACCTTTCAGACATTCCACACCCGCATCGAAATAATCTTCTTCATTATCCGCAATCAGTGTACCGTAATAAAAACAAGCATTGATCTTATCCTTACCGCTTCTGCCGGCGATCGGAACTCTACTGTCTCTGGGGACCGACGTTATCTGAATATCTTGCGTATCCAAATTTATTGTCAGTAACATGATCGTATCGGGTCGAAATACCGACCATCTATCTTCACGCTCTAAGCTCTCATCAACACCAAAGAATAGGATATTGATCACGTTTTGATCCGCGAAATTGATATCCGCGTCCAAATTCTCATACAGCGTATTTTTGATTGCTAATTTCTGATATTTTCTGTTACCGACAAGATCATTTCTGAAATTACCGGTATCGCTCAATCCTGTCCATGCTAAGATCATAGGTAAATTTCCCACGACCAATATCCCGATAATAATTAACGCACAAACGACAGATAACCATATTTTCAGCTTTTTTTGACGGCTTCTTTTTGTTTTCTTTTTAGGTTTATCCTTTGTACCGCTGGTACCATTTTTTACTTTGGATGTAATTTGTTCAGTCGCCTCAACACCTTCAACAGAATCGACAAGAAGCATTTCACTGCTCTGATCAAGGTTATCCGCTACAGATTTACTCTTAGCCTTCTTCTTTTTAAAAGGATGCTTTTTGATATATATTTTCTTTTCGTTCTTATTTTCTTCTTTTTTGTCCTTCATTCCTGACCCCAAAACTCAAAATATATTACATTATACATCAGAAACCCCTGATTTCGACCGCTTTTTTAGAATTATAATTTTTATTAACCCGCTTCATTCTCTTTTTACAGCAAATCGTAGGTGATCAGCTTGACAAAACAAGTGGGATTTCGTATAATGCAGACAATAAAAATCGATACAATGATGCTTTGAACAAGAAGAGTACGCAGAAGATACTTTCAAGAGAGAAAACAGTCGCTGAAATGTTTTTAAGATAATCTGCCGAACGTCGCTTGGGAGCACCGAATATTCGGCGTTGACAGTACGTTACACTGTAAGAGAGAATTCGCTTTGAATTAAAATGGGTGGTACCGCGGTCATTTCGTCCCATATTATTCAAGGTTTTTTTATTTTTATGATACGGAAAGGCAACCTTATGAAAGAATTGAACAAAGTATATGACCCCAATGAAACAGAATCACGGATCTATGAGATGTGGGAACAGGGCGGCTATTTCAAACCGGAGGTGCATCCCGACGGAAAGCCGTTCACCATCGTTATGCCGCCCCCGAATATAACGGGACAACTGCATATCGGACACGCATTTGACGGAACTTTGCAGGATATCTTGACGCGTTATAAGCGCATGCAAGGTTTCAGTGCACTTTGGCTTCCGGGTGAAGACCATGCCAGTATCGCGACCGAAGTCAAAGTAAAAGACAAGATCGCCGCTGAAGAAGGTAAGACCAAACAAGATATCGGACGGGAAGCTTTCTTGGAGCGCGCATGGGATTGGTCCGATTTTTACAGAAAGAGGATCGCCAAACAATTCCGAAAGCTCGGTTCTTCCTGTGATTGGACAAGAGAACGTTTCACGATGGACGAAGGTTGCTCCGAAGCGGTTAAAGAAGTTTTCTGCAATCTATACAATGAAGGCTTGATCTACAGAGCGAACCGTATCATCAATTGGTGCCCCGATTGCGGGACCGCGCTCAGTGAAGCAGAAGTGGAATACGACGAACACAACGGGCATTTATGGTATATCAAGTACCCGATCAAAGACAGCGATGCTTATGTTACTGTCGCAACGACCCGACCTGAGACGATGCTCGGAGATACCGCAGTAGCCGTCAATCCTTCGGATCCGCGTTATTTGAATTTGATCGGTAAAACAGCAATACTCCCTCTTATGAACAGAGAAATACCGATCATAGCGGACGATTACGTGGAAACGGAGTTTGGGACAGGGTGCGTAAAAATAACGCCGTGCCATGACCCGAATGACTTTGAAATCGGACAACGCCACGATCTTGAGCAAATACGCGTGCTGAACGATGACGCCACGATCAATGAATTGGGCGGAGTCTATCAAGGACTCGACCGATATGACGCCAGAAAGAAAGTAGTCGAAGATCTGCAAGCGTTGGGATTGATTGATAAGATCGAATCGATCCAACATAATGTAGGCGCATGCTATCGCTGCGATACGGTCGTTGAACCGATCACCTCTTTACAATGGTTCGTGGAAATGAAACCGCTTGCCGACCCTGCTATCGAAGTCGTCAAAACAAGTGAGACTGTTTTCGTGCCGGATCGCTTTAAAAAGATCTATTATAATTGGATGGAAAACATCCGCGATTGGTGCGTATCCAGGCAACTTTGGTGGGGACACAGGATCCCCGCGTACTATTGCTCGGATTGTGATGAAGTGGTCGTCGCTAAAGAAATGCCTTCGGTTTGTCCGAAGTGCGGCGGAACTTCTTTTACCCAAGATGAAGATGTACTGGACACATGGTTCTCATCGGGACTTTGGCCGTTTTCAACACTTGGCTGGCCCGAGGATACGGCGGACTTCAAAAAATTCTATCCGAACGATGTACTTGTGACAGCGTTCGATATCATCTTCTTCTGGGTTGCTCGTATGATCTTTTCGGGCATTCATCATGCGGGAGAAACGCCGTTCCACCATGTATATATGCACGGTTTGGTACGTGACGAACAAGGCAGAAAAATGAGTAAATCGCTCGGCAACGGTGTGGATCCTTTAGAAATGATCGAAAAATACGGCGCGGATGCCCTGCGTTTCACATTAGTTACAGGAAACTCCGCGGGCAATGATACGCGTTGGCATGAAGAAAAAGTAGCCGCTAGCAGAAATTTTGCGAATAAGATCAATAATGCGGCGCGCTTTATCCTGATGAATTTGGAAGATTTCGATCCGAAAAGCGAGATCGATCGAAACGATCTGAATAATTTAGACGAATGGATCATCTCACGCACGAACGAAATGACAGCAGAAGTAACGGCGAATTTGGATAAATACGAACTCGGCATCGCGCTCGAAAAACTCTACAGTTTCGTCTGGTCGGAGTTCTGCGATTGGTATATCGAATTCGTCAAGCCCAGATTATACGGAGACGACGCAAAAGCCAAACACGCGGCGCAATGGACACTGTATCATATGTTCACAGATATCTTAAAACTGTTGCATCCTTTTATGCCGTTTATCACCGAAGAGATCTATGGACATATGAATGATGATACCGAACCGCTTATCATTGCCGAGTGGCCGATATACAAAGAAGAAAACGCTTATCCCGAACAACAAGCACAAGTCAGCGAGATCATCGACGGTATCCGCGGTATTCGTAACGCGCGCGCTGAAATGGATATACCGCCTTCTAAGAAAGCAAAAGTATACATTCAATGCGATAAAGAAAACGAAGCGATCTACAGCGGAAACGAAGATATTTTTATCAAAATGGCTTCCGCAAGCGAAGTGGAGATCACGCAGACAGAGAACGCGATCGATAACGCACTGAGCGTTGTAACGAACACAGCGAAGTTCACGATACCACTGAACGATCTGATCGACAAAGAAAAAGAGACACAACGTCTCGTAAAAGAAAAAGAGAAGATCGAAAAAGAGATCGCGCGCTTAAACGGTAAATTGGACAATCCGAATTTCGTCGCAAAGGCACCCGAGAATATCGTAGCTGAAGAACGCGAAAAGTTAGCAAAGAATCAAGCGTTGTTAAGCGAGATCGAAGAAAGTATCGCCAAATTGAAATAAATTGCTTTGTGCTATTTAATTAAATCCGTTGCACCATAACACACTAATATGATATGATTAGTTATAAGTTCAAAAAAAGGAGAAACATTCATGCAGGAAGTTTATGATTTTTTGAAAAAAAGCGGTGTCTATTATCTGGGCACGATCAAAGACGGTTGTCCGAGACTCCGACCTTTCGGAACAGTCGATATCTTTGACGGCAAACTCTATATCCAAACGGGCAAAGTCAAAGAAGTATCCAAACAAATACACGAAAATCCGAAAGTGGAATTATGCGCGATGAGCGGCGGAAAATGGATACGCCTTGCGGCTGATGCCATCGAAGACTCCAGCGAAGAAGCGCAAGCGCATATGCTTGAAAATTACGCTTCATTGAAAGATCGCTACGCAGTGGGCGACGGGAATATGGAAGTGTTCCAACTGACCAACGCAACAGCGACTATCTATGAAAACGGACAAGATCCCGTAGTGATCACATTCTGATCTAATACAAAATAATGGACAAGAAAGACATCGATCGATTCGGTCGGTGTTTTTTTATTGCGCGAGAGAATATCGCATTTTTCGCTGTATGTAATTCGTGCACACGACAAATGATTATGATATAATATAAAACAGATTATTTATAAAATACAATGATGGAGCGAAGATGAACAACAGTCGCATGCAACGCCGCGCGTTGCGCAAATCTACCAGAAGAAAGATCTTTTCCGTATTGAGCTTTGCGGCGGGAGGTCTGCTTTTATTGAGCGGAGTTGTTGACCCAAGCACATTCAGCAGCGTACTGCCGGGCGTTATGATCTACAGCGGTATCGGTATGCTCTTTCAGGCAGGCTCACGCAGCGCATTGGAAGAAGCTCAACGTTATGCCGAGTTTAATTACGCGGAAGCGAAAAAACGTGAGATCGCGATGGATTTCAAAACGTATCAGCAACAACATTTGGCAAAACCGACTACACCCGCGCCTCTGCCTGTACCCGAAGAACCGAAGAACGATCCGAACCGCGCATTGGAAGAGCACTTCAACCAAGACCTTTCTGTCTTACAGCAGGGCATGCGTTTTGCCCATCAGATCAACAAGGCGAACGATTTGATCCCAGACGCGCAGATCACGGATGATCTGAATATCATATGCAAATACGTGAACGATATTTTTGCGCAAGCCGCAAAAGATAAATCGATCGAGCATCAGATACGCAAATTCAGCAACATCTATTTACCGCAGACGTTAAAGCTCTGTAATTTATATATAGACCTGCAAAAGAAACATGTCGAAACGGCTACTATAAAAGACCTTAAAGCACAGATCGCAAAGTCGATCTCCAACGCGAAAAACGCATTTGCCAATTTCAACGACAATCTTATGCAACAGGCTTCCGTAGATATCGAAGCCGAGATCGAAACTTTTGAACGCATACTTACGATAGACGGTCTTTTAGGTCGCCGCGAGATCATATTGCCGACCAAAGAAAAAGAGAAAGAAGAAGCCTGATACGGGCTTCTTTAAAATATTTATTACATGCTATATGTGAGGGTTTATGAATAATAGAACGCAAATCCGTATATTTACGATTATTGGCATTTTATTAATATTATGTTCTGTATTGTATATATTCGTTTCAATACAGAACATTAATCGAGCAGTCGAAAATAATTTTGATGAGTGGTTAAAATCCGAAGAGTTTAAAGTAAACACATTCTACGGGTTTAAAGGATATAAGGTTTATATTACTTTAGGAGAAAGTATTTTAACTGCTTTGCCTTCAAGATGTGGTTATCTCGCAACTGATTTTTTAATAACATTTAAAGAAAAATATCCTGATATCGATGTCCAAATCAGGGATTATAATTTTAATTTTTTAGAATATATTAGTTCACGCTATGGCGATTCGTTAGGATACTATACTACTTCATATAAAACGAAATACATAAACAACAAAAAAGATATATCAATTTACGAATTGGAAATTACACTAACCGATGCGACAGGAATTAAATATGAAGCAAAAACATACCTCCAATATTTAGATGAATGGTCAACTCGCTACTATGATTCCGAACACTATCCGTTTAACCGTATACCTGTAAATGGTGAGCGCTACACGATATATATCAACGATGATAGATCTTATGAAATAAGACCAAACAGCACAAAAGATTTAGAGCGCAATCTCGACAGCACATTAGAATGGTATATGGATGAATACGCTTCACCCTACTTCACCCTAACAAATATGAAAATGGATACAACAAATACTGGTGACAGTAATACTGTGCACATAAGCTTCAGCTATACAAATAATACTCAATGGCAACCTGAAGATGCAGAATTAGTATTTTATATCTATAATGAGAGTGATGAAGTTATAGGCATTATGACTGCTTCCGTTACATCAGTAGAACAAAATATGTCAAAAGATATCGTTGTATATAAATCATTCAAAGATAAACAACCTGCCTATTTTAGAGTTGCATATGTCAATTTAAGAGGTTTCGAAATCGTATTCGAATAATACCTATACTTACATTGCAGTTTGACGAAAACGAGATCACATTATCCGGCAACGTGAAAGCTTAATACGATTACTATTAGTTACCTATTAACAAAATCATAATACGGGTGTACGGATGGGAACAACAAAAAAGAAGAAACATTTGATAGAACTGCCCACTGATGTGTTTTCCGTCGAGAAGCTGCTGCCGAAGACAGATTGCAAAGCGTGTGGCAGTTTTAGTTGCTTTGTGTTCGCGGCAACAGTTGTGAATGAACCCGAATCTGCTTCTCTATGCCCCTATTTGGAAAGCGAATTGTACTGGCTGAGACCGCGTTTCGATTGCGGTGAATGCGGATACACTTCTTGCGACGCGTTTATCCAAAAACTCAATGACGAGAAAGAGGACATATTCAAATGTCCCTATGCGTTCGGAGTCGATAAGACAGCCTCAGAAAAATCACCGGAAGTAAAAAACACAACAAACGGTAAGACAAAGAAACCCCACATTGTTTCACTGCCCGCAAACTCCCTCTCGATCGCGCAGATACTTCCGGGTACGGATTGTAAAACCTGCGGCAGTGAGGACTGCTATGCGTTTGCGAAAAAGGTCGCGGATAAACATACAGCAATCAGGTTATGTCCATATGTGCCTTATGAACTCTATTGGCTGAAACCCAGATCGGCTTGTGAACAGTGCGGATATGAGATATGCGCGTATTTTATCGAAGCTGTTAATTCCGGAAAAGAAAGCGTCTATAATTGCCCGTACACATTTGGGAAGAATAAAACCGTTTCGGGAAGTGTGCAAGGAAGACCTGCAAAAAAAGCACATGTGAATTTGATAGCACTGCCCGCTTCTATATTCGATATCGAACGGGCGTTGCCGGGAAACAATTGCCAAACTTGCGGTTATGAAAGTTGTTTTGCGATGGCTGCGCAGATCGAACGCGATCACAAAAGCGTTTCACGTTGCAACTATATCCAAACAGAGCTGTATTGGTTGAATCAGAGAGAAGACTGCAGTATTTGCGGATATGAGGATTGCAAAGATTTTATCCGATTGGTCAATGACGGTAACGCCTCCGTGCAGGATTGCCCTTATGCTTCTGACAGTCATAATGAGCCCGCAAAAGAACAAACATCTCTAATACAAGAGAAGCAAAAAACAAAACCGAGTAAAAGGCTCTTTACCGCCAGAGTCAATAAAGATACACCCGCCCAACAATCAGGGCTCATTTATCTGAGAGCCTTGCAAAACGCAAACGATCGTATAAAAGACATTGGCATATCACTCGATCTGGAACAGATATCAAACAGTATTATGGATATCTACGGAATGCTTGATGAGAAACCGGAATTGCGATCGCAGATCACCGACTTTTGTAATTCCTATATGCAACTGACTTTAAATCTTGCGAATAAATACCTATCGATTGAAAATGAATTTTCGGGCAAAGAAGACATCAAAGATCAAAAACAAAAGATCGTTGAAGCTGTAAGTAAAGCAAAGAAAGCGTTCCTAAAGTTCAATGAAGATCTCTTCCGAAAATCATCCTATGACATCGAAGCCGAGATTGAAACCTTTGAACGAATACTTACGATAGACGGGCTACTCGGCACCAATGAGCTCAAATTACCGAATAAAGATAAAGACTGATATAATTTAAGATACTTTATATCATAATCTAAAAGTTGGAAATAATATGGATAATCACACAGATAAAAAAAGAGATAGATTGATCACACTGCCCGCGGATGTGTCCGATATAAAATACGCCTTGCCAATGACGGATTGTAAGGTTTGTGAATATAAAGAATGCATTAATTTAGCATTAAAGATAAGAGATGACCATTCGCTTGTTTCAAAATGTCCTTACATGGAATCAAAACTTTATTGGCTCGAACCCAGAAGTGATTGCAATGAATGCGGTTACGATACTTGTCTTGAATTCACGAAAGCCGTAAATAAAGGTAAGGCTTTTGTTTTCAGTTGCCCGTATGCTTACGGTGAAGATAAAAAAGCATCTAACACGCCACCAAAATCAGCTAAACCTTCCAATGTTGTCCGCTACAAAGATAGATTGATCACACTGCCCGCGGATGTGTCCGATATAAAATACGCCTTGCCAATGACGGATTGTAAGGTTTGTGAATATAAAGAATGCATTAATTTAGCATTAAAGATAAGAGATGACCATTCGCTTGTTTCAAAATGTCCTTACATGGAATCAAAACTTTATTGGCTCGAACCCAGAAGTGACTGCAATGAATGCGGTTACGATACTTGTCTTGAATTCACGAAAGCCGTAAATAAAGGTAAGGCTTTTGTTTTCAGTTGCCCGTATGCTTACGGTGAAGATAAAAAAGCATCTAACACGCCACCAAAATCAGCTAAACCTTCCAATGTTGTCCGCTACAAAGATAGATTGATCACACTGCCCGCGGATGTGTCCGATATAAAATACGCCTTGCCAATGACGGATTGTAAGGTTTGTGAATATAAAGAATGCATTAATTTAGCATTAAAGATAAGAGATGACCATTCGCTTGTTTCAAAATGTCCTTACATGGAATCAAAACTTTATTGGCTCGAACCCAGAAGTGACTGCAATGAATGCGGTTACGATACTTGTCTTGAATTCACGAAAGCAGTTAATAAAGGTAAAGCCTTCGTATTCAGTTGCCCGTACGCTTACGGTGAAGACAAACCCAATAAAAACAAAGTGCAAATAAAGATAAACACAAAAGAAATAAAACCGTCGAAAGAAATAAGAGGGATCGAAAAAGTTATCAAGCTGTTCACCAAAAACCTGGATATCAAAGTAAACGTTAAAGAAGTCGGGCATTTACCTACTGATGAGCAACCGAGAAAAGAAGAACCTAAAAGACCGATACTAAACACTAAATACGATGAAACATTAACATCGCAAGAAAAAGAAAAGTTCTTTAAAAAACAATTGGAAAAAGCAAATGATTTGATCAAAGACAAAAAAATATCCACAGATCTGGAACTGATCATCCAAAACAATACGGATATTTATGAGATGGCGCATAAGCATCCTTCGCTCGAAAAACAGATAAATAAATTCAGCAGTACGTATCTACCGATGACATTGGAGCTGTTGAATGAATATTTGATGCTTGAAAGCAAAGCCATGCATGAGGAATCATCCAAAGAACAAAAGAAAAAGATCGCTAAGTCGATTGCGAAAGCCAAAGCGGCGTTCATTAAATTAAACGATGATCTCTTCCGCCAGATATCCTATGACATTGACGCGCAGATCAAAGCGTTCGATGATATCTTAACGATCGACGGTTTATTGAGCGATGATGATTTTAAAATTGATCGGGATGATGATAAAAAAGAAGATCGATGATTCGATCTTCTTTTATTATGAAACAGTTCTGTTCCTGCCCTCTTTTTTCGCTTGATACAAATTTTTATCCGCCTTTCGGAGCAATTCATCATATGTCATATCCTTGTCCTGCAAAGTACATACGCCGAAACTGGCGGTTATTTTTATGTCATTATCTTTATAATCGATCTCGGATAACGCTATCGCCTCTCTGATTTTTTCGGCAACGTTATGCGCTGCCTGCGCGTTTGCGTTCAATAATACGATCAAAAACTCTTCACCGCCGTATCGTGCGATCCAATCATGATTTTTCCGAATGCTTCGTTTTGCGATCGCCGCGAATTCTTTTAGCACATGATCCCCCGCCTGATGTCCGTATGTATCATTGACTTTCTTGAAATGATCGATATCCGCCATCACGACCGAGATCGGTTGCCCCGCGCTGAACGCGTCAAATACATCGATCAGTAAGCGTTCTTCCATATAACGCCTGTTGTAAGTGTTCGTTAGGCTGTCTTTAATGATCTCTTCATTCATCTTGTTGATCATGTGATTCAGTTCGCTCACCGATTGCCCGTTGATATTAAAAACCAAATTGGACACGTTGAACTCTTGCATCGCTTCGATTTCTTCCGTCACATCGGTTTTACAGAAATCCAAACATAAGATGTATTTTTGCGCATCGATACTCTCAAACGCTTTGGATATCGTAATACACAAATTTCCCGTCGCAAGCGAAACGTACGGCTCGGTAATATATTTATCGGAACGCGCGCCTTGCATCGCGTAATAATATTTCTCCATAGAATGATCCGTTCCGGGGCTTGCGGAGTAAAAGATCAAGTTGTCTTTAATGTCGTCCTCGTTGCAAAAACGTATCGTATTACTTATCTGAACGCCGTTCTCGTCAAGGATATATGCACATTCGATATTTCTGTACGACCAAGTCAGTTGCAATAATTTATGGTCGAATTCCCGCACACTTACTGAACTCAGTTCTTTTACGCAACTTCGAATGATCGAATTGATCTGGCGGTTCTTCTTTTTTTCTTCCAGCGTTATCGATCGGATATTTTGGTTGAAACGCTCGATAACTTGCTCGATCTTTTGCAGTGAATGTTCGCTCGTCTCGTTATCACACCCAAAATGCGACTTGGCAAAGAAGTACCCTTGCATCATATGCCCGCCGAGCTTTACGATCTGCACCGCTT
Source organism: uncultured Anaerofustis sp. (assembly GCA_963674555.1). Taxonomy (GTDB): domain Bacteria; phylum Bacillota; class Clostridia; order Eubacteriales; family Anaerofustaceae; genus JBGMEA01. The sequence continues at coordinate 1,427,477 of OY771429.1, read as the reverse complement.
CTTCCAACGACTCCACACCCTCGGCAATAACCAACGCACCGATCATGCGGGAAAGATTGATAAGCGATTTATACACGCCTTGCTTGTAAGGATCGGTGTGGATCTGTTTGACAAGCGCGATATCGATCTTGATGATATCGGGTCGCACCAGCAAGATACGATCCATATTTGAAAACCCCGTGCCCACATCGTCGATCGCGACCATAAATCCGCGCTTACGATATACTTCGCAAAAGTTCTCGAGCGCTTTCAGATCTTCCACTTGCCCTTCGTTTATCTCGATCACGATATTTCTCGGATCGATCCCGTAAGTTCGTACTTGTTTTGACAGATAATCGGATCCTGCCACCCTGTCGAGTAAAGTCGCGTCAAGATTTAAGAACAGGAGCTTATCTTTCATATCTTTAAAAGAAGTACTAAAAGCTTCCAGCACTTTCTCTCTGCACGCGCGGTCAAGTTCCAAGGTCATATCTTGCTCATAAGCATTCCTAAACAAAGTTTCGGGCGGTATCAATGTTTGCCTATCCGTATCGATACCTCTTATCAAACCCTCAAAACCAATAACGGTCTTCCTGCTTAATGACACGATCTCTTGAAAATGAACGGTAAGATCCCCCTGCTTAATGATCTTACGAATATCGCAATGATCTCTGTCCATTTTTTGACCGATCGTCATAATTACCTCCATAAAACAAAAAGTCCTTTAAAAGCAACAACACACGGTCATTTCCTTCAAAGGCTCCTTTGCCGATCAGTAAATTGATTTTATATATGATATATTATATACTAGATGCATTCAGAAAACAAGGAATAATAAAGATCGTACTTTCCTTTATGCGCTAATTCGAACTTAAATATAAGCCTACATCAGTACATGCAATATATGAGGCTTACGACTATGCAAATCATCGATATCGATTCGTGCCTGATCCTGTATAATTTGATCAATCTCGAAACCGACACCGGGATCTTCGCATTAAAGTAAAGTCAAAAACAAACTGCAAATATATTTGCAAATAAAAAAACCGCTATATCATAAATCGATAGAACGGTTTTTATTTGTTATGGTATACTGTTACTCTATCAAGTTATCTACATTTCGGCTTTGCAATTCCTCGATCTTCGCTTTTAATGCATAAACATCTTCCATATTTGCGGCTTTGACAGTAACGGCTTTATCATTCGAACTTGCTTCCACCGCACTTGTACGTTTAACTTCTTCACCGATTAAGTAAAACCGAATATAACCGATGATCCGTTCTCCGGCTTCTTTTATGCGGATCTCGCTGATCTGATCCAGCATGATCGTTTTGTCTTTTTTAAAAAAGCCGAAACTCAGTTTTGCGCTAAAACCTTGCCTTTTTATTATCAATCTGTCTTCATATAATTCTATTTGACCGTTAGAACCCAAAAGTCCCATCAACATCTCATCCATATTATTCCCCTTATATGATCTTGTTAGAATCATTATACCATTTAAGAGATGAGAATTCATCGAAAAGTCAAATATCGACGTATATATTAGATTCAGTTTACACGATCAACTTACTTCATTATACGCTTTACGTGTCAATTCCACCATCAGCATCGTTTTTTGCACCATAAGATCATAGTTTTCTTTTTTATGCGGGAATGTACACTTACTGCAATCCTTGATACCTGAAGCCGTATAAGTAAATTCTCCGCCGCATTTATCTTTTAAAGCATATAGCGGACAGTAGCAAAACATACAACTGAAATCCTCTTCCTCGATCCCTTCATGGCATGGGAAATATTCGCAATAGACGTTACAATAATACTTTGTACTCATTCTTCAGCACTCCTATTAATGTCGTTGGTATCGATATTATACTTCTCGGCAAACGCTTGGTCTTCACACTCGAAATTGCACCCGATATACTTTCGGGGACACCAATCCGGACAGAAACTCCTTTCGATCGTTTTCTTCGTAATTTTCCTTCTCCTCATCTCCACACCTGATTTCATAAAAAATAGAGCCCGCCGCAAAGAAAGCTCTGATCATGCAAAATCAAAAAAACCTTTCAGCCTTCCTTGAAGCTTTAAAGAATATATCCATAACAAAATATCCTGACTTTAGAGCGCCTAATTGATAACAACCTTCTCGGATGATCCAATGATCGTTATCGGCATTGTTGCTCTTCACAGTAGCAAAGAAACTGTAACGGATTTGCACCGCTTTCCTTTGTTATAAATTCTATTTAATTACAAAGAGTATACTATATATTGTGTATTAATGCAATGATTTACTAAATATAGTATGATAAATTTGTTTTTTTAAGTTTCTAATATGAAACACCGATATCGAATATATCGATATCGGTGTTTCGCGAATGTTAACTCTATGAGTGTTTGCAATTTATACTTCGGAAAAACGAAGTCTTGATTGTTTGTACAATTCTTCTCTGAACGCCGGTGTCAACATAGCGGCGCCGTAGCCGTTAAACAAACAAGGTTTTCTTGGGTTACAGAATTTTTCAGCATGTTTTCTTGCGTATTCTCTTTGTTCTTCTTCGGACGTCGTTTCCGGATCGAAACTTTCTGGAAGAACACCGATAGCGATTTGATCACCGTATTTTTCATAAAGCATATGTGTGTCGTTCATGATCATACCGGACCATGAGTCCCATCCTGCTTTGATCATATTCGGTACTTGTAATTCCACTTTACCGCAGCAGTGGAAATCAGCGATCAAGCCTTTTGAATGCATATAGTCCGTTAATCTTCTCATTGCCGGAACAAGCATTTCTTCGCATACCGCAGGTGAGAAGAACGGAGCTGTTTGACCTGCCCAGTCATCATGCACGCAGAATCCGCCGAGATTCGGGAAGTATTCTAAAAATTTATCAACGATCTTAATGTAAAGGTCTGTTAATTTTTCGAAAAGATCTTTTACCGCATCTGTTTGATCTTCGTCGATCATTGCCATAACCGCGCCTTCAAAATCCATGAAAGAGATCAATCTTTCATAATAACCGTTCATGATCCATGCGACAACAAAGCTTCCGTCATTGACATAATCTTTGTTAAGTTCAGCACACGCTTCCCAATCCCAACTGTCCACATCCGGCCATACAACTTTGTCATACCATTCGTTTGCATCTTCAAGTAAGGGGGAACCCGGTTGAACCATAGATCCGCCTGCCACATCAACATAGACCCATTCGATGCCGAACATGTCTTTACCGCCGAATTCTTCTCTCGGAAGCGGTTCCGCTTCAAGTACGTAAGCACGTGCTACGTTATCCGGAAAGACTTTGGGGCAAAACAGTTTTACTTCAACATTGGTTGGTTGCCATACCGGTTTTTTGTCTCTGATCGCTGAGAGGTACGCCTCTTTCGGTGTTGTCGGAAAATCATAGTACTGCAACACAGGTGCATTGGGGCGACGATTCGGAACTTCGCGTACAACATTAAGTTCTTTCTCGTCGAATTTTGAAACTGACATAAACATTGTCCTCCTGTTTATATAGTATTTTATATTTGGTACTCGTTAAATTCGATCTCTCTTCTATTACGCGCTGTTACTTATAACGTGCTCGAAAGAGGATCGTATGATCTAAATAAAATCTAATAATTATTATAATATAAAAAATTTTACGTGTAAAGTATTAATAATTAAATGACCTAAAAATTTATCATATCGGTACTTTAAATAAATTATCGTTCTTATTTAAGCCTTAAAATAAACGCTTAATCGCTTTTTCACTTATTTGATGAATTTATAATTTATACTTTACATGTAAAATATAAAATCAATTTTACTGATAAACACAAAAAAAGATGTCATATCATTCGATACGACATCTGCAAAACATAAGATCGGGCGTATATCAAAGAGCGATCTGCTCTTTATATTTTTTCATATAATATTTTATTGCGATGTGTGTCAAGATCGCCGTAAGCAAATAAGATACGGACAAAGCCACAAATATCCCGTTAAGTCCCATTAAATTGGATCCGAGTATCGCCAACGGGATGTACAATACAAAAGTTTGGATCAATATGATCGTTGAGGCTTGAATAGGCTTATTGAGTACGTTCAATGCGACAGTCCCGATCCTCAAAATACCTTGAAAACCGTAGGATACCGCAACAAGACGCATATACAAAACGATCGTGTTGACAACATCGGGTTCTGAATTAAATAATTTCGCGATAGGTTCCGCAAACAAGATCAATACAACCGCGACCAAAGTACTGCTTATCAGCGAATACAATTCTCCTATTTTAAACCCCTTTTCGGCACGGTCGAATAAACCGCAACCGACATTCTGCCCGATAAACGGCCCCATCACACTCATAAGTGCCATCGGGAAAGTAAGCGCGAGCACTTCTATTTTTGTGGCAACACCGAAGCCTGCCACAACATAAGAACCGTACGAAGCAAGCAGTCCGGTAATGATGCCGGCTCCGAGCGGTCGGGACATTTGAACGAGAGCATTCGGTACACCGATATACAATATCTTCTTCCAAGAATCCCATAAATGCGCCAACTTTATCTTAGAGAAATCTAAGATCTTCTCACGAAACGCTAAAACCAATATCGCCGCAACTGCCGTGATGCTCCTGGAGAGGACCGTTGCGATCGCCGCGCCTCTGATACCCAGTTCGGGAAACGGACCGATACCGAAGATCAAAAACGGATCGAGTACGATGTTCATCAATGCGCTGAACCCCATAATAAGTCCGGGGATCTTTGTATCCCCCAAAGCTCTGATGATCTCGTTTCCGATCATTGGGATCACAAGCATGATCGAGCCGATATACCATACAGACATATATTCTTCTATATACGCTAAAATGATGCCGTCAGCTCCGAGCATCGTAAATAAAGGCTCTATCGTAAGTAAACCGATCAGTACAACAGTCCCGCTGACCAAAAGCCCCAGAAATAAACTGTCTGTTGCCGTTCGTTTTATTTGATCGTAGTCTTTTGCACCGGCGTATTTCGATATGATAGCGGAACTGCCCATACCTACCCCTTTGACAAAGCTGTTGATGATAAGAACAACGGGGAACGTAAAAGAGAGCGCCGCAAGCTGGTCCGCACCCAGTTGTCCTAGATAGAACGTATCGGTCAGGTTGAAGATCACCATACCCAACATTCCGATGATCATCGGCAAAGCCAATTTTATAAGTTGTATTGGGATATTGCCTGTCGTCAGATCCGCATTCCTTTTACTTCCCAAACCATTCTCTCCTACGCTTTTTTATTCGTGATTTTTATTTTAACATATCCACTCGATTTTATTTCGAATTTATGTAAATACATAAAAATTAAATTCGTTCTTAATGAAAATATCCTGCACGATCTACAATAAAAAAGCGTTATCGATCTTATAGATCGATAACGCCCAACGATGGTTATATCTCAAATATATTTTTATCGTTCGCAATATAATTTGCGCGAAGCTTTATATAACTCATCCGTAAACGCGGGGGTAAGTAACTCGCCTGCGTAGAAACCGACTTGCGCGGGTTTACCCGGTACACAGAATTTATCCGCAAACGCTCGAGCACGCTCACGTTGTTCTTCTTCGCTTGTTGTTGCGGGATCGTACTTATCGGGGATGATCGATATAACGATCTGATCACCGTATTCTTCCCAAAGTTTTTGCGTGTCATTCATAGGTTGAGGATCCCAACCATCGAAGCCCGCCGCTATGATCGTTTCGATACGACCTTCCGTATGCCCGCAAGAATGCAATGTCGCATATCGTCCTTTAGCGTGTATATGATCAACCAAAGCCTTCATATACGGCAAGAACAATTCGTTCGCGATTTTTTGAGAAAAGAACGGAGCGTGTTGTGATCCCCAGTCGTCATGGATATTAAATCCGTCAAGTGACGGCCAATATGCACAGAATTTATCAACGAGTTTTATTCCAAGATCAGTGAGTGCTTCAAACAATTCATGGATAGCAGGGATCTGATCATCATCAAGTAAAGCCATCGCAGCAGGTGCGAATTCCATAAATGAGATCAATCGTTCAAAGCAAAAGCCATTAATGAAAGACATAACGGTAAATATTCGTCTGTCGATCTTAGTCGCTTCCACAGCGCCTTCCCAATCCCATTCATCGATATTGGGGATCTTGATCTTATCTTTCCATTCATTTACATCTTCCATTAAAACACCGCTACCGGGTCGAACGATCGATCCGCCCGCCGATTGAACCCATTCCCATTCAAGCCCGAAACAATCAGTGATGTCAGAGCCCATACCGCGCCCAAGATTATTGTTGTACAGTTCGGGTACTACCATAGTCTGATCGCTCGGAAGCGGCATCCAATACGGATGTTTATCCCTAAACATTGCCAATACGTTTTCACGCCACACGATCGGTGTGTTGCGAAGCGGTGTACCCGGAAAACCGGGTCCCATGAAAGATGGAAGTTCTTCAATGATCTTTAATTCATTTTCCTCAAAAGGTATACATCTAAACATTCAAATTTCTCTCTTTCTTATTATTTTTAAAATACAGGTGCAAAAATATGTGTTTTGAAATCCGCACCAAAACTTGAATAAATAATTGAATTCCCTATAAATTGTATCATTTACAGCAAAAATTATCAACTGATAATTTGAATATTATGTGCGGCGAAGAAAAGTGAAAAATTTATCAAAATAACAGACTATAAGAAGTGAAAAACATTGAGCTTCTTTTAAAAAAAATGGTAAAATAATCAATAATGAATAAAATTATCGGAGGATCAAATGCAAAATTACGAACATGTTTTTCAACCGCTGAAGATCGGTAAACTGATCGCAAAAAACAGGATAGAAGTTTCACCTGCGGAGCCGATGCTCGCGTCCAAAGAAGGGTATGTCACGGATCATTTTATCCGATATACTGCGGCAATGGCAAAAGGCGGCGCCGCGATCGTTACGATCGGCGACAGTCCCGTAAACGAAGAATACGCCTCACACGCAAGGTTCGTTATCAATTTAGCGGACAAATACGTTGTGCACGGTTTGGTACATCTGGTCGATGCGATCCACCGTTACGGAGCGCTCGCTTCGATTGAACTGAATCTGCGTGATGAAATAAAAATGCCTGCCGATTATACGCTCGAAGAGATCAAACAGATCATCGACGATTTCGCGTTATCCGCTTATCATTGTAAAAGAGCGGGTTTCGATATGGTCATGCTCCACGGCGGGCACGGACATGTAGTCGCAAACTTTTACTCACCGTTAGCCAATAAAAGAACGGACCGTTACGGATGCGCAACGATGGAAGACCGCTGTCGGTTCGCCAATGAATTGATAGATGCTGTACGAGAACAGATCGGTGAAGATATGGCGATCGAATACCGTATCAGCGGAGATGAACTCATCGAAGGCGGCGTTGGCTTGGAAGACGCGATAGCGTTTACGAAAGTGATCCAAGACAAGATCGATCTTATACATGTTTCAGCGGGAAGTCTGTACGACCCGAGAACAGTCGCCTATATGATACAACCGACTTTTATACCGATGGCTACCAACGTACATCTTGCGGAACGGTTTAAGCAGGAAGTCGATATACCCGTTGTTACAGTCGGTTCGTTCAATATGCCGCTTGCCGAAAAGGCCTTGGCGGAAGGAAAAGCGGATATGGTTGCTATGATCCGAACCTTCATCGCTGACCCTGAATGCGTAAATAAAGCCGCGGACGGGAAAGACGACGAGATCCGTCCGTGTATCCGCTGTACGGTTTGCACGGGTGAAGGCAATCCGCATGAATTACCGAAACCGATCCGATGCAGCGTGAACCCGATCATCGGAAGAGAAATGCAATTTATGGATATTGCGCAAACGAAAGAACCGAAGAAAGTCGTGATCATTGGCGGCGGATGCGCGGGCATGGAAGCCGCGCGTTGGCTTGCGCAAAAAGGACATAAGCCTGTGATCGTTGAAAAAGCAGCAGAACTCGGCGGAGCGTTGATCGCGGCATCGGCAAACCCAATCAAAAGCGACGTTAAGCGCTATTATGAATGGTCCGTAAACATGACCGAAAAAACGCCTGAGATCGAGATCATAAAAGAAACCGAGGCTACCAAAGAATTGATCGAACGCCTAAAACCCGATGTTTTGATCATAGCGACAGGTAGCGATCCGATCATCCCGAACATCCCGGGTATCGACAGAGAGAATGTTGTTTTAGCGACCGATGTCGATATGGGCTTGGCAACTGTCGGGAATAAAGTCATCCTTGCAGGCGCGGGCATGACGGGTACCGAAACGGCTGTTACGCTTGCTCGCGAAGGTCATGACGTAACGATGATCGATATGCAAACATTGGCTGAGATCGACGCGCAAGGTTTAACAAGTCGCGGCGTCGCGGGTCTTTTAAGAGTGATGTCCGCTCAAGCCGGTGTTAAAGTCCTTGAAAATGTTAAGCTCGTTGCGGCAGATGATACAGGCGCTATAGTAGAGAAAAAAGACGGCACGCAAGAAACATTACCGTGTGATTCCGTGATCCTCTCATTAGGCGTAAGATCGGAAAATAAAATTGCGGAAGAACTGAAAGGGTTGGTCAAAGATACCGTGATCATCGGAGATTCTTTAAAACCGGGTAATATCTTAACAGCGGTAAGAGACGGTTTTTATGCAGCTATGAACATCGACTGATAAGTAAAGTCCGTCCATTCGGAGGCAATATGGATCTAAAAACAATCGATACCGATTTCTCAATATGCAAGATAACAGACCTGTCCTCTGTCGATCTGAATGCTCCGTTTGTCTTTATAGGTAAGACAGATGAAGAACTGTCATTGGTTTGCGAGACGAAAGCTATACCGAAATCTGTGGTAGAGCGAAACGACGGATGGAAAGCGATCCGCATAGAAGGTACGTTGGATTTCTCCTTGATCGGAGTACTGGCGCAGATCACTACACTTTTGGCGGCTCATCATATCGGCGTGTTTGTCGTATCGACTTTCAATACGGATTATATTCTTGTGAAAGAATATGATCTAAAGAAAGCGGTAACAGCTTTAGAGAATGAGCGCTATCGATTTATTGACTCATAATATTTCGATGTGAGCTAAATAGGATTTGACATCACGCTTCAGACAGCATAAACTGGATATACGAACACCTGAAGTGACCGACTGATAAACCATAAAAAGTGAGGTAAACTTATGAGCAATATCGACAAAGTATACGACTTCATAAAAGACAACCACGTTTTTTACTATTCAACGATCGACAACGAAAGACCGCGTACGCGTCCGTTCGGATTCATTATGAAACACGACGATCATATTTACTTAGGCATGGGCGATTTTAAAGATTGCTTTAAACAAACGATCGAGAACCCGAATATCTGCGTCGTTTCTTCAGGAAAAGGCACATGGCTCCGACTGAACGCCACTGCTGTTCACGATACAAGCGAAGAAGCAAAAGCGCACGCTTTTGAAACGTCCGAATTCTTGCAAAAGAAATACAATGAAGATACGGGACTTTCACTCGGATTGGTCCGCTTGGAAGATTGCGTAGCGGAGTTTATCAATAACGACGGCATCATCGAAGTGCTTGAGTTTTAAAACTTAAAAATAGCCTAAAAATAAATAAAGACGATAAAGAAGGATCACATTTGCGATCCTTCTTTAATTTTGGTGGGGATAAACCCACCACTACCTCTAAAGCCTCTCATTTTTATACAAAACACATCATCATCTACTGAATACAGCTACTATGATATTTATTTTAAATATATTTCATCTGTCATATGCAATGTCTCTATTCTCATCACATTATCAAAATCACTTTCAGTGCTTTATAAGATAATTAAACCAGAGTTAGCATTATCATCACTACCGAAAGTACTGTAACCGATAATTTTTTCAGAATTGTTTTCATTATCTCCCCTATATACGTCTAATCCATATACTTTTCAGATATACATCTGAAGATTTATTTATCAAATTATATATATGATTAAGTCTCAAAATACTAATGTTCAATATATTCACTAAGCACGAAATTATTATAACACTTTATTGAATCCTATGTGTTTAGTCTATTCTGCTGAAGGTATCACACTTGCAAGCAGCTTAGATGAACGTGTACTGTACGCTGTATCACTTACCGCTCTGACTGAATAGTCATACCGCACACCGTTTGTAAGCTCGCTAAAGGTATAACTTAGTTCTGTTGTTTCTGCCAGATATTCGTACACTCCGTCATCATAGCTGAAGATCTCATACTTACTCGCGCCGGTCACTGCCTGCCAACTGAGTGTCGCCTGCTCATCTCCACCTATAATACTTACTTCGGGTCTGGCTAGCGGTGTCGCGCTTACGGCTACTTCATCCGCACTCCATGATATTCCCGTATAGGCTCTTACGATATACGTGTACTCTTGTCCGTCTGTCAGTCCGTAGACCACATAACTTGTCTCTTTCGTACCATCTACTCTTACATAATCCCCTGTCGATTCATCATATACACAGATCCGATACGCACTCGCTCCCTCTACTGCATCCCATGTTAGCTTGATCTTGCCTGTATACCCTATGATGCTTACTTGCGGCGCGCTTACCGGTATCACACTTGCAAGCAGCTTAGATGAACGTGTACTGTATGATGTATCACTTACCGCTCTGACTGAATAGTCATACCGCACACCGTTTGTAAGTGAGCTAAAGGTATAGCTTAGTTCTGTTGTTTCTGCCAGATACTCATACGTTCCGTCATCATAGCTGAAGATCTCATACTTACTCGCGCCGGGCACTGCATCCCAACTGAGTGTCGCCTGTGAATCCCCACCTACGATACTTACTTCGGGTCTGGCCAGCGGTGTCGTGCTTACCGCTACTTCATCCGCACTCCATGATATTCCCGTATAGGCTCTTACGATATACGTGTACTCTTGTCCGTTTGTGAGTCCGTAGACTATATAACTTGTCTCTTTCGTACCATCTACTCTTACATAATCCCCTGTCGATTCATCATATACACAGATCCGATACGCACTCGCTCCCTCTACTGCATCCCATGTTAGCTTGATCTTGCCTGTATATCCCATGATGCTTACTTGCGGCGCGCTTACCGGTATCACACTTGCAAGCAGCTTAGATGAACGTGTACTGTATGATGTATCACTTACCGCTCTGACTGAATAGTCATACCGCACACCGTTTGTAAGTGAGCTAAAGGTATAGCTTAGTTCTGTTGTTTCTGCCAGATACTCATACGTTCCGTCATCATAGCTAAAGATCTCATACTTACTCGCGCCGGTCACTGCCTGCCAACTGAGTGTCGCCTGTGAATCCCCACCTACGATACTTACTTCGGGTCTGGCCAGCGGTGTCGTGCTTACATGATCTTCCTGACTATACGCACTCCCGCCATACTCGTTATAAGCTCTCACCAGGAAGGTATACTCTTCTCCGTTTGATAGTTCGCTTACTATATAGCTTGTTGATGTAGTACTTCCCACATAGTGGTAACTTCCATCATAGGAATATATCTTATACTTGGTTGCTCCATCACAACTATCCCATGTTAGCTTGATCTTTCCTGTATATCCCATGATGCTTACTTGCGGCGCGCTTACAGTTATTACACTGATTGTCTTCTGCCCATATACACCACTACCGTCATTCGCTGTCGCACGTACTATTACAGTTCCGATATCGCTCGGTATTAATAATCCATCTTGGTTTATTGATGCGCTTCCTGTTCCGTTTATTACACTCCATATGACAGATTGATCAGTTGCCTCTACGGGTAAGATATCCGCGCTCATTTGTAATGTCTGTGCCCTTGCCACTGTATCGCTGTCGCTGTTGACTGTTATCGAACTGACTTTAAGAGGTTCTACAATGATCTCTTCTTCACCATACACTCCGCTCCCATCATTCGCTGTCGCTCTGACCGTTACATTTCCGATTCCTGTACCGGTCAATAATCCATTCTGATCGATCGTCGCACTTCCCGTTCCGCCTATCACACTCCATGTGACAGTTTGATCATCAGAGTCTAGTGGTAATATATCCGTGCTCATCTGTAATGTTTCGGTTTTTAAGACTGTATCACTACCGCTGTTTACTGTTATCAAACTGACTTTTATCGACTCTACTGTGATCTCTTTTTCACCGTACACTCCGCTTCCGTCATTTGCTGTTGCAAGTACTGTTACAGTTCCTACACCCGTTGCGCTCAATAATCCGTTTTGGTCGATCATTGCGCTTCCTGTTACGTTTATTACACTCCATGTAATGCTTTGATCGTCCGCATCAGCAGGTAAGATACCTGTGCTCATTTGCAATGTCTGTGCTTTTACCACTGTAGCGCTGCCGCTGTTTATATTTATAGAATTTACAAGAATTGGTTCTCTTACAGTAACATCAAACGTAGTTGTCTCCCCTTCATAAGTAATCGTGATCGTTTGTATTCCTAGTTTAAGTGCATCATATCCGCTAATCATATCTAATGTAACATCAACATCTTTCGTCGATGAATCAATATATGTTACAACAATTGTACAACCCTCAACTTGTATTGCTTCATTTGGTTCATATACAGTTTTTGCTGGTAGGGTGTCCAACGAAATATATTGGATTGACAAAGGTAAAAGATAGTAGTTAATTTCATTATCAATAGCATAGGTTTCGGCATATGAATCAGAGAAACAATATATATTCAGATTAGGACAATTTTGAAAAGCATCAATTCCAATATTTGTAACGCTCTTAGGCAACTCAACATATCTTAAATTCGTACAATTATAAAATGAATTTCCAATGATAGTAGTTACTTTTTCGGAAATAGTTATTTCTTCTAAATTATAACACCTTGCAAATGCAAACCCATTTATAATAAGCAAGTCATCTGGAAGCACAACTTTTTGGAGTAGAGTACAATTTGAAAAAGTTGAAGGGGCAATCTCTGTTATAGTTGACGGTAATATTATTTCTTCCAAACTACTGCAACCAAAAAAAGCAAACTCACCGATGGAAGATATATTATTAGGGAAGTTTATTGTTTTTAAGCTACTACAATTATAGAAAGTATGCCCATAAATAGTTGAGATACTACTTGGAAGCGTTATATTTTCGAGTGCTACACAATTTGAAAACGCATAACTGTCAATGAAATCAACCGTATCAGGGATTATTATTGAATCTAGTTTATCACAATCAGCAAATGTAAAGGCTTCAATGTTTGTAATTCCGTACGGGATTACAAACGTAGTCAAGCTATCACAGCCGCAAAAAACGAATTGTCCGATTGTCTCAACTGAAGAAGGTAACACTAGATTGCTAAGTTTTTCACAATACCCAAATGCAAAGGATTCGATTTTAGTCAAATTTGAAGGTAAGACTACATCTGTCAATGAAGTGCAGCTAAAAAATGTATTTGAATGAATTATACTAATTTTGTCTGGTAATACTATATTAGATAGTTTTCCACAGTAAGCAAAAGCATTATCATCTATGTGAATTACATCTTTTGGTATCGAAATTTCTTCCAATGAAGAACATCCCTCAAAAGCAGATGCTTGAATTGAAGTTACTGAATTTGGAATTATAACAGAGGTTAAACTATTACAGTTTTTAAATAAATCTGTTGTAATTATTTGTATATTATTAGGCACGATAATATTTTCCAAACTTCTGCACCCAGAAAATGTTCCAAGTCCAATACTATTCAAATCTTCAGGCATGTTGATTGTTGATAAATTAGTACAATTTGCAAATGCTAAATTACCGATTCCATTTAAACTTTCAGGCAAAGTAATTGATGTTAAACTCGTACAATAGCCAAATGCTGAATTACCAATTGTTTTTAAACCTTCAGGTAAAGTAATTGATGCTAAACTCGTACAAGATTCAAAGGCGAAAATGCCAATGTAAGATAAACCTTCGGGGATAAAAACAGAAGTGAGATTACGGCAATCCCTGAAAGCATCCTCTCCAATCACGTCTATCGAAGATGGCAAAGTAACACTCATAATAGTTCTATTATTAGAAAAAACAGATCGCCCAATTTCCGTAACCCCCTCCGGTATCACAACATCCCCTCCGGGCCCGATGTAATCCGTAAGCACTCCGTCTACAATAACAAAATCACTTTCAGCAGCTTGCACAGTACCCATTGGTAACGTTGATAATAATACTCCTACTGAAAGCATTATGATAAATATTTTTTTAATTCTTTGTCCCATTGCATACTCCAACTTTTATAAAACCCCATTACCCATACGCGCTATTATAGTTTGAACGTGCCTATCGTGTGCTCATTTTACTCTTATTGATGATAATTTTCTCTTATCATTACTGACCTGAATACACACATAAGCATCTGCATTATTCACACCTAATAAACAATTTATATATGAAAATAATAATGTTCAATACATTCATTGTGTTTAGTCTATTCTGCTGAAGGTATCACACTTGCAAGCAGCTTAGATGAACGTGTACTGTATGATGTATCACTTACCGCTCTGACTGAATAGTCATACCGCACACCGTTTGTAAGTGAGCTAAAGGTATAGCTTAGTTCTGTTGTTTCTGCCAGATACTCATACGTTCCGTCATCATAGCTAAAGATCTCATACTTACTCGCGCCGGTCACTGCCTGCCAACTGAGTGTCGCCTGCTCATCTCCACCTATAATACTTACTTCGGGTCTGGCTAGCGGTGTCGCGCTTACGGCTACTTCATCCGCACTCCATGATATTCCCGTATAGGCTCTTACGATATACGTGTACTCTTGTCCGTCTGTCAGTCCGTAGACCACATAACTTGTCTCTTTCGTACCATCTACTCTTACATAATCCCCTGTCGATTCATCATATACACAGATCCGATACGCACTCGCTCCCTCTACTGCATCCCATGTTAGCTTGATCTTGCCTGTATACCCTATGATGCTTACTTGCGGCGCGCTTACCGGTATCACACTTGCAAGCAGCTTAGATGAACGTGTACTGTATGATGTATCACTTACCGCTCTGACTGAATAGTCATACCGCACACCGTTTGTAAGTGAGCTAAAGGTATAGCTTAGTTCTGTTGTTTCTGCCAGATACTCATACGTTCCGTCATCATAGCTGAAGATCTCATACTTACTCGCGCCGGGCACTGCATCCCAACTGAGTGTCGCCTGTGAATCCCCACCTACGATACTTACTTCGGGTCTGGCCAGCGGTGTCGTGCTTACCGCTACTTCATCCGCACTCCATGATATTCCCGTATAGGCTCTTACGATATACGTGTACTCTTGTCCGTTTGTGAGTCCGTAGACTATATAACTTGTCTCTTTCGTACCATCTACTCTTACATAATCCCCTGTCGATTCATCATATACACAGATCCGATACGCACTCGCTCCCTCTACTGCATCCCATGTTAGCTTGATCTTGCCTGTATATCCCATGATGCTTACTTGCGGCGCGCTTACCGGTATCACACTTGCAAGCAGCTTAGATGAACGTGTACTGTATGATGTATCACTTACCGCTCTGACTGAATAGTCATACCGCACACCGTTTGTAAGTGAGCTAAAGGTATAGCTTAGTTCTGTTGTTTCTGCCAGATACTCATACGTTCCGTCATCATAGCTAAAGATCTCATACTTACTCGCGCCGGTCACTGCCTGCCAACTGAGTGTCGCCTGTGAATCCCCACCTACGATACTTACTTCGGGTCTGGCCAGCGGTGTCGTGCTTACCGCTACTTCATCCGCACTCCATGATATTCCCGTATAGGCTCTTACGATATACGTGTACTCTTGTCCGTTTGTGAGTCCGTAGACTATATAACTTGTCTCTTTCGTTGCATCTACTCTTACATAATCCCCTGTCGATTCATCATATACACAGATCCGATACGCGCTCGCTCCCTCTACTGCATCCCATGTTAGCTTGATCTTTCCTGTATATCCCATGATGCTTACTTGCGGCGCGCTTACCGGTATCACACTTGCAAGCAGCTTAGATGAACGTGTACTGTATGATGTATCACTTACCGCTCTGACTGAATAGTCATACCGCACACCGTTTGTAAGTGAGCTAAAGGTATAGCTTAGTTCTGTTGTTTCTGCCAGATACTCATACGTTCCGTCATCATAGCTAAAGATCTCATACTTACTCGCGCCGGTCACTGCCTGCCAACTGAGTGTCGCCTGCTCATCTCCACCTACGATACTTACTTCGGGTCTGGCTAGCGGTGTCGCGCTTACGGCTACTTCATCCGCACTCCATGATATTCCCGTATAGGCTCTTACGATATACGTGTACTCTTGTCCGTCTGTCAGTCCGTAGACTATATAACTTGTCTCTTTCGTTGCATCTACTCTTACATAATCCCCTGTCGATTCATCATATACACAGATCCGATACGCGCTCGCTCCCTCTACTGCATCCCATGTTAGCTTGATCTTTCCTGTATATCCCATGATGCTTACTTGCGGCGCGGCTACAGTTATTACACTGATTGTCTTCTGCCCATATACACCACTACCGTCATTCGCTGTCGCTCGGACTGTTACAGTTCCGATATCGCTCGGTATTAATAATCCATCTTGGTTTATCGTTGCGCTTCCTGTTACGTTTATTACACTCCATGTGACACTTTTATCGTCAGCATCTATCGGCAAGATTTCCGTGCTCATTTGTAATGTCAGTACTTCTGACACTGTGTCACTCGCGCTATTTACCGTTATCGAACTGACTTTTATCACTTCTTTGACGCTAACTTCAAATGTTGTTGTTTGCCCTTCAAAATTAACATTGATTGTTTGAGCTCCAATTTGCTGTGGATCATATCCACTGATCATAAATGCTCCTATATCAAAATCTATTGTACTTGCATCTTCGCAATAGATTCTGATCATTCCATTTTGCAAATCAAGATCTTCACCTTGTTTATAAGATAACTTATCCGGAGCCGATAATAATTCTATTGAAGTTACATTGCTAGTACAATATCTGTAACCATAATTAACTGCCTGATTATATGCGTATGAATATTCATCGCAAAAGATCATTGCATCACTGAATTCGTCAAATGACAAAATAGTATGTACGCTCGAAGGGATTCTGATATACTCTAAGTTCGAACATCCTCCAAAGGCACCTATTTCAATTTCAGAAACTCCCTCAGGAATCACTATTCCACTGATAGCTGTTCCTGAAAATGCATTGGGATCAATATAGTTTAGAGAACTAGGCAAAATAATTTTTTCAAGACTGCTACACCCAGAAAACACACTACTATTAATTCTTCCTACGCCTTCCGGCACTATGATTTCTTTAAGAGCATAACATCCCGAAAATGCTTCATTGTACATTATTTGCAATGTACTGGGGAGTGTTATCGATTCAAGAGATTCACACCACTTAAATGCAGACCTACCAATATATGTAACCCCTTCTGGTATATTGATCTGTTTAAGATCAATACAATACAGAAAAGAGTATGTACCAATCCTTGTGATATTTTCAGATAAATATACGTATTGTAATCCCATGCAATTAAAGAATATTGAGTCCCCTATTGATGTTACGGAATCCGGTATAGTGATATCCGTCAAGCTCACACAGGATGCAAAAGCGGACTCCTCTATACTTAAGAGACCCTCCGGCAGTATGAAATTTGTTAAAGCATTACATTCCGTAAACGCATGATCGCCTATTACTTCCAATGTGCTTGGGAAAGTAACGTTAGTGATATCTTTACGACCTTTAAAAACGTTACTGCTAATTTCCGTAACACCTTCAGGGATATTTACACTTCCACCCGGACCGTAATATCCGGTTAATCTTCCGTTGTAGATAATAAAAATAGTTGGGTCATATGAAGTTATTGTTATTTCTTTTGCACCGTATACATCGCTTCCGTCATTGGCTGTCGCTCTGACCGTTACGCTCCCTTCACCGATCGCGCTCAATAATCCGTTTTGATCGATCGTCGCGCTTCCTGTCCCGTTGATCACACTCCATGTGACACTTTGATCGTCTGCGTCTGCAGGTAATATATCCACGCTCATTTGCATTGTATTTGTTTCTTGTACTTTATCACTATTGCTGTTAACAGCGATTGAACTGACTTTGATCGGTTCTACCGTGATCTCTTTTTCACCGTATACATCGCTTCCGTCGTTTGCTGTCGCTCTGACCGTTACGCTCCCTTCACCGATCGCGCTCAATAATCCGTTTTGATCGATCGTCGCGCTTCCTGTTCCGTTGACTACACTCCATGTGACACTTTGATCGTCTGCGTCTGCAGGTAATATATCCACGCTCATTTGCATTGTCTTTGTTTCTTGTACTTTATCACTATTGCTGTTAACAGTGATCGAACTAACTTTGATCGGTTCTACCGTGATCTCTTTTTCACCATATACATCGCTTCCGTCGTTTGCTGTCGCTCTGACCGTTACAGTTCCGACTCCTGTCGCAGTGAGCAATCCGTTTTGATCGATCGTCGCGCTTCCCGTTCCGTTGACTACACTCCATGTGACACTTTGATCGTCTGCGTCTGTAGGTAATATATCCACGCTCATTTGTAAGGTTTCAGTTCTTAAAACTGTAGCACTGTTGCTATTGACCGTGATCGAACTAACTTTGATCGGTTCGCCAATAGTAATTTCTTTTTCGCCATACGCTCCGTGTCCATCATTTGAATGAGCATATACGATTACCGTTCCAACGCCTGTTGCAGTCAACAACCCACTTTGATCAATTATTGCAGAACCTGTCCCATTTTGCACACTCCAAGAATAAGAAGGATCGTCTGCATCGGAAGGTATGACTTCAGCATTCATTTGCATAGTATAACCAAGGCCGACTTTATCACTGCTGCTAGTTACATTGATTGTCTCTACAGAGAGTGGAAATATTGTAATGGTCTCTTCATCGAAAATACCACTTATATTATCCCTTGTAACTCTAACGGTTACTGTCCCATTGTTTACAGCAGTCAATAAACCATTTTGATCGATCGTTGCGCTGCCTGTACCATCAATAACTTCCCAAATTAATAGAGGATCCCCAAAAGTGTCTGCATAAAATTGCTTCGTTTGTGTTCTTTGAATATCGAATCCATTTTCGGTAAGAATAGTAATGTCAGTGATCTCAAAAGAACCTAATGTAGAAGATGAAATTTCAGGTAGCGGATAATCTTCATTTCCATCCATGGTCCAGACATTCTCAAAATCGAAGCCAATATAAGAAGTTTCATTACACATTTCCGAATGCGATAAAGCAGTTGCCCCAGTTGTCGTACCGCTTTGTATACCAGTCAATATACCATTTGCTTTATAATATGTGTTTTCAACATTTCCGTTATTTTCACCAATAGCTACACCTACAGGAGAATACGTTAAAGCAAGATTTTCACCAAAGTCTAATACCCCAGCCTGATATGAGTTTGTTACAATGCCATTATTTAGTGAACATATCCCACCTGCATAGATTTTTCCCATCTCACCCATTGTAAAATTAAACATTATCGAACCAACATTGTAGCAATCAGAAATCATTCCTGAATCATTAACGGCAGTTATTCCGCCAAAACAATCTGATTTCGCTTCGCCATTATAAGGCGTTGTAATTAACCCATTATTATAACATTCTGTGATATTACCTTTACTGTAGCCAATAATGCCACCTGTCGCTCCATATGCCCAATCATAATATACATTGTCCTGCATAGATATTAGTAATGCTTCATAATATGAGCCATCTGGATTAACTTTTAATCCAACCTCGATTTTACCGGTATTAAAGCTTTGTGTAACAAGTCCGGCATCTTGATAACCTGCAATCCCACCGGCATATTCATTAACGAACGCTTCTGCCATAACATCGTTACTGTTATGACTACCGGTAATAGTACCGTTTAATTGTCGTGCAACGATACCGCCTGCGTAAGCATCTATATAATCTGTCGCTGTATATGCAGTTATACTTCCGCCTTCCATTCCTAAATTTTGTATCGTTCCGCTACTGGCACCGAAAAGTCCGGCATATATTTTTGAATCTTCAGTTGCAGTCGCATACACATATAAATTCTCAATCGTATAACCGTTCCCGTCAAACGTTCCGGTGAAAGGTGTCGCATAAGTACCGATCGGCACGAACCCCGCCCCATCATTATAATAAGTTCCGCCTGACTCAAAATCAGCATCTACAAATTGGATATCGTTCATCAACTTGTAATATGCGCTCAAATCATTGCGCACATTATTCAAATCTTCTTTTGTGTAAACTAAATACGGTGATTCCTCCGTACCTAATCCATCATATAATGTAATAGTAATCTCTTTTTCTCCGTATACACTGCTTTCATCATTTGCGGTAGCTCTGACTGTTACAGTTCCTACTCCGGTCGCACTCAATAATCCGTTGTGATCGATCGTTGCACTTCCCGTTCCGTTGATCACACTCCATGTTACCGTTTGAGCAGTTGCATCGATAGGCAATATTTGTGCAGACATTTGAAGATCTTCACCTTTGATCAATCTATTATTATCACTCACCACAGTAATTGAACTGACTTGCGTTGACTCTAGAACATCTATCGTTATCTCATCATAAATCCAGCTTCCGTCATTCGCCGTGGCTCTGACAGTCACCGTTCCCGTTCCTGTCGCTGTTAATAGACCGTCTGTATCGACAGTCGCGCTTCCCGTTCCAGCAATTATACTCCAAGTTATCGGTTGATCATTCGATTCTTCAGGCAAGATTACTGCTGTCATCTGCAAAGTTTGAGTTCTAATCACATTATCAGAATCACTTGTTACTGTGATCGATGATATTGTTTTAAATAAACTATAAGAAGAGGGATCAAATCCTGAATTGGATTCCAAATAGTAACCTTCATAATCTGACGCAAGATATTTAAAAGCTTCTGATTCTATGGTCGGTTTATCACCATAATAGTACGCACCAACTAAATTATTACAATTATAGAATGCACGAAATCCTATATTCGTTACATTTTCTGGGATTGCAATTCGTTCTAAACTAGTACAGTCCTCAAATACATATGATGATATTGTTAAAAGATTCTCAGGCATATGGACGATTGCCAAGCTGGTACATCCATCAAAAGCATGGCTTCCAATAGAAGTTACACCATCTGGTATTATAATACTTTCCAGATTACCGCAACTGGCAAAAAGAAATTGATCGATAACCGTCATCCCACTCGGAAGATTAACATTTGTCAACACATCACATCCAGCAAATGCGCCTTCCCCAATACTCGTAACACTTTCTGAGATCGTGATATCTGTTAAACCGGTACAAGACTGAAATGCTCGATCACCAATACTTGTAACAAGTTCAGGGATGATAAATTCAGTAAAAGTGCTACACCCATAAAATGCATATTCTCCGATACTCGTCACACTGCTTGGGAGCACAATATTAGTTAAATTACCGCATTCATAGAATGCATAATCCCCGATACTACTGATCAGACTGTTGGGGAATGTTATGTTGGTAAGAGCAGAGCATCCATAAAACGTATTGTTATTGATTTTATCGAGAGTGCCCGGAATCGTAATGGTTGCCAATTTTTCGCAACCCGAAAAAGCATCATTTCCGATACTGGTCACACTTTCCGGAATTGTGATACTCGTCAAATTACTGCATCCGCTAAACATGGCTACCCCAATACCAGTCAAATTATTTGATAAAGTAACACTTGCTAAACTCGTACAAGATTCAAAGACTGAATAACCCATAGATGTTATACTACCTGGGATCGTGATGCTTTCCAATCCGGTACATAATTTGAAAGCATTATTTCCAATAGTAGTTACACTATTTGGCATTGTAACACTTGTCAGACCGGTGCAATTATAAAATGCAGAAAGCCCGATGCTTTCAACGCCATATTCCAGTATAATCTCTGACAACTGAGTATTGGTAGAAAAGGCCCCTGCTCCAATAGTTATCACACTCCCGGGTATCGTAAGACTTGTTATTTGATTATATGCAAAGGCCAAATCTCCGATACTGGTCAAAATGCTTGGCAACGTTAAGCTTGATATTGAATTGCTTCGAAATGCGTAAGCTTCAATACTGGTTACGCTTGCAGGAATTGTGATACTAGTTATTGATGCAGCATCAAATGAATATTCTCCGATAACAGTGACAGGGAAACCGCTTAACGTATCAGGAATAACAACATCGCCTCCCGCACCTACATAATCAGTTATCGTCACACATGAATCTGTCACAGAATAAATAAAATCACCACTTTGATAAGCGTAAACAGAATTGTTGAAAACACCTGCCGGTAACATACTCAATAACATAAAAATAATCAATAGAACCGACATACTTTTCTTTAATACTCGTATCAATTTTCCCTCCCGAAAATAAATCATTATTATTAATATAAGAAATTGTTAATCTGCTCGAAAATCAGTTAACGATAGGAACAATTATAGACAAAACATATGGCAAATCAACTAGACATATATTTATATACTTTATTTCACTTTTTGCGCCTTACCCATGATTATTATTATCTCCTGATAATACCGCAAAAAGACAAACAAAAAATATGTGCACTACAAAACCTACACATATATAAATATACTTTTTCTCTGACAATCTTTACTCGCAAAGCCCAAAACCCAATACCAATTCCTTCTAAGATCTTTTTTTATACATTTATTATAAGATACAATATTTACGAAGTCAAAGAAAACTTCTAACTCAATATAAAAAACCTCTCATTACGAGAGGTTTTTAAGATATTTCATTTTGGTGGAGATAAGGGGACTTGAACCCCTGGCCTTCTGACTGCCAGTCAGACGCGCTCCCAACTGCGCCATATCCCCAATGGTATGTATTGTAACACATAGATGTTCATGTGCCAATATTCGTTATGCTAAAAAATCAATGACATTCGGGGCACGGTTCAAAGCCGTAATATTCGGCATCATTGTTACCGTATATCCAAAAATATTCACATTGTTGATAAGCGCTGCACTCATAGGTGTGATAATAGCGGTCATCACCTTCCACAACGATCGCGATATACTCATCCACAAAAGAGGCCTTGCCTTGATAATCGTTCACACGCGTTTGTAGAGTGTTTACCCTCGTCTGCAAAGAATCGATCTTCGCGTAAGCATCGTTGAGTTCGTTGTTTTTAATGACTGAAAATACACCCGAAACGATCAGCAATACCGCCGCGACCACCAACGCAACAACATAACCTGTTTTACCCGCTCTGTCTGCACTATTCGTTTTATCGCTCCTACCCGTTCTAAACGAATTCGCGTATGACTTCTGACAATTCATGCAAACTTTGGTAACAGGGTCTATCTCTCCGCCGCATATCTTACACCGTTTTGCATTGCTCGCGTGTGTGGTATAAGGCGTATAAATCTCTTTGGATGCGCTGACTTCTTGCTCTGTAGGTTCTTGCTGTTCATCGGTCTGCATTATCGCGTTTTTGGTAAGATCCGCTATCGTGCGCAAATGCACTTTGGATCCGCAATACGTGCAAAATTGACTTGTGTCGTTTATCTCATTATTACAATTCGGACATTTCAAAATGATCAATCCCCCTTGCTATCTGCAAAACATAATGTATTCTTGTTTGATAGATATTATAGATTTAATCTTCTTCAACTTCTTTACCGCAATTTCTGCAATGTGTATCTTTTTCACGCAATCCCGCTCCGCAATTCATACAATAACGCAAAGGCGGATATACTTTTTTCGGTTGTTCTTCAGGCTCTGTTTTCTTAGGTTTTGCCATAAGGATGGAATAGTTGAAAAAGCTCCACAACAATACGGATGTCCCAACGTTTCCGCTGCTGCCGGTCGCCGCACGAATAGCCGCAAGTTCCGCGACCAAAAGGATAAAACCGTAAACGATCGTGATCGTAAGCGCTTTCTTTTGTGCAATAGGCTCTTTTTTGATCGCGTAACGATAGATCACGATCGGAAGCGAAGAAATAATAAATGTGAATATTAAAGATATGAAAAATGAACCGAGAGAAAAATCGTTCATAAAAAATCCTTTGCTCCTTAAATTGTAAGCTGCATCGTTATTAATATAAATATACCATAAAATAAACTTTTTGCGCACGTGTTTTTCGCTATGCTCAAATACTTGTATATCAAAAAAATACGGTATTAAAAAGAAGCGGATAGATCCGCTTCTTTTTAAGTTGATTTGCATAAGATACGCTTAAACGATAAACAGTATAATACTTGCGATAAGCATTACCACACCCGTGATGAGCATAATATTGATCGCTTTTTTATCCGATGAATTTTTACCGAATTTCATTTTGACCAACTTGATCATACCGGGACTTTTAACAAAAGCTGAGAAAAACATCATAACAGCGTATAAAAGACACAGGATCGCAAAAATTTTTGTTAACTCCATAAAAAAGACCTCCTTATAGTTCCTTATATATTCTTTTATTGAAAACCCGGATCAACACTTTTGTAACACCGAATTGAAATACGATGCCGATCCCGATGAAAAGATATCCCAATGAACTCTCGTCGAGCAATGCCCAATAGGCTTTGCTGATCCAATACGGCGGAAAGAGACCTATGATATACTCAAACGGCTCTTTTACAAACCAAGCTACGATCAAAAGCGCTGCCAAGAAAGAAAGTATCTTTGCGTAATTCAAACCTTGCACCTTGCTTTTAGAAATGATGATCATAAAAAGCATGATCATCGGAGCCGTAAATGAAGCACCTAAAGATACCAATACCGTTTGAAAGAAAGGAAGCACAGCGATATTGACGCTGTAGAATAAAAACAAGACGATCAAAAATCCGAGCACAGTCGACATCACCAGCCGTTTCATCAAATATTGACCAACAGATAAAGGAGTCGTCAACAATGCCGTGAGAACACCGTCATCTTTATCGTCCAAAGTCAAAAAGGCATAAACGACACCCGACATCATCACACCCGTAAAAATCACCAAATATGAAATGATCAACGGAAATTGAGCGCTCAGTTCGTAATAGATATCTTTTGCGGTCAAATAACCGTCCAGCCATGGCAAAAGTAAACGCAGTGCGACAGCCAGATAAACGACGAAACCCAACATAAAGATCAAGATCACATCCCGTTTGATCAATTTAAAATCGTTTTTGATATGAAGCAATAAATGCATCTTATCACCTCATCTTTCCTATGATATGTTTCTTGTAGGCTCTTAAAGCCGCAAAAGAAAGCAGAATCAAGATTAAGGTTGTGTATCCGAATCCGTAGATCCATTGCCATACCGCGATCTGATTGAAAGCGCCGTAAAGCAACATGACAGGCGCAGCTGAAGGGATAACAAGCAATATAGGTGAGGTCACGATATGCGCGTAATACAAAATAGGCACTTGAAAAAAGATCATAAACAACGCAACTGGTATTAAATACTCCGTCATCTTTTTATATCGCACCGTGATTGTCACGCCGAGAAGACAATAAAGCAGATTGATCGAAATGATCGCCGCTGCGAAAACAGAAATATTCGGCAAAGCCGCATCCTCCGCCAAAACAAAATACGCAACGGGACCGCCAGCCATGATGGCAACTTCCACCACAGCTAAAAAAGTGATCGAAACGATTTTGGACCATAAATATTGTTTTGTGCTTAAGGGCGATAACACCAGCGCCAATAAAATACCGTTTTCTTTCTCATCGAATATCAAACCACCGATAAACGCAAAAGTCGTGCCGCCGACTACGAACAATATCGCCGCGGGTATCGCTACGGGCAAGAAATCAGGCTGTAAAGCAAACGAAAACACGATCGCGAAAAGAATCGCTATGATCAATGTAACGGAGTAAATGTTGTTGCGAACTTGTAGCATTACATCCTTTTGCAAAGTCGATAAAAACCTACTCATCTTTGAGCTCCTTACCCGTTACTTCTATGAAGATATTTTCCAGAGTCGTCTCTTCCGAATGGATCGCATCGATCCTGTGGTTCTTGTCCATAATATCTCTGAAATCTTTATTAAGTCCCAGATCATCCATTGGGAATTCTTGATTACGCACACGATCCTCGTCGTGATATTCGATCTTCACATACCGTCTTCCGTGTTGTCGTTTCAATATTTCGGGATCGTCTTGCGCCATGATCTCGCCGTCCGCCAAAAAAGCAACGGTATCGCATAATTGATCAGCCACCGTCATATTATGTGTTGTCACGAAGATCGTTGTGCCTTGCTCCTTTTGTATAAGCACCAAATCTTTTATCACTTTAGCATTTACGGGATCCAGTCCGCTGGTCGGTTCGTCAAGAAACAATATCTTCGGTTTATGTAACAGACTGCGCGCTACATTAAGCCGTATCTTCATGCCCTTACTGTAGTTTTTTACAAATTTGTCGGCATCTTTTTTCAGTCCGACCCAATCAAGAACATCCATGACATCATGACATTCATGCTCATACAAAGTGGCAAAATATTCTAAATTCTCTTTCGCGGTCAGATTCGAATAATGATTGGGCAGTTCAAACGATATCCCTATCGTTTCATAGATCGAACTGTCCCATTCTTTGATTTCTTTATTGTTTATTTTTACGCTGCCCTGATACTCTTTAAGTAACCCATATAGGATCTTCTGCGTGGTTGATTTTCCCGAACCACTCGGACCGAGGAATCCGAAGATCGAGCCTTCTTCGATTTGAAAAGACAAATTTTTTAAAGTAGGTTCGTTGTTAGTAGGGTATGTAAATTTTAAATCTTTGACTTCAATCATCATTTTCCTCCAGATATGCCTTTTTAGCAGGATTGTATATTGCCAGAAGCACTTCTTTGCCGGCCGCGCTGTCACCACCATCCTCAGGAGCATATGCTTTTTGCATCATATACGCGATCTGTTCGATTACGTCATCGATCGGCGGTATGTTACCGATATCTTTATGATCTGCAATCGTAATGATGCTCAACTCCAACATGTCCATAATATGCGCCAAAACTTTCGGATCGACATCTTTTTTTACGCAATTTGCGTTTTGCATCTTCTTGATAAATTCGATTCTGATATTACTTACATCGTGCGACAAAAGACCGTCTTGTTTCTGCAAATACGAACCCAAGATCTCCGTATCTCTTTTTAATATACTCATAATGAATTCAGATTCAACGATTGCTTTTAATTGGTTTTTATACATCCCGTGTAACAGTCCGCCCTCTGGATCCTTTAAAACAAAATCGATCCAACGTTCATTCTGTTCATACATTTCTTGCAGTAAAAGTTGCTCCATTATCTGATCTTTGCTCTTAAAATACAAATAGATCCCACCTTTACTGATGCCTGCCTGTTTTGCTATATCCGCAACGGTGCTCTTATCAAACCCATAGCGTAGAAACAATTTCCTCGATGCTTCCAAAATGTTGCTTTTTTTTATATCATGCATATGACGACCTCCAAATGAACAAATGACCGTATTGTTATAATTGGTCATATTGATATGATATACTGTAAATCAAAGTTTGTCAATCCCTAAACAGTACAACAACACAAATATCGAAATAGACTGCGGACGATACCTTTTAAAATAATAAAAAAAGCCCTGCTAAGCAGGGCTTAGAATATTTGATTTAATTACACGCGGGGTCGGGTTCTATCCCGAGATATTCCGCGTAATTTTTGTTAAATACCCAAAACGTCCTATCGTCGATAGATATACATCCGTATTTGTGATAATGACTTTGATCTTCTTGGAATACGATTACGACATATTCATCCATGAAATCTGCTTTCTCTTGTGCAAAATCAGCTCTCAGCTGCGCTTGATCAAGTTGCGAACTCAACGATGCGATCGTTGCGTCTTTGCTGTCAAGTTGATCGCTGATCTTTTTTGCTTCGCCTGCTTTCATAAATCCGAAAACAGCGAATGCAACGGCTAGGACACACGCGACGATCATTCCGATCATCATTCCGTTAACGGGTTTTTTGGGCGGAGTGTCATAAGGGGAATAGGTTTGATTCGGTGGTGGAGGTGGCGGGGATCCCTCGCCCATTTGCGGATCGCTTTGCGGTGCTTGTGTTTGTTCAATCACTGAATCTTGCGGATCATCCTTCGGAACTTGCGCTTCAACTTTAGGTTCTTCAGATGTCGGAACAGATTTACCGTTAAGGCTCAATGCAACCAATTCAGCAGCGGTTGGACCGGTTTGTTCTTTTTGCGAATTTGTTTCGGCTTGTGCAAACTGCGTATTCGCTACGTCTACAGATGCATCCGCATCACTTGTAAGATCAGCAACCGTATGCAAATTCAGCTTTGCGCCACAGTTCATGCAAAACTGGTCACCTTCAGTAACATCATGATTGCAATTCGGACATTTCATTTGTCTACCTCTTTTCATTATTCAATGTATTGTTCGATCTTTGCTTCTTATGTTATTGTACCATATTCAAATATAATTTTACAGTTAATAAACAGGAGCAAAAAAAAGAAAAGCTGAAAGTATTCTCTCAGTTTTTCTTTAGATGTTATTCCAATTGTTTTATTCCGTTATTTAAATTCCTTCGTTACCCGCAGACGAACCAACAGCGATTTCCATCCCGCAATACGGACAATATTTGCTGTCAGCAGGTATCTCTTTTGCGCATTTCTCACATTTCATTGGGTTACCTCACTTTATTTATTTAATAAAAAATTAAAACGATATGCTTGGATTATTTGCAAAATCTTATTAAATTGCATATATTTGGGCTATCGCATGCGATAGCCCTTGTTGTCTTGGTTTTATTCTTTAGTTTCTTCTGTGTCTTGCACAACAGCTTCAGGTACTGAACCCATTGCTTCATTTGCAGTTGCTTCTAGGACATTATGCCTCATTACGGTTATGCTGTCTCCGCAATACGGGCAATACTTACTGCCAGCAGGAAAGTCTCTACCACAAACATTACATTTGACGACACGCCCTTCTTGCGTTTGGTCTGCAATTTCTTTTTCTTTAGAATATCCTGCTTGCGATTGCACTGCGATCTCCAATCCGCAATATGGACAAAATTTGCTGTCAACCGGTATCTCTTTTGCGCATTTTTCACATTTCATTTGGTTACCTCACATTATTTATTTAATAAAAAATTAAAACGATATGCTTGGATTATTTGCAAAATCTTATTAAATTGCATATATTTGGGCTATCGCATGCGATAGCCCTTGATGTCTTGGTTTTATTCTTCGATTTCCTCTGGGTCTTGTATAATAGCTTCCGGTACTGAACCCATTGCTTCATTTGCAGTTGCTTCTAGGACATTATGTCTCATTTCGGAAAGGTCTGCTCCGCAATACGGACAATAGTTGCTGTCTGCAGGAATGTCCATACCACAAGCCGCACATTTCATCAAAGGTGCATCTTGTGTTATATCTGCCACTACTTTTTCGTTTGAGTATCCTGCTTGTGTTTGTACAGCGATCTCATTTCCACAATATGGACAAAATTTGCTGTCAGCAGGTATCTCTTTTGCACATTTTTCACATTTCATTTGGTTACCTCACTTTATTTAAATTAAATTTGGGAAACAAATTGATATGTCTGCACAACAGGTCAAAATATTTATTCAGTTACACAACGTATATAACAGACATTTATGTCATAAAAGGTTCAATATACATATACGCGTGTAAACTCTTCTCTATTTCTCAGTTTCTTTTTGGATGTCCTGCACATTTTTAGATGACATATCTGTACTGTACGCTTCAGCGATCGAGCCTTCTGAAAGCTCTTGGGCGATCGCCGCAAGATCAGCACCACAAAACGGACATGTAACAAGGCCTTGGTCCAATTCTTGCTCACATGTTGGACATTTCATCTTATCACCTCACAAAACCAGATTAAAATCGGGATGCATTTTCAAAATACTACAATCCCTATTAATATTGTATCATATTTCAATTCATTTTTAAAATATAAAAATATCTTCAAAATAAATAAAACCGAGAAATACTATCTCTCGGCTTATTCGTAATATGATCGGTATCGATTAAACGCGCTCTTTGATCATTTTTTCAACTGATGCGTAATTCTCCGCCGTACAGAAAATGCCCATACTGTTCATCGGATTTTCTTTGATCAAGATCGTATAAGAGCGAGGATAATATTTGACCGTCCTTACTTTATCCCAGCGTATCGATACTTTTTGCCTACTCTCGGCAAGCATCCCTGCGCCCGCCACTGACAGCATGCCACGAAGCAATCCGCCAAGAAATGCGAGTCTGTTGATCGCTCGCGCTTTTTTTGCTTGTTTGGCGTTTGTGTGGGAATCGATACCTTTATCACCGATGGAAAAATGCACATCGTAAACGCCTCTGAAAATAATCATGACGAAAACAAAAGTCAACAACAACAAAACCACGACGATCGTAACGGCGTACCACGCGCCACGATCCTGCGTAAACACGGCAAATCCTAAAAATAACAAAAGCAATATCCCGAACGGTATGCCGATCGCAAGTCCCAGTTGTCTTACGATAAGTTTATTTTTAAAAATCGGTACTTTGATATCCCATTCTATTTGTATTTGTTCGTTGATCGCCATAACGCTCCTTCATGCTATTATGATTGAATCGTGTTTTTGAAAAGATTCAAACTTTATATCTCTCCTATGAAAAAAGTAGTTTTTCAACTACTTTGTTTTTAAATGGTACGCCCTGAGGGATTTGAACCCACGACCTCTCGGTTCGTAGCCGAACGCTCTATCCAGCTGAGCTAAGGGCGCATATCTTTGCTGTAATAGTATAGCATAAATGTAAAAAAAAATACAGAATATTTTTAAGAAAAGATTCAGTTAAAATAAAGCACATACACGTTAAATGAATCGTTGTGATCACAAGGTCAATCGTTAATTGAACACAGTTTACCTTGATGTACGCAAATGAATGTTATATACTGCAAATAAAGAGAATACCGTCAAACCAAAGGTTAATTTATTACAAAGGTCGTATGATCACATGAATACCAAAAATGAAATTTACGAAACGTTAAGGGAAAGTGGGTATCGCATCACTTTTCAAAAGAAACAACTTCTTGAAATATTGTTTGCGCATAATGATATCATGCTTTCAATAGCCGACATTGAGCGCTACTTGCCGAACGATGTAAATATGGACACAACAACGATCTACCGAAATATGCAACAATTCTTAAAACTGGATATCGTTGAAACAATGCTTGACGATAACGGTATCAATCGTTATATATTGTATCACGGCAACCATCACCATCATTTCATTTGCAATGAATGCGGCAAGATCATACAATTCCCTTGCTCTCATAAATTCTGGGCGGATTTCGCAAAGGAAAACGATTTTGAAGAAAGCTCTCATAAAATAGAAATATACGGCACATGCAGTAATTGTCAGAAAAACCGATAGTATCTACTATCGGTTTTCGTATTGACAACAAATGATTCAAGTGTTAAAATTTTATTGCAAGTCATTTGCAATAAGGAGTACCCATATGAAGAAGATTGTTTACTTTATTTTGACTGTTCTTTTGATCCTTTCTCTGTCATCCTGTGAAAAAACAAAAGATGATAATGACAAACTGATCGTCGCAGTAGGTATCGTACCCGAAGCGGCTTTTGTTGAGCAAGTAGCGGGAGAGCTGGTCGAAGTGATCACATTGATCCCGCCCGGAAACAGTCCCGCAAATTACGAACCGAGTGCCGCTGAAATGCAGGCTTTATCGGATGCGAAAATCTACTTTACCTTGCAGATGCCGACCGAACAAGCAAATATCCTTCCGAAAGTCGAAAGTTATAGCAAAGATCTGCTTATTGTAGATCTAAGAGCATCGGTCAATGCCGTATATGACCCGCGCGTCATAGACGAAGCAAGCGGCGCGATCGATCCGCATCTTTGGCTTTCACCTAAAAGAGCGATCGTTATGGTACAAACCATAGCTGATGAATTGTCAGCGATCGATGAAGCCAATCGCGAGATCTATCAACAAAACGCAAGTGATTATATTGCTATGCTTGAAGCACTTGATATTAAGATAAAAGATTCGCTCGGTGGCTTAAACAATAGGTCGTTCATCATGTACCACGCCGCTTACGGCTATTTTGCAGAGGATTACGATCTGGAAATGATATCGATCGAGACAGAAAATAAAGAAGCAAGCGCGACCGACATGCAATATGTCGTCGATTACGCATTGGAGCATAATATACACACTGTTTTCTATCAAGAAGAATTCGATGATACGCAAGCGCAAACGATCGCTGAAGAGATCGAAGGCAGCGTAGCACAAACAGCGCCGCTGTCATATGACTATATCCAAAATCTCGAAGCATTCACGGACACCTTGTTGGCGGCGGAAACAAAATAAGAGGTACGATGGAATTTATAGAGTTTGAAAATGTACGTTTTTGCTATGAAAATATCTGCGCGGTGGATGGAGTCAGTTTCACAGCAGAAGAAAACACGATAACCGCGATTGTAGGTCCGAACGGCGGAGGGAAAAGCACCTTGATAAAACTATTGGTGGGATTCATCCGACCGGATCACGGTCAGATACTATTCGCGCGAGAACATACGACAGGGTATGTATCTCAAGCCGTTTCTTTCCGCAGATCTTTTCCGATCACCGTTAGGCAAATGGTCCTTATGGGTACGCTTGACCCGCATATCAAGCCTTTTTATAAATATACCTCGGATCAAAAAAAGACCGCTGAAGAATCACTGATCCAAGTCGGATTGGAAACATGCATCGACAGGCATATATCACAACTTTCCATCGGACAATTGCAACGCGCGTGCATCGCGAGAGCCTTAGCTTCTAAAGCCGATCTGCTTGTGCTCGACGAACCGGACGCGGGGCTCGATGTTACGGTAACGACTGAACTGTACGCCATCTTGGACTCTTTGAAAAAGGATCATACCATCGTTATCGCAAGCCACCACATCGACGCGATACTGGATATAGCCGACAAGGCGATTTACGCGAATCGATCTGTGCAACAGTACCCAATACCGGAAGTCTTGCAAAAAAAATTGAAAGGTGGTATTCAATTATGATAGACGCCATCTTACACTATACTTTTATGCAAAATGCTTTTATCGCTGCGCTTCTTGCCAGCATCGTAGCGGGTATCTTAGGGACGATCGCGATCGAAAAACAATTGATCAGTATGTCGGGCGGCATAGCGCACGCGTCTTTCGGCGGGATCGGACTGGGTTACTTGTTGGGTTTTGAACCGCTCTGGGGCGGTATGCTCTTTGCAACGGGTTCCTCGTTGGTGATCTTGAATATGTCAAAAAAAGATATGAAGATCAATCCGGATACAATGATCGGGATCTTGTGGTCTTTCGGCATGGCGCTCGGTATACTTTTTATCTCACTCTCACCCGGCTACATGCCTGATATGACAAGTTATCTGTTCGGTAATATCTTATCGGTCTCAACGAGTTCGATCGTATATATGGCTGTATTTACCGCGATCGTCGTCCTTCTGTTTCTCGTATTATTTCACTATATAACGCTTTATCTTTTTGACGATGAATATGCTGCGATACGCGGCATAAACGTAAAATTACTTAACGCAGTCATTTATATCATGATCCCTATCGGCATCATCGTATTGATAAAGATCGTAGGGATCATCTTAACCATCGCGCTTATGACTATCCCGGTGTCCCTCGCAAAATTATTTTTCAATTCTATCGGTAAAGTGATCTTGGGTTCAGTGCTTATCGGTCTGTTGTTAAATATTATCGGACTGACTGTCTCTTATTATTTGGCAATTCCGTCGGGCGCCTGTATCATTATTATCAGCGCTGTCATCTATCTGTCGGTATCTTTATTAAAAAAGAATCTTCCGAAGTGGTTGCACACGCACAAAGAGCATGCTTAAAGTAAATAAATAAACGCAACGTACGGTTTCGTACGATTGCGTTTTTTTATTATATGTTTTATAAGGGTTTTAGCTTTAGGACACAAACATACTGCCCACTGATAAACCATGATAGTTTGATGTTATGATCGCTTTTTTACTGATACGCGAAAAGACACCCGAAAACTTACCGTTGAATACGTAAAGACCCGTGATGTTTCTGAAATGATCTACGACCAAATTGCCGTCCTTGCTGAAATAAGCGTTCTCTGTATGGTAAGGTTCATAATAAGATTGCAATAAATAATTATTTTGCACACCTTTTTCAAACGATTCAGACCATTCTTCATCCGTCATATTTTTTCCGACACACACATTTTTAGATGCGTACATATCAGACGGCTTGATGACCCAATCATCTTTATGGGAAAGTATTTGTTCAGGATCGTAATCGTTGTTTTGCAGCATCGTTGTAAACGGGATATGTTTTTTTATAAATTCGATTTCACTACCCGTCAAAAAGGCATGAGTCTGAGGCATCGATAAAATGATGTAATGTAATTTCACATGCGCGATCTGTGTACGAGGATGTCCGATCACACAAACCGCTTCTTCCAAGATACTTTGTATAAAGTCCGTACAGGTCTCTTTTTTTGCCATGATCTCGCCTGTTACCGCTCGGCGGTATATTACGTCTATTTTTATATCTTTATGATATAAAGAATGATTTTTATATGTCAGTTCACGAATATCCGCGACGATCGCTTTATAACCGCGCGCTTCGATACGTTTTTTAAATGTTTCGAATTCGCTGCAAACACCGCTTTCCATAAAATCGACGACTGCTATCACAGGATCTTCAACCTTTTTGTCGTAACCGTCATAGATCATTAAGAATTCATCGATCAACGCTGCAAACAGATCGTCTTGTACGATATGTTTACCTTCGGCAAATTTACGAAAGACTGTCGTACTTGCCATAGCCTTAGCGATATCCCATTCTTCCCCCATCCCGCTCGTTCCGTCGGTATTACATTCGCAAAATTTAAAAGCTCCGGTCTCTTCATTGTAAAATACGTCGATGCGTAAGATCGGCAGTAAGCTTTCATATCCGCTGTTTGATAAGATGAGTTGTTCAAGTAACGGTTCAAAGCCGAATAACTTGCGATATTCAGCGTCTTTTAAATAACGATCGATCACTTTGATCAATATCCCGTACATCGTTTCGGTGATCTTTGTGAAATGATCTCTTATCTCCTGTGTAAAAAATTTGGGAACGATCCCGAATTCCACAGGGTCCGCATCGAATCGGTCGGCTTCGGTTTTAAAATCTTTTTGAACGGCAAGTATTTCTTTTCTTGTCGTTTCAAGATCGTTTTCGATAAGCTGTATATATTCTCTATTCAGTGTTTTTGTATCCATACAGTCCCCTTTTGCGATCTTTTATACGGTTAAATCGTTGTGATTCTTATGCCTCACACTGCTTTGGTTCAGCTTCGTAGATATGCTGTCTGCTGAGCGCAAGATCCTTCAGCGGCGCAAGATAATGCTTTTCATTTTCGGGCAATCCTTCGCCGGCATCATTGATAAGCGTAAGAATAAAATCAAATATATTTTCTCCGAATACATTCGCGCCTTTATCCTCTTCGATCAACATATGTTTCATTTGAACGATACTGTCGTTGTTTACTTCGCGGAAAATTTCCAAATATTTCGATCGATTCAACTCATTGTAAAACAATCCTTTGATCAAAGCCGTATATGCGAATATATAAGCATCCGGCATAGAATCCGCCATTCGTATCTCGATATAATATTTTACCCGTACATCCGGAAAAAACATGCCAAGATTATAGATAATGTCTTCCGGCTCCATAAGTTTATCGGAGAACATATCTTTCATCAAGGTTTCCCTAGTTGATTTCTCTTCACCGTCTATATGCGTGATAACGGCAGGTCTGTTGTAAATATATTCGGCATAATCCTGATAACCGAAAGGACGATCCAATGCGCCCGGTACGATCATGCTCCTATCGGGATCCACGTGGTTCCAGATCTGTGTGCGCATCATGGATTTTTCGATCGGTTTTCCTTCAAAGATCGGCGTGTTATCGCATAAAAAAGCAATAATGGGCGAAAAACAATTCGCCAATCTGAATTTATCTTTAAAATCATCTTCCGATGTATAATCAATCGAAACTTGTACAGAAGCAGTTCCCTTCATCATATTCAGCGCATACTTGCCTCTTGCGCTAAGATATTCAGACATGTATTTATATCTCGTTTTCGGTACCATTTTCAGTTCATCGATCTTACTTACGGGATGGTATCCGAGTTTGATGAGTCGATAATCATATTGCTCTAACATTTCGGATGTTTCGCGATAGAATCTTTTATAGCTCTCTTCGATCTGTTTTATATCGATCATAGGTTTTATGCTGATCTCAAACTGAGCCGCGGGCTCCAAACTGATGGAAGCATCCTCTCGCTTCAATCCCAACATCGTTCCGTCGATCATCACGGGTTCTTCATAGAAGGGTTTCAGGGCATCTAAGATATCCCGCACACCGTTTTCTTGATAATAGCCTACACTTATGCATGTGTCGTTTTCAACTATAAAATGCTCAGCTTCCAAGCCGAGCTTACAGTCATTGTCTTTTTTCTCTCCGTCTTGTATATAAGAAGCGATACGTTCAATATTCTCTTGATAATAATCCATATATCAAAACCCTTGCGCGTTAGCATCTTTCTTTTTTGCTTATTATATCATAGTCGTCAAGTAAGATTTGAATAATTGCATAAAATTTATATCATTTTTTACGAAGAGACCCGTTTCGTCCTAAAATGAGCGATTGCCGCGATGATACCGCTGATGATCATAAACCCGTAAAAACTGATGCCCCTGCTTAAAAGCAATGCCGGAAAGATCATGCTTTGTGTATAGATCGTTCTGAACAGGCGATAAAAATTATTTTCATTTGCGCCGACCGCACCGGGTAACGGTAAGGATGCCGCAGAAAGATGCACCATGCATTGCATAGCGATCACATCAAAAAACCCATATGCAGAAAGTCCGAACGAGCGGTAGATAAAAAACGGGATACTGAAATAGGCAGTCAACTGCAAAAACATAAGAATAAACAAGCGGGCAAATAATCCCAAATTCTTTTTTAAATAATCCACGCCGTTGGCGTATTCATCCATTTGCGCATCCACTTTAGCCAAAACTTTCTGTTTGTCTTTCACGATACGGATCTTCGCGAGTAGACGCACGAAAAAATCAGCTATACGATGCGCTGTCGTATTTGAAAATACGATAACCATAACGCCCGAGATCAAAAGGAGTGAAGCTGCCGCACCATAGATCAAAAAGAATCTGATCTCATGGATATTCACGGATTTCAATAACGGATATTTGAAAATGAACATAGAGGCGCTGTATAACAAAAAAACGGTTTGATAAGAAAATACATACAATAAGACAGTCAGCGAAGCGACAGACACACTGATGTCATCGCGCTGCATATAATATACTTGCATCGGTTGTCCGCCGGTTGCGGAAGGAGTTATAGCGGAAAAATAAAACTCGATGAATGAGTATTCCAAACAACGTCTGTACCGCGGTTTTTGTTTTAAATGTGAAAGCGTAACATAAAGATTGCCCGATTGCAGCATAACGTAAACAAACATCATAAACACTGCGACCAGCAAATAAAACGGATTTACCATTTTAACCGTTTGGATGATATCCTGCAATGAATTATCTTTAAAAATAACGTAGCCTGTCACAAAGATGAGTAATACAAATATGATTGCGCCGATACGATTTGATTTCACGTACGCTTCCTTTCTCATGTCGATTTACTAACGATGAATGCGGTAAAAAAGTGTTAATATAACTTTATTCATAAAATCATGTTCTAATCATTATACAACAAATACCTTTATTTTTCATTGTGTTTCAGCTCTTTTTTCCGTATGCACATTAGATAATAAATACAGAAAGATATTTTCACTAACCCTTATTTTCAAAAAAAGCATGCTATGCGCATTGCATATAACATGCTTTTGAATCATATAAAAGTTCAAACGTATTTACAACTCTGCCAATCTGCACGCTGCATGCGTATAGATCTCCGTTGCCAAAACGATATGATCGAGCGAAAGTACTTCGTCCGCCATGTGCACATGGTTTTCATCTCCCGGAAATTCCATACCGAACGCTACAACATTCTCGAATGCGCGCGCATACGTTCCGCCGCCGATCGTGAAGGGTTCATTCTCGGTATCACCCGTGATCTCTCGATAACACTCATACAAGGTTTGAACGAACGCCGAATTAGGATCGACGTACAATGGCTTATTGTCATGTCCCACTGAAAGTTCGATACCGACAGCTTTTAAAGTGTCTTTTAATTTTTCGGTCAATGGAGGAAAATCGATCGTGATCGGATAACGGATATTCAAATCAGTTGTGATCAGATCGTTTTGATAATCGATCAGTCCGACATTCAATGTAAGATCGCCGTATTCGTCCTCTGCCGCAATGCCCGCGTGCTCTCCCTTAAGGTCAGTACCTACATAAGCGTTGAAACCAGTTATAAACGGACTTTTCGGCATAATGCGCCCAAGCAACAGTAACATATGCGTTATCGCATTTACGCCTAATTCAGGCGTGCTAGCGTGCGCGGGCACACCTTCGAGTTTTAATATCAATCCGTCTGCACCTTGCTCCGCTGAATACTTCATTTCTTTTTCTTGCGCAAATGCTTTGAATTGCTCCGCAGCATCTTTTAGATCTTTTTCATCGCCTTCAAGTTTACACGTGCAACTTGGCGCAACGACGTTTTTTGCTTCGCCGCCGAAAATATTTGTTAAACGGATCGAATCATCTCCGTTGGCTTCCGCTGAGATCGCAAGATCTGCGACTCCCTTTTCTCCGAATATCAGTGGGAAAGCAGCATCAGGGGAAAACCCCATTTGGAATCCGCCTTCTTGCGCTCTGTAATGTTCCATGCATTTGAAGCCCGATTCTTCATTCGCGCCCAAAACCAAACGTATTCTTTTCTTTAGCGGTATACCCATATCCTGTATGATCTTCAGTACATATAAGCAAATAACAGCCGGTCCTTTGTTATCACAAACGCCTCTGCCGTAGATTTTGCCGTTTTCGATCTCGCCGCCGAAAGGATCATGCGTCCAATTTTCACCCTCGGGCACGATATCCACGTGGCATAATATCCCGACAAGATCGTCACCTTCACCGATCTCGATATAGCCGGCATAATTATCCAAGTTAACGACCTTTTCAAATCCGAGAGATTTGCCCATTTCCAAGATATGCTGCAATGCTTTTGCGGGGCCTTCACCGAACGGCATGCCATCTTTCGGTTCTTCTTCCACACTTCTGATCGCTACAAACGATTGAATGCCTTTTATAATATCATCTTGATACGCTTGCGCGCGTTCTTTTATATCCATATTTCTCCTTGCTCATGAGCATAACGAATCAATTTTTACTGATCGATCCATTCCATTTTTTTGATCACTTGCGGTTCTTTCGGTTTATCAAAAAGATCAGTCGGCGTCTCAGCGATACGATCGACCACATCCATCCCGTCTACGACTTTTCCGAATGCCGCATATTCTCCGTCCAAATGCGGAGCGTCTTGGTGCATGATAAAAAATTGACTGCTTGCCGAATCTTTGTCCATACTCCTTGCCATCGATATCACGCCGCGCGTGTGTTTTAATTCATTCTTATAGCCGTTGTTTGCGAATTCACCTTTGATCCAGTTTTCGGCTGAACCCGTCCCATCACCTTTCGGACATCCGCCTTGTATCATAAATCCGGGTATCACACGGTGAAATGTCAATCCGTCATAAAAGCCTTCTTTAACTAATTTCTCAAAGTTTGCCGAACTGATCGGCGCATTTACGGGGTCCAACTCGATCGTTACGACTCCGCCGTCTTCCATTTCCATCTTAATCATATTACTCTTCCTTCTCTATTCCGATCATTCGATCTGTTTTTAATTAAATTATGATTGCACTTGTTCAAAAACCTCTTTGATGATCCCTGCCGCTCTTTCCATTTGTTCTTTTGTGTGCGTCGCCGTGTAGCTCGTACGCAACATACATTCCCCTTCAGGTGCTGCTGGCGGGATCACGGGGTTCACATAAACGCCGTTTTCAAACAACAATTTTGTGATAATAAACGTTCTTTCGATATCATATGTAAAGATCGGGATGATCGCTGTCGTACCATCCAAAGTCGGTATGCCCGCTTCTTTCAATAAAGAGCGCATGTAATTTGCGATCTCGATCAAATTCTTTTGTCTTTCGGGTTCGCTTTTCATGATGCGTAATGATTCCAAAGCAACAGCCGCGTTTGCAGGCGGGATCGATGCGCTGAAAATAAACGGTCGCGATTTATGTTTGATATAACCGATCACATCTTCTTCTGCCACGATACAACCGCCCAATGATGCCAATGATTTCGAAAAGGTCGTCATAATGATATCTATTTCATCGTCCAATCCGTAATAATTAGCCGTCCCGCGGCCACAATCTCCGATCATACCCACGCCATGTGCATCATCAACTAAAATACGTGCACCGTATTTCTTTGCCAATCTGACGATCTCTGGCAAGTTCGCGATGTCACCGCTCATACTGAAAACACCGTCCGTAATAATAAGGATACCGCTTTCTTCCGGGATACGTTGCAATATACGCTCCAGATCTTCCATATCATTATGTTTATATTTCAATGATTTCTTCGCAAAGCTCAACCGACATCCGTCAAGGATACTGGCGTGATTTTCCGCGTCATTGACGATATAGTCATGAAATCCCATAATGCCCGATATCACCCCGAGATTCGTTTGAAACCCGGTGCTGAACGTCAGTGCAGCGTCTTTGCCGAAAAAGTCTGCCAACTCTTCTTCCAATTCAATATGTAATTTTAATGTTCCGTTGAGAAATCGAGAACCGGAACATCCCGTCCCAAGTTTCTTGAGTGCTTCGACTCCTGCCGCTATCGTTCGCTCATCGCTCGTAAGTCCCATGTAATTGTTCGATCCCAACATGATCATCGAGATCCCATCCATCACCACTTCAGTATCTTGACCTGTTTCCAAGGCATGAAAATAAGGATACAGGCCGGAGGCGATCGACTCTTTCGCGTCGGTAAATTGATAACATTTTTCAAATAAATCCATAAGTGTCCTCCAAAATAGTTACTCCCGCTTACCTATTATAATATATCAGCAAGGCAAAAAAGTCCATATAAATTGCGATTTCGGCAGAATTGATAAAATCTACAGATTCCCTTTACATAAGCTTTATTTTTAGTTTTTAAAATGCAGTTACCGTGATATTTATTAGTTAATATTAAATATTCAGTAGATATATTTAATAAAAAAAGACCTGTACTCAACAGATCTTTTAAGATTATTTTATCAAATTTTATTCGTCGTCTTCGGTCATTTCTACAAATTTCTTTTTTAATGCCTGACAAACAGGACACTTCTCAGGCGGCTCATTTCCTTCATGGACATAACCGCAAACTTTACATTTAAATTTTTTCATTTTAAACCTCATATATCATATTTATGTTATACATTTAAGTTAATTCGTTTCAACAAATAAGTCGATTTTTTTGATGTCATTTCCATCCCCTATGCGTTCAACCAGATATTCTTTTATCTTATCACAAAACTCAACATCAAAATAATCGTCTATCCGTCCCGATTGCGCATCGTGGATGTGGATATGAAAATCTGTATTATAATCAAACCGCATGATGTCGTCTCCACTCGACAGTTTGCGTATGATGCCCGCATCTACCAATGTTTCCAACACATTATACACAGTCGCAAATGACATGTGGATGCCTTTAGCTTTGATCGCATCCATAACCATTTCCGCACTCGGATGTTCGGTCGTTTGGCTGAGCACCTGCATAATTTGTATACGCTGTTTCGTTGCTTTTAAATGATGTTTTCTAAGGCTTTCTTTAATTTCTTCGATCATTACTTCCATATCTTTCTTGTATGATAAATCTATTTTATAATAATTATGATTTAGAAGTCAAGCGCTTGCCGATTTTTTATAAAATAAATATTAACACTTGACATCATATCCATCAAAATGTATAATATGAAAGCTGTATTTACCGCATAAACGCGACCCATTAGCTCAGTTGGTAGAGCACTTGACTTTTAATCAAGGTGTCGAGCGTTCGAATCGCTCATGGGTCACCATTTTTCTGCCTTAGAACCGTCGTTTTTCGATGGTTTCTTTTTTTGTCTTTTTCTCTGCATCTTTCTATATGCCTAAGTATGCCTATTTTATGCCTATCTTCTATGCTTCTTTGAACAAATTCGCATATCCGCTTGTTGCTCTTTTAAGGGACTGAATGCTCACACTGGTGTAGATATTAAGTGTAGTCTGAACATCTTTATGACCTAATAGCTCTTGCACTACTCTCGGGTTCTCTCCGTTATCTATTAGTAGCGTTGCATAGGTATGTCTGAACTGATGGAAGTTGATATGATCTCCATCAAACCCTTTTCTTGTAAGGAAGTTCTTAAACTGTCTCTTAAAACAATTGTAATCTCTTAATGTCCCCTGCTTAGTAAGAAAGACATATTTATTATCCGGACTGTCTTTATATACAGTGTTATGTACGAAATATTCTCTCCACTCATCTAAGGCTTCAAATACTTCTTTACCTACCGTTATCGGTCTTACTGAATTAAACGTCTTTGTGCTCGACACAGCGCTTCTCCGTTCGATGATATTTAGATCCTCGTCTATAACGTTCTGCCTGCTCATACCTTCTCTTACATAGATAATACCTTTCTTCTTATCGATGTTCTCCCACTTAAGAGCCATGACCTCTCCTACTCTCATGCCGGTAAATAGTAGGGTGTATATAAGCGGTTTATAGACCTTAGAAGTTTCGGATGCTTTTAAGATTTGCCTGCAGATTTCTTTTGAGAGTGGTTTAACTTCTTTAGTCTGCTTATCGGACTTTGGTATCACAACACCTTTATCAAAAGGATTGTAGCTGATTAGTTCTTCTCTTAGCGCTTGTTTAAAGATCTGTTTAAACAACAGTGCAAACCCTTTGATACAGGACTGGGACATTGCTTTTCTTTTCGCGCTTGTTCTTGCTATGCTATTTAGAAAGTTCTGTACTTTGATGTGACTTACATCCTTAAGATCAAATCCCTTAAATTCTTTCTCTATATGTTTATGCATGTGGCAGTACCATGCGAAGGTTGAACTTTTTACTGCGGGTCGTTTATAGGTATTAAGAAAGTACTTTGCATATTCACAGAAATCAATTGGAGCGTCATTCTTTGCAGAAGACGGGACCACAGAAGTATCATCTTCTTTTAAATACTTCTTCATCTTATTGACAACTTCAACTTTAGTTTTACCACTTATGGTCTTTCGTACTCTTTTACCTTTTTCACTTATCCCTAAGGTTAGTTGAGCGATCCAAAGCTTACGATTCTTATCTAGATAGATCGATCCTTCACCCTTAGTTCTTCTTGTTGTTTTTGTCATACACCTATCCCCTTTATCTTTCTTC
This sequence comes from uncultured Anaerofustis sp., assembly GCA_963674555.1. Taxonomy (GTDB): domain Bacteria; phylum Bacillota; class Clostridia; order Eubacteriales; family Anaerofustaceae; genus JBGMEA01. The sequence continues at coordinate 1,384,048 of OY771429.1, read as the reverse complement.
AAAGCAAGTAAGCCACAACAAGGTGTCTAAGTCCAGATGTTTTGGGAATTAACAAGATTCTTTATTCTATTTTCCCGGAGTATACAATTTCATATTCAGTTATCAGAGAACATTGAGAGAAAAACCCTCTCATATATAAACGTCAAATTTTAGCGCTTTTGCACGAAACTTTTTATCATTTCTATCAATTTATTTTTTTGCACATTCTAATTGCTTTATTAATTTCTTCTTTCAAAAGGGTGCGGTACACCGCAATTTTCACGGAAACGTCATACGTTTCCGTAGCTTGCCAGTAGGATTTACAGAGAATATAACTAAAAAATTACAACTCATAAAATGCGTTCATATTAATATACAAATATATTGAAGATCCACTCTCTGTCATAGAATGTCACAAAAGATGGTGTTATAGTGATATTGATGAAAAATAATTATTAAACCAAAAGAGTTGATTGTAATTGATGTGGTGGGTGTGATAATCTCATATTGGATCAAAAGAGATGACCACATCCATCCACAAAACCAACAGTATCTTTCATTTATTATGAAATGATATATTTTCAAAAAAAAATTAAATAGTTGATTGTAATTGATGTTAAGTAGCTGATACTATTAAACTGCACAAAACTTTTAGGAGGCTTACATCATTTATAGATTTAAATTGGCTGAATGCGCATCAGCTTTTTTTTATACCCAATTATAAATTCTTTTTTGGAATGGTTTAATAATAATTTTTAATCATCTAAATATTAAACATGTGTGGAGGGCGTATGACAAAAGAAGTCAAAGAGTATTTGGGGAAGATTTATCGAACCAATGAATTTATTAATGCAAAAGAATGTGAAATAACAAAATTAAGAGAACTTGCAGTAAAAACTACAACAACTTTCAATGCAAACGGAGTCAAGAACAAATCTTACGATAATAAGAAAGAATTGATTATATGCAAGATCGTTGATCTAGAGCAAACATTGCTTGATGACATCGATGATATTGTGTATTTATCCAAAGAAATATATGACGTTATAAAAAACGTCAAAGATCCAGATTACCGTTTACTTTTGGAATACCGTTACCTAAACGGTTTAACATGGGACTCTATTTCGGAGAACATGGGATTTACTACGCAATGGATCAATGTGTTACACAAAAGAGCTTTAAATGAAGTCGAATCGATAATCAATATTTATTAATAAATGATGATCGATATTAATAAACCAATCTAAAAAGGATAAATGGATTGCCAAGAAAACATTGGCAAATTTATATGGGGAAATCATCACCTACAGCTAGGGGTGGGAGCAGTGATGACAAAATATGATAAGGAGAATGAACTATGATTGAAGTAAAAAGCATTAGCGGTGATGTCGATTATGTTGAAGCGGAACTGCAAGATGAATTGAATGACGGTTGGGAAGTTGTACATATACAAAGTTTTGTATATCCATCAATTTCATCGACCAGGATACAATCAGTCGCTTACTTGAAAAAAGAAACAGCAGAATAATTATCGATAAAAAAGTTATCTTTATGATGACTTTTTTAATATGCGCAACTTGCAAGCGACATTGCATGAACTTCTATAATACGTTGACATGCAACGAAAAAAATGAAAGGAGTTATTATGGATTTAAAAACATTATTAGGCGACAAATATGATGAGATATCAGACTTGATCGGAGATTATAAGTTAATACTTGATGACGGGCGATTGATACCGAAATATCGTTTTGATGAAATCAATAACAAGTATAAAGATTCAGTCGCTGAGATATCAAAATTAAAAAAAACAAACGAAACGAATCAAGAGCAAATCGAATCACTTTGCGCTCAAATAGAGGAGATTAAATCCGGGTATGAAAAGAGCCTTAATATTTTGCGGGTAAAAGAGATATTCGTAGACGGAGGCTTGACCGAAAAAGACTATAAAGAAATCGTAGAATACATTGTTCACGGTAAAAATGACGGAATGATGGATCTAGCGAAATGTATAGTCAAAGTAATCAAAAACAAATCAAACGAAAAATAATAATTTAATTTAAGGAGATTATAAAAATGGCAATTAGCACTTACGGAGTAACATTGAAAATTGAGACTGAAACACCTGGCACATATGCAAAACTTGTAGATATCAAATCTTTTCCTGATATGGGAGCAGCACCGACGCTTTTGGAAACAACGACACTTTCTGATTCGGCGCAGACTTTCATCAGCGGCGTACAAGCTATGGCTGCTATGGAATTTACAGCAAACTATACCGATACGGATTTTGCCGCAGTAGTAGCAGAGGCCGGAGAATCACAAAACTATCAATTAGAATTTGGCGAAGCCGGCGCAGACGGAATCTTCCAATGGTCGGGCGAACATACGGCATGGGTCGTAGGCGGCGGAATCAACGCTGTTGTTGATATGAAGATCAGCATCGTACCTTCCACTGCAATCACTAAAGTTGTCGTATAATTTATCTGATTCATATTCGTCACAGACGAATGACTATTATTTGACAGAAGAGCCGATTATCGGCTCTTCTTACATTATCATTGAATTAAAGGAGAAAACAAACCATGAAGATCAATGGGAAAGAATATAAAATCCCCGAACTAAATTTCAACACGATGTGTATTTTAGAAGACCAAGGCGTATCTTTAACGTCTATGGATGAGAAAATGCTATCTACCGTACGCGGTTTTGTGAGTTTGGCAATGGGCGGAGATTTTGACCGCGCAGGCGATGAGATCGAAGCTCATTTAGCAAATGGGGGAAATTTTGACGAGATCATCAAAGAGATCGAGGGAGCGGTAAAGGAAAGCGGTTTTTTTCGGGCTCTCAGCAAGAACCAAACGCAGGGGAATACAACGAGCAAGAGCAAAACGACAAGCAAAGCAGAATAAAGTATCAAAATTTCAAACAATTGATCCATGAAGGTTGGCTTCCGCAAGCATTGGCGATCGGAGTTGATTATGTTTTGTTTTGGACCTTGAATCCAAAAAAAATAGAGCCTTTTATAGAGGCTCATAAACAAAAACAAATCTTTTGGCAAGAGGAAGTTAATTTTACTGCATGGCTTAACGGGATATATATTACAAATGCAATCGCAACATGTTTGAGTGATAATCATCAATATCCAAATATGCCGATTTCTTTAAATGGGAAAGATGAAAGAGACACTGTCAATGCGGAAGCACAAAAGTTTGATGCATTTGCAATTCAGTTTAATGAAAAATTTAAAAATACTAATAAAGTATAACTTCAACATAAAGTAGTATGTGCTTTCTCCAATCATATTCAAGTTTTTTTGATAAATTAAACTCGAATATGCACTTGTTTCTTTGGCACACGCGCAGCGATATAGTCAATGATATTGGCATGTTTTAAAGCATAGCGGTTAAATGCTCCGTCAGCATTATGACCATCTCGCAAAGATACCGTTAGCCAGTTTGGACCATTTGTTGTGGAAACTGTAATATCCAATTTAGATCCATTAAAAGTATATGTTGTTATTTTTGCAAATGGAATTTCAATTCTAAATGACGAATCCATAGCCGCTGTTAATACTAACATATCATTATTTGCAATTAAATACATTGGAGTAGCAACGGGCATACTATCAGGACCTGCGAAACCAGAAAGTTCAATGCATGCAATTGCAGCTTCAGCGTTATTTGTCTTCAAGATTTTTTTAAGACGTCTCTTGCTTCTAACTCTCCTAAAGAGCGGCATAACAATAAAAACAAATGCTGTGAAACCCAAGCTTATTGAAGAAATCCATATTGTCATGGGATGCCATGAACTTATTGTAAGCAACATTCGAAAGATATTCATACCAAACAACCCCCCAATTTTAAAATTATTATATCACAAAAAATAAATAAAAGGAGTAATTATGGCTGAAAATAAATTAAAAGCGGATATAAGCGGAAACCTTGATTTAAGCACATTCAACCAGATGGAAGATGCACTTCAGATATTATCCGATACACTTGGTACATTCCCGGATGCTTTAAAAAATATAATGGGTTATGCTCAAAGCTTAGCTGAGGAATTTACAAAAGTAGCAGACCCTTCTTTAATTGACGGAAATATTTTTTCGTCGATATTTCTTGCAAATATTGCATCAATGATGGTTGCATTGGAATTACTTAAGACAGAATTAGCAAAAATACCTAATGTTTCAGTAAACGTTGACACTATTAGTGTAGAAGAATTAATAGAAAAGCTTCAAGAAATACCTATAGAAGTAACATTAAATGCTGAGCCTGCAAAACTTGCTTGGAATGATATTCTTTCTCTACTGCTATCAGGAATCGGTGTTGTTGCTAGTGTTACCAATGTTATCAGATCACTTGTTAGCAAAACAAGTTCTAATATTCTAGATGAAGTAAAAACTATTGCAGACCTTATTTATAAGATGACAACAGGTAACATCTCAGATGGTATGAAGAAGGGCGCCAGAGAACTTGGCAATGCGTTTACAGAAGGATTAACCGAATCAATCAGAGGTGAGTTCAATAGTTTGAAACAATGTATTGTTGACGTTTCAAAAGAAATGCTAGATACTTTTTGTGAGGCATGGGGTATCACATCACCTAGCAAGGTGATGTATGAAAAAGGCAGTTACATGGTCGACGGTCTTGTAAATGCACTTAATGATGGGAGCAAAGATGCTTCAAATACGATGAAAAATCTTAGCAATAATGTAGAAGATGCTGTTTCAGATTTTTCTTCTGTTAGTAAACAAAGTAAAAAGTTTGCCGATGGTTTAAGTGACGTTACCAAAGAAACGAAAAAAATGGGTAACATGACTGATTCCGCGACAAAATCCGCCCGTTCCAGTTTTAAAAAGATGAAAGGCGAAGTCAAATCAGTTGACAATGCTATAGAAGGAGCTGATAAGGCGGCAAATAAATTTTCTGATACAAGCAAAAAAGGATTCGGAGGATTTGCTATTATTGCAGGTATTGTCAGTACCTTAGTCGGTTACTTCGTCAACCTAATGAACACAAACGAAGAATTTGCGGCAAAAGTAACCGCTGTGACCGATAAGCTTAAAGAAGCATTCCAACCCGTAATCGACCTAGTGATCGGACTTTTTGAAAGTATTTTTTCAGGAAGCGAAAGTGTAGGCGGTGTCGGTGAAGTTATCGGCGGCGTGGCTGAAAAAGTAACCGGCGTTGTTAGTGGAATCGTCGAATTCCTATCAGGTGTCATCACCTATATTACTGAATTTTTTGCCGAACACGGAGAAGCGATCCTTGCAGCATTGGGAAGCGCGTGGGAAACGATCTCTAGTTTATTCGGATCTGTATTTGAATTCTTAAAAGCACTTTGGGACGAATACGGCGAAAAAATAATGACAGGTATCCAAGTTGTTTGGAATTTCTTGTCCGGTATAATTTCAGGTGTCGTTACTTTTATTACAGGTGTATTCGATATCCTAATTGGGATATTCACAGGTAACGGCGAAAAAATCAAAGAAGGCTTTGCTAAAATTTGGACAGGTATTAAAAAAATCTTTTCAAAAGTCGGAGAGTTCTTTGGTGGTATTTGGGAAAAAGTAAAAGAGAAATTTACATCGATCGGAACTAAAATAGGAGACGCAGTCAGCGGAGCTTTTAAGAAAGTGGTTAACTCAATCTTGGGATTTGCGGAAGATACAGTTAATGGATTTATTCGAGCAATCAATGCAGCAATCGGATTGATCAATAAAATACCAGGCGTAAGTATCAAAAAATTAAACCTATTAGTGATACCAAAAATGGCAAATGGTGGTTTATTAGACCCGGGACAAATGTTTATAGCACGGGAAGCGGGGCCTGAATTGGTCAGTAATTTTGGAAATAGAACAGCGGTAATGAACAATAACCAAATCGTTGAATCAGTATCTCAAGGCGTTTACCAAGCTGTTGCAGCAGCACTTTCAGGCAAATCATCGTCCGACCAACCACTTAATATCGTACTAAAAGTCGGCGAAACCGATTTCGGAAAAGTCGCCGTGAATTCTATCAATTCACTCAGCCGCGTGCAAGGTTCAGTTAACCTTGCTATATAAGAAAGGAGAATATGTAATATGAATTTTTTAACGATAAATAATGTCGAAACTTCTCCAAGCGTATTCGAAGATGTTGATCTTTCGGATTATATCAAAGCGTATCAAGTAGATTATGTCGATATCGAGGATTCTTCATCAGGCAGAAACGCAAAAGGCGTGTTGTGCAGAGATGTTATAAGAACCGTTCGCGTTATCAATTGTACGTTTAGAGTATCCAAACAAACGGAACAAGAGCTAATTATGCAAGCGACGTCAGAAAAATCTTTGGATATCACTTATTATGATACTGCTACAGGAGTAGACACAGAAACTATGACAGTATATGCCTCACCTACCAGGAGCAATAATATCTATAATGCGGGAAATGGTGTGATCTACAATGAATTCGCCATTACTTTCAGTGAATTTTAGAGAGGTGCTTAATGTATAACGTAACACAAGATTTTAAAAACGCAGTTGAGTCGGTATCCAGACAAATTCGCGGAAAAGTAACGATTGATTCGGTCGATTTTCTGGATGACGATAATCTGCAAAGTATAGAAATAGAGAGGGGGACTCAAACCGAGTCCTCTTTTATTGGGAACACTATATCCAAAAAATATATTATTAAAGTAATCGACACAGAACGGAATCTTTCTTTTGAAGGATCTCGAGTTATTCCATATTTGGGTGTAACTCTTGAGAATGACACTGTTGAATATGTACCATTTGCGCCTGCGGATGTCTATACCGCGGAATTTGATACGGTAAGTAAAGTGTGGACATTGACTTGTTATGATGATATGCAGAAATTAAGCAGTTCATTAATCAAGTATATGGATTCTGTTATTTATCCATTGACACTACAGTCCTATGCAGAAGCGGTATGCAGTATGGCAGGATTAACTTTATCAACCAATACTTTTTATAATTACGATCTTAATTTATTATCTGAGCCTAATTTAAGCGGTGAAGAAACATTAAGAGAAGTAATTGGTTATATCGCACAGGCAGGATTTTGTAATGCGGTTATAAACCGAGATGGTGAACTGGAATTCGTTTCAGGTATACAATCGGGAACAGCCGTAAAGGATATCGAAGGGGATCACTATTATAATTACACACTTGATTCGCGTTTCGGGCCAGTAAACTCATTGGTTCTATCGCGTGCTCCTCAAGAAGATAATGTTTATTCAAGTGATCAGACTTCAATTGATACTAACGGATTGACCGAACTTCGGATCGAAAATAATCCGTTTTTGGACTACGGTGACGATGACAAAAGATATGACATTATTGGAGATATGTTTACAGAAGTAAGCGGTTTTACGTATTATGCGTATGCATTGGAATGGCGAGGAGATCCTTCGTTAGATCCGAGTGATCGCATTGCAATCTTTGATGTGAATGATGTAAGCATTAGCACTAATTATTATAATGATGTTATTAGCTTTACCGGGGGGTTAAAATCAACTTCTAATGTCAGCTTAGTTGAAGCTAGTGATACTAATTATGAAGCAGCATCAAGTATTCGAAATACACTTCAAAAAACAGTTCTTCAAGTAGATAAATTGAACAATGATATTACTAGTACTGTCCAAAACATCGAAAGCATCAATAATGAGATCACATCTGAGATCACGACGATCAAGCAAACATCTGAAAATATTATGGCTTCATTATCAAAGACAGGCGGAGCAAATACAATTCGCAACAGCGCTTTCTATAAGAATACCGATTACTGGGAAACAAGCGATCCTATTAGTTTTAATTTAATTAGAAGCACTGAAGTAGAACTTAATACAGTTTCTGGAAGCGAACTTGAATTAATTGACGGGACACTGAGCCAAACTTTTAATGTAATTGAAGGTGAAATATATACATTGGCTTTTTCATATAAGAAAGAGGCTTTGGTAACGGGCAATATCAGTTATGTAAGACTCTACAGTGACGAAACCAATTATGAAGAATTAATCAATACTGATGTTGAACAAGAATCAAGACAAGAAGTAACGTATACTTTTACAGCTAGCAGCAGTACTCCCAAAATTGAGATATACACAGATGATGATAAATTTTATATTACTGATCTCAGAAATATCGTGGGGGATACAGCTCAGGTTTGGTCACAATATAAAGATGAAGTTTACGGTAAGGGTGTTATATTAGATCAAAACGGTTTAATTATCAATGATTATGAAAATGAAAATTCCGCTTCTTTACATGCAGATAATAATAGTTTATATATCCAAAATAGCGAGAATGAAATTGTTTCAGAATTATCCGATCAAAAAGTTCATGCACCTAGTGCAGAATTCGAAGGAGACGTAATATTAGATGAGATTCTTATATCACATCTTTCAAGTTCAAGAATAATCATAGCAAGGAGTGATGTATAATGGCAAGCGGTAACGGTTCATTAACGATTAGCAATGAAATAATTATGACACTATATTGGAGTTCTGTTGCTAATATTAGCGGCAACTATTCTACAGTTACATGTAAAATTAAATTGTGGCGCGACAGTACTTACAATACATATGATAATGACGATAATCATGCAATTTACTTCAAAGTAAATGATTCAACAAAAGCATCGGATACTTCAGTAAAATTTTATGTAGCAACGGCTTCAAACGGAAAAGATGGTTATATACGAGATGGGGATGATTCTTATACATGGTCATTTACAGTAAATCATGATACTGATGGAACAAAGAGTTTCAACTTAAAAGGTATATTTCATCCAGCATATGATGTTGGATCCTATATTGATGGAGGATCTAATTATACAGTTAGTCTAACAGCCACAATGGACACGATCCCAAGAGGGAGTGTTCTTTCGACGGTTCCTAATTTTACTTATGATTCAAATCCAAATGTGGGTAATGCATTCAGTGTACCCTGCACCAAATATGTTTCGTCATATTACGATGAATTAAAAATTAAAATTGGATCCACGTTAATTGCTACGCGCAATGGATATACAAGCGGAAATGTAACGCTTGATTCGGATGAAATTGACCTTGCATACGGTTGTATGCAAACAGTAAATTCAACTACTTTTACATTTGAGTTGCGAACTTATACTTCAAGTTCTAAAACAACACAGATTGGTAGCACTTCATCTAAAACAGCAACAGGATCAATTTCAAGTACTGGAAGAGCCCCAACACTTTCTGTGGGAAATATAAGTTATCAAGATACGGATACAAGCATTGTAGATATTACAGAATCAAATGACATTATCATTAAAGATTACTCAAACTTACAAGTCAACCTTTCAAATGGAGGATCAGTAAACAAAGGAGCTATCTTGAATACATACTGTTATTCATTTATTGTAAGTGGGCACAGTACACAGTATGCAAGCAATACCGATACATTTCCAATCAATAAAACCTTTACAGATTGCAAAGATAATCAATTTATAGTTAAAATTACTGACAGTAGAGGCAATTACAATTCATACTCAATAGATATCGATACGGATCATTTTCACAATTATATTGCACCAACTATTGAATCTATTCAAGCTCAAAGGACAAGTCCTGATCTAATTGGAACAACAGTAAATTTAACATTTAATGGGACATACGATAATTGGAATCTAAGTACAACTAATACGTGTAGCACATCGCGTTATCGATTTAAAGAAGTAGGTGGTTCATACGGCTCATGGAATAATATTTCAATAGTATGGAACGCAGGCTCATTCTCATATAATGCAAATATTAGTGGTACTTTTGATGCAGAGAAAGCCTATTCTTTTGAGATAGAGATTGCTGATTTATTATCAAGTACAATCGATACTTGTAATATTACAACCATCACACCAACTATGGATATTGATACGGAAAAACGACTCACAGCATTTGGTATGATGGGATCAGTTGATAGTAATGGGATACAGGCAACAAATTATTATGATGCCAATGGAAGTATTTTATGCCCAGTTGGGATGTCTTTCGAATGGAATGCAAACACCATTCCTTCTGGTTATCTCCTTGAAGATGGTGCTGCGATTAGTCGCACGGATTATGCAGATTTATTTGCGGTAATTGGAACAACTTATGGATCTGGTGATGGGAGTACAACTTTCAATTTGCCTAACACATTAGGGCGAGTTATTGTTGGTTTCAATTCGAGTGATTCTGACTTTAATTCATTGACGGATACGGGAGGCAATAAAAACTTACAATCGCATAGTCACTCTGTAAGTGTAACGGTGAATTCAAACGGAAACCATCGACATGGATATCCAGTTTGGTATACATCGACTTCAGATAATGATTATATCGTTGAAGGATGGAGAACCAAAAATACACAAGGTACCCACTATACCAATTATGCAGGAAGCCATAATCACAGCGCAAGTGCATCATCCGGCTCTTATGGTTCAGGTAGCTCTCAAAATCTACAACCCTATGCAGTCAAAAAAAGAATAATTAAATACTGAGGTAAAAAAAAATGGGAATAAATCAAGAACTTGTAAATGAACAAGGAATCACATCTACTTATCAAAGAATAGAAACAGTTTTCTTTAATTATGATTTAAATCAATTGGATATAAGAATGTCCTGTTATGTTGATGAATCCTACCGATTAGAAGAAAAAGATCAACTATTGAATATTCAGTCTGTTATAGATAGATATTACCAACTCGAAGCTATTGGGATCGAGAATATGACAGACGAAGAAAAAATCGAATTTCAACAAATTGACATTAAAGATTTGTTGGCAAAAAGAATAGATAAAAAATCAATAATTATCAAAAATATGTCTTTTACGATTCCACAAGAAATCAGAGATTGGGTTTATGGTTTAGTAATGAATCATCCTGAATTTGGCAGTGGTGAAATGGTCTAGATAATCAAAGGAGAATTAACTTTATGACGATCGAATTTCAATATACGGATGAGTTAAAGCTGTTTTTACAGCTTTTTTTATTAGGAGGAGTGCTATCGGTTGCGGTGATGTATTTGACAGAGGCGACAAAAAAGTGGCTCAAGGCGTTCAAGTTTTGCGTCGAGAATACGTGGTTTATATCGATCATCTGTTTTGCGATAAGTATGACGTTTGCAATCGGATGGAAGATGACGTTTGCGACTGAGACAATCGGTTGGTCAGGCGCTGTATGGTTGGGGATATTCTTATATCTTGGCTCAACTGGGATGTACAGTAAGCTTGAGGAAAGCGATGGTATTTTGGGTAAGACGGTGCAATCATATTCAAAATATGCTAGGCAGATCGACTTCGAAAAAACAAAAGAAAATGCGGGGGAGAAGTGACCCCGACTGAAGAAAAAACGGCAAACGTTTCGGTCGGGGATAAAAGCGTGGCAGACGTCGATACAAAGTCAGCGATCGAACCTCAAATGGCAGATAAGTCGAACGGGGACGCGTATGACTACTACAAAATACGTAAGCACGATACGTTTTGGACTCTCGGGAAAACTTGGGGCTATGATTACAAAGTTTTGATGAAACTGAACGGGTACGACTCAGAGAGCGCGAAAACGTTAAAAGTCGGGACGGTCATCAAAGCTCCGAAAGGTATGATACCAACGGCGTTGTTATATGATCAAGATAGTGAAAAAATTACTACCCCTACAATAACGAGTATTTCTTTTCGTTACCCAGTGGACTATATAGGTATAACACAAGAATTTTCAAAAAATCATCTCGGCACAGACTTCGGCTGGAACAGTGAATATGGAGGGCGTAACGCTCCGATTTATGCGATTACACCCGGCAATGTTGTCATTTCGAAATACAGTAAAACAGTCGGACATTATATAGTAGTCGAGTATAATGTAAATGATAGAACATGGATTTCTCGTTATAAACATCTTTCAAGCCGTGACGTATCAACTGGAGATAAATTATCGATAGGAGATAAAATCGGTAACATGGGTAACACAGGTGTCACTAGCAAGGGTACACATCTACATTTAGATTTAATCAATTTACCTGCGAAACATGTCTACTCTGAAGCAGAACGAGCGATATATTCCGTCAATCCGCTCTTATATCTACATGCGTATAAAAATCAAATAATCGGTGAACTAACAGATAAAAGATATATGATATTACGGAAGGATTAATAAAAAGATCATGGATTTTCTCAAAAAATATTGGTTAGAAGTAATTTTTGGGATCATTGTCACTGCTTTTTCAGGCTTAGCAAAATGGTTATATTCAAAAGTAAAAAATGAATTCATTGAACAAGAAGCCTTAAAAACAGCATTAATGGCAATGCTCCACGATCGAATATATCAAATATGCAGCAAGCATCTTACGCAAGGTGCCATTTCTATGGCAGATCTAGATAATCTTGATGTGCTTTTTAAAAGTTATGCAGAACTTGGTGGAAATGGAGCATGCGAAGAAATTCACTGCCGATGCAAAAAATTGCCTATTAAATAACTTGACTAAGGGGATGTTTATCCCCTTTTTTTGTTCGAAAAAAACAAATGTTAACAATGTGCCTCATTGAAAAGATTAGTATGCCTAAGTATGCCTATCGGTCAATAAAATCAGAGAATATTGGTGAAAATTAGGAATCCTGACTTTTTCAAACATAATAAAAAAATAGCAAAAAATCCTTTATTTAAAGCCAAAAAAACACATTACATATCCGCATTTTAGAGATGCATATAAATACCTGACTGACACTTTTAATCAAGGTGTCGAGCGTTCGAATCGCTCATGGGTCACCATTTTTTAAAACAAATCGTCTTTCGGGGCGATTTTATTTTTATTATAATTTAATTGGATTTTGTTTGCGAAATACGTTATCGGCATACTGCGACATAAAATCGTATGTAAGTAAGATTTTTGCATAAAAACAATAAAGCCTATGGGATTGATCCCATAGGCTTTATTTTAATTTTCGATAAACATATTTGATTTACACATTCATCGTTCCGCGCTGTGCGTACATATAGTTTCCAACAATATATACGGCCATGATCACAATTGAAGGTATATACCCGAAGTGCATTCTAAGCCAGCATAATACCAACATCAATGCTACGCTTACGATTGCATAGAGCATTGCGCGCATTTTTCTATCTCCGTAGAATACTCTGTGCCTCATATAGTTGAACAACAACAGGATACCTGCGATGATCCAACCGATCACACATCCCCATGAGAAGAATGAACTCTTATCCAAAACGCTCAATGTTGCGGCATATGGGATCTCTTCATCGTTGATATTTACTGTAAAGGCAATACCGTCCATGCCTACATAATCTTCATCAGGCGTATAGTACAACTTACCGTCTTCGATATAAGCCGAACCGTTTTGCGGTACTCCGCAGATCGTACAACTGCTCATGTTATCGAAATCACCGATCAGATCCGCAAGATCTATCACGAGTTGTTGATTCTTATACGTCTCGAAACTATCTTCTTGCAATGCTGAACCATAGCCGATCGTTTCTGTTTTGCCGGTAGTCGGATCGGTTATCGTGACAACCGTATACTCAACTTGTTCTCCGTCTTTTTCCATTACGAAGCTGTATGTATCAACACCGCCTTTTCCTGAGTCAGGCGTGTAGTAAATGTTTCCGCCGGATGTTTCGACTTTTCCGTTTGTAGGCGGTTTTGTAATAATTATACCGCCACCGGTTCCACCGTCTCCGCCGTCATCTCCACCATCTCCGCCATCGTCTCCACCGTCATCTCCGCCATCAGTTGGATTGAATATCACGGTCGTTTCTTTGAAACCTGCGGGATACGCTACTTCGACTGTTACCGTTGCGGTTTTCGTGATTGAACCGTCAACTACCGTATAGGTAAAGGTGTCGGTACCGATAAAGTCATCTGCCGGCGTATATAGTATTTTACCTGCGGATATAACTGCGGTCCCGTTTTGCGGAGTCGATACCGATGAAAGTGTCAAGACATCGGATTCCAAATCAGTATCATTCGCAAGCACATCGATCGTTACACTTGTCTCAAAGATCGCATTTACACTGTCGTCTTGCAAAATAGGCGCGTCGTTAACACTTGTTACCGTAACTGTTACAATCGCTGACGATTGATGCGGTCCGTCTGTAATGGTATAGGTAAATACATCCTTGCCGTAGAAATCTTTATCGGGTGTATATTTCAAACCTGAACCGCTTTTTACGACTGTACCGTGGATCGGAGCGCTAAAGGATTTGATGCTAAATGTACTGTCTAGGTCTATATCGTTTTGCATCACTGCAATTAGGATAGAACTATCTTCTTTTACACTTACAAAATCATCAACTGCTTTTGATGGGTATTTATCTAATTTCACACTTTTTGAAAGTGTTTCGGATACATTACCCGCTACATCTTTCGTGCGATAATAAAGCGTATATTCTCCTGCTGTAGTGAATGTGTACGTGTTACTATCTTGCCATTCACCGTCATCTATTTTATATTGATAAGTTCCGACACCGCTTCCGACATCGCTGGCACCGCTAAGTGTTATATCAATGTCCGAAGTAGCCCAGGTACCTGCCGTATACGGTGAGCCGTTTGATACCATCGTTATAGTCGGATCAGTCGGATCGTCAACATCGATCTTAACGGTCTTGGTTGCGATCGTACTGATTTTATGTGCTTCATCTTCAACCTTAAAGTACGCTGTAAATGTTCCTGTCGTACTGAAGGTTGCGCTGTTACCACTCGTATAAGTTGTATTATCCGTCGATACTTTATATAAAAGATCATCATCAGCCGTAAAGTCATCGGTCGAACCGGAAGCTGTCACAATCAAAGCGACCATAGACCAAGATCCGTCAGAGTATGCCGGTGTTACTTCTATAGTCGGTGTAGAAGGAGGTGAATTATCCTCAAATGTAAACGGTCCGAAGTAAGCAGGATCTGATTCGTTGCCTGCGTAATCAGCTGCTTTATAATGCAAATAATATGTACCCAGACTGTTTACCGCTATGCTGTAAGTACTGTTTGTACCCATCGAACCCCATTCCGTAGGTTCTGTAGCTAAATCAGTCAAAACCGCATATCGATAACTGAATCCGCTTCCGCCTTCTTCATCGCTGAATGTCAATGTTATAACTTTCGGTTCGTTATATGATCCGCTTGCTAAGTCACATGTCGCTGTCGGATCAGTCGTATCTCGAATAACAGTCAAATATCTTGCGACAGGTTCAGACCAGATACCGCTGTCGTTTTGAACTTCAAGCGTGATCTTATATGTGCCGGCGGGATATGTTGTAGCATTCGAGAAATCAGTCATTTGTGTTGAGCCACTATATTTCTCAACACCATCCAATGAGATTTTCCAAAGTTCATTAGCAATTCCCTCGCCGTTTGGATCATACGAAGTCTCATCATAACTGACGGTTTGTGTGATATATGTACGTAGCGGTGACGGTGCTACTTTAAATTGCGCAACAGGGGTGGAAGGATCCCCGCCCGAAGAAGTCGATACATATCTTAAATACGGATCGCTTTCTACACCGTAGTAATCCGTTACCACTTGCTTTATGATATATTCTTTATCTGCTTCAAAGGTCGTCGGTTGCCCGGAAGTCCAAGAAGAAGCAGTCGTTTCTTTATAATACCATGCAGTCGAACTGATCCCTTTATCGGCTTCCGATTCAAAATCCGGATCATATGCTCTGTTATCTATATCTACAACATAGCTGTCGTTAACACTGACAAGGAAATACGCCACCGGTTGTCGATGCACATATACCGTCTTAACGATCTCTCCTTTATATTGGATGTCATATTTCCCGGTTTCAATAAATGAGATGTCGAGATTACTTAACTCCATTTCATCATACGGAGCAACACCCGTGGAATTTTCATAATATGTTTCGTCGTGATCGATATACCATTTACCGTTCGGCCAATCCTCGTCGGCCGTATTTGTCTGTTCGGTTTCAGGTGTTATGGAAAGTGAACTCGGTTTACCGTAAAGTAAGTATTCCGTATCATTGACCACACCGTCAACATATTCATCGTAAATATATTGTGCAAGTGCATTGATCTGTTCACTGTATGTATCGGTCGCGGCATCGTCTTTATCGATATAGATCCCGTTTCCGTCATTTTTTGTTATAAATGCTTCACCATCGGCATCATCATATCCCCAACCTAAGTAGTGGATATTTTCATTACCGAGTCTTGCAAGGATCTCACCGAGCGCTTCAGGATCGGAAAAGTCGCCTACAGCGCCGTCTTCAGCATTGATGATAAAGCGTTTCGATTCATCGCGCCATTCAGGTTCACGAATAACTTCCGAGAACCGTTTCGACGATTCCGTGCTCATCGTAATGTCATTAAAAACAAAATGCGTAGGTCTGTTACAACCATGTGAAAGATATGAATTCAACGGACCGAATCCGTATGAACCGGTATCTGTTAAGGTTACTTCGGTGCTAGTGCCGCCTCCTGCTAAATTCCATGTTACTTGATTCAAAGTTAAACTGTCAGGGTCTCCAGATGCAGCATCTGCGTACCACATTTGCATCCCTGTAGGAGTCGCTTCAATTTTTACTTTTCGAATTGTACCTACGTTACTATTCAATGGAGATACGCTGGCGGTAGCTACCAATGTTCCAATATTTGCAACGCTGGATACTACCCCTGATGTGCTTCCGTGAAAATTATACACATTCACATTTGAAAATGAATATAGATAAATAACGGGAGGATTGGAACTCATTGTTGTATATTTAAAAAATAGCATATATCCTGTCATAGTTTTTGCAGGGAAAGCATCATCGGACATGCTGGTATTAAGAAGAAATCCAGGACCGTCTATAGCATCATAGAATTCGCCTTCTTCTATATAAAAGTCAATGATCTTTTTGCCCGGATCGCTGTTAGGCATATACATGAAGTCTTTATATGAAGGCGCTCCATATCCATAGAAATCGATATCCGTACCGTCTGTCGTACTAACCACGATATGATCGTGCAAATAGAAGTTTCCATTGACTTCGTTATAATATGGTTTGTAATACGCAATCTCGTCTTCAGGATAGTTGGTATGATCAAAGACTTCCCATCCGGCAGAAGTGTCTCCCGCGCTTACATCGCTCGATTCCACTGCCTGGATCATGATCTTATCTTCAGGCACTCCCTTTGAAACAAGTGCCGCGAGCAGATCATCCTCCAATGTCGAGACATCCGAGTCGGTGTCTCCTAGTGTAAGCACGATATCAAGCAGATCGTCCTGATCAACATTGATGTCGATCTCCTGTGCGTCAGCGGCAAATACAGCACCGCCTCCGAAACCGGAGAATATAAAGAGTGCTATAAGCACAAATAAAATTAAGCGTTTGAAGTTTTTCATCCATTCCTCCCAATTAAAAATTAATCGATGATTAAAAGTTTTTGAATAATCGATTAATTTTATCATAAAATCAATCTACTGACAAGAATTTTTGAATATTCAAAAGGATAAAATCAATCGATTATAATATATCATATATAAAGATAGAATAAAGGGTGTAAACTTAAGGTTCAAAATATTAAAAGACATCACTTTCACTTGAAGTGATGTCTTTTAATTCATTCCGGTTATTTATTGCAAAATCTTTTTATAAGCTAAAATCTTAACGGATAAATAAAACGAAAAGCAAAAATTCTCATCGGAGAAATCCACGTGAAATAACTCTTCGATCTTCTTGATCCTGTAATCCATCGAGTTGCGATGCATGCACATTTTCTGCGCGCATTTATTTAAGTTTTTATCGTTTTCCAAGTAGCAACGCGCGCTTTCCAAATAGTCGGTATTTGCTTCTTTATCGTATTGCATCATTTCAAGTACCGCGTCGCTACAAAAATCTTGAAGCTCTCTGTTTAGTTCCAAACTGGCGAAAAGGTCGAATAAATAATATTCATCGTAAAGATAGGCACGATAGGACTGATCGTAGATCTCGCCGAACCAAGAAGCGGTGCGCGCAAATTGATAATGTTTTTTCAAATTTCCCATATCGGTAAAGGATCGACTCAAACCGGCATACATCGAATTGATCGCCAGAAAATCGTCCACTTGCTTTCTGAGCGGCTCACTGAAAGGTGTGTATGGAGAATCATTGCCGATCAGGACAACGATATCCTTTTTATAAACGACACTGATACTGTCTGGAATGATCTCTGTTATAATGTCTTTCAGATAATTCAAAGAAGCTTTCGCGGGATTTCGCTTATCTTGACTGGCACAGAGCGCATACAGATATTTCTTTGTCGCAAAATCATGCGCCAATATCTTTATGCGCGTCGCGTCTTGCTTGACATCCAACCGCAGCATTTCAGCCAAAGTGATCTCATCCAGTTTACCTGCACGCAGGTGTGCTTCGTTTTTCAATAATTCATTGGAAACCGCTTCGGCAAATTTCATTAAAAGTACTTTATCGGTCTCCGAAAAAGGTTTTAAGTATTCATACAAGACGATATGCCCAACAGGCTTGTTATCGATCGCGATCCTTACCGCCATAGACGCTATACTTTCATGATCGAGCTGTCTGCGGACCGGTTCCGCGCCTTTATACGTCTCTTCCAAAACGCCTTGGGATTTGATCTTTAAGACTGTTTCATATGCGACTTGATCGTTTTTAATATGCTCCCAATGAAGGATTTCATCGTCTATCTCGCAATCCGAATAACCAAGTATTTTGTAACTAATATCGCAGATAAAAAAAGGATTCCCTAAGATCTCAAAACCGACATTGACCAGATGCTTTAATCCCGCCTGCGAATAGGTCGCTTCCATCAATTTCAATAAATTTTCTGTTATAACATTCCTATCAATTCGTTCATCCATAACCTATAAATCCTCATCGCATTGTCTTTTATATTCGTTATCATTATACCTTAAAAAACCAAAAAAGAGCCGAGTTTCGGCTCTTTTTTGGATAACTATATACTTATACCATATCCATAACGGTATTGAACATTTGATCTTCATAGCCCTGGATCACATTCGCTACGACAGGTACGATGTCTTGGATCGGGTAATTGTTGTTAGCGACGTAATCTTCCGCGCTTTGGTAATATTTTGATTGAAATGCGGGGATCGTATGGCGTACTTTTTGTATCGTATCTTCACGTTTGGAATGGAACGCTCTTTCGCCAGCATTGTCATAATAAGCATTGTTCGCAACGTAATCGACTACCGCATAGTAATTATCCAAGTTCGTTGTCGCAAGGCTTAACGGAGACTTATCGAAATTGAAATAATAGTTACCGCCCGGAGCGAGTATGTCGATGAGTTCTTTCGCCTTATCGATACACTGTTGTTTTGTATGTGTCTTAAGCATATTAACAGGGTACAGACCGTTGATAATGTGATCCTTACCGAGTTTTTCTTTGATCACTTTCGGATCACCGTACTCGAATTGGAATCTCGTGCCCTGCGGAAGATCCTGCAGATGATCGAGATATCGGCTCCAATCGTCTTCGCAAAAAACCGTAAACGCTTGACCGGCTTCGGCTGTCGCGTGAATGAGCTTCGAGAATGTCGGATAAAAGAATTTTTCAAATTCCGAAGTCCTTAGGAAAGTCGGAAGATGGCACGGCATGAATGTCGCGCTGATATTCGTTATCTGTCTCGGCAATGCGAATTTCGCGAGGATCGGTAGTAACGCTTCGGTCGCATCCAATACTTTTTGCGGATTACGTTTAATATCCGACATGATCCCCGTGAACCCTCTGAGTTCATCGGATAGAAAATCGAAAGGATTCAAGCTGAAAGCAAATTGTGTCGGCGGCAAACTGAAGAAACTGTATTTTGCCGAAAGTTTTCCGCTCATCATGCCTCGGTTCATTCGGAATTGATTAAGCGCGGTGATCGCCATGTGCATCACCAATGCGCGTCTTTCGGGATTCGTGTCCATTTTTTTATGCATGCGCGGGATCAATGTCTCGATAAAATAATCATAAGGCGCTTCGATAAATTTATCGTATTCTTCCACAGGCATAAAGGTCGCTTCGGGATGTTGCATAAATCCGTTTTTACCCATTCGCCAGAAAACATTGCCCGAAATTTCCGAAAACGCCGGCGGTCGTGGAGAGTCCCCGGGAAACGTATCGCTTCTGATATTTTTTACAACATCTTCGACCGCTTCTTCCAGACCCACACCCGTCCATTGTGTTTCAGCCAAAGGAAGACCTGCTTTTTCGATATATACTTCCGTACCCAAGGATACGCATATAGGCACCCTTTTCGGTATCGTACCCGTATAAACGTCTGTTAATATCTGCCTTCTTTCTTCCAGTAAGTTCTCGTCATATAACATACATTCTCTCTCCTTTTTGCATTGAATCTTCATTTTAACATTATAATACGCCATGACAAGTCGAATGTAAACGTGTAAGATTCAAAAAATGAATGCACTTCTTTGTAAAATTTTACAAATGTCAAAAATGAACCTGTTTCGAATTACAGAAACCATAATTTCTTGCATAAAAAATGCGAAAAACCTTGACCCTGAACCCAACTCCAATGTTATGATGCAAATCAGATCATTGATCTAATAGAAGACTTTTTATGCGAAAGCAAATCATAGATAAAAAATTTGACGAGGAACGCGCGCTGTATCATTTACAGGATGCCGATATCATAAATTGCACGTTCGCGGGAACACAAGACGGCGAATCCGTATTGAAAGAAGCAAGTGATATCACGCTGACGAAGTGCGACTTTTCTTTACGATATCCATTATGGCATGTAACTGATTTTAAGCTATCCGAATGTACGATGGACGAATTGACACGAGCCGCGATATGGTATGCGGAAAACGGCACGATCACCAAAAGCAATCTTAACGGCATTAAGGCTGTGCGGGAATGTTCTGATATCAAGCTAACTCATTGCAAGGTCGTTTCTCCGGAATTCGGTTGGAAGTCCGACCACATCACGCTAAGCGATACGACGATCACTTCGGAATACTTATTCTTTGACAGCAGTGATATAACACTCGATCATGTAAAAATGCATGGCAAATACTCTTTTCAATATGTAAAAAACTTACATATAAAAGATTCTCAATTTGATACCAAGGATGCTTTTTGGCACGCTAAAAACGTCACAGTACGTAATAGTGTTATCAAGGGGGAATACTTGGGATGGTTTTCCGACAGGTTGACATTGATCGATTGTAAGATCATCGGGACACAACCTTTATGCTATTGCACAAATTTGAGATTGATCAACTGCACGATGGAAGATACGGACTTATCCTTTGAATATTCGGATGTCCAAGCAGACATCAAAGGGAATATCATCTCGATCAAGAACCCACGATCGGGGTTGATCGAAATAGACAGCGTCGGGAATATCATACGCGAAGATCCTGTAATGGACTGTGATTGCGAAGTTATTGTCAGAGACCAACCGCAAGAATAGGTCTGCATAAAATACTATTTGATACACACCCTTACAATAGAAAAGACCGACCTTAGAAATAAGGTCGGTATTGTTTTTTATTATTACACATCTAAACTAATTGAGTTGCGCATTATATCGCTCCAAAATACCCTCTAACAGTTCTCGATTTAATTCTGAGATCGAGAGAATGGGCTTGGGATCAACGTTATACGCACCGATCGCTTTTTCAAACCACACAACATCCAACCATGCTCCTAACTTATAACCTGTATTAAAAAAATCACCGACTCTGCGAAAACCGAAAGATTCATGAAATCTCTCACTGTTCTCATTCGGTACCGTCACGCAACCGTAGACATTCCGAATATTTTGCAATTTAAGCATATCGATAAGCGCGTTATAGAAAACTTTACCGATACCGCAGCGCATATGATCTTTATGGATATAGACGGATAATTCGGCATTCCATTGATACGCGTCCCGCTCATGATGCCTATGTGCATAAGCATACCCAACGATCTTATCGTCCGACAGGCAAACGAGATACGGGTAATCGGCAGCGATCGTTTTTGTCCTTTTCGTGAATTCTTCCAACGACGGAACATTACACTCAAAGGTGATAGTCGTATCCGTAATATAGGGTTTATATATCGCTAGGATATCTTCGATGTCTTTATCCCGCATAAATCTGATGGTTTTCAATAAAATGCCCTCTCTGAAATATATAATTATATTAATCTATTTTCTACATTTATGTACAATGCATATACTTATGTAGAGAAGTTTAATCAAGGCCAAGAGAATTACCAAAGTTTCATTTGACTGCCATTAGCATACTCCATATATCTTTGTTATAGCCATCCCACTCCCAGTACCATCTACATCAATGAGTCTAAAACCTGAAAGATTCTTCCTATATTGCTTTGGAATGGCTTCTATATTTATAAAAAATTGTGAATTTAATACCACATCTTCTTTATACATATTTCCAAAATAACTGAGGTTAATTACAATTTGATTATTAGCAACAAATATAGATTTCTCTTTAGTTGCAAACATAGTCGATTCTTCATCATTGTTTTTTATAACATAATTTTCATCAAAAAAAGTCCACAAATACTTTATGTTGCAATGGTATTACTGTTTTTATTTTTAGATAGTTTGCACCAAAATTATTCTTAATATTGTCTACATCCAACTCATCCTCAATCTCAAAAAAATTAATACCATAAAATGCTAAAAAATTGACAGCAGCTATAGTTCGAAACTGATTAATTTTTTCATTTTGAAATGATAAATTATTTTGGCCAGTAGTATTTATTTGGAGATCACGGAATTTCTTGTCATTGACTAATATTTCGATATCATCTTTGATTGGAGATATGCCTTCAACCATTAGCGCTGCACCTATTCCTTCATCAGGCATATTCTTAACAAGAGTGAAATCTCTCCAGCCGATTTTTCGAAAATTCAACTTTTTTATTGCTTCAGATGATAAAGAACATCCATCAAATGTACAAAGCCAAATCTGCGAAAAAGGTGATCCATCATATTTACCGATGATCTGATCTATCCAGTCAATGCCTTGTGTTGATTTCCTGTCGCGAACTTCAAATGCTATCATTTCACCACTGGTCAAGATTGTACAAACATCAACTTCACGTGATGTTCCTTCTGATGCAGTAAAACGATAATTTCGCTCTGTTTGATTTATGTTTTCTCTATATATATGTTCTGCATATTCAGTCATAATTTCAGCATATTGACCTTGTTTCATATCTTATAACCTCCCTATATGACAGCATTTAAAAACTGTTACTTTACATCCACTTCCTTAACCGCTCTGAAACTTAAATAATCCTGGCTGTTGGTCTTATACCGATCATACACGCCGCCGTGGTAGACGATAATATACGCCTGCGTATCCGTGAGTCTCGATGTATCTGCTGTCCAATAATAGATCACTTTTGAATGGATATCCCAAAGGGGTGATTCTTTATCTGGGGTTACCTCATAGGTCGCCTTTTCTTCGTATGCGTCCCACACACCGCCCGCGTTTTCTCCGTGCAGCATCATCGAACGCACCGCTTCGTCAACAGTCGGAAGCCGCCAAATATTTTGAGGTGTATCTAGGATCATCGTTCCGTCTTCGGATAAGTATGTACATATCTCGTTCGCTTCATCCCACGAAATCCCTTCGTCGGGCCAACCGGGTCCTCTCGGCGCCCAAGCCAAGGTCACACCGTTACCTTCCACGATCCGCATACCGTAATCGCCGTCATCTACGCGTTTTGATATCTTGATCCCCTGCGGGATCGATATGGCGATCATGATAATAAGCGGTATGAAAATGACCAGTCGATACGCCCACTTCTTCGGTTTCGGATCACCGAAAAAATATAAGATTCCGAGCAGCGCAAACGGTATAACGATCATCAGCCCGAGCACGGTAAAGTTTGCGCCGTTGAAAAAATAAACGGCAAACGCGCCTAAAACGATATGCAAGACAAGACCGATCTTTTTGAATTTTAAAGAGACGAGCGCAAGCCCCATAAATACAAACGCGAACGCCATATATTGAAAAAAGAACATAAACGCGTTTTCCCAAAAGCTGACCGCGTATGTGCCCTCATGGAAAAACTCGAA
Organism: uncultured Anaerofustis sp.; assembly: GCA_963674555.1. Lineage (GTDB taxonomy): Bacteria > Bacillota > Clostridia > Eubacteriales > Anaerofustaceae > JBGMEA01. The sequence continues at coordinate 1,360,023 of OY771429.1, read as the reverse complement.
TGTTCCCCAATACGACCATATCCCCGATATTAACAAAGTGATTGCGACACCGATCCAACCGAGCACATTCCCCTTTTCCATCTCTCACCTCTGCTTTTAATTAGCATAAAAATCTTTACACCAGTTTACCACAACGCATGCGTTGTTTCCATAAAGACCGCGCAATAAAAAAACGCCGCTGACTGCGACGCAATATTTAAGACACAATACAAAACGGCGTAACGTACGGAAGCAGGATAAGTAACCCCGCAAAGCCGATGCCGACAAAGATGATCTCGATAATGCTGATGATATACTCTTTTGACGCTTTATCGTATTTATAGTGCATGAAAGCGCTGAAGACCGATTGCACGAACAATCCCACCCAGAAGAAATAATACACGGGCGATGCGACTGCCGAACTTAACGCGACGATAACACCGCTTGCGATCGCTATTGAAAAGATGATGATCGTTCCGATGATATGCGCTTTATTGACATACGATTCGGCGAACTTCCTTTTCTTTTTGATATCTAATTTTCGCCTTACGATCCATTCGGTCAAAGAGAAAAAGATCAAATAGATCACAAAGAAAATAATAAAGTTTTGCATGGGATCACAACTCCTCGTAGCTTCTCATTAAACTATGTCCTCAATACTTTTACGTCGGCGGAAAAACAAATACCATCCCTAACAGCGCGATCAAACCATACACATCGGATGAGATCCAAAGAATATAGCGTTTCGTATGTTTCTTATATTTCCATTGCATATAGGTGCGGAATATCCCCAGCACAAGGCTGTATATCAATAAAAAATACGGTACGAAAATTAATGCAGCACTGTTATATGTTTTAAACTGAACAACAGCATACCATATGTAGATAATGAGCGAAACCGTAACAATGAGAATACTGCCGAATCTATCGATTTTATTAACAGATTCATAAATGTATTCTTTTTCAATATCGAATTTATATCTTAGAATAAAGTGCGTTATAAGCGCGATGACACATATTACCGCTAAAAAAATTGCCGATTTAAACATACCCCTTCTCCCTTTCCTGTGATGTGGATGACATACAATATTTCTTACTTACAACTCTTGTAATGTTCATTACGCCAACGGAAAAACGAATAATATGCCCAGAAGTGCGATCACTCCGAAGACATCGTCTACAGCTAAAAGCACATATCGTTTAGCCTCTTTATTGTATTTCCACTGCATATAGGTACGGAACAGACTGAGTATAAAGCCTTCCAAAAGAATGAACTGAGCTATGAATGTCGAATCATAATCCGTCGTAAACAGAACAAATCCATACCCGATCAGTAAAACCACTAAAATAGCGATCCCGCCGTATTTATCGATCTTATTAACGGGTTCGTAGATATACTCTTTTTCGATATTGAGTTTATTCCTGAACAAAATATGCGTTGCGAGTGATACAACTAATATCACCGCCAAAAAAAGCATTCCTTTAAACATGTCCCCGTCTCCTTTTCCTGTGATGTGAATCATCTAAAATGTCTCTTGATTACAGCATCGCATACACCGCCGCAATGTTCATGACGTCCACGAAAAAATAAATGTAATACCAATTAAAGCGATCAAACTAAAGACAATATTCGCAATACCAAGGATATATCGTTTAGCGTCTTTATTGTATCTCCATTGCATAACAGTGCGAAATGTTTCGAGCAAAAGATACAACACGAAAATAAACTGCCATATAAAAGGCGTACCGCCGCTCGGAATTCTCATTTCGTTTTTAAGAAGAATAATCAAGTAACTTATCGGAACGATAATGTAAATAGCGATCGTACCGAATTTGTCGATCCTATTGACAAAATTGAAGCCCCATTCCCTTTCGATATTGTACTTCTTTCTAATTCTCCTTTCGATTATAAAACCGAAAGACATCAACGCAATCAAAAAAAGTATTGCCCTGTACATAACCCTCTCCCCTTTTCAGTGATACGAGCACTGAATATTATAATTGTGTTTCTTTCTTACAGTATAATACAAACGGACTGAATGTCAATCATTGATGAAGGCTACGTAACAAGACAAGTAAATAGAACTTTATTTGTAGTTAACTTAGAATGCTTGAATTTGATTTTCACTAACCTTTTTATCAATGTAACTCCTAAACCTGTCTCGACGGAATTTTGAAAGATTATATTCGTTACTTGCTACATCCCACGCTCCGAGAAAATAAGATGCGCTTTCATTATCTGAATCATCGTATTTAAATTGAAGAAAAAGCCCAATTTCGGATGTTGGGATATTTGAAATAGTTGTACCTGTAATACTCATATTAAATTTTTTTCTTGACATTGTAGTGATATTTACGATTCTTTTAAACGGGATTCGTAATTTTTCTTGCATATCATCCTGAGTAATAATATGCAAATACTCTCCCTCAAGAATGACATAGACAATGGAATTTGTTGGAATCGTATTTGCTTCATCGCAAAAAAATCCTCTTTGTGAAAGATCTGATGGAAACATTTCAATCAACTTTTCATGGTTTTTTTCAAGTCCAGAGATATTATTTATCTCAGTAGGAGTTCTTTGAGCTTTTTTTCTATTAATCGCTAGCGTAACTAATCCAAAGAACAATAAAGATATGAACAAAAAGATATTTGAAAACATAGTATTACCTTCCCCCATATAATGTTAATAATCAAATTATACCATAAAAAATGAAGCGTTGCCGCTTCACTTTTTGTTTATTATTAATTATGTATTTTCCTATCTTTTATTCTTTCGAATTTGAGATTTAACGTAGGTCAACACGGTATCTTGTCCCGGAATCAATCTATTATACATAAAAGAAGACTCTGATGACTCAAAAAAGAAATACCACACTAAATGATCATCTTGCTCATTAGTATGTGCAATCATGAAAACAGGTAAGCCGGGATCAAATTCAACGTCTGGAATACTCAAATCAGTGTTAGAGTATAGATCATTTAATTTAACTTTTTCAAATTGATTAATATTGTTAATGGTGATTTGATACTTGACTAACATATCCATATCATCAACAAAGTAAAGAGAGTTATCTTCAGCTACCATATATACCAGTAAGTTTTTTTGAAATGTATTGTCAGAATCAACAAGAAAACCTCTCCATGAAATATTCGACGGATACATCTCGCGGATTTGTCCTCGCTTACGATCTAACTCAGCGCCTGTTTTTCCCATTGCAACTATTGTGTATTTTTGCTTGTGCTTAAATATTGCAATAATCAGTCCCATAAAAACTACTAGAAAAATCCACAAAAATAAATCCATTACAAAACCCCAAATTCATTTGTTAAACATATATTTTTTCAAGTATATCATGTGTAAACAAAAAAGGAAGCGTTGCCGCTTCACTTTTTTTTATATATTTTAATTTTATTGCTAGGCTGTTTATTTTTCTTTTGACAGGAATTGGTCGATACCGTAAGCTGCCAAATGTCCGTCCGCGATACCGTGAATGATATCCATACCGTGAACGATATCTCCGCCCGCGAATAACCACGGAACGCCTGCGACTTGACCGTTGTCGGTAACTTTTACTTTGCCGCGCTGTATTTCCATTTCATCCTGCAATCCGAGCGGGAGATAAGAGAAATCAGGTACTTGCCCTACGGCAAGATATACTTGGCTGGTCAAAGCGCATTTACGGGTAGACATGTCATATTGCGGATTAAAACGATTGTCCTCATCCAATATGCTTGTGCATACACACGCTTCCACACCGTAGATCTCATTCGTCTCATCGTTGATCACGATCTCTTGCGGACCGCATCCGAGATTGAAGATGATACCTTCTTCGCTACCTTCTTCCACTTCTTCGATGTCAGCCGGCATTTGTTCTTTCTTTTCGATCGCCATCATCGTAACGCTCGATTTTCCGAACTTTTCGTTTTGGAATCGCACTAATGTACGCGCTACGTCGAAGGATACGTTACCGGAACCGATAACGATCGCGCTTTCGTGTACTTCTGGCATTTCGCCCGCGCCGCGTTCATATTCGCGCGCTTCCGCTAAGAATTCCATAGCGGGGATAACGTTTTTATGATCGACACCCGGGATATCAAGAGAACGCGTATGCGGATATCCTGTTGAAATGAATACCGCGTCATGGCTTTCTTTCAATTCCGCCAATGTAATGTCTTTACCGACATTGACATTCGTATGTATCTTCACGCCGAGTTTCGTAATAAACGAGATATCTCGATCCGTTGTTTCGTCAGGCAATCTGTATTTCGGTATACCGTAGCGCATCGGTCCGCCCGCAAGCGGATTCTTTTCATAGATGTCTACGTCATAACCGAGTGTTGCCAGATAGTAAGCAGCCGAAAGTCCCGCGGCACCCGAACCGACGATAGCGATCTTGCCTTCGCCTTTTTTGGATACATTGGATAATACGGCTTCTTCGTATTTGTCATCCGGCATATTATCGACGATATAACGTTTGAGCCATCGGATAGCGATCGCTTCGCCGCGATTTGATATCGCGCAGGCGCTTTCGCATTTATGGGTACAAACGCGTCCGCATACGGAAGGAAGCGGATTCGTAAGGTATAAATAATCCAATCCTTCGTCCAGATCGTCGTTCCAGATCGATTTGATATATTCGGGGATATTCATATGCGCGGGACATGTTTTTGTGCAGATACCGCATTCTACGCAACGCGCCGCTTCCGCGATCGCTTGCTCTTTCGAGTAACCGCGTACGATCTCGATAAAGGAATCTTTCCTTTCTTCAAGACCGACATGTTCCATGTGAACTCTTTCGAGATCGAGAAGATCCGTCGATTCGTCTTTAACATAACCGAGCACAGCGGGTTTGCTTGTGATGTCTTCATTGGTCGGCATGTAACGATAGTCTTCTGGATCCGATGAATTCCAAAGATAATTCTTGGTCAGGTTCAAAGATCCCGATGTGCAGATGTCTACGCATAGTGCGCAAAAGCAACATCTGCCGTAATCGATCATCGGTCGTTCAGGAAGCGAACCGTCCACATCGGGAAGTTCATCGAGCTCGATCATCGTGATCGCTTTGGTCGGACACACTTCTCCGCATGTGCCGCAACCGATACATTTGTCCCAATCGTTTACGTGGAAACCTCTGAAATTATCCTGTGATTCTCTGGGATTCTTAAAGATATCATCCATCGCGATCGTGACAGGTTTTTTAAACAGATACTTCCAGGCTTTAAAGGGGGTCAACATACTTTTCTTTTTCATATTCTTCCTCCCTACCGATCGATTTCCGGCGAACATACGCCCATCGTATCGAGCCATAACGGCGCGTCATCGATTCGATGTCCGGGCAGATATTTTTCTATACCGAGGAGTCCTTGCGGATAAGACGCTCCCCGCACCGCCACACGGTAAGGCATGATGCCGCCCGTAGAAACAGTGTAGTAACCGTATTCGCCTCGGCTGGCTTCGACTGCGCTGTATACTTGACCCGCCGGGATCCTCCAACGCAATGCGTTTCCTTCAGCCACACGCGCACGCACTTGGCCTTCAGGCATCATGTCGAGCACTTGGCGGATAATGTGTATCGTTTGGTACATTTCTTCCAGTTTTATGGTCAATCTCGTAAGCGCGTCGGAATACGTTGCCGTCGGAACTTTGAATTCCACTTTATCGTAGCGCGCGTATGGTGTCACTTTTCTTAAGTCATATTCAAGACCCGTTGCCGAACGCATACCGATACCCGTTACGCCGAGTTCCCACACGACTTCCGCGGGCAACATAATGTTGTCTTTGGCACGGGCAACGATCGTCGGATTGTTTAGGACCAAGTCTTCGTATTCGGGCAATCGTTTTTCAAGATCATCGACATAAGCCAGTATCTTTTTCTCGATGCCTTTCGGAAGGTCCTTTCGGACGCCTCCGCCGACGATATACATATGATAGACACGTTGACCCGTGATCTCTTCGAATAAAGTCAAGATCAAATCTCTGTCCGCTTGCGCCCAATACATCGCGGTGTACAGTCCCGTAGGACCGCCGCAACCGCCGAAGGCCATTAAGTGCGCGGATAAGCGAGCCATCTCCAAAATCAGCATACGGATCCAGTGTCCTCTTTCGGGAACTTCGATCTGCGCCAATGCTTCGATATTCATCGCAAAGACCATTTCATTGGTGTCAGGTTCAGGAACACAGACACGAGGGATGATGCCGATATTGTTCATCCATGTTCTGTTTTCCATCGTTTTTTCAAATCCGCGGTGTAACATGCCGGGAAGTAGATACGATCTTTCGATCATATCACCGTCAACATACATGTGTACGCTGGAGTTACCGTGCATACCGGGATGTTGCGGTCCGAGAAACAGTTTTATTTCTTTCATTTATCTTCACCTGCTCCCCTTCTGTAATCCCTTTTGTATTCTCGTGCGGTGTACTTCGTATCCGAGTATTCCTGTGAAATAAAGTCTTTTCGCATCGGTGGGATGCTGTCCCAATTTTCCAAAAATAATTGTTTGTAAGAATCGGGATTGCCTTCAAATTCCACGCCGAAGAATTCATGCACGTCTCGTTCGTAATACTTCGCTCCGGGATAGATCCCCGTGATCGTTGTAAACTGCGGAGCGTCTCTGTCTATCTTCGCTCTGATCTGAATACGGATACCGTTTTGCCAGTTGAATACAAGAAAGACCAATTGAAATTTGTTCTCTTCGATCCAGTCTACGCAAGTAAGCAGTGAAAGTTGTATCCAACCTTGTGCTCTGACATGTGCCAGCACCGAATGCACTTCTTCTTTCTCAAAGTCCATAGCGACCTGATTGTCTTTGGGATAATCGACATTCAAAAGCGTGAACTTTGACTTAACATCATCTACCAAATTCATCATATCTTTATTCATGGAACTCATCCTTTATGCGTAATTCGCCGAGCGCATGCAGTTGATTTTCTTTATACCATTCGTAATTCTCTTGGTATTTTTTCCAACCGTTGGCTTCTTTGTTTTTGATCATATCGATCAGATCCTGAAAGCCGTTCATGACCGCTTCGGGTTTCGGCATGCAACCCGCGATGTAAACATCGATCGGGAGATATTGGTCGAGGCTCTTGATAACGGAGTACGCGTCGTAATAGATACCGCCGTTGATCGGGCATGGCCCGAATGCGACTAAGTATTTCGGTTCCGACATCTGTTCGTACGAATAGATGATACGTCTAAGTGTTTTAACGCTTAAATATCCGGTTATCAACAGTACGTCCGCTTGACGCGGTGTTGCCATCGGCCCCATGCCGAGTCTTTCCATATCATAACGCGATGTCATTGCCTGCGGCAATTCTATCGCACAGCATCCCGTACAATACATCAGCATCCAAATCGAATTGGCTCTGAAGAAATTCGAGATACCGTCCCATTTTTCTTTTCTTTTTTTAGCAACTTCTTTAACGTTTGTTACTTCTGTTACTTCAACTACTTCTGTTGTTTCGTTTTCAGTGTTCATATTGGTATTATCCATCTATTTACACCCCCCAGCCGAAAAATATTACAAGTACCGCTTGAAGTAAAGCCAGTGCTATCGGTACTTTATAGAAGAACTTGATCACTTGATCGATCTTAAATCTTCCGAGCGCGTTGGAGATCAATTCAGTCAATAAGAATACGAATACGTATTTCAAGACGAAGTCGATCACTGTTGCCGCGCCGCCGAGGAACAAGTTCATAAATAAGCTGATCTCGATGAATGTAGCGAATTCATGCATGATCATAAGCAATCCAAGCTGTTTGCCGCCGTATTCGACCATCGGTCCCGAGGCGATCTCAGCCGGTGCTATAAATGTTTCAAATGGTTTTTTGCCTAACATCCCGAGAAGTGAGATGAATGCGACCAGAGTCCCGATCGGCATTTTCACCAAATTCCACGAGAGTATTCCTGCTTGTTGCTGTATCGACGCAAGCGCCGTTAGAGAGCTCGTATCATGTACATGTATGATCGTTAGTACGACGACCATAAAAGGTACTTCGTAACCGACCATTTGCGTAAGCGCACGCATGACACCGATGCCCGCAAGCGGATTACCCGAGCCTACCGCGCTCATCGCCATGCCGAGCATGCCGACCGCAAACAGGTAAACATAGATAAAGAAATTGTCGAGCCCGGGAAATGCAGTGATACCTACCAGCGGCATAAACATCGCTGTCGCCATGATACCGCCTGTCGCCATCATCACGCCGAAGTCATAGACCCAGCCGTGCGTAACGCCGCGTTTGCTCATAGCCTTAAAAATATCTCTGAACTGTTGATACCATTTCGGACCGTATCTTTTTTGAAATCTTCCGACAACTTTCCTCGAAACGCCGCTGAGCGATGTTTGCCAAACAAAGGCAAAGGTCAGCACGCCGAGTCCTGTTAATATTCCTTGTAAGATCATAAGCTTCCACCCCACAATAATCCGATAGTCGCAACTGCTATCCACAAGATCGCGATGCTCGGTTTATATGAGAAGAACGAATAACTGACAAGTCTGCCGATCTCCTCAATTTTCCTGATCAGCATACTGTACCAAGTAACGGCCGTAGGCGCTTTTTCGTACAGTCTTTCAAAAGGTGCGTAAAAATTATGTGCGTAATGCATCAATTCGGGTGTGTATATGAATTCCGATGCTGTGTAAGTGTCCATAAGTCCCACTTTCTTTGACTTCGGATGAAGTAGGAACAATATCATAGCGATCACAAATCCGATACCGAATATCAAAACGATGATCGTCGGATCGAGAACACCGTTGATCCCGAGGATCTTTGTGCCGTCGAATCTGAGTCCACTCATACCGACCGATACTTCGATCTTGCTGATGATCTCAAGCACAGGTCTCGGATATATCCCGAATGCCAGCGTTAAGAGTGAAAGGATGATCATCGGTATTTGCATGAGCACCGGCGCTTCTTTTACGTTTTCGTGTTTCGGGGCTAATTGACCCAAGAACACTGCGCTGAGCGGTCTGAAAACATATAGGAATGAGCCGATACTTCCGAAGAAAGCAGCTGCCGCTACAAAGACCATGCCTTTGCTGATCATTGATTGGAACAACATCCATTTGGAAATGAATCCGCTCATCGGCGGGATACCCGCCATTGAGATGATCGCGATCAGGTAAACGAGATAAGTAAGCGGCATACGGTGGATAAGTCCGCCGAGCTCGCTCATTTTCGTTGTGCCTGTTCTGTGCGTTACGGCGGCAACGGATAAGAATGCCGCAGCCGAGGCAAGCGCGTGTGCAAAGATGTGCATGAACGCTCCGCCGACGCTTAAGGATTCCGCCATTGCCAATCCGATAAGGATATAACCGCCGTTTGCGACGGATGAATAAGCGATCAGACGTTTGAAGTCTTCTTGTTTGATCGCCATAAGCGTACCCGCGACGATACTGATACCGCCTAAGACCGCCAATATATAGTTGCTTAACGGCATGCCCATCACTTGCACGAAGGATGAGAATGCTTTATAGGTAGGTAATACCGCTACCGCTAAGAACATCGCGAATCCGCCTGCTTTGACCAAACCACCGGATAAGATCGGTGAGAATGTGTCGGGTGCGTTTCCGTGCGCTTCGGGAAGCCATAAGTGGAACGGGAATACCCCGATCTTTACCATACCGGCTATACCGATCGTAATGAACGCCACAAGCGCATAAGTCGGATTCTTTGCTGCTTCCGCCAATACATATTGGATATCGAAAGAGCCGATCTTTGAATATAAGTAGAATATACCGTACAGCATACTCAATGAACCGAATACACTGAACGCATAATAGATAACGGATGCTTTTCTGGATTTACCGAACGGGATGATAAACATCGATCCCCAAACGATCGTTTCCCAGAAAACAAACAGTCCGATAAAGTCTTTGGCCGAAAAGGCTCCCAACGTTCCCGCTAAAACCATGATGAATAAGAAGTTGTAAGCAGCGGGATGAATGATCCTTTCCATCCAATATACATTGAAGAAAGATACGCATGCGAACACGATGAGCATAACAACGGAGAAAAACCATCCGTATTCTGTCAACGTAAACTTCAGAAAGCCTAAACTGTCCGAAGTGCCGATCGCGCCTTGCAGCATATATACAAAGACAAGAGCTGCGATCGAAGCAAGGACTGTGATCCATGCGCCTAATTTTTTATTGACTTTCGTAAGAACGTATGCAAGAAGTGCGCTAAGCACAAGTCCAACAACGATCATACCAATACTGATTTGCAGATTCATCAGACACCTCCTATACTGATCGATAAGAACGAAAGGAAATCCGCACTTAAGAATTCTTTGATATTTGTAATGGGTAGTATGCCTGACGCTACGATCAACGCACCGATGAGCACTGTCACGATACCGATGATCGCGTAATTGTTGAGCGTAAACGCTTTGACATTTTCAAGTTTTGCTTTTTCGCCCTCTTCGCCTGTGTTCCAAAGGTTTGCGAGGATGCGCACGATGTACGCGCCTTCGACAACGCTGACCGCGAGTATCACGATCGGAAGCCAAAGATTGTTCATTGCAAACAGCGCTACAAGCGCTTTGGCTTTTGCTACAAAGCCGAAGAAGAACGGTAGTCCTATAAGCGACATCGCGGCAACAGTAAATCCAAGCCCGATCAATCTGTATTTCGCGAAAACGCCTTTTAATTGATCGATCTCAGCGGAACCTGTCTCATCAGAGATCTTCGCCGAAATGCTGAACAGAACGAGTTTAGATACCACATTGTTTATAAGAACCAATACAGCCGGCACACTCAATCCGTAAAGGAAGAGCAGAACAACTAGCCCTGATTGGGCGATACTGGAAAACAATAGGACTTCTCGGATATTCGTTTTTGAAAACGCCGCGAATTCCCCAAGGACCAATGTCGCGACCGCCACAACGGTAAATGCAATCTTGAGTCCCTCGGTCATGATGAGGACTGTGCTGAGTAATCTGCCGAATACGAGTAAGATCGCCGCAGCGTAAGCGGAAACGATCAACGTCCCGACTAAGCTGTTTGAATCTTTCAGTACACCGCGTACCCATCCGCTGAAAGGAAGCAATTTCGCTTCAACGGACAATCCCGCAAAAAGCAATACCGAAGGTAGAACCATGACATTTGCGATCGAATAAGATTGCATTAAGATCATGCCATTAATATCCGCTAAGTTCAATGAACCGAATATGTTGTAGATCACTGCGATGCCGAATAAGAATAATCCGGACGCCAGCGTTCCGAGAACTAAATAATTAAATGTATGTTTAAACCCTTTGTTCATCGTCGTTAGGATATAAGCAGCTATCGCGCCGATCTCCATGAAGACGAAGAGATTGAAAAGGTCTCCCGTAAGGACCATACCATTTAGCGCCGCCATAGAAATGATCACGACAGTACTGTATTTGCCGAGCGACTTATTCGATAACAGAACAGTCAAAAGGAATACAAGGTTGATCAATACGATACCGAGAAGTGCGTAATTGTCCAAATACAAGCTGATACCGAAAGGCGGTTTAAATCCGCCGATCTCATACACGACCGGTGCAACATATTGTACCGCGATATAGATGCTGAGCGCGGTGTTGAAAAGAGCGGCAAGTATCAAGATGACCTTATCGATCTTTTTTACTATGACCGAAACGAATGCCGCTAATAATGGAACGGCAATCAATAAAACAGGATTCATATTACTCGCCCTCCATTTCGTCTAATTCGAAAGTATGATATTTTTTATGCATTTTTTGTGTGATCGCCAGTGCGAGTGCTGTGATACCGACACCGATAACGATCGATGTAAGGACCAATGCTTGCGGAAGAGGATCCACAAATAATAATGCTGAATTGTTAGATGTCGATGTCAAGATCGGCGCGATACCGTCTGTGACAAATCCGATCGATACGATAAAGATATTCAAACCGATCTCAAAGATATTCAATGCGACGATCAATTTGATCGCGTTTCGTTGACTGAGCAATCCGTAAATACCGACTGCCATCAGAATAAGTGCGATATATTGTATCATCCTTGCACCTCCTGTGTCAGGAAGCTGTCAACGACCGTAGACAACTCGCTTCCGACTTTCAGCCCAATTAGGATATACACGATCGGTACGATACCCGCACTGATCAGTGTTCCCACGGTGCCTGTCGGTAAGAAGTTATTTAAGAAGTATCCGCCGAGAGCAAGTCCCAAAAGTCCGACGATTACATAAGCGCTACCCGCCAAACCTTCCGTAACTTTCACGGCCGCTACTTTTTCTCTGAATTCATTGTCAGCCAAATATAGAAGTAGCATTGCTGCTGCTATGATGCTTCCTCCCGGGAAGCCTCCGCCGGGTGTTAGATGTCCGTGTGAGAACATATACACACCGAAGATCACCATGATACCGAACACAAAGCGCGCACCGTATCGAAGGATGAAGTTTGGTTCATATTCGGAAGATAATCTTTTACGATTACCGCTGAGCAGTAAACCAACGCCAAACGCCGATATGAACAATACCGTGATCTCACCGAGTGTATCGAATGATCGATAATTCACAACGATAGATGTCACGTAGTTTGCCGACCCGGATTCGAGATCTGTCGATTCGCCGAATACGACTTCCGTATTGTTTTCCGTAACGTTCTTACGGATATAACTGTCTGAAACTCTCTGTTGAACATCCGCATCACCGTATTTTGTAAATTTGAAAGCTCCGCTTTCTTCTGTATATAATCCAGTAAAGACGAAAAATCCGATTGCCGCTGTGAGCAAAATCGCTACGATCTGTTTCATACGTCTTCACCTGCTTTCTTTGTGGCAAAAAGAGTGAATACAAATACAGCGGTCACGAGTCCCGAACCGATCACGGCTTCCGTGATCGCGACATCGGGTGCTTTCATAAGCACATAGCTTACAACCGCAAGCATGCTTATCAGCGAAAGGTAAATGACTGATTTGATCAGTTTCTTGCTGTTTAAAGCCAAGATACCGAAAAGTACCATCAGTACGCCAACGACGATTTCAATTACTTCAAGCGTTCCCACTTTCTTCACCTTCCTTCCCTATATCTTCTGTATGTTTCGTATAAGCCGTTACACCCTTTTTATAGGCAGCTCTTGCCAAAGCGGAACTTCCTACGGGGTTTGTGATCGCAATAAACGCGATGATCAATGCGACCTTCGGCAACCAAGCGGGGTTCATAAATCCTACACCGAGGATCAATGAAAACGATCCGAGTGTCGTTGCTTTTGTACCGGCTTGGATACGATTGAACACATCCGGCATTCGAAATACTCCGAATCCGCCGAGCGCTAAAAACACAGCGCCTAATACCATTAATACACTACCTACGATTTCTAAGATGCTCATCATTTACCCTCCATATATCTTGCAAAGACGATCGTCTCCAAGAAAGAAAGTATTGCGTATGCGATCGCGATATCCAGATATAAACCGCTTTTTAAAATATACGCCAAGAACACGATCAATGCCGTAATGATGATATTGAGCGTATCCAGTCCGACAACTCTGTCAAAAGAGGTCGGTCCGATCAACAATCGCAGAAGGGCAAAGAATACACCAACACCGATCAGCGAAAAAACAATGATGTCCGTCATTTCGTAATACCCCCCAAGATTTTTTCAAAAGGCTGTGAAACATTCTCTTGATAGTCTTCTTCATTCGTTCCTTTTACATTGATCCAATGCACAAGGACATGGTCGTCTTTTACATCGAGCGACAAAGTACCCGGTGTGAGTGTTATCGAGTTCGCGAGCAGAAATTTTCCGAAATCGCTTTTCAGATCGGTCGGAACTTCCACAAATTCCGGATTGATCGGCATTTTCGGACTCAAGACCCGATAGGCTACGTCAAAATTCGCAATGATCAATTTGTAAATAAATACCGGTATGTAGACAAACACATACTTAAACAATGCGACTATCATCGAGAAACCGAATGAATAATCAACATGTTTTGCGATGATCAATGCTGTGATCAATGCCACGACGCCGCCAAGGAGAACTTCGGTAAGGTCTATCCCTGCGATCGCTATCCAAACGACCCATAGGAACAGAAACGTTGAAATTCGTTTTTTCATCTAATCCCCTTCTTTCAACTAAATATATAGCAAATAAGACCGCTGAATCTATCAGCCGTTCAAACTATTGATAACTTTGATAACATCTTCGTTAACGACATAATACAAAACTTCCACGCCGTCACGCCTTCCTTCAACAACACCCGCGCTTTTCAATTTCGCAAGATGTTGAGAAACGGTCGACTGTGGTATATTCAAACACCCGTGGATCTTTGACACGTTACACCCTTGCTCGCTCAATAAACCATTGACGATGCAAAGTCTGACAGGGTGGGATATCGCTTTCAGCAATTCCGCCTGCCTTTCCATCTCTTTGATATTCTTTTTTGCGTTTTCTATTTTGGGTCCCTCTCATCCGTTAAATAAAATATTGCGGTAATGTTGAATCTTTGATTTTACGAAAACGTCCCTCGTTAAAATCGCTATATCTATATATTACGATAATTGAATAATTATGTCAACAAACATTTTATCTTTTTACTCAGTAAACGCTTTCAGTTTACGTATGAAGCATACGCCCCGCCACCATGTATACGAGATAATCTTTATAAGTATCGAAAGGCCACATCGACCACTTTTCGGATATCGGTCGGAGCTTTTTTAATAAGTCATTTCGTCCTGTTTCGGAGAAATCCGCTCCGTATTTTTTGACGTATTTCTCCATTTGTTTATTATCCGTATCCTTCTGTGCTGCGGATATCGCGATCGCAGAAGACGCGGGATGTCCTTTCGCAAGCTCGATAATATCCGTAAGCATCACTGCGACGCCATCGGATTTTAACGATGAGAGAAACAGATCATTATAATTTGAAATGATCTGTTGCATCCCGAACCGTACAGTCTGCTTCAGTTTTTCAATAGAGTGTGCGTCGTATAAATTAAATTGGGATAGGATCATTGTCAGAACTTCCGCTTGCGTATAGATCAACTGCGAATAGATCGGGCAACTTACTGCCATGTCGAATTGCCCTTTATAACACTCGGGCACTTCATTCGATTTAATACCTTTGACAGTTTCGGACACATAGTCACAGATGGAATCTATGTCTTGCTCCGTTGCGAGCTGTTCGGATAATCTGTCGAAAAATGCTTCTTTTTCAAACCCTGTATAATCTAACTGCACGATTTCAATTTTAGCAAGTTCTTCTTTTGAACATGCCTGCCTGCTCAATCCGTTTCGGATCGCTTCTTCGTCAACATCGGTCAGTATGATCGACTTGAAATTGTCAGCCAACACATGTAAGTCGATATCATTGCACTCACCAGCGCCGAATACGATTATGCTTTGCGCATCATTATCCTTCTGCGCATCTGTTATAAAAGCGCTTATCCTATCTCTGTGCTTAGCCCATTTCGCGAATTTATCGTTTAGATCACCGCTATTGTTCACGTCGCGGTTAAAAGCGTTGATCGAAAAACCTTTTAATTTAAACTTCATCCATACGTCTCGTCTTTCATTTTTTGTCCTTCAATCTCATTCTACAATACGAAATGCCGTAAAGCAATCAGGATTATTGGTGCTCTATTCAACCAACAGCAGCCAAATAAACATAGGTAAAAAAGAAAAAACCCGTTATCGCCATGCAGATCCCGTTAAATGTAAGCTCGATACCCATGACCCATTCCAACATTTTTCTGCCTTCGATCAATTTTTTATAAACGATATAGCTGACCGCATATGTCAAGAGGTACACAGGCAGTTTTCCCAACTGCGCAAGTATATCCAAATGTGTTTTTGTCTGAGAAACGACAGAAACGAATTGATCTCCGAAAACGCCCAACGCGATTGTAATAACACTGATCGCAATGAGCACGATCTTTCGATTTGCGCCGATCTTAAGCGGTGTCGGTTTGTGCACGCTCGGCTCAAATATCACGTTTAAATATTTAATAAAAGAGATCATCGTGCCTGCGTTGATCAATATGAACAAGGCTTTATATAGAAAACCCGAATACCCGTATGAGATGAAATACTTTGCGTACCCTCCGCTAAAGAAAGGCGCGCCTGTGATCGCCGCGACAGCGATAAGTAAAGCGATCGACAAAAATTTAGAATCCCGCCACAACCCTTTCATTTGTTTGATCTTACGCGTTTTGTAATGTTCCGTAAGAATACCAGCGATCAAAAATAACGCGGCCTTGAACAACCCGTGTGCCAATAGGTGATAGATACCACCCAGGCGATTGAAATCCAACGCTCCGCTGACCCCTATTAAGATCAATCCGATCTGGGAAACTGTGTGATAGGCAAGGATCAATTTGATGTCATTTTGCGATATGGCAAAAACAAACCCTAAGATCGCCGTAAGGAAACCCATGACCAAAAGCAGTGAATCGACATTGATCGCGTTTTGAAAAATAAATTGCATGCGTACGATCAAATAGATACCGATCTTAACAAAAATACCTGAGAGGATAGCGGATACCGCTGAAGGCGCGCTCGGTGTGCCATGCGCTTTCGGTAGCCAACTGAACAGCGGCATAAGCGCCGCTTTCAAGCCGACACCCGTGAGTAGCAACGAGAACGGCAAATACAACGATTTTCCGCCACCAAGAAGATCGATCTGCGCTTTGATACTGTCGAAATCCAAAACACCGAATTGTTTATACAAATAGCCGATACCGAACAAAAAGAATGCCATAGCGACCATATTAACGAGCAAATAGACCATCCCGTCATACATCGATTGGCTGTCTTTTTTAAACATGATCAACACACTTACCGCGACAGTAGCAACTTCAAGAACGATATACACGTTAAAGATATCAGCCGATAAAAACACCGCATTTATAAGCCCCTGTAAACTTAAAAATAAAAAAGTAAACAAACGATTCATATAACTTCTTCGCATGCTGAAAACGACCATTGCCATAAAAAGAAAATT
The DNA here is from genome assembly GCA_963674555.1 of uncultured Anaerofustis sp. Taxonomy (GTDB): domain Bacteria; phylum Bacillota; class Clostridia; order Eubacteriales; family Anaerofustaceae; genus JBGMEA01. The sequence goes on along the minus strand of OY771429.1, from coordinate 1,343,082 downwards.
GTTTAATATGACCATTACCGCTGAAAGCATATCCAACCGCAGTATCATACCGTACGGAAGCGGAGAAGATATCAATGCTTCATCGATCATCCCGCCATTTAATTGAAAAGCAAAAACAATGCTGATGAGCAACAAATAGATCTGTACGGTGATCGTAAAGGCCTTTGTCAAACGCGTTTGTACAATATAAAGGATCAATCCGCAAAGGATCGGCAGCATTACAAGCAGCAATAAGCGAGGCATTAATGTATCTCCTCTCTCTTTTTGTGTACTTTACCCCAGTTCGTCGTCCCGTATTTGTGATACAGCGTGATAAACATGGTAAGGCTGAGCGCAGTAACGGAAACACCGACCACCACAGCCGTTATCATAAGCGCCTGAGGAAGCGGGTCTGCGACTGCGGGCATCGACGCAAGCTCCGAACCGATCGGTACTGTCGTATCTGTTGAATGATTTATAGATACAAAAAACAGTATGATCGCCGCTTGCATGAGGCTGAGGCTAATGATCGATTTTAAGATATTTCGACGCGCGCATAAGCCGTAAACGCCGATAAAAAATAATATGATGCTGATATTTTCCGCGTTGATCGCGTCGTATATTTTGTACAACACTACACCTCACCTCGATTCATACAATACGAACCTGTAAAACAAGATCGTCATGCCGCAAGCGACTTCCAACCCGATCAAACAGTTCATGACATAAAAATAGTAAACATGCATGGGATCCATGCGAGCGTTTAAGAAAATGCCCACATACCCGACTGCCAAGAAAATGATAAAAAACAATGCAGTCTTTTCCGCGGCTTGTATCTTTTTAAGTGAAATGCTGTCCGCAGAGTCGATAAGATATCTGCAAATAAACACGGACGCTAATATCGTTCCGCCCTGAAATCCTCCCCCCGGTGAAACATGACCGTTTAATATCATATAGACACCGAAGATGATGATCAACGGGAACATGAAGCCCAATGCGTTTGAAAGCAATTTTGAACGTTCATCCATCGTATTCTTCTCCTTTATGCACAGACATATAGATCACGCCGATGATACTGAGCAGTAACATCATCGTCTCAAACATCGTGTCGTAATAACGGTAATATAAATAGATCGATGTTATCGCGTTTTCCGCACCCGTTTCTTGATAAGCATTTGCGACATAATATGATGCCATCGGGCCGACCGAAACAGGTTCGATATCATTCGCACCGATCAAAAAAACCACACAGATGATCAATACGAAGATTGCTATGATCGCGCGCCTCATAAGATCATCTCCTCTACTTTAACGATACGATAGGGGTGATCAAACTGTGAATCTTCTTGCAAAAAGGTTTCTAACGCGTCAAGTTTATAATTTTCAGGATGACCGTAGATCATAAGCTCGTTCTTTCGTTCTTCGATGATCAAGGCGTACGGATGTGTGTTGATGATATCTTTGAGCATTTCATCCGAATATATGATCTGCGGTTCAAGCTCTTGCTTAGCGCAAAATTTCTCAAGCACTCTTATCAGTCTGCTTTGGTCAACAGGCAAAAACGAACTTACGCCCAAACGTTCATGATCGCGCACATAATAGATCGTAAAGAGCTTATATTGTTGTAATGCGACAACGAAAAGAATAACGGATATCGTACAACCGATCACGGCTTCCGCAACCGCGACATCCGGTGCTTGATAGAGCATATACGCAAATGAGATACTCAGCGAAAATACGCCGAGAAAGACGATCGATCGTCGTAATCTTCTCGTCTGTACGGCAAAGATCGCTGTGATGACAAGGAGTATTAAAATCAATTTGAGCATATCTATTCCCTCCCTATCTTATATCCGCTGTAAAATGCCGAACGCGTAACGGAATGCGTTACCAACGGGTTGATGATCAACGTAATGATAAGGATAAACAAGACTTTCAACGTAAAGAAAGAGAACCCGTTTTGTATCATCACACCGCAGAGCAAGACCGAATAACCGACCGTATCGATCTGCGCCGCTACAAGCGCGCGGTAGTAAAAATTTTTAAATCGATTTACACCGAATGTTCCGATGCTGACGAAGATCATTCCGATAACGATAACGATCAATCCGATCAAATACCACATTAATAACGCCCCTTTCTTTGTAAATATACCGAGAAAAAGATCACGCCCGAAAAGCTTAAAAGTGCATAGACCAATGCAATATCAAGTAAAAAGCTTTCACCGCGCAGAGAGGCTATAAGAACGATAAGCATGATGAGTTTTGATGTGACTAAGTTAAAACCGAGCAACCGATCCCACAGACCGGGACCGAGCAAGATACGCAGAACACTTATCGCTATCAATATGACCAATGCGTATAAAATATAATTCATAGCCCTCTCTCCAATCTTTTTTCCAATGCTCCTTTGATCATTTCTCCCGCAAGGGTCGTATCCAGCGTTTTTGGTGCGACCCACAGCACCCATAATTTTTGCCCGCGTACGTCAACGGTAATCGTCCCCGGTGTAAGCGTGATGGAATTCGCAAGTACCGAGATCAAGAAATCGGAATTAAGCGATGTGGATATCTCGATGATCTTCGGATCAGCCTTGCCGGAGAAAATAATAGGGATGAGCATAAAAGCGGATCTGATGATTTGAAACAACAAAAAAACGCCGTATTGAAGCGCACGGAAAAAACAAAAAGGGTATTGCTCATAGAAACTGTTTTTTTGTAAGAACTTCTCGGAAAGATACAGTGAAATGATCCCAACAAAAGGCGCAGATATGATCACGCTAAGCGTGAACCGCTCAAACAAAGCGATCCAAAAAAGAGAAAAAAATAAAACGAGTTGTGAATAATAAAGCAGTCTGTTGATAAAATCAGCTCCTTTCAAGCAGATGAAGGTGTGCATCATTTGAGGAACAGGTTGTTTTAATTGATATCATTATAGCATTTTTATGATGACTTTTCCATTGATTTATGAATATTTTTTGATTTATTTAAAATTTAGATGCGCCTAATTTTGGATCATCCAACCGATTTTCAATTGACAGTTCACGGTCTTAAACGTATAATTTAAAGTAAATCAAGACTTTTTCAAAAGTACTTTCATTCAATAACAAAGCAGAAAATCATCTGTTTTTTATGGCGATAAATATACTAAATATGTTAAGGAGATTTATGAATTAAGATGAATTGTTGGGAACAGAACAAACCTCTACATATTTCAACTCTAACCAGAGAAATTCCATTTGAACTCAGGTCGCTAGTGATTGGTCGCTATTTTACTTTTTCGGGGTTTTTAAATATGCTAGAAACTTCAGAATTATGTTTTAAAAAAATATCAGAATTTGAAGATAAGGCTGAAGGAGTTCCTCAATATAAAGAAATAATTGATTCCTTGAAAGCATCCGAAGTTAACGTAAATTATGAATATGCACAATCAAGAAAAAGTAATATTTTAAAAACTATTGAGTGTTATTATGCATCTTGCTGGACTATACATGAAAATGAATCCTATTTAATGTGGAAAAACTATACGAATTTTGATGAAGGAATCTTACTATTAACTACAGTTGAGGATTTATTAAACGCATTAGAAACAAAGTGCTATGAAAATGAGTATGAAAGTGTAAAGTATATTTATGGGAAAATAGATTATGATTATTGCAATCAAATGAATTCTGTTCATATGAAAGCATTCGGGAAAAGTAAGTATTTCATAAATGAAAATGAGTTCAGAATTGTCATGTACCATCATCCTATTCTTACAAAAAACATGCATCGTACCTTACTTAAAAATCTCCTTTTCATTAAAAAAATAATCTGTTCACCAGGTGCATCAAGCGAATTTATTGAACTGATAAAAAAAATCGTAATGAAACATATAGCTAAAAGCGGGATAGTACAAGCATCTGAAATTAAGCAAAATAACAGGGATATCCTTGAGCAATTTTTAAACGAAAAATAAAATAATCTTTCATCTGGATCTAAATGATTTTTAATTCACATAAGATAAAAAACTATATAGGAGAAAGAACAATGGCAAATATCAAAAACTTAACACTACTGCATTCAAACGATATGCACGGAGACTTCTTAGCCGAAGAGATCGATAAACAATTGCTCGGCGGTGTTTCGATGCTTTCGGGCTATGTCAATAAAGTTCGTAACGAAGAAGACAACTCCTTGTATGTGATCGCCGGAGACATGTTTCGAGGCTCGGTCATCGACAGCGAATTCAAAGGATTATCGACCATCGAGATCATGAATATGATAGCCCCGGATGTAGCGACATTGGGCAATCACGAGATCGATTACGGATTAGCGCATTTGATATTTCTGGAAAAATGCGCGAATTTCCCGATCATCAACGCTAATATATATATCAAATCAAATATGACGCGATTGTTTGAACCGTACCGCATCATTGAGATCGACGGCATGAAGATCATGTTTATCGGACTGCTCACCGAAGAGATCATGGATTACGCCAAACAGGACGATATCCTAGGTTCTTTCGTCGATATTGAAGAAGCCGCGGAAGCTGTCGGTAAGATCTGTAACAACTATAAAACGATAGATATTGACCTGACTGTATTACTTACGCATATCGGCTTTGAACAAGACAAGAAATTAGCGGAGCTTTTAGACCCCAATTGGGGCGTGGACATTATCGTCGGCGGCCATTCGCACACTGTTTTGGATGAACCTGAGCTCGTAAACGATATATTGATCGTACAAGCGGGCACCGGTACGGACATGATCGGAAGATTCGATCTGAAGATCGACACCGATACAAACCGCGTTGATTCGTATGAGTGGAAACTCGTTCCGATCGATAGTTCTTACTGCCCGGTAAATGAAGACTTAAAGCACACGATAGAAAAATATAAAGAGATCACGGATAAAAAATTCGGAAGGATCTTGACCCATCTTCCGCACCAGCTTACGCATCCCGTTCGCTACAGAGAAACGGACATGGGTAATCTCTTCGCAGATATTTTCCAAGAGAGTTTGGGCTTGGACATCATGTTCTTGGGTTCCGGAAGTATCAGGACGAATTCTTTGGGACCTACGGTTACGTTCGGTGATCTTGCGGAGGCCTTTCCTTACGATGACTGGATCATGAGTGTCTACGCAAACGGCGATCAACTAAAAAGGATGGTCAAACATTTATTGCGCGATGACGCTTATCTTAACGAAACGGAGTTCTACCAATTCAGTAAAGGTCTGTTCGTGACGTATTCCTATCCCGAAAAAGAGATCGTGGAGTTGACTTTAAACGGTGAACCGCTTGATGATGAGAAAGTCTATTCCGTCGGCATACAACGATTCCATTTGAATAACTTCGATCGTTTCTTCGGTATACCGATGGAAGAAGTGGAACAAAATGAAAAACAAAAGATCGCCTCTACGACTTGCCTGCAAATTCTTGACGAATATCTGACCGTGCACAACCGCATATCTTCAAAAGTAGAAGGTCGCATTACGGTATTAGGATTAGAATAAACAGAAAATAAAAAAGCGCATGATCTTAAGATCATGCGTTCTTTTAATTTATGACGGACGTATCATACACGCCATTCCAATATCTTATTTAAGAAACTTTTCAGTTCAGGTGTTTTTGCTGAACTGAATATATCCGCGCTTTTTCCGCTTTCCACGATCGTATGATTTGTTAGGAAAATGATCTTTTCGCAAGCGTTTTTCGCAAAACCCATTTCATGGGTAACGATGATCGTTCGCAATCCTTCCGCCTGCAATTCACCGAGCATATCCAAAACTTCAGTTGTATACTCGGGATCGAGCGCTGAAGTAGGCTCGTCCAATAAAAGCAATTTCGGTTTTACCGCGATAGCGCGCGCTATGGCTATACGTTGCAATTGACCGCCCGAGAGTTGGTAAGGGTATTTATCTCTCTCTTCGATCAAGCCGAATCGCTCGAATAGGTTATGTGCTGTGTCGACCGCCTCGGTTTTATCAATATTAAATGTACGGATCAGCGGTAATGTGACGTTTTCAGTCGCGGTTAAATGCTCAAAAAGACCGTTTGATTGAAAAACAAAACCGATATCTTTCCGATAGGTGTGCAATTCTTTTTCCGTAAAAATAACTTCTTTTGCGTCCATTTTTATCGATCCCGAATCTGGGATCAATAATCCGCCAATGATACGAAGCAAAGTCGATTTGCCCCCACCAGACGGACCGATCACGGCTACGGATGTAATGTCATCATGATAACAAACATCCTGCAAAACATCTTCATCACCGAAACTTTTACAGATATTATTGATTTCTAAATTCATGATTGTACTGTTTCTCCAATCTTTTTGAAATCAGCGATACCGTGAAAGTTAAAACGAAATAAAGTATCCCGACAAAAAAATAGTTTTCGAATAACCTAAAATTCGTCGCGGATATCTCTTGCGTCGTTTGCGTGAGTTCGATGACAGCTATTACCGAGAGCAGAGACGAGTCTTTGATGATCGAAGCAAATTGTCCCGCCAAAGCAGGCAATATGCGCGATAATAAGATCGGCACCGTAACATATTGAAACGTTTGAGCCGAGGTTAATCCGATCGCTCTTGCGATCTCATATTGCTGTCTGTCAATGCTTTCAAAACCGCCTCGGATGATCTCTGAAATATAAGCGCCTTCGAAGATCGATAAGATCAAAATGCCCGCTATATAGCGGCTATCGATCCCCCACGCGGTACCGATGATGTAATAGAAAAAATAGATCTGCACCAAAAGCGGTGTGCCGCGTATGATCTGCACGTACGCTCTGCACAAATAATTAAGGATCAGATTTTTGGCGTTTTGTCCGAGCGCGGTAATAAGTCCGATCAGTAAACTGATGACCAAACTGCCTAAAGAGATGACGACTGTGGCAACAAAGCCCTGCCACAATCTGCTACGGTATCTGATCAACGTTGAGAAGTCCAACTTCAATCCGATCAAATGTACGGAAAGCCCGACAAAGCCGATCAAGATCACAGCGACCGCTACGGCGCTCAAGAACTTGACCGTCTTGCCGGGTTTTTGATTCTGAGGTCGATTCATGAATGCTCCTTAGTCGAAGAACCATGGAAAACCGAGTCCGTCAAATGTCGCTTTCTCTTCCGAGAGATATTTTTCGGTCAAGGTTTCAAACCCTCCGTCAGCCTTATATTCCGCAATAAACGCGTTGATCTGCGCAAGCAGTTCATCATTGCCTTTATTAACGGCCATTCCCCAATTTTCAGCTTCTTGTCCGGGTATCATCACAGCGATCGTCGTATTGGGATTCGCTTGATTTTGTCTGTAGATGGTCAGTTGATCGTAAATGAAAGCGTCCGCTTTGCCTTGTGTGACTTCCGTGACACATGCGCTCTCCGAAGTAAGCGCGTTGACGGTAGTATTTGTTAATACGTTATCCGCGTAAATATTACCCGTTGTCCCTTTTTTCACTGCAATGATATTGCCGCTTTGATTCAGTTCTTCCACGCTTGTGATACCTGAATCTTTATTAACGAGCAACGCCAAATACGCTTTTGCGTACGGATCTGAGAAGTCAACGACTTCGCCGCGTTCTTCCGTGATCGTCATAGAGGATATAACAACATCCACTTTACCTGTTTGCAACGACGGTATAAGCCCGTCCCAATTTGTGTTTTCGATCACGACTTCTCTGCCCAAATATTCCCCTAATGCGTAAGCCATATCAACGCTGATACCGCTCGGGTCTCCGTTGTCGTCTTTGGTTTCAAACGGCGGATAAGCCAGTTCCATCCCAACGACAAGCGGTTCCGTTTCTTCTTTCGCGCAACCTGTAAACAAGCTTGCGATAAGTAAAATACTTAATAAGATAATGATTATTTTCTTCATTGTTCTCCCCCATTCATAATGAACTTTTTTAGATGCGATCAAATGATCTTGTTCGGTATTTCTTCGTTGTTTCTGAATTTGATAATTTTATCATATATGATCTCGACAGCGTTTTGCTGCGTATTTAATGACGGGCCCGCGATATGCGGTGTCACGATCACATTGTCCATATCCCATAATGGACTGTCTTTCGGAAGCGGTTCCTTATGGAACACATCGAGCACGGCGCCTCTGATCTGCCCGTCTTTCAACGCTTCGATCATTGCTTCTTCATCTATCGTATCGCCGCGCGAAACATTGACGATAACAGCCTCGTCTTTCATAAGCGCGAATTGTTCTTTCCCCAACATATGGTACGTTTCTTCCGTAAGAGGCATAACAAGAACGATATAATCACTTTGTTTAAGCGCATCGTTTAATCGATCAGCACCCATAACGTCTTCAAAATAGTCCATCTGTTGCGGATGCTTGCGAACACCGATAACACGCATATCCATATTCGATGCTTTTTTACCGATCACTCGCCCGATGCTTCCGGTCCCGATCACACAAACTGTCTTGCCTTCGAGGTTCCAACCCGGCGCCGAGCGCACCCAATCATGTTCTTGCTGATTTTTCATAAACATATTGAATTTACGATTAAGAGCGATCATACCGCCTATGACATATTCGGCGATCGTGCTGCCGTGCGCGCCTTGTCCGTTACCAACTGTTACACCCATTTCTTTTAGGGCATTAAGCGGTAATTCTTCAACACCCGCGTTAAAGCACAGGACTAATTTGAGCTTTGCGCATACATTCAATAGATCTTGGTCTAAAGGGATCGCAAACGGTCCGCTGCCCAATGTCACGATGATATCCGCTTCGGGTAAAGCCCTTAGCGCGTCATCTTTTGTTTTGCAACGCAGTATTTTTTCACCGAGCTTGTCTTCCAACATCTTTAGTTCTTCCACAGCGAACTTGTACTCTATTTCATCATCGAATAATGATACGATCATTTTGTCTTCCTCTCATTTTTACAAATACGAATTTTATATTTTTATTTATAATTGATTGATCATCGAAGCCGTGTAAGCTGCTCCGAATCCGTTGTCTATATTCACGACGGTCACACCGCTTGCGCAACTGTTAAGCATCGTAAGCAGTGCCGATAATCCGCCGAAGCTCGCCCCGTATCCCACGCTCGTGGGTACGGCGATCACAGGTTTATCGACCATACCACCGACCACGCTTGCAAGCGCGCCTTCCATACCCGCAACGACGATCACGACTCTCGCGCCGCGTACGATCTGCATTTTTGAAAGCAAACGATGGATACCCGCGACACCTACGTCGTTGATCTTCTCTACGCGATTGCCTAAAATAAGTGCGGTTTCCGCAGCTTCTTCAACGACCGACTGATCCGATGTTCCGGCTGAAACGATTGCGATATAGCTTTCCGTCAGTTCTTTCTCATTTTTTCTTATCGTGATGACCCCGCCCAATGCGTTGTATTGCGCATCCGCACAAAGCTCTTTAACGGCAAGATACATTTCTTCGTTTGCGCGCGTAGCTAAAATATTACAGTTTTTTGTCAGCATGAACGCAACGATATCTCTTACTTGTTGTACAGTTTTGCCCGCGCAATAGATCACTTCGGGATATCCGACGCGAAGTTCGCGATGGTTGTCTATTTTTGCAAAACCGAGATCTTTATAAGGCAGATCTATCAGTTCTTCCATCGCCGTATCGATCGAAGTCTCACCGCTTTTAACGGATTCAAGCAATTGTTTCATTTCATTTTTATCCATGTACGGACCTCCTCATCGCTCGTCATTATCTTGTTACTTTATCTTACTGATCTTTAAGGATCGCTTCATTCATGCTGCCCATTCGGTACCCTTGCATATCAAGCGTTACAAACGTATAGCCGATCTTTTTAAGTTCATCATGTACTTGTTGCATCAAACCGTTTTCGCAAAAACGGGACTGCTCGTCCGCTCCGACTTCAATACGCGCCAAATCGTTGTGATGACGGACACGAACCTGTTTGAAACCAAGTCCTGTCAGATAATTTTCCGCGCGTTCGACCATACTTAAATTCTCTTTTGTGATGGGCTGACCGTATGGAATACGTGAAGCCAAACAAGCCGAAGATTGTTTGTCCCAAGTGGGTAGTCCCATTTCTTTGGATAGCAACCGTATATCCTCTTTGGTCAAACCGACTTCTTTTAACGGACTGACGACCTTTAATTCAGCGATCGCTTTCATTCCGGGTCTGTAATCCGAATCGTCATCGACATTACTTCCGTCAGCGATCGTATCGATATCGTGTGCTTTGGCGGCTTCTGTGATCTTACCGAAGATCGCTTTTTTGCAATAATAGCAACGTTCTTTCGGATTTTCCGAAAAATGCGGAAACGCGAACACGTCCGCGTCTATAATGATATGCTGTACACCGATTTGCTTCGTAAATGCTACGGCTTCTTCAAATTCTTTTAAAGGAAATGCTGCAGCACGTGCTGTTATCGCTACGGCTTTTTTTCCCAATACTTGAGAAGCCACTTTGATCAAAAACGTGCTGTCTACACCGCCCGAAAATGCGACAGCTAAATTGCCGCGCGCTTGTATGTTTTTTTTAAGTAATTCTAACTTTTCATGCGCATCCATAAGTTACGCCTTTCAATATGAGTTATTCTTTATAAATCTTTTTGCATAAGCAGATCGACTTCTCTGTACACTTCCGTGATCGGCACATGATTGGCGATCGCCGCTTTTTTACAGTCTTCGTATTCCGCTTTATATTTCACTGTTGAATCAGCTGCGTATGCTTTCTTTACGCTGACAGTACCGTATTTCGTATCCAGTGTTATGAATTCTCTTTTTATCATCACTTTTTCCACACTGAATTTGCGCAGTCCGAGCGATGTCGTTTCTTTAAAGAGTATGTCCGTCACTTTTTTCTCATGTGACTGATCGACTAAAACACTGAGTTTAACTGCCGGTCTTCCTTTTTTCATAATGATCGGTGTTTTGAATACGTCCAACGCGCCGTTCTCAAAGAGTTTCTCTTCTATATATCCGTAAAGTTCGGGATTCATATCATCGATATTCGTCTCTAGTATATATTGTTCTTCGGTTATATTCATATCTTGCGTTTCGATCAGATAAACACGCAACACATTCGGGATATCAAAATCCTTTGTGCCTAGCCCGTAACCGATCTTTTGTATCGGGTATGACAAATCATCCGTAAACTGCGTAACGTTCGCAGCCAGTATTGCCGCGCCCGTCGGTGTCGTTGTTTCAAATTGTACGATGCCTGATTTAAGCGGTACGCCTTTTAATATCTCCAATGTTGAAGGCGCAGGCACAGGGATCAGTCCGTGTGCGCATTTGACGAAACCGCCTCCGACTTGCACGGATGAAGAGTAGATCATATCCGCTTTAAAATAATCGAATGCGATCGCCGCGCCGATAACATCCACGATCGAGTCGATCGCGCCGACTTCGTGGAAGATCACTTCGTCGACCGAGGTTCCGTGTATCTTAGCTTCCGCTTCCGCGAGACGCATAAACATGTCTTTACTGTTGTATTTAACGCGCCTGCTCAAATCACTTTGATCAATGAGTGCTTGGATATCCGCAAGATGTCTGTGCGCATGATGTTCATGCCCCTCATGCGTACGTTCTTCATGATGCGAATGATCATGCGGCGGTACTTCGTTTGTTAAGATCACATCGACCTTCGTCCCTGTGATCTCTTTCTTTCTGTCTTTTCTGAACGATAATGTATATTCGTCTTGCAAGTTCAACTTCGCAAGTTCGCTTGTCAAATATGCTTCGGGCATACCCAGATCGATCATCGCCCCTAGGTTCATATCACCGCTGATACCGCTGAAACAATCGTAATATAATATTCTCATGCAATCTCTTCCTCTCATAGGATCTGAGATATCGAAGTTATCGAATCTTACCTTTTATTATAATAATATAACGGCTCAATACAAGCCGTTATATCATATATATGGCATATATTATTTAATTTTCCAAAGCAGCGGTCACGTTTTTCAATTCATCGATGATATTGATGCTCTGCGGACATTTTGTTTCGCATTCGCCGCATTCCACACAATTGGACGCTTTTTGATCGGGTGATACGACCCAATACATATTTTCATCAAAGATATAGAAATTGTTATAAGCCGTAAAGCAACCCGGGATATTGACACCCGATGGACACGGCATGCAGTATCCGCAAGTCGTGCAGCCCACTTTATTTTTTTCTTGGAAGATCGCGTGGATCTTTTCGAACATTTCCATTTCTTCGGCTGTTAAAGCATTCGCTTCCGCTTCGCTTGCTGTTTGAAGGTTCTCTTTAACTTGTTCCATGGAATTCATGCCGCTGAGCGCTACCGAAACTTCCGGTCTGTTATAGACCCAACGCAGTGCCCAATCGGCAGGTGTGCGTTTCACAGAAGCTTGATTGAAGATATCCAACGCTTCCTCAGGTAATTGATTGGCAAGTTTTCCGCCTTTGAGCGGTTCCATGATGGTTATTCCGAGGTTTTTGCTTGCCGCGTATTCCAATCCGGTGATACCCGCTTGAAACGCGATATCCAAATAGTTGAGTTGTATCTGACAGAATGACCAATCATAATAATCGACGATCTCTATGAAAAGATCGAGCTTGTCATGGAATGAGAATCCTGCGTAGCGGATCCTGCCGTCAGCGATCGCCGCATCTAAGAACTCGCCAAAACCCGCAGCTTTCAATACCGGCCAACGTTCGGCGTTGATACCGTGTACCAAATAAAAATCGATATGATCTGTTTCGAGACGTTCCAACTGTTCGTTGAGTAATCGATCCATATCTTCTCTGGTATTAACTAACCAACTCGGCAATTTCGTCGCGATATTGACTTTGTCGCGGTAGCCGTCTTTTAACGCCTTTGCCACAAAAGGTTCGCTTGCGCCGCCGCTTGTCCTGCTTGTTCCGTGATACGGATAAGCGGTATCAATATAATTGACACCCTCATCGATCGCGTAGCGCACCAATTTAACGGATAACTCTTCATCGATCTGCGATGGATCACCGCCTTCAATCAAAGGCAATCTCATGCATCCAAATCCTAAAATAGATACATCTTCATTTGTTTTTCCGAATTTCCTATATAACATGTTTTCTCCCTCCGCAATTCGCAATTTAAGCACGATCGATATATGTCATTGAAATACTTTTTTTTGTGCTATGCTAAGTTGAATATCGATCAGAAAAATTGACCTTATAAATATATAATATACTGAAATACTATAGTTACAAAATCAATCTGTGATTTTTATTGCATTATTCAATAAAAATAGTTTTTATAAAAAGGCCTAAAAGCAATTTTGAATTTCCATAAGAAAAAGTCCGAGATGGATCTGCAAAAAATCAAGAAAACATTTGACGATTATGCTATAATAAATAAAAATATCTTTCGATATATTCACTTTATGAGACTGAGAGGAGATCCTATATGCAGTACGATGCTTTGATCGTAGGCGGAGGCATCGCGGGTTTGACCGCAGCGGCTTTTCTATCAAAAGAAGGTCACAATATTCTCATCTGTGAGAAAGAAAGAAAATTGGGCGGACTTGTAGGTTCATTTGAACGTAACGGTTTTGTTTTTGACGGCGGTATACGCGCGATCGAAGACTCGGGTATCGTTCAGCCCATGCTTCGTCAGTTGGGTATCAACGTGGATTTCTTAGATAATCCCGTTTCGGTCGGCATCGAAGATGATATCATTACGTTTGATTCGAAAAAGAGCCTGCAGACATACCGGGACTTGCTCATTCGACAATTTCCGGAAAAAGCACAGGACATAAAAAACATCATCGACGTGATCAGCAAGATCATGCAAAATATGGACATTATGTACGGAGTGGATAACCCGATATTCCTCGATATCAAAAAAGACAGGGATTATTTTATCAAAACCGTCTTTCCTTGGTTGTTCAAATTCATTTTTACCATCGGTAAAGTCAATAAATTAAACGAACCCGTTGAAGATTATTTAAAGAAACTTACCGATGATCCTGTGTTGATCGATATGATCGCACAACATTTTTTCAAGAACACACCGACATCTTTTGCGCTAAGTTATATCAGCCTTTATCTCGATTATGCCTATCCCAAAGGCGGAACAGGTGTGTTGATCGATAAGATCACCGATTTCATCAAAGATCATAACGGAAAGATCATGATGGATACGACTATTGAAAAGATCGATATCGATAAAAAGGAAGCGACCGATCAAAACGGAACGATTTATTCTTATAAAAAATTGATCTGGGCGGCGGACTTAAAAGCGCTTTATAATGTAGTCGACATCGATTCTGTTGCAAACGCGCAAACAAAAAAAGCGATCCTCGATCGCAAAGCGGAACTTTCGAATATGAGCGGAGGCGATTCGGTCTTTACTTTATATATCAGTGCTGATATCGATCGATCGGTTTTCGCAGACATACACAGCCCGCATTTATTTTATACACCCTACAAAAAAGGCTTATCCAATATCAATATCGATGAATTAAAGATCGATACATCAGATAATGTGACAGCATACACAAAAGATAAAGAAGCGATATTCGATTGGGTCAAACGATACTGTGAATTGACAACGTTTGAAATATCGATCCCTGTGCTCCGAGATGAATCACTTGCGCCGAAAGGTCAGACAGGTCTGATCGTAAGCACGTTGATGGATCATTCTCTTGTAAAGCATATAGCGGATATGGGTTGGTACGAAGAGTTTAAAGAACTTTGTCAAGATACGATCATCGACATATTGGATGCGACTGTATATCCATCGTTGAAAGAGCATATCATCGATGCGTTTACCTCCACACCGCTTACGATTGAAAAACGCACGGGAAACTCCGACGGCGCGATCACAGGCTGGGCATTTACCAATCGAAATATACCAGCTGTAAATGATCTAAAAAAAGTATCCCGCTCCGTATTAACACCGATACCCAATGTGCTGCAAGCGGGACAGTGGTCTTACAGTCCTTCGGGATTTCCGATCTCGATTTTGACAGGAAAACTTGCCGCAAACCGCGTTATCAAAGAACTAAAATAAATTAACGAATCATGCTAATCCCGTCATACGCATGCTCTGATCCCAGATACGTTTACCCACCGTACGATCGAGCGCGTGTTTGGCGGGTTTTTCTTCGACCGTCAAATGATAAAAACGACCGCTTACATTTTGCATTTCAGGTGCGGCTGCAAGATAATATACCGCTTCGCCCGATACACTCGGGTCACGTAAAAAATGCCAAGTAAAATGTCTTAAAAAAAACCTGTACAACCAACCGTTGTTGTTTCCAATGTTCGTGCGCACATCCCCCGGATGCATCGCGTTGATGGTCACGTTGGTTTCTCTTAGCATATCGGCAAATTCCCATACGGTAAGCAATTGCGCTGTCTTCGAAGCACCGTATCCTCTGAGTCCCGTATAGAATCTCTTTTTCCAGTTCAGATCATCGGGATTAAGCCCGTTGAATCTATGCCCTTCGGAATTCACTTGAATGATACGCGCATGTTCGTTTTCCTTCAATCTGCCAAGCAGTAGATAAGTCAATAGAAACGCTGCCAAATGATTGACACAAAATACCGTTTCAAACCCTTCCGAGTTATAGGTCTTTGTCGTTGAATGCAATCCCGCGCTGTTGATAAGCACGTCTATCTTTGGATAGTCGGATAAAACCTGTTCGGCTGCTTTTCGCACTTGTTTTAAATCGCTCAGATCAGCGATGATAATATCAACTTGCGCATTGTAATTCTTATGAAGTTCAGCGGCGACCCTCTCCGCCTTTTCTTTATTTCGGCTGATCATTACGAGAGACGCTCCGCCTTCGGCGAGTTTTTTCGCGCTTTCATAGCCCACACCTGAAGTAGCGCCGGTGATCACGCATACTTTTCCTTGCATGGAAGCGTCGGTCGTCTTTTGCGGCAGGTTCCTGTTTTGCAGAAAGATCAATTCATCCGGTAATTTTCTTTTCATCGTAATCCCCTATCCGAAAAACTTACGCATAAACGCGCGGTAGACCCGTCTGAAGTACGGGATACCGTTGTATATATCTCCCCACAGATCATAATAATCTCTTTGCGCTATGATCCGTCCGTCCGCGTGAAAAGTCAGCTTTGTACAACCGTAGATCGGCGTACTCGGAGAGCGACGGAAAGACATCGTCATTATCCATTCCATCAAGATAAAATCTTCACCTTCGGCGATCGCCGTAATATCCATATGCAATTCCTTGCAGCGTTTCGTCAGGCGTTCGCACATCGCGCGGAACGTGTCGATCCCTTCCAATCTTTGTATCGAATCCTGAAAAACGATATCGGGATGATAATACGGATAGATGTGCGACCAGTCGGGCTTACCGTTGGTATTATATGTTTGGGACCATAATCGTAAGATGTCTTCCATGGTAAGATCATAGAGTCGCTCTATCTCGTTATTGTTATCTGTTTGCATTTGATCCATAATGATTTTCCTTTTTTTTGTTTGTATATATTTTAACAATGATTTGAACGTAACACAAGAAATTTCATTTCCTGCTACTCAGCGAAAATATAAGGTTCAAAACAAATGCAATATCATTTGAAATATCAAATTCCTATATTGTATAATATACACAATAAATCAAATCGTATCTATTAATAGGAGAAGTACATATGGATAGCAATTCAAAAAAAGAACAAAAAACCCTTTTTATCGGTATCGCGGTCTGCCTTGGGTTAACGCTTGTGACCTATTTCTTCGGAAGATTGCTTGTCGATATCCCGCATCTGCCCGATACGGGCGCTTCTTGGTATTACTGGAAACTGCCTGCCGTCAATATATACGCGCGTATCAGTGCTTGGACATTGTTTGCACTTCATTTGGGACTTGTTTGGTTCTTTATGTATAAATTAAAAAAAGACCCGAACAGGATAAACGGCAAGATCAGTAAATACAATCGCTTTCTGCTTGCGACAAATTTCATATTCGTACTTTTACATTTCGTTCAAACGGGGTTATGGTATGACGGACTTGCGCAAGACGTATCGGTTTGGTCCTCACAATTCTCTGTGATCGGCATGCTCGTTTTGATACTCTTGATGGAAAACAGTAGAAGAGGTTTGTTCTTCGGTAAAAAACTAAAATTCGTAACAAACGCCGCGCCGCCCGTCTATAAATTCCACGGCATCTATATCGCTTGGGCTTTGATCTATACATTCTGGTTCCATCCGATGGAAAATACACCGGGGCATTTATTCGGTTTCTTTTATATGTTCATCTTATTATTACAATTATCTATGGCTTATACGTCGGTACATACCAATAAATATTGGACTTTCACGCTGGAAGTCATGGTGCTTTTCCACGGAACAGCGGTAGCGCTCTTACAAAACAACGGTATATGGCCGATGTTTTTCTTCGGGTTCGGAGCGATATTCGTCGTTACTCAGTTATACGGATTGGATCTATCCAAAAAAGCGATCATTTCTTGGTCAACTGTCTATGTCATCGGCGTCCTTCTCGTGTACAGCGGTCTTTTGTTTAACGTAAGGACGATCGCGCGTATCCATGAGATCACTTGGATACCGATCATTGAATACGGATTGGTATTGGTCTTAGCACTTATGTTCAATATACCAAAGATGTTCAATAAAAACAAATGACAAAAAAGAGACTGCAAAGCAGTCTCTTTTATTTTGTGTATAAATAGATTTAGCGTTAAGATCCGGGAGCAAAAATGATCAACACAAACAAGATCAAAAGCACGATCACTGTTACCGTAACGATACCTGTGATCATCCCGATCTTCGCCAGCTTTTGCCCGCGTTTACTTTCTTCGAGATGTTTGCGACGCATCCCACCCAAAATGATCGCGATGGACGCGGAAGGAAAAACGATCCGAACAAACGGTGCCATCATGCCGACATCTTCGATCAATGCTCCGATCAAGGCAATTATAGGTAAAGCGATCAAACTGATGAGTCCCGCAGCAAATGCGATCCATGCGCTTGTTGAGGGAGTCCCCTGCTCTTTATTTGTCATCATAACTCCTGAAAGATTTTATAAGTCGAGCTATTTATGTTCGGCAAATTGCACACGCAAACCGTTAGGGTCTTGCACATAAAAGAACCTTGTATTCGGGTTCGGCTCAAACGGTCCGCTGTGTATCGCAACGCCTTTCTCCTGTACAAACGCCATCATCTCATCGACCGATTCCGTTTCAAAACCTATTGAGATATCGTTGCCGATATCGACGGTTTTATTTTCGGGACTGTAGATCAATTCTATTTTTGTTTCACCGCTGCCTAAAAATACGATCTTTCTGTCAGGTCCCGCGTCGAATTGTCTGCTTATCTCAAGTCCTACGATCTCTTGATAAAATTTTAAGGATTCCTCCATGTCTTTTACTTGTAAAGTCGTATGTATATAGTTCATCTTAATATCTCCTTTAAGCATTTATTATTATCATTATATTTTGTATATGCTAAAAAAACAACAATAATCAGAATATGATGCATATATTCGGTCATTCCACCCCCTTAAATATATCTGGCTTAAGCGCAGTGATCTCCAAAAAAATGCATATTTCATTTTCTTTTAAAAACATGTATAATTATTTTATTATCATCATAGCGATCATGATGTCAACAAAGCGCTTGACAGTTTATGGGTCTGATATGATAAACTGATAAAAAGATCTCTTATTTATTTGAACGATCAAAAATCAGATTAATATTTTTAATGGAGGTTTCTTATGAACATTATAGCGATCAACGGAAGTCCCCGAAAAAAATGGAACACCGCAACTTTATTGCAAAAAGCGATCGAAGGTGCCGAATCCAAAGGAGCAAACGTCGAATTGTTCCACTTGTATGATTTGAAGTATCAAGGATGCACAAGCTGTTTCGGTTGCAAGATAAAGGGTTCAGCCAATATCGGACACTGCACGATGAAAGACGATTTAAGTCCGTTGCTTGAAAAGATCTTGACCTGTGACGGTTTATTATTAGGCTCTCCCGTCTACTTCGGAAATATCACGGGTGAAATGCTCTCCTTTATGGAACGATTGTTTTTCTCATTATTATCATATAATGAGGATGAGCCTCCGCATTTCTCGCGAACGATATCAACAGCCTCGATCTATACAATGAATATTCCGTATAAGATTGCGCTCGAAAGCGGACAGATAACAGTATTCGACGCATTGGAAAATCGCTTGCAGAGATTCTTTAACGGTCCTTCCGAATATCTGATGGCTTGCGATACGACACAATTTGACGATTACGATAGATACGAATCATCTCGGTTCGACCCCGAGCATAAATTGCAGGTCAAGGAAGAACAATTCCCGATCGACTGCGAAAAAGCTTTTGAAATGGGCGTTAGATTGACGAATAAATTGATTTAAAAAAACATAAAAGCGTATCGATATAAACGATACGCTTTTTTATTTGCTGTAAGATACATCTATCCCGCAACGGGAGCATATGATATAATGTTTTATAGCAAAAACATCAAATGGTTTGCTCGATTTGGGAGGGAAAGAATGCAATCAGTCATATTGTTGGCAGCAGGATTTATACTACTTATCAAAGGCGCAGATTGGTTTGTGGACAGTTCATCGCTCATCGCCGAACAATTCAGGATCCCTGCGCATATCATCGGCATGACGATCATCGCGTTCGGTACGAGCGCGCCTGAATTATCCGTCAGTTTAACTGCGGCATTCAAAGGCAGTAATGAGATAGCCATCGGAAATGTCATCGGTTCTTGCCTTATAAATTTACTGCTAGTCGGCGGTGTCATCGCAACGATCAAACCGTTTCAGATCAATAAATCCATTTTATCGAAGAATTATCCGTATTCGATCGTCGCGGCGCTTTCATTATTATTTCTTTCATATGATACATTTCTATCCGACGAGAGCAGTATGATCCTCTCTCACGGTGACGGTCTCGTGTTATTGATCTTCTTCGGGATCTTCCTCTATTTTACGGTGTCTGAGACCAGGCAGAACAGACAACTTACCATGCCTAATGTTGATGTTCAAGCAGCCTCGAAGAAACCGAAAAAATTCTACCTTAAACACACCGGCCTTATACTTGTCGGGCTATTGGGCGTTATTCTAGGCGGACAGTTGATCGTCAACGCGTCGATCACGATCGCGCGCTTATTACATATCAGCGAGGCATTTATCGGTTTAACAGTCATCGCCATCGGTACATCTTTACCCGAAGGTGTAACGTCTGTTATCGCAGCTCGAAAAGGACAAGCCGACATTGCGCTCGGGAACATCATCGGCTCGAATATTTATAACATTTTTTTGGTGCTCGGTCTTTCGTCAGCGATCCATCCGATTCAAACCGATATAAACGCCGTATACGATATGGTCGTTTTGATCGTTTCCAGTCTGCTGTTCTATATCCCGATGTTCAGTCGTAAAAAAGTCGGTCGTTTGACAGGCAGTTTGATGATCGGCACGTATATACTTTATGTCATCTATATTTCTCTGCGCGGATAAACAAATAAAAGATTATAAAAAGCCACCGCCTGCTCTTAAAGCCGGGCGGTGGCTTATTTTTAGATTAATCAACCACCCGCACCAATCGCACGTAATTGTAGACTGTCTGCACATCGCCTTGCGGGGCTTGTGAAAAGACTTTCGGATACTCGGATATGTCCCCGCTTTTCGGGTCGGAACGTTGCGCACCCGCACCGTGCACGTCTTGAACAACCCCGTTCATTTCACCCAAAGCTTCACCGAATGAAACATATACGGCAAATGAGCCTTCTATCGCGCCGTCCAGATGGGTCGTGCTCGTCCAATAATTCGCGTAATTGGTATTACCGCTGATATCAATGATCTCGCTCGCCTGAAAGATCGGATCGATCGCGGCTGATCCCGTTATATCGGGGCATCTCGTATAATCAACGATGCTTTGTAATTGTTTGGCGTCGGGCAGTGTCCAGTCATCATACCCCGCATACTCCAGATCTTCCGCCCACTCAAGTGCTTCTTGCCAATCCATCGCGCCGTCACCGTTTGATCCCGCCTGCAAGTACGCGCTGTCAACTTTCATCCACATAAGTCCCGTAGCTTCATCGGTTATCGTTCCGTCACCGTTATCTGTAAAGTCGTTTACACCGTAGTTCGTGTTGCCCCGCACGTACATCACATAAAAAGTTTTATTGATCGGGTAACCCTTGATCCTGCCGTCAGCGAAATTTACGCCGAACATCGTGATCGATCCGCCCATTGTTGTGCTTTCGTAGATCGTACTCGTAGCGTATTGGGAATCAATGAATCGTTCACCCGTTTCGTTTCCGTAAGTGAATACAAAATAATCCGTATCGATATAAGGCTCGGAACTTTCGGCATCCTTTCCCGTTATGCCCGTGAACAGTATCAAGGAATACAGCTCTTTGATCGTTGGGAGTCGCCAATCATCATAGCCCGCAAGTTCAAAATCTTCCGCAGCTTCTACAGCTTCCGCCCACGTCATTTTCTCACCCGGATCTTTCTGCCATATGAGTCCCGTTACATTATCCGTTATCGTTCCGTCCCCGTTATCCGTATAACTCGCTTCGTTCGTACTGTAATTGGCATCCTGTCCGAAATAAGCGTCACCCTCGTATTGTATCGAGATCACGCTCGAATCACTGTAAAACAAAGTCTGCCCCGTATCGACGATCGAGTATCCGCCGACTGAAGATGTATATCCGACCGACGCTAAAATATCTTCTTCTATAGCGTTAGCCTGCGCAAGTGTCATCTCACCCTGATCTTGAGATTGCGTGTCTTGTTCGTTATTATCCGCTACACCGCATCCTGCTAAAAGAATGAGTATCGCAGAGATAATCGATATAACTTTGATCTGTTTTGATTTCATCCGAACCTCCCCTGGTTATTATATTATATGCTTAACATTCAATATATACAAAGAATATGGCAAAACTATGACGCATTATGCTTTTCGGAATTATACTTGTGTCCAGCGATATTATATTGTGCTTAAAAAAAGTTGATGTATAATAATAAAGTAATATTATTTAAAAAGAAAGAAGAATACACATGACAGGATTTAGAGGCGGAGGCCACGGCGGACGTGGCGGACGTTTTCATTATGACGATTCGGAAAACAAACCGAAAATGACGAAAGCAATGTTTAAGCGCATTGCGCGGTATTTTTCTCCTTATTGGAAGCTTTTATTGGTGTTGCTGTTATGCATAATCATTACCGCACTCTTGGGATTGGTCCCCCCCATATTCACAAAACAGATCATCGATGTCGCGCTTCCTGATAAAAGGATCGATCTTTTAATTTGGCTCATCGCGGGTTCTTTCGGTACTACACTTGTGAGCGGGTTGATATTAGTCGGCCAAAACTATGTCAACAGTTGGATATCCAAGCACATCATTTACGATCTGCGAAACGCGATGTTTAAACATTTGCAATATATGTCCATCAAGTTTTTTTCAAATGTACAAACAGGTGAGATCACTTCACGCATGAATAACGATATTACCGGGATCGAAAGTATTTTTTCAGGCACCTTTGTTCAGATCCTCGAAAATCTTTTTATTTTCCTGTCTACCGCGGGACTCTTGTTTTATACCAATTGGAAGCTCGCGATATTCAGCCTGTTGATCTTGCCGTTATTTATCATACCGACGCGCAAGGTCGGTAAGGTGCGCTGGAAGATCGCACAAACCACGCAAGAAAAACTCGCTGAACTCAATACGCTTATGCACGAGACTTTAAATATCGGCGGTACATTCTTGGTCAAACTCTTTACAAAAGAAAAAGACCAGCAAGATAAATTCGTCTCGATCAACAAAGAAGTCACTTCATTGCAGATCAAGGAATCGCTTGCGGGGCGTTGGTTCTTTATGGTCATGTCCACATTCGTTGCGATCGGGCCTATGGTCATTTATTTAGCCGGCGGTATTTTGATGATCCGCTATAATGAGATCACAGTCGGCGGTATCGTGATGTTCGTCGCGCTGCTTAGCAGACTGTACAGACCCGTAACGGTTTTCGCTAATATTTCGGTAGATCTGACGCGCTCCACCGCGCTTTTTGAACGTATCTTCGAGTATCTTGATATGAAGCAGGATATCGTTGATCGTCCGAACGCCCAAGAACTGAAAGATGTCAAAGGAGCGATCGAATTTGATCATGTCGATTTCTCCTATACCGATAAAACGCAAACGTTGAAAGATATCAATATATCGATCGAATCCGGAAAGATGATCGCCCTTGTGGGACCAAGCGGCGCAGGGAAAACCACGATCACCTATATGCTTCCCCGACTTTATGATATTACGTCGGGATCGATCGCGATCGATGGGATCGACATCAGAGATGTGACTGTTGAATCACTTCGTAGCCAGATCGGTATCGTTATGCAAGACACTTATATGTTTAATACGACCATACGGGAAAATCTGCTTTTCGCGAGATTCGACGCGACCGAGGAAGAGATCATCTCAGCGTGCAGAACATCCAATATCCATGATTTCATCGAATCGCTTCCGAACGGATACGACACACTAGTCGGAGAACGTGGCATCAAACTCTCCGGCGGAGAGAAACAAAGGCTCTCGATCGCGCGGGCGTTGTTAAAAGATCCGCGTATCGTTATATTGGACGAAGCGACGTCTTCTTTGGATTCCGTCTCGGAATCTCTGATACAAGCAGCGATCAAGCCGCTCTTAAAAGACCGCACAAGTTTGGTCATCGCCCACCGTTTATCGACCGTCATGTCGGCGGATCGCATTTATGTCGTAGAGGCGGGACGCATCGTAGAGCAAGGCACGCATAATGAACTGCTCAAACAAAGCGGTGTTTATAAAGAGCTATACGATAAACAATTTAAAACAGATCAGGACGAAGAAGAGAGTGATCAAGATCAGGAATAATTCCCATTCGATCGGAGAAAATAAAAAAAGACTTACGCTTATATAGCGTAAGTCTTTTATATTGATTTATTTTAGTCTTCCATCGTGGATAGATCGCCTGTCGGCAATTTGAGTTCCCAGGCTTTGAGCACGCGACGCATGATCTTACCGCTTCTGGTCTTCGGAAGCTTATCGATAAATTCGATCTCTCTCGGCGCGGCATGCGCGGCTAAGTTTGTTTTAACGTATAATTTGATATCATCCGCTAATTCATCGCTCTGTTCATAGGCATCTGATATCACAACGAACGCTTTAATGATCTCGCCTCGAAGCGGATCGGGTTTTCCGATAACGCCGGCTTCATCCACAGCGGGATGTTCAAGCAATGTGCTTTCAACTTCAAAAGGTCCGACGCGTTCACCCGAAGTCATAATGACATCGTCGATCCTGCCTTGGAACCAGAAGTATCCGTCTTCATCCATATACGCGGAGTCTCCCGATACATACCAACCGCCCGGCATAAAATACGAATCGTATTTGGTCGGGTTATTCCATATCTGATACATCATCGATGGCCAACCCTTTAAGAGCGCAAGGTTCCCCATTTGATTCGGCGGCAGTTCATTGCCTCTGTCGTCAACGATCGCTGCCGTAACGCCGGGGATCGGTTTACCCATAGAACCCGGTTTGATATCCATACAAGGATAATTACAGATCATTTGCGCGCCCGTTTCGGTCATCCACCAAGTATCGTGGATGCGTACACCAAACACTTTAACGCCCCATTTGACGATCTCCGGATTAAGCGGTTCTCCCACGCTTGCGATGTGGCGCAATGTGGACAGATCATATTGTTTAACGACCGCATCCCCCGCGCTCATCAGCATACGGAATGCCGTAGGCGCGCTGTACCAAACGGTAACTTTATATTTTTCGATCGTTTGATACCATAGATCGGGCTTAAACCGTCCGCCTAAGATCAAGTTCGTTGTGCCCGTAAGCCACGGTGCGAAGATCCCGTAAGATGTACCTGTGACCCAACCCGGATCCGCCGTACACCAATAAATATCATTTTCTTGCAGATCTAATACCCATTTCGCTGTTTGATAATGTTGTATCATCGCGTTGTGGACGTGCAATACACCCTTCGGTTTTCCAGTTGAACCGGATGTATAATGTAAGATCATACCATCGTTTCTGTCCATCCATTCGATGTCCAGTTCACTGCTCATTTCATCGATATGCTTGTAGTAATCGATAAATGTCCCGTCTTCTTCCACCCCGTCAACATCGACGATGATAATGGATTTGAGTGCGGGAAGCTCATCGACCGGAACTCTTCCGAGCAACTCTGTCGTTGTGATCAATACTTTCGCTTCACTGTCTTCCAAACGATCCCTTACCGCGCCTTCCATAAATGCTTCGAATAAAGGACCGGCGATCGCACCGATCTTCAATGTCCCAAGCAACATAAAATAAAGTTCGGGACTCCTCGGCATGAACAAAAAGACTCTGTCACCTTTCTTGACTTTAGCGTGTTCTTTCAACAAATTACCCGCTTTATTTGTAAGCGTTTTCATCTGTCCAAAAGTATATGCTTCTTCCCTTGTTCCGTTATCGAACAATAAAGCTGTTTTGTCTTTTAATTCTGATCCCGCATGTCTGTCGATAGCTTCATAAGCCATGTTGACTTTACCGGTCTTATCCCAAGAGAAATTCTCTTCGACATCTGCCCAATGAAAGTCTTTTCGTGTTTTATCGTAATCTTTTAGATTATAGTTTCCATTGACTGCTTTAATTATTGATGAATTCATAATGCAACCCCTTTGATTTTAATGATAAATATACTATCATAGAATACAGAAGATAACAATATAAAAATCCTATTTTTAAGCGTAAATTAATTTGACTAAAAATACGCTGAGACGGTACGGAACGAATGGAACATATCAAAACATGCCACCGAACAAACGTCGAAACGGACATGGGAACGATCATTGTTGAAGGCCCCGTTCCTTATGAACGCTTATCGGGCTATGCTTTTGACGAGCAACTGAACGCGTTTCGAAAACCCGAAGAACAATTCAAAGCAATTTTAGAGATCGCGCAATTGCCTGAAGGACGGATCATCATCGCAAGAGACGGTGAACGTATCGTTGGGTACGCGACTTTTTTATACCCTGACCCGCTCGAAAGATGGTCTGAAGGGAATATCGAAAATTTATTGGAATTGGGCGCGATCGAGATCGCGGCGAATTACCGACAACATTCACTAAGTAAGAAGATCCTCGAGGTTTCGACGATGGACGGAGCACTTGACGATTATATCATTATCACGACCGAGTATTATTGGCATTGGGATCTAAAAGGAAGCGGTTTAAATGTTTGGCAATACAGAGAAGTAATGGAAAAAGTAATGGGCACGGGCGGACTTGTGTGGTTTGCGACGGATGAAGAAGATATCGCCTCTCACCCCGCGAACTGTCTGATGGTACGTATTGGGAAGAACGTCAATACCGAAACCGTCGAAGCCTTCGATAAATTAAGATTCAAATACAGATTCATGTACTAAGGAGTAAGATCATGTTTATTAGCGAGATCATGGGAGAACAACTGATCACGATACGACCGAGTTTCACTGTAGCGCAAGCGATCGAGATCATGCGAGATAATCACATTCGCCATTTGCCCGTAACGGATGATAACGCACATCTATTGGGGATCATTTCAGACCGCGATTTAAGAGACGCAACACCTTCCGTTTTTAATGAATTGGATGAAGACGATAAATTGGATTATGAGACGCCCATATCGGATATCATGACGACCGAAGTCATCACAGGGACACCCGATGACTTTATCGAAGATGCGGCTTCTTTATTTCACGAATTCAAGATCAGTTCCCTGCCGATCCTATCTGACGGAAAGCTCGTTGGGATCATTACAGAATCCGACTTGTTGAAGATCTTCCTTCAAATGGCAGGCACGACAGAACCGGGTTCACGTTTTGAGATCGAACTGGAACAACACCATACTGACATCACACCGATCTTAAAGATCTTCCAAAATAAAAAAGCTCCTGTATCAAACGCCTTATTGTGTCCTTCAAGCGACCCAAATAAAAAACGGTTGGTTCTGCGCTCTCCGATCATGCATACGGACGAACTTCTCAATGAACTCTCCGAAAAAGGATATAACGTATTATGGCCGAAAATGAAATGATGACACAAAAGGCTATTTTTATCTACTCCGAAGAGATGATGAAGTACAAGTTCGCCGAAGATCATCCGTTCAATCCGATCCGAATAAAATTAACTTATGACTTATTGAAAGCTTCCGAAGCGATCGATGATACACAGCTACGTAAGCCTAAACCCGCAACCGAGAAAGACTTACTTTTAGCACACAGCAAGGAATATATCGAATTTATCGAATCCGTAAATGACGGAAATATTGATGAAGACAGTTTGCTTGACCACGGACTTGCCGATGATGATATGCCTGTCTTTGAATCCATGCACCAAGCAAGTTCTCTTGCGGTCGGCGCGACTTTACAGGCTGCAAACAAAGTAATGCAAGGCCATGCTTCACATGCTTTGAACTTGAGCGGAGGACTGCACCACGCATTCTACGGAAAAGCATCGGGCTTCTGCATTTATAATGACATCGCTGTAGCGATCAAACATATCACGCAGAATTACGGAGCAAAAGTTCTGTATGTCGATACCGACGCGCACCACGGAGACGGTGTGCAATGGGCTTTTTACGACGATCCGCAAGTATGCACTTTATCGATACACGAAACGGGAAGATATCTGTTCCCCGGCACAGGGAATATCACCGAACGAGGTGAAGGTAAAGGAATGGGTTATACATTTAATATACCGGTTGATGCCTTTACCGAAGATGACTCATGGTATGCTTGCTACGAACAAGCGCTTGAGCGTGTAGCGGAATCATTCAAGCCCGATATCATCGTGACGCAAAACGGCGCCGACGGACATTATTATGATCCGCTTTCTCATTTATATCTGACGATGGATACCTATAAAAAGATCCCTACGCTCGCTCATCGTTTCGCGCATGAATATTGCGAAGGCAAATGGATCGCACTGGGTGGCGGCGGTTACGATATTTTCAGAGTCGTACCCCGAGCTTGGGCGCTCGTCTGGATGGAAATGAATGAGCATAATAAAGATTTGACGGATATACCGAAAGAATGGATCGATAAGTGGCAACCGCACAGCAAGCTTGCCTTGCCGCTTTATTGGGATGATCCTATAGATATGTACCCACCTGTGCCCAGAAAAGAAGAGATCGATTATAAAAACCAATCTACCCTTAAAAACGCATTGTATATCTTGCGGAACAAACCGATCGGAAACAGATTTTTGCAAGACACAGAATAAATGATTTGATTAAATAAAAAAAGACGTACAGTATTAAAACTGTACGTCTTTTGATTTAGGTTAAAACCATTTTTATATTCGTTGTGTGAAAACAGTCATCTTTCTTCTCATTTGTAAGAACAACGCAAAGGCCAAGACCGTTGTGCAAAGATCCGCCAAAGGCATTGCAAACGCAAGTCCGTTGAATCCCCAAACAGTACTGAGTATAATTATGGCCGGTATGTAAAAGAGTCCTTGTCTGCCCAAAGAGATAATTAAAGACTGGACTGTCTTACCGAGTGCTTGGAACATGACCATCAAGATCATTTGCACGCCCATGAACGGCATGCCGAATGTGAATGCGCGCATAACGATCACTCCTCGGTCAATGACCGCTTGGTCTATTATGAATACTCTGATCCAGGAATCCGCAAACACATTGAACAATATCGCGAATGTCACACCCAAGATCGAACCGATCATCATTGCACGCTTGATCGTGGCAAACAGTCGGTCATATTTCTTTGCACCGTAACTGTAGCCTATCAAAGGTTGACAACCATGCGCAAGTCCCATAACCACCATTATAGCAATATTCGTTATACGCATTACGACTCCGAATGCCGCTACCGCAGCATCTCCGAAACTCGCTGCAAAGCTATTCGCTGTAGACATTCCAAGGCTCATTAAGATCATTCCGAAAGATGCGGGAATGCCGATCTTGAAAATAGCCGCATAGTATTTTTTATCAAAAACATAATTCTTAATAGAAACTGAGATCAATCCTTTTTTCCTTAAATAGAAGGAAATATTATAGGAGAACCCTACAAAATTACCGATGATCGTTGCCAGTGCCGCACCGGTAATACCCATATCTAGGACAAGAATGAAGATAGGATCAAGGATCATGTTTAATATGGATCCTGTCATCATACCGAACATTGCGTTTTTCGTGGCACCTTCCGAGCGCAAAAGTCCGCCCATAAGCATCTGCATGCCGATCAACGGTCCGCCCATAAGCATGAAACGAAGATACGTTTTCCCGTATTCAAGCATCGTTCCGCTTGCACCGATCAGCTTAAGGATAGATTCAGAGAATATCAATCCGATGATCGCACCGGCTATGATAACAACCAGCGCAGACCAAAAAGCGATCGCTGCCGCATGATTTGCGTTTTCTCTTTCCTGTTGTCCCAACAACCTGGATATCAAGGATGATCCCCCGATACCAAACATATTACCGAATGCCTGTACAAGCATTACGATAGGCATGGAGATCGAGATCGCTGCTACCATATTCGGTTCGTTTAACTGTCCGATATAAAACGTATCAGTCATATTGTAGATGACCTGTACGAGCATTGCCAATATCGTCGGTACAGCCAAAGTCCAGATAGCTTTATTAACAGGCATTGATTCTAAAATCTGTGTTCTGTTTTCTTTCGTGTTTTTCATTCTCATATGTCGTTTATTATGTCCTTTCTTTCAGAAGATCTATCGTATGGTCGATCGTGCGTAGAGCGGATTCTAATTTGTTTATATCCGACCTTTTCAAACATGCGATATTCTGCTTAATATTTTGTGTAAATTCCGCATCGATTTTCCTTGCAAGCACCTTACCTTTTCCGGTAAGGAATAATGCTTGCTTACGTTTATCGTTAAGCATGGGTACTCTTTCGATCAGACCTTTTTTTTCAAGGTTATCCGCAACATAGGTAAAAGAACCTTTCGAGATACCCAACTGCTTACTGTAATCCGCCATAGGCCTACCTTCGCAACGATGCAAATTGATAAGCGTTCGAAACTCACTTTGGCTGAGTCCGTCAGCAGCTTCTATTTCACTTCCTGACAGCATCAATCCTATAAATCGCGGTATTCTTCCCATCAATTCCGCAATAATTTCTTCTGACCCTAACATGGCTCTCCTCTTTTCGACAAACTAGTTAGAATTCTAACATTGATTTATTTTAATGTCAATATGTTTTTTATATACTTTCAACCCGAAAATAAATTCTAATATAAGTCTGATATCCGGATAAAATCACATCGTTTTACATTTTGAAAAAATACTGTTTTACTTAATAAAATAAATAGCTTATTTCTGAATATATTTACTAAAAAAGGACACAGCGATCTGTGTCCTTTTAGAAAATATATCGGATTTATTTATCGGTTTTTACAAGCTTCTTTAGTAGTTCTCTCATAGATTTCCATGACTTTAGATAATAATCTGCTTTGGTTAGTCCCAGTCCCACTTTGATCGAAAACGCGTTATCCGGAAGTGCCTCAAAAAGATCTTCATCGGTTGTATCGTCACCGACCCCGAGAATAAAATCAAAATCCTGATTCTGCATAAAGGCTAATGCTCCGTGACCCTTGTTTGTTCTGCTGTCTTTAACTTCCAGCACTTTGTTTCCCTCTTGCACACTTAGCATGGTTGAGCGGATCATGCTTGTCAAGGTTTCTTTGACTTCATTTAATTTTGCTTCCACCATATCAGGTTCACATTGTCTGTAGTGGAATACCAAGGAATAGTCTTTCTCTTCGATAAACGATCCCGGCATGCGATCCGTATACATTTCAAGGACATGACGGATCGATCCTTTCCAATCATTTTCCAACGACACTGTCATCGCCCATTCATCTGCAGGCTCGCGCATCCATAACCCGTGACAAGCTAACATATTTAAAGGGATATCTCCCAACCATTCATCCAAGGTCTGACTGTTCCTGCCTGAAATGATCACAACCGTATTTTTCGGATCTTGTACAAGCTTTCGTAACAATTCTTTCAATTCTTTATCCGGCTTTGCTTCATCGGGCTTATTTTGAAAGCCAACCAATGTCCCGTCATAATCCAAAAACAATACGCGTTTCTTTGCGTTTTTATACGCCTTTTCTATTTTGGAACTGTTCTTGCCGATATTTCTTGTAACATCCGTTACCTGTTCTGCGACCGTCCTTTCCAACTGACCCAAAAATTCCGTGGCCCAAAAATCGACATTATAACGTTCGATACGCTCATGCATACGTCCGTTGCGTTCATTCTTTTCTACCTGTGACATTTCAATGGCATATTTGATCCCATCAGCTATATCATCACTGTCATTCGCATTCACTATGATCGCTTCCGTAAGTTCACTCGCAGCGCCCGCTGTCTCACTGATCACAAGCATGCCTTTGTGATCTGTGCGCGATGCGATATATTCTTTTGCGACTAAATTCATCCCGTCTCGCAGTGGAGTCACTAGCAAGACATCCGAATGTCTGTAAAAAACGATCAAGCGTTCCTGTGAAAATGATTGGAAGAAAAACCAAAGCGGCATCCAACTCACTGTACCGTATGTACCGTTGATCTCTCCGACAAGCTCAGTTATCTCTCTTCTTAAATCTTCGTATGATTCAACCTGCACGCGTGAAGGCGCGACGATCAGATTCAATCGCACTTTTTCTCTGTATTGCGGGTATTTTTCCAAAAACCTGCTGTATGCTCTGATACGTTCCGGTATGCCTTTTGTATAGTCCAATCGATCGATCGATAAGATCGTCTTTAGCCCTTTTGTGTTCTCAATGATCTCACGGGTTTCTTTTTGAAACATCTCATCGTCATACACCTGTGTAAATCGATCATAATCGATCCCCATAGGAAACGCATCGATAGTGATGCGACGATTTTCATGGATGATCGTATTTAAATTATGTCTAACGCCTAACAATCTACGCACACTGCTCAAAAAGTGACGAACATAATCATAGGTGTGAAATCCTACAAGATCTGCGCCCAATATCCCTTCCAAGATCTCTTTTCGCCAGATCAATAAACGGAATATCTCAAATGAAGGAAACGGAATATGTAGAAAGAATCCGACCTGAGCTTCAGGAAATGCTTCTTTGATCATTTGCGGTAACAACATCAATTGATAATCATGCACCCAAATGATATCTTTTGCTTCTATATGAGGTGCCAATGCATCAAAAAATTTTTGATTTACTTTTTTATATGCCGTCCATGTTTTCGCGTCATATTCGGTCTTATTTGTAAAATAATGAAATAGAGGCCAGATCGTATTATTTGAAAATCCATAATAATATTGGTCGATATCATCATCGCTTAAAAATACGGGAACACATTGATAGCTTTCTTTGAGTGTCGTTTGAATCTCTTTTTTACTTTTCGGTTTCAATTCATCATCGGACAAGCCGGGCCATCCGATCCATAAATTTTCACCGTGCTTATAAAAGCTTTTAAGTCCTGTCGCAAGCCCGCCGATACTTTCTACATAAGTCAATTCTTTATCTTGTTTACCGACGGTAACGGGTAAACGGTTGGAAACAAACAAAATCTTTCCCATCATCTTCTCCATCATTCCAAATCTAAGCGATTTCTTTCTTTCATTGTAACATAAGGACAGATGATGTTAAACTCTTTCGTATATACGGTATGTTATCAAAATGTAAAAAACTGCCCGATCGGGCAGTTTATAAAAATCATTCATCAGTACTGTTTATTTGTAACTTGGGAATTGGTCGCAAAGCGCCTTTACTTTATCCATAGCCGCTTGATTGTCCTTTTTGATCAAACAATCATGTATCGCTTCGCCGATGATCAACATTTCAGCTTCTTTCATTCCTCTTGCGGTCACAGTCGGTGTACCCAAGCGGATACCGCTTGTTACATTTGCGCTTTCCGTATCAAAAGGGATCGCGTTCTTGTTTGCGGTAATATGCACTTCATCCAAAACCGTTTCGGCATATTTTCCTGTCAAGCCTACCGTGCGTAGGTCAACAAGCATAAGATGATTGTCTGTGCCGTCCGATAATAATTTAAATCCAAGTTCCATCAACTTTTCGCTTAAAACTTTAGCATTAACAACAATTTGTTTTTGATACGCTGTAAAGTCTTCAGTCAACGCTTCTTTCAGCGCTACGGCTTTGGCTGCTATGATATGCATAAGCGGTCCGCCTTGCGTACCGGGGAAAATCGCTTTGTCAAGTTTTTTTGCATATTGGTCTTTTGCCAAGATAGCGCCGCCTCTCGGTCCGCGCAGTGTTTTATGCGTCGTTGTCGTTACAACATCGGCATAAGGTACGGGACTCATGTGTGCTCCCGCTGCAACAAGACCGGCAATGTGTGCCATATCGACCATGAAAAGTGCGTTGGCGTCTTTTGCGATCTTACTGATGCGCTCAAAATCAATTTCTCTCGGATACGCGCTTGCGCCCGCAACGATCAGTTTGGGCTTATGTTCTTTCACAAGCTTCTCTAATTGATCGTAATCAAGTCGTTCCGTATCTTTATTGATGCCGTATGAAACAAAATTATAATATTTACCTGACATACTCACAGGGCTTCCGTGACTTAGGTGTCCTCCGTGGGAAAGATCCATACCCATTACGGTGTCCCCTGCTTCCAGCAGACCGAAATACACTGCCATATTCGCTTGCACGCCGGAATGCGGCTGCACGTTTGCGTATTCCGCGCCGAACAGTTTCTTGATCCTGTCTATCGCAATGCTTTCAACAACATCCACATGTTCGCATCCGCCGTAGTAACGATGGCCGGGATATCCTTCAGCATATTTATTGGTCAAATGGCTGCCCATAACTTCGATCACTTCGGGACTAACAAGATTCTCTGAAGCGATCAATTCTAAATTATTCTCTTGACGGGACAGCTCTTTTTCCATCGCGTCGTAAATTTCGGGATCGTAATCTTTAATGACTTTAAAACTCAACTCGGCTCCTCCTGATATGCGCTGAGGCAAAATATAAAATAAATGTTCGGTCAAATAACATCATATGGATATGATATTTATCGGATCGATATTTGTATCGTTATTATAATGTATAAAAATAAACCTATATCGTTTGATGATATGAAAAGAAGATAATGCGGATATATTGCATTGACGAAATGAAGATATCCATAAAACGGTTTTTCCAATACAATCTAAGGTATTATCTCATATTTACCAAAAAAAAGAAATGCCTTATCCTAAAAAATAATAAAAATACAGGTTTCGTAAAGTCGAATATATACCGTGTATAAATATACGCCTAAAAGACACACATCATTCTGAAAATTAAGAAAAGATTAAAAAGTTAAAATAATACTTGACACATAGTACTATGCGTTGTATAGTATTACGTGAAAGGAAGTGTACGTATGGATATACAACTTAAACGAGGTTTGCTTGAGATCTGCGTACTGACTGCGCTCAGTCGAGAAGATTCATACGGATATCAGATCATCAAAGATATCGATCCCTATATCGAGATATCCGAATCTACGCTTTATCCGATTTTAAAGCGCCTTGAATCAAACAAACTGGTCTCGGTTTATTCCGTCGAGTACAACAGTAGGCTCCGAAAGTACTACACGATCACAGAGGACGGAAAGCAAAGGATCGAGGAATTCCTGAAAGAGTGGGAGGATGTTATGAAAGTTTATGATTTTATTCTGGAAGAGAAAAGGAGGGCAGATCATGAATAAAGCAGAATTTTTAACGGAACTGAACGTAAGATTACAAGATCTTCCGCAAGATGAGATCGATCGGTCGATCATGTTTTACGATGAAATGATCGAAGATCGCAAAGAAGACGGCATGAGCGAAGAAGATGCCGTAGCGGCATTGGGCAATATCGATACGATCGTAGAACAGATCATGTTGGATAGACCGTTACCGACATTGATGAGAGAAAAGATCCGTCCGACACGAAGATTGAACGCATTTGAGATCGTGCTTATCGTACTGGGTTTTCCGATATGGTTCTCATTGCTGATTGCTTTTTTCGCGGTGATCGTTTCCGTGTATGTGTCTATTTGGGCAGTGATCATCAGTTTATACGCAACTGTCTTAGGTCTCGCAGCAGGCGGAGTGGGCGGCGTTATTATCACATTGATGAGTTTTGGGATCAACCCCTTCTTGGGGACCTTGGTGCTTGGCGGTTCGCTCTTCATATTAGGCGTAGGGATATTAATGTTCTTCCCCGTCAATCAATTAGCGATCGCGCTTGTGAAACTAACGGGCAGCTTCTATCGTTGGATCAAATCATTATTCATTAAAAGGAGAAATAATTATGAGTAAAACAGTTAAGACCTTTCTGATCATCGCAGTTGTTTTGATCGTAGCGGGCTCTTTATTGGCCGGGTTTGGTCTCTTAAATGGGGCGCTTGACAGAGATAATTACAATTTCGATGATGCCGGTTACGAACAAATGACCTACTCATTTGACGCAAATAATGTTCAGACGCTGTTGATCGACAATGTATCGCATGACATCAATGTTTTTGCAAGTAACGAGACCGATCAAGTTAAGATCGAGTGTTATGACAGCGACTATGCCGTATATCATGTAACGCTATCGGACAGCGGAAAGCTATCGATCATATACGATGAAACGGAACGCGCAAGCAAGTGGTTTGATTTTGACTGGTATTCGGAAGCTATTGAAGATCTCGAAGTTACCGTTTATCTACCTTATGATATTTTGGAAACACTGAAGATCGACACAGTCAGCGGAGATGTACGAGTGATCGGTGCGGACTGTAAAGGTGATGTCAACATCGGAACTGTGAGCGGGAATATCAATATGCAAAGCAATAAGATCAGCGGAGAAATAACTCTATCGACAGTCAGCGGCGTAGTATCTTTGGAAGATACAGAAAGCAAAGATGATATTACCGTATCCACCGTAAGCGGAAATGTGAATTTCACACTTATAGACAACACCGGAGATATCTCAATCGGAACCACCAGCGGAGATGTTCGTTTGATCGATGTTAGTGGTAATGACTTTAAAATCAATACCGTCAGCGGAAGCTGTAAAGGCAACATCATCGGTGATGTAAAAGATTATACGATCGACGCGGATTCATTAAGCGGCAATGTGAATGTGCCCCGTTCCGAAAACGGATCGAAAAACTTGGATATCGAAACAACAAGCGGAAACATCGATATCGATATCGACAATTAAATATTTTCAGCAAACTAAAAGAGAACGGCATCGCCGTTCTCTTTTAGTTAAATTTTTTACTTGATATCTTTGTTCAAAGGTTTATAGTTTTGCATCAATACAGTATCTCCGTTTTTTCTCCCGCTTGCCATTGCGAGTGCCGCTGCTTTTGCAGCATGTTGTTTGTAATCGGTATTCCAACGATTCACGCCGATATAGTCGAAAATGATCGCATTCGTATGCCTGCAAAAACGATCCATCTGTTCCAAACATGTCAATATCCCGTTACCGCTGCCGCCCGCTGATGCGATAAGCAATACTTGTTTGTTTCTGAATACGCCTTCTTGATTAAACTCGCAACGACGCAAACGGTCTATAAACGATTTTAGTAGTTCCGACGTTTCGCCCCAATATACCGGTGTTGCGATAACAAGCGCGTCACTGTCTTGAAGGCGTTTTCTGATCTCATCAAAACCGTCATCTCCGAAACTGCAATCGCCCCCTTCGCGGCATATGCCCCATCCGTCTCCGCAAACATGACAACGCTCAAAATCATAATCGATCAAGCGAATCTCTTCAACCTCCGCCCCGCCTTCCGTCGCGCCGGCTTTTACCACATCGATCATTGATTGACAACGACCGTCTTTTTTAGGATTTCCTGATAAAATTGTTATCTTCATCTTTACCCTCCGTAATTACAATATGATTTCATTTGATTCCCTAGCAATAGGATCAAGTATTATAATTCTATCATGTACGATAAGTAAACTCAATCGATTGGTTTTAGGTGACAAGATCGACTCAAAGTTTGGCAATTACAGTAAAGATACGATATAAACAGTAAAATTACGGACCTCGATTGTTCACATTTAAATGAAGATGCGTAAAATAGCCATTTATTTCGGTTTTTTAAATATTCCTCCTTGACACGAACGCACATAATTAGTACAATATTATGGCATATTCGGATAGATGTCGGAAAACCGAATATATAAGTCAAAGAAAGGTAGGTAGTTGCAATGAAAAGAACATTCAACCCTAATAATCATAAAAGAAAAAAGAATCACGGTTTCCGTGCTAGGATGTCTTCCCCGGGCGGACGCAGAGTCTTAATGCGCAGAAGACGTAAAAGCAGAAGCAAATTATCCGCGTAGTTTAGGCGCGACCAAGTTTGTATTTTATTTCGTCAAAGCTGCATCAAAAAGCAGCTTTTTTTATACTTTTTACACAGTCTTGCGGCTTGCATGATCCAAAAAGGATTGATATTGATGGAAACGATCAAAAAAAACAGAGAATTCAGAAGAGTTTACAGCAAAGGCAAGAGCATTGCAGACACTAATCTTGTGCTTTATAAGATGTATACGGGTGAACCCTTCACGCGTATCGGCATCAGTATTTCCGCAAAGGTCGGCAACAGCGTAACGCGAAATAAGATCAAGCGACAGATTAAAGAAATTTTGCGGTTAAATGATAGTGCTCTTTCAGAAGGATATGATATAATCTTCATTGTGAGAGTGCGATGTAAGTACGCAGATTTTTCACAGATCAAGCGATCGGTCTTTACCTTATTACAAAAAGCCGATTTGCTTAAACCGAACTTTAAGGAACTCATTTGATTCGGAGTGATACACATGCATAAAGTTTTTATGCTTATAATAAGATTCTATCAAAAATTTATTTCACCGCTAACGAAAGGACATTGCAGGTTTTATCCTACATGTTCACAATACAGTTACGAAGCTTTTGAAAAATACGGGTTTTTTAAGGGGTTCTATTTATCGGCAAGGCGCATCTTGAAATGTCATCCTTTCCATGCCGGCGGATATGATCCTTTACCATAAATAAACGGAGGTTGCCAAAACATGACTGCATTTCTATCCAATCTTTTTGGCCCGATCTTAAGACTGATTTACGATTTTGTCGGAAGTTACGGTTGGTCCATCGTCTTGTTTTCGTTATTCGCGAAGCTCATTACACTTCCATTAACGATCAAACAGACACGTTCCATGCAAATGATGAAATTCATGGGACCCAAAACAGCAGAAATACAAAAAAAATATAAAAATGACAAAGAAAAACTAAACGAAGAAACCATGAAACTCTATAAAGAGTTCGGTTACAATCCGCTCAGCGGATGTTTGCCGTTACTCATACAGTTTCCTATCTTGATCGGATTATTCGGCGTTTTGCGAAATCCCGCTACGTATGTATTTACAGCGGCGGAATTTGCGCTGGTTTCACAAAAGTTTTTGTGGATCGAGAATTTAACACTTTCTCCGCAACAGGTTTTTGCTGAGTCCGGATTGACGCTCGTCTTTTTCTTAGCCTTGATCATTCCTTTGATCTCGGTGGGATTAACGATCCTTCAACAAAAAACAATGGGATCGACGGAAGGTTCAGGCGGAAATCAAAAATTCATGCAGATCTTTATGACTGTTTTTATCGCTTACATCGGTTTCACGTTCAGCCAAGGTCTTGCGCTTTATTGGACGATCCAAACGGGACTGACATTACTGCAAAATTCCATCGTCATGAAATACTTCCCGGTGAAGTTACCTGAGGGGTTGGGGAAAACAAAATGAAAAAAGTAACAGCAAAAGGAAAAACTGTTGAAGAAGCCATTCAAAACGCTTTAGACGAACTCGGAACGACCGCGGAAAACGTAACGACCAAAGTTATCGATATCCCGAGCAGTGGAATCATGGGTATGTTCGGAAGCAGATTCGCAAAAGTCGAAGTGACCATGGATGAAGACGATGATGAAGAAGTTGCTGTAGCTGAGAGTGACGAAAATGAAGTAGTCGCATTATGCGAAAGTTTCTTATCGGACCTTTTCAAGGCTATGAATGTGGACGTTGAATTGTGTTCGGAATATAAAGACGAAATGTTGTTTGTGGAATTGAAATGCGAAGAGACCGGCGTTCTGATCGGACGCAGAGGACAAACGCTCGATGCTTTACAATACTTGACAAGCTTAGCTGTCAACAAATCTACGGATGAATACACAAGGATCAGCTTGGATGTAGCGAATTATCGAGAAAAACGCAAAAACGCTTTGCAAGATCTTGCAGATAGGATCGCGCAAAAAGTACAACGGACAAGATCGAAATACGTCTTGGAACCTATGAACCCCTACGAAAGAAGGATCATTCATTCGGCGCTTCAAAACTATGACAATATAACCACTTATTCCGAAGGAGAAGATCCATACAGACATATCGTTATCGATTATGTCAGAGGGAATGACTAAAGAA
Organism: uncultured Anaerofustis sp.; assembly: GCA_963674555.1. Taxonomy (GTDB): domain Bacteria; phylum Bacillota; class Clostridia; order Eubacteriales; family Anaerofustaceae; genus JBGMEA01. The sequence continues at coordinate 1,303,711 of OY771429.1, read as the reverse complement.
TATATCAAAAGGGATAAATTATATTTATCCCTTTTTTATTTTTTACCGTCTCGTGAAGATGTAATTGCTTTGATATAACTGTTAAATTTGGTACAATATAGGCTCAGAAATAAAACATTGAAAGTGTGCGTCATGTTATACAACGAAGATACAATAGCAGCCGTATCCACCCCTATGGGTTACGGTGGTATATCGATCGTTCGCATCAGCGGAAAAGAAGCCTTCGCGATATGCGATAAACTGTTTGTTCGTCCGAATGATCAGCGCTTTTCCGACCAATCGGTAGGAACGATCTGCTACGGTCATATCGTAAACGATCAAGGCGAGATACTCGACGAAGTACTGGTCTCTAAAATGAAAGCGCCGCATACATTCACCGCGGAAGATGTTGCGGAGATCAATTGTCACGGCGGGTTAAACGCCGTAAAAAGCGTACTGGATGAAGTCTTACGTAGCGGAGCGAGAGCCGCGGATGCGGGAGAATTTACCAAAAGAGCTTTTATTAACGGAAGGATCGACTTATCGCAAGCCGAAGCCGTAAGCGATATTATTACAGCAAAGACGACCCTTTCAACAAAAGCCGCTTTATCGCAACTTTCGGGTGTCTTATCGGATGAGATAGACAGCATCAAACAAATGTTGCTTACATTACTTGCCGATTTGGAAGTCACAATACAATATCCCGAATACGACGTGCCTGACATGGACAACGAAGAACTGCAAAGCACATTGAACAAGATACAAGATAAAATAAAACAGTTGATCGATTCCTATAAAACTGGCGAGATCTTACGCGAAGGCTTAAAAGTCGTCATCGCGGGCAAACCGAATGTCGGTAAATCGCTTTTATTGAATCGTCTCATCAAAAAGAATAAAGCGATCGTAACGGACATCCCCGGAACTACAAGAGATGCGATCGATGAATATATGAGCCTCGGCGGTATCCCGATCGTACTGATCGATACCGCAGGCATTCGCGATTCGGAAGATATCGTCGAAAGTATCGGTATACAAAAAACAAAGGATTCAATCGAAAAGGCAGACTTAGTGATCTTCGTAACGGATATATCCGCTCCGCTGAGCACGGAAGATAAAGAGATTTACGGATCGATCCGAGATAAAGACCACATCGTCGTATTGAATAAAGCCGATGCTCCGGTTGTATCGGAAACGGAATCCTATTTCTCTGAAGCGGACAGTATCGTCATTTCAGCGCTGACAAAAGAAGGCCTTCCCGCTTTGGAAACAAAATTGTCAGAATTTGTACTCGGAGAAAAGAAGGACATCATCGCTGAAGCCGTTGTATCGAACGCGCGGCATAAAACCCTGTTGGAATCTGCACAGGCAAGCATAAACGGTGCACTTGATGCATTGATACAAGGCTTACCCGTCGATCTGATCGAAACGGATATACGCGACACATGGGAATCACTGGGAATGATCACGGGAGAAACAGCGGATGAAGATATCATCAATGAGATCTTCTCTAAATTCTGTCTCGGAAAATGATCTAAGACGAATATAAAACTTCAGACCATTCAGAAAAGGATACAGTAAATGCAACACACAGAAGAATACGATGTCATCGTCGTCGGTGCGGGACACGCGGGTTGCGAAGCCGCTTTGGCTTCCGCGCGCAGACATAAAAAAACGCTCCTGCTCACTATGCATCTCGATTCACTCGCAATGATGCCCTGTAACCCCTCTATAGGGGGCACAGGCAAAGGTCATCTCGTACGTGAGATCGATGCCTTGGGCGGTGAAATGGGCAAAAACATCGATAAAACTTTTATACAATCGAAAATGTTGAATACCGCAAAAGGAGCGGCTGTTCATTCTTTACGTGCGCAAGCGGATAAACAACGCTATCATACGGAAATGAAAAACGTGATCGAAAGAACATCCGACCTGTTTTTAAAGCAACAACAAGTCACGGAATTGATCGTTGAAGACAAGACGATACAAGGCGTGATCACCGAGACCGGTACGATCTATAAAGCCAAAGCAGTCATCATCGCTTCGGGAACTTACTTAAAAGGTAAGATCGTCATCGGTGATGTCTCATACGAAGGCGGACCCGCAGGCTTACGCGCAGCGCCTTATCTGAGCGAGGACCTTCGCAAACACGGATTCGATATCATACGATTAAAAACAGGAACACCCGCGCGTGTCAACAAGCGCTCTATCGATTTTGATAAATTAACTGTTCAGTACGGCGATGATATTACCGTACCCTTCTCGTTTGAAAATCATGATCTGGTCGATCCTAATGTGCCTTGCTATTTAGGATATACTAATGAAAAAACACATCAGGTCATTCGAGACAACTTGCACCGTTCTCCCCTTTACGGCGGACAGATCGAAGGCGTCGGACCCCGTTATTGTCCGAGTTTTGAAGATAAAGTCGTACGTTTTGCGGATAAAGAACGTCATCAACTCTTTGTGGAACCGGAAGGGCTTTATACCGATGAAGTTTATTTGCAAGGAATGTCTTCATCCCTACCCGAAGATGTGCAATTAGCCTTCTTAAAGACCATTGAAGGCTTTGAAAATATTGAGATCATGCGCGCGGCTTACGCGATCGAATACGATGCCATCGATCCAACGCAATTGTCTTTATCATTGGAGACGAAGATCATCAAAGGCTTGTTTACCGCGGGTCAGATAAACGGCACAAGCGGATACGAAGAAGCAGCTGCCCAAGGACTTATCGCGGGTATTAATGCGGCGAACTATATTGACGATGAAGAATATTTGATCTTGAGTCGAGCGGACGGCTATATCGGCGTATTGATCGATGATATCGTTACGAAAGGCACGAATGAGCCGTACAGGATCATGACTTCCCGCGTTGAATACAGATTGCTTTTACGACAAGATAATGCCGATCTGCGCCTAACACCGATCGGATATCGTCAAGGACTGATAAGTCAAGAGCGTTACGATCGATTTATCCAAAAAAGAAACGCGATCGAAAAAGAAAAACAACGACTGAAAGAAACGAAGATCTCACCGAGTGAAACGATCAATATGATCTTACGTGAAAACAATACAGGCGAATTGACCTTCGGAACGAAGCTGTACGCGCTTATCAAACGGCCGCAGCTCACTTATGAGATGCTCAAAGATGTCGATCAGGACAGACCGCTCTTAGATCAGGAAATAATCGCCGAAGTCGAGATACAGATCAAATACGAAGATTACATCCAAAAACAGATCGCACAAGTAGATAAATTCAAAAAACTTGAAAATAAAACGATCCCGGAAGACTTTGATTATGAGAGCATCAAAAACTTGCGGATAGAAGCCAAACAAAAGCTAAGCAAACAACGTCCGACGAATTTAGGACAAGCCGGCAGGATATCGGGTGTATCTCCCGCTGACATCAACGTTCTGCATGTTGAATTGGCAAAACGGCAAAGGATCGATAAGGAGGCATGAGCCAATGGCAAAAATGGCGAAAAAACTTCGTTTGATATCTGTTGATGATATCATACCGAACAAAGATCAACCACGAAAATATTTTAACGATGACGCCATCGGTGAATTAGCGCTCTCCATTCAAAGTGTAGGTATCATTCAACCGCTCAGCGTTCAAGCACGAGAAGACGGGAAATTTGATTTGATCAGCGGGGAGCGTAGGCTGCGCGCTGCAAAAATGGCGGGTTTGAAGAAAGTCCCGTGCGTAATGATCCGTGCGGACAAAGAAGATACGGAATTGATGGCTCTTGTGGAAAACATCCAAAGAGAGGATCTGAACTTTATCGAGGAAGCGCGCGCTTTTGAACAAATATTACGCAAATACGGTTTCACACAACAAGAGCTTGCAGAAAAAGTAGGCAAAAAACAATCCACGATATCAAACAAGTTACGCATATTAAAGCTCGGCGACGAGATCATTTCTATGCTTTCTGAAAGTAACCTTACCGAAAGACATGCCCGCGCATTATTGAAGATCCCCGATACACAAATAAGGATCAAGGCGTTGAAAGCGATCATCAAACGCGATCTGAACGTACGCCAAACCGAAGAACTGGCTGAACAATTAAAAAATGAAGTTTTGATCAACTCTTCCAAAACGAATGTTAAGAATATTTTTAATTACAAAATATATACCAATACGATCAAACAAGCTTACAAAACGATATTAAAAACAGGTCTTCAAGCCAATTACAACGAAACCAAATACGATGACCACGTAGAAGTAAAGATCATCATCCCGATCGATTAGTACATATACTAAAAAAGTACAAAAATTAAAGAGGACATAAAATGTTCTCTTTTTTTTGATAAAAATTGTTTGAATTTAAATTATTTTTTTATTAAATACTGTTAAAATCTTTTTGATTGCGTTATGATAGAGCTAAATTCTTAAAATGTCATCAATCAACTTTGAAAGGATCTTAGCAACCTGATGAAAACACTTAGAAAATATCTAAAACCTTATATCGGACTCATCATACTCAGTATCATACTGTTGTTCGGTCAAGCGTTAAGTAATCTTAGTTTGCCGAACTATATGTCGGATATCGTCAATGTCGGTATCCAACAAGCCGGTATCGACGATACTTCACCGAAAGTGATCAGCAAGAACGGAATGGACTTGTTGAGTTTCTTCATGCGAGAAAACGACAGAGAATTCTTCGTAGATAATTACACGCTGATCTTACCGGATTCGCAAGAAGCCGAAGAATATGTGGAACTTTATCCGTTAGTTGAGACAGAAGCGATTTATGTTCAAAAAGAAGCTATGGATTACGATGATGTAGCATCGGATGAAACGATATATAATTGGGCTGTATATGCCTTTATCAACTACATGCAAGATATTTCGGGAGGCGACTCTCAGTCCTCCTATGACAGTTCAACGAATTCGATCGATATCGATATGAGTCAGCTGTATCAATTTATCCCGTATCTGAGCATGCAACCTTCTGATACCTTCACGGAATATATCGATCTTGCCATGAGCACGGACTCTTCTTTTACGAAGCAAGTGGGTGTCGCTTTTACCGGTATATTTTACAATGAAGCCGGTGTCGATGTTTCGGCAATGCGAAACAATTATATCGTAAATACCGGACTTATCATGTTATTGATAACTTTCTTGGGCGCTGGCGCAAGCATCGCGGTCGGCTACTTAGCCGCGCGTGTCGCAGCAGGCGCTTCAAAAACCATGCGACGCGATGTCTTTGAAAAAGTCGAAAACTTCTCCAGTCACGAATTCGACCAGTTTTCAACGGCTTCGCTCATCACAAGAACGACGAACGATATCACACAAGTGCAAATGATGGTCACGATGAGCATCCGAATGCTGGCGTCGGCTCCGATCATGGGGATCGGCGGCATCATCATGGCACTGAATAAAAGCGTTTCACTCAGTTGGATCATCGCGGTAGCGGTGCTCGTATTGATCGGTGTGCTTTTGATAATATTCTCGATCGCCTTACCGAAATTCAAAGTCATTCAGACTTTAGTCGATAAACTCAATTTGGTCACGCGAGAAAACTTAAGCGGATTGATGGTTATTCGAGCTTTCGGGAACCAAGCACACGAAGAAGCGAGATTCGATGTCGCAAATCAAGATCTGACAAAGACCAATTTATTCATCAATCGCGTTATGGTATTCATGATGCCGTTTATGATGTTCTTAATGAATGCGATGACTCTTCTGATCGTTTGGATCGGCGGACATCAGATCGCCGCTTCTACCATGCAAGTCGGAGATATGATGGCATTCATGCAGTATGCGATGCAGATCATCTTCGCTTTCCTAATGATAGCGATGATGTTCATCTTCCTGCCGCGTGCGCTTGTATCCGCTACGCGTATCGGTGAAGTGCTCGATATGCCTTTGACTGTACAAGATCCCGAGGCTCCGAAAGAATTCGGAGCGGATGTAAAAGGTGAGATCAAATTTAATGATGTATCTTTCCGCTACGCAAACGCTGAAAGCGATGTGTTACACAATATAAACTTTATCGCTAAAGCGGCACAGACCACCGCGATCATCGGATCGACAGGCTCGGGCAAATCGACTTTGATCAATTTGATCCCACGCTTTTACGATGTTACAAAAGGAAGTATCACGATCGACGGAGTGGATGTAAGAGATGTCAAACAACATGATTTACATGATATCATCGGTTATGTTCCGCAAAAAGGCGTCCTGTTCTCCGGTAATATCGAATCGAATATCACATACGGAAAACAGAATGCTACCGAAGAAGAAGTAAAACTTGCCGCAAAGATCGCGCAAGCGGAAGAATTTATAGATACCAGTGAAGAACAATATGAAACGCCGATTGCTCAAGGCGGAGCAAATGTATCAGGTGGACAAAAACAACGACTTGCAATTGCACGCGCGTTGATCAAAAAAACGCCTATTTATATTTTTGACGACAGTTTCTCCGCGCTCGATTTCAAAACGGATGTCGCGCTTCGAAAAGCATTGAAGCAATACACGGGGCAATCAACGATCTTGATCGTAGCGCAACGAGTCAGCACGATCATCGACGCGGATCAGATCATCGTTCTAAATGAAGGTGAGATCGTCGGTATCGGCACACACGCAGAACTGATGCAGTCCAGTACGGTCTATCAAGAGATCGCTGAATCACAACTCTCTAAGGAGGAATTAGCATGAACAGACCGGTAAGCACACAAAACACGCCCCCTCGCAGAGGCCCGGGTCCCGGAGGCGGAGGTCCCGGCAGGCATGGGATGATGATGGTTGAAAAAGCAAAGGACTTTAAAGGAAGTATAAAAAAATTAGCATCCTACTTATCCGCATATAAGATCAGATTGATCATCGTCGCTATTTTTGCGATCGTTTCAACAACATTCATGATCGTCGGTCCAAAGATATTAGCAAGAGCAACGACGGAATTGTTCCGTGGGATGCTCGATAAAATAGCCGGTGGGACCGGGATCGATTTCGGATATATCGGCAATATCATATTGATCATGGGCGGATTATATATCGTAAGCGCTATTTTCTCCTATTTGCAAAGTTTCATCATGACGGGTATCTCTATGAAAGTTACCTACGACTTGAGGAATCAGATCATCGAAAAGATCGATAGGATCCCGCTGAATTATTTTGATACGACCAGCCAAGGTGATGTGCTTTCACGTGTAACGAATGATATCGACACGCTCAGTCAATCGTTATCGCAAAGCATAACACAACTCGTTACGTCGATCGCGACCATCATCGGTGTGCTGATCATGATGCTGACGATCAATTTTATAATGACATTAGTCGCCCTTGCGATCGTACCGATATCGCTCCTTATCGTAACGCGTATTATCAAGCGTTCGCAAAAACATTTTGCCACGCAACAAAAATATCTCGGGCATGTCAACGGACATGTAGAGGAAATGTATGGCGGGCACTTAGTCATGAAAGCTTTCAACGGTGAAAAAAAATCGATGGAAGACTTCGACACCTACAATGAAGAGCTTTACGATTCGGCTTGGCGTTCGCAATTCTTATCGGGTCTTATGATGCCGATCATGCAGTCTGTCGGTAATTTAGGCTATGTTGCGATCTGTATCTTAGGCGGATGGATGGCCGCAAGCGGAACACTTACCGTCGGCAGCATACAAGCCTTCATACAATATGTCCGTTCTTTCACACAACCGATCACACAAGTGGCGAATATTTCAAATATCCTGCAACAAACCGCCGCTGCGGCTGAACGAGTCTTTGAGTTCTTGGATGTGGATGAAGAAATTGCGGATAACCCGAAAGTAAAAGCTGTAAAGAAAACAGATAAAGCAATAAGTCCAAATGAAGTCGTCATCGACGGACATGTGGAATTTAAAAATGTTCAATTCGGTTATCATCCAGAAAAGATCATCATCAAAGATTTCTCGGCTTCTATCAAACCGGGTCAAAAGGTCGCGTTGGTCGGTCCGACCGGTGCGGGTAAGACAACGATCGTTAAATTACTGATGCGATTTTACGATGTGAATAAAGGACAGATCCTTGTGGAAGGACACGATATCCGTGACTTCTCCAGAAAAGATCTGCGTAACTCCTTTGGTATGGTACTGCAGGATACATGGTTATTTAACGGGACCATTCGAGAAAATATCCGATACGGCAGATTGGACGCGACAGACGAAGAAGTGGAAGCCGCGGCGATAGCTGCGCAAGCGGATCATTTCATCCGAACGCTTCCGGATTCATATGATATGCTGTTGAATGAAGAAGCAAGTAATGTCTCGCAAGGACAAAAACAGCTTCTCACGATCGCGCGAGCCATCTTAGCCGATCCTGAGATCTTGATCTTGGATGAAGCGACAAGTTCCGTCGACACCAGAACCGAAATATTGATCCAAAAGGCAATGGATAATCTTATGGCAGAGCGAACGAGTTTTGTCATAGCGCACAGGCTTTCAACGATACGCAACGCAGATCTGATCTTATATCTGCATGAAGGTGATATCGTCGAACAAGGAACGCATGAAGAGTTGATCGCTAAAAACGGTTATTACGCAAATCTGTATAACAGCCAATTCGATAAGATAGCGATATAATCCACATAAATAAAAATCCAAATGCATTCGGAACTGATTTTACATCATCTAAAATCAGTTCCTTTTATCTCAAGACAAGGAGTATTTGATGAAAATAGCACCCGGCAGAAAGCTATACAGCATAACCGAAACGTACCGCATCCTTTACAACGGACTGCGAACGATGAAATATTTATCCGAGGCAAAAAAAGAAGACCTATTGGATAAGCAATTCATTGAACGCATCATGCTAGCGGTAACGGAAGTGAACGGATGCGCGATATGTTCATATGCGCATACGAGAATGGCTTTGGAATCAGGGATGAACAACGAAGAGATCGCGCATATTCTATCAGGTGCTACTGATGACATTCCCGCGGATCAATTGCCCGCGATCCTTTTTGCACAGCACTATGCGGAAAACAGAGCACATCCTTCTGAAGGTACATGGCAACGTATCGTTGAACGTTACGGGATCATGAAAGCGCAAGGGATCCTTGCGGCGATCCGTATGATGATGATCGGTAATACCTATGGGATCGCATTCAGTTCTTTTGCAAATCGCTTTAAAGGAAAGCCCGATGAACGCAGTTCGTTGATATATGAGATCGGTATGATCCTATGCGGTATACTATCGATCCCGATCGTTTTGATACATGCACTCATCGCTACGATATTCAAAGTACCGTTACTGAATTTCAGTAACTAAATTTATGCAAACAAAAAACGTTGTGACCGAAAAAGTCGCAACGTTTTATTATTTTATATTTATTTATGAGAAGTGTAAATCACTTTCTGCCTTCGCCAGCAAATAGCCTTCCCGTACCCCGCAAGAATAGATCCCTATCGTATCGATATCAAAATACTCTCCGATCGCCTGTAATATCGTTATGCCCGGCAAAGTCGTATATTCTCTTCCGTTTGCATGCTCATGCAAGAAATCATAACGTATTTCTCCCATATCGATCAAAGCTGCTTTGGCTTTTGCAAGATTATCGAACGCGATCTTTGTACCGTTGTTCTGATACGCTACGAGTTTTAGTGCTTTTAGGATATCAAATAATGTTACCGCTGTTCCGCCCATGATCATTAGATGATCGTATCGTTGTCCTCTAAAAAGTTCTGCTTTTTCAAGTATGCCCTGTATGTGCTCTGTCATTCCGACATATTCATCTGCTTTTGGGAAATCTCGCGATACAAACTTGTTTTTTGTACGCAATACGCCGATCGGTAAACTGATGCTTTGTTTAAGCTCATTTTCGGAAAACGTAAATATCTGCCCGCTCCCGCCTCCGAGATCCAAACCGACTCCGTTTTCGGTATCGGAAAAATAGCGCAAGCTTAAATAATCATAGTAAGCTTCCTGCTCTTCGGTAAGCAGATCGATCTTTATACCGCTCTCTGTCCTGATCTTATCGATTATCGCATCCGCATTTTTTGCGTCACGCATCGCGGATGTCGCAAACGCATATATCATACTGCAATTCATTTTGTTTAAATATAATTTGAGTTCGGATACAGATGAAGCTAATACAGAGATGCCCTCATCGGACAATGAATCTTCTTTGACATAAGACATCAAGTACGCATAAATATATTTGTTATCGATATATTCGATCTTACCGTCTGCGAAATGATACACGAACCCTTTGATACTGTTTGATCCGATATCTATCACACCTATCCGCAAATCAATACCTCCCCAATCCGATCAATGTCCATATTATCGGGATGATAAGCGCAGGTAAACTGTTCGCAGTTTTTATCTTTGTCGCCCCCATCATATTGGTCCCGATCATAACAATGATGGCATAACCTACCATGCAGAAATTGTTTAACATATCCGCTGATATCCACGGGCCGATCCAAGTTGCTCCGAGCGTTGCCAATCCTTGAACAAGCAAGATCATGAACGCTGAGAAAAAGACCCCGATACCGAGAGATGCTCCTAAGAAGACCGCAACGATACCGTCCAAAGCAGATTTGAGATACAACAACGACCGATCGCCTTCCAAAACTTCTTTTAACGGTCCCATGATCGCCAGAGCGCCTATACAATAAAGCAAAGAAGCCGTAACTAATCCTTGCGTGAAATTACTCATCTTGAACCGCTTTTCTATTTTCCCGGCAAAATGATCGAGGTGTTTTTCTATTTCTAACGCAGTTCCCAAAAAGGTACCGATCGCTAAACTTACGATCAGTAATAAGATCCCTTCGCTTGATATAACACTGCCTTCTATCGTGATCATCGTACCGATCAAACCAAGCAGACCTATCACCGCTGCGCTGAGTCCCAAGACTTTTAAAAGCGCATCGTTGATCTCTTCATTTATTTTCTTTTTCCCGATAATACCGATCAAAGATCCGACCATAACAGCCGCTGCGTTCAGTAGCGTTCCCAATACCGTTCTCCTTCATTAGATTCAAACTATTTTCGATTTATATCGCTAATCATTATAGCATGATAGACTTATGATTACACTCGAAATTAAATAAAAAAGAGACCCGATAATATCGGGTCTCAGGTTTTAGTATACTAGCCTAAGAAGTTAAACTTCTGTTTTCCATAAACCGTGCAAGTTGCAATATTCATACACTGCCACTAATTCATCGTCGTTTAACGTAAACATCGCTTTTGGTTCGTCGCCCGGATTGAGATTTTTGCGTTGTCCGCCTTTTTTGGTTTCAAGATAGATCCATTGGATGTAGTGTTCCGCTTCCATCGGGTGCGGTGTGCTTCCGACTTCTACCATAACGACATCACCCGTTTGTGAAACAACAGGTACATGTTTTTCAACAGCCGCATCCACTGTGTTCGGTACAAGTTCCGTCATGTCTTCTCCGCAACATACCATATTCACACCGGAAGCAAAGATCATCCCTACTAAGTTACCGCATTGTTCACATCTAAAAAATTTTCCCATAATTCTTTCTCCTTTTATATCTTATTTTGATTTTAGTTTTGATCTATAAAAAATGCTTTCGCATTTGATTTCGCATATCTAAACAAGAAATAAAACAGGGGAAACGGACACCGTCCGCTCCCCCGCAATTTAGGCAATTATGCTATCATGTTCAAGATGGCTTGTTTGCTTTTTGCGCCAACTGAAGTAGAAGCGATCTTTCCGTCTTTGATTACGATCAATGTCGGGATACTCATAACACCGAATTTGACCGCAAGATCAGGTTGTTCATCAACATTGATCTTCCCGACTTTGAATTTTCCGTTTGCTTCTTGAGCGATCTCGTCCACTACGGGAGAAACCATTCTACAAGGTCCGCACCAAGGTGCCCAAAAATCGATAAGAATAGGTTTATCGCTGTTCAAAACTTCTTTTTCAAAATTATCTTTCGTTAATACCATTACTGACATATTCGTTCTCCTTTAAACATATATTTTATATCGGCATACATTCATGCTGTGTTACTATTATATGTCATTAAAAGAACTGTATCCGTGATTAAATCACATATCGGTCTCAACTTTTTAAGATCGGAAGAAGCACCTGTGTACTTTACGATCATTATAACACCTTCATAGAAAATATCTAATATATTTTAAAAATTGATCGTAGCGATCCGACTAGCACAATAATTACGTTCAAACTTTCTTACATCAGAACACGCTTGACAAAGCTAAAAAATAAGACTATCCTAAAATTATAAAATGATCATAAAACAAAGTCGATCCATCGTTTGGTTGACATAAAAACACAAAAAAAGACAGTCGGATCGATTCGGAAAGGAATTATTATGGATGCAAAAAACCAACAAAATCGAACAGGCTCGGCTCTTTTGAGTTTACTGTTTTTTCTTGTAATGATCGGAGTCAACGCCTTAGCGAATATCCTGCCGATAAACGGACTGAATACCGGCGAAGTATCGGATATGTATCCTGACCTGTTTGCTCCTACAGCTTTGACTTTTTCTATCTGGGGATTGATCTATCTTCTTCTGGCTTTATCTATTCTTTATCGGCTCGGACTATTCGGCGGAAAAGAAAGTACGGATATTTTTGAAGAGATCGATACATGGTTTATCGTTTCTTCCGTTGCAAATGCCGCCTGGATCTTTGCGTGGCATTATTTGATGATCGAAGTAACGGTCGCGCTGATGTTGCTTATCTTTATTTCTTTGGCAATGATCAATGTCCGATTGCATCAAGTAAATTTAAACGCAAAAGAAAAGTTCTTTATAAGATTACCGTTCAGTATTTATTTCGGCTGGATCACCGTTGCGACTATTGCAAATATTACAGCTCTTTTGGTAGACCTCGGTTGGAATGTATGGAATATAGCGCCGCAAATATGGACAGCCATCATTATTATCGTGGGCATGTTGATCGGATCGATAACCATCTTAAAACACAAGGACACCGCATACGGCTTAGTCATTATTTGGGCCTATGTCGGTATTATCATCAAACATCTGTCCCCGGACGCTTTTGCGAAAATGTATCCGAACGTCATAACAACGACCGGAGTATGTATCGGTATCTTAGCGATCGCTTGTATTTTCGCCTTTTTGAAGCGCAAGAAATAATTTAATCGATTTCCAATAAATTCAATTTGTCCTTTTAAAACAGCCATAAACGCAGGTTTATAGGCTGTTTTTGATTTTATATATACAGTTTCGTATATGCAAATTTATTGCATTTATAGTCAAATACACCTATAATTGACGTATATTATCAGTTCGTTTTCATGGATCTTTATGGGAGATAAAATGAGATTTTTATTGACATTATGGCTCAGTAAATTGGCTTTGATCACGATCAAACTGATCGCACCGAGCAGAGGCACTGATTTCCCCGGAAAACTCGCCTATAAATTAGACAGAAACTTTATGAAAGGCTTTAAAAATATCGATTTTCATAAGGTCCTTTTTATTACAGGAACCAACGGGAAATCAACAATGAATAATCTTCTGCACCATATCTTGACAGAGTCAGGCAAAAAAGTGATCGCAAACCTTACGGGATCCAACATGCTCAACGGCGCTGCGTCTTGTTTGATCGAAGGAGCTTCGTGGACAGGAAAGATCGATGCGGATTTAATATCGATCGAAGTGGACGAACGATCTTTTCCGTATATCATCGATCAATTGCCCGGTAAGAATCTATTGATAACGAATATCATGCAAGACCAAGTACACCGAAACGGAGATCCCGATTTTATCTACAGCATGATCCGTAAAAATATTATTGACGATATGACCATGTTCTTAAACAACGACGAACCGCGCAGCAAATCCTATGAAGATCTTGCCGCGGAAGCCTATTATTTCGGTGTTGCAAAAAATGATCAGTCCTACAATAAAGACGGTATCTACGATGTTACGATGCCGTGCCCCTATTGTTTTGAAAAAATAGAATTCGATTATTTGAACAGCGCAAATATCGGTAATTTCCACTGTACACAGTGCTCGTTTAAATCATCCGAGACCCAGTTGACTCAAGTGGAAAATATTGATTTCGACAAACAAACATTTACGATCCGCGATACGGTTTACACGATGCCCTATAACGCGCCGATCATGCTTTATAACTATGCGGGATGTGCGGCGGTAGCGCATTGGATGGGCTTATCGGATGATGAGATCAGTGATGCTATCGCATCATTTGTAAACTTGGAAGGCAGATTGGATGTACTGCATTATAAAAACTGTGAAATTCAGTATCTGCGTATCAAACAAGGTAATCCCGAAACGATACAGATGGCTGTGGATATCATCGCTTTGGACAGACGCAAAAAAGCCGTTGCTTTCGGCATGTGCATTATCCCCGAACGAAGACCGCAATGGGTACCGCATTACACAAACACCTACTATGCATATGAAGCAGATTTTACACCGCTTTTGAACGATCATACACATATGATGGTTTTTTCGGATTATATCGCGTACGATCAATTGAACCGTTTATTATACGATGGCTTTTCCGAAGAAGATGTTCTTGTCGTTGAGAGCGAGGACCCACAGATCGTTCTCGACAGTTTATACAATTTGAAAGAGCAGACGATGTATCTGGTCGCGCCTTTGCGCAATATCAAGCTATTTAAAAAATATATCAACAGTACACAAAAACATTCGGAGAAATCGAAATGAGCAAAAAAACGATGAACTTCTGCTATTTATATCCGGACAGTTTCAATCTGCACGGTGATCGCGGCAATGTATTCGCTTTCAAAAAAACCGCAAGATTGCTCGATATCGATATGCAGTTTCAAAAAATAGATTCATTCCATGATGCGATAGACTTCGAAAATATCGATATTTTATTTGTCTCCCCGGGGGAACTTCGCACCTGCCAAGGCATCGCCGAAACGATCTCTGAGAAAAGCGATGATTTCAAGTCTTATATCGCTTCCGGCAAAACAATGATCGTTATCGGTACGACGATCGCCTTATTCGCACAGGAAACAGAACGTCTCGACGGTACGGTATTTCAAGGACTCGGTCTGGTTGATGCGACCTGTAAAGAAAGAAAGATAACCTATTCCAATGATGAGATTTTTACGACAGATGCTTTCGGGGATTTGATCGAGATCGTGGGTGGTCAGATCCAAATGATCGATGTTCACTTAAACGGTGAATCACCGCTCGGAAAAGTTACATACGGATACGGAAACAGCCATAAAGATGACGAAGGTATCCTAAAAGATCATTTTTATTTTCTAAATACGCTCGGGCCTGTATTTGTGAAGAACCCATGGCTCACAGCGAATATCATCGCTGAGGCGATGCATTTGGATAAACAGGTCTTCAGTGAAACAGATCCCGCTTTTGCATTAGAACATAAATCAAATGAAGAGATCCGAAAATTCATTGATTTAAAGGTACGTACATATGATAAAACGCGCCTTGAAAAATAATACACTAAAGTAAATTAATAACGCTATTTATCCATACTTTATAAGCTGAATAAACCATTTGATAATTGAATTAAAGTATGATACAATGCGTTAGGTGATAGATTTGAACAAAAAGAGTACGCATGCAAACATCTTTATGTTATGCATAGCAGTCATAATGCTTATCATGCTCTCGACGCCTTTAGTGCTTCAAGCAGAAAGCTTTACATATGACACAATGGATATAGCATTTGATTTCCCTGAAGACGAAATGATAACCACCGTGGTCGAATCCGATAATTATGTTAACTATGTCGACGATGATTCTTCCTCGATCCAAGTCGTCGTTTCCGATTTATATTACGAAGTTACGCAAGGGGATCCAAAATTAGAAGAACGGTACCCCAAAGATGACGTTTGGATCGGATGCGGACTTTTTGAGGAGACATGGAACGCTCCCGACTATGTTACACAATATCTATCCGACATCGTCAATGCGGGTAATACGAAATATTACGGCTCAACGGAATTGTTACAGTTAAACGGTTTGCCGTTTTTCAAATTCTCTTACTTTGAAGAAAATCAAAATACACGATCCGCAGGGGGGATCATTTATTTAACGCTGTATAGATCCAAACTGTACACCGTTTCCTTTTCCAATTTCTTTACATATGAAACTTCTGCGAATTACGGAACTGTTTTTGAAAATTCAGTCAAGATCGAAGGCATTGATACATATATATTCGAAGAATTTAAAGACATCAATATATCAATGATCATAATTATCGGAGCAGCATCGATCTTTTTGATCGTGCTTGTTATGGGTGTTGCGAACAGCCGATCGCGAAGGAAAAAGTCGGGGGAGGGAATAAGGTGATAACAAAACGGAGAACAAAAAACAGAAAATCAATGATTATAGGTGCTGTTTTGCTGACAGTATCAGTTTTTATGTATCCTTTTACAGTTCATGCGGAAGATGAAATAGAAAAATATAATTATGAATTAAAATACTCGATCACGATCCCCGCTGAATACAGCGAACGTATCGTAGATTTCGCAACAGGGCGTTTAAATATCCAATTCAATGAAAACGTATATTTGGCATTAATCGCCGAAGACTATTTTGCGGAACTTAGCGATGAAGAGATCGGCGAATATGAACGAGAAGATTTCACACTAAATGAAGCTCCGCTCGATGCGACTTACAACGATGAAGCTTATATTACGGAATATTTTACGACTAAAATGAACTCCATACTCGGAAAGAAAAAGATCGAATCGATCGTAAAAGAAACGATCAATCATAATGACTTCTGGGTATGCAGTTATACAATATATATAAATGAGACCGATCCCGAAACACAAGAGCCTGTCGAGACCATGACCGGTGAAGGTAAAATGTATTTCAACATGACGGAAGGGATCACATATTATGTTCTGATCAATTGTAATGACGGCCCGCTTTCGGCAACACCTGACGCTTTGCGAACGATGCAGACTTTCGATATCGGCAGAAAGACCAGTCCGTTCGTTTATGTTCTTTGGGTCGGTATAGGTATATCGATCATCGCGCTGTTGATCTTTATGAATAATCGCTTACAGTTGATATCGATCGAAGTTGAAGACGCTGACGGTCATACGACGATCCTTACAGGCGATGTCCGCCGTGCGGTTCGTGACAGTGAAGGGAACCTGATCGAAGATACTGTCGAGCTACCGAACATCAAAGACTTGGTCTTAGACGATGAAGAAACACAAGAAGCCGATGAACAGATCACACAAGTCGTTCCGATCGAGAAAGAACAAACGAAGAAAACATCTCTTTTTGATCGGATAACCGAATACGGTGATAGAATTACCGATCGTTTTATCAAAAGATCCGAAGAAAGAAAACAACGCAAAGCAACAAAAGAAAACGCTGACGAACAAATAACCGAAGTTATTCCTGTTGAATATGACGAAGAGGGACAACTGACGACAAATAAAAATATCTTAGACAAACTGGATCAACTTATGCATGATTTCGAAAAAGAACAGCTCGAAAAGAATGCACAAAATGAAGAACCGGATATCCCACAGAGTGATGAGCAAAATGATACTGAAGAGATCGACACCGGCGTTCCGCTTATCATTCCACAAGAAGCGGAAGAACAAGATGATAAGCCGGACGAAAGAGACGATAAATAAATTTGATGATCTAAAAAAAGAACCGTTGGTTCTTTTTTTTGCATTGGGATCGCAATATCTGTCTCCTCGTTCTTATATACATCCTTTTGTAGTATAATATAGATAATACCTAAACGATCGATTTTGGATGAACAGCATGAATGATTTATTAAAAAATAAATTAGATAATCTCCCCGAAAAACCCGGCGTGTATTTGATGCGTAACGCGGAAAATACAGTGATCTATGTCGGAAAAGCAAAAGTCTTAAAAAATCGCGTTAAACAATATTTTCAATCCCAAACCAATCAACCGATCAAAGTCAGAAAAATGGTGGAACACATAACGGATATCGACTATATCATTACAGATACCGAAGTGGAAGCTTTGATGCTGGAATGCAATTTGATCAAACAATACCGTCCGTATTACAACATCATGATGAAGGACGACAAAAGTTATCCGTATTTGAAACTGACGTTGGGAGACGAATATCCAAAACTCGAATTCACGCGCAAACGAAAGTTTGATGACGGCAAATACTTCGGACCATATGTCAATGCTTATGCGGCGCGACAAACGATGAATGCGCTGCGTCTTTTTTATCCGCTTAAGATGTGTAACAAAAAAACGACCTTCGGTTCAAAAATAGGAAATGTTTGTTTGAATTACCATATCGGGCAATGTGCCGGTGTCTGTCAGGGAACGATCGATCCGGATATTTATTTGGAATATATCAACGAGATCGATGAGATCTTATCCAAAGGTACAGATCCGTTGATCCGTAGACTCGAAGAAGAGATGTATAAAGAATCGGACCTATTGCATTTTGAAGCTGCGGGAACGATCAAAGAATATATTGAAGCTATTAAGAATTTGGATCAAAAACAAAAAATGAGCGATGCTTCCGCAGATGATCGCGACATTATCGCATTAGCCTCAGACGAAAAGAACGCATGCATACAATTGTTCATCATCCGAGACGGGAAGATCATAAGGACCGCGACAAAATATATGCGTACGGATTCAGATGAAACCGCGGAGATCCTATCATCTTTTATCAAGCAATATTATACGTCAGGCAGTCACATACCGCATGAGATCATTGTGCAAGAAATGCCCGAAGATAATGGAACGATCGAAGAAATGTTATCGGATATTAAAGGGCGAAAAGTCGCTTTAAAAGTACCACAAAGAGGCAATAAAAAGCGTTTATTGGAACTTGCGCAAAAAAATGCGCAGATGAATATCGATATCAAGAAAAGTAAAGAGGAACGAAAAGCGCGCGATAAAAAAAGAGCGCTCGCTGAATTAGCGGATATGTTAGACACGGAAACAGTCCCCTTTCGCATCGAAGCCTACGATATTTCGAATATCGCCGGCAGTAATAATGTAGGAGTCATGGTGGTTTATGAAAACGCCTCCCGCGTTTCTTCCCTTTTACGCAGATTTAAGATCAAAACGATAGAGGGTCAAAATGATATCGGATCGATGCAGGAAGTCGTTTCTCGAAGATTGCAACGCGCAAAAGATGAGATCGAGCAAGAAACGGACTCTCCGAAGTTCTTACCGCTTCCGGAACTTATCTTCGTTGACGGCGGACTCGCTCACGTACACGCGATCAAAGAGATCGTGGATCAATTCGCTTATCCGATCGAAGTCGCAGGGCTCGTAAAAGACAATAAGCATAATTTACGCGGCATCATCACAGAAGACGGAAGTGAGATATCGATCACTGATTTTGGAGCTGCGAAACGATTGCTGAATGATATCAGTACACAAGTTCATCGCGCAGCGATCGGATACCACCAAACTTCACGCAGCGCAGCTATGCTTCGCACGGAATTGGAAACCATCGACGGAGTTGGTAAAAAACGTATCGCGCAGCTGTTAAAACATTTCCGTTCACTGAACAATATCAAGAACGCAAGCGTGCAGGAACTAGCTTCTGTAGACGGAATGAACATCACTGCCGCTGAAAATATCTATACGCATTATCATGAGCAAAAGAATCAAAGTTAACCGCTTTCCTTAGCTTTACAGAAGATACTCCTTGATGTATAATAAAACGACCTAAACAAAACAAATATGGTTAAATATATCCAACCGGAAGAGAGGAGCCGATTATGAAAGTAATATTACTGAAAGATGTACCGAACGTAGGAAAACAACAGCAGGTCCTTGATGTAAAAACCGGTTATGCCAATAATTTTCTCTTAAAAAAAGGACTGGCGCTTGTTGCCAATGATGAGAACATGCAAAAACTCAATGAGCAGCTTGCCGCGCAAAAGGAATTGGAAGAGCAGATCAAGCAACAAGCGATGGACGAAAAAGAAATAATTCAAAACAAACAGGTCACACTGACCACAAAATCAGGTCCGGACGGTAAACTTTACGGTGCTGTCACTACAAAAGATATCGCTGAAGCGATCAAAGAGAAATTGGACATCGAAGTCGACAAACGTAAGATCATAAGTGATTCGATCAAAATCACCGGTACTTATACCATCAAGATCAAACTTCACCCTGATGTCGAAGCACAGATAGACGTCATTATAGAAAGTGAAGAATAATTAAGAAGAGATAAAGACAATGAGCAGTATTTTTTCAAAGACGCCGCCTTTCAGCGACGAAGCCGAAAAATCCGTCTTGGGTTGTATGATCCTCGATAAAGACGCGATCATAACCGCATTACACCTTCTTGTCGAGGATGACTTTTATGTCGACCAAAACAAATGGGTCTTCTCTGCGATCAAGCAGATCAGCATGCGCGGTTTTGCGGTGGATTCCGTAACGATCATCGACTGGCTCAAAAACAATGATCTGGATGAAAAGATCGGCGCGTCCTATTTAACGGAGCTTACCGATATCGTTCCGTCCACACGAAATATCGAACAATACTGCCACATCGTCAGTGAAAAATCATCTTTACGGGAAATGATCCTCACTTTCGGCGATTTGATCGCTAAGTGCTATGAAGCGCAGTTGCCTCTGACAGAGATCATAGACGAAGCGGAACGCTTTGTATATAACCTATCCGTTAATAAAACACGAAGCGAGTTCGTATCGCTTAAAGAAGCACTTACTCCCGCGATCGTCAAGATCGGAGATCTGTATCAACTCAATAATAATATGACAGGCGTTTCGACAGGGTACGACGACCTTGATGAGATCACCAGCGGATTGCAAAAATCGGATCTGATCCTTATTGCCGCGCGCCCAAGTATGGGAAAAACCGCACTTGGACTGAATATCGCACAAAACGCCGCTTTCAGAGATAAACGAACCGTTGCGTTTTTTAGCCTTGAAATGTCTTGTGAACAACTCATTATGCGTGTTATATCCAGCGAAACCGAAGTCAATAGCAAACGCATAAAACTAGGCACGCAAACAGACGCTGAGTGGAAAAAGATCACACTGCTCAACAGTTCCGTCAAACAATCCGATATCGAACTTTATATCGATGACACTTCGGGCATCGCTGTCGGAGAAGTACGCTCCAAATTAAGAAAGTTAAAAGCATCAAAAGGGTTGGATATCGTCATCATCGACTATATGCAACTAATGACGACCACGCAGCGGACAGAGAACAGACAACAAGAGATATCCGCGATTTCAAGAGAACTTAAAGGACTTGCCAAAGAATTGGAATGTCCGGTCGTGGCGCTTTCACAGCTCTCAAGAAGCCCCGAGAGCAGAGGAGACCGCCGACCGATATTATCAGACTTAAGAGAATCGGGTGCGATCGAGCAGGATGCGGATGTCGTCATCATGCTTTACAGAGACAGTTATTATCATTCGGACGCTGAAAACGACGATACAGAATTGATCATCGCTAAACACCGAAACGGAGAAACGGGTACGGTCAAGCTATCGTTCTTAAAAGAATATACCAAATTCGTCAATGCAAACCCGGTCTATACAAACGAAGAATTTTAATTAAAGAAACGATATCAGATTGATGTCGGGAGAAAAACATTATGCCACAATACGAAAAAATATTCGGCAGAAATCCTGTTAAGGAAGCACTTCGCAGCGGCCGAAATATCAATAAGATCTACATCGCAAAAGGCGAGACCGACCATACCCTCAGCACTTTGAGAAAAATGGCGCAAGATAGGAATATTTATGTCCAAATGACCGATAAACGCAAATTGGACAGTATGACACAAAACGGGAATCATCAAGGCATCTTAGCGATGAGCTCGCCTGTGACCTTTTATGAAGTCGATGATATCCTAAACGAAGCCTATGATAAAAACGAAAAACCGTTCATCGTCATGTTAGACGAGATCACAGACGGACACAACGCCGGCGCGATCATTCGAAGCGCATATTGCGCGGGGGCGCACGGTATCATCATCGCGAAACGCAAAAGCGCCATGATCAACGAAGGCATCTATAAAACTTCAGCCGGAAGCGTAGAATATATCAAGATCGCACAAGTTTCTAACTTGGCGCAAACGATCGATCTGTTAAAAAAACAAGGCGTGTTTGTCGTCGGTTGCGATATCGAAGGACAAGTCTATCACACCATCGACTACGATATGCCGTTACTTGTGATCATCGGAAGTGAAGGTAAAGGACTCGGTAAACTCATCAAAAGCAAATGCGATTTCCTATCGATGATCCCGATGCGCGGAAAACTCGATTCATTGAATGCATCTGTCGCGGCGGGCATCGTTCTGTTTGAAGCCGCGAAACAATTCGAACAAGCAAGGACGTGATCGTTTGAATGCATATGAAGCAGAGATCGACATCCATGGCATGACCGTCAATGAAGCGATCTCTGAACTGGATTACTATCTCGAATATCTACCCGACGATGTAAAAGAAGTAGTTGTCATCCACGGATACAGACAAGGAAAAAGATTGCTCGACATGGTCCGTAAAGAGTTTCAACACGATCGAATCGAACGTAAGATCGTCAGTATGAACCCCGGAATTACGGTCTTTTTGATAAAAATACCAAATCGATAACACACTTTTTTTTTTGTTAACAACATCTTATTCGCATTTTTTTGCTTGTTTTAAGGCTATTTTCCGTTCGAAAACGCAAATATCCACAATGTTATAAACATTATCAACATCTTTTCAACAATTTTATACAAATTTGTATAAATCTCGTAAATGTAGGGTAATGTTCATGTAACGTATTTTTAAACAAAGAAATCTAATATTTTATTTGATTTTCACAATACGTTATGATATACTGTTTAAGCTATTACGGCGGTCCTCTGTTTCGATACAAGAACGCTTAGGAAGGAAGGAGGAGCACAAATGGATCTATTGAAAATCGTAGAACAAGAAAACATCAAAGATGATATACCGCAATTTTTTGTCGGCGACACTGTCAAAGTACATGTGAAGATCGTTGAAGGAAAACGCGAAAGAATTCAAATCTTTGAAGGGATCGTGCTCAAACGTCAAAACGGCGGCTCTCGCGAAACATTCACAGTAAGAAAAATATCTTACGGCGTGGGTGTTGAAAGAACCTTCCCGCTGAATTCACCCAGGATCGAAAAGATCGAAGTCGTGAAAAGCGGTAAAGTACGTCGAGCTAAGCTCAACTACTTAAGAGGTCGAGTTGGTAAGGCTGTAAAAGTCAAAGAAAAAAGACGATAAGTAAAAGATCGCATCATGCGATCTTTTATTTTTTTACGTCTTAGGTTATAAAAGCCTATCTATACAAACTATATCGTATATAGTATAATGATTGAATCAAGAAAGAATCTTCTGAGTGAAAGCGAGCCCTATGCAGAACTTTGTTTTTTCGGCCAATATCGTGCTCCCCCTGTTTCTTATTATGATCGCAGGGTATATTTTAAAACGCACGCATATCATATCAGAACAGTTTGCGAACAGCGGGAATAAACTGACCTTTCGGTTTTTATTGCCGAGTTTGATCTTTTACAATGTTTACAATTCGGATCTTAAGGCGGCTTTCAACGCTCGATTGATGCTGTTTATCGTCTTCGCGATCATTGCAGTCAATATCTTAGCTTTTATCGTCATACCGATCTGTCTTAAAGATAATAAAAGACGTGGGATCATGATCCAGGCTGTAACACGTAGTAATTTTATCTTGATCGGCATACCGATCTGTCAGGCGATCTATGGAGTCGAAGGCGCTTTGGAAGTCTCGATCGTTGCCGCTATCTTTGTTCCCGTAGTAAATGTATGCGCCGTTCTTGCGCTATCGGTATTCAACGATCAAGGCAAAGCCGATTTTAAAATGGTCACAAAAAACCTGATCACAAATCCGTTTATCATCACACTTATCTTAGCCTTTATCGTAAATATATCAGGCCTTCGTTTCCCCGGTGTTTTTGATACGGCACTTAGAAGCATTTCTTCAATAGCACCTGCATTCGCACTGCTGATCTTAGGCGCTGAGTTCGATTTCTCAGCGATTCGGTCCAATGGTGCACTGATCGTTGTCGGTACGATAGGAAAGCTTTTAATAACGCCGCTTATCGTTCTTAGCGCAGCATACTTCATAGGTTTTCGTGACCTGGAATTCTGTATTATTTTAACGGCATTCGCATCTCCTATCGCTGTGTCAAGTGCTATTATGGCCAAAAACATGCACGCGGATCATACGCTCGCATCCCATCTTGTCGTCAGTTCTACGATGTTCTCATCTCTGTCTTTATTTATTCTGATATTCATTGCAAGGTCGATAGGCGCAATGTAATTTTTAAATTTCTCAAATAAAAAACCGCGTAAATACGCGGTTTTAATTTATGTTTTATCTAAGCTTCAACTTTAGGTCTGATGGATACTTGTTTACGATTTTTACCTAAACGCTCAAATCGAACGACACCATCCGCTTTCGCGAACAAAGTATGGTCATGTCCGAGTCCGACATTCTCGCCCGGATGGATCTTGGTTCCTCTTTGTCTTACAAGGATATTACCCGCAAGTACAAACTGTCCGTCTCCGCGTTTTACGCCGAGTCGTTTAGATTCGCTGTCTCTTCCGTTCTTAGAACTACCCACACCTTTTTTATGTGCGAACAGTTGTAAATTCTCTGTCGTATATCTAATCATTTTATTCCTCCGTTATCAATACTTCGATATATTCTTTGTGTTCCTTTGCCAAACCTTGCATAGCGCTTAAAAAAGTTTGCATCAATGTTTGTGCTTTGAGCGCTTGCGTCGCATCAAGCATATCGGGATCGAATGAAAATTGCGAATATGTTTCATTGATAAATGTATCTGGGCTAACGCCCGCATGTTCTTCCAACCCGTTACAGATCGCTATAAACAGCGTTGATACACTTGCGCAAACAATATCCTTCCCATACGCACCCTGATCGGCATGGCCGGAAACAGTAACCTTTGTGATCGTACCTGTAGCAGAGTTTTTAAAAAATTCTGCCCGTATCATATCAACCTCACAAAGATTTATTTATCCGTTGTTTTATCCGCAGCAGCTTTCTTTGTTGATGTGGTTTTGGCTTTTGCGGTTGTTGTTTTCTTTGCTGTGCTTGTTGATTTAGCTTTTGTCGTTGTTTTCTTTGCTGCGCCTGTAGTTGATTTAGCGGTCGCTTTCGTGTCCGCAACAGTTTTCTCGTCAGCATCTTTCGCCGTCGTTGTTGCTTTTTTGGGTGCTTTCATGTCAACCTTTGTGATTTCCAATTCCATATAAGGCTGTCTGTGTCCTTGTTTTCTTCTGTAGTCCTTTTTTGACTTATACTTATAAACGACAACTTTTTCCAATTTACCGGTATTCAGGATCTTTGCTTCCACCTGTGCGTCTTTTAACGTAGGTGTTCCGATATGATTCTTTTTACCGTCGTTGAGCATCAATACTTCATCAAATTTGACTGTCTTTTGATTTGCTCTGGAAAGCGCGATCTTTTCAACATTGATCACATCGCCTTTCTCCACACGGTATTGTTTACCGCCTGTTTTAATGACTGCGTACATAATTAAATTTTACCTCCACGAACCAATCTCGCCACGATCAAGGTGTGCTTTACACTTTAAAACCTTTCGTGAGCGGATACTTTAGCAATTTAGTATATCATGATGACTACTTAAAGTCAAGTATGAATATTATATGCTGTTTATGCGTTTTTTTGTTTCAATTTTACGATCTGCGTCCCGCGATAATATTTGGTATAGCACGGATGCTAACGGCACGCCGATCAAGATACCGAGTATACCAGCGATCCCTCCGCTGACAATAACGGCTAAAAGTACCCATATAGCAGGGAGTCCGATGGAGTCGCCTACCACTTTCGGATAGATCAAATTTCCTTCAATCTGTTGCAAGATAATAATGAATACGATGAACCATAAAGCACTGATCGGTTCGATCATTAATAAAATAAGTATACCCGGGACAGCGCCCACGATAGCTCCGACGATCGGTACAAGCGCTGTGATCCCTATAATCGTACTGATCAAAAGTGGGTACGGAAACTTTAATAATGTCATCCCGATAAAACACATTACGCCCAAAATTACGGCTTCTATCACTTGGCCCAAAATAAATTTTGAAAATGTTTCGGATGTAATCTTTTGCACTTCGAACAATTTCATGCTGATTTTCTCGGGCAAATATGCTAAGACTAATTTTCGGATCTGCCGTAACAAACGTTCATTATCCGCTAAAAGATAAATCGATAGAATAAACCCTAAAAAGATATTGAAAACCGATAGGATCAAACCTGTTGTAAAATCATAGATCTGTGGAAAAAGGAAAGAGATCACATTACCGGTGCTGGTTAAAATATTATCGATATTTTCTCTGATCGATGTCATATCGATATTATTGAGCTGTAAGAAATCAATCGTGCGTTGTATAAAAGCATTCAAGCTGACCGTATAAGTATCAATATTGGATGTGAATAATGTTACGCTGTCGATCAATTGCGGGATAATAAATCGAATGATCCCGGCAACTGCACCTAAAAACAATATATATACCGATAAAATCGAAAGCATGCTCGCAATTTTATGCGGTCTTTCTTTCTTTAGTTTCATACAGTATAGTTTCAGAAAAAATCGATAAGGCTTGTATAAAACAAATGCAATAGCGATACTGATAAAAATCGGCGTCAAGATCGAAAATACAGTCCCTAAGATCTGTAATACAAGGTCGATTTTCATAACTAAGAGAAATAACAATGCGGTAAAAAAAATGAGGAACATATAGCTTTTTCGTTGTTTTTTATCCATATACTCTCCTTAACCATTTTGATCCTGCTATGCTTATATATTGACTGAATAGCCATGCATGAGCGAATGAGGATCATAATTGAAAGAAAGCATGTCTCAAACCGACATGCTTTCTTGAAATAGTCTATCTTGTCAGAAAATACTACCTACAAGTTCAAAGCCTGTATTGAATGTTAATGTTCTGTCGATCATACCGGTATCTTCAGGCGGATCCGGATCAGGGTCCTCAGGCGGTACTACAACCGCAGGTTCGACATTGATCTGGATCGTTCTCGAAACCGTATACTCCGTGCCGTAAGTGTACGAAGCGGTGATCGTCGTCGTCCCTTCCGAAATCGCATTGATCGATATCCCATTTCCGCTCTTTGCAACTGTGGCTATCGCTTCATTCCCGGCAATGTATGTAGGAGTTTCGCTTGTGATATTATTCACTCCGCTTGCGGATACTGTCTTAAGATACAACATCATTGATTCACCCGCATTGATCGTAACTTCCGAAACGATATTATTCGTCGTAAATTCTGTACTGAACTCAAAACCAGTGACTGCGTTTGCTTCGGTATGAACTTCACAATACTCCGTCGGTGCTATCGCACCTTTTTCATTCTTGGCAACGTAATTCGCGATCCTTAATCTCGCACCTTCAGGCCATGCCGCTTGTGCAACGGTTTTATCGATCATAACGACAGTTTCAACATTGGTGCAGTATGGTGTAGCTAATAAACCCGTATCCGCGCAAATCGTAACTTCGACATGCATATCGTCGCTTTCCGCGGGATATGTACCTTTGATAAAATATTCGCTTCGTATTTGCGAACCGCGTGGATCCAAAGCCGACAGTTCCGTTGGTGCTTTTCCGGATACACCGTCGATTGCCGCTGCGAATACGCCGTCAGGCTGACTCGGTAAGTACCCATCCGGCAAATCTTTTTCTTCATAGAATTGTCTGAAAACTTTTTCCCAATACTGCGCAGGGCTGTTTCTTCCGCCACCACCCATATTGATGTTCAAATAGTATGTTTCTCCGTCTACAGTGACGATATTTTCATCATATCCCCACCAGAAAGAGGCTGTATATTTTGAAGTGAATCCTGTAAACCATGTACAAGCTTCATTATCAGTCGTCCCTGTTTTACCGCCCATTTGTTGTCCCGGTACGGAACGCGTCGTCGTACCGCCGCGCACAACTTCACGCAAAGCACTCGTTACGATAAAAGCGGTTTCTTCTCTTATGACTTGTACGCTTTCTTGCGTAGTCTCAAGGATAATATTACCGTTTCCATCTTCCACTTTTGTAAAGAACGTAGGCGTTATACGATATCCGCCATTTGGGAAAGTTGTGTATGCATTCGCTACAGCTAAAGGTGTCTGTCCGTACGTGTATCCACCGAGGGCAAGTGCCGCCGGGTTCATATCGTTCATCGTACCTTCTCGTGTGATCTCTAATCCAAACAGTTCGCCGTACATAGCCGAAGTATCTACACCGACCCGTTTTTGCGCTAACACAGCAACTACGTTGATCGATCCGACGATACCTTGTCGGCTTGAAGTCATACCTGTATAGGTCGCAGGTGTATTCACGACTTTCCAACTGCCGAAATTAAGCGGCATATTATCAAAAGTCGTAGCCATAGTGATCTTTTCTGAATCAATACCCGCAGCATATACCGTTAGTGGTTTTGTCGTTGAGCCGATCTGGAATTTTTGAAGTGCCCTGTTTAAAACCAAACTTGCGTCTTTATCACGTCCGCCGATGATCCCGACGACATAACCGGTCTCATTTTCGAGCACTACACCGCCCAGTTGCGGTATAAAGTTAACTTCCTCACCGGTAGCTTCGCTCATAGCTTCGGATGCATTTCGCGCAGATGAACTTTGACTCGGAAAATTATCGTCATCAGCAGCTTGTTCTTCCAAAGCGTTCTGTATGATCGGATCAACGGTGGAATAAATTTTCAATCCACCATTTAAAAGCAGATTCTCGGCATCTTCAAGTGTATAATTATATTGCTCCATGATCTCATCACGCACTTCCAAATAAACGGCATCCGTAAAATACGTATAAGTGGATGATCCGCCCGGAAGCGTGAGCCCGATCAAATTATTCTCTAGTTGGTTAACGGCGATCTCGTGTTCACGTTCATTGATATGCCCCAATTCATACATTTTATCAACGATCAATATCGCTCGTTCCATATTATCGGGATCGTATCCAATGATCGTTTTCCCGTTTTCGTCTTTGGTTTTTACAATATACTCATTCCCATTTTCGTCAGCAGCGTATAGATAAGGCTTATAGAATGTCGGCGTTTTCACAATAGACGCTAAAACAGCGGATTGTGCGATCGTCAACTCGTCTGCGTTTTTTCCGAAATAATCTTCCGCCGCGCTTTGTATACCCCAAGTGATCGACATATTAACTTGGTTCAAATATGATTCCAAGACCTGATCTTTACTCATATTGCTTTCAAGTTGAAAAGACAATTTCCATTCTTTTACTTTTCGTTCAATAGATGTTTCACTTGTCAAATGTGTGTTTTTGATCAATTGTTGCGTCAAGGTACTTCCGCCGGGACCGTCTGTTTCACCACTTAACAAAACATTTACAACCGCTTTTAATGTACCGCGGATGTCAACGCCGTGGTGTGAATAAAAACGCTGATCTTCGATCGCAACAAAAGCCAATTGTGTCAATTTACCCACTTCGTCTATCGTCACGGGCGTACGACTTTCAGCCGTCTGCAATTCCTGATATACGTCCCCGTTTATATCATAAATAACGGTCGTAGCCGTATAATCGAACTTACTCATATCAAGCGGTGGTGCGCTTGACATCCATGTAACCATGACCCCTACTCCGACCAGACCGACTGCGACAAAAAAGCCGCATACGATCAATGCAACATTCAACCATATTTGCTTTTTTGATCGTTTCGTTTTATTAGCACCCTGCGACGTATCCTTCTTATCAGAAGTGTTTTTAGCGCCGGCAGTATTTTTCTTTACTGCTTTTTTTATCCTGATTTTTTTCTTTCCGATTTTGATAGCTCTACCGTCTTTCTTCTTGTCAGACTTGTCAGACATATTGTCATTTGCACGCATGTCAGACCTCCCGGACAATTTTATAATCAGTTCATTATAATATTTTTGCTCTTTTTTTACAATTAAATGGTTCAATTTATTTGATTTTTAATCAAATTATCATTTATTAAAAAAAGAGTTTATCCGCATTAGAAAAGGATAAACTCTTTCTATTTACCTATATATTATACAGATCGAGCATCAATTAAGTTGATCTTCGATCACTTCCAAAGCTTTTTGTAATTGAGCATCTTCATCATGCGGGATATATTCAACGAACATCTCATCATACCCTTCGCCTTTTTCCACGATGTAATCCGGGACGATACCGATATCATGCACCGGCGTGCCGTCAGCACCGAAATACTCATACATCGTGTATTTATACATCGTACCGTCCAAAGCGATCGGATCGACAGTTTGTATAATGCCTTTACCGTAAGACTGCACACCCACGAATTCAGCCGCGTTATTTACTTGTAATGCTATCGAAACGATCTCCGAGGAACTTGCGCTGTATTCATCGATCAGTACCACCAACGGCAAATCGATATATGCGGCATCGGAAGATTCGATTGATTTTTCCCCATTCGTATCAACGACATAGATCATATCGACAGCAGGTAAAAAGTCATCCGCGATCTCAAGGGCTTGATTGACCAATCCTCCCGGGTTTTGTCTCAGATCCATGATCAAACCGGTCATACCTTGTTCTTGTAAGTCTTCCAAAGCCGCCGAAAATTCGGCGTATGTATTATCCGCGAATTGGTAAATATGGATATATCCGATATGGTCGTTCAACATCTCGTATTCAAGAAAAACATACGTGATCGTAGCGCGGACGATATCGAAATGGATCGTTTCCTCGCCCCTGATGACACCGATATCCACTGTCGTACCTTCAGGTCCTTTTATAAGCGTCACGCCGTATTCCACAGCCACACCGATCAACGATTCATCATCCGCTGAAATGATGATATCTCCGGGTAGTATACCGACTGATTCTGCGGGTGAACCCGCAAATACTTTCGATACTTCGATGTTCCCGTCGTCGTTGTTCCCGACGACTACACCGATCCCGACATACGATCCCGAGGTTTCTTCATTATAAGCTTCAGCTTCCGTCTCATTAAAGTAGTAAGCGTAATTATCTCCGGTACCCATCATAAGTCCCTGGAACGCTCCGTCCCAAAGATCCTGTTCGGTAAACTCATCATTATAGTAAGAATCATCCAACAATTGATTTTTTAAATAAAGCAATTTATTGATATTTGCGGCGGTTTGCTCATCATCCGCTTCTATAATGATCGAATCACCCGTAAGGACCGGTATATATCTTGTCAAAAAATAGGTCACGATATTGCTCGCGATCAATATTAAAACAAAAAGTACCACTCCGATTTTTCTTGCGCTTCTTTTTCTTTCCATTTTACAAACCTCGATCGTTACTGTACGTTTCATCATTATATCACAGATCAAACACATTATTATAATCATTCGTTTGGAATATACGCGTATCGGTACTTTAAGTGAGATATCGTTTATTTTAAGGGCAAACTATGATAGAATGAAAATAAAAATCGGAGTAAACATGAGAGTTGGATTTGGCTATGATGTTCATCGATTCGTATCGAACAGAGCCCTTGTCTTAGGTGGAGTGACGATACCCTACGAATACGGTCTTGACGGACATTCCGATGCGGATGTATTGATCCACGCGCTTATGGACAGCCTGCTCGGCGCTTGTGCACTAGGAGATATCGGGATCCATTTTCCGGATACGGATCCCGCCTATAAAGATATCGACAGTATGTTATTACTCGAAAAAACGTACGAACTGGTCGATAAAGCAGGCTATCGATTGATCAATGCAGACATCACGCTTGTTGCGCAACGACCGAAGATCGCTCCGTACGGTGATGAAATGCGCCGAAATATCGCGTACACACTTAACACAAACATCGAAAATATCAATATCAAAGCGACGACTGAAGAAGGGCTGGGCTTTACGGGCAACAGCGAGGGGATCAAATGCTACAGCGTATGCTTGCTCGAATCCAAGGAGTAACATCAATGAGACTATACAATACGATGACCAATCAAAAAGAAGACTTTAAACCGATAGAAGAAAACACCGTTAAAATGTATGTTTGCGGTCCAACCGTTTATAATTTGTTCCATCTGGGCAATGCGCGACCGTTTATTATTTTTGATGTCTTAAGGCGTTATTTTATATACAAAGGCTATGATGTAAAATATATCCAAAATTTTACGGATGTCGATGACAAGATCATAAACGCAGCAAATGAAGCGGGTATTACAAGTAAGGAACTTTCCGAAAAGTATATAGCGGAGTATCTCACTGACGCACACGCACTGGGGATACACGATGCTGACGCAAATCCGAAAGTAAGTGAGCATATCAAGGACATTGTCGGATTGATAGAAGATCTGGTTGCGAAAGGTTTTGCATATAATGTCGACGGTAATGTCTACTTTCGTGTATCGGCTTTTCCCGAATACGGCAAGCTATCGAAACAACCGCTGGATGATCTGATGTCCGGCGCTCGCATAGAAGTAAATGACGAAAAAGAAAATCCGTTGGATTTTTCATTGTGGAAAAAATATAAAGAAGGTGAGCCCTATTGGGACAGCCCTTGGGGTAAAGGACGTCCGGGATGGCATATCGAATGTTCTGCGATGAGCCGAGCCTATTTGGGTGAGACTATCGATATACACGGAGGCGGACAAGATCTGGTCTTCCCGCATCACGAAAATGAGATCGCACAATCCGAAGCGGCAAACGGTAAACCTTTTGTCAAGTATTGGTTGCATAACGGGTATATCAATGTCGATGATGTAAAAATGTCAAAATCACTGGGCAATTTCTTCATGATCAGAGATATCTTAAAAGAGTTCGATCCCGAGGTCGTGCGTTTGTTCATACTTTCCGTGCATTACCGTAACCCGCTGAATTTCTCGGATGAATCGCTCAAACAGATCGAAAGCGGACTTGAAAGACTTTACAACGTAAAAAACGATTTATTGTTTAAAATAGAGCACGCACAAAATATTGAAATGTCGACAGATGAAAAACAATGGACCGAAGCATTACAAAAACATATTGACGATTTTGAAAAATCAATGGAAGATGATATCAATACGGCAAAAGCTGTAAGTTCTCTGTTTGAAATGGGCAAAGATATCAATATCCATACGGATGAGCATACATCCAGAGAAGCGTTACAGGCAGCATATGACTGCTTCATGCAGCCCGCCAAAGTTCTGGGACTGCTGGCAAAGAGTAATGAACTTCTCGATGAGGATATTCAAAACTTGATCGATGAACGCCAACAAGCACGCGCGGATAAAGATTTCAAACGCGCGGATGAGATCCGTGATCTACTGAAAGCCGAAGGGATCATCTTGGAAGATACCCGAGAAGGGGTCAAATGGAAGAGAAGTTAACTCTGACAAAAACACAATTAATGCAATTGGGATCAAGCGAACTTGCCTATCTCGGTGACAGCGTTTATGAAACAGCGATCCGAAAAGAGCTTCTTTTACGCGGCATTCGCAAAGCGGATAAATTAGTCAGCCAAGCGCAAAACTATGTTACGGCATCCGCGCAAGCGCATATCCTTACTCTGATCGAAGATGATCTGACCGAAGAAGAACAGAAGATCGTCAGTCGAGGCAAAAACGCAAATCTAAGGAATACTCCAAAAAACGCAACGCCCAAAGAATACGCACAAGCTACTGCTTTGGAATGTTTATTCGGCTATCTAGTATTAAAAGAAGATAGCGAAAGAATAGAACGATTGATCCGTAAAATATTCGATAAGGTTGGTTCATGATGAGCTATCAAGTATTATACCGCCGTTTTCGACCGCAAACTTTTTCTGAAGTCGTCGGCCAAGACTATATTACTTCAATACTGAAAAATCAAGTCAAATCAGGCAAAGTCTCACATGCCTATCTGTTTTCAGGCTCCAAAGGAACAGGAAAGACATCCACGGCGAAGATCTTCGCGCGTGCGGTCAATTGTCTTGATCCGCAGGATGGAGAGCCTTGCGGTGTGTGTGATTATTGTGTATCGATCAAGAACAATCAACTATCGGATATTATCGAGATCGATGCCGCTTCAAACCGAGGCATTGATGAGATTCGTGACTTAAAAGAAAAAGTAAATTATCTGCCCGCTACGGGTAAATACAGAGTCTACATTATAGATGAAGTACATATGCTGACAACAGAAGCCTTCAATGCGTTGTTAAAGACATTGGAAGACCCGCCGGAGCATATCATATTCATTTTTGCGACTACAGAACCGCATAAAATTTTACCAACTATCCTCTCACGCTGCCAACGTTTCGACTTTTCCAGGATATCACAAGATATCATAGTAGACACATTGCGAAACGTTTTAGAACAAATAGAGATCAATGCCGAAGAAAACGCTCTGCAATTGATCGCCGCGAATAGTGACGGCGCTCTTCGTGATGCGTTGTCTTTTGCGGATCAAGCCATCAATATCGCCGGCTCAAATAACCTGACGGTGCAAGACGCGCAAGACGCACTCGGATTAGCCAGCAACGCTGATATCTACCGACTCGGTGAAGCCGTATTGGATGAAAACATCAATGATGCTTTTGTTATACTGCAAGATATGCAAGAAAAAGGCAGCGATATCAGTCATATCATTTCTCAACTTACAGAATACTTCCGCGCACTTATGATCTTTTTAAATACAAAAGAACCCGCAAGGATATTGGGACACAGAGAAGCATTGCTTACAAGTTTAAATAAGTGCGAAAAAAATATTTCCCCGGAAATATTGATCACCTATATAACCGCACTGTCGAAGACAAAGAATGACGCACGCTATTTACCCAATCCGCGTTATCTTTTAGAAGCAACTTTATTACGTTTATCGGATCGTTCTCAGATCACAAGCGGGATATCGCTGAACGCACGTGTGGACAGGTTGGAAAAACAAATAGAGAATTTAAAAAACATGCGACAATCCCTTCCATCCGAAACAATATCAGAAAAGAATACGGATGTTATAGAAGAAGAATACAACGAACAACCGAGTTCTGCAGTATCCGCGGTATCTCCTCAAAAAGAATTACCGAAAACCGATAAAGATACACTGGTCGAAATACAGAAAGCACTAGAATTTGCAGGTAAATACATTCATAATAAAGAAAGAGATATCATGTTGGGCGAAATGTTCAACTGTATGAAGGTCGCGTCGGTAGATGATGATACGATCTATATATATCCGACCGGTACGGCCGTGGATATGATGGATGTCTTTAAGCAAAAAAACGGACGGGCAAAACTCGAAGATATCTTGCACGATCAATTAAACAGACCCGTAACGATTGAGATAACCGAAAACACAAAAAAACAGCCGAAAAAAGCAATTGAAGACCATCTTAAAGATGTACTCGGCGATATAAAACCATTGGATTAAACAGGAGGAAATCATGGCGAAACGAAGAAGTGCTCCCGGCAATATGGCCGGACTTATGAAACAAGCGCAAAAAATGCAGGAAGAAATGGCGCGCGTTCAAGACGAGATCTTGGCGATGGAATTTGAAGGAACATCAGGCGGAGGTGCAGTCAAATGTGTCATGGACGGCAACAGAACGATGCTTTCGTTCGATATCGATTCTGATCTGCTTGACCCGGAAGAAACAGAAATGTTGAACGACCTGTTAGTCGCTGCTTGTAATGACGCTATGCGTCAGCTGAATGAAACGAGCGAACAAAAGATGTCTTCCGTAACGGGTGGCATGAAACTACCCGGCATGTAAGCGATGTAAATTTAAAGGAGAAACGCATTGGCTATATATTCCGAACCGATATCGAAATTAATATCAGAATTATCGAAACTACCCGGTATCGGCAGAAAAACCGCGCAAAGATTAGCTTATCACATCATAACAGTTGATAGAGAAGAAGCCTTTTCTTTAGCTCGTGCGATTGCTGAAGCAAAAAAACAAGTTAAATTTTGCTCCGTTTGCTTTAACATCACAGACAGGGATCCTTGTGTTATCTGTGAAAACTCGGCACGCGACCGAAGCCTCATCTGTGTCGTGCAAGACCCAAGAGATGTTATCGCGATCGAACGCACAAAAGAATATAAAGGACTTTATCATGTTCTCGGCGGAGCCGTATCTCCTATCGAAGGTGTAGGGCCGGAAGACCTTCATATCAAAGAATTGCTAAGCAGGTTGACCGACGAAGTTAAAGAAGTGATCCTTGCCACTAATTTGAATATTGAGGGTGAAACCACCGCAATGTATATAGCGCGGCTCATCAAACCGCTCGATATCAAAACAACGCGTATCGCAAAAGGCATACCTGCGGGCGCGGATCTCGAGTATACGGATGAAGCGACCTTGGCAAACGCAATGGAAGGACGCAAACCGATCAACGATTGATCTTAAAAGAAAACAAAAAACACACGCACAAGCGTGTGTTTTTTATATCATATAAACTTATAATTTTTATTGATTCAAATACTTGAATTCTTGCTCGCCTTCACCGAAACCAAGATCTACGGTTATCAAGTTATCGCGGGGAACACCCGTATCTACGACAACAGTCATCACCTGCACGTCTGAATAAAGGATATCACCGTCTTCATTAAATTCATAATTCCTGAAATTCCAATGCATGGTCGCTTGTGTCAATTCTTCATTTACGCTGATAAATTCAAGCGTACCTTCACCGAACCCTTCCGATAGATAATATCCGATGGATAAGACCGAGTCCGTCGAAAAATTGATAACGATGTTGCTGTCTTCATTATGCCAACTTCCGCTTATCTTGTTCAAGAATTCTGCGGGATCACCCATAGCACCAACGACGATAACATTTATATCTTTCGACACAGTATTACTCTGCGCATCTGAAGCATTGATCGTTACCGCATAGGTACCTTCAACGGAAGTATCCACACCGCCGTCCATACTAACAGAATCCCCGCCTAGTATACCATCCAAAGCATCAACGACCATTACATATTCTGTGATATTGAAATCCATGCCTCGCATAACGGTTATCGTATCATCGACATTGATCACAGGAGCTGTCGTATCCACAACTTCAAATGAAAAATCAACTTCTTTTGTGTTATTGTTAGAAGTCTTGGTCAACGAATAAGTGACAGTATATTCACCTAACGCACCCGTGTCGATCATATTGTCCAACACTTCGTATGTGTATTTGCCTGTTGCATTGGATTTCAATTCAACCAATGCCATCGGATCGACCGTACTTCCCGCTTCAATGGTTTCCGCAGTAGCTTGCAAAGGATTAGCGAAGAAATACAGATATGCAAATATCCCTCCGCCGATAACAATGATTAATGCAGCAACGATCGAGATGATCCTTTTCAGCGGTATTTCATAATACTCAACTTCCTCGTCATCTTCATCGTATTCGGAAAGATCCTCTTCAAAAGGATTAATACCTTCTTCACCGTACGGTTCCGGGTCTGCTATCGGAGCAGCTCCGGCAAGAACATTGTTAGGCTCTTCTTGTTGAGTTTCAACTATCGGCTCTTCCACAGGTTCTTCTTTCATCGAAGCCACATCCGCACCACAATACGGACAGAGTTTAAAGTCCGATTCGATTTCTTTTCCACATGATTTGCATTTCATACAATCACATCCTTATATCAATAATTTGTTATTTTCTCTTTATTATTATGCAATTTCTTACACATTCAGATTTTATCATTTATAAAAATTCATGTCAATATAATTGAATTTTAGCTGTATTTATAATGAAACACTAATCCAAAAACAGACATCGATCTCGATGTCTGCTTTTTAATAGGTTTGTATAACTAATCATTAAATACCGTAAAAGGACTTATCCGAAGGAACACTCTGCCAGTTATATCATTTCTGTCGATAAATCCGATCTCTCTGCTGTCTTGACTGACCGGACGGTTATCGCCCATCACAAAATAACTTCCTTCATCTACAGTAACAGGTCCGTAATCCTCATATATCAACCCATCCTCCAAGTAATCTTCTTCCAAAAGGTTTCCGTCGATATAGACCGCATTGTCTTTGATCTGTATTGTTTCACCGCCGAGCGCTATCACACGCTTTACGAGGCTTTTGCTCTCCGAAAGTTTCACGATAACGATGTCCCCTCTTTCGGGCGGAGAGAAATAGTAGGTTATCTTGATAACGCATAATTTATCATTCTCCACTAAAGTAGGATACATGCTGGTTTGTTCCACGACCGCAAATTCAAAAACGAATATCCTGATCAAAACCGCAAGAATGATCGCGACGACTATCGCTTTCGTCCAATCATATACTTCATTTTTGGCTTTGGATTCTTTTGTCTTATTCAAGTCAGCTCTCCGTTTTGGTATTTTATATAAATGAATATTTTATCTTCACTTGCTATATTATACACCAAAGCCTACGATTTCATAGAGAAACCAAAAGTATTTCTGAATTCACCCAAAGTATTTTTTATCCAAGCCGCGATATTGTAAGGCTTCACTCAAATGAGAAATATTTATCGACTCAGACTGTTCAAGGTCCGCGATCGTCCGCGCAAGCTTTAAAACACGATGATACCCGCGTGCAGACATGCGATAACGATCGAAAGCCGATCGCATCAATTTTTCTTCCGCTTCGCCTAACATGCAATAGATCTCCAATTGTTTCGGCGTCAACTGCGAATTGAAATGCAGTCCGCTATCCTCGAAACGATCTGCTTGAAATTTTCGAGCGATATCGATCCTATGCTTTATCTCTGCGCTTGTCTGCATGCTGTCGGTCGATCGATTCAGTTTTTCATAATCTTCAACATTCACCTGAGCAACAATATCGATACGATCGATGATCGGACCCGATATCTTTTGCAAATAGCGATCGATAGCCGCTTGCGTACATCGACACTCATGCATCGGATCGTTGTAATATCCGCAAGGACAAGGGTTCATGCTCGCAAGCAATCGGAAAGACGCAGGGTAGGTGATAGACGCCGTAACGCGCGCTATATTCACACGCCCGTCCTCTATCGGTTGACGCAACGCTTCAAGTGCAGCTGTTTGGAACTCGGCAAATTCATCTAGAAATAATACACCGTTATGCGCAAGCGATACTTCACCCGGTTTCGGTATCCTGCCACCACCGATCAGCGCGATCGCTGACACGGTATGGTGCGGTGATCGAAACGGACGTTGTGTTATAAGTGGCGTTTCTGCTTTCAATAAGCCCGCAACAGAATAGATCTTCGTAACATCCAAACTTTCTTCTCTGCTCATTTCAGGAAGTATCGTCGGGAATCTTCTGGCGAGCATTGTCTTACCGCTTCCGGGAGGTCCTATCATTAACATATTATGTCCTCCCGCAGCCGCGATCTCCATTGCTCTTTTAACGTTCTCTTGTCCTTTTACATCAGACATATCAACGTCATAAAACATTTTAGCACTCATGATCTCTTCTATATCTGTTTGAAAAGGCTCTATTTTATGTTTCGTGCACAAATGTTGCACGACATCGTATAGATTATCCGCAGCATATACGTCACCTACTCCAGCAAGGATCGCTTCGACGGCATTTTCTTTCGGAATAATAAACTTTCGATACCCCGATTTCACTGCGGATGCCACCATGGGAAGCACGCCTTTTACGCCTTTGATCGTACCGTCTAAAGACAGTTCGCCC
Source organism: uncultured Anaerofustis sp. (assembly GCA_963674555.1). Taxonomy (GTDB): domain Bacteria; phylum Bacillota; class Clostridia; order Eubacteriales; family Anaerofustaceae; genus JBGMEA01. The sequence continues at coordinate 1,264,182 of OY771429.1, read as the reverse complement.
AAAATGATGTATTCAGTCAGATCTTCTTTGACATAGATCTGTGAAGACGAGATGAGTATTCCGATCGCGATCGGCAGATCAAAATAGGTTCCTTCTTTTTTAATATCCGCAGGAGCTAAGTTGATCGTGATCCTTTGAGCGGGAAAATAAAACCCGTTGTTTTTGATCGCTGCGCTGACGCGTTCTTTTGACTCCCGCACGGCAGTATCGGGAAGCCCCACCATAAAAAACGAGACCATGCCCGAAGACGTATCCGTTTCGACCGTGATGATATGTCCGTCCATCCCAAAGATGGATGTCGTATAAATTTTCGATAACATTTCCTTGCCTCCTGTTTAATTATTGCACAAAGCAAGGAAGAGTCCTTTTTGTAAAATAAAAAGATCGGACTTAAAAGTCCGATCTTTTTTTATTGTTTATGATCATTTGAATAACAATTGCTTAAAACAACGGTTGTCCGAGCCCTTTGTTGACATCGAACGGAGCTTCAGCTGAGAATATCATTCCCCCTGTTGCTGTGTCATATACTGCAATGACATCCTGTAATACAACATACATCGGCACTCCGCTCGGATAATACGCAATCAGTGCATCGATCCCTTGAGCTTCATACATCAACCAAGCATCCATATCGTCGGATACTTTCATGATCTTCACGGTCTCTACGACTTTATAAGGTCCCGTTCCGAATTCCGTCAAATACTCTAATCCCATCATTTGAGTCATGAAATCCTCAGTATACCATGTATAATGCTGTAGCATATATGCGCCCGCCGGATCATCGGGTTGGAAAGTCCAATCTTTTGATACTTTTGTGATTAATTGAACATTCGGCATAATGAACTCTTTTGTCAATCTTGCATTCGCATTGGGTGCGTTGCTTTTAGCCGCTACGCCTGACGCGGATACGACCAACAACATAATAATGACCAATACCGTTACAAATTTCTTCATTCGTTTCCCCTTTCTAATTAAAAATACAAACCCATTAAACGTGCCTATGACATATAAAAAACAATACTAATTTTAAAAAACCCGACAGCACTCCCATTGACCCCGCTGTCGGTTTACCAAAAATGATACGACTCTTTTCAGATCGATCATCTTATACAAGATTGTTTCTTATTGTCTTTACACTGTCTTAATAGTACGATGAATGAAATGGGTTGTCAATAGTGAATATAAGCTTTCTTTATTTTTTTGCAACTTAAACAACGATAACTTAACTTTTTTTTCATACGCAAGATTTAGCGATATTTAATTTGGATCAAACAAATAGCAGAAAAAATGGCTGTTTTTTTAATAAATCCCTTGCACATTGGAATAATATACATATATAATATGGACTTAAGAAATAAAGGAGTATTGCCGAGACCGTCATATATTTTCTTAAAGACTACTATTTACATATAAAGGAAGAAAATGATGGAATTGCAATATTATCTTTGGCTTGAAAGTATCAAGGGATGCGGTTGTGTGACCGCCGCAAGATTGATCAAACATTTCGGATCCGTAAAAACAGTCTATGAAAACGATCAGATCGGTGCCTTATTAGAGATCGAAGAGCTCTCATATGAAACGGCTTTTTCATTGATAACGCAAAAGAATCTGGATATCTATGAAAGACAGATCGATCTCTTGCAAAAAATGGATTGCGACTATCTGACCTATTCGGATCCGGCTTATCCCGCAATACTTAAAGAGATCCATGATCCTCCGATGATCTTGTACTATAAAGGAAGCAATATCTTTACCGATTGCGCTTTATCCATATCGATCGTCGGAGCCAGAAAAGCTACGCCCTACGGGCTGTCCGTAGCGAAAAGCGTTTCAGCGCAACTCGCAAAAGCCGGCATGAATATCATAAGCGGGCTTGCAGCGGGCATCGACAGTGCTGCACATAAAGGTGCGTTATCCGTAAACGGCTGCACCGTCGGAGTTTTAGGTTGCGGTATCGACTTGGTCTACCCACCTTCAAATCGAAAACTATATGAGTCGATCATCTCAAATAACGGTATGATCATAACAGAATTCCCTCCGGGGACCGAACCGATACAAACCAATTTCCCAAGACGTAACAGGATCATAAGCGGCTTATCTTATGGGACGTTGGTCGTGGAGGCTTCGGAAAAAAGCGGATCATTGATAACAGCGAAATACGCCGCGGAACAAGGCAGAGAAGTCTATGCTGTGCCGGGCAGGATCAATGATAAACAATCATCGGGATGTAATTATCTGATCAAAGACGGCGCAAAATTAGTCAGTCGCGGCAATGACATTTTGGAAGATATGTTTCATGTATTCAGGCCAATGGTCGAATCAGAACAGAAAGAATTGCCTGAGATGACTTCAGATGAAAAAGAGCTGTACACAGCCGTTACCAAAGGGATACGCACAGCAGGAGAATTGGCAAAGACATTACAACGACCGATAAAAAACATCAACAGCACGATAACGATGCTCGAATTAAAAGGAATTATTACTGTAGATATGGGCAATATCTATATTACATATTAAATGATATATTATTAAATCTTTAGGAGAACTGCATGTCTTACAAATTGGTTATTGTGGAATCACCCGCAAAAGCAAAAACGATCGAAAAATATCTCCCGGGCGAGTGTCAAGTCACGGCGACTATGGGGCATGTGATCGATCTACCCTCAAGTAAGTTAGGTATTGACATCGAGAATGATTACCAACCCGAATACAAGACTATCAAGGGTAAAGCCAAGACTTTAAATGAGATCAAAAAGAAAAGCAAAAAAGCGGATGAAATCATTCTCGCAACTGACCCCGACCGCGAAGGCGAAGCTATTTCCTATCATCTGGCAAATGCGCTGGGGCTCGATCTGAATGAGAAAAATCGGATCGAATTTCACGAGATCACACCGACAGCGATCGAAAATGCGATCCAAAACAAAAGAAGCGTCGATATGGATCTTATCAACGCGCAACAAGCGCGACGCGTTCTTGACAGGCTTGTGGGCTATAAAATAAGTCCTGTATTATGGAAAAAAGTAATGCGTGGCTTGAGTGCGGGACGTGTGCAATCCGTTACGACAAGAATGATCGTCGACCGTGAAAATGAGATCCGTGCATTCGTAAGCGACGAATATTGGAACATTTTGGTCAAATTGCACCAACAACAAAACGAGCCCACGATATTTGAAGCTTATCTGCTTCATATCAACGGTGAAAAAGCTGAAATAGCCAACAAAGAACAAGCGGATAAGATCGTTTCCGATTTGGGTAATAACGATTTTATCGTAGATAAAGTCAAACAATCCAAGAGAAGAAGAAAACCGGCACCGGCTTTCACGACAAGCACCTTACAACAAGATGCCTATAAGAAGATATCTTTCTCGGCGAAAAAGACGATGATGATCGCACAACAACTATATGAAGGCCTTGATGTTCAAGGACAAGGGCAAGTCGGTCTGATCACGTACACCCGTACGGATTCTTCAAGAATATCCGAAACTGCGCAGGATATGACCAAAGCCTATATCCTCAAAGAATTCGGTAAAGAATATTTGGGAAGCACGAAAAAGAAAACAACAGCAAAAAATGACACAAAGATACAGGACGCACACGAAGCGATCCGTCCGACGGATATCAATTTAACGCCCGATAGTATTGCTTCGTCATTAAATAAAGATCAATTGAAATTATATACCTTGATCTATCAACGGTTCTTGGCATCTATGATGAGCAACGCGGTATTTGATACTGTCAGCGCTGATATCAAAAACGGCATATATACACTGCGTGCTTCGGGATCCAAACTGAACTTTCCGGGATTCTTAAAAGTATACAACAGCGATGACAACGAAGCTGAAATGAATATACCGATCCTCATTGAAAACGAAACACTCGCATTAGATAATATAGAAGCGGAACAAAAATTTACGCAGCCGCCTCCGAGATATACCGAAGCTACGCTTGTAAAAGCACTTGAAGAGAAAGGTATCGGAAGACCGAGTACTTACGCTCCGACGATCAGTACGATCCTATCAAGAAATTATGTTGAACAAGAAGACAAGAAGTTTAAACCGACGGATCTCGGTGAAGCTGTAACAGAACTGCTTACCAATAATTTCTCGGATATCTTAGATATTGGATTCACTGCGGATATGGAAAGCCATTTGGACCGTATCGCATTGGGTGAAGATGACTGGGTAAATGTTATCGACGAGTTCTATAAGAAGTTGGAAAAAGACCTTGAGAAGGCCGAATCGATCGAAAGGATCAAACTTCCGGAAGAAGTCACGGATATCAAATGTGAAAAGTGCGGGAAAAATATGGTCGTCAAAAACGGACGTTACGGAAAATTCCTTGCCTGCCCCGGTTATCCCGAATGTGATTTTACAATGCCGTACGTGGAAAAAGTCGACGCGCATTGTCCTGAATGCGGCAATGAAGTGGTCGTACGTAAAACAAAAAAAGGACGTACTTTCTACGGCTGTAAGGGCTACCCGGGTTGTAATTTTATGTCTTGGTATCTACCGACGGATGAGAAATGTCCGGATTGCGGTAAAACATTATTCGTAACAAACGGAAAAACTAAGAAACTGTTTTGTGCAGATAAGGAATGCGGCTATAGAAGCGAAGAAGAACTATCTTAAAGAAAGCGGCTTATCGCCGCTTTCTTTTTTTCCTATCGATGCCTCGCTTTACTAAGGTTGTAAGGTTGATTATCCTTGCAAAGAAAAGATGAATAGATTACAATAAACAAAAGGAAAAAGAGCTATGACAGATTTTGCAAAATATAATAATATCGTTTTTAAAGTCGGCACATCGACATTAACACACCCTTCGGGACTGATCGACATTCGCAACATGGAAAACCTTGTTAAAGTATTGTCGGATATCAAAAACACGGGGCGCAATGTTACGCTTGTGTCTTCCGGCGCGATCGGTGTAGGTATCGGAAAACTAGGACTGGAATGCCGTCCGACCGATACACCGACCAAACAAGCGGTAGCAGCGGTAGGTCAGTGTGAATTGATGTCTATTTATGACAGATTATTTTCTTCTTATCATCATAATGTCGCGCAACTGCTGATAACAGGCGATGTTTTGGATAACCCAGAGCGCTGTAAAAACGTGCTCAACACGTTCAATCGTCTTTCTGATCTGAGTTGTATCCCGATCGTCAATGAAAATGATACCGTCGCGGTCGAAGAGATCGAATTCGGTGACAACGATGCGTTATCCGCCTTGGTCGCAAATTTGATCTGTGCCGATGCATTGATCATATTATCCGATGTAGACGGATTATTCACAAAAAATCCTCATCAGAATCCAGACGCTGAATTGATCGAAGACGTATACGATATAGATGAATCGATTTCCGCACTTGCCGATCAAACAAAAAGCAATCTTGGTACAGGCGGTATGATCACAAAGATCAATGCCGCAAAATCAGCCAGTGAAAACGGCATAGATGTTTATATCATCAACGGTAAAAATCCGCTGGCACTGTACAATTTGATGGACGGATTAAAATGCGGAACGCACTTTCATAAAAAGGAGACGAATCAATGAGTTTTTATGACGATTGCCTTAAAGTAAAAGAAGCATCGATAGAGTTGGCGGCTTTATCGTCTAAAGATAAAGATACTTTACTATTGAATTTCGCTGATAAATTGATCGCTAACAGCGAATCGATCATTGCGGAGAATCAAAAAGATATCGATAACGCCGTAGCTAACGGTATTTCCGCTTCTCTGATCGACCGCTTGAAAATCGATGAAAAACGTGTTCAAGGTATGGCAAGCGGCGTCCGCGATGTGGTCGCATTGGATGATCCCGTCGGAAGAATCCTAAGCGAAAAAACGATGCCATCGGGTATAAAGATCACGAAGATCAGTGTACCGCTCGGAACGATCGGTATGATCTATGAAGCAAGACCCAATGTAACTTCTGATTCGATGGCTTTATGTTTAAAATCCGGGAATGCCTGTGTGTTAAAGGGCGGAAAGGAAGCGATCCATACCAATCGAATCATCGCTTCATGCATGAAAGAAGCACTTTTGGAATGCGGATTGGATACGAATTATATCCTTTTGATCGAAGATACTTCCCGTAAAACCACGAATGAATTGATGCAATTAAAAGGTGTGATCGATATCTTGATCCCGCGTGGAGGCAAATCGCTTATACAAGCAGTGATCGAAAATTCCACGGTGCCCGTTATTCAAACAGGTGCGGGGAATTGTCATATATTTATCGATGAATACGCAGATCTTTCTATGGCTGTCGAAGTTACCGACAACGGAAAGACTTCTCGTCCTTCGGTCTGCAACGCACTTGAAACCATGTTGGTGCATGAAGCTGTCGCGGATGAATTTCTTCCGATGATGTACGAGCGGCTGAAAAGTAAAAAAGTAGAGGTTCGCGGTTGCGAAAAAACGCGCGATATACTCGGTGATGAAATAACGCCCGCAACAGAAACGGATTATCAAACGGAATACAATGATTATATTTTAGCGGTCAAAGTCGTCGCGGACGTAAAAGAAGCGACGGATCATATCCGCAAATATTCCACGCAACATTCAGACGCCATCATCACTGCTAACGAAAAAAATGCTGCATACTTCACACAAAATGTAGACAGCGCAGCGGTTTATGTAAATGCATCAACGCGCTTTACAGACGGAGGCGAATTCGGATTGGGTGCTGAAATTGGCATATCTACACAAAAATTACATGCAAGAGGGCCAATGGGGCTCAATGAGCTTACAAGCTATAAATATATCGTACACGGAGATGGACAAGTACGCTGATCGGAGAACTATATGTATAAAAACAAAATACTTGTAGCTATAACGATCATATTTATTTTGATCACAGTCGCAGGATGTGCGTCATTGGAAGCACCGGATACACAGATCAACGGCGATCTTTTTTCTGACGGAGATCAGATCGCGATCACTTGGGATGCGATCGATAATGCCGAAAGTTATAAAGTTTACTTTTATCTGTACCCGCTCAGTGACGATAAACTCTCCGGAAGCGTCGAGTTACCGGATACATCATGGCAAGGAACTTTGCCGATCGGGAAATATGACATCGTAGTTTCTGCGCTTAAAAACAATAAGCCGGGTGAATCTTCCGCAAAAATGACTGTTGAAATACAGCCGAAATCCATTCCCAGTTGGAGCGATATCGAGCACATATTCTCTTCTGCTTATGAAGATATAGAAACAGTTTACGGAGAACCTGCCGTAGAATCGGATACAGGTGAAGCGATAATACGTTCTTATGACGAACCGATCATTGATCTGTTTTATCCAGATGATGATGACATTTGCTCCCAGATCGATATCTACGATCCTGATTATATCCTGTTGGGTTTAAGTATCGGAACCAATACGCAAGCGCAATTACTCTCTGCATTGAACAATAATGAGATTACTTATGAAAACAGTACGGTAAACACATCGGCCGGTTTAAGTGTATCGACAAAATTTACTTATAATGATTACGTTTTTATTGTCTATATCGATGCAAATGATATCTTATCCTACATCACGATAAATCCCGAATAATCTTATTACGGATATTTTATAAACTGGGCCTGTCTCATGGCTCAGTTTTTATATCATTTGAAACATATATGCATCGATTGGATTCATATGATCATAGAACCAAATTACGGATTGAGAGGATCGGAAAATGAGTAAAATATTGATTATAAGCGATGATACCGGCACGTATGTTCCGATAAAAGAAATGCTGAATATATCGGACATAGCCAATAATTTTGAAGCAGCTTTACTTATGATGGATAGCAACCGTTACGATATTCTTATTTTAGACAATGATCTCTTAAAGATATCAGAATTCGATTTCATAACTAATGCAATAAAACTGAATAACTCTGCACAAATCATTATGTTATGCGATCTTTCAGATATCAGAAGCTGTATGCTCCTTACAAAGAATAAAGCAATAGATTATCTGCCTAAACCTGTTGATATCAGTACGTTATTGTCTGCTGTTAAAAATTCTGAAGAAACTGTTCTTGAACGAACGAGAGAACTTGAGATGGCTATGATAGGAGTCCTCAAATTAGTATTCACGATCGTAAAATTGAAAGACCCCTTAACGGATTCCCATCAAACCCGTGTCGGTAATTTAGCAGCTGCAATAGGCGAACAAATGGGACTTGATACAAAGACGATCGAATTGTTGCGCATTATTGGATATATGCATGACATCGGGAAAGTAGCAATCCCAATAGAGATATTATCAAAACCGGGTCAATTGTCCTATCTTGAAATGGAAATGATACGCAATCATTCGTATTACGGGTACGATATGATACGTAACGCACATATGCCTTCAGTGATTTCAGAAACCGTATTGCAGCACCACGAACGTTGTGACGGAAGCGGATATCCGAAAGGTTTGAAAGCGGAGGAGATCGGATTTGAATCAAAGATATTGATGGTCGCTGACGTTGTAGAATCTATGGCCTCTCACAGACCTTACAGACCTGCATTGGGCATACAATTGGCCTTGGAAGAAATAACAGAAAATGCCGGTGTACTATACGATGCGGATATCGTAAACGCGTGTGAAGCTCTATTTTTATCAAACGCCTACAAAATAGACGAAACACAACATGACATCGTCTTATCTTTTAATAATAAATAATATTCACATATTAAATCAAACAAATAAAAACAGACCCGACTATACAGTCGGGTCTGTTTTGTTATATTCGTTTAATTGATCCTATTATGAAAGAACGTCTACTACGACTCCTGCTCCTACTGTTCTTCCACCTTCTCTGATCGCAAATCTCTGTTCTTTTTCCATTGCGATCGGCGTAATAAGTTCGATCGTTACTTCGATATTATCTCCGGGCATTACCATTTCTACGCCTTCAGCCAGATCCACTACGCCTGTTACGTCAGTCGTTGTGAAATAAAACTGCGGTCTGTATCCGTTAAAGAACGGTGTATGTCTTCCACCCTCTTCTTTCGTCAGTACGTATACTGTCGCTTTGAATTTTGTGTGCGGTTTGATCGATCCCGGTTTTGCTAATACTTGTCCGCGTTCGATCTCTGTTCTGTCTACACCTCGAAGAAGCGCTCCGATATTATCTCCCGCTTCACCGTAGTCTAAGATCTTTCTGAACATTTCAACACCCGTTACAACTGTCTTTTTCACTTTGTCTTTGATCCCGAGTATTTCTACTTCTTCACCTGTTTTGATCTGTCCGCGTTCGATCCTGCCTGTTGCTACCGTTCCTCGTCCTGTGATCGAGAATACATCTTCTACAGGCATTAAGAATGGTTTATCCGTATCTCTTACAGGTTCAGGGATATAAGAATCCACTGCATCCATAAGTTCCATGATCTTATCTCCCCACTCGCTCATCGGATCTTCCAATGCTTTAAGCGCTGATCCGACGATGATCGGTGTGTCATCTCCCGGGAATTCATATGAATCAAGAAGTTCTCTTACTTCCATATCAACAAGTTCGATAAGTTCAGGGTCATCTACCATATCCGCTTTGTTTAAGAATACTACGATATACGGTACGTTTACCTGTCTTGCCAATAGGATATGTTCTCTTGTTTGCGGCATAGGTCCGTCTGCTGCGCTTACGACTAAGATCGCTCCGTCCATTTGCGCTGCTCCCGTGATCATGTTCTTGATATAATCCGCATGTCCCGGGCAGTCTACGTGTGCGTAGTGTCTGTTTTCAGTCTCATATTCTACATGTGCTGTTGAGATCGTGATCCCACGTTCTCTCTCTTCAGGTGCTTTATCGATGTTGTCGAATGCTACGAAGTCGCCTGTTCCCAGTCTTTCGTGCAATACTTTTGTGATCGCTGCTGTAAGCGTCGTCTTACCGTGGTCTACGTGTCCGATCGTTCCGACGTTTACGTGCGGTTTCGTTCTCTCAAATTTCTGTTTAGCCATTATTTTACTCCTTTACTTTTCCGACTATTTTTTCCGCAGCCGACTGCGGTACTTGTTCATAATGCGAAAACTGCAATGTGTGCGTTCCGCGTCCTTGCGTTTTGGAACGCAATACGGTTGTATATTGGAACATTTCGGCAAGCGGAACAAATCCTCTAACGGTAGATGCACCGTTACGTGAATCCATCCCCTCGATCCTGCCGCGTCTGGAATTGATATCTCCCATCACATCCCCCAAATATTCTTCGGGGACCGTGATCTCTATTTTGAATATCGGTTCGATAAGAACAGGTCCTGCTTTTTTCATCGCTTCTTTGAACGCCATGGATCCGCAGATCTTAAACGCCATTTCCGATGAATCGACATCATGTGTCGAACCGTCAACTAACGTTACTTTAACGTCCATAACTTGGTATCCTGCGATTATACCGTTATCCATCGAACTTTGTATACCTTTGTTAACAGGCTCAATGTATTCTTTCGGTATCGCGCCCCCAACGATTTTGCTTTCAAATTCGTATCCTGCCCCGGGTTCGTTCGGTTCAACATCCAATACGACATGCGCATACTGTCCGCGTCCACCGCTTTGTTTCGCATATTTATAGTCGATATGCGCCGGTTTCGTGATCGTTTCTTTGTAAGAAACTTGCGGTCTGCCTACATTGGCTTCGACTTTGAATTCTCTGAGCATACGGTCAACAATGATCTCAAGATGTAATTCACCCATACCTGAAATGATCGTTTGTCCCGTTTCTTCATCCGTTGCGAATTTAAATGTAGGATCTTCTTCCGAAAGTTTCAACAAGGACTGGATCATTTTGTCCTGCCCAGCTTTTGTTTTCGGTTCTATCGCTACGGATATTACAGGCTCTGGAAATGTCATCATTTCTAATATGATCTGATCATTCTCCGTACAAAGGGTATCACCCGTTGATATGTCTTTTAATCCGACAAGGGCAATGATATCTCCGGCATATGCTTTATCGACATCTTCGCGATCGTTGGCATGCATACGCAAGATCCTTCCGATACGTTCGCGTTTTCCCTTAATGGAGTTATACACATATGATCCTGCCGTGATTGTTCCGGAATAAATACGCGTAAAAGCGAGTTTTCCGACAAACGGATCCGACATGATTTTAAATGCAAGAGCTGCTAAAGGCTCTTCAGCATCCGCAGGTCTCGAAAGTTCTTCTTCTGTTTTTGGATCTACACCTTTGATCGCAGGTACTTCCAATGGTGACGGAAGATAATCCACAACGCAATCCAGAACTTTTTGAACACCTTTGTTTTTAAAAGACGATCCGCATACAACCGGGATGATCTCAGCGTTGATACATGCTTTTCGCAATGCGACCTTTATTTCCTCAACGGAAATCTCATCGCCTTCCAGGAATTTTTCCATGATCCCTTCATCATAGTCCGAAATGGCTTCGATCATGCTTTCATGATACTCGTTTGCCAAATCGACCAGATCATCGGGGATATCGACTTCGTCTATCACCTTGCCTTGATCATCCTTATAGATGTAAGCTTTCATTTTAACAAGGTCAACTAATCCCAAAAAGTCATCTTCACTTCCGATCGGTAATTGTATCGGTATCGGATTCGTCCCGAGGCGCGTCCTCATCATTTCAACAACATTGAAATAGTCCGCCCCCATAATATCCATTTTATTAACATACGCGATTCTCGGTACGCCGTATTTATCTGCCTGTCGCCATACTGTCTCAGATTGCGGTTCAACACCGCCTTTTGCGCAAAAAACAGCGACCGCACCGTCGAGAACGCGCAAAGAACGTTCTACTTCTACGGTAAAGTCCACATGTCCCGGAGTATCTATGATGTTGATCGTGCAACCGTTCCAGTTGCATGTTGTCGCCGCCGATGTGATCGTGATGCCGCGTTCTTGTTCTTGCGCCATCCAATCCATTTGCGCTCCGCCTTCGTGGACTTCCATCGTTTTATGTATCTTGCCCGAGTAGAACAATATACGTTCGGTGGTCGTCGTCTTTCCGGCGTCGATATGGGCCATGATCCCTATATTTCGCGTAAATTTTAAATCATTTTTATTACTCATTATACCTGCACTGTTTACCACTTATAATGGGAGAATGCTTTATTCGCTTCCGCCATTTTATGTGTATCTTCTTTCTTCTTCACAGATGCGCCCGAATTATTCATTGCATCCATTATTTCCCCGGCAAGTCTGGCTTTCATCGTTCTTTCGTTACGTTTTTTGGTATAAGTTACCAACCAACGCAAACCCAGTGTTTGTCTTCTGTCCGGACTTACTTCAATAGGAACTTGGTAGGTCGCTCCACCTACTCTCCTTGCTTTAACTTCTAAAACAGGCATGATATTATTGAGCGCTTGTTGGAATGCTTCCAACGGATCTTTACCTGTTTTTTCCTGTACGATATCGAATGCACCGTAAACGATTTTTTGTGCGACACCTTTTTTACCGTCCAGCATGATGTTGTTTAATAATTTTGTAACAACAATGCTATCGTAAATCGGGTCCGCCAACACAACTCGTTTGGGCACCGGTCCTTTTCTTGGCACTACTCTTCCCTCCTGGTAATAGTATTTGTTTCATCGGTACTCGACAAAATTCCTTTTGCCGTGTGTGCGCTTATATATTTAATACAAGCTTACCACTTATAGATAATTACACACTTAATTTTTCGGTTTCTTTGCTCCGTATTTGCTTCTTGCCTGCATTCTGTTCGCGACACCCGTTGCATCCAATGTTCCTCGGATCACTTTGTAACGAACGCCCGGCAAATCTTTAACTCTTCCGCCTTTTACCATAACAACGCTATGCTCTTGTAAATTATGTCCGATACCGGGGATATAAGCTGTAACTTCTTGCCCGTTGGTCAAACGTACTCTGGCGATCTTACGCATTGCTGAGTTCGGTTTCTTCGGTGTTGCTGTTCTTACCACAGTACAAACACCACGCTTTTGCGGATTTCCTTGAAGCGCGGGAGACTTCGTCTTTTCAGTGATTTCTTCTCGGCCTTTACGGATGATCTGGTTGATTGTCGGCATTACTTCACCTCCTAATCTTTTATTTTATAATAGCTGCAGTAGCCGCACCTCTGCTGATACCACAGGAACTACCCAATTCTTGCATGCTGTCTACTTGTATTACTTCAAGCTTATGTATTTTGCATGCGGTCATGATCTCATTTTTCAAATATTCGCTGGCATCTTGTGCAAGAAACACAATGGATGCGCGATCGGATTCGATCGCCTTTTTTGTTTGTTTTGTCCCGACGACGAATTCATTTTCTTGGATATTATCCAACACGAATATCACCTTTTTTCTGAGAAATAATAACATGTTATTTTGTGACATCAAAATAACACGCTCTTTCAGCCCATATATTGTATCACTCAAAGATACCGCTGTCAATGAATTTAGTCTATAAAAATCGCTGATTTAAGCGACTTTATGGGAATTTTACATGCCTGAATCGAATTTTGAGTACTATCGTCTATATATGCAATCAAAATATATCTCATATACAAGATATGCTTTCGTTGACAATACAGGATTAACTGCATCAATCACGACTTCATGTACCCCTATAATACCATTGCATTGTGATAAAGCTGTCATGTAAATACGCGGTTTTAGTAAAAAATGCCCCTATCCTGCGTAAAACAGTGAAATTTCATATTTTTTATGTCATAATAGCATTATTGCGATGCCTTAAGATAAGGAGATAGGATGCAGGAATTTACGATAAATGAAGAATATACGGATATGCGCCTCGACCGATTTGTCGGCAAAGCATTCAAAGAGTTGTCAAAAGGGGCAATACAAAAAATGATCCGTAAAGGTCGTGTCAAACTCAACGGTAAGAAAGCCGATGCTAATACGCGATTAGAGATAGATGATGTTGTCTCAGTATATATTAAAGATGAAAGCAATCCTTTACCGCCAAAGAAAGATCTGCCGATGCCCGAGATCGTCTATGAAGATGAATTTTTCCTAGCGGTCAATAAACCCGCGGGGCTTTTGACTCATCCAAACGGCAAAAAAGACGATTCATTGATCGAGCGCGTTATTTCCTATTTATATGACGATATCAAAGGAAGCAACGGTATGTTTATGCCGGGCACGATCAATCGTTTGGATATGAACACTTCAGGTATTGTGATCGTACCCAAAACTCCTTCAGCTGCAAAAGAAATGAATGCGCTGATGAAAAAAAATAAATTTGTCAAAGATTATCTCGTGTTGGTAAAAGGTCATTTTGTTGAGCGTATCAAAGTGACTCATTACGCAATAAAAGATAGCGAGCAAAACAAGATGGAATTATTCGATACCCCACGCGATGACGCGGTAAAAATGATCACGGTTTTTGATCCGATGTCATACGGTGATGATTGTACGCTTTTAAGCGCCAGGCTGATCACGGGAAGGACACATCAGATACGCGCGCAACTTGGGCAAATGGGATATCCGATAGCAGGCGATAAAAAATACGGAGATGCGAGTTTCAACCGGACGATCGGCAAAGACGGAGGATTGAAAAGACAATTTCTTCATTGCTATTCCGTCAGTTTTCCGATGTGGACTGACCACAGTACGATAAGATTGATTTGTAAGCCACCGAATGATATTCAAAATGTGCTTGATAAACTGCAGATATCTTTTGATTTTAATACTTAAAAATAAGAATCATTCCATTTTAAATGACCGTTTATGTAAAATTATGGTATAATATACCAAGATACTAGGAGGTATTTAAATGAAAAAATTATTAACTGTATTGTTAACGCTCCTTATCGTGTTCAGCGTCGCGAGCTGCACACAAAAGGCGCAAGCTGATGAATTCAATGTAGGGACCTTAAAAGGTCCGAGCGGTATGGGGATGATCAAAGTGATCTCCGATAACGCCGAGGATAACATGATCGGAGATGCGACCGTAAACTTTACGATCTCAGGCGCACCAGATGAGATTATCGCAAAATTGTTGAGCGGCGAATTGGATGCCGCGGCTGTCCCAATGAATATGGGCGCTATTTTGTACAATAAAACAGAAGGTAATTTTGTTATAGCATCCGTTAATACACTGGGCGTCATCTATATCGTTGAAAACGGCGAAGCTGTAACAGACATCACGGATCTGGCAGGAAAGACAGTTTATATGGGCGGACAAGGATCTACGGCTGATATCGCATTCCGCTATATTTTGACCCTTTACGACTTAGATCCCGAAACAGATGTTAACATCATGTATATGACCGAACATGCTGAAGCAGCTGCAAAAGCGATCACTGAAGAAGGCGCTATCGTATTACTTCCCGAACCGTTCGTTACAAGCGTTTTAGTTCAGAATGCCAACGCTCGTATCGCACTTGATTTAAGTGCTTTATATGAAGAAGGCAGCGATGGAACACTTATGATGACAGCTTTTGTCGTGAATAAAGAATTTGCAGAAGCCTATCCGGGTACCGTAAATGCCTTTTTGGAAGAATATGAAGCTTCCGTTGATTATGTAAATGAAAATATCGATGAAGCAGCTGCCATGATCGAAGAATTCGGTATTCTACCAAGTGCGGCAGTAGCGGCAAAAGCTATCCCGAATTGCAATATCGTTTACCGCGACGCGGCTGATATCAAAACCGAAATTACGGATATCCTAACAGTCTTCTACGACTTTAATCCAAGCACTGTAGGCGGATCTGTTCCGGGTGAAGATATTTTCTATGAAAAATAAAAGTATCGCTTTCTTAAAAAAAGTACTGCCGACTCTCGTTATAATACTTATTTGGCAGTTCACAGCTGTTCTGATCGGAAAGACCGTATACTATCCGTCATTCACGCAGACGTTCCAAGCTTTTTTAGAATTGGCTTCAAGTAATGCTTTTTGGATCGCTGCAGGCGTTTCGCTGTTTCGAATTTTTGCGGGTTTCGCGTCCGCTTTATTCATCGGTGTATTCTTGGCGATTTTATGCGCGTTGATCCCATCGATCGAAAGCTTTACAAAAACTGTGATAGGGGTAGCCAAAGCTACCCCTGTTGCTTCATTTATTATTTTAGCTATGATTTGGTTTCACACCTCATCGGTACCGATCTTTGTAGGGATACTGATGATCGCACCGATCATATTTGAAAACACTTTACAAGGGATCCAAAACATCGACCATTCTATTTTGGAGATGCGTAAAGTTTATACGATCCCAACTTCGGTGTTTATCAAAAAAATTGCTCTTCCGTATACCAAACCCTATTTGACTTCTGCGATCTCTCTTTCATTGGGTATCGGATTTAAAGCGGTCATTTCAGCTGAAATTTTGGCCAGACCGGCTTTGGGGATCGGTTCCGGAATCTATGATGCTAAGATATATCTTGAAACTCCGGATCTTTTTGCGCTTACACTCACCGTAATTATTTTAAGCTTGATCTTGGAAAAAGTGATCGGAAAGATCATATTAAAGACTAACAAAGGACATATATGGACATAGGATTTGAATCAATAGAAAAAAAATACGGCGACAAAACGATCGTTAAAGACTTTACATTACTTTTTGAAAGCGGAACGATCCTTTGTCTGATGGGACCTTCCGGCGCGGGAAAAACCACGCTTCTTAATATATTTGCAGGTCTGACTCCAACAACACAAGGACACATCATCGGTACTGTGGATAAAAAGATATCCTATATTTTTCAGGAACCCCGTTTGCTCCCTTTTATGACCGTGTATGAAAATATCGCGCTTGTCATGAAAGAGCCCGATCCGAAGACCGTCGAAGCGTTGATCGAATTGATGGAACTTACGGACAGTGCCTCATTATATCCCGATGAGCTCAGCGGCGGTATGCAACAACGTGTTTCGTTTGCGCGCGCGCTTGCCTATAAACCGGATATCATTTTAGCGGATGAACCGGGCAGAGGTCTTGATATCAATTTAAAAAAGACTTTGTATGAGATCATGCGCATTTATGCAAAACAACATGATATTTCCGTGATCATGGTAACGCACGAACCCAGCGACTGCGCTACGTATGCAGATGAAGTAGTCGTGCTGTCTAAACCTCCGATGGAAATTTTATATCGCCAAAAGATCGGCCCGAAAGACGATCGAAACGCTGTAATGAAACGTACACTGGAACACCTTTAAACAGGAGGACCATATGAATAGCTACACATACCCAACCCCCTTAGGAAAAATTACCCTGATAGAAGACAACGGATTTATAACGCACTTACTTTTTGCTGAATCTACGAGCTCAATAGACTGCGCATATCAGAAAAGCGATTTATTGGATAAAGCAAACACGCAATTACAAGAATATTTTAGCGG
The DNA here is from genome assembly GCA_963674555.1 of uncultured Anaerofustis sp. GTDB lineage: Bacteria > Bacillota > Clostridia > Eubacteriales > Anaerofustaceae > JBGMEA01. The sequence continues at coordinate 1,246,912 of OY771429.1, read as the reverse complement.
AGAAAGAACGACCTTCGATCTCCCGCTACGCCCTGAAGGAACAGAATTCATGCACGCTGTTTGGCAAGCTTTGGTCGATATACCTTACGGTACCACCGTATCCTATAAAGATATTGCCAAAAAGATCGACCGCCCCAAAGCGTACCGAGCAGTAGGTATGGCAAACAATCGAAATCCGTTACCGATCTTTATTCCTTGTCATCGTGTTATTGCCGCAAACGGAACAATGTGCGGTTACGGAGCAGGCATACCGATAAAAGAATATTTACTGCGGCTTGAAAGAAATCATTCATAAATATCACGAGGTCAAAAATGCAAACCAATCCCTATTATTTCCCCTACACACAAGAAGAAACACGCTATTTGTCCGAAGCCGATCCAAAGTTAGGTAAATACATTGAAGAATACGGTTATTTGCAAAGGAAGGTTGAACCGGATATTTTTTTTGCTTTGATCGAAAGTATCGTCGCGCAACAAATATCAGGCAAAGCCGCTGATACGATCTTTTCAAGAGTCAAAGAAGCTCTCGATGAAATCACACCGCAATCGATCTTAGATACGGATGTGGAAGTATTACGAACATGCGGCATTTCTCAAAACAAAGCCAAGTATATGAAATCGGCTGCGGAGTTCTTTTTTGCAAGTGACGAAACCTATGAGTCTATGCGAGAAAAAAGCGACGAAGAACTTATTAGTCTTTTAACGCAAATAAAAGGTGTTGGCGTATGGACGGCTGAAATGCTTCTGATTTTTTCTTTCGGCCGAAAAGATATCCTCAGCTACAATGATTTTGCCATCCGAAAAGGCTTGAAGATCCTGCACGGCCTTTCGGAGCTTAAACAAGAAGAGTATGGGATCTATAAAAATATGTATAGTCCATACGCAAGCATAGCTTCATTTTATCTATGGGAAATTGCAGGCAGTTAAGTGACGTATAGCATATACGGATAAATCACAGGTTAATCTAAAAACAGATAAACATTCACGACTATGCAAATAACCCGTCCGAACGTATGATTAAAATTTGTCAAATCTATTGATTCCATGTATATTTATGGTAAACTGATAATTGTAACAAAAATGTAACGTATAACGATTTGCATTGCTTACGGAGGTCCTTTTATTGGAACTGCATTTTAAAATCCAGAAGAACGAAGAAGCTCAACTGGAAAAACTTTTTAATAAAATAGCAAAAAGACATAACAGACAGCATATCGTTGAAGATATGATCGCGGTACGAAAAGCGAAAAAAGCTGCTATAGCTGAAAGACGAGTTTACAAAAATTATCAGAAAGTACCGACGAAACGCTCTAAACTTGCCCGTTGGTATGATACGAGCAAAATCAAGCGCAAGATCAATAAACTGCTTCATAAAATAAAATCGAAGATTTTTTCTTATGAATCTGTTTATATGTATATTTGGCATACGATGTTGGACGGGTGGGATACTATCCGGCGAAAGAAAGCGATCTATCTTCCTATAAGTTTATTGTTGGTAGTAAGCATTACAGGAACGATAGCGTATAACATCTTTTTCGGATATGAGATCACTTTTAACGGACATTCGATAGGCATCGTAGATAATTTAAATGATTTCGATGCGGCTATGGATAATGTCAATGCAAATCTTACCGAGTGGTATGCCAATGATAATTTGTATTATGAACAGTCGATAACGATCAAAAGTATTTTTATAAATGACAGATCATCCGTAATGGATCAAGAAGCATGTGAAGAAGCGATCTACGCTTGCGATTTCCCACTGTTTGTGGATGGCGGTGTGGTTGCGATCGACGGTGTTGAAACCGTAAGATTGGCATCGAAAGAAGATGCGCAAGAAGCGGTAGATCAGTTGTTGGAAATTTACATCGGTGAAGACACCGATACTGAGTCCGTGATCGAATCACAAATTGTTCAAAACATCACCGTTGAAAGCAAGATCGTACAAATGGGTACGGAAAAAACAGTTGACGAAGCTGTCGCGTATATGGAAAGTCTTTCAACGACAGCATCAGGTTCAGACGAAGAAACAGAGACGCCTAACGATGCGATCAAAGAGATCGCTCAGACCACAACCGATAATCAAGGATTGATCACCGCACTTGCATTCAGAGCATCTGATTTCAGCGTAGGTGAAACATCCGTTAAACCCGCGCTTACGATCAAGACTGTAAAAGAAGTAGTCTACGAAGCGCCGATCGCTTACGGTACGACTTATCGAGACGATCCGAGTCAATTCATCGGAGCGGAAAGTGAAGTATCAGCCGGGATCGAAGGGACCAAAGAGGTTACAGCCTTGATCACCTATACGAACGGAAACGAATCGGAAAGAGAGATCTTATCGGAGACGGTACTGACCGAACCTGTTAATGAGATCATAGCGCGCGGGACAAAAACATTACCGCCGGCTGAAAGTACAGGTAGTTTCTTGATACCGACCAGCGGACGTATCAGCACAATATTCGGGACAAGCTCTCATGCGGGCGGATGTGCGGTAGATATCGCTACACCGACAGGAACACCTATCTACGCATCAGATTCCGGTGTTGTGGCAATGGCTTCGTATTACGGAACTTACGGAAATACGATCAAAGTCAATCACGGAGACGGTTATTCAACACTCTATGCGCATTTAAGTCAATTCAATGTGACCGTAGGTCAACAAGTATCCCAAGGTCAAGTGATCGGCTATGTCGGCAATACCGGATATTCCACAGGCTCACACTTGCATTTTGAAATACGATATAACAATGACAGACAACCGATCTTGAATTATTTCAGTTATTTTGCCGTCGGTCAAAGAGTTGACGCTTTACAATAAAAATATAGGATACAAATAAAAAAAGACCGCATACTTTTGTGAGGTCTTTTGTTTTTTATGATTGTTTATAGTTGACGTATCGTATCGATGATCGATTCAAAATCCTTTTGATTATCGCCCTCTCTATCCTGCGGAGCCCAAGCCATAACAAATAAGTATTGCTCGGAATATTCGATGGCGTAAACAAAATTATCATATAGGACATTTTCAAAACGCAATGTGCCTTCTGCAATATATACGTCTTGTCCGTTTCGCACTTCACGCACACTGGATATCATCGTATATCCATCGTACATTTTCTGCATATAATCGATCAAATAATCACAGAATTTCTTAAATGATTCATAATGACTTTTATCATAAGGGATCGCTACCAAGTATAGATCTTCATCTTGTTTTCCGATCTCGATGACAGCTTCTTTATTCAATTGACCTTGCAGATCTTCCCATTCGTCAGGTATATCGACTGAAAAAGATCGTTCTCTTTTTTCCAACGACTCTTCCTTCATTTTTCCCGCGCGGTTAAAAATGAGACTGGCTGCAAAAGTAAAAAAAGAAATTACGGTAAAAGCTTTGAATGTTTTTTTAATAAAGTTTTTCATTTAAGCTCCCCCTGATAGATTGTAACTATCTCTTCAAATTACGTACTTATGTTTATTTCATAGTATCATGAAATCATTTTATATTCAATTCTCTTTTACGGATGCGGTTTATTTAGACCCATATTTAAGGATGCGCATGGAGTTAAGCGTCGCCAACAATGCCGTACCGACATCGGCAAAAACAGCTTCGCCCATTGTCGCGACACCCAAAACACCCAAGAACATAACAAATAATTTAAATGCCAAAACAAATCCGATATTTTGCATAATGATCTTTTTCGTAAAGTTGGATAATTTGATAGATTTCACCAACTCAGTTAAATTATCCGTCATGATCACTACATCCGCCGCTTCGATAGCGGCATCGCTTCCGAGCGCGCCCATCGAGATACCTACATCGGCAAGTGCGAGAGCCGGGGCATCATTGATCCCGTCACCGACAAAAAGCACTTTACCCTCTGTATCGATTTGTTGATAGGCTTCAACTTTTCCGTCAGGAAGGAGATCCGCTTTTACTTCATCGATCCCGACTGTTTTGGCGATGTGATCTGCCGTCGCGTAATTGTCTCCCGTCAACATAACTGTTTTTTCGATACCCAACTTGCGCAGATCTCGGATCGCTTGTTTTGTATCGGCTTTGATCTCATCGGATAATATGCAGTACCCGGCAAAGATCGAATCAACGGTCAGATAAACGACCGTGTACCCATAAGCGGAATCATCCTCGGTTACGCCTGTAAATGCGGCGTTGCCGGCCATGATATTTTTGTCTTTATACACAAGGCTAATGCCTCTGCCTGCGTGTTCTTTATAATCTGAAATATCTTTTTCATCGATCGGTTGCTTTGTATATTCAATGATCGCGCGCGCGATCGGATGATTCGAATAATGCTCGGCTGCCGCAAAATATTCCAACAGCTTCTCTTTTTCATATCCTTTAACGATGATCTCTTGCACAGCGAAATTGCCTTTTGTCAAAGTACCCGTTTTATCGAATACAGCTGTTTTAACTTGCGTTAAAGTCTCCATATAATTTGCGCCTTTTACCAGTATGCCGTTTTTGGAAGCGGCTCCTATTCCTGCAAAATAGCCGAGCGGAACGCTGAGCACGAGCGCGCAAGGACAAGAGATGACCAAAAAGATCAAACCTCTTTTAAACCAGACCGCAAACGCACCCATTCCGAACAATACGGGGATGACACTGATCAACACAGCTATACCAACGACCGCAGGTGTATAGTATGATGCGAATTTGGTGATGAATTTTTCTGTCTTGGCTTTATTCTTTGATGCTTCTTTCGTCAGATAAATGATCTTAGCGACCATACTGTCTTTATAGATCTTCTTGGCTTCGACTGTGATTGGGCCGTCGGATACGATATATCCTCCGTAGACTGTGTCACCTTCAACTACTCGTTTTTCGATCGGTTCACCCGTAATGGATTTTGTATCGACAAACGCGCTTCCTGTTATGATCGAGCTATCCACAGGCACTTGTTCTCCTGCTTTTATCAGCAGTGTATCACCCACTCGCACGTCTTCACTGCGTATCTTCTTCGTTCCGTTTTCCGTAATAAGATTCGCAAACGGTACTTTCAGTTTCAACAAAGAATTGATCGAGCGGATACTTCTGTCTTGCGCATAATCGCTTAAATATTCGCCGACTTTATAAAACAACATGACCGCAACACCTTCGACATAATCCCCTAGAAAAAAGGCGCCGATAGTTGCGATCGACATTAAAAAGTTCTCATCGAAGATCTTACCTCTTCTGATGTTCTTTGCTGACTTTAGTAAGATATCACCGCCGACCAATACATATGCAGCGATAAACACACCCAGCCATATGAATTCACTTGCCCCAAAATAGTCAAATCGTTTTGCTATGACAGAAAAAATAAAGATCGCCGTTCCGATGATCTCAGCTAAATTACTTTTTATCGCATTACGAAATCCTTGCTTTTCTTCAGCGGAGTCCTTGAATTCATCTCCGCTCGCGTCCAATCGCACTACCACGTCAGGTTCATAATAGTGTACGATCTTTTCCACCTTATCGCGAAATGCGTTCATGTCGACTTCTTTGTTGAAATCCAAACTTAATTCTTGTGACACGATATCGAAATCCGCATTTTTTACTTCTTCCGATTGCGATATCTCATCCAATATTTTTTTACTGCAAACAGGGCATCCAAGTCCCTCAAGTTTCATTTCCATTGTTTTGTCCTCATAATTATTTATGTTTTACATGCTCCAGTCCGATTTTGAAAATATCTTGCACATGATCGTCATCAAGTGAGTAAATGATATTTTTACCTTCTCTTCGATACTTGACGATATCGTTTTGCTTTAAAATGCTCAGCTGATGCGATACCGCTGATTGTGAAGCTTCGATAGCTTCAGCCAGATCACTGACGCACATTTCTTCTTCGCTAAGTATTTTTATGATCTTGATCCGTCCGGTGTCGCCCAACACCGAAAAAAACATCGCTGCCTTCTGCAATAAATAATCGTCATCATGGTTGATATTGTCCATCTTCATACCCCTGTTTTATATGTACATATGAATATATGTTCATATGTTTGATTATATTATACGTATTCTGCCTATTATTTGCAAGCTTTTTATAGCGAAAGAACGCCGCAATATATTGCGGCGTTCTTTCCAGCAAGAGATTCAATAATTTATTAGAACGTCAATCGATCCAATGGACCGAAATCTGTCACCAATTGCTCATAAACGTCTTCACCCAACATCATCTCAAAAACTTCAGAAGCTTTCTCCGCTATAGTTATATCCGAAAATGCTTCGGGATATAATACCATACCCATAAAATATGCATCAATGATCGCAACATCGATATTCGCACTGTAATAATTATACGGTAATTGTGCGTATATATTTGCGCTTTCAAATGCTGACAGTGCTGAATAGTAACTTGGATTTTCCGCACGATCTTCGCTTACCATCGCGACACCCGCCAAATCGATAAAGATCACTTCAGGATCCCATTCCAACAATTGTTCTTTATCCAACATCACATATCCGCTGATACCCTCTTGATCGACAACACTTTGCGTATTGATCGCATTCAAAAGTGCATATCCGCCTGTTGTACTTTCGATCCCGTGGGTTCCTTTATAGCTTTGCGCCCCGTAATATACAGATACTTTATCTGCGTCAGAGACATCTGCCGTTCGCGTATTTAAATCATCTTTGCAACTGTTTATAAACGCAACAACTTCTTCCGCTCTTTCTTCTGTATCCATAACAGTACCGATAAGTTCGAGCGACGCATTTAATGTATCGTCAAACGGTGCTGTTGTGCCATAGCTCACAGCAACAACCGGGACACCAGTTTTTTTTTGAAGTTCATCCGCAGCAACGGCTTCTTTCGCATACGTAGAAAAAATGACATCAGGTTCAACGGTCAGTAGTTTTTCGGCATCGGGAGAATTCGCAGGTCCACCCGGTCCAATGACCGTAAGATCGCTTAGTTGTGTATATACCATCGTATAGGGTCTACCGATCGGATTATCCAGTTCAATCTGTTCGACACCGCATAATTGATCGACATCCGCGACATATGAATAAAGCCTAAGTGCTCCCGGTCCGATACAAACTGCAGTTTCAATGTCACCGCTGATCGTGACCTCTCTTCCCAACATATCGGTCACGACAAGATCGCCGCCGGATGAATTATCCGTACATCCCGTTATGCCGGAAAATAATAATGCCACAATTAAAAAGACAATCATAATACGTGAAATTCTTTTGTCCATATACTTTCTCCTTTCAAAATAAAAGTTGAAGATTCTTTATAAAGGTATGATAACAGGCATATTTTGATAATATTCTATTGAAACAGGTACATCATAAACATGCGCGATGTTCTCTTTCGTAACGATTGTACGATCACCTGCGGCAAACACTTCTCCGTCGTGAAGCATCAAATATTTATCTGCAAACCGCATCGCCAAATTTAAGTCATGCATCGTAACGATAGCGGACAGCTGCTTTTCTTTCACGATCTGTTTGATGATCTTGATAACCTCCAACTGATTTTTCATGTCAAGATTACTTGTCGGTTCGTCAAACATTAAGATATCAGGCTCTTGTGCCAAAGCGCGCGCGATCGATATTTTTTGAATTTCTCCGCCACTCAGTTCATCAATATAACGCATTGCAAAGTCTTCCAAGTGTAAAGTCTTCATTACATCTCGCACGATTTGCAGATCGTGTTCCCTCACATCCCATTTGATATAAGGTTTTCTGCCCAATAAGATCGCGTCGAATACCGTCGTATGTGTAAACTGGGCGGATTGTGACACATAACCGATCTTTTGTGCCATTTCCGTTCTCCCGTATGAATGGATATTCTTTCCATCAAGCATGATCTCTCCGGATTTATGAGAAATGATTTTATTGAGACATTTTAGCAGTGTGGATTTGCCTGCGCCGTTCGTGCCCAAAACTGCCAAACATTCGCCTTTGGCGAGCGATAAATTGACATCTTTTAAAACTTCGTTTGTCGGGTAAAAAAATGATAGACCCTGTACCGTTAAGATCATGCTCGTTTACCTCCGCGCATCAGGATGTATAAGAATAGCGGAGCACCCAGTAAAGATGTTATAGCACCGACAGGCAAAACAACGGGGGAAAGCAGAACACGCGCAACGGTGTCTGATATCAATAAGAGCACTGCGCCTGCCAAAGCCGAAGCCGGGATCAAAAATCGATGATCCGGGCCGATGATCCGTCTCATGATATGCGGGCCGATCAAGCCTATAAAACCTATGATCCCCAAAAATGATACCGCAACCGCGGTGACAAATGAGGACACCAACATACCAATAACCCGCAATCGATCCGTATGGACCCCTAAACTTTTCGCAAACTCTTCCCCGCTGTCAAGCGCATTATAATCCCATCTTTTATAAATAAAATAAATGATGGAAGAAAGAACAATGATCGAAAGGATCAATACTTCTGTCCATGATACTCTGCCGAGATCACCGAATGTCCAAAATACTGCTGCGGCTACTTGCACATCTTGCGCAAAATATTGGATAACGGTCACCCCTGCTTTGAACAAAAAATTCAAAGCCACCCCCGCAAGTACGATCGATGCCGGTGTAAATCCGCGCATTTTAGCTAAACCTATTATGATCAATGTCGCGCTCATTGCGCAAACAAATGCAGTGATCGTTACGATATACGGATTGCTGATAATGACCGCATCGGCACTGATGCTTTGAATACTTCCGGCACCGAAAAGGATGATCGCCACATTTGCCCCAAAAGCAGCCGCATTTGAAATCCCCAATGTAATAGGAGATGCGAGAGGATTACGCAGATTATTCTGCATCACGCATCCTGCGACCGACAATCCCGCACCCGCTACGATCGCCGTAACAACACGCGGCATCCGTATCCGCCAGATCACGACGGAAGATATCTCCGTACCGTATCCGATCATCGACTTAAATACTTCGATGGGATTAAGATTCATCGCGCCTGCATTAACGGAAAGTACCGATAAAAGCAATACCAGAATAAAAAGGATACCGAGGATGATGTATTTTCTTTTTGTAAATGCGTGATAAGCATCTATTTCATTTGTAGGTTCAGTCACTTGTTTTTTTGTAAGCACTTATTCTGCCTTTCTGACTTTCCGGTTTATGATCGAATTACCAACGATTGTCGTAATCTTCAAAACAATCCAAGCAAACATACTTGCCGTCTTGAATACGCATTTTGTGTTCAGGCGCGCTCTCTCCGCATTTTTCACAAACAATGCTGTTAAATAGTTTTGCTTCTTCGGGAAGCCCGTATTTCGGTTTTGATATCGCAAAGACTTCTTCTTCAGGTCCTTCGAGGATAAACATCCGTCTTTCTTCTCTGTCACCACCTTGTATGTCTGATCGCAACATCAGGCGGATACTGTCTCCGCTTTCTCGGTCAAAAAACGAAAACGCCATTTTACCCGTTGGTCGGTAAATGAGATTCCCTTTTCCGAGCGTACACCCCGACATATATTGCACGGCGTCCACACCGCAAGCGTCGTTTTCCGTGATACATACGATTTGTTCATCTGAGTCAGCTGAAAACTGCTTACCCATTTTTTCCATAGCGATCTCCGTCGCTCTGAAACCGATTGCAAGTCCGGGACATGTATGTCCGTGAAACTTAACGCATTCATCCCATAATTTTTGATTCATATTCTTCTTCCTTTCTTTCGATATGTAATATATCGACTCTGTTTTATTGTTTTAGCAGTAAAAAAAGAAACTCATAAAAAGCAACCTTCCTTAGGTTTTACTCTTCATGAGTTTATATTGCGTGATTATTTAATTTTGCTAAAGTTATCCATGCGTTCGTTCGGATTCATTCCGAATATTTGCCCCGTATGAATGTTTTAACATAATACCATAACGATCAGTCATCTGTCAAGAATAAATATTTACAAATGATTTTGGAAAAGATCGCTATTGAAATATTTTTACCATTTGATCCGCCATTCGTTTACCGTAGATCACAAAAGTTTCACGGTATTGTTCCATCGCGTCCCCTAATGCGACCGGTCCCAAATGGATAACAGGTGCCCCGCAACCGCCTCCCGAAGAATACACGATCATACCTTTGGTAAGCAAGTGATTGATAATACCCGAAACTGCGATATCACCGCCTCCGTGTACATATCTTGCGGTTGCGAACGCTCCGCCTAATTTACCTGCAAAGGAAACTTCACGATAGGTATCAAGCCATTTTTTCATTTGCCAGCTCATCGTTGCCACATAAGTCGGTGTACCTACGATAAGCATATCGGTCCCTTCCAAATATTCTTTATCCAACTCTTCTTCGTTAGCGATATTCATGAGTTTAACTTCAAAATCCGCCACAGACAGGATACCCTCTCTGATGTATTCCGCCGCTGTCGTTGTGTTTCCGCTTGCGCTGAAATATACGATCGATACTCTCATCATTTCCCTCCATTTGATACGCATGCAAATCCCTAATAAATTTACAATACGCTCGCTGTTTTCTTTAAATCATATCATCGATAGATCAGTAAATCAATTGAATTACCGCAATCAAAATCAAAATAGTCTGTAACTTCGCTGAAAGGATTTCTACGTTAGCTTCTTTTCAAACCGCTTGAAAAATAAAGCGATCCAAATCAAAGACATCACGAATGCGGGAAGCGCAAACAAATAATTGTTTTCCACACAAAGTTTGGCGATCCAAAATGAAGGCAAAAGTGCAAACAGATATTGAATATTCGACGATAAAAAGAACGGCACGGGGAGACCGAGCATAAGCAGTGTGGAAAACTTTCCGATCGCAAGCCCCTCCACTCTGTTATGAGAAAACGATACGATCAAAAGAGAAAATAAGATACTTGCGATACTTGATAGTATACTGACAATAAATATCATAAAAGGAGCCCAAACCGTAAGAGAAAAAAAGGAAACCAAAACAAAGGATATTACGCACGAAATAGCGGCGGGAACGATCAAACGGGAGAACAAATAGCCAAGTTTACCGATCGGCGTTACTGCCAAATAGTTTGTGATGTTTTCATCATATTCGCTTAAGATGACCAAAGAGGAAACAAAGCACAACATCGTCGGAGTTATGATTGCTAAAAACAAATCAAACAACAAATAATAGTCCGAAAGGATCGTTGCAGCTTGGAAATAACCGCTTAACAACATATCAATATAAGGCACACCGAAACGAAACACAAAGGCGACCAAAATAGGCACGGCACATATCACATAGAGCATAAAGTCTTTGACTATTTGCAATATAAAGATTTTAAACGAAGCCGTTAGTGCCCTCATAATTTGATACCTCCCACAGATCGGAGCTCATTTTTAAACACCTTGCCTGCAAGGATAATAAAAGCGCTCACCCAAATTGACAGGATCACGACCGAGCTTACAGCGTTACCTTCACCGCCGCATAAACGCACCATGCAAACAGCGGGATGCAAAGCCAAATAAGTTTCGCGAAATCCGAAAAGCCATAAGATCGGCGGAAGAAAAATAAGGATCTCCGCAGGGATCGTTGCGATAATAAATTGGTTTAGCGTTTTGATCTTACAAGCGATCATCAACCCTATCGATGAAAATAAGCAAGAAGCCAGAAACACACCGATAATAAAGAGTATGGGATCGGTGTTGCTATCCGCGCTTAGACGGATCGCAAAAGCCGAAAGTGTGGATATGATCGCGAGTGAACCGACTTTTGATATAACATATTCATAAGGCTTTACTGGAGATATCGCTATACTGTCAAGTACTTTTTCGCTCTTTTCATAAAGCACGATCGCACCCAGGAAATACAAGCCTAACGCCGACGGATCGGTAAGGATCATGATAAGTGCCGCTTTTTCTCTCCAAGCATGCGGAAAAGCAAACAATATGGCGATATAAATGAGCGAGAATACGATATACAAAAAATAAAAACCGTATTTAAACTGCATACGGATATCGCCGAGAAACAAAGAACGTATCCTCATTGCAATTGCCTCCCGGTGGTCTCAACAAATATATCGTTTAAAGTAGGCTCGCTGCTGTGGATCGATAAAAGCTTGTTGTTCTTGATAAGGTCGATAAGGAGCGCGTCATCAGCTGTAGCGCCGAGCGGCACCTGCACACATTCTTCTTGTCCGTTTTTAAGATAGGAATAATCTATCATTGAAGCCCCTTTGGACATGATAAGATTATGCGGTGTATCGAGCGCTTCGATCTTACCGTCAACGATAAATGCCACGCGGTCGCAAAGTTCGGTCGCGTCAAACATATTGTGCGTAGTCAGTATGATCGTCTTTCCTTTCTCGCGTTCTCTTAAGATAATATCTTTCATGACTTGCGCGTTGGAAGGATCTAACCCAGAAGTAGGTTCGTCCAAAAACAAAAGTTTAGGATCATGTAAAAGCGCTTTGATAAAATTAAGCCTCGACTTCATCCCTTTGGAGTAATCCGATACTTTTTTATCAGCATCCATATCAAGTCCGACAGCGGAGAGCAACTCATCGATATTTCTTTGTTTCTTATAGAGAGAAGCGAAAAATTTAAGATTGTCATATCCTGTCAGTTTTTCGTATAAACTGGGGAATTCAAAGTCCACGCCGATATGTTCATAAAATCGATTCGTTCGGTGTTTGACTTCTTCTCCGTTCACTTCGACTTTTCCGTCGTATGTGGTAAGCAGACCCGTTAGGATTTTTTGCAACGTACTTTTACCCGCACCCGAAGGACCCAAAAAACCGAATATCTCGCACGGCTTTACTTCAAAATTGATATTTTCCATAAACGGTTTCTTCGTATAACTGAAAGCAAGGTTCTCGACTGTTATCATTTTATTGATCCTCAACTTCCTCAAACATTTGTATGACAACACCGTGGATCATGATCATAAGCGCATCTTCGAAAACCGCTTCTCCGATCTCGTGTTTATGCAGCATTGAAAGAAAGATTGCTCTTAATGCCGCGCTGAATATTTTGATCTTTTCGGCGCGCATATTCGGTACCAGCGATACCAATTCTTCCACTTGCAGATCGTCTTTCACAGCGTGCATCGAGGCCAGTTCTTTCGGTAATTTCCGTATCAGATATTCCATTTCGCCATTGGTCATAAGCGGAAGAAGAAAAGAAGCTTCCACAGATCTGTACAGATCAAAAAAGATCTCTGTCAATTGATCAGGCGTGATCATCCCATCAAGGTTATTGATTTTTGCCAAAAGCTGTTCTTGTATCTCATCGTGAAACTCTTTTAATACATCAAATAATAAAAGTTCTTTCGATCGGTAAAACAGATAGAATGTACCTTTGGGGATATCGACGCGTTTTACCAATTCATCCACGGTCGTTTTACGTACACCGTACTGCATAAGACACTGACGAGCCTCTTCGATCAATCTTTCTTTGATATAACTGCGTTCATTTTCACTGATTTTTTTTGGCATAAAACAACTCCAAAACTATTTGACTAATATTATAATTATAGTCAAATAGTAACATTATGATTCTCTTTTGTCAATCTTTTTATCGCTTACACCGTATTTAATAAAGAAAGACTCCGCACATTGAGAGCGGAGTCTTTCTTTATTAAGATAGCCGGAATTCGATTTATAGTTTTGTGATCTTGGTTTTACTGAGCGGAAGATAGATCAAAAATGTGATCAAACTGTTGATGCCCGCTTTGATCAAATTAAAGGGGATGATCACAGGTAAGATCAACGGCACGACCGCTGATACCGGATAGCCCAAGAACAAAGGTGTTACCACCAAGTTCGCGGGGATCATGATCAATGTCATAGCAAGCGTTCCGAATACCAATCCAATGATCAAACGCGATGCTGTTTTCTTTCTGCGATAGATCGATGATGCCGTAAGCACGAATGTGCTCGTAGCGATAAAATGCATCAATACACCGTAAATACCGCTTGCCGCGCTTACTGTGATCCCTTGTATCACTGCTGTTAAAAACGTGATCGCCATACCCGCAAGCGGACCGAACATGAATCCTCCGATCAATATCGGGATATCCATTGCGTCATATTCCAAATACGGCGCAGCGGGTAAGATAGGAAAGTGTAAAAATTGGAGCAAGATGATCGCAATGGCTGACAATAGTGCGATCGTTACAAGTCTTTGTGTTTTGCCTGTTTTCATGTGTTTCACCTCAAAAAAAAATTGTTGCCTCTTCAAGGTCAACAATATCAGAAATAACATACTATTCAGTATATCTTCTTTCATCCGGACTTTAACCGTCGGTACCGGAATCTCACCGGTTCTGCTTTCGCTGGCGGACTGTAACCGCCGATTGGGAATTGCACCCTACCCTGAAGAATAGATATATTATAGCATAAAAATGTGTCGCGTCAAGTTTTTTACAGCAATAAGGCAACGAAAATTGAATTTCGTTGCCTGTATCGATCTCGATTCTACGCAAAAGTACGCCTTACCAAACGACCATATATACGCCGTCTTCTCGTTTCTCGCCTTTGCATAGTTCCATATGTCTAAAAGTCGTAAGCATAAGATCCAATTCTTCTTCGATCATATCAAAACGATCGAGCAATTGCGCTATCGTAGCACCTTCGTTTTCCTTGATAAAATCGTATACATCTTTTTGTTGAGAGGTGAGCCCTTCCGTCCCGATTTCTTTTGATTGTTTTCGCGCGGTTATCGTAGACTGTACCGCGATCGGGTCACATTTTTTTGTGGTGCTTCGCATTGCGAGGATTATGGAGCAATCGTCACATAACTCTTCACCATTCATGATATAAACTTCGTCGTCAGCTATTTCAATACCGCATTTCGCACATGTTTTCATTTGACCGTCTCCTCCTTGTAATCGAATCTTAAAATCAGTTCCCTATTAATATTATAAATCTTTTATCGGATATTTCAAATACCTGTAAATAAAGCAAACAAAAAATCGGTTGATTTTTGTAAAGTGTAATGATATACTTTTTATTGATATATTATTGATAGAGTTTAAACAAAGGCGTTTAAAAGTTTTTCTTTTTGCGCCTTTTTTTATGTTATTTTTTTCAGAAAGAGGTACAAAATGGACATTACTGTAACACTGGACACGATGTGGGTCCTGCTTGCCGCCATGTTGGTTTTCTTTATGAACCTTGGTTTTGGTATGGTTGAAAGCGGATTTGCACAATCAAAAAACTGCGTAAACATTTTATCCAAAAATTTCATTGTTTTCGCAATTTCATCACTGGCATTCTTAGTTCTCGGTTGGGGGCTGATGTTCGGTGACGGAAACGGTTTCATCGGACTCAAAGGCTTATTTATGGTCAGCGGCGCTGACACCTCACCTTTGGTCGGAGAAGCCTATCAAGGCGTTTATTCTTCAATTTCATGGACAAGTGTCCCACTCTGGGCAAAATTCTTTTTCCAACTTGTCTTCTGCGGAACCGCGGCAACGATCGTATCGGGTGCCGTTGCGGAACGTATCAAGTACATTTCATTTATCGTATTCACATTCGTATTGTCATTATTGATCTATCCCATCGTTGGACATTGGATCTGGGGCGGAGGCTTCTTACAACAGCTCGGTATGCTCGATTTCGCGGGCGGAACCGTCGTACACTCTGTCGGCGGTTGGGCTGCTCTTTCGGGCGTTATCATCTTAGGCCCCCGTATCGGTAAGTATACGAAAGACGGAAAGATCCATCCGATCCCAGGACATAACATGAGCTTAGCGGCTATCGGCGCATTTGTTCTTTGGTTGGGTTGGTTCGGATTCAACCCCGGCTCGACAATGGCTGCGGATCCGACTGCGATCTCTCATATCTTGATCACAACGAACACCGCAGGCATTATGGCGATCATCACAGCGACTGCGACTTCATGGATCATCATCGGTAAACCCGATATCAGTATGTCGATCAACGGCCTTTTGGCAGGTTTGGTCGCGATCACACCTGCTTGCGCATTCGTCAGTGTTCCGGTTTCCATGCTCATCGGAGCGATAGGCGGAATCATCGTAGTGCTTGCCGTATTGATATTCGACCGCAAAAAATTGGATGACCCGGTCGGTGCGCTTGCCGTTCATTTAACAAACGGTGTTTTCGGAACATTGGCTGTGGGATTATTCGCACAAAATGGTATTGGCGGTATCGAATCGGCTGACGGTTTATTCTACGGCGGCGGATACGCGCTTTTAGCCAGTCAGGCTTTGGGTGTATTATGCGTTGGCGGATTTGTATTCTTAAGCACATCCTTACTGTGGATCCTTATCAAGAAAACGATCGGTCTTCGCGTTAGCGTTAAAGAAGAGATCGAAGGTCTTGATATCGGTGAACACGGAAACCAAGCATATCCGGAATTCACGACTCGTAGATTCTCTTATTCTTCAATTCTAAAAGACATTCACTCGACCGACGACTCAAAAGACAAATCGGAGGTTAAATAATATGAAACATATCAAAGCGGTATTACAACCCGATAAACTTGCACCCGTGCGAGAAGCCTTAAAAGAAGCCGGCTGCTTCAGAGGAATCATGATCAGCGATATCATGGGGCACGGCGTAGAAAAAGGCATCACACAAGCTTGGCGCGGAGAAAAATATCAAATGGATCTTCTTCCGAAAGTAACGATCGATATGATCGTGAAGGATAAAGATGTTCCGATGATCAAAAAAATATTGATCGATAACGCCCGAACAGGCGAGATCGGTGACGGAAAGATCTTTATCTACAACGTAGAAGAAGTCATCCGTATCCGAACAGGCGAAGAAGGCGAAGATGCTCTTTAGAGCACAGAAGCATTATATTTCATAGCAAACACAAAAAGACCGATCTAAAAGATCGGTCTTTTAAAATGAAAGATTTGCCTTTCTTGCTTGCTCGTGTTGCAGCTTGCGAGGGATACGATAGACATGTCCGTCTTTTTTAAAACGCGCACCCGTTTGCTTAAAATAAAAAGAAACCTTTTTATCAACACATATTTGACGGATCGCCAGAACCCAGTCGTAATCGCACACTCTTGCGTTGTTACCCGATTCTCCGCCGACAACCACTTGATCGACAAGCGAAGGATCGATGTATTTTTCAAGATCGATCTTCTCTAAGATCGGCTCGCAAATAATGCTTCTGTGTTTGATCGGTGCATTTAGAAATATCGGCAATCGATAATCGGCTCGGTCTTGGTTCTCAACTGTGCATCCGATCGCTACATGTTCATAACCGTCGCCCCAATCATCTGGAAGCGAGACGAAAAAACGATCTATCCTTTTAGTAATGATCAAAAAACCTAAGTCACTTCTTTGTTTAATATACGCCCAAGCTTCTTTGCGCCATTCGTCGGCTTCTTCAATAAAAAAATCCGATGTGCCGCAGGTAAATACTTCATAATGCAGTGGGATCTTATAACTTTTATCGCGCTTTTTTTTGATCGGTAAATCAAAATTTGATGTCTTTTTAATGATCGTTGGATCTCTTTCGTATTTTGTATCCATACGATACATATAACAATTTTGGCATCCTGCGCTTATTTTTCGGCATCCGTGCCAAGGATTCCAAGTGATCATATCCATTCCTTAATCTATTTGATAATGCTTTTTAGAGCAAGTTTAATTCGGTTCCGAACCGTCCGCGATCCGATACACCATATTACGCTGAGGATCCAATTCGATGATCGATCTGTCGGGGAAGGATTCTATGTCCTTCAATCCGACAACAGCGGATATGCCCGCTTTGACCGCAGCAACGGCGCACGGACTGCTTAAACCTTTTTGCGTCGTGATCAATCCCGCGGCCTTTGTGAGCGATTCGATGTATTCATCCTTCATATGGTCGATCGCTATAATATCTCCATGGTGTATGATGAACGGATCGTCTTCTTTGATGATACGTAAGATCCCCCGTACGACTTGTTTCCCGATACCTTTTCCGCGAAGCACAAAATTCCCAACAGTTTCCACACGGATAGAGTTTGTCGTTCCTTTAACGTTGATCGGAAGTCCCGCAGTGATCACGACCAGATCGCCTTCGTTGACAATACCTTTATCTGTTGCGATGATCAAACTGTCGTTTAAAATGCACTCGAAATTAGAGCAATCATCCAGGAAGATAGTCTCGACGCCCCAGCTTAATTGCAATTGACGTTGCACGATCTCGCTGTTCATAACCGCAACGATCCTTGCGCTGGGTCGGAATTTCGAGATCATCCTTGCGGTATAGCCCGAAGAGGTCGGGGTAAAGATCGCTCTTGCTTTCAGAGCTTCCGCCGTAGATTGAGAAGCGTACCCGATCATATTCGTAACGGTAACTTCACCTTTAAAATTCTTACTGTAATGCGCGTCTGTCTCAAGATTTTCTTCAGCTGTCAAAGCGATGCGTATCATCGTCTCTACAGACTCCACTGCGTATTTTCCGGCTGCGGTTTCGCCTGATAGCATCACCGCATCGCTCCCGTCAAATATGGCGTTGGCCACATCTCCGACCTCCGCTCTTGTCGGACGAGGGTTTCGGATCATGCTGTCTAACATTTGTGTCGCTGTTATAACGGGTTTTCCCGCGTTATTACATTTTCGTATGATCAATTTCTGCACGATCGGTACTTCTTCAGCGGGTATCTCAACGCCGAGGTCACCGCGCGCGACCATGATACCATCACTGAGTTCTATGATCTCATCGATATGATCGACACCGGCTCTGCTCTCGACTTTGGCAATGATCTTAATGCGTCCTCCGCCGTTTTCTTCAAGCGCATTTCGTATGTTAAGAACATCTTCACCCGTACGGATGAAAGATGCCGCGACAAAATCGATTCCGTGCGCGATCCCGAAACGCAGATCATCGATATCTTTGTCTGTGATCGAAGGCAGTGCTACTTGAAAATCCGGGATGTTTATACTTTTATTGTTCTTCAGTTCCCCGCCGTTTTCAACGACGCAATGGATCTTTGGTCCTTCGATTTCTACCACCGATAATTTGATAAGACCGTCATCGATCAATATCGTTGTTCCGATCTCGATCTCTTCACACAAATTCGGATACGTTAAAGATACTTGGGTATTATCCCCATCCACTTCTTCGCAATTCAGCGTAAAGGGATCGCCGATATGCAATTTGATCGATCCATTTTTAAAACGACCGATCCGAATTTCGGGACCTTTTGTATCCAACATGATCGCGACGGGTCGGTTGTATTTTTCACGTAATTGTTTGATCGCTTCAAATCTTTTGAGATGTTCCTCATGGTCACCGTGCGAAAAATTTAATCTGGCTACATCCATGCCCATCTGCACGATCTTGTCCAATACGTTTATGTCATCGGTCGCAGGACCTAGTGTGCATACGATTTTTGTTTTTTTCATCCTATTCTCCTTCTCAAACGGAGTACTGCATTTCTTCTTTTGCTAATATATATTCGGATCAGATAGACAATTCCATAGCGATCCTGTAAATATCTTGATTGAAATGATACGGCATATCAAGAGCTTCTGTAATGTCCATATCCACATACTCATTGTTTTGTATGCAGATCGCTTTGTTTGTCTTACCCTCCATCAATACTTCGACAGCCATCGAACCCATTTTGCTTGCCAATATCCTGTCAAAAGCGGAAGGTGTTCCGCCGCGCTGGATATATCCGAGGGTAGTCGTTCTGCTTGTTGTGCCTGATTTCTCTTCGATCTCCTGACAGAACTCTCTCAGATCTCCCGCACCCTCGGCAAAAACGATGATGCTGTGCAACTTTCCTCGTTCTTTTCCTTTAAGCATTTTTTTAACGATGTGATCCGCATCATACGGCATTTCGGGCACAGCGATCGCTTCGGCGCCCCCTGCCAACCCTGAGTAAAGAGCGATGTTACCGGAGTTTCTGCCCATTACCTGAACGATATTCACGCGGTTATGAGAAGTCGTCGTATCTCTGATCTTTGAGATCGCTTCTACCGCTGTATTCACTGCAGTATCGAATCCGATCGAATAGTCCGTACACGGTATATCGTTATCGATCGTACCTGGAAGCGTGACGACATTGATCCCTTTTTCGGAAAGTTCTCTTGCGCCTCGGTAAGAACCGTCACCGCCGATGATAACGATCCCGCCGATATCTCGCTTTTTTAAATTATCGGCCGCGGTTTGTAGTCCTTCATCCGTTCGCATCCTTTCACTTCTGGATGTGAATAAAACTGTTCCGCCCCGATGAATGATATCCGCAACGGAATAGACATCCATTTGCTCGATCTCGTCATCGATCAATCCGCGATATCCGTACTTTACTCCAAATATATTGATCCTGTGATACACACAAGTCCGTACCACAGCTCTAATGGCAGCATTCATTCCCGGAGAATCTCCTCCGCTGGTCAGTACCGCTATATTTTTCATAAGACCTCCCATAACATACGTTATCCTCAACTTCATTATAACAAATTATTTAAAACAATCGACCGAATAACCAATTATTTACAATCGAAAAAATAAACACAGAGAAATCAACAAATCTCTCTGTGTCTATATAAATTGCGCTGACTATTTATCCAAAGGCAACATACCGTCATCTTCTTCATCTTCGTCACTGGGCACTTTGGCGATAGCGGATATTCGTATTTCTTCGTCCAAACGCATGACCTTGACACCTGATGTGCTTCTGCCCATCGTTGAGATGCCCGCGGCGTCCATACGGATCACCGTACCGTCATCCGAGATCATCATCACATCGTTCTCATCCTTGTCGATGCAACATAATCCGCATACGTCACCGGTCTTACTTGTGATCTTATAGTTTTGTACGCCTTTACCGGCTCTCTTTTGTTCAGGGTATAGCTTTGTCTTCGTCAGTTTTCCGTATCCGTTTTCGGTCACGGTCAAGATGAATTGTCCTTTTTCTGAAATATCCATTCCGATCACTTCGTCATCGTCACCCAATCGGATACCTTTGACACCCATGGCGACTCGGCCTATCGGACGCGCGTCTTCTTCCAAGAAGGTTATCGCAAATCCTTTGCGTGTACCCATGATGATCTTTTGTTCACCGTCAGTTAGTTTAACATCGATCAATTCATCGTCATCCGCAAGTTTGATACCTATGATACCTGTTTTGCGCGACGAATCGTATTGTGTTAAATCAGTCTTCTTGATGATACCTTGTCTTGTCGCCATGATGAGGAATTCGTCCTCGTTGAATTCTTTTACAGGGATCACCGCCGTGATCTTTTCATCGGGATCCATAGCCAGGATATTTACGATCGCAGTCCCTTTCGCTGTCCTGCTGGCTTCCGGAATCTCGTAAGCTTTTAATCGATACATATTCCCTTTGTTCGTAAAGAACATGATGTAATGATGTGTGGTCGTCATAAACAAGTGCTTCACAAAATCATTTTCGCGCGTTGCGTGCGCCGCGATACCGCGTCCGCCGCGTCTTTGCGCACGGTAAGTGCTGGCAGGGATACGTTTGACATATCCGACATGTGTGATCGTTATGACAACATCTTCTTCTTCGATCAGATCTTCGATATCGAAATCGTCCATATCCGCTTCAAAATCAGTCCTTCGATCATCGGCATATTTGTCTTTTATCTCGTTAAGTTCGATTTTGATGATATTCATGACCAATTGTTCACTGGCTAAAATCTCTTTTAAATTTTTGATCAATGCTGTCAACTCTTTGTATTCCATGTCGATCTTTTCACGTTCGAGACCTTGCAATCTTTTCAATCGCATATCAACGATCGCTTTTGCCTGGATCTCCGATAATTCAAAACGCTTCATCAATCGTTCTTCCGCGTCATCATATGATGAGCGGATGATAGCAATGATCTCATCGATATTATCTAAAGCAATGATATATCCTTCTAAAATATGAGCACGTGCCAAAGCCTTATCCAGATCGAATTTGGTTCGTCTGATGACAACTTCTTTTTGATGTTCGATATAATTATTAAGAACTTCTTTAAGTTTTAAAACACGCGGATGATTATCCACAAGTGCCAACATGATCACACCGAAGGTGTCTTGCAATTGTGTATATTTATATAATTGATTTAAGATGATCTGCGCGTTAACATCTTTCTTTAGATCAATAACGATCCGAATACCGTTTCTGTCCGAGTAATCGTTTAGATCGGATATCCCTACTATTTTTTTATCTTTGACCAAGTCCGCGATCTTTTCGACCAATTTAGACTTATTGACCATATACGGGATCTCTGTGACCACAATGGATTCACGCCCGTTTTTCTTCACTTCGATATCGGTTTTTGCGCGTAGTTTGATGCGTCCGCGACCGGTGGTATAAGCACTTAACAAACCGCTTTTCCCGATTATAGTCCCACCTGTCGGAAAATCAGGGCCCTTGACATATTGTGTCAAATCTTTCGATGTCAAATCAGGATCGTCTATCAATGCGACTGTAGCCTCTATCACTTCACCTAAATTATGCGGAGGGATATTGGTCGCCATCCCGACAGCGATCCCGGAAGACCCGTTCACCAGCAAATTCGGATAGCGTGCCGGAAGAACAGTTGGTTCCTGTAAACTTTCGTCAAAATTCGGCGTATAATCTACGGTTTCCTTATTGATGTCACGTAACATTTCATAGGATAGCTTGGACATCCTTGCTTCCGTATAACGCATCGCAGCAGGAGAATCTCCGTCTATCGATCCGAAATTCCCTTGTCCGTCTACCAGTAGGTATCTTGTCGAAAATTCTTGAGCCATCCTAGCCATAGAATCATAGATCGCGCTGTCACCGTGCGGGTGATATTTACCCATAACATCCCCGACGATACGCGCGCTTTTTCTTGTCGGCTTATCAGCACGCAAACCAAGCTCTTCCATCGCGTATAAGATCCTTCTGTGAACGGGTTTTAAACCGTCGCGAACATCGGGAAGCGCTCTGCCGACGATAACGCTCATCGCATAATCGATATACGATTTCTCCATTTCGTCGACAATGTCAACTTGTTCTACACCTTCATCCATATTGTCAAAAAAAGTATCGCTCATCGTTTCACCTTATATGTCAAGATTTTTGACCTTTCCTGCATTTTCCGTAATAAATTCTTTTCTGGGTTGCACTTGATCGCCCATAAGGATCGAAAAGATTTCGTCAGCTCTTATCGCATCTTCGACGTTCACTTTCAATAAAGTCCGTTTTTCGGGATTCATCGTCGTGTCCCAAAGTTGTTCGGCGTTCATTTCACCCAAACCTTTATATCTTTGTATATCTACTTTATCGCGCCCGAGCTCTTCATATATCTTTTCCAATTGCTTTTCATTATAACAATAACGTATTTCTTTGCCTTTTTTAGCTTTATATAAAGGTGGCTGAGCAATATAGATATAACCACTATCAAGCAATCCGCGCATGTAACGATAGAAAAATGTAAGCAATAGTGTTCGGATATGCGCTCCATCCACATCGGCATCGGTCATGATAATGATCTTATGATATCTTGCCTTCTCAATATCAAATTCGTCTGATATTCCGGTACCGAAAGCCGTGATCATCGAACGGATCGTATCTGTCGACAATATCCTGTCCAAACGCGCTTTCTCTACGTTTAATATCTTTCCTCTCAACGGTAAGATCGCTTGCGTTTTAGGATTTCTCCCTTGTTTCGCAGATCCACCCGCCGAGTCTCCTTCGACGATATATATTTCGCAAAGTGCGGGATCTTTCTCGCTACAATCCGCAAGTTTGCCCGGCAGTGCCGCACTTTCCAACGCGCTTTTCCTTCGGATCAAATCCTTTGCTTTTTTAGCAGCCGCTCTTGCCCTGGTCGCCATGATCGCTTTGTCTAAGATCAATTTCGCTTCGGCAGGGTTTTCTTCCAAAAAAGCATTGACGTGGTCGCCAACTATCGTATCTACGACTCCGCGCACTTCAGGATTTCCTAATTTGGTTTTTGTCTGCCCTTCAAATTCAGGGTTTTTCAGCTTCACGCTGATGATCGCAACCAACCCTTCGCGGATGTCATCTCCGCTTAAGTTCGCTTCATTTTCTTTCAGGAAATTATATTTACGTGCGTAGGTATTAACGCTTCTCGTTAAAGCTGTTTTAAATCCGTTGACGTGCATACCGCCTTCGGTCGTATTGATATTATTTGCAAATGAAAAAACATTTTCGCTGTAATTATCGGTATATTGCATCGCTACTTCAATATCGCATTCCTCAGCTTCTTTTTCGAAGTAAAGGATCGTAGGATTGAGTCTTTCTTTTCCTCTGTTTAAATAATCGATGAATTCGATCAATCCTCCGCTGTAACAGAAGTCTTCTTCGACGATCTTTTCCGTTCGTTCATCGCGTAAAGAAATTTTTAGCCCCTTGTTAAGAAAAGCCAATTCGCGTAAACGGTGACGCAGTGTATCATATGAATATTCCACTACTTGGAAAATCTGCTCATCGGCTTTGAAAGATATCGTCGTACCTGTATCTTTGGTTTTACCTGTGACTTTTAAGGGCGCTTCAGGCTTTCCTCTGTGATAGAGCTGTTCAAAAACCTCGCCGTTCTGTTTAACTTCTACGGTCAACCATTCGCTCAGAGCATTCACGACAGACACACCCACTCCGTGCAAACCACCCGATACTTTATAATTGTCATTATCGAATTTACCGCCTGCATGCAGCATTGTTAATGCGACTTCCACAGCGGATTTCTTCATTTTTTCATGCATGCCGGTCGGGATGCCGCGTCCGTTATCGGTAACACAGATAACATTATCCGTTTTCATCACCACTTGAATATGATCACAATATCCTGCCAATGCTTCATCGACACTGTTATCCACGATCTCATAAACGAGATGATGCAGCCCGGTTTTACCGGTCGAGCCGATATACATGCCCGGTCGTTTTCGGACAGCCTCCAGTCCTTCCAGTACTTTGATACCACTGGCATCATAATGGTTTGAATTATCAGCTTTTGCCATATTCATTACGCTCCCGTTTTATTTTCGTATTGATCGATGCGGCAATGCACATCTTCATATTTCTTAATCTATAACTCGGACAAGTGTCCGTTTACAACATAATATAATTTCTTCGGTCTGCATTTATCGATAAATGCTCCGCCCGTACATGTGATAAAAGATTGAACCTGATCTAAGACTTTAATGACCATATCTTGCCGTCTGTCGTCCAGTTCACTCATCACATCATCCAAAAGGATGATCGGCCGCTCTTTGTTTTTCTCATACAACATGTCGATCAGTGCCAGTTTCATGCATAAAGCGATGCTTCTTTGTTGTCCCTGTGACGCGAAATGTCTCGCATTACGTTTATTAAGGAACAAAGGTATATCGTCATGGTGCGGTCCGACTAAAGAATGTCTTGCATCTATCTCTTTCGTTCGCATTTCGACTAACGCTTTTTTAAATAAACTCACAACATCGATCTTTGTTTCATTCGCAAAGATATTAGAGCTGTACGTCAGTTCCAAATTTTCTTTTTCTTCAGTGATTTGTTGATGATATTTTGAAAGATAGTGATAGAAATCTTTTAAAAAATGTATGCGATATTTTATAACGCTCGAACCGTATTTAAGGATCGATTCGTCATATACATCCAGAAGACTTTCACAAGAAGGTGTATATTCACGTAAGATCGCGTTCTTTTGTGTGATCGCTTTTGTGTATGCTGAAAGAATTGAGGCGTATTTCGGCATCACTGCAATGATCACTTCATCCAAAAAACTGCGCCGAACCTTCGGTCCGCCTTGAACCAAGTCAAGATCCTGCGGGCTGAATAAAACTACCGAAAAGTTTCGCAACAGTTCGCTCCTGCGCTTAACGGGCTCTTCATTGATCGTGATTTTCTTTTCTTGCCCGATCGTAAGAACAACACGATAAGTCGATTGATCGTCAAAAATGACTTCTGTTTGGATCCTTGCTTCCTGTCCGTTTTCACCGATAAAATTTTCGGTAATATTCTCACGATGAGATTTTCCGGTAAGGCTCATAAATATGCTTTCGATCGCGTTGGTTTTGCCTTGCGCGTTTTGTCCCGTTAAAATATTATAATAAGCGCTGAAATCGATCTCGGCAGAATCAATATTACGAAAATTGTCGATCTTCAAATGCGAGACATACATAATTCAACTCCACCGGTAGTGTTGCATGTACGTATTTTTACAAAGAAATAATGATATAAAATCCTCTGAGAAGATATGTATATTTGATTCGTTATCGATTGTAAAAATCCGCACAAAACGATCCTCTTGAATTCGGATCGCCTTTGTATATTATTATACCACAAAACCGCCTGAAAACCCATTGATATTTAATATAAAAAGCATGGTTTTTCAGATATCAAGGATGATTAGAATATCTTTTTTCTTGTCTCTAAATTGCTTACAGGGCTTATAAGAGCTAAATACGTAAAACATAGAATAGGTTGGACGGAAAATTTAAATCGAGATCAGATGAATCGTTTTTTAAATTAAAAAAAAGAACATGCTCTTTATTAAAAAAGAGATGCTCTTTATAGGATCAAATAATGTCAAGTATGACATGTGTATGATCTTTGACGGAAGATGCCTTAAGCACCGTTCGGATAGCTTTAGCGATCCTTCCTTGTTTTCCGATTATTTTGCCCATGTCTTCATCGGCAACTTTTAATTTCAGAACAATGTTATTCCTGTCCTGCGTTTCTGTAACTTGAACCGCTTCGGGGTTATCCACCAATGCTTTGGCGATCACCTCAACCAATTCTTTCATATAATTCCCTCCTTAAAAAGAAATGTATTACTCGATGATGCCGCTTTTTTTCAGAAGCATTTTTACCGTATCTGTCGGTTGTGCGCCTGTAGCAAGCCATTTCTTTGCTTTTTCTTCATCGATCTTCATGTCTTTTTCTCCGAGCGGATTATAGTAACCGATTTCTTCGATTGCTTTTCCGTCTCGTTTTGTGTTTACATCCGCTACTACGACTCTGTAATAGGGTTTTTTCTTTGCGCCCATTCTTTTTAATCTGATTTTTACTGCCATAATCTTTATCGTTTCCTTTCTAATTTTCGATAATTATCAAATTCTTATATTACATAAAAGGGAATTTCGGAGAACCGAATCGCCTTTTTTGCGAACTCATTCGTTTCATCATCTTCTTGCTTTGCTCAAAACCTTTTAACAATCTGTTTACATCCGTTACGGTTGTGCCGCTTCCCGCAGCGATGCGTTTTCGGCGTGAAGCATTGATGATCGAGGGCTTCATGCGTTCTTTTACGGTCATCGATTGGATGATTGCTTTGGTTCTGCTGATCTGTTTTGGATCAACTTGCATATTGCCCATTTTGTTGCCCATCGGTAAGCTGCTCATCAACTCTTCGATACCGCCCATATTCGCGATACTGTCGAGTTGTTCCAGATAGTCTTCCAATGTAAAACTGTTTTTCTTAAGTTTTTCAACCAGCGCTTCCTGTTCATCTGCGTTCACGTTTGCTTGCGCTTTTTCGATCAAGCTCATCATGTCGCCCATCCCCAAGATCCTGGAAGCGATGCGATCGGGGTGGAATATTTCAAAGTCCGTGATCTTTTCACCCGTACCGGTGAATTTGATCGGGGTTCCCGTAATATAACTGACGGATAATGCCGCGCCTCCGCGCGCATCACTGTCCGCTTTACTTAAAATAAACCCTGTGATATTAATACGTTCATCGAATGCCTGCGCGGCATCAACGGCTTGCTGTCCCATCATTGAGTCTACCACGAACAATACTTCATCGGGATCGATCGATTCGCGTATCGCTTCGATCTCATCCATAAGTGCTTCATCCACATGCTGTCTTCCCGCCGTATCCACGATAAGTACGTCGATACCTTCTTTTTTGCAATATTGCAAAGCTTCTTTAGCGATCTGTTGCGGTTTTTCTCCTTGTTGATTGAATACCGTAACACCGATCTTTTCGCCTAATATCTTTAATTGATCTACCGCGGCAGCACGTTGCGTATCGCACGCCGCCAATACAACTGTTTTGTTTTTGCGTTTTAAAAAATCAGCTAATTTACCTGCTGAGGTAGTTTTACCGGAACCTTGCACACCTGCAAGCATGATGACTGTAGGGCCGTTTCCGTCAAATTTGATTTCTTTTGCGTTTGAGCCCAACAATGTTGTAAGCTCTTCATGTACGATCTTTACGACTTGCTGACTGGGCGTTAGACTCTTCATGACTTCTTCGCCCAACGCTTTTTCTTTGATCAAATTCAAAAAAGACTTTACAACTTTGTAATTGACATCTGCCTCTAACAAAGCCAAACGGATCTCTCTTAAGACCGCTTCGATGTCTTTATCCGAAAGCTTGCCTTTACTGGTAAGCTTTTTAAATGAACTCTGTAGTTTTTCGCCAAGTTGGTCAAACATAATTTATTGCGACCATCCCTTATATATTTTTTTCCAATACATCGATATTCTGTTCTAAAACATCATATTGATGTTGATTTAAATTTTCTTTTATTTGTCCGATAAGTTCACGATTTTGTATATACTTTTCAAACAAATGCAGTTTATCATCATACGAGATCAGTAATTTCTCCGCACGTTTCAACAGATCGAATGCCGCTTGCCTGCTGACATTCTCGAAAGATGCGATTTCCGATAATGAAAGGTCTTCGTTATAATATCGGTTCAAAACGTCGGATTGTTTATCCGTCAACAAACCTCCGTATATATCCAATAAATATACCAATTTAAAACGTTTTTCCATCTTTCACCGAATCTCGTGATCTTGATCTGTTTTATATCGTTTTGTTATCGTATCATAACACAACAACGCTGTCAAGTAAAATTACTTGATATGTGTAAATTATTCCGCAAAGTATTTCTACCAATAAAAAAAGCCTTGCTATAAAGCAAGGCATAAGATCATTATGTGCGTTATATAGAGGAGGTTTATTTCAAAAGCTGCTTTTGAAGAGCGTCCAATAAATCATGTGCTACTTGGTTGATCGATTGACTTCCCGCCACAAGCACAAAATCTCCGTCCGATAGGTTCTTACACAAATAATCAACGATATCTTCGAATTTTGATATCACTTCACAGGGGAGATGATGCTGTTGTATGACTTTTTCGGCAAGATCTTCCGAATAAACATTCCAATCATTTGCTTCTCGATCGGAATAGATATCGTTAAAAATGACTTCATCCGCATCTTTAACGGCGTCAACGAATTGATCGAACAATAAAAATGTACGAGAATACGTGTGCGGTTGGAACACCACCCAAAGTTTATTGTGTTCATAATTTTTGCAAGCTTCTATTGTTACGCGTAACTCCGTAGGATGATGCGCATAATCTTCAAAAATATTGATCCCGTTAACTTCTCCGCAAAAATCAAAGCGGCGTCTCGCTCCCGTAAATTCAGCAAATGTATCTTGTATGATTTTTGGATCGATCTGCAAAAAATCACCGCATGCGATCACGGACAGAGAATTCATTACATTATGAAGTCCGGGGATATTCAAATGAAAAGTCCCGTAATAAGCACCTTGCTTGAGTACGTCATAGGTTGGTTTGCCGTGTTTGTCGTAGATGATATTGGTTGCGACCCAATCATTATGAGGATCGATCCCAAATGTTACGACCTGCGCATCCACACAAGGTATGATCTTTTCAACAACTTGCGGGTCATCGCCGTTTGCGATCAACAGACCTTCTTTCGGTAAGATTTGTGCAAATTTCAAGAAGGATTCCGTTATCTGTTCCAGACCACCGGTAAAGTAATCAAGATGATCTTCTTCGATATTCAATATCGTTCCAATGTAATGTTGGGTATGCAAAAAACTATCGACGAATTCACACGCTTCGATAACGAAATAATCGCTTTTACCCATACGTGAATTGCCGCCGATCTGCTCGAGTGTCCCGCCGATCGAAACGGAAGGATCAAACTGTGCATTATACAACATCAAAGCTGTTAAAGACGATGTGGTCGTTTTACCGTGAGTACCGCTGACCGCGATCGTCCTGGGATAAAAACGCGAGAGTTGTCCTAAAAAGTAGGATCTTTCCATTAGTGGGATGCCGTATGATACGGCTGTTTTTAATTCGATATTATCGGGTCTTATAGCTGCCGAATATACGACCAGATCGCAATCCGGATCGATATTCTCTTTTTTGTGACCGATAATAACAGGAATATCATGCTTTAATAATTTATCGGTATATGAACACGGACGCATGTCTGAACCTGACACTTCAAATCCTTGACTTTTGGACATCATTGCCAAACCGCTCATGCTCGTCCCACCTATACCCACAAAGAATATTTTACGAATATGATTAAAATCGACTCTTTCCAAATTGTGCTCCTATTATCGTTTTGAACAATTGTGATTATTGTATCACTAATTATTTCGCAATACAACTTTTTTGAGAAATCAATAAATTAAGGCAAATACTCAAAAATAAATAATTTTTTTAAAAAACAGTTTATAATTCAAATTAATTGTTATATAATGTATGATATATACTTACATACCATATTTACGCAGGAGGATACAACATGGAGATCACTGATATCCGTATACGACAGGTTTTTGATGACGGAAAAATGAAAGCGCGTGTTTCGATTACATTCGACAATCAATTCGTAGTGCACGAAATTAAAGTAATCGAGGGTGAAAACGGTACATTCATCGCGATGCCAAGCAAAAAACTGAGTGGTGGTGAATTCAAAGATATTGCACACCCGATCAACAGAGAAACCCGTGCGATGCTCCAAGAAGCAATTTTGGCAGCGTATGAAGAAAAGCTTATTGAACACAAAGCTGAACAGGCAGAAGAAGAAGCAGATATGGCTTTTACGGATGAAGCCGACAGTGCATTGGCAGAGGAAGAGTCAGATGTTATAGAAGCCGAGTATGAATTTTAAAGATTTTACGTTGATATTATTTAAAATTTCAATTGAATAAACATAGGGAAAAACGATTTTAATCGTCTAAACCGAAATAATAAAACCATCGCTAAAAGCGATGGTTTTTTATTTGTAAATAATTCGGAGTTATCTTCACCTATTTCGGTGATTTCTATTTTTTACCCTATTCATTTTTACATTATTTGTGTATAATATTTATATATAATAAATATTTACATCTTTTATCATAGATATTTAATAATATACTATTCATTGATCTCCAAAACAAACTTGATTTGATTGTCTTCATCTATTCAATTGATTATTAATAACCACCGAAATATATGAGGTTGAACTATGGATTTCCATTATTCTGCATTGATACTGGCGGCAGGATTGGGTAAGCGAATGCATTCCGATCTTCCAAAAGTATTGCACGAAATTTGCGGTTACAGCTTGGTTGAGCATGTTGTCTTTAATTTGCAAGAAGCCGACATCGATTCGATCGGAATAATCGTGGGGCACAAACA
Source organism: uncultured Anaerofustis sp. (assembly GCA_963674555.1). Classification (GTDB taxonomy): domain Bacteria; phylum Bacillota; class Clostridia; order Eubacteriales; family Anaerofustaceae; genus JBGMEA01. Next base: position 1,215,626 of record OY771429.1, on the reverse strand, counting down.
TGAGCTGATCGAAACGCGTCTCGGGACGGCCTTCGATTATTATTTGCAAAAAGAACAACTTGGAACAGCGCACGCCGTAATCCAAGCGAAACCTTTTTTATCCTCACACAAAGGTCTTGTGCTTGTCCTGTGCGGAGATGCTCCTTTGCAAGACGCAGAAACATTAAAACAGTTCATGCAATATTGCGAAACGAACCGGCTCGATCTGGGCGTTTTGTCAGCGGAACTGGATGACCCCGCAAATTACGGTCGCATCGTAAGAAAAGACGGTTCGCTCGCTAAAATCGTTGAGAAGAAAGATTGCACCCCCGATGAACTTTTGATCAGAGAGATCAATTCGGGGACTTATTGTTTCAATGCCGAAAAACTAAACGAATGCTTACACGAAATATCAAATAACAATGCTCAGAATGAATACTACTTGACGGATACGATCGAACTTTTCTTGAAAAAAGGCTATAAAGTTGATGCCTGCGTCAGTGACAATGCTGATATCATTAAAGCTGTTAATACCCCGATGCAGCTTCACGAGTGCGAAAAAATTATGAGATCTTTGATAAATAATAAACATATCGAAAACGGCGTTCGCATGATCGATCCTGACAGCACATATATCGATCGAAATATTACGATAGGTAAAGGAACAACGATTTACCCCAATACCATTCTAACAGGAAATACCCGTATCGGTAATGACAATACGATTATCTCTTCACGGATAGATTCATCACAGATCGGCGAAGAAAATCATATCGATACCTCTACGATAGAATCAAGTAAAATCAATGCTCACAATCAAATCGGACCTTATGCGCATCTGAGACCAAACAGTGATCTTAGCGATCATGTTAAAATCGGTAATTTCGTTGAGATCAAAAATGCTTTTATCGATGAGAACAGTAAAGTCTCTCATCTGTCTTATGTGGGTGACGGTAAAGTCGGTAAGAATGTAAACTTGGGTTGCGGGATCGTGTTTGTAAATTACGATGGTACAGATAAACATCAAACGATCATAGAAGACGATGCATTTATCGGATGCAATGTCAATTTGGTGGCGCCGATCAAAGTCGGCAAAAATGCTTATATCGCAGCCGGTTCCACAGTAACGGAAGATGTTGAAGAAAACGCATTGGTGATCGCGCGAAATCGCGCTGTCACAAAACCCAACTGGAACAAAGAACGCAAATAATAATTTAAATATATGAAATATAACGGAGCGAAAAATTTATGAACGGCACTTATTCTAACATTGTCCTTTTATCCGGGAATTCGAATATCCCTTTAGCCAGGGAAATTTCCGAATTGCTGGATATCCCTTTATGCGACACAGACATTAAAAAATTCTCTGACGGAGAGATTTCGGTACGCATAGGAAATTCGGTACGCGGCAGCGACGTCTTTATCATTCAATCGACATGCCCGCCCGTAAACGATAACCTAATGGAACTTTTGATCATGATGGACGCACTTAAACGGGCATCCGCGGGAAGAGTTAACGTCGTAATGGCGTATTACGGATACGCGCGTCAAGACAGAAAAGATAAATCCCGTGTTCCGATCACCGCAAAACTCGTAGCGGACCTACTAAGCGTAGCGGGTGCGGACAGAGTGATATCGGTTGACTTACACGCGGATCAAATACAAGGATTTTTCGATATCCCTCTTGATCGATTACAAGCAATGCCGATCATTGCCGATTATATCGCTTCTCATAATTTCGATATGAGTAAACTCGTTGTTGTCTCACCGGATGTAGGCAGTGTAAAACGCTCGCGCGCGCTCGCTGAAAGACTCGGTGTTCCGATGGCGATCATCGATAAACGTCGTCCCAGAGAAAATGTAGCCGAGGTCATGAATGTGATCGGTGACGTAGAAGGTAAAGACGTTATTATGATCGATGACATCATCGATACCGGCGGCACTCTTGTAGGTGCGGCTAAAGCATTAAAAAATCTTGGTGCAGAAAATATCTATGCGGCGTGCACGCATGCGCTCTTATCGGGACCTGCGATCGATCGGATCAAAGATTCTCCGATCCTTAAAATGATCACAACAAATACGATACCTCTCGCAAAAGAGAAACAGATCGAGAAGATCGAAGTCATCAGTATTGCTGAACTTATAGCAAAAGCGATCCAACGCATACATGAAGGCAAATCGGTCAGCGTATTGTTCGAAAAAAATAAGGAGTGCCATACAACAAAAAGATAAATTATGGATAATAATATGGATTTAAAAAAAATCGCGCAAAGAATACGAATAAATATCATTGAACAAGTTACCGAAGCACAAAGCGGACATCCCGGAGGCTCACTTTCGGGTGTTGAAATATTGACCTTGTTATATTTCGAGATCATGAACATACCGTCTTATGAAGATGAAAACAGAGATCGATTTGTTTTAAGCAAAGGTCATGCATCACCCTTGATCTATGCTGTCTTAGCGGAAAAAGGTGTTCTTCCAAAAGAAGAATTAAAGACATTCCGAAAGATAAACAGTAATTTGCAAGGTCATCCCAATATGAACGAAGTAACGGGAATCGAGATATCCACAGGATCTTTGGGACTCGGAGCATGTTGTGCAACGGGTATGGCTGTAGCGGGAAAGATCGATCAAAAAGATTACCACGTATACACCTTGCTCGGAGACGGAGAGATACAAGAAGGCTGCGTATGGGAAACTTTTATGTCAGCTTCTCATTTTAAACTGGATAACTTAACGGTTATTATTGACAATAACAATCTTCAAATCGACGGCTTTGCGGACAAGATCATGTCACCCTATCCGATCGATGAAAAAATGGAAGCCTTCGGTTTCCATGTGATCAATGTCGATGACGGTCACGATTTCGATAAATTGCGAAGCGCATTCAACGAAGCAAGTTTGATCAAAGGAAAACCGACTGCGATCATTGCAAAAACGATCAAGGGTAAAGGTGTTTCGTTTATGGAAAATCAGGCAGATTGGCACGGAAGCGCGCCGAATGAAGAGCAATGCGAACAAGCATGTAAAGAATTGGAGGCATCGATATGACAGAGATGATCGCAACGAGGGAAGCATACGGTAAAGTTATTGTCGAACTCGGCAAAGAAAATAAAAATATCGTCGTATTGGATGCGGATCTGTCCAAATCCACTAAAACAGGCGCCTTTCAAAAAGAATTCCCTGATCGCCATATTGAAGTCGGTATAGCCGAAATGAATATGGTGGGGATTGCGGCAGGGCTTTCGACTTGCGGTAAGATCCCATTTGTATCCACTTTTGCGGTTTTCGGTACCGGAAGAGTTTACGATATGGTACGTAACGGTATTTGTTATTCGAATTTAAACGTAAAGCTAGCCTTAACACATGCAGGACTTACCGTCGGTGAAGACGGCGCAACACATCAATCCATAGAAGATATCGCGCTGATGAATGTGTTGCCGAATATGCATGTCTTTGTACCGGCTGATGCCGAAGAAGCAACCCAAGCGATCAGAAAAGCCGCTGAGATAAACGGCCCTGTATACGTGCGTTTGGGCAGAGCCAAAACAGAAGTGATCTATGACAGTTCTTATGAATTCACACCGGGTAAAGCCCATGTGCTTGCTGACGGAAATGATGTCACACTTGTCGCTTGCGGTATTATGCTGATCAGAGCAATGCGCGCAAGAGATGTGCTAAAAGAGCAAGGCATCGATGCAGCTGTAGTAAATGCTTCTTCGATCAAACCTTTTGACAATGAAACGATCGTTGCATACGCTAAAAAAACCGGCGCGGTCGTAACGTGTGAAGAGCATTCGATCTACGGAGGACTCGGCAGTATCGTTTCTTCAGTCACCGCACAACACTATCCTGTTCCGGTCGAAAAAGTCGGCGTGCAGGATACTTTCGGAGAATCAGGAAAACCGGATGAACTGTTGGAAAAATATCATCTTACAACTGATGAAATCGTTAAAAAAGCACACGCGGCAATCAATAGAAAACAATGATCGAGTTATTTAAATGAAAAAAATACTTAAAGGACTGACCTTTATAGCCATCTTGGTCGGTATAGTTTTATTTATTATCTACGGTGTTGGAATCGATACCATAACGGATCAAGAGGCACTGAGCGAATATATTCAACAATACGGTATCTACGCTCCTTTGGTCTTTTTTGTGATACAATTCCTGCAAGTCGTTTTTGCTCCCATCCCGGGTAATATAACGGGTTTGGCGGGAGGAGCGGTTTTCGGATTATGGTTGGGCTTCTTTTTAAATGCAGCAGCAGTTGTGTTGGGTTCCTTGTTAATGTTTTACCTGGGACGCAGATACGGAGAAAAGATCATACATCGATTTGTCGAAGAAGAAACTTTTGATAAGTACCAAGCAAAAATATCAGGAAAAGCAGGTAAAGGGGTTCTGTTTTCACTATTTTTAGTACCTTTTACGCCTGATGACATTTTATGTTTGATCGCGGGCATCAGTAAAATGCGTTATAAAACCTTTTGGATCATACTGATTGCCGGACGCGTACCGTCTTCTTTTGTTACAAGCGCGGTCGGAACCGGTCTTTACAACGGAAAAATGCTTACAATTGTAGTACTCAGCATACTTTATTATGCAATAACATTCCTTATTTACTGGAAATATGATAAAATAATTGCTTATAAAAATCAAAATAATTCTAATAAAACGGGGGACTCTTAACCATGCAGCCATTTTATATTTTTGTCACCGGAGGCGTTGTGTCTTCGCTCGGAAAAGGTATCACAGCGGCATCACTCGGTCGTTTGTTGAAATCGCGCGGATTGAACATCTTTACACAGAAACTCGATCCTTACATCAATTTCGATCCCGGTACCATGTCACCGTATCAACACGGAGAAGTGTTTGTAACAGATGACGGCGCAGAAACAGATCTGGATCTCGGTCATTATGAAAGATTTACCGACACCAATTTAACGAAATCCAGTAATGTAACGACCGGTAGGATCTATTGGTCGGTCATTTCAAATGAAAGACGCGGTGATTATCTGGGCGGAACGGTTCAGGTCATCCCACATATCACCAATCAAATAAAGGACTTTATCCTCCAAGCTGGCTGCGAAAGTAACGCTGATATCATTATAAGTGAGATCGGCGGAACAGTGGGGGATATAGAAAGTCAACCGTTTTTAGAAGCAATAAGACAACTGCGCAACGAGCTTGATGGGCGCGTTTTGTTTATTCATGTTACATTGCTTCCTTATTTAAGAAAAGCAGGGGAATTAAAAACGAAACCGACACAGCATAGTGTAAAAGAGTTGAGAAGTTTGGGTATCCAGCCCGACATCATCATTTTACGCAGCGAACAGGAGATCACCGATTCAATCAAAGAAAAGATCAGCTTGTTTTGTAACGTAGAGAAAAAAGCAGTTATTTCAAATCTCGATTGCGATTCGCTCTATGAAGTACCTTTGTTGTTGGAAGAAGAGGGTCTTGCGGATCTGGTTTGTGAAAAATTGCATATTGATTGCGAAGAACCTGACTTAAGCGAATGGATCTCCTTCGTTAACAAAGAAAAAAATTTAACAAAAGAGCTTACGATCGGGCTTTCCGGTAAGTATGTGGAATTAAGGGATGCTTATCTGTCCGTAGCGGAAGCTTTGACCCATGCGGGCATTCAAAACGGAGCGACCGTTAATATCCAATGGATACATTCGGCGGATGTTACGGAACATACCGCGGATGAAATATTCAAAGATGTTGATGGCATCCTTGTACCCGGAGGTTTCGGTAGCCGCGGTATCGAGGGAAAAATACTGTCGGCAAAATTCGCACGCGAACATAAGATCCCTTATTTGGGACTTTGTCTCGGCTTGCAAATTGCGGTAATAGAATATGCCCGTAACGTATTGGGACTTCCGAACGCAAACAGTTCGGAACTCGATCCGGACACGATCGATCCGGTGATCGATATCATGCCGGACCAAAAAAATATTGAAGATAAAGGCGGTACGATGCGTCTTGGTTTATATCCTTGTGTACTGCAAGAAAACACCTTGGCATTCGAAGCTTATCAGAAGAAAGAGATCAGCGAGCGCCATCGTCATCGCTATGAAGTAAACAATGATTACCGAGAACGCTTGCTCGATGCAGGAATGTTGATCAGTGGCACATCGCCCGACGGACACTTGGTCGAAATGGTGGAACTGAAAGACCATCCGTGGTATGTCGCAACACAAGCGCATCCCGAATTCAAATCCCGCCCAACAAATCCGCATCCGTTGTTTTCGGAATTTATCAAACACGCATTGGCTTTGAAAGAAGAAAAATAGATATCCATCCATTATCCTTCTAAAAACAGAACCTTTTGAAAATATTCCCTAATGTTTAAAAATATGATATAATCTTATCCAAGACTCTATAATTTATTAAGAAAGAGATGGTACGGATCATTGGACCTTGACCCTTTCTCGGATCGGACAAATCGTCCTTTTACAGAAACTCAAATATTCGCTCTTATCAAACGCGTGGTTAGCCTTACGGCTACAGCAGATGGGAGTGATTGCATCTAATGGACACAGGCTTAATTCTATCAATTATCGCACTGGTCGTATTAATTACGCTTTCTGCATATTTTAGTGCCACAGAGACAGCATTTACATCTTTAAATAAGATCAGGATCAAAAACTTGGCACAATCGGGTAATAAAAAAGCTCGTTCGGTATATAATTTATTGCAAAACTCCGATCGTCTTCTGTCAACGATCTTGATCGGTAACAATATCGTACTTATCATAGCGACTTCCATTGCGACCATATTGTTCACGAACAAATACGGTCCATCGGGCGTCAGTATTTCAACCGCAGTCATGACGGTCGTCGTTCTGATTTTCGGCGAAATATCCCCGAAAATATTAGCAAAAGATTCTCCTGAGTCCTTTGCGATGTTTTCTTCATCTATATTGAAACTATTCCTTTTTGTTTTACAACCTGTGAATTTCTTAGTTATGCTTTGGCGAAAACTACTTTCTAAGATCTTCAAAACAAAAGAAGATCAAGGCATTACGGAAGAAGAGTTGATAACGCTTATCGACGAAGCTGAAAACGAAGGCGGAATCAATTCCCAAGAAGGAGAACTTATACGTTCGGCGATAGAATTCAACGATACGGATGTCGAAGAGATCTTAACACCTCGGGTCGATGTTATCGCTATCGAAGAAGATACACCGATGCAAGAGATCGCACAGATATTCAGATTGCACGGATATTCGAGACTGCCCGTCTATCGAGGCTCGATAGACACGATAATCGGTGTACTCCATGAAAAAGATTTTTATACGCTTTTATATCGTGAAGCGACAACCATAAAAAATGCCATTACAAACGTGATCACAGCAACGGAAAACATGAAGATCTCCGCATTGCTTCGGCTCTTGCAACAAGATAAATCGCATATTGCGATCGTAGTGGACGAATTCGGCGGCACACAAGGAATCGTGACACTTGAAGATATCTTGGAAGAATTAGTCGGCGAGATCTGGGACGAACACGATGAAGTGGTCGAATTATACAATAAAGTAAGCGATACCGTATATCTGGTTTCAGGTAATGCGAATTTCGAAGATATGCTCGAAGCTTTAGATATCCGACAACTGAAGAGGGAATACGATTCCCAAAGTGTCAGTGGTTGGGTGATCGAAGAGTTTGGGCGCCTACCGAAACAAGGCGATGGATTTATGTACGGCCCGCATGCCGTTACGGTAACCAAAACCGATTTTAGGCGCGTTACGGAAATTAAAATTGAAAAAGGTGAAGAACCGGAAGATCCGGAAGATGCTTGGGAATGACCAAGCATCTTTTTTTGAATTGACAACGATATGCTATTTTATTATAATGATTACAAATAAATAACATCGGAGGGTATTATGGAACTAAAAGGATCAAAAACTGAAGCTAATTTAATGACTGCTTTTTCGGGAGAGTCTCAAGCAAGGAACAAATATACGTATTACGCGTCCAAAGCGAAAAAAGAAGGTTATAATCAAATATCCGCAATTTTTACGGAAACTGCCGGCAATGAAAAAGAGCATGCCGAACTTTGGTTTAAAGCATTACACGACGGTCAAGTACCGGACACGATGATAAATCTTCAAGACGCAGCTGACGGAGAGCATTATGAATGGTCTGATATGTATGCAGAGTTCGCAAAAACAGCGCATGAAGAAGGTTTTGAAGAATTAGCAAAACAATTCGAAGGTGTTGCAGCGATCGAAAAAACACACGAAGAACGCTATAAAACATTATTGGATAATATCAAGAATGATCGCGTTTTCAAACGTGAAGCGGAAACCGCATGGTTCTGCTCAAATTGCGGACATATTCACTATTCTACAATGGCACCGGAAGAATGCCCTGTCTGCAGTCATCCGAAAGCTTACTTTGAGATCAGAAAAGTCAATTACTGATCATATGCTAATAACTAAATAAAAAAGATCCGCTTTTAAGCGGATCTTTTTCTTTATACAAATAATTAATAGGTCAATACTTCTATCGTATTACCTTGATTGTCATATACCGTTACTTCTTGATTTAATGTGTCCACATAGATTTCATATGTATAATCATATTCATCAATGTAGTTTGCATCATACAAGAAATAATCCGTTGCCCCGTCGTAATTCCACATCGTATCATATCCGTAGAACAGATCGGCCATCATATAGGTCATGTCCAATGTTACTTCTTGAACATCCATCACGATAAAGGCCATGCCATAGTAATCTTCCGATGTATACTCTTCAAAATCGATACCGATATCCCAAGCGTCTGATTTTTCATAGAAATTACCTTCTACTTCAAAGATATAATCGGCAGGATATGATGCTAAATCAGCTACGAAGTATTCATAGAAATCCGGCGCGACCATGCGCACATTGATCTCCCATGTTTCGGCATCGCTTGTAAGCGTTACTACTCCGTTAAAGAAATACTCGGTATTATAGTTATCGATATAAATATAATATGAGTTGTCGCTGATCCATTCATAAGACAGATCGATATCAAATAAATCATCATCCGTTGTATTGACTTTATCGCCGACAAATTCTTCGATCACTGCTTCTCGGTTGGGATTATAGTATGTGATATAATCGTCACCGAACAACTCACTTTTTGTCGTGCAACCACTTACAGCGAAAGTAAGCAAAAATACAGCCGCGATCAAAACCGCAATTCTTCTTTTCAATTTCATTTTCCCCTCTTTTCTTTTCTTTGTAAAAAAATATTGTAAACCTCTGTATAATATTCATTCTACTTGCTATTTGGATTTTTGTCAATGCTCGATAGTTCCGAGAAACTCCAAAAAAAAAGCTTCGGGATCATCCCGAAGCTTTAAATTAATATTTGCGCTTTGTTTATTCCAATTCAAATTGACCGGTATAGAGTTGATAATACCTGCCTTTGTTTTGCAGCAATGCATCATGGTTTCCTCGTTCAATGATCTCTCCTTGTTCCAAAACGATTATCGCATCCGCGTTCCGAACGGTAGACAAACGATGCGCTATCACAAACACCGTGCGTCCGTTCATAAGTTGATCCATTCCTTTTTCGATCAATGCTTCCGTTCTGGTATCGATCGAACTCGTCGCTTCATCCAGGATCAATACAGGAGGATTCGCTACTGCCGCTCGTGCGATTGAAAGTAACTGACGCTGTCCTTGACTGAGGTTTGCTCCGTCGGAAGTCAACATCGTATCATACCCTTGCGGAAGATGTTCGATAAAATAGTGAGCATTCGCAAGCTTCGCCGCTTCGATTACTTCTTCGTCCGTAGCATCTAAGTTTCCGTAACGAATATTCTCTCTGACCGTTTCAGTAAACAAATGCGTATCTTGCAAAACCATCGCCAATGATCTTCTCAAGTCTGGCTTTTTGATCGTTTTAATGTCGATACCATCGTAAAGGATCTTGCCTTGCTCGATGTCGTAAAACCGATTGATTAAATTCGTAATTGTTGTTTTTCCTGCCCCTGTCGATCCTACAAAAGCAATTTTTTGACCCGGTTTCGCAAATATTGATATGTCATTTAAAACCGTTACAGTACCGTCATAACTGAACGTTACATCTTCAAAACGCACATCACCTTGCACTTTTGTGAGTTGCGTACCATCCTCATCTTCAGATTTCCATGCCCACGTTTCGGTGCATTCTTCACATTCCGTTAATGTTCCATCTTCAGCTTCTGTTACATTGACCAAGGTAACAGTCCCGTTATCTGTTTCGGGTGTTTCATCCAAGACTTGAAAAATTCGTTCAGCACCGGCCAATGCCGCAAGCAGAAAATTAAATTGCTGTGAAATTTGTGTGATCGGTCTAGCAAAAGTACGGGTATATTGTAAGAAAGAAGCTATCGTACCGATATCAAGCCGTCCCGAGATGACAAACAATGCCCCGATCATAGCCGTCAGTGCAAAATTCACATAAGATATATTACTGTTGATCGGCATGATCATATTTGCGTATATGTTCGCTTTCGTCGCTGATTCTCGCAATTGATCATTCAATTCGGCAAATTCTTTTTTTACTTCATCTTCATAACAAAATACTTTAACAACTTTTTGTCCTTCTATCAATTCTTCTATATATCCGTTGACGCGTCCGACATTTTTCTGCTGTCCCTTGTAATTCGCCGCACTTCTTGTCCCAATGAATTTCGTAACGATACTGATAACGACCAACATAACAATGATCAAGACAGTAAGGATCGGACTTAAGATCAGCATTGCTACAAAGGTTCCGACAACCGTTATGACAGATGCAAACAACTGTGTCGTTGCTTGGTTTAAAGCCGTTCGTAAAGTATCAACATCATTCGAAAAGCGACTCATCAATTCTCCGTGTGTATGGGTATCGAAGTATTGTATCGGAAGATCCTGTAATTTATCGAATAATTCTTTTCTGATCGTTCTAAGCGCATTATTCGAGATCGTTATCATCAACCTGTTATATGCGTAAGTTCCAACAACACCCAATATATATGCCCCACCCATCAATAACAAAGTGCGTATAAATGCCGAAAGGTCGACTGTGTTTATATCAGACCCGATCATCGGAACGATCGAATCATTGATCAATGGTCTAAGGAGATAAGTACCTACAACTCCCGCCAATGAACTGATCCCAACAAATAATGCAACAAGTAATAATTTAAACTTGTTTTCAAGCATATAAGCAAAAATTCGCTTTAATGTTTTACCGACATTTTTAGGCTTTTGATAGGTTTGTCTTCGTCTGTGCATTATGCCACCCCCTCTTGCTGCGAATAGTAAACTTCCTGATAGATCTTATTGTTTTTCAGTAATTCTTCATGCGTACCGATCGCATCGATCTGACCTTCATCCATAACAATGATCATATCGGCATCACAAACGGATGTGATCCTTTGTGCGATGATAAGCTTAGTAGTATCCTGCAAATTCTCACGAAAAGCTTCTCGGATATGTGCCTCGGTAGCGGTGTCGACCGCACTGGTGCTGTCATCGAGGATCAATATCTTCGGTTCATTGAGCAGTGCACGCGCGATACATAAGCGCTGCTTCTGTCCGCCCGAAACATTTACGCCCCCCTGACCTAAAATCGTATCATAACCATCCGGGAAAGACATGATAAATTCATGCGCCTGAGCATCTTTACTAGCCGCAATGATCTCTTCATCTGTTGCTGTCAACTTGCCCCATTTTAAATTGTCTTTTATCGTTCCTGTAAATAAGGTATTCTGTTGCAACACCATGCTTACAGCATCACGAAGATGATCCAGCGAGTACGCTTTGATATTGTTTCCGCCAACAAATATATCACCCTCTGTTGCCTCGTAAAGCCGAGGTATCAATTGTACCAACGTTGTTTTACCCGATCCTGTACCGCCGATGATCCCAACAGTTTGACCGGATTCGATCCTAAAACTGATATCCTCCAATATATTACTTTCAGCATCGGTTTTATATTTAAAGTTTACATGATCAAAAATGATCGACCCATCGTTCAAGGTTAATTCCATATCCGCATTGTCATCCGTTATTTCCGGTTCCTCGTCTAAGATCTCGATGATACGTTGAATAGATGCTCTTGACATGATCCACATCATGAAAACCATCGATATCATCATAAGCGACATAAGTATCTGTGCGATATAGCTGATAAAACTGATCAACTCTCCGGTAAGCATTTCTCCTACGATGATCATCCTACCGCCGAACCACAGGATGCAGATCGTTGTTGCATACATGATAAGCTGCATAGCCGGCATTAAAAACACGATCAATTTTTGCGCGTAGATCGACGAATTCATGTGGTTCTCATTGCTTTTCTTGAATTTCAATTTTTCAAATTTAGATCGTACAAACGATTTAACAACACGGATCGCGATCAAATTTTCTTGTACGGTTGAATTGACACGATCATATGCACGCATTAATTTGAGAAATCTCGGGTGTGCGGTCCTGTGTATAAAAGCAAGTATAAATCCTAAAATCGGAAGAACGACGAAAAAGATCATGACCAAACGCTGATTGATCCTAAAAGCCATGATCATTGCTGCGATCAACATTACGGGACCTCTGAAAAAAACACGCAAAAATGTCATATAAGCATTTTGAACATTGGTGATATCCGAAGTCGAACGCGTGACCAAAGATGCGGTTGAAAACTTATCGATATTCGAAAATGAGAAATTTTGGATCTTATTGAATATAGCTTTTCGTACTTCGCTTGCAAATCCCATGCTTGCGTTCGCGCTTGTTATCGAAGCGGCGACACCAAAAATCAACGCCAAAATTGCGATACCGACCATAAGCGCTCCCATCCTAGTAACATAAGTTACATCTTGCGAAGCGATCCCTACATCAACGATCTTTGCCATTAAATAGGGTAAATAGATCTCTAAGATGATCTCTCCGATTATGAAAAACGGTGTTAATATTAAAGGCTTTTTATATTTCATCATATACGGTTTAAGTTTCTTTATCATTCTTTATTTATGTCCTTTCCAATTATTCTTATGCAATTCTTTTTTTAAGAAGATATGTGTCATTTCTTTGGGAAGATCCTCGGTAGCAAGATTGTCTATGATCTTATCGATATACACACATAGCATTTTAAGATCATCTTCATTCATCCCACGAAACATCTGTTTATCGACTTTGTTAAAATCTGCTCTACACTTTTCAGAGATCTCTTCACCTTTTTCTGTTAAAACAAGCAAATTATTACGCAGATCGTTTTGGTCCTGTACTTTATCAAGCAAACCTGCTTTTTGCATCCGTTTGATCGATGTAGCGATCGAAGGCGGTGAAACGCCTAAATGCTCGGCAAGCATCTTCTGCGTGCAGTTTTTATTTTTACGAATATATTCCAGTATCGTTCGTTGCCCGCGGTATAAGCCGTTATTCTTCGCCGCTTTATAAATATGGTAACGATGCAACACATGCATCTTATCCAATTTCTTGGCAATTTCCTTTAACGGGATAGACATATCTTTCTCCTCATATATAAACAGTATTTAAAAAGTTAATCGATTAATAATTAATCGATTAACTAATATCATACGCTACTGTAACTTCAATGTCAACAGCAAATAAAAAAACGCTAAATTTTTAAGAAATTTAGCGTTTTTTATTTAGTTTAAATTTTATTTGCCGCCGAATAAATTACCGATACCGATATTCCCGATAACGCTTCCTTCGCCTTTTCCGCTACCCGGTCGACTTGCCGAAAGGATCCTATCCGCCAAACGAGAGAACGGAAGTGACTGCAACCATACAGTTCCGGGTCCTCTTAAAGAGGCAAGTGCCAAACCTTCACCGCCGAATAATGCGGTCTTGATATTCCCCGCAAATTGAATATCGTAGTCCACGGTTTTGGATAACGCTACAAGACAGCCTGTGTCAAGCATCAATTTTTCACCTGCTTGCAATTCTTTTTGAACGACCATACCGCCCGCGTTCATAATCGCTAAACCGTCGCCTTCCAATCGTTGCATGATAAATCCTTCACCACCGAACAGTCCCACACCGATCTTCTTTTGAAAAGCGATATCGACCGATATCCCTTTAGCAGCACAAAGGAAAGCATCTTTCTGACAGATCAATTCTCCATCATGATCCGAAAGGTCGAATGATACGACTCTTCCGGGATAAGGCGCTGCAAACGCCAGGCATTTTTTACTCTGAGACGTATTCGTAAAACTCGTCATAAACAAACTTTCGCCTGTAAGCATACGTTTTCCCGCTGACAGTAATTTACTCGTCATGTCGTTACCGCCTTTGTTTGAACCGTCGCCGAAGATCGTTTCAAGCTGTATCGCTTCGTCCATATACATCATTGCTCCGGCTTCCGCAATGATCGTTTCCTGCGGATCCAACATGATCTCTACATACTGGATATCCTCTCCGTGTATTTTGAATTCCACCTCATGTGCTTTTTGCATTTTCTTTACTCCTTTATAAATTATTTATAACGTAGGCATTTCGCCAAAAAAAACAAAAATATAACGATTATTTTATCGAACGATATTTCTAAACATATTGTCTGTAAACACTCTCTTTCAAAATCATAGCGGATTCTGTGAAAAAAGTAAATCATTTCATCGTAAAAACTTATGTTTAAGCCTTTTTTCACACTATTCATATTGACATTCTATGGATAATATTCTACAATCAGTTACTGCACAAATTATTATAAATATCTGTATTTGTGTAAAAATTTATTAAAACAAAAAGATATACAAATTACATATATAATCGGATAAATACACAACGGTCTAAATGAGAGGAAACCTTATTTAATGCAAGAAAAACAAGAAAATATATTACCAAAAAACCTAAAAAGATTTTACGGGATCATCAATGTCGGATTTTCATTTATCGTAATGTTTGAAGGCTATTTCTTTTCGGCTTTCCTTACGGACTATCTTTTATTACCTTACGCGATCGTAGGAACGATCTTGATCATTACGAGTATCTTTGACGCGCTCAGCGGTATCTTTAACGGTTACATCATTTACAGAGTCAATTTAAAATGGGGCAAATACCGCTCATGGTTTTTACTCGGCGCGTTTGCGATCCTGTTTTTTCACACCTTTAAGTACGCATCTATCGGAGGGATTTGGCTTTCTACGATATTGATCGTACTCGGTTCGGCCGTTTCATCATTCTTCGCAACGATCGGACAAGTAGCCAATCTTTCCATGCTGGTTACGCTTACGGAAGACAATCGGATAAGAGGTCAACTTGCAAGCAGACGTTCGCAATTCGCGACCGTCAGCAATATCTTGTTCTCGCTTTTGATCTTTTCGATCATTGCCTTTTTCGGACGCATGGTCGGAGATGAGACGCTTGGCTTTACGCTCACCGCTTTCTTTATCTCTGCAGTAGCGGCTTTTACTTTCATCATCGCTTATATCACAACGGCTAATACGGAACATTTGCACGAACATCAGATGGAAGATCATTTGACCATCGTACAAATGTTGAAAGTCATCACAAAAAATCCGCCGCTCCTTACGATGATGCTGGCAGATCTGATGATCAGTATCGGCAACTTCTTGGGTATGGCGCTTGCGTTTTACTATTACACCTATGCCATTAAGATGCCGTTTTTATTAAGCGCACATATGACGATCTCCGCAGTCGCTCAACTCGCCGGCGCGTCATTGAGTCCGCTTATATCAAAATGGATCAAAGAACCGAAACATCGTTATATCACGTTTTTCTCGTTTGAAGTAGTCGTACTTGTCACGGCTTCTTTCTTCTCGACGAATCCGTATGTCGTCTTAACGATGTTTGCTTTCTTCTTTTTGGCGATCGGGGCTGCCATGCCGACAAATTCGGTATTGTATGCGAACACCGCAGTATATACCCGATGGAAAAGCGGTGACAATATCGGTTCATTTGTTATGGGTATGACGGAGATCCCGATCAAACTCGGACTGCTTTTCAGAGGCATATTGATCGCGTTTGCTTTATCGGCACTCGGTATCGTTGCAGGGCAAGAAGTCAGCGCCGAAACTGCCAATGAAATATCCAAACTGTTCGTATTGGCTCCCGCCATCGGCGCGTTTTTAGCGGGCATTATCGTGAAGTTTTTCTATACGCTCGATGAAAATAAGATCAAGGAATTACGTCAGGAGATTTGGGATAGAGATAATACACCAACGCCCTTCTATTGATATAAACTGAAAAATTACTTTTATATTAAAAAACAGACGAGAGTCTGTTTTTTTTTGATACAGTGGTATACTTAACTTAATATCAAGGGTTATGTGAAGGGGGATAATAAAATGAAAAAGAAATTATATTTAGTGTTGGTGGCATTTTTGCTCTTGTCTTTTGCGACGGGGTGCACAAAAAAAACATTTGGTATGCCTATAGAGGATCTGCAAGCTGAGATCAATGCGAACCTTCAAACACTCGGCTATAATATAGAAGTTCCGGAATTTAAAATTCAATACGCGAAAGAATCAATCAACGGTGGCGAAGAGAAAGAAAATAAAAATTTGATTTTTTATGTAAGCTATATCAATGATTACAGTGGACTTGTCATTCATCCGCCTGAAGGAGTGGTAGGATCAAAAGTAATATTAACCATTTCACCGCATACGCATGAAGAATTCGTTGAAATGCTTCCCGACATGGTCGCGATCGCATCAGCGATCATTATGACTGTCGATCCCGAAGCAGACGTACAAGAAGTATTGGATGCGCTCAACCTGACTTCAACGGAAGTGAGTGAAGAGATCAAATATATAGCAGATGACTTGATCTATAAATCTCTGACAGATTCTTCTTTCAAGTCGTTTATCATTTATCAATAACCAATTGAATTACAAGATGAACGATAATATAAAAAAAGCAGACACGTTTGTGTCTGTTTTTTTGTTTCAAATATTCAGTAAATTCACCGCGATCACAAAATAGATCGTAAGCGAGCACGCATCCACCAAAGTGGATATCAGCGGTGCCGCCATGATCGCGGGGTCCGCTTTGATTAATTTCGCAAACATAGGAAGCAATGCGCCGATCGTTTTAGCGATAATGATCGTAGCCATCAGGCTCAATACCACCGTGAGCGCGATCATTTCCTGACCTGGATATAAAATGATGAGTCGTATAAAATTGACGAGTGATAATGCCGCGCCGACCATCAAACTGACTCTGAGTTCTTTCCACAATACTTTTAGGAAATCACCGAGATCTATCTCAGATAATGCCATCCCACGGATGACCATCGTCGAACTTTGTGAGCCTGCGTTCCCACCCGTGCCCGTCATCATCGGTATGAACGTGACAAGCAGCGGCAGTGCTGTGAAGGCGTGATCGAATTTCGCAAGGATACTGCCTGTTATCATACTGGATAACATCAATATCATCAGCCAAAAGATTCGATTCTTCGCCATCGAAAATACACCCGTCCTGAGATACGGTCTTTCCGAAGGGGACATCGCCGCCATAATCTCGAAATCTTCCGTTGCCTCTTGCTCGATAACTTCCACGGCGTCATCGACCGTTACGATACCCACCAGACGGCTCTCATGATCCACGACCGGCAAAGTGAATAAATCATACTTAGAGATCAATTGTGTCGCTTCTTCTCTATCCTGTGTCGTCTGAATGGATATCACATCCGTATCCATGATCTCGCCGATAAGCTTATCATCTTCCGACAACAATAAGGTCTTAACGGATATGACACCCTCCAATATCCTGTTCGGATCGGTCACATAACACGTATAGATCGTTTCTTTATCTATAGCGTGTTTTCTTAAATACACAAAAGCATCTTTAACGCTTAATGTTCGTTTTAACGATACGAATTCCGCGGTCATGATACTGCCGACTGAGTTTTCCGGATACTTTAAAAATTGATTGATCAACTTTCTTGTCTCGGGTGTTGCGCATTGCATCACACGCGCTACGACGCCTGCGGGCAATTCTTCCAAAAAATCGACCGCATCATCCACGAACAGATCTTCTATGATATTGGATATTTCTCTATCCGAGATCGATTCGACGACCCACTCCTGTACATCTTTCTCCAAATGAGAAAACACGTCCGCCGCGATCTCCTTTGCTAACATACGAAAGACGATAACAGCTTCGTTTTTTGAAAGTTCGCGAATAAAATAAGCGATATCCACTTCATTCAATTCTTCCAATTGCTGCTTAAGATCTTTGAATTTCTTCTCTTCGATCAGCGCTTTTAATTCTTCTTCTCTTACATTTTCCATGCGTTTTCCTCCTTTGTTTTTTGGACAAAAGGAAGATGTTTATTTTCTGTTATAAACATCCATGTTTCTTTCCTGCCAATCAGTAAGAACAGACATTAAACCGTTTTACACAGTAAAAAAAACCGTATACAACGGTTCTTATCATACGCAAAACAAATACAACAGATTCAATCTCCATACATATCATACACAGATCAATCCGTATCAAATTCGGATCAAACAACGAACATTGCCGTACCCGAAATTTCGCCCATGATAATCATCGTCATTGCTCATACTCCGATCGCATATGTCCATTAGTTTTCTCCTCCTTTTTTGTTTTTTTCTGAGATCATATTTTCTCAACTTTGTCTACAGTATAACCTCATTTTGATCGATTGACAATGTATTTTAAAAAAATCGACAGCATATACCCAATTTTATCCGAATCTTTACAAAAAAAAGAACTTCTTAATTTAAGAAGCTCTTGTATCTCACTTATTTTTCATCAACTATTTCGGATCACGACAGGCATGATCAAATACATATATTTATCATCCTCTATCGGTTTTATCAAAGTCGGACTCAAATGATCTTTAAATTCAATGATCACTCTTTCATCCGATATGATCTTTAATATTTCTATAAAGAATTTTGAATTAAAAGCAATTTGAAGATCTTCTCCGTTTTTGTTGATGCTTACATCTTCCGTTACTTTACCGATCTCCGATTCCGATGTTATGACCAAATTATCATCCGTATAATCCATTTTGATCAATGAATTTTTAGATTCATCGATAATCAAGGAAGCTCTGCTGATACTGTTTAAAAGTTCGTTCGTATTCACTTTTACGATCGTATTGCTTTCTTTCGGTATCAAAGATTCATATTTGATAAAATTACCTTCCAGTAAATTAGATACGATCTGTGTATCCCCGATGTTCACGATAAATTTATTATCCGTGATATGGACCAATGTATCGTAATCATAAATCGAAAGTATTTTTAAGATCTCACTGAGCGTTCTTCCTGGAACGATACAACTGATCTCATCCAGCGCACCGTTTTCATTTTTAATCGGCTCTCTTCGAAGTGCCAATTTGTATCCGTCAAGTGCGACGAATTGCAACATATCTTCTTTATATTCCACTAATATCCCTGTTAAGATCGGTGATATACTTTCTTGGTATGCGCATGCAAATACCGTATCTTTTATCAAGTTTTTTAGCGTAGTGTTTTCAATCTTTATAAAATCTTTCACATCATAGGATTCTATCCAAGGATATTCGGCTGGATCTCTACCCAATATACTGACATCGGATGTTCCCGTATTTGATTTTGAACATGTAATATTCATCACATTCTTTTCATCGACAAAAAAGTCAAGCATATCTTCCGAATATGTACGTACCAACTCGATCAGTGTACGAATCGGTATCACGATCTTACCGTCCATCGAAACGGATGCATTCATTTTACTGATGATCGATAATTCTCCGTCACTTCCTTTAAGTAACAAAACACCTTCAGTTGCTTCAATATACACACATTCTAATATCGGCATCGTACTTTTTGCCGAAATAGCTCGAGAAACAGTATTTAATGCTTTTAAAAAATCTTGATTATTAACGGAAAATTTCATACTATACCTTCTTTTACTTATATTATATACTTGTTAATAGTTGTAGTAGGTACTGTTGATATGTTTATAACGCCGCAAAGCAAGTCATACAAGCAAGTTTATCAATTTAGGGTCAAAGATAACTTATTAATATCATGCTTATAACGTATTAAAAGTCAGTTATTATCATTTTTTATCTGTGTCGTAAGATGGTCGATCTCTTTTGTGAAACGTTCGTCTTCTTCCATTTTTTGTTTGATCTTCCCGCAAGCATGGATCACTGTCGAGTAGTCTCTTCCGCCGAAGCTGTCGCCGATATTTTGCAATGAAAGATCCGTAAGTTCACGGACCAAATACATCCCGACTTGTCTGGCGTTTGCTATATTCATCGTACGTTTGGAAGATAAAATATCGCTATATGTTACATTATAATATTTTATGATATTTTGAATGATCAATTCCGTAGAAATACGCTTTTCAGCGATACTGAAAGTGTCTTTGAGATTTTCTTTTAATTTTTGTAAGGTCAACGGACGTTCTTCCATTTCACTCAACATTTTTACTTTCAGTAGTACGCCTTCCAATTCACGAATATTGCTGGCGACTTTTTCCGCGATAAACTCAAGGATCTCGTCGGATATGATAAAGTTCTCATCACCTGCTTTTTTTCGTAAGATCGCAACTCTCGTTTCAAAATTAGGTGGGGCGATATCACAGGCCAATCCCCATTCAAATCGCGAACGCAGTCGTTCTTCCAAATTCGGGATGTCCTTCGGTGGTTTATCGGATGTTAATATGATTTGCTTACCTGCATTATACAAGTCATTAAACGTGTGGAAAAATTCTTCTTGTGTTCCTTCTTTACCGGATAAGAATTGGATATCATCTACAAGTAACACATCTACACTTCGATATTTAGCCCTGAACTGAATATTACTTTCTCTTCTGATAGCATCGATAAATTCATTGGTGAATTTCTCACTGGATACGAACGATACGTTATAGTTAGGATTTTCTGATAATATATACTGAGCGATAGCTTGCATAAGATGTGTTTTGCCCAATCCTACGCCGCCGTATATAAATAAGGGGTTATATTTTTTGCCAGGATATTGCGAGACAGCAAGGGATGCGGCATGTGCTAAGCGATTATTCGAGCCGACCACGAAAGTATCAAAGGTATACTTGGGATTGAAATAGGTACGTTGCGGTTTAACTTGTACATAAGGGGCTTTATCCTGTTTTTTTTCGATAGTGGGTAATTCATTTTCATTTACAGTATATTTTATGCCGATGTTCTTTCCGCCTGTTGCATAACGCAAAGCTTTAATGATCAGATAATGATACATGTTCTCTATCGCCGTTTTTTTGTAGTCTTCCGAGATTTTGAGCACCACGGTTTCTTCATCGAATGCAAGCGGAACGATCGATTCTATATATTCCTGATATACGATCGGAGTGAGTTCTTCTTTGATATACTCTAATGCAGCTTCCCAAATTTGTTTTACAGGCATGAAGTCCTCCCCTTTGTCAACATAAAGTTGTCAACATAAAAATCAGCGTAGATAAAGCTAAAACGCACGAAAAGAATATTAAAAAAACAACTTACAATAAGCGTTCCAATAAGTTGTTAATAACTTAATAACGATCTTGTTGATAACTATAATCATAGCAAAAAGGGATCGGTTTATCAACATAAAAAAACAAATACTTTTATTCAATTTTGCTAATTTACGCGCAAGCGCACTGCATTTTTTCAATCTTTTGGATATCCTATTTAAATCAAAAAAAGACATGTCAGTGTGACATGTCTTTTTAGTTATTTTTTACTCAGAAGTATAAGGTAAAAGAGCGATATTGCGCGCGACCTTGATCGCACTCGTTAATTCGCGTTGATGTTTTGCACATGTACCGGTTGCGCGTCTCGGTAAGATCTTATATCGCTCCGAAACATATTTCTTAAGCAATGGAACATCTTTATAATCAATATCATCTACTTTATTTTCACAGAAATAGCATACTTTTTTTCTTCTTCGAAATGAATTTCTGTTGTAACTCTTTTTTCGATTATTCGTATTCGTGTTTTGCACGTGAACTCTCCTTTCAGATTAAAATGGAACATCGAGATCATCGATCTCTTCAAAACCATCCATCGGCACGCCGAAATTCTCCTCGCGGCTTGATGTGTTTCTGTTGGAATCGGATCTTGATCCGACAAAATGTACCTCATCAGCGACGACTTCCGTTACATAACGTTTCGTTCCGTCGCTTGCGTCGTAAGATCTTGTTTGGATCCGGCCGCTAACTGCGACTTGACTTCCTTTGGCAAGATATTTTTCACAAAGTTCCGCCGTTTTTCTCCATGCTACGACCGGAATAAAATCAGCTTCTCTTTCACCGTCTCTATTTTTAAATGTTCGGTCGACCGCCAATGTAAAATTCGCTACGGCTGTTCCGCTTTGCAAATACTTCACATCGGGATCTCTGGTCAATCTGCCTATCATTATGGCTTTGTTTAACATTTCATTACCACCGTTATTTTTCTTTATTGATTACGATACCGCGAAGCAAGTTTTCGGTTATGCGATAAATATGGTTTAATTCGTCGAGTACCGACGGTTCAGCTTCGAATGTGATCAAAGTGAAATATCCGTCTTTTACTTTCTCGATTTCATAAGCAAGTCTTTTCTTGCCCCACTCTTCGATTTCCGTGACTGTTCCGGCTTCTTCAATGACCCCTTTAACCTTTTCGATAAGAGGTTTTACTTCCTCTTCTGTAAGGCTGGGGTGTACGATAAACAATGTTTCGTAAGAAGTCATATACGTTCACCTCCTTTTGGACTATGGGGGATAATCCTATGCTATCCCCAAGGATGTAGCACTTCAGTGTATCATACTGAACGTTATAATTCAATCGATTGTTTCGATTTTGATGATTTTTTTGCAACCTTTTTCAAATTTGCTCCTGGGTAGCATGATGATCCTTCCGCATTGTATGCATTTGATCTTTATGTCAGCACCGACACGAATGATCTCCCATTCATTGGAACCGCAAGGGTGCTGTTTTTTCATAACCGCATGATCGGCTATTTTATAGTCATCCATTCGGATCCACCTGCTTATCGATCAAGACGCTGAAGGTCTTTTCCAATCGAATATCCTTTTCTTTCAGTTTTTCCAGCAGTATTTTTTTAAGGGCTCTCTCACCATCCCATTGCATGGATTTTTCCGTTGTGCCGTAAATACGCAATGTATATCCGGTTGATTTGATTTGCTGTACACCGAGAAGGCGAGGACCGTCTTTAAAATACGGTACATTTTGTTGGGCTTCTTCGCAGGCTTCTTTTACTGCTTCTGATGCAGTGTCCAGATCTTGATCATAGTCGATGATTACATCAAAGAGTACGCGCTGATCTTTTCTGGAGTGGTTTGTTACCGTTGTGATGATCCCGTTGTGGATGCTGTAAACATCCCCCGAGAATCCGGTAAATGTTGTTGTCCGTGCGCCTATAGCGTCAACGACACCGGTACGCTCATTGATCGTAACAAGATCGCCGACATTGAATTGGTCTTCGAATATGATAAAAAACCCGTTTACGATATCTTCTATCATGGATTTTAGGCCTAAGCTGATCACTATCCCACCTACACCGGCAATCGTAACCAGTGAAGTGATGTCGATGAACTGACCGAGTATTAACATAAATGCTACGAAATAAAGCAGATATTTCGTAAGGTTTTTGATCATTACTTTTAATGTTTTTCTTCTGCTGTCATCTGTTTTGGATTTAAATACCCCTTTATCTCCGTCAAAAAAACGATCGATGAGACGATAAAGGATGACTCTGAGTAAAAGTGTACCGACAAAAACGATCACGATGACAGCTGCAATATCTATAAGTTTAGCGAATTTTCCGATTTTATCTAATATGTCTGCAGGAAGATACTGACTGATCATTTATTTCAGGCTCCTTAATCATCGGGATTAAATTTACATAAATAAGCTACATTAATACTTTAACTCTTATTATTGTACCATATGGGTATTGCATGTCAACCGAAGTCTGTGTTGCTATCAAACAAAAAAAGAAACCGTTAGGTCTCTTTTTTTGTTTATCTTATTATGAAATATATTGTGTCAAAATAAAAATTCTATATAGAAATATTTGATCAAAAATGAATTATTGATCGCCGTAGACAGGCCGACTGCACCCAACATCAAATTCAAGTAATACAATATTGTTGAAATGATACACACGATAAGAAGTCCTTTGACCAATCCGAACAGCAATCCGCCGGCTTTATTAAAAGTTCGGATAACGGGCAGTTGCGAAAACCGATTGATCAATGCGATCAATAATTTTCCGAGAAGGAAAACTGCAAGGAAGATCGCAAGAAAACTAATAATGTTTAAAACAAACGCCGTGATGTTGTTCGCAAGCGTATCCGCCATATTTCCAAGTGTATTATTTGCTGTGTTAATAAAATTATCAAGGATGTTTTGTAAAGAATTGGGGGTATTATATACCTGCGTTGAACTGGTCCAACCTTCGGCAGAGATATTTCCTCCGAAAATATTAAGGACATTATTTTCAATAAAATCGTGTAAGTTTTCTACCCATTTACAATTCTCTAAGCAATAAGCAGATAGATCACCACTGAAAATATTGGCAAGTATCAATGCGCCTATGATCAGGAAAAATGATAAGAATGATTTTACAAATCCCTGAATGAATCCACGAACAGCGGAAAAAAGAAAAATTCCGACGATCAAAATATCGATCCATGAAAAATTCATAAAACATCACTCCTTATCTTAATCATAATTAAATTCAAATATGACTCTTTTCGCAATAAAAGTATATCATACAATAATAAGAATATACAGAAAGTTTTTAGCCAACTTAGCTTTATTCATGCGCATTCTTCATATTTTCAAAAGCGGTCGTGATCATAAGCTTAATTCGGTTCAATTGATTTACTTCGCTTGCACCGGGATCATAATCGATCGCCACGATATTGGTGCCGGGATATACTCTTTTTAATTCTTTGATCATCCCTTTTCCGACAACATGGTTCGGTAAACATGCGAAAGGTTGCATGCAAATAATGTTTTTTGCGCCGGTTTGTATCAATTCGACCATCTCTCCTGTCAATAACCAACCTTCTCCTGTTTGATTGCCCAGTGATAATACGCCTGAAGCATATTCGGCTAGTTCTCGTATAGAAGCGGGTGGATGGAAATGCTTACTTTTTTGTAAGGCTTTTTTATATGCTGATTCATAACGTTCGATTGCCCATATCGTTACTTTATGCCAAAATGTTTTAAGTGTTCTATCTTTCAACAAATCTTTATTGATAGGAGCATTGTAAGCGCAATAATACATAAAACCCATAAGACTTGGCATGACGGCTTCTCCGCCTTCAGCTTCCACCACATCGACAACATTATTATTTGCGGTCGGGTGGAATTTCACCAGGATCTCTCCGACCAATCCCACGCGCGGCTTAATCGTATCATACATCGGAAGCTCATCGAACTCCTCGATCAATTTCTTTACTACTTTTTTAAATCTTGTTCTTTTTGCTTTAATGGACGCAGTGCAGATCTTTGTCCATTTTTCGTACAGTGCATTAGCGGAACCTTTTATTTTTTCATAAGGACGCACACGATATAAAACATTCATCAACACGTCTCCGTAAACGACTGCGACCATTGCTCTGTGTAAAAGTTTTACCGAATAATGAAATCCGGGGTTACTTTCCAAATTGGACGCGCTGATCGAAATTACCGGTACATGTCCGTATCCCGCGTCTTTTAAGGCCTTTCGCAGGAAGCCGATATAATTCGTCGCGCGACAGCCGCCGCCGGTTTGTGTGATCGCTACAGATGTATTTTGCGGATCGTATTCTCCGGATTGCAGAGCTTCTATGATTTGCCCCACCACCAAGATCGCGGGATAACATGCGTCATTGTTGACATATTTTAGCCCAACATCCACAGCTTGGTAATCTTCCGAAGGTAATACAACGAATCGATATCCGCTTTGATTGAAGGCTTCTTCCAAAAATTGGAAGTGGATCGGTGACATTTGCGGAGCTAAGATCGTGTGCTTTTGCTTCATTTCTTTGGTAAATATATGTTTTAGATAACCAAGATCCTTCTTCTGTAATTCAAACCCCTTCGATTCTCGTTCGTTCATCGTCGCCAGTAATGAACGCAAACGGATCCGAACGGCGCCCAGATTGCTGACTTCGTCAATTTTCAGTGTCGTATAAATATTTGAGTTTGTAGCTAAGATCTCTTGTACTTGGTCTGTCGTTACGGCATCCAACCCGCAACCGAAGGAATTCAATTGCACAAGTTCGATATTATCGTGTTCTTTCGCGAAACTTGCTGCTGCGTATAATCTCGAATGATATGCCCATTGATCAACGACACGCAGAGGTCTTTTCACTTCACCCAGATGTGCGACCGAATCTTCCGTCAATACGGCCATGCCCAAAGAGGTGATCATATCGGGTATCCCGTGGTGGATATGCGCATCGATGTGATACGGTCGACCCGCCAAAATGATACCTTTTACGTTTTCTTCCTGCATATAACGAAGTGTCTCTTCACCTGCTTTTCTGATATCTTCCTTGAAACGATGATCTTCTTGATAGGCTTTATTGAGGGCCTGTTTAATTTCTTTTTTGCTTATTTGATCTTCTTTAAATTCTTCACCTAATTCTTCAAGCAAACTTTTTTTATTATCGATTAATAAGAACGGATGTATATAACGGATCTCGTTTTCACGTAAGAGATCAAGATTATTTTTGATGACTTCGGGATATGAAATAACGATCGGACAGTTGTAATGGTTATCCGCATTATCTTGTTCCTTTTTTTCGTGTGTGACAGACGGGTAAAAGATCGTTTTGATCCCTTTTTCGATAAGGTCAGTAATATGACCGTGTACCATTTTGGCCGGATAACAAACTGATTCCGACGGGATCGTCTCCATCCCTTTTTCGTAGATCTCATGCGAAGATTCAGCGGATAATTCAACACGGTATCCCAGTTCGGTAAAGAATGTAAACCAAAAAGGATAGTTTTCATACATATTCAACACGCGCGGTATTCCGATAACTCCTCGAGGTGTTTGCGCGAGTTCTAACGGTTCATACGAAAATAAGCGGTTGTATTTGTAATCGAACAAATTGGGCAGTTTATTTTCAGAGCTTATGACCCCTGAACCTTTTTCGCAGCGGTTTCCCGAAATAAACCGTTGATCATTATTAAATCGATTGATGGTAAGCAGGCAATTATTACTGCATCGCCCGCATCTGGCGATCGATGTTTTTACTTCAAAAGTATTCAATTGATCGAGTGTTAACAGTTGAGTCTTTTCATCAGCGCGATAACGCTCCTTAGCGATCAATGCGGCGCCGAAAGCGCCCATGATACCCGCGATGTCAGGACGTATAGCTTCTCGTTCCGAAAGCAATTCGAAACTACGCAAAACGGCATCGTTATAAAATGTACCGCCTTGCACAACGATTTTCTCACCCATTTCTTCGGGGTTCTTTATTTTGATGACTTTAAAAAGTGCGTTTTTGATGACCGAATAGGACAGACCCGCAGAAATATCTCCGAGTTTTGCGCCTTCTTTTTGCGCCTGTTTGACTCTGGAGTTCATAAACACGGTACATCTTGAACCTAAATCGACCGGTTGTTTTGCAAATAGAGCTTCTTTGGCAAAATCTTCGATCGAATAACCTAAAGATGTTGCGAAATTATCCAAGAAAGACCCGCAACCCGATGAACAGGCTTCATTCAAAAGGATACTGTCAATGGTCCCATCTTTGATCTTCAGACATTTCATATCCTGTCCGCCGATATCTAAGATGAAATCCACACCTGGACAGAAAAAATCAGCGGCTTTGTAATGCGCGATCGTTTCGATCTCTCCGATGTCCACATTCAGTGCAGCCTTCAATAAGCCTTCGCCGTAACCAGTGACAGCTGAATAGGCGATACGCGTATCTTTCGGTAATTGTTTATATAGATCACTTAATGCATCGATCGTCGATCTGAGCGGATTACCTTGGTTCCCAGCATAAAAAGAATACAGTAAATTACCTTCATCATCGGTAAGCGCTAATTTTGTTGTTGTCGATCCCGCGTCGATTCCCAAAAAACAATCGCCCGCATATGTGCTCAAATCCTTTTTTTGCACACTGTCTTTTTGATGTCTTTGTGAAAATGTCGTATATTCGTTCTCGTCATTAAATAAAGCGGGGAGATGTTTGATCTCAGTTTTTGCTTCGTAATTAGCAATACGTTCGATCACGGTCTCAAGCGAGATCTCCGTTTCTTCTTCAGCGAGAAGCGCTGCGCCTATCGCTACGAATAATTGTGAATTATCGGGGAAAATGATTTGTTCGTCAGTTAAATGTAGAGTTTCTATAAATCGATTTCGCAGTTCCGAAAGGAAATACAATGGACCGCCCAAGAAAGCTACATTCCCTCTGATCGGTCTGCCGCATGCCAATCCGCTGATCGTTTGGATAACGACCGCTTGCAAGACAGATGCCGCGATATCCTCTTTTGCGACTCCTTCGTTGATCAAAGGTTGAACGTCTGTTTTTGCAAAAACACCGCAACGCGCAGCAATCGGATAGATCATCCGATGGTTTTTGGCCAGTTCGTTCAGTTCCTGTATATTCACTTGCAGTAAAGAAGCCATTTGATCGATGAATGATCCCGTGCCTCCGGCACAAGTTCCGTTCATGCGTTGTTCAACGCCGTCTTTAAAATAAATGATCTTCGCATCTTCTCCGCCTAGTTCGATCGCTACATCGGTTCTCGGAAAGAAAGACTTAACGGCTTTGGTCGAAGCGATCACTTCCTGCACAAAGCGGACACCGATCCCTTCAGCCAGTTTCATTCCGCCCGAACCAGTTATGACAGCTTTGACGGGAAGGTTCTCTAATTCATTGTGTGCAGCTTTAAGGATATCCAATAATTTCGTTTGGATATCGGCATAATGTCGTTCATATCGTTCGAATAATATATTGTTTTCATCATCCAAAATAACGGCTTTAACAGTCGTCGATCCGATGTCTATACCCAAAAACAGAGTTTGTTCGGTTTGTGTTTTGCTCATTAAGTTTGTGCCTGCCTTTTATTGTTCAAAATTCGATTATAAAAGTTTAATTTATAATCAGTATATATTATAGTCAATTTGATTCTTGAATGCAATGAGATTCAAAATAATACGTTTTGATATTTTTATTTAATAAGCATATCTGTGCAAAACGTAAAGCATGTGTAATTTGTGTGTGAACGCTACTCCATTATTAAGCGTTCTTTTAGCGTTTGTGCGTCATATATCGGAGCCGAGCAACTGTGTCCTTCGCATAAATAATAAGCCGATGTATCGGTGTTCGCTTTAAATTCAGTAAGGAAAGGGATGGTTTTCGCAGCATCAAATTGCTCGCTTTTATCCAATAACAACACGGATAACTCAGGCAAATAGTGCGTGCTGAGCCACTGTTTTATTTCGGTAAATTCTTCCTCTTGCTCGAGAATACCGATCAACTCACGCGATGGGCGCAAAGCCGATAAGATAGCTACCACCGAAAAAGAATATCCTGCGGGATATGCACTGATCTGTCCCGCGACAAAGCGCAGTTGTTGTTTTGACAAACGTTCCAAATCTGCATCTGCCGTGAGTTTTGCGAGCTTCTGTAAAACATGGGAAGCGACTGAATTACCGGACGGGATCGCCCCGTCGTAAACTTCTTTAGGTCTGTGAATCAGTTGCTCGCCTTCTGCCCCGTATAGCCAGAATCCGCCGTTTTGCTTATCGTAAAATTCGGATACCATCACCTTATATATAGCCAAAGCTTTCTTTATATAGTTGAAATCGAATGTGCTTTCATACAGGTCTAAAAGCCCCCATAAGATAAAGGCGTAATCGTCTATAGTGCCTGTTCCTTTTGCGATATTGTTACGGAAACTTACCGCAAGATGGTAAGTTTCATCCAATGCATTTTCTTCAATAAAGCGCATGGCTTTCTTTGCCGCTTCAAGGTAATCATTATTTTGAAATACTTTTGCAGCTTTTGCTAGCGCAGAGATCATAAGTCCATTCCATGATGTCAATATCTTATCGTCTTTATGTAAAACTGTCCGTGTTGCTCTGTATTCCAGCACGGTTTTTCTCAGCGTAGCGATATCTTCCGGTGTATTCTCAAATTCGTCATTATTGAGTAAATTCAGAATGTTTTTTCCTTCGAAATTACCCTCAATACTCATACCGTAATAGCCTACGAAGCGCATTCCTTCCTCGTTCCCAAGAAGCGAGAGGATCTCTTCAACCGTAAAGATATAATATTTACCCTCTTCGCCTTCGCTATCGGCGTCTTGCGCGCAATAGAATCCGCCGTTCGGGTCGGTCAATTCACGAAAAACATAGGTTATGATCTCTTCAGCAATCCTTTTATATAAAGGATCCTGCGTAACTTGATAAGCTTCCGTATAAGCGATGAGCAGCAGGGCGTTATCATAGAGCATTTTTTCAAAATGCGGTACAAGCCATTGCTCGTCTGTGGCGTACCGTGAAAACCCAAATCCAATATGATCGTAGATCCCGCCGCGGTACATTTGTGTCAAAGTTTTCTCGACCATAGCTAAAATACTTTCGTCTTTTGTGGCATGATAATACCGCAAAAGGAAAATTAAATTATGCGGAGTCGGGAATTTTGGCATCGCAGAAAAGCCGCCGTTTTTTGTATCGTACATTTGCCGAAACATCATTACAGCGTTTTCGACTAACGTATAGGAAATAGCTCCGGGTTGCGTATCCGTTTGCTTATTCAGTAATGAAGCGATCTCTTCGCTGTTTGCGATCAATTTTTCTTTTTCGGTAGCCCATTTTTCGGAAACGATCTTTAAAATATCCATCAATCCCGCCATTTGTCCCGTAGATCGTTTGGGATAATAGGTCGCCGCAAAAAACGGGTTTTGTTCTGGCGTCATAAAAACAGTCAGCGGCCACCCGCCTTGTCCGTTCATCGCTTGGCAAATATTCATATAGACATTGTCTATATCTGGACGTTCTTCTTTATCTACTTTAATTGCGATAAAATCTCGATTCAACGCTTCGGCGACTTCTTCGTCTTCAAATGATTCGTGTGCCATGACATGACACCAATGACAAGTGCTGTACCCTATGCTTAGAAAGACAGGTTTGTCTTCTTTTTTTGCTTTTTCAAAGGCTTCTTCGCCCCACGCATACCAATTAACGGGGTTATGTGCGTGCTGTAACAAGTAGGGGGAGGTTTCATTTATTAGCTGATTCGTATGTTCGAATCTTTGATTTTTTTCCATTACACTGATTCCTTTCGGAAAATATCTACTATTATTATAATGCTTATTGTCAACGATATCCGAATTTGACGGATTATAATCCTATTAAATTTTTTTCTTTAAAATATGTAAGGATAAATATTTGATTATAAAACCAAAAAAAGACAGGTACTTAAGTACCTGTCTTTAATAATTCTGCGATCAATTTTCTTTAGCGCAATACGTTTCGCCAGGGTTCAATACCACGACTTTTATGTCAGGCAATTCTTCATTCATTCGGGCGACGAAGTCATCTACATCGCAGAGTATGAAAGGGTTCGTATTGTAATGCATCGGGATTACGACTTTGGGTTTTAACATTTCACAAGCAATGATCGCTGCTTCTGCATCCATCGTGAAACGACCGCCTATAGGTAGTAGTGCGATATCGGGATGGAATCTGCGTTCGATCAATTGCATATCCATAAAGATATCCGTATCTCCCGCGTGATAGATCGAAATATCATCCGGTGTGCGTATAACATAACCAACCGCACCGCCGTCATCAAAATATTGTTTTTGCAGTTTCCACTCTTCAGCGAACAGAGCCGTCGGATGGATCGCATTTACCATACTGACTCGGATATTTCCTTCCGTAACGGTCCCGCCTTGTCCCATGGAAACATTGCGTTGTTCTTCTTTGGCAAAGCCTCTTAACTCCATATACCAACTGAGTATCGTCGTGCATATGATTTTTGCATTCGGATGATCACGCAAGATCTCCATCGATTGTCCGAAGTGATCCATATGCCCATGCGTTACAGCAATGAGATCGACTTTTTTTAAGTCTTTAGCGTCGATCGGTGAAAAGGGGTTTCCCGTCAACCACGGATCGATCAAAATGTTTTGATCTCCCACAGTTATTTCAAATGCTGCTTGTCCGAAAAATTTTATATCTGTTTTCATAGTTCGTCTCCTTTACAACGTGCTTTTATAAGTTTCGATTATTTGCGATGCCGCAGAGCGTATAAATCCAATATCCATTCCTAAGGTAATATACCGTACACCCATTTCTTGCATTTCTTTTATCCCCTCAAGGTTTCCGACCGCGGCTCCGGCGACTTTTCCGCAATCAATGATCCTTTTAACGGTATCATTAAATACTTTGACCAATTCCGGATGCCGTCTTCTGCCCATGATATCAGCCCCCATGGATTGAGACAGATCCATAGCGCCTACGAAAACGACATCAATCTCTTCTATTTCCAAGATCTTTTCGATATTGTTTACTGATTCCAGCGACTCACACTGCATTACGGTCAATATCTCTTTGTTAGCCGCTTCAAAATACGCGAACCGATCCATGAATCCGTATCCTATCCCACGTTGTACCGTTCCCAACCCCCTGTTTCCGATCGGTGCGTAGTAAGCTGAATCGATGATCTCTTTTGCTTGTTCGTATGTATTGACTTCGGGCAGTTGCAGTCCAAGCGCGCCCGAATCAAGTGTTTGTGCGATTTCGATCGTTGATGTATCTCTGATCCTTACGATCGGAACGATATCGACTTGAGCGATCTCCGAAGCTCTGATCAAATTTGTGAGTGTTGCACGATCCATCGCAACGTGTTCATTATCGATAACGACAAAATCAAAACCGACAAGCCCCATAATTTCTATCACAGTCGGGTCAGCCAAAGATTCAAAAGTTCCGATTGCAGTCCCGCCGGATCTTAAAATTTCTTTTACTTTGTTTTTACGGATCATTTTATCAATCTCCTATTAATTTTTTACTGGTTAAATACGCCGTATTCTTTCAGAAAGTTTAATACTGCCAGTTGATTTTCGCTTTTTACATCGTTTTTGTAAGAGATCATTTTATCGGTCGTATAAATATAGCGTCCGTCGTAAGCTAATTCATCGACAAATTCTTTGGCTTTATCGATACATTGTTGCTTGGTACCGTGTCCCAGAAGCACACAGGGAAATCCTCCGCTTAAAGTTAAATTCGGAAGCGCTTTTTTGATCATTTTCGGGTCGTCTTGTTCGATCATGATACTCGCAAAGTTCGCCGGAAGATCGCGAAAATAATCAAGGAAATATTTCAATGTGCCTTCCGCATGTATGTAGACTTTCATATTATTTTCAGCCATAATATCAAGTCTTTTTTTGGCGTATTTCCAATAATAACGTTCAAATTGTTTTGGGTTCATGATCGTATGTTCAAGAAGAGGGAATGAGAAGGCATACACGACATTTTCATCTTCTTTATAATTTGCGACCATCTGCAAAAAGCCCTTGAAAAATTCCTCTTCCATAGATTCCAAGGCTTCATCCAACAAATCTGCATGTCTGCGCATATCGATCGATAATGCATAAATACCTCTGATCCCGCTGTTAAAAAGAGCGCCTGTCGGGATCGGCGCATGACCGTATCTGTACAGTTGCGGAACGCCGTATTCTTCCGTATACACTTTTTGCCTTTTAACGCCGTGTGAAGCAAAAAGATCATATTCTTTTGCGAATGCCGAGATCCTTTTCAATCCATCTTCTCGGTCGGTAAAATTATATTTGATCGGATAAATATCTTCATACGTGTATTTATCCCAACCTTTTCGTATGATCTCGCGGTATCCTTTCTCGGGATCCTGCATATAAGTTTTATCGACAAATTGTAAAATACCCGCGTCATCGTCGATGTCATACAGTTGAACATCAAAATTTTCAAGCGCCTTTATCGGGTTACGCATGCCTAGATCATAATATGTATCGAATTCATATTTTTCATGATAACCGTAGACACAGTCATCCATTTTTTCATAGTCGTATAGACAATCGCTGAGCTTGTACCCCATATCGAATATTTTCCCGGTACGGTCATTACACGTTAGCGGTATCCTCGCAGGTTTCTTTTTTCCTTCAATAGCATCCATATACAAAGTTTTACGGAAGCTGATCATATCTTTGGTTTTTTGATCCATAATATCCTCCATCTGTAAGGTAAAAGTCAATTTACTAGCATCATATTGAGTATCAAATTTACGAAACGCTCTCTGACGGCTTCATCTTCCGGAAGAAAATCAAATCGATCGATCAACTCTTTTTTGTCTTTCTCATAATCCAACATATACAGCACTCCTTTCCGACAGATATTCATGACTTAAGTGTGCGGTTTCCAATAATTGAATTATAGGCTTGATTTTAAACTTTGTAAAATATATAATACTTATGACTATATAATCTCAAAGTTATAAGGAAATATAATGGATTTTCATCAACTTGAATGTTTCAGGCTCGTAGCTAAATATGAAAACATAACTAAAGCAGCGAATGAATTGTACATCTCGCAGCCGTCTTTGAGCATGACGATCAAACGGCTCGAAGCAGAGATCGGGGCTGAATTGTTTGAAAGAAGAGGCAAAAGGATCTATCTAAATGAATCCGGTAAGTTATTTTTATACCATATTGAGAATATAGATGCAGAATTAAAAATAGCTTTGTCTGCAGTGAAAAAAAACAAAGACAGAAAATATGTTAATTTCGCGATCAACGCATCAAATATTATCAAAAACATTACATCGGATTTTATCGGGCAAATGAATATCCCGCTAAAAATCATTTACGCGGATTCTAAAACGATTGAACAAGAACTTATCTCCGGCGATATCGATGTTGCGGTGTGTGCGCCTAAAATAGAAAACGAACAAATACAGAGTACTGTTATACTATTGGAAAACATTTATGTGATGGTGCCATATAAACATCACTTATTTGAGAAGAAGACATTATGTTTGGAGGATATTAAAAACGAACCGTTTTTAGGTTTGAATAAAGACCATGAATTTAGGATGTATGTTGATAATCTTTTATTGGAAAAAGGTGTTGTATTAAACTATATGTCGGAATGTGAGCGTTTAGCTTCTGTTACTGCATTGATCAGTTGCAATTATTTATTTATTTCGTCCTATCCGCCGAATGTCGCTTACTATTCAAATAAAAAGATGAATGATAAAGTAAACATCTCTTATAAATCTGTCGCTGAGTTGACGGAAAAAAGACCGATCGCATTACACTATATGGAAGATATGAATCACAATACGAGCGAATTCGTACATTTCTTTAAGAATAATTATTATGCGGGCATCAAATCTGCGATCGATACTTTCTTTGACGATTGAATTGAAATTCTGTAACTAAAAAAAGGCTACATATGTAGCCCTTTTTTTATTGTAAATTTTTAAAACATTTCTTGGCTCATTTTGTCGATTGCTTCACTTACGGCTTCGTAAACGCCGGGATATGTCGTTTCAGGTCCGCCCATTGTTACGCAAGGGATAAAGTAATGTTTTCCGTTTGATTCACAAGCGCGTCGTACTTCATGTTCAACCAATTCTTTGGTCCAGTCAGCCTTATCAACAACGCCGTTATCAATATCACCCATAAAGGAGATCTTTCCGCCGTATTGTTTAATAAGTTCGGGCACATTGTTCGTCGAAGAAGCACCTTGGAAAATGTCGATACCTACATCGATCATTATCGGAACCAAGTTTGCAGCATATGAGTCACTGTGATGAACGATTAGTTCAACGCCGTTTGCTTTATATGTTCCGTAAATTTTCTCGTACGCGGGAGCGATGAATTCTTCATGCATATCCGGTGCTAAGAATGAAGAGCGGAAGCTACCCCAGTCATCATGATGGAAAAGCGCATCCGGATGGAAGTTATCGCAAAGCAGTTTTGCGTATTTCACTTCGTAATCGGTCAAGTATGCGATCAATTCTTTCGTAGCTTCGGGTTCTTCATAGAAATTCAACAGAGCATTGTCCATGCCTTGTAAGTGATGAAGTTGTTCAAAGATCCCCGGTGCGACCATAACCGCCAAAAATGATTCGTTTCGATCTACCGGTACGATTTTAGCTGCCCATTCATCCCATTCTTCTTGCGGGTAATCCAAATTAGGCGCTTTGACTACGTCTTGCCATTTCGTAATATCTTTTACGACGATCTTGTCGCCATGTACGGGGAATCCGCCCGGTACACCTTCAGGCCAAGAATAAGTAACACCCCAGCTGTTTACCCATGTCGATCCCGGACCTCCTCTTCCGCCCGCAGCGGAAACAGGGTCGCCCATGACCATTCCATAAAAAGTTGGTTGACTGACCAAAAATTCGTATTGATTTACGAATCGATCAGGGCTTCCACCCTTTATGGTCTCCATTAAATTCTGTCTTTTAGTTAACATTCGTGTAACCTCCAAATTGAATTAAGTTATTGTTACAAAAAAATTATACAACTGTTTTCAAGATAAGAAAACAGTTGTATAGCATTTTTGAAAAGATTTATGTACTTTTTAGTTTGAATTTAGAACATTTCTTTACTAACTTTGTCTATTTCTTCGCTGATTGCTTCGTAGACGCCTTCATACAAACTTTCTGGTCCGCCCATTGTGAGGCAAGGGATAAAGTAATGTTTGCCGTTGTTTTCACAAGCACGTCTTACTTCTTTTGCGATCAATTCTTGGGTCCAATCGGGTTTATCGATAACGCCGTTATCAAGGTCACCCATAAAGGATATCTGTCCGCCGTATTGTTTGATCAATTCGGGCACGTTATTCGTTGTTGAACAACCTTGGAATACATCGATGCCGACTTCGAT
Source organism: uncultured Anaerofustis sp. (assembly GCA_963674555.1). Lineage (GTDB taxonomy): Bacteria > Bacillota > Clostridia > Eubacteriales > Anaerofustaceae > JBGMEA01. Next base: position 1,178,808 of record OY771429.1, on the reverse strand, counting down.
CATATACGGAACCAAGTTTGCAGCATATGAGTCGCTGTGGTGGACAATTATCTCAACGCCGTTATCTTTGTAGAATCCGTATATTTGCTTATATGCGGGAACGATGAATTCTTCAAACATATCCGGTGCTAAGAATGAAGAACGATAGGTTCCCCAGTCATCATGATGGAAAAGCGCGTCCGGATGATAGTTGTCACAGACAAGCTTTGCGTATTTGAGTTCATAGTCCGTTAAATATTCGATCAATTCTTTCGTTGCTTCGGGTTCTTCGTAGAAGTTCATCAATGCATTGTCCATTCCTTGCAGATGATGAAGATGTTCAAAGATCCCCGGTGCGACCATATATGTTGCGAAATATTCGTTTCGATCGATCGCTTCAAAATCCGCTTTGTATTTATCCCACTCTTCTTGCGGATAATCGAGATTCGGCGCTTTAACGACATCTTGCCATTTTGTGATATCTTTGACCACGATGTGTTCTTCGTCATGTACAGGAAAGCCCCTTGTGATATGTGCCGGCCATGAACGCGTTACACCCCAGTTGTTGACTACATCAGGTCCGCCTTGCACGGGTCTTTTATCACTTGCCGTTACCGGATTCCGATTTGACATGGACATGAATTCATATTGTTTTACGAATCGGTCGGGATTCCCGCCCGTGATCGTTTCCATAAAGTTTTGTCTGATAGTTAACATTTTAATTACCTCCGTATCATTTTTTTTGATCATCTATTATTGATGTAGGGATGATCTATTATGTACATTAGGTAAGTTATTGATCATTTTAGTGACACAGCTGTCTTCAAATAAGAAAACAGCTGTGTCTAATTCATTATGCTCTATATTTTTTATGTAATGTTAAAACATTTCTTTGCTAACTTTGTCGATCTCTTCGCTGAGTGCTTCATAAACACCTTCATACAGACTTTCGGGTCCGCCCATTGTCAAGCAAGGAATGAAGTAATGTTTGCCATTTGTTTCGCAAGCACGTCTCACTTCCGAAGCGATCAATTCCGGTGTCCAATCAGGTTTGTCGATAACGCCGTTATCAAGGTCGCCCATGAATGAGATCTGTCCGCCGTATTTTTTAACAAGTTCCGGAACATTGTTCGTTGTTGAACAACCTTGGAACACATCGATGCCTACTTCGATCATATAAGGAACTAAGTTCGCAGCGTACGAGTCACTGTGGTGAACAATGATCTCAACACCGTTTTCTTTGTAGAATCCGTATATTTTTTTGTAAGCCGGCATGATAAATTCTTCAAACATAGACGGTGCCAAGAATGAAGAACGATAGGTTCCCCAGTCATCATGATGGAAGATCGCATCAGGATGATAGTTATCACAAATCAATTTTGCGTAAGCCAACTCATAATCTGTCAAATACTCGATCAATTCTTTTGTAGCTTCAGGTTCTTCGTAGAAGTTCATCAATGCTTTGTCCATACCTTGAAGGTGGTGGCATTGTTCAAATACTCCCGGTGCTACCATGTATGTCGCAAAATATTCATTGCGATCTATCGCTTCCGCATTTGGTTTGAATTTGTCCCATTCTTCTTGCGGATAATCGAGTTTCGGTGCTTTGACATAATCTTGCCATTTTGTGATATCCTTGATCACGACATGTTCTTCATCATGTACAGGAAAGCCCCTTGTGATTCCTTTCGGCCATGAATAGGTAACGCCCCATGAGTTTACTTCATTTGGTGCACCTTCGTATGCGGGTCTTTTGCTAGCTAATGATACAGGATTTCCGCCGGGTATCATTGCCATAAATTCATATTGTTTTACAAAACGATCGGGATTTCCGCCTGTGATCGTTTCCATAAAATTTTGTCTGATAGTTAACATCTAATTACCTCTGTATTAAATTTTTTTGACCATCAATTATTAATGTGGGGATGATCTGTTATGTAACTAAAGGTAAATTGGTGATACAGCTGCCTTCAATGAAGAAAACAGCTGTATAGAATTATTATGTTTTATTGTGTCGGTTAAAACATTTCTTGACTCATTTTGTCGATTTCTTCACTTACTGCTTCGTAAACACCTTCATACAGACTTACGGGTCCGCCCATTGTCAAGCAAGGGATGAAGTAGTGTTTTCCGTTTGATTCGCAAGCGCGTCGAACTTCTTTTGCTACTAATTCATGTGTCCAATCTTCTTTATCGATAACGCCGTTATCAAGGTCGCCCATGAATGAGATCTTTCCACCGTACTTTTTAACAAGTTCGGGAACGTTATTCGTCGAAGAACATCCTTGGAAGATATCCATGCCCATTTCGATCATATAAGGAACTAAGTTTGCTGCGTAAGAGTCACTGTGGTGAACGATGAGTTCAACACCGTTAGCTTTATAGGTTCCGTAAATTTTATCATAAGCGGGTAAGATGAATTCTTCAAACATATCAGGTGATAAGAATGAAGAACGGAAACTTCCCCAGTCATCATGATGGAAAAGAGCATCAGGATGGAAGTTATCACAAAGAAGTTTTGCGTACTTCACTTCATAATCGACTAAGAAGTCGATCAATTCTTTAGTAGCTTCGGGTTCTTCGTAGAAATTCATCAAAGCTCTGTCCATGCTTTGAAGGTGATGGAGTTGTTCAAAGATCCCCGGCGCAACGAACGGTGTTAAGAAAACTTCATCTCGATCTACGGGAGCTAATGCTTCCACAGCCGCATCCCATTCTTCTTGCGGAAAATCTAATTTCGGGGCTTTAACTACATCTTGCCATTTTGTAATGTCTTTCACAACGATATGTTCTTCGTCATGAACAGGGAATGATGCCGGGATTCCTTCCGGCCACGAATAGGTAACACCCCATCCGTTTACCCATGTCGATCCGGGGCCACCGCCTCTCGGTTGTGCAGCCGCTACGGGATTCGCCATAATCATTCCGTATATAGACGGTTGACTCACTAAGAATTCGTATTGGTTTACAAATCGGTCGGGACTTCCGCCTTTGATCGTTTCAAGTAAATTTTGTTTTTTTGTTAACATCTAACTGCCTCCATTATCGAAATTTTTCGATCACCTGAGTTGACAGCTGATCAATTACATGCATTTAGGTAAATAAATTTACAATATGTCTTATATACAGCTGTCCATGTAAAAACAGTCGTATGTTTATATTGATTTTGCAACCCTTTTGCTGTAAATGTAATGTTAATGGATCAGATTAAAACATCTCTTGGCTCATTTTAGCGATTTCTTCACTAACTGCTTCATAAACGCCCGGATATACGCTACCGGGTCCGCCCATTGTCAAGCAAGGGATGAAGTAGTGTTTGCCGTTCGATTCGCAAGCACGTCGAACTTCTTTAGCTACTAATTCTTGTGTCCAATCTTCTTTATCCAGAACGCCGTTATCAAGGTCGCCCATGAAAGAGATCTTTCCATTATATTTTTTGATCAATTCAGGGATATTATTTGTCGATGAAGCACCTTGGAAAATATCCATACCCATTTCGATCATCATCGGAACTAAGTTTGCTGCGTAAGAGTCACTGTGGTGAACGATGAGTTCAACGCCGTTAGCTTTATAGGTTCCGTAAATCTTATCGTAAGCGGGTAAAATGAATTCTTCAAACATATCAGGAGCTAAGAAAGAAGATCTGAAGCTTCCCCAGTCATCGTGATGGAAAAGAGCGTCCGGTTTAAAATTATCGCAAATCAATTTTGCGTATTTTACTTCCCAGTCTACCAAGAAGTCGATCAATTCTTTTGTTGCTTCCGGTTCTTCATAGAAATTCATCAAAGCATTATCCATACCTTGTAAGTGATGAAGTTGTTCGAAAATACCAGGTGCAACGAAAGGTGTTGCGAAAACTTCATCACGATCGATAGGATCAAGAGAAGCTACAACAGCATCCCAATCTTCTTGTGGATAATCTAATTTTGGTGCTACAACTACATCTTGCCATTTTGTGATGTCTTTTACTAAGATCTTATCTCCATGTACTGGGAATCCTCCCGGTACACCTTCCGGCCATGTATATGTAACGCCCCATGCGTTTACCCAAGTGTCGCCAGGACCACCTCTTCCTCCGGCTGCTGATACGGGATTTGACATGATCATTCCGTATATTGAAGGTTGACTTACCAAGAATTCGTACTGGTCTACAAATCGGTCTGGGCTACCGCCCTTTATTGTTTCAATTAAATTTTGTCTTTTTGTTAACATTAAAAATGCCTCCGTTTAATTCTGATCATATGCAGATTGCAATAATCACATTATGTTTATTTTGTTATTATGTTTTTGATAAAGTTTGAGTTGTATTGATTATTGGACCATTTTTTTAGCTAAGATAGCGCCTGCGCCAGCATCGATAGCATAGCCGTCAGCACCGATCTCATCAGCAAACTCTTGAGAAATAGGCGCTCCGCCTACGATTACTTTGAATCCTTCAAGTCCGCTGTCTTTGATAGCTTTTACTGTGTCTGTCATTGCTTGCATGGTTGTTGTAAGAAGTGCGGATAACGCTACTACTTTTACATCCGGATTTTCTTTGATCGCTGCAATAAAGTCTTCAGCCGGTGTATCTACACCAAGATCGATCATTTCGAATCCTGCAGATTCGATCATGAGTGTAACAAGGTTCTTACCGATATCGTGTAAGTCTCCCGATACTGTTCCGATGATGCACTTACCAAGTGATAAGCTGCTGTCTCCGGCTAATAGCGGTTTTAATACCCCTACGCCTTTTTGCATTGCTTTTGCCGCTACTAACATTTCAGGTACAAAAATTTCTCCTGATGAGAATTTGTCCCCTACTACGCTCATTGCGTCTACCATTGTTTGTAGGATCTCGTTTGCAGAACTACCTTCATCAAGTGCTCCTTGTACTAAGTCCTCAATGAGTTTTGTTTTGCCGTTTTCCACTGCTGTGGATACTTCTTGGATTTTTGACATGTGTATGTCCTCCCTTTTTTATTAATGAATATTGTAAATTTAATTAGGTCCATAATAATAGTCGGTACACAGATATAGTTCTTTTTAGGGGGAAAACGTGTAAAATTTAAGAAAAAAATAATTGAAAATCATATGTCGATCCAATTGCTTAAAATTCATTCCAATATTTGTATTGTATGACAATTTTATGATATTGTCAATAGATAGAGAATAAAAAAACTTAATGGGTTCAGTTTTTAAAAACAAGTTCATTTTTTCTTATTTTCTTGCGAATTTTGACAGAAAATTATTGTGCTACATATAGATCATTTGCTATAATCAAACGATGGGTAGAGGAAAGAAAAACAACAGCACAACTGATAGTAATAAAAATAAGATTATTGAAGTTGCAACAAAGTATTTTTATGAACAAGGGTATACGAATACTTACTTCGAACAAATTGCAGAGGCATGTGACATATCTAGTCCGCTAATATCATATCATTTCAATAGGAAATCGGCTTTAGCAAAAGCGGTAAGCGATAAATATACAGGTGAAAATAAAAATCGAATTGCCTTTAAAATTTATAAATCATTTTATGGTCTTAGAAAGTACGATTTGCAATACAGCACGGCAGTGGAGATCCTTTTGACGAATCGGCTGGTATACGAAGATAAGAAAGTTATGCGTTTTATGAAAGAACGCGCCGATTCTTATTATGAAGATTTACAGTCATGTAATTCTGTTGATCTATACAAGATCCACGATCGAAGATATCATCTTGATATTAATCGGGAAAATGATGAGATTTCTATGCTAGCCTTTTCGGCCGCAGGTGCTAGCTTGGCTTTAAGGATCGCGTATTACAGAGGCTATATCGACTGCAGTTTTGAGGAGTTTAACGATTATGCTACTGCGGTGCATTTCAAAGCTATGAACTTAGATAAAGCTAAGATCGATGAAATCTTAAGAGAAAGTCATAAGATCATCGATCAGCTTGATTTTAAGATTTTACCTTATTTTAAAATCGTTTGATAATAACTTATTATATCAGTACAGATAACAAAAAACCCCGCTATCACGATCGATAGCGGGGTGATATTTTTCATGTTGTTGCTTCGTTTGATTCTTTGACAGGCTCTTTGTCTTTTCTCGATTTCTTTCTTTTGTTTTTCATCCGATTAGCAGAGATCGCATAATTCACACCAAACGATGAAACGAGGAACAGAATGCCGATGTTTACAGCAAAAAGTAAGTAAGCACTGTTTGATAAAAATTTTGTCAGCAGGATTACCGGCCTGTGCCAAAAATTTATTGCCGAACCCAGAAAGAAAAACTCAGCCCAATTCGCGACCTCAGGGTTTGATGTAAAGCCGATGATCGCTCCCGCACCAGTCAGGATCAATATCGGTAAAAGAGATATGAGTGCAAATAACAGACCGTCTTTTATTTTCGTGATCTTCATACCCAATCCGTACATGATGCCCGCAATGAACCAAATCAAAATTTCGACACTGAAAAATATCAACTGCATTACGGTTTGTTGACTCCATCCCAATAAACGAACGCTATAAAACAGAAGGCACAGTACGATATGTATGATATTTACGATAACGGCATAACTGATGATATTCTTTTCGCTTTTCTCCATATGCTATATTTCCTTATTTTCATCCAATAAACAGATCAATCGCTCCAGATCTTCATTGGAATAGTATTCGAGTTCTATTTTTCCTTTTTTGCCATGAGATACGATACTGACTTTTGTTCCGAATTTCTGGCAAAGCGTATCTTCTAAGTCAATAATATACGGCTCTTTTGAAGTATGATTCTTTTTTTGGTGTGGTTTTTTTCGCGTTATTTGAAAATCTTTGCTTGCCTTTTCAGCATCTCGAACCGATAATTGATTTTCAAGGATATATGCGGCAAATGCCTCTTGTTTTTTAGCGTCCTGCAATGAAAGGATCGCTCGAGCATGTCCTGCGCTAAGTTGTTTTTCAATAATATATTTCTGGATCTTCTCCGATAATCCAAGTAATCGCAATGTGTTAGCCACGGCCGTGCGGCTTTTCCCGATTTTTTCGGCAATCTGTTCTTGGGTCATAGCATAGGTATCCATCAACTGTTTATACGCAAGCGCTTCTTCGATCGAATTCAAATCTTCTCTCTGCAAGTTTTCGATCAAGGCGATTTGCAATATCTCTTCATCAGTGAATTCTTTTATGATGACAGGGATCTCTTTTAAACCTGCTGATACAGCGGCGCGATATCTTCGTTCTCCCGCAACGATCGTATAAGATCCATTACTTTCGACGACCAAAATCGGTTGGATGATCCCATGTATCTTGATCGATTCCGACAGTTCCTTTATTTTTTCAGGCGCAAAGTTTTTTCTCGGTTGATCCTTGTTCGCTTTTATTTTGTCGATATTTACTTGAAGGATCCCATTTTGTTCGTCATTTTGCTCATTTTGATAAGTTGGGATCAATGCATCGAGCCCTCTGCCCAATCCTTTAGTTTTTCCAGCCACTGGAAGCCTCCTTTTTTTTGTTGATTAATCAACAGGTGTACGTTTGATCAATTCTTCTGCCAGATCTGCGTATGCTTGTGAACCTTTTGAGCTCTTATCATATTCGAAAATCGTCATACCATGGCTCGGTGCTTCCGCTAATCGTACGTTCCGCGGAATGATCGAGGTGAATACTTTTGTGCCAAAGAAATTACGTACTTCATCGACGACTTGTTGTGATAAATTCGTTCTGGCGTCATACATCGTCAGCAATACACCGATCACATCCAACTCAGGATTCAAGCTGCGTTTCACAAGATTGATCGTATTCATTAATTGGCTGACGCCTTCTAAAGCGTAATATTCGCACTGAATGGGGATCAAAACACTCGAAGCTGCCGCTAATGCATTTACCGGCAATAAGCCCAGTGATGGGGGACAGTCGATTATAATATAGTCATAACGGTTATGAATGTTTGCTAAAGCACGTTTCAATATGGTTTCTCTTTGTGCAATATTTGACATTTCTACTTCCGCTCCCGCAAGATCGATATTTGCAGGTAAGATGTCCAGATTCTCTACGGATGTATGAATAATGGCTTCTTCAGCCGAAACTTCGTGTAACAGTACATTGTAAATGCTACATTTCAAGGACTTTCTGTCAATTCGCAACCCGCTACTCAAATTGCTTTGGGGGTCAAAATCCACTGCTAAGACTTTTTTCCCTCTCTCAGCCAAGCCGGCACATAAATTAATGCAAGTTGTCGTTTTTCCGACGCCGCCTTTTTGGTTGAACAGGGCAATCATTTTGCTCATGTGATCCCTCCGTTTATTCTTAAAGTTCATTTTAACATATTTTTTTTACATTGCGAGTCCATATCTCTTTTTTCAATGTTTTTTTGTTTCACGTGAAACAGTATAAAGCATCTGATAGGGATTGTTTCACGTGAAACATGAGAATAAGGAGATTTTTATGTAAGCAAATTGCATATACAACGGCTGTATACTATAATATAACGGAATGAATATCAAGATCAAATGATAGGGAGTTTGTAATGGATTTAGTAAAAAACGGTACATACACATTGTTTCCCGGCAGTTGTGACATCAACGGAGACGTTAAGCTATTCAGACTGGCTGAGATATTTTCGCAACTGGCCGATGAACAAGTCGATGATTTGAAACAAACCTATCCGTTTCTGGCAAACAGTGAGCATCGTTGGATCTTGGTTCGATATCGCATTTCAATAAACCGTATGATGAAATCCGAAGAGACATTTACGATCTCTACCTATCAATCATATTACTCAAAATATTTATGTATACGTGACTATATTGTTAAAGACGAATATGGAGAAACGCGTATCACAGCGCAGTGTGATTGGATTTTAAGAAGCAACAGTACCGGCAAGATATCGGCTATACCGGAAGCTTATAAAGATCTCACATATCAGCCAACGTCGGAAAAAATGCGTAAAGTCGATAAAATACACGATCTTGACCATCGTTCGATGCGTTCATTTCCGATACAAACACGCTATACCGATTATGATTATAACCAGCATGTCAATAATGCGGTATATTTCTCCTATATCGTGAATAATCAAGTTCCGCTCGATCCAAGTAAATTTACATTAAAAAAAGTAGATATCAGTTATAAATTCGGTATGTTGTTTGAAAATGCATACAAAATGTGCTATGAGTTTACGCAAGAAAATAATACATTGATGTTATATCAAAAAATCTATAATGAAGAGCATACGGCAGCGATCATTATGACGGAATGGGAAGAAGATCTAAGCATCTCGGAAGGAAAGCGATCATGTTGACAATTTTATGTGTCGGAAAAATAAAAGAAAGATATATCGCTGAAGGGATCAAAGATTATCAAAAACGACTTTCTCGCTTTATAAAAACAAATTTGATCGTCGTAGGGGATGAAGACGGTAATGGCGATCCAAATACAGCTATAGAAAAGGAAAGCGAAAAAATACTTGTTAAAATACCGAAAAACAGCTATATTATCGGTTTGGATATTTCAGGCAAACAGTTATCGAGCGAAGATTTAGCAAAAAAAATCGAAGCGCTATTCATATCAGGTCAAAGTCATTTGTGTTTTATCATCGGCGGTTCCTACGGACTTTCTCAGGAAGTAAAGGAAAAATGCGATTATTTATTGTCATTTTCCCAAATGACGTTTCCCCATCAATTATTCCGATTGATCTTGCTCGAACAGATATATCGTTGCTTTAAAATCAATCGAAATGAGACCTATCACAAATAAAAAGAATATATTCGATCATATATAAAGCAGGTAAATAGGATGCAAACAGTCCCCGCAAAAACGATCATTGCGAGAGGGTATGCTTCACAATGGTTCGGAACGGATTATAACATGAATATCTATCGCGGTTGCTCACATGGATGTATCTACTGTGACAGCAGAAGTGACTGCTATCAAATCGAGGATTTTGATACGGTTCGTTCCAAAGAAAACGCATTGCAACTAATTGAAAATGAACTAAGCAGAAAGCGAAAGAAAGGCGTTATTGCCACCGGTGCGATGTCAGATCCCTATAATCCCTTTGAAAAGCAATATGAACTGACGCGCGGCGCATTAAAACTTATCGATCGTTATGGCTTCGGGATAGCGATCGATACAAAAAGCGATCTTGTCGTACGCGACATCGATATTCTGCAAAGAATTCAACAGCATTCTCCCGTCCTCGTAAAAATAACGATAACAAGCGGAGATGATCTTTTAGCAAAGAAGATCGAACCGTATGTGGCTGTTTCTTCTCGACGTTTTTCAGCAATAAAAGCGTTATCCGAGGCAGGTATTTACAGCGGTATATTGCTTATGCCGGTTCTGCCTTTTATAGAAGACAATAAAGAGAACATCCTTTCTATCGTTTCACAAGCTAAGGAAAGCGGAGCAAAATTTATTTTTCCGGCTTTCGGTGTGACCTTGCGACAAAATCAGCGTTTGTATTTCTATGAAAAGCTTGATGAAAAATTTCCGGGCGTAAAAGAAAAATATAATCAACATTTCGGTAATAAGTATCAATGCGCTTCTCCGAACGGTGCGGCTTTGCAAAATATCTTTCAGGATGCATGTAAAAAGGCAGGCATTTTATATAAGATGTCTGATATTATATCGGGCTATAAAGCATCTTATGATATGCGTCAACAGAGTTTTTTTGACTGATCAATACGCAAAAGATGTAACGAACGTATGTTCGTTACATCTTAAAAATTGGCTTATTTATAGGGAATTCACATACTTGAAATTGATCGTACATAGTTGATGTACCAAAAATAGTATATGCTATTCCAATATTTTTACGCCGTTTTGCGAATCGACAAGATCCTGTAATGTGATGTTCTCGACGACATCGCTTACCGCCGCTTGGATTTTTTCCCATACTTTGAGAGTCGTACAGCAATTTGCTCTGTCGCAATCTTTCGAACCCTTTTCCAAACAACTGACAGGAGCCAATTCGCCTTCTACAATATCTAAGATCATACCGACAGTGTAATCTTTCGGTTTTTTCGTTAATTTGTAACCGCCGTGTGCGCCTCTTGCGCTACTCACAAAACCGGCTTTGTTTAGTTTCGTGACCAATTGTTCCAAGTATTTGATTGAAATATCTTGCCTCTCCGAAACGCTTTTGATCGTAATATAGTCTCCGCTTATGTCATTGACTGCTAGATCAAGCATCAGTCGCAAAGTATATCGTCCTTTCGTGGAAATTTTCATTTGTTTTCTCCTTGTTTTGGTTTGTATAAATACTGACCGAGGTCAGAGTTTCATATGCGTCATTTTTTGAAAGACCGGACGTAAGCCTATTTTATCGGGGACCATTCCCGGCATTTGGTAAATATCATGTCCCGGATAATCATTACCTTCAAGCAACACCGGTCCGTCTTTAGACATTCCGATATCCCATCCGACATAACCGACTTCGGGCAATTCTCTGACGATCTTTTCAACCAACGCCAGTGATTCTTTCCAATAAGGTATTTTGAATCCCGCGATTGTTGTGCCCGTAGCGGGATGTTTTTCATAAACAGAAAAGTTTTTATCGGAGGCAGGATATTTTATAGTTCCTGTTTCGGGATCGACGATGCTGGCCATTCCGCCGTTATTGATATTGTCTACGACTCTTCCGTTTCCGATCCGAACCGATATAAAAGGATAGTTTAAAGTGTCGGATTCTTTATCGTAGATCGTAACGAATCGCACTGTATTGATCGAACTTGGATTGAGTGCATCCATTTCATCGCATTGGATAATGCGATCTTCTGCTAGGATCGATCCGCTTTCCAAGATATAATCATATATTTGTTTGAGATCCTCAAATTCGGAAACCACGATCTTCTGCACACCGTTACCGCAACCTTCATCGGGCGGTTTGATGATGAAATCCTCTTTTCCGTCTACCCATTTTTGAAAAGTTTCGAAAGATGAATCAGATACATCCAACCAACTGCGTTTTGTGTATGCAGAGAACTTCTTATGAAATTCGATCTTATTCCTTAGTATGTGTCGATATTCTTTTTGATTGAAATGATGAACGATTTGGTTATTGATTCCGCGTGTCATATATGTGCTTCGCTGTTTTGCGGTAAGATTCGCGAAATCGAACAATACATAATCTTCATACCCCGCTTGATATTTCAGACCGGAATAGATCATGTCGAGCAATATCACGAAAGCGCTTCGATTATTTTTATCCGCAACTTCTTTTGCTCTTTTGAACATTCTGTCATAATGTAATGTAGCGATTCGTTTGAACAAAAAGGATATTTTATTGCTCACTCTCTCCTCCGAAGTTATAACCGATAATTAAGTATGATTTATAAATATTAATCCATATTATACTATATAGTATATTATTTTAATAGGAAATTATACATAATATATGATTTATCGATTAAATTTTCTAATAATCTTTAGGATAACGAACAAAATATGATTTTACATCAATTACATTGAGATAAATAATTAGAACGATTATAATATAATTACGAAAATTATATGAAATCAACACACACAGATAGGAGTTTTACATGCAAAAAATTGACATGCATATCCATACAAACGCGTCGGACGGCACTTTTACACCGCAAGAAACAGTCAAAGAAGCAAGGAAAAAACATATCGAAGTATTTGCTGTTTCGATCACGACAGTGTAGCGAATGTAAGGCAAACGATGGAATACGCTAAAACAGAGGGGCTCCGTTGTATATCAGCGATCGAAGCTACTTCGAATTACGAAGGGATGGAATATCATATCCTTGGGTACGATTTTGATATAAACGATCTTTTGATCTGCAATTATCAAGCAGATATCGCACGCGTTCGTCACGCACGAGAATCGGAGATCATCGCTCAAGTTGCAAAAAAATACCCGCAAGTTACAGTAGATGAATTTGAAGAATTTGCGCAAAAGAAACAAAACGGCGGATTTCTCTCTCTCAATTACTTACTGTCCAAAAATGTCGTAAGTGGATTGAAAGAGTACGTGGTTTTGAAAAATGAACTTGACATATCCAGTTCGCGCTTATTCCATAAAACTGCTGATGTGATCGAAATGCTGCATCAAGTAAAAGCTACTGTCGTTTTAGCGCATCCATCCTATCATTTCCCGGGAAATATCATGGATGAGCAGTTGTTGGATATTTTTCGTGAATTGGGTATAGACGGCGTCGAATGCTACAGTCCGTATAATGCTTTAAAAGATCAAACGGATTATTATACCGCATATTGCAAGAAACATCAGCTTGTGATCTCAGGTGGGTCTGATTGTCACGGAACTTTTTTGACACGAGAAATGGGAACACCGGATGTAAATGATGAGCTGTGTGATATCCTTGAACATATCAAATAAAATGCAGCTTGCACAGAACGTTCGCTTTTTAAATTCGTTATATCATAGTATAATAATATCGTTAGCTCTTCCAAATCCGCGTATTGCGGAGCGAAGATATCTCTCGAAAGGATAAATTATATGAAAGAACTTGCTTTTGTAATAGATGCAAATGATGATACAGCCGTAGTGGAAGTAGCAAGATCCGGTGCCTGCGGTAATTGTGGTAAGTGCATGATCGGACGTGAAAACCAAACGGTTCAGGCAGAGATCAAAAACACACGCGGTGTAAAAACAGGCGATACCGTAGAAGTTGAAATGGAGTTTTCAAGCATATTATCGGCTTCCTTTATCGCATACGGTATTCCGTTTATCGGATTTATTATCGGTGCTGTTCTGGGTTACTATGTCCTTTCTAAGTTTGTTATGTTCAGTGCGGATATTCTTGGGTTGATTTCCGGCTTGGTATTTATCGTGCTGACATATATCGGCATAAAGGCATTGGATAAAAAGGGGATCTTCAAAGAGAATTTTACTATGAAGATGGCCAAAGAATAGATCATTATTAATTCGTGTAGTGGTGTATCGGCATCAAAATCAATAGTGAAGGAACGCAATGACTGTATTTTTTGAAAATGATTGGCAAACGATATTATCGGATGAGTTTCAAAAAGAATATTATATTGAACTTAGAAATCAATTGATCAAAGAATATAAAGAGCATCGTATATATCCCAATATGTATGATATCTTCAATGCATTGCACTTAACGGCATACAGCGATACCAAAGCGGTGATCATTGGACAGGATCCGTATCATAACGAAGGACAAGCGCACGGGCTTTGTTTCTCTGTACAAAAGGATATCGATATCCCTCCGTCACTTAAAAATATTTATAAAGAGCTCAAAGACGATCTCGGATATGATATTCCGAATCACGGGTACTTGGTAAAGTGGGCAGAGCAAGGTGTGCTTATGCTAAATGCAGTTTTGACCGTTCGCGCACACAAGGCAGCTTCGCACAAAAAACTCGGTTGGGAGCATTTTACGGATCGTATTATATCATTACTCAACGAAAAAGACGAACCCGTCGTTTTTATTTTATGGGGTGCTTTTGCGCAAAGTAAAGAGGCTCTTATTACCAACCCTAAACATCTTATTATCAAATCACCTCATCCGTCGCCGCTTTCGGCTTCTCGCGGATTTTTCGGCAGTAAACCTTTTTCGAAAACAAACAGTTATTTAGTTGCAAACGGGATAAAGCCGATTGATTGGCAAATCGATGATCTGGTGTAAAGCGTAATTTAAAGAACTTTTTTATGATATTGTTGAATTTAAGCAATTGCGACATCGGAGATATACATGGCAAGAAGGAAAATCAAACGAATCGTTAGGAAAAAGAAGAAAAAGAAGACACATCCGATCAGAAGGACGGTTGTGTTTTTGTTGCTTGTTGGGCTCGCTTTAATCGGGTTTGAAGGATACAATATCGGCAAAATGCTTCTCGAAGCTTCCGCAAAAATAGATCGCGTCGATATTGGGCAAACAGCGGAAGAATTGATGATCAATGACGGCGTGATCGAAAAAACGCTTGACAGCGATGTTATCAATATTGCTTTATTCGGAGTAGACGCGCGACCGGACGAAGTAAACAGCAGAAGTGACACGATCATGATATTAAGTGTCGATAAAGAAAATAACGATATTAAGATCACTTCGATCATGCGAGATACCTACATACATATCCCGACAGAGTATTACACAAGGATTAATGCCGCTTATTATTACGGTGGCCCGAAATTAGCGGTGCAGACGATCAACACGAATTTTGATATGGACATCACGGATTATATAACCGTAAATTTCAATGCGATTGCGGATATCGTAGATGCTGTCGGTGGTATTGAGCTTACGATCACGGAAGAAGAAGTCGATATCATGAATAAAACCATCAAAGAAAGCAACAAGCTGCTCGACGGGGAGCCGTCCGACTACGTATCCGTCGGCACGCAAATATGTGACGGGCATCAAGTACTTGCCTATGTGCGGATCAGAAAACTGGGTAACGGTGATTTTGACCGAACGGCTCGACAAAGAGAAGTATTGAGTTTGATCTTTCAAAAAATCAAATCCGAACTAAGTATCGATCTCATCACAAGTTTGGCTATGGCAGTATCCGATGACATTTCAACTTCACTCACCAACAGTGATATCTTGCTTTTAGCTTATCGTCTGTACAGAGCAAACGGTATGCCGCAGGTTCAAGCGCTTACAGATGAAGCGTATTTGAAAAGCGCCACTATTGCAGGAGCGATGGTTTTATTACCGTATAGATTGGAAGATGCGGTAAAAGATCTGCATTTGAAAATATACGGAGAAACCGACTACCAACCGACAGAAACTTTGATACAAGCGAGTGATGCGTTGTACGAGCAAACCAAGTATGAAGATATCAATACGATCGATACGAATGCAACGGTAGGTCAATAATAGAACATATGTTCTATTATCTTAGAAAAGCAAGATAAAAAAGATACATAAATAGATGTGTCTTTTTTCTTTTTGTGTCTTTACTTAAAATTCCTTGACAAGCTTTTAAAATGCCTATAAGATTTGAGTATATTCAATAACATTACGGAGTAAATAAATGCAAATAATTAAGAAAAGATCCGTCATCCCCATATATGCGATCGGACTTGTATGGCTGCTGTACGCTCTGATCTTCCCCTTATATCGACTGGCAGATGTGTTGATCGTTTTGGGGGTTTCGATCGGAGTCTCTTTATTACTGCGTAAAGTGATACCCGCAAAAGAGATCAAAGTGGAATTACCGCCGCTTCTATCCAACTCTTCCGACAGTCGAGTAAATGAGATGATCATCGAAGTAAACAGTTATATCACACAAATCCGTACATTGAACGATCAGATCGATGATGTTGAGATCAGTCGTAAGATCACACATATTGAAGACTTGACGAAAAAGATCTTTGACGAAGTGGTCGAAGATAATCAAACGCGCTCTTCGGTCAGAAGATTTTTAAATTATTATCTGCCGACCACAGTTAAATTATTAAAAGCCTACGAAGATATGGAAGAACAGGATACCGTAGGCGAAAACATCGTTGAAACAATGAAAAAGATCAATGAGATGCTCAGCACGATCGGTAACGCATTTGAAAAACAATTGGATAAGATGTTTGCGGACGACGCGCTTGATATATCGACGGACATAACCGTATTCGAAAGTATTTTGAAACAAGAAGATCTGATCGGAGAAAGTATATCCGATATGCAAAAATAAACGAATAAAAGGAGAACGATGATGACTGAGATGAAAAAAGATGAAACATTGCAATTGACATCTGTGCCTGTACTTACACTGGACGATGCACCTGCAGTAGAATTGGAGACAGTTTTGAGCGAAGGTAGTAAAGAAGTAATCCCGGCTGAAGTGGAAGCGAAACAGACAAATTTGAGCCCCGAAGAAATGAAAGCGGTCGAAGAATTTGCGCAGAAGATCGATATTACGAATCCAAACATGGTGATCGAATACGGTTCGGCAGCGCAAAAGCACATCGCTACATTTTCGGAAACAGCGCTCGATAAAGTCAAAACAAAAGATATGGGTTCTGTCGGCGACATGCTCTCGGAATTGGTCGTAGAACTTAAAGGGTTCTCAGCGGACTCGGAAGGACGCGGATTCTTGGGGCTTTTCAAAAGCGTAAACAGAGCGATCAGAAAAATGATCGCGCGTTATAACCGCGTGGAAGTGAATGTCGATAAGATCAGCGAAACACTTGAGAACCATCAAGTCGTCTTATTGAAAGATATCGCGATCTTCGATAAGATGTACGCTATGAACCTTGATTACTTCAGAGAGCTTACGATGTATATCGAAGCCGGTAAGATCAAACTCAAAGAGATCAACGAAAAGATCTTGCCCGAATTGCAAGCAAAAGCAAAAGCATCCAATCTTCCCGAAGACGCGCAGAAAGCAAACGACATGGCAACACATGCCAATAATTTTGACAAACGTCTGCACGATTTGGAACTTACCAGGATGATATCCATACAAATGGGACCGCAGATCCGTCTTGTTCAGAACAATGACAGCCTTATGGTTCAAAAGATCCATTCATCTTTAGTAAATACCATTCCGCTTTGGAAAAGCCAGATGGTATTGGCACTCGGTTTGGCGCATTCGCAACAAGCAATGAAAGCGCAACGTGAAGTAACGGATATGACCAATAAGATGCTAAGAGAAAACGCGGACAAATTAAAAACCGGAACGATCGAGACCGCGAAAGAAAGCGAACGCGGTATCGTTGATATCGAAACACTCAAACACACCAATACGGCTTTGATCGAAACGATCGACGAAGTTATGCAGATACAGGCTGACGGAAGACAAAAGAGACGCGAAGCGCAAGTTGAGCTCAACCGTATTGAAAATGAATTGAAACAAAAATTACTGGAAATCAGAAACTAAACAGACTTTATTAATGATGTCCCAAAAAAAGTACAGTGCAAATTAACTTGCATGACCATAACGGGGGAAACATGAAATTCTTGCAGAATCGTACTGTGGCGATCATCCTGTGTATCGTAATGATCGTAGGCGCTGTCAGTATCGGTGGAAGCCGATCACTCGGAAAATTGAGAGACGAAGCGGAAAGCATTTTAATAAGCGGAACTGAAAACAACGATATGGGTATCGATTATGACCTTGACGCGCGTATCGGCTCCGCGAAAAACTTGATCATTGTCGCAGAACGTTATCTGGCGTCTGACGATGCTTTGATCCTCGCTTGTGAAGACGCGATAACGGAACTGGAAAATGCTGAGACATTTCCCGAAAAGTACGCTACGAACGTTAAGCTGACCGAAGCGTGTGATGCGCTCAATCAAAAGTTAAACAGCATGAATTTAAGTGAAGAAGATGTACGTTATAACGCAAACATCAAAACAGAGCTCGATTCGCGCAACAGTATCATCGGACATGTGTATGACGCATATAACGAATCAGCTGGTGAATTCAATGATCTGCTCAAAAAGTTCCCAACGAATTTGATCAGTAAGATAGCGTTTGTCGATTCGCTCGATCTGTACGAATAGCAAAGATAAAGTATTAAGGAAACTCATATGAAACAGAAAAAAATATTAGCCATATGTCTTACGGTGCTTATCGTACTGTTGGCATTTATGCCCGCGGTTACGGCTGAGGTCGTCGAACCGACATCGGCGTTTTACGTCGCGGACTACGCGAATGTCATAAGCGGTAATACCGAAGACTATATCGTCGCTATCAATGACAGTCTTTACGATCAGACCGGTGCGCAGGTCGTTGTCGTCACGGTCGATTTCCTTGACGGTATGGATATCGAAGATTACGCCTATACCTTATTCAATGAATGGGGCATCGGTTCATCTACGTATAACAACGGCGTATTGATCCTGCTTGTTATCGGGGAAGACAATTACTGGATGTCTTGCGGCAGCGGATTGGAAAATTATTTGACTCCGTCTTATATGGGTGACTTATTATATTACTATCTCGAAGATGATTTTGCGGCGAGAGATTATGACAGCGGTGTGGAAAAAGTATTTGACGCAGTAGCTGAAGATCTGGCTTCTTACTATAATGTAACCTTATCCTCGGGCGGTGCGGTGATCGATCCCGGAACGAATAACGGTGGAGAGACACCTGTCGATCCGACACCGGTGGATCCAACACCTATTGATAACGGTCGGCCTTCATCGGGATTAGGCGCGTTTTGGATCATATTGATCATCATTGTCATTATTATTATGATATCGATATTACGCAGAGCATCAAGAAGGCGCAGGTATTATACACCCCCACGTTATAATGACCCGAACCGTAATCCGACAACACCGTATAGAAAACCACCGACAAACAGCACCACAAAGACCAAGAAACGCTCTTTCTTCGGCAGGAACGATGACGATGATACGCCGTTCGGCGGAGGAAGCAACTCGGGCGGAGGCGGTTCGTCCAGAGGCGGCGGAGCGGGCAGGTCTTTCTTCGGTGGAAGTTCAAGCAGCTCTTCAAGTTCCAGAAGCAGTTTCGGCGGAAGCTCATCAAGGAGCGGCGGATTCAGCGGAGGAAGTCGTTCAAGCGGAGGCGGAGGCAGTCACTCCGGTGGCGGCGGAAGTTCTCGTGGTGGGGGCGCAGGGAGACGATAACAGATATTTCAGACCATCGACTTTGTCGATGGTCTTTGTTATTAAATAGTAAGGGGAAAGATATGGATAATAAAAAGCAAAGCGAAATATTAGAAATGAAAGGTAAGGTATTAGAACATGTTCTCTATGAAATCAAAATGTATTTAGGAACTAAAAAATTGGGTTGCGATAATATCTTTATTAATAATATTATTCTTGAAGATCATCGAATACACTTACGAAATTTATTAGAATTTTTCTCAAAAGATTATTTGACAAATATAGTATATACAGATATTTTAAAAGATACAGATGCGGTAAAGCTATTAAGTCAAGACATAGAGGAAATTCTCACACAAATGAAAATAAAAAAATTAAAAGATGCTACAGTTAATAATTTGATTAATAAATCAACAAGTCATCTTACTTTAGAACGAGTTGTAATCGAGCGAATAAAAGAAGACACTGCTTATGATATTGCGAATATAGCTGAAAGTTGCTTGGTTCCTCTTATAAAACAATTTGTGAAACATCTGATTGCAGGAAATGTAAAAGACAAGTATTTATGCAAGAAACAAGATAGGGATGGCAATAGCGTTTCTTGCCTGATAGATTTGAAGAAGGAATTAAAGATGCCTGAGATTCAAGACATAATTAAGCAAATAAATAGTATTCTTGATAAACTATAAGTAATTAGGCACATTGTAATGTAAAGGATATTATTGATATTTATCTTGTCCCAAAAAAGTCCACACCCATAAAACCCTTTAATTAAAACAAAAATCGATAATAAAAAAGCCTCACTATAATTCAGTGAGGCTTTTTTGGTTTTGTTATTCTGTAGTTGGTTTATTCAAATGACGGATAGGATAAACAAGCAGCGCCGCCAATAAGATGGCAAAGCCGATCCATCTTCCGTACTGTGTGTGCCAAAAAGGGAAGATTGCGGAAGCTGTGTTTCCGACCGCGTGAAGCAGTATCATCAGGAACAGATTGCCCTTTGTGTGATTGAATACCCATGTATATACGAACGTAAGTAAGACAGTTTGTACGATGAATTCCCAAAACGGGATAAAGGACTGAACTGTACCGCTTATGAAAAACAGCGGTAAATGCCAAACGCCCCAGATGACACCAAGTATCAATGTAGCGATAAGCGGTGAAAAACGTTTTTGTAATTTCGGTAAAGCATACCCGCGCCAACCGAATTCCTCTCCGAGCGCACCGCCCACAAAAAATATCTGCAGGAATACGAAAATGATCGTTATGGGATTACTCAGATAAGCAGATTCGCCCGCGTATCCGAGAGCTTTAGCGATATAGTAAGAAGCACCGATCAAAATCGGTTGGAACAACAGAACGATCAACAACCACTTCATCGGGAACTTAAAATTAACCGCGCTTTTCAGCATAGCTTTCATGTCCGATTTACCGAACTTGACTCTCGTAAGAACAAGTCCTGCTATACTCGGAACAAAAGAAGCGAACATACCGATGAATAAAAAGAAGGTCGGTACTTGATATCCCAAACTTAATAAAACGGACGGACTCCAAAGGATCCATGAGCCCAAGAAGACTGTAATGAAAAATAGTATAAGATGATCTTTTTGTTTCAAAACAAACACTTCCTTATATATTTGTATAATCATCGTATGCTTTTTTCATAATTGTGTCAAGGATGAAAAGAATATAATAGAGCAGTCAAACCCCTGTCCCAAAAAAGTCCTCACCCGTAAAACGCTTTAGTTAAGCGGATTACGGGTGTCTTTGATTTATGGTTTTGTTTATAATTCGGTTTCGGTGATCGTTAAAACTACGATGTGAACATTTGTGAAACCTGCTTTTTGTGCTGATTCAAGCAACGCTTTTGCAGCTTCTTCGGACGGATACACGCTTGCTTTTTCCATACCGACAAGTTCTACGTTGTCACCAGAATATTTCAAATACCTCTCTCCGCTTTTTACGGCGTACAACTTCATCTTATATTTCCTTTAGTAAGGCTTCGAGCTTTTCTGTTCCCGCGTTTGAATTATCGGGGTCGCTTTGCGTTTGTGTCCATTCGCGGAGTTTAACCAATGCGCTTCCGTCTTTCAACAATGTCTTTGCTTTCGCGCAACCTTCTTCGATCGATCCGACATTCCCCGCGACCGTTAGGATCAGCGCCGCGTTTAAGCATACGATGTCTTCCTGTTCCGCTGTCGCTTTGCCCGTGAGCACGCGTAAAAACAACTTGGCGTTCTCTTCCACGCTGTCCATCGCGCGTATCGCGTCCGCTGTCGTACGTGTAAGCCCTAAACTTTCAGGCGTGAACGTACCTTCTTCAATGGTTCCGTCTTCTTTCAAATACGCATATGCGGTCTCGCCGATCGTTGAGGCTTCGTCGATCATGCTGATGCCTTCATCATTCAGTCCGCATAACACGAATGCGCGCTTAAATCCGATCTCTTTCATGATCTGCGCCACGGGTAAGCACATACCCTTTTCGTAAACGCCGCGTACGGCAAGTGTCGGTTTTGCGGGGTTCGCGAGCGATGCCGCGACATTCAATACCGTGCCGAATGATATCTGGCTGAGTATACGACCGAGCGCGAAAGGATGGATCTTCGGGCTCATGCCGTTAAAAATACCGATGCCCGCGGTCTCGACGCTCTTCTTCACTGTTTCCGCGTCAGCATCCACATAAACACCGACCGCTTCCAATACATCGATCGCGCCGCATTTTGATGTGATAGCGCGCGCCCCGTGTCTTGCGATCTTTACGCCGTCGGCCGCCGCTATCAGCGCGGCGAGCGAACTGATATTAAACGTTTTTAATCTGTCCATACCCGTTCCGCTGTTTTCGAGTAAGTCCGCATCCACATCGGGTATGCCGTCCGCCGTATCCAAGTCCATGATCGCTTGCCATACGGCTTTGATCTCCTGCGGACTTTCGCCCTTTGCCGCAAGCGCCGATAAAAACGCGCCCTGGTGCATTTCGGTCTCCTCGTTGTTCATCAATTTACGAAAATAATAGCTCATTTCCTCGTACGTCAAGTCTTCCTTGTTGATCAGTTTTGTGATCGCTGTTGAAAATTGCTCCATTTTTTTATCTCTCCTATAATTTTAATATGCTTACGACCGAATTATCTTTTTCGCTCTGTTTGATATGCTCGCTTAATTCTTTCGGTGCTATGATCTCGATCGGGATATCCGAAAAAAGTCCTAGCGCCAATAGTTTTGCCGCTTCTTTTGTGTGTTTTAACGCACAACCGTAAGAACCTACGATATGTAATTCCTTGTAATGGATGAGATTAAGTGCAGAGATCGAAGGCATTGTATCGCCCGTCAATCCGCTGAAATAACCGAAGCTCCCGCCTGCCTTCAAATGTTTGATCGCTGTTTCAAACGCACTGGGGTCGGGGCAACAATTGATCGCGATATCATATGTGTTATCGAGACTGTCTGTATCGACACTGTCAAAACCGTGTTCTCTCAGCAATTTTCGCTTTTGTTCGTTCGGTTCAACGATCGTAATATGTTCCGACCGTAAACCTCGGTGCTTCCAAAGCAATGCCGTGATAAACCCGAGCGCACCGCCGCCGAAGATCAATAAACGTTTGACACTAAAATCGTCCTTTGTCGTTTCCAATGCGTACATCATATTCAATGCGCACGCGATCGGTTCGGCAAGTGTAGCTCTTAAATCGTCTAGCATGTTCGGTATCGGTATCAGACAACCGCTCCTAACCGCTTCTTTGGGTATAAGGCAGTATTCGGCGAAACCGCCGTCCGTGTGAAATCCGAGTATACGCATTTCTCCGCATAGCTGATCGCGCCCCTCTCGGCAATATTCGCATTCACCGCAGAATACACCGGGATGCACGAGGATGCGCGTTCCGATCAATGCGGAATCGACGTCCGATCCGACAGCTTCGACAACGCCGACGATCTCATGACCGAGTATACGCGGCATATGCAAATCCCTTTGTCCGATCGACCATGCCTTTCGATCGGTTCGGCATATCCCGCAAGCCGTTACTTTGACCAACGCTTCCCCCGAAGCGCACTTTGGCAACGCCCGATCTTCCTCTGTCAATGTCTTTTCCGCTTTGAGTACATAAGCTTTCATTCTCTCTCCAAATCAGTTTTTATATAAATAAAAAAGTCCACATCAAAATGATGTGAACTTTACCTTCGCTCAGCACAGTCTTATTAAAATTCGGCAGGTCTCCTGACTTCGTTTCTTCGCTTGCGCGCCTTCCCGTTCCCGGTGGCTTTTGCGCTTGCTCCGCGTTACAGTGGTGGGTCCGTATAGGTCTTTCACCTATTTCCCTATTCTCCTCACATACGAGGCACCGACTTTTTTATGTACATTATAGCATGCTTTCTCGGCTTGTCAAGTCCGAAATATTTTTTATAAACTGCAGATCGAATTGATCCGTTGGCTTTGACCGAACTGCCTAAGTCAATCGGAAACAGTTCCGTTTGATCGTAAATTGCTTCTGTTTTACAGAACTTTTACCCATGTACCAAAAATGTCCGCATAGCTTATATCCTTTATTTAAAAGATATTTTGCGATCCGACAGGACATGATACCATACAAAGACCGCAGGCATTTTTTCTTTGATGAGTTTTCAAGTAAAGGCTTCGTTTTTGATTGCAAAGTTGATAATCGATCATTTCGCCCCGTTTGATATCGATGCGCCAACGTCGATCGTAAAGTGCGTTATAAGGGCAAGCATCGACACAATATGTGCAATCCGACGGGCATTTATTCTCAGCGATCGTTGGAGCAAGCGGCGGCTCAGTATCGATCAATATGGCGGACAGACGAACGCGCGGTCCGAAACCTTCCGTTATCAGCACATTGTTTTTGCCGATCCAACCCAGTCCCGCACATACAGCCGCGAATTTAAAGGAAAACGGAGCGATCAAAGTTTGTTCGTTTGATTGTGCAGCCGGCGGTATACAGTATACTATATTATGTTTTTTTAGCACCTCAATAAGTTCGTTTGCAATGACATTGCTGCGCTCCAACGTTTGATTCAGAATCTCTTCAAATTTTTTTTCCTCATAGGTATCTTCAGACAATTGTTCGGTATGCGCAACCGCATAAACCAATGCACAAGAATAGGTATCCTTGCATCTGCTGAAGTCCGTTGCGGAGAAACCGAATGAGACATCCGGATATGCAGCGAATATTTTACTCAAATCGTTGTACCAAGCGCTCATTATAACGCTCCTTTTAAGTGTGTTTATAGATAATTACCCATGCACCAAAAATGTCCGCACCGTAAAAATGCTTTATTAATGGGTATTTACGGATATAAAGTATCAATATAATTTACCTTGACCCATAGGGCAGATCACGCGGCATGTATTGCAATTGGTGATCGCGTAGCCTTTCTCATTTGAGGAATAGGTATACGCTCGGCATTTTTTCTGATCTACACGGCTGCCGCTCAAAGCACCGCTCGGGCAATTTGCCAAACAAAGTGTGCAACCCGCTAAACAAACCGGGTCCGCTATAGGATCGGATTCCAGTACAAGGTCGGTTAATACTGCGCCGATCGTAAAACGATTGCCATAGACACCGTTTAATATCAGTGTGCTTTTCCCCATGCGTCCGAGACCGGCCAGTACGGCGGCATGGCGCATCGAAAGCAATCCGCGTCCTTCTTTGTTTTCTTCATCCCAGTAATCATAAGGTGTATCACAGGGAAGCGGTACGGCACTCGCTTTAAGTTTTTCGATCTCCAGAGCAGCTAAATAGCCGATACGATCGGTCTCAGCGCGATTCACTTCAAACTCATGTGTGTAGATCAGGCGCGGAGCCACTTGATACAATCCTTTCGGTAACACTTTTCCGTATACGATAACGCTCTTACATCTCTTGTAAAGATCGGTGGGGTGAAATCCTTCCGGTGCCTGTGCAAAACGGTCTATCGCAGCGACTCCGCAGAGTTCTGCTCCCAAGGAATAAAATATGTCTTTGATAGCGTCTTTCATAAGCCCATCTCCGTTATTCTTGAATTTTGTTTTTCTATTATAACATGTCAGTATCAAAATTTGAGATCTATAATAAAAAAAGACTGCCGAACGCAGCAGTCTTTAAAAACACAATGTATCCTAATTCGATGTTCCAAAAAAGTCCCATGCTTACAAATGCTTTATTTAAAGCAGATTTTTTACTCTATCGATTTCAACGATTCGACCATATCGACTTTTCGCAATGTATGATGCAAGGCGAAGTTGACGATGAACGTGAACGCTAAGGTCAGTAAAACGGAGTATATAAAACTCTCGGGTGTAATATCGGGTAAGAACATCATGTTATCTACTTCGGCTGTTTGAATGATAAATTTCTCCAAAGGAACACCGAGGAAAAGTCCTACTATCGTCCCGATCATTGCGGATATGGTATTTTCACGATTGATGTATTTCGATACTTCTTTATCGTAAAAGCCGAGCACTTTGATCGTAGCGATCTCTCTGACGCGTTCTGTAACGTTAATGTTCGCTAAATTATACAGAACGATAAAAGCCAATGCTCCCGCGCAAAGTATGATCACCAAGATAACGTAATCGAGACTATCCATATTATCGGAAAAGTCCGTAGATATATTCGATGTGAACGATACGGTCAAAATATAGTCACTGTCTGCGGCGACGGCAGCGATAACGTCTTCAGCTTCATCCGACGTATCGGACATATTGAATACAAACGCGTTGTAAACGGGTGCTTCTCCTACGATCGATTCGTAGTACGCTTCTGAAAAATATACGTAATTCATGACATAATTTTCCGAGATGCCTGTGATCGTTACTTCGACCCACTTGTTTTCGTCCACTTCTACCGAAAAAGTATCGCCTGTTTGCAGTTCCAATAATTTCGAAAGCTTCTCTGTGATAACAACACCGTCGTCCGTTAACGTCAGCGGTTCTTGCTCTATCCTTGTATGCAGTCCGATGTAATTATCGATCTTATCGGCTTCCTCTGTTACGAACAGATAACACGGAGACGTATCGCTCATATCGTCTTGTGAAGACGCATCCGTCAAAGAAATTCGTATCTGAAGTTTTTCCGAGATGGTCGTCAATCCGTCGATCTCATTTCGCAGGTCAGCGTATTCTTCATCTGTAACAGAATCGTCATAGACCATGGTGCCGTCGTATACAAAGATATCCGTATATTGTTTATCTACGATCGAACCGACTGAAACGCGCATTCCGAAGCCGGCAAGCAATAAAGCCGTACATCCTGCGATACCGATCACGGTCATAAGTATCCTGTTTTTATAACGGAACAAATTACGAACGGTAACTTTTTGTAAGAAACTGAGGCGGTTCCATAAAAATCCGATCTTCTCCAAGAAGATGCGTTTGCCTGCTTTCGGCGCTTTCGGACGCATCAACTCAGCGGGTACTTCGTGTAAGGTCTTTATCGCTGCGGCAAAAGCTGCAACGCCTGTGCAAGCCAATGCGACGCCTGCGGTGATCAATGCGTAATCCCAACGAAACGGTGCGACCAGATCCGGCAACATGTACATCATTCCGTAGGCGAAATAGACGACCGAAGGGAATATGCGGAAGCCTGCAACCAAACCGACTGCGCTTCCCAACAGGCTTGCTAACGAAGCATAGATCAAATATTTTGCGATGATCTGAGATTTCTTATAACCCAGTGCTTTCAATGTACCGATCTCGGTACGTTGCTCTTCGACCATACGTGTCATCGTCGTTAAGGAAACTAGCATAGCGACAAGGATGAAAAATACGGGGAATACGGAAGCTATCCTATCGATTCGTTCCGCGTTATCTTCGTATCCGCTGTAAGCGGGAAAACTGTTACGGTCGAATAAATACCACTCCGGCTTTTCGAGGTCTTCCAATTCAGCGTATCCGTCATCGATCTCTTTCTTTCCGTCATCCAATTCGACTTTAGCGTCTTTCAGTTTCGCTTCAGCGTCTTGGAGTTCTATCTTTGCGTCCGCGAGTTCGGCGTATCCGTCTTTAATCTGCTTTCTACCGTCATCGATCGCGTCTTGTCCGTTATCCAGCTCCGTGATCACTGCGGCAATATAGGTATCGATCCCACCCAGCATACCCGCAAGTTGCGCTTGTAAGATCGCTTTATTCGGGTCGGCAGGGTCTGTGCGTATATAGGTTTCCAACAACACGTCAAATTGCACACCGCCGCCAAGGATATCATTAAAAGTAGCGCTCACTGCGATCAGTTCCGTAATATCATCCGGTAAAGGCGCAGGTGCGGGGATATATGTAGAGGCAAAAGCTTCGACCGTATCGCCGACAGCATTGCGAAGTTCAGTAAAATCATCTATTTCACTGCGTGCGGCATTCAGATTCGCTTGTTCGGTGTCCAATGTTTTTTCGGAATTTTTCAGTTCCACGATGCCGTTGTCATAGGCATCCCAACCGTCGGCAACATCGGCGAGACCGTCTTCGTATTTATCGTAGCCGTCTTGCCATTCTGCAAGCGCGTCATCGAGTTCAGCTTTTGCTTCGTTGTATATTCCCCAGTAACGTTCTTCTTCTCTGGTGTCGGCTATGATCGCCAGATCGTCTAGCGCGTCTTCCGTTGCGTCTTTATATTGTTCGGTAAAGAACGCCACGTTTTCCGTGGTCTTTAGAGAAATCCAAAGATCGGTATACACCTCCATGTCGAAATTATCTTCCGAGACATAGATATAGTTATTGATGATGCCGTTACCGAGCGATGTGCTACCTCGTTCATAGGAGAGATATTGGGGTGTCTTAATGAAGCCGACGACTGTAAATGTTTTGTTCTTCAGCATATCGTCTAAAGTATCGTCATTACGGAATAGTGTGACTTCCTGTCCGATCTCAAAAGCGCCTTGCAAATATTCACCGCTGTCTACAACACATTCGTTTTCGTTTTCGGGCAAACGTCCTTCCGTTAAGACAAGCTTATTGAGATACGTTTCGTTTTGCGCAAGTTTATCAAGATCGATAGAGTACGTCTTTACGATCACATCGCGCGTTTCGGTTAAAGAAACGAATGCGTCCACGCTGTAGCCCGGTTGTAATATTTGGGTATCCTTGTAATCCGCAACGGCCTGAACATCATTTTCATCGAAGCCGAATGTCGAAACAAAGTGCAGATCGGGCATATTGGCTTCTTCGTAATAGACCTGTACGCTGTCGAGCATATCGGGTGCCGCGGATTTAAGCCCGGCAAAAAAGCCCGTTCCCAAAGCTATGATCGCGAAGATCGCCAGGAATCGACTTTTGGTTTTCCATATTTGACGAAAGATGTCTTTTGATAATGCGTGTGGTTTTTTCTTCATCTGCCTACCATTCTATCTGTTCAACGGGCATCGGGCATGGGTTTATGACAATATCCGACACCTTACTGTTTTTCATTTTGATCACGCGGTCCGCCATCGGCGCGATGGCTTGGTTATGCGTGATGACCAAGATCGTCATGTCATAGTTTTTAGACGTATCCTGCAATAATTTTAGTATAGTTTTTCCCGTGTTGTAATCCAGCGCGCCCGTAGGTTCGTCGCACAACAATAATTTCGGATGCTTCGCCAAGGCTCTCGCGATGGCGACACGTTGTTGTTCGCCGCCCGATAATTGAGACGGGAAATTATTCATCCTATCTTGAAGACCGACACGGCGCAATACTTCCGCAGGGTCGATCGAGTCTTTACAGATCTGTACGGCGAGTTCCACGTTTTCTTTCGCGGTGAGATTCTGCATCAAATTATAAAACTGAAACACGAATCCGATATCGTTCCTGCGGTATTTCGTCAGTTGCTTCGTGTTGTATCTCGCGATATCTGTTCCGTCGATCAGTACTTTGCCTTCGTCGCAGGTATCCATACCGCCGAGGATATTCAGCACGGTTGTTTTGCCCGCGCCGCTTGCGCCCGTGATAACAACGAACTCCCCTTTTTCGACAGAAAAATCGACGCCGTCCGATGCCGTTATCGTAACTTCGCCCATGTGGTAGCGTTTATAGACGTCTTTCATTTGCACATAACTCATAGTTGCTTCCTCATATTATTAAATAAAAATCCCAATAATTGCGTAAGGGCTTGATAAATTTGCTTTTTGTCGTTTTTGTAATGTTTGAAGATATAAAATACGCCTTCGATCAATGCGTGCGCGAAAGCGTGCAGCGCGAGATCGTTCGGCACGCGTCCGCTATGCATATCGGGATAATCCCTAAGCAATCGTTCCGCGACCAGATCGCAAAAGTCCGCTCGGTAATTTTCGTATTTTGTTCCCTCGCTGCCGTTCATCAGTATCATGAATTGCTTTTGATAATCGAAATACACCGCCGCGACTTCTTCGGTCAGCATTTCTACCGATATCTCGCTTTGATGTTTATTTGAAAGAAAATTTCGCGCAAGGTCATTCACTGCCGATACGATCTGCGAGAGTATTTCCTCAAACAGCGCCAGCTTTGAATCGAAATAGGCGTAGATGTTGCCGGGCGTTACGCCTGCGTTTGCGGCGATCTGCCGCATGGAAGCATCCTTATAGCCGTTTTGGTAGAACTCATCGATCGCCGAAGCTATGATATTGTTTCGTACTTCATCTTTTTGAACTTGCATTATTGATCACCTGTTCATTATTAACTTCTACCATTATAAAAAAATAAAACGCGCAAGTCAATATTAAATGCGCGTTTATTATTATATTTTAGTTAGATAATTTTTTGGTATAGGATAAAACGTCAAAATAATCATTGATGGATTCGAAGTGTTATGAACCTTTATAACTTTCAGTAATACTTGTATCAGTTATATTATTATCGTTTTTAAAGTCCCAATTACGATTTAAAAATTTAGTAATATTCCATTCGCCCACTTGCCAGTATTTATGAGTATCAACAAATACAACTTTATATCCTTTATTCCAAAATACTTCTATTTCATCATAATGTTCATCAATATATCTATTTAGTGCTCTTATAACATCTAATTCTGTGGTGCCATCTTTTGCCATAGTATATTCGTGAGGTGCTTTATCTGTATAAGTTTTGGCATATCTAAACTTCAAGTTATTGACTGCATCTTTAAATTCTTGCTTATTACTTATTTTCAATATCTTTTTTTCTTTCTTTCACAAAAAGCGGGGATAATATTTTATTTAATTCACTAACTATATATTTTTTATCTTGTTCTTCTTCAAATGTAATATTCTCTAAACTAATAGCTCCGTTAAAATTCCTAACTAAATAGCCATAATTTCCTTTCCTTTCCTTTCCTTTATTTCAAAACCTAGTATATTAAGATAGTTAATTGCATCATCATATCTTTTTTCTTTATCAACACCTTTAAAGCCAAAGGATATTTGGACTCTTATTTGTATTTTACTAATTATAACTTCATAAAAAACTGTATTTTTATTTTTCCATGAACTAATATCATCACTTAATAATGGGAATAATTCATCAAGAATTGGTGTTGTAAATCGTAAATAAGTTTTAGTTGAGTTCTTTTCATTATAATTTATAACTCCATTTGATGCTTTTTCAATAAGATAATCATTGATTAAACTATATAAATAATATGTATCATCATCTTTATTTTCCCATATTAAATCAAAGGCTTGTTTATGCTTTTTATAGATCTTATTACATAATTCTTTTAATTCATAATCATTCATAATCTTTCTCCTTATCATCAATTTATAATCATCTATTAATATCTTAATCTTATTATTTATTGTTTCAAGATTTAATTCATCAATAATATCTACTATATCATCATAACCTAAACCCACCCAATTATCAGTATCATTTGCAGCATAGCCATTTGGTGTTAAATAAAGAAATACTTTTTTGTAGTTAACGAATTCATCATCAATAATGTTTTTATATCTTGTTAATTGATTATCGTGTTCACCAGACCATATTTTATTTTCAATACATATTACTACTTTGTTTTTTGTTGATTTCATTAAGATATCGATATTTTTATATTCTCGTAAAATACTAAAATCATTATAATCAATATCTAATAAATCAAAAATTCCAAGTTGTGTTATCTGATTATTCAAAGCTAAATGTTTAAACAATAATTCTAAAGGTTTTGAACCTAAATTATGATTTTCATTTGGATTAAATATATATGCAAGTACTATACTATGCTTCAATTCAGCATTAGAAATTTTTAATACATCAAACAGATTCACATTATTAGTATAATTTTTTAAATCATTAAATATATCTGCATCTAATAGTAAGTCTTCCAAACATTTTCTTTCTTGCATATAATTACTACCTTTCCGTAATTTTAAATACTATTTATTATAATTTTGAATATAGACACTTTTGATATATCATAAGCATTTCAATCTTTTATGATGACCTTCGTTGTTCCTTTTAGTATTAAAGGAATAACGAAGTTAACATTTTACCCCCTCCAAAACGTCTCGACATCTTTCTTGTCTTTGATATTATAGTCGATCATCTTTTTTAACAGATCGTAATCGACGGGTTTGTCCCACGGAATTTGCATCAGCATTTTCGTGTGGTTATAGCCCGCTTTTTTTATCGCGGCTGAAAAATGCTCTATCCCTTTGGGTTCGGGTGTGACCGCCATGTGCTTCTTATATGCGCTGAATGCGATGATAAACGTGCCGTGATCGGTGAACATCGGCTGTTTCCATGCGATCCTTGTGCCTAAGTCGGGAAAAGTCTTTTTGACCCAGCCCAATACTTCCGCCATCCTTTTGCGGTGTTCCTTGTCTTCTATCGTCTTTAAATAATCTTCAAAAGTTTCCATGAGATCCTCCGATTTAAATATTGGGGCGCCGGGTTAATCGATCTCGCCCCATCGGTTGTCTTCTGCATCCAGCCTTGTGCGCGGGAATATGATGCATACATTGTAAATTTTGCATAGCGATCTCGATACCTTTAAGACCAAAGAACTCACTAAAGTACTCAGCATAACGACGATGACCATGACCGGTCCCAAAAACGGGATAGCCGATCCGACGAGGTTTGAGATGACCAAAGAAAACTCTCCGCGCGGTATCGTGATGAATCCGATAAAGAGCGCCATGTGGTTTTCGCATTGGTGCAGTCTCGTGATGACGAAGCTTGACAGTAATTTACCGCCGATAGCGATTAGCGCAACATACAATAAAATGTCCCAATATGCCGCGATGGTCCCTATCGTCAGTGCCATGCCGAATGAAAAGTAAAACACGCTTCCGAATAAGTCACGGAACGTGATCGATTGACGCTCTATCTTCTTGACATTGTCCAATTCCGAAAAAGCCATGCCGACAAAGAATGCGCTAAGCGCGGGTGATACGCCGAACAGTTGACCGACAGCAGTGATCAGTAAAACCAATCCGAAAAATACGAGCAATAACAATTCAGATTTATAGATATTCAGAAGACGACCCAACAATCCTTTTCCGTATTTTGCGAAAAGCAGTATCGCCGCGCAATACGTGATCGCTTTTCCGAGTTCAAAGATAACATCCACCCAGTTCATTTGACCGCCCAAAGAGAAACCCGATGAAATGATCGCAAGGAATAAGATCATGACCAAGTCTTCGAAGATCATGATACCCATGATCATTTGACCTTCGGGTTGTTTTTGTACTCTTAACTCCAATAAACTTTTGGTAATGATCCCCGAACTGCTCATATACACAGCGCCCGCGATAGCGAGGCTTTCCATGATATTTAACCCAAGCAACATCCCGAGTCCGAAGCCCAGACCGAAATTGATGATAAAATCAACCAGACCCGTGGTCATGATCGTTTTCTTTTTCTCCAACAGATTATGCAGTGAGAATTCCAAGCCTAAGAAAAAGAGCAAGAATACAACGCCGATCTCACCCAACAGCGTAATGACTTCCGTTTCCGTTACCCAGTTAAGCCCTCCCGGGCCAAGCAGAAAGCCCGCCAATATATAAAACGGCGCAAAAAACAATTTTGTTTTTTCCGCTAAAAATGCTGAAAGTCCTATGGCCGCAAAACAAACGGCAACTTGTAAATAGATACCCACTGTTATCCTCCTCGCACTGTAGTGCGATGTATTACATTCATTATATTTTTATATAAGGCGTTTGTCAATGAAAGCGAGATACATACGATAGGTATAAAAGCAAATAAAAAAAACGCTATGTATAGCGTTATCTTGTTAAATGGTGACCCCTAGGGGATTTGAACCCCTGTAACCGCCGTGAAAGGGCGGTGTCTTAACCGCTTGACCAAGGGGCCTTACTATTTAATAAATGGTAGCGGAGAGAGGAGTCGAACCTCCGACGCTACGGGTATGAACCGTATGCTCTAGCCATCTGAGCTACTCCGCCAGATATTCAATTGGTTGCGGGGACAGGATTCGAACCTGCGACCTCCGGGTTATGAGCCCGACGAGCTACCAGCTGCTCCACCCCGCGTAGATAGCAAAGAGTATTATATAATAATCCTATACGATTTGTCAACCTAAATACTTGTTTTTCAATATATTTTGCCATCTATCGATATCGTTCATCTTCCTTTGTGTGATTTCTTCGATTTTGCCGATATATAAGGATATATTCTTAAGCGTATAGACGTTTTTATAGTCTCCCGTTTTTGGTTCAACGATCTTTGTCGTAGCGTTTGCGCCTGCGGAAAGTATCGTTTGCGTGTCAGCCATCATACGGATATTATAGACACATTCTTCTCCTTTTAATGTGTATCCGACGTTTTCCGCGCCAGACACGGCGTATTGCTGTTTATACAGATAATACGGTATATATTCAGATGATTTCAAGATTTCTCTTGCTTTATCCATAAATGACGCAACATCGTTCGGATGATCGAAAATATCGATCAGTTCGGTCTTTGCCGTGCGCTTGCAAGCCAGTGTATGCAAGGTGATATTCTCAGGACGTAGCGAAATGATATCCTCAAGGCTTTTGATATAATCTTCTTCCGTTTCATTTTCCAAACCGAAGATCAAGTCACAATTGATCATCTCAAACCCAACACCTCTTGCTTCTTTATAACACTTCACGAACCCGGCAAAATTTCCCCCGCGTTCGATGCGTTGTAAGGTATCATCGTTTGATGTTTGTGTATTTAAGGATATGCGGTTTACGCTATTTTTAATAAGTGTGTCTAGCTTCTCAATCGAAAGTGTATCATAACGCCCTGCTTCAAAAGTGATTTCTTGTGCGTGAGGTGCTATGAGCTGAATTTGCGTCATAAGGCATTCGATCTGATCGATGGATAATATCGAAGGTGTCCCGCCGCCGATATACACACAGTCGATCTCGATCATTCTCTCTTCGATAAATAAACGCAATGCTTTAAGTTCGTATAATAAAGCGTTAAGATATTCTTCGCATAACGTACTGCCTATGGTTGTGATACGAGACGGAAATGAGCAGTAGGCGCACTTGCTGACGCATAAAGGTATATGCACATACAAGGCTGCTGTATTTTCTTTCGGAAAATATAATTCGTTTTGATGACGCAATGTTTCGCTCAGTAAGTCAATCTTTGCTTCACTTACGGCATAACTGTTTTTAAAGAAATGTTGCGCAACTGATAGACCTTGCGAAGCGGATATTTGCGCGAATTTCTTCAGCGGTTTTACACCTGTCATATCACCCCACGGTAAACTGATACCCGTCATTTTTTCCAACAATAAATAAACCGCCAGTTTAGCGGTTTTTGTTTTACTGTCTTCTATGATGTCAACTGTCACTTGATGATCATTGCTCTTTGCGGTAATTCTTGAAGGCAGGGTGATGATCTGTATATTGATTTCATCGCTGATATGACCTTCATATAAAGTGACTATCTTACCGATGCTGACAGTATCGATCGTAGTATCGTCATAATCGATTCGGATCATTTATGTTCCTCTTAAAATAAAGTGTATATTTTAACCCGGTACATACGGGTTATTTGCTTTTTCATATCCGATCGAAGTCAGTCCTCCGTGACCGGGATATACCTTTGTGTCATCTGGCAGTGTATATAGTTTTGTTTTGATACTTGTAGCGATTTGTTCATAACTTCCGTTTTCAAGGTCTGTCCTTCCGACCGATCGCTCAAACAAAGTGTCTCCGCTGAACAGATGTCCCTCGGTGTAATAACTCACACCGCCGATCGTATGTCCCGGTGTTTCAAGAACTTTCAGTTGTATATCTCCGACTCGTATAATATCATCTTCATATAAAGGAGCGCACTCTTCGATCTTATTCATTTTACTGATGCCGAAAAAGACAGCTCCGCTTAAGCTCGGATCGTCCAACGCATCGATATCTTTATACCCGATCGCGATCGGTGCATTAAATTCATCCGCAAATTGTTGCGCGCCAAACGTGTGGTCAAAATGTCCGTGCGTTAACAAAATGGTTTTAAGTGTTAAATTATTTTCTCTGATGTATTTAGCGATCTCTTGATCATAGATCGCGGCATCGATCAGTACCGCTTCGCCGTTGTCTGAAAGCACATAGCAATTTGTCATGAGCGCACCTATCGAAAACTGTTTGATATCCATAATAACCCCTTTATAAATCAAAATTCTTTTTTGGAATCCAGCAATATCGTTACCGGTCCGTCATTGTGTATCTCGACTGACATGTCAGCGCCGTACTGTCCCTCTTCAAAAGATATCAGAGCTGATCTGAACTTATCTTTTGTAAGTTCGTACAATCTTTCGCCATCTTCATATGTCGCAGCTGAAGTGAATGACGGACGATTTCCTTTTCGCGCGTCCGCATATAAAGTGAACTGACTGATCAATAAGATCTGTCCTTGTATATCATTGATACACAGATTCATTTTTCCTTCACCATCTTCAAAAACACGAAGCTTTAATATTTTATTTATGATATAGTTGATATCTTCTATATCGTCGTCTTTATTAAAACCGATCAAAATACAAAACCCTTGATCGATCTTACCTACAATACTGTTTTCAACGCTGACGGATGCTTTTGAAACTCTCTGAATAACAGCGCGCATGTTTTCTCCTTTGTTACGTCCTTAATATGCAAATGTAAATTTTAACAAATAAGTCATATAATTCGGTGCGGTATCCGTTTGATTTGCAGTCGTCACATTCGTGGTAAACAGGATACCTGATTCGTCTTCGGTCCAGTAGATATTGCCTGACAGTTTTGTATTTGCGGTCAACTGAACGGGTATATCGTGATTATACTTCACAAGCCAAATCGATTGTGTTGGGATATCTTCCGTTGTTTTGGTGGCAAAGGCAATATAATTTCCGTTTGGACTGAAGCTGAGTTTTTCGATGTAGTTCGTACAAACATATTTTCTCAGCAAAGCGTCATGATCATAAATATAAAGTTGATCTTCCTTGCTTGAAGCGGTTTTGATATATGCTGTCATCTTTTTATCGGCAGACATCACAAAATCACTGACGTTGATATCGATAGCCGTTAAAGATAGTTCTTCGTTTAAGTTCTGGCGATACAATACATTCGTAGTCTGAGAAGTTGATGCCAGTACTAAGATGAAATTTTCTCTGAAGTTATAAGCAATTTTTTTAACGGTATAACTCGTCGGCAAGGTGTAGATATCAACTTGCTCGTCTTTATTTCCCAATATCACATGGTTTTCATCATCAACGTAAATCAAAAATCCGTCTCTCGTAAGATTCCATGCGATGTATTTTTCGTAAATATCATCCGTAAGACGCACGACATTTTCACCGTCTTTAGTCGTCCAATAGAGTGCCGATGTATTATTCTCGGTATTTTTTTCTTTAAAATAAATATCATCCGTAGATAAGTCGATCTTCGCTTCACTGTAGGTTCCCGCGCTTGTAAATAATTGTGAGATCCTTCCGTCTTCATAAACAGATAATTCGGAATTCGTTCCGTCTTGACCGGTGAATGTATTTGTAAGAACAGCTAAAGCATGTTCGGAATCATAAGCCAATATGGTTCCGTTAAACAAATCACTGTATGTATTGATCTGTACATTGGCCGTTATCCCTTCGGACGGATCGTCAACTACATTGGAGTCTATCTCAATTAACTGGTCCTTCTGTATGAAGAATGAACTGCAGCCGCTAAGGAGCAAAAAACAGATGAGTATGAGTATCGTTATACTATATTTCTTCATACGAATCAACTCCTTTGTCATCATTTAAAGGTAACGGAAGCGTGATGACCACTAAAGTACCTTCTTGCGGTATGCTCTCAATACGAACTGTCCCGTTATGTTTTTCTATGATATTTTTGACGATCGATAGCCCAAGCCCAAACCCGCCGCGCAGTCTGCTTCTGTCTTCTTCGACACGATAAAAAGTTTCAAAAACTTTTTCTTGCATATCCTCCGGGATGCCTTCCCCGAAATCCCGCACAGTGATCTCAAGATCTTTTTCGTCATAGGTAGCGGTCACTTTAACGATATCTTCTTCATTGGAGTATTTGATCGCATTGTCGATCACATTCAAAAGAACTTGTTTCAGTCGATCGTAATCTCCTTGAATATGCGGAAGTTCGATAGACGTATAGATCACTTCATTTTTGTGTGTGTTTCTCTTTATATTCATTTCAGTTACGGCTTCTTCTATCAATGCATTCGGATCAATATCTTTAAACACGAAGTCAAAATCGACATTATGATATCGATTGATATTCAATAGATCATTGACCAGCCGCAAAAGACGTTGTGATTCTTTTTTTGCGGTGTTTAAGGCCTTGTCGGTCAACTGTTCATCCTTCGTGCCGCGTCTGAGCAGCATATCGATATAACCTATGATCGTTGTCAAAGGAGTCCTCAATTCGTGGGATACACTACTGATGAACTTGTTTTGTTCTTCTTCGATTTTTTTCTCAGCGGTTATATCCTTGATCACGATCAGAACGCCGTCTTCTTTACTTTCTGATTCGATCAAATTGCCGTTCATCAAGAAGTATTTATCGTTGAATTCAAATTCATAAGATACATTTTCGCGCGAAGCAGCCACATTAGCGATCGTCTCTTGAATATGCGGGATGAAAGATAAATGTCCCGAATCTACCGAGAAGTATTCATCCAATTTCGCGTTACTGATCATAACCTCGTTACTTAAATTCACTGCCAATACGGCATCTTGCATGGATGCAATGACCGCCGATAGTTTTTCTTTTTCGTAATTGGTTTCTTCGATCTTTTCGTTTATTTGTTCTACCATCGAAACATTACTTTCGATCAGATCTTTTATTTCATCTTCAGACTTATAATTGATATCCGGTAAGTTTAAGGTTTTTCCTTCAGCGATATCCTTTGTATAATCCACAAGTTGATTGATCGGTTTGAGCATCCTGGCATATGTGTATGTATATACAGCGGCCAGAACGGCACTGACCCCTAAAGTAGCGTAAATAAATAGGAATAACGTCCTGTAAACCAATTGATCGGTCGCAGAAGTTGATGTGAAAAGTGCGCAAATCCCTACAGTCTTATCGTTGATCACGATCGGTGAAAATAATATCACATAATTGGTACTGTTGATCTCGGTATATAAATAAGACTGTTTATTGGATTCCATGACCGTGCTCGCGTAAGAAACGTAAGACTGTGTATCAGCATCTTCAAACGTCGTTCCGATCAGATTGATATCCGTATCGAAAAGCATGACCTGTATGGAATAGATTTTAGCTATTTCTTGCGCATAAAAAGTCCCACCCGATTGATAGAGTGTTTCTTCTTGATCCGATATCTGCGTTGAAAGGATCGATTGGTTGATCAGAATGGAAGCTTCGTTAGCTGTGGAAGAAAGGTTTGAAACGTAATTATTGATCGAGTATGCTAATATTCCTTCGATGACGATCGCGCCTATCAAAGCGATCATGGCGGCTGAAATAGCGATATTCGTTAGAATAAATCTTGTTTTAAACTTCAGTTTCATCCAGATCCCTCATTTTATAACCGATCCCGAATACCGTTTCTATATACTTTGTTTTTGTAAATGCATCAATTTTTTTGCGTATGCGTTGTATATGCATATCGATAGCCCGCGTATCGAGTTGGAAATCATCCATGCCCAATTCTTTCGAAAGGACTTCTCTGGAAAAGACTTTATCTTTATTTGCGATGAACAATAACAGTACATCAAACTCCGTTGCGGTCAACTTTAATTCGTTATCATGGATATATGCGGATTGTGATTCCGGAAAAACAGTAAGCTCCTTGTTTTTTAATTCTTTTTTCTTTGTATTGGTGTGTAATGAATTATATCTGCGCAATAAAGCTTTTATTCGCGCAAGCAGTTCTCTTGTATCAAACGGTTTTGTAATATAATCATCCGCTCCGTTTTCCAATCCATCGATCTTGTCGGGTGTTTCGGATTTTGCGGTAAGCATGATGATCGGGATATCCGAATAAGCCGATATCGTTTTGCAGACTTCAGTTCCGCTCATGCCCGGCAGCATCAAATCCAATAAGATCAGATTCGGTTTAAACGTATCAAATAAATCTAAAGAAGAAGGCCCATCGTATGCAACAGCGCACTCATAGGACTCCAATTCCAATTCGGTTCTCAATAGATCGCAGATGCTTTCTTCATCGTCTACGATCAAAATTCTTTCACTCATACCCATCACCTAACTATACTTTCTTGTAAATTATTATACACTATGTGTAGGTTTGTATCTAAAACATTAATGAAAAATTCATAATTTTGCTTTACATTGAATCTCAGAAGAACTGAAAACCGATTGACAAAACAGGTCGTATACTTTACCATAGAAGCAACTTTATGTTTAGTAAAATATCTTCTTCATAAAACGATATTATGCTTTATTGCACTGAATGCGATCGATGAATCGCTGCGTAGAAAAGGAGAAAATCATGGATAGAAAAATTGCATTTATAGGATGCGGAAACATTGCTTCGGCAATGATAAAAGGTATCATACATAAAGACAGTAAAAAAGCGCCTTTGATCATGGCGTCGGATAAAGACGAAACGCGACTCAAAGCAATAACCGATAAGGTGAACATACATACTACAACGGATAATACAGAAGCGGCCTTATGGGGCGATATCATTTTCTTGTGTGTGGAACCGAAACTCTCGGCGCTTGTCAGTGAGCAGATCAAAGATCAAATGTCAAAAGACGCCGTTATCGTTAGTGTTGCTGCCGGCGTATCCGTAAAAGAATTGAGCGCACATTTCAATCAAGGCACTAAGATCGTTCGTATCATGCCGAATATTCCGATCACAGTCGGTGAAGGGATGAGTATGATCTGTGAAACTGATCTTCTCAGTGAATACGAAATGGATGAGATATTATCGATTGCTTCATCATTCGGAAAGACCGTGATCATGAATGAACAATATATCAATGCGTTTACGGCATGTGCATCGTCTTCTCCTGCGATGATCTTCGTCTTGATCGAAGCAATGGCAGACGCCGCGGTCTCTATGGGCATGCACAGAAAAGACGCATACCAAATCGTATCGCAAGCTGTGTTGGGTGGTGCGAAAATGGTATTGGATTCGCAATTGCAACCGGGCGTATTAAAAGACAGAGTTTGTTCCCCCGGAGGCGCAACGATCGATATGATCGCGTCACTGGAAGAAACGGGCTTTCGCCATAGTATAATTGAGGCGTTAAAAAAAGCGGAACAAAAATGTGACCGTATCAATAAGAAATAAAGTTAAAGCATATGCAAAATTGCATATGCTTTTTTATTTTACTACAGCCTCGCTTATTTCGGATCCAAAGGCAGGATGATATATTGTTCAAGATCGATCTGGGGTTGAATACTATACTCTACTTTATTCTCAAATATCGGACCGTTAAAAACAAATGTATGATATTCACCGTTTTCTCCGCAAGCATCAGCACCTTCCGCTTTGATCTGTTCAACGGTTTGTTTGTTTAAAATCTTTCCGGCAAACTCTTTAGGCAGATAATTCGTATCCACGATATTGATCACTGCTTCAAACCCATCGTCCAAGAATTCATTTACCAATGTGTCTCTGTTCTCTTGCCACAAAGGAAAATACGGTTCGATTACGACATCCGCGCATCGCTCTGTACACCAATCATGGTGGCGTTGGATATCGATATCTCCGAATACCGCTATTTCCGCGCCGGCTTTTTTTGCCTGAAGCAATGCATCTTCCAGACTTTTAGCGTAGTTTTCGCCGTCGCCTTCGCTCGGGGCGAATAGGATCGGTATATTCAAAGAAGCGGACACAGCTTCAAACAGATCTTTTGCAATATAGTGAAACCAAGAACGCTCTGTTTGCGTATTATAGGATGTGATCAGCATTACCGGTTGCATGCCTTTTTTTATTGCGCGATACAAACTCAGCATGCCGTCTTTACCCCCGCTGAAGGAAGCGACAAATTTTTTATCTTTCAAATCCATGTTTTTCTCCTAATATTATTCTGAATTTTACATTATAAAACCATAACAAGTATACGTGCAATAACTTTGTATTTCAAGTTTTTAACGATTGTTTGTTTTATTGTAAAAAAACATATTATAATAATAAAGGACTGATCTGAAGAAACGGAGAATAAATAATCATGAAAGAATTGATATTGGCTTCAAAATCACCGAGGCGTATTGAACTTGTCGAAAGATTAGGCGTTAAATATCGTATATATTCTGAAGAGGTCGATGAGACATTTGACACTATGTGTACTGTCGAAGATAATGTGATGGCTGTTGCGCTTAAAAAAGCCGAAGCCGTATTCTCAAAACTTGCCGATAAAACAGAGTGTATTGTGCTAGGTGTAGATACGATCGTTGTGCATAACGGTAAAGTATTGACAAAACCAAAAGACAAAGAAGACGCGATAAAAATGATACAAAGTTTTTCAGCAGAAACGCACCGCGTTATCAGCGGAGTCGCGTTGATCTCCGATACGAAAAAATCTGTATTCAATGAGCGATCAAATGTAACTTTTATTCGGTTGAGTGAAGAAGAAATAGAAGCTTACTGTAATACGAACGAACCGTATGATAAAGCAGGGGCATACGGCATACAAGGCATAGCTGGATCATTCGTCAGTTCGATCGAAGGATGTTATTACAATATCATGGGATTTCCGATGAGCAGTATTTATCGGGCACTCAGAGATGATTTCGGTTTTGTGTTTGATTGGAAATAGCCGATAATAAATAGAATTTGGGATAAAGGTATGCAAGCTGTTGACAGTGTGATC
The DNA here is from genome assembly GCA_963674555.1 of uncultured Anaerofustis sp. GTDB lineage: Bacteria > Bacillota > Clostridia > Eubacteriales > Anaerofustaceae > JBGMEA01. Next base: position 1,136,200 of record OY771429.1, on the reverse strand, counting down.
ATCACATCGATCCAAAACAAGATGAAACAAGAAGGACTCACATCACTGTATGATGAAGAGTTGTTGGCAGCTATTATCAAAAACGGGGATAAAGTGAAAGATGTATTGACTCTGTCGAAAAATCTGTTAAAACGTTACCATGCATTATACGAACTTCGTGACATACCTATTATGCAATTGATCCGTGAAAATAAGGGGCTTTCAGAGAAAAGTGCCTACGAAATAAAAATATCATTGGAATTGGGAAAACGCGCTTGCAGTAATAAAAGAGACCATGTCTGTATTTCAGAGCCGGAAGATCTGGTTGCATTGGTACAAAATGAAATGCAAACATATAAGCAAGAGTGTTTCAAATCCGCTTTGCTCGATACGAAAAACGGTTTGATCAGTATTGAAGATATTTCGGTCGGTATTATCAACGCCTCTTTGGTTCATGCCAGAGAAGTTTTCAGAGCAGCTATCGCAAAAAACGCATATAAGATCATTTTGCTTCATAATCACCCGAGTGGGGACCCGTACCCGAGCAAATCGGACATACAGATCACTGAAGGATTAAAAAAAGCCGGTGAGATCATCGGCATCAAAGTTGTCGATCATATCATCATCGGCTGGGATTCTTATTACTCTTTCCAATCTGAAAACAGTGCAGTTTTGATTTAATTTATCAATTATATGTTTTTGTATATCCTTCTGACGCGTTTCTTACTTAAAGAGCAGGTCAATTCATATGGTATCGTTCCGATCAAAGAGGCAAGTTCCGTAACAGGAGGATCGTCTCCGAATAAGGTCACTTGATCGCCTACCGCTACATGTTCGATATGTGTGATGTCGACCATGAACATATCCATGCAAATATTACCGATGATCTTTGCGCGCTGCCCAAGGATCGATACTTCTCCTTTATTCGATAAACTTCTGAAATATCCGTCCGCATAGCCGGCACTGACGACGGCTATTTTTTTTGTTTCGCTTGCAAAATAGGTGCGACCATAACTGACTGATTCATCTTTATCTAACTTTGAAATATTTGCTATGGTCGAATATAAATTCATAACCGGCACAACGTCTTCATGAATAGACTCTGAAGGATTAATGCCGTACAGTAAAATGCCTGTGCGTACCGCTGTTGTGATATCGCTTAAATATGCAGAGGCACCGGCACTGTTAGACATATGCACCATGGGAATACGGATATTTTCTTTGATCAGTTCATCTATGATCGCTCTGAACAATTTGTGTTGATGTTCGGTAAAAGAAAGGTCGGCTTCGTCCGCCGCTGCGTAATGACTGAATATTCCTTCAAGGGTCAGCCAGGGCATTGATACGATCTCACGCGTTTTTTGGAGTATGCTATCATGTCCCTTGAAGCCTAAACGATTCATACCGGTATTTACTTTGATATGTACTTTTGCCGGGGTCTGAAGTTCTTGCGCTTGTTTATTCAAAGCTTTTGCAAAAGTCATTGAATAGATCGTATATGTAATATCATAAGTCAGCGATTCATCGAGACGTTCTATCGGGATATATCCCAAAATAAGGATCGGGCTTCTGATGCCTGCATCTCTCAGTTCTATGGCTTCATCTAACGATGAGACCGCAAAATACTGTGCGCCGCTTTCTTCCAATGCCATGGCGCATCGTGTTGCGCCGTGTCCGTATGCATCAGCTTTTACAACGCATATAACGGTTTTATCTTTGACCTTTTCTTCGATCTTATGAAAATTATCCGTAAGATTTTTTAAGTCGATTATTGCATAAGTGTTGGGATATGTTGTCATGCCGTGTACTTCCTCTGAAAAATATATGCTAACATTATAGTACTTTTGGTCCCACATTGGAACGATTAAGAAGATGATAATACAATATAAATAGATATATAAAAACATATAGATTGTATTTTATTCAGTTTGCTGATAAAATAGAGTGGAATTAAGGAGGAATCGGTTTATGAAAAAAATATTGGTTATTTTATTGGCTGTGATGATGATATTCGGTATAGCCGGATGTCAACAAACAGCGGGACCTGACAAAACAGTCAGCGATCTTCTTGATGCTATGAAGGCATGGGATACTGCTGCGCTTGAAGAATACATGGGGTTGGAAGATATCTACGGCGCGACAGATATGGACATGAGCAGTGAAGAAGCTGAAATGACAGATGCGCTCATGAAAGCGCTGACCGCAAATTTGGATTATACAATCGTAAATACGCAAGAAGACGGTGATACTGCGATCGTTACCGCAGACATCACGAACGTTGACATGTCAGTCGTTATGGCTGAGTATATCACGCAAGTGTTTGCATTGTATTTCAGCGGCACGGATATGACGGAAGAAGAGTTGAACACTGCAGTCTTTGAATTGCTCGTCACAAGTATCGAAAACAATCAAGAAACTTTGGTCACGAACACGGTCGATATAGAACTTACAAAGGTTGACGGTGAATGGGTGATCACAGCGGATGACGCTTTCTACAACGCTGTATTCGGCGGAATGATGACTGCGTTTGAAGATTGGGAATAAGATCATAAATAAAAACCAACGCTTGTATGAGCGTTGGTTTTTTTATTTAAACATATAGTATGAAAGCTTTGATTGTTATTTAAAATTGACATAAAAATTTAACAATTAAATGGAATTGTTATAATAAATTTTAAATCAATATGCGCAAACAAGACCGCCTACATTTGCGTAGACAGAAGATAATCCTTTCATCGGAACGATGACGATATCTTTAAAATCACGTTTGGAACTGATTATTTCCTTTAATTTCTCAGCTCTTTCTTGTGCGAAACATTGTGCGATGACAAGCACTCTGTTTTGCGCGTCAAGTGCAGTTGTATAGATGTGTTCCGCCAATTTTTCTAAAGCTTTTGTGTAAGTGCGGGCTTTATCGACCAAGTCGATCTCGCCTTTTTCATTCGCGCCCAAGATCGGTTTGATATGTAATAATTGCGCAAACAAGCCTTTAAGTAAGCTCATACGTCCGTTTTTAACTAAGGTATCGATATTATCCAATAAAAAATATAATTCATCATTGTGTTTTCGTTCTTCGACTTTTTCGACGATCGTCTCAAAATCCATGTTCTGGTCGAAACATTCTTGTAGGAAAATCGCTAGACTGGTCTGCCCCGAACTTGCAGCAAGGGAATCGATCACGTGCACTTTTAAGCCCGGGAATTGTTCTTTTGCCAGATCTTTTGCGATCATAGCCGAATTGTACGATGCGCTTAATTGAGAAGAGATGGTAATGATAAACACACCGTCTTGGTCACTACTCATATATTTCAAGAAATCACTGGGAGCGGGCGCCGCGCTTTTGATCACTTCAGAGCTTTTGTCGATTTGCTCCATCATATACTTTAAGTCAAGATTTTCATCGTCAATAAATGTTTCGTTTCCGAGTGTCATTCGTAACGGGGCCCATGAAACGTTCAGTCTTTTTTCAAGTTCTTCATTGGTATCAAGTGAACTGTCGCCGATAATCTTATAATTCATCTTCTTCTCCGTTTTAGGTATAGTAAAAGCCGTACACCTTATCCCGCATCCCCCTTCACAAGGTTATTTGCACAGTTTGCTCAAGCCAGGCGACTTCGCGGCACACAACCGTGACCGCCTGCCGCTGCTTCCTTCCGGACCTGACGGGATTTACGGGCGTTTGTTGCACGAAACCCAACTATCAACACAACGCTGTGAAACACTTCTTACAAAAAAACGATACTTCGATAAGGAATTCAGTCCTGCTATAGCGGATTGCAGGCTACAGGGCACCGCTGGCTCCCCACCTAGTACAGCTTCAAGACTAATTATACGGATAGAATGTTATGAAGTCAATTCAATAAAGATGCCTTTCGGATTTTATTGCATGATAAAGCGATTTTTCGTATATAATTGGATCTGCATAAGCATAAAACAATGCAAAGGATTGAAAAAAAAATCGTTTTATGATACCATTCATAATAATGCGCGCCCGTAGCTCAGTAGGATAGAGCATCGGTTTCCTAAACCGGGTGTCGGAGGTTCGAATCCTCTCGGGTGCGCCATTGCTTTTTAAAATAAAATAAGGAAAAAGAAATGAATCGGATCAATCTCATATGCTTGGGTGTACGCGATATGCAGCGCTCATTGGAATTTTACCAAAATATTGGTTTTCAAACCTATGTTAACGAGAAAAAACCGCCGATAGTTTTCTTTGATACGCAAGGAAGCAAATTGGAATTATACCCATTAGATGAACTAGCTAAGGATATCAATGAAGATAATCCTCCAAAGTTAAGTGCCGGGGGATTCGGAGGCATTACTTTAGCCTGTAATATGAGATCGATCGAAGAAGTGGATGCTTTTTTTGAGCTCATAGAGCAAAACGGTGGGAATATCGCTAAGCAACCTCAGAAAGTGTTTTGGGGCGGATACAGCGGATATTTTCAAGATCCCGACGGATACTACTGGGAAGTCGCATACGGTCCAAATTGGGAATTTGATGAAAACGATATGCTTATAATCGATGAAGAATAAATAAAAAACCGCCATTGGCGGTTTTTTTGATAAGCATGTCTTTAATCAGACATTGTCGATTTTCTCATAAGGATAAACCGAAGCTCTGTTTTGAAATGAGAGGATCTCATCTTTTAGGATTGTTCCGTCAACCATGTCATAAGCGTTCTTTAAGACGCTGTTTTCTTTTTCTAAAGCAAAATCTTTTAGATACGGTAGCAGTGCTGAGGATATTTCCCAAGAGGCGCTGTTCCAAAGTAATGTCGGTGTATGATCAACGCCGTAATAATGTATATTATCCATATCGATAATCGGTTCTTTGAAAGTTGTAGGTTCCGCAAAATAAAAACCCATCCCTTTATCGCAGCTGACATCGACGATCAAACATTCTTTATTAAAGCGTTTGGCGCTTTGTTTTGTGACAAACATAACAGGTTTTTCGGGGTTTTGCAATATCCCGTTTACGATAATATCCGTATCAGCCAACACATCGATCAGAGCAGAGGTGGTCCCGTCGATATTGCGAACTTGTAAATTGTTTTTTCTGTCAGTAAACATTTGTCGAAATTTTACACCCGGATATTGATTGGCGACCAATGACGGAGCGCGTCGTGTATAAACTGTTATATCATGGATGCCGTGACCCAATAGCGCATACAGTGCACCGCGGCTGACTGAACCGAAGCTTAGGAGGACCGCTTTGCGTTCAGGACCGTAGTTTCCGTCGAGTCCCCTTAATTGCATAGCATGTTGCACGGCGCAATACCCCGCCATTTCATTATTTTTGTAAAAAATATGTACTTTATTTTGGCGCATTCTGCGATGCATATTTTCCCAAGCAAGTAAACTCATCTTTTTATCGATCGCAATTTGCGTCACCCGTTCTTGTTGCACACTGTGTATCCAGCCCCAGACCGTCATCCCTTCGCGCATTTGCTCGAAATCTTCCTCAACAGGTTTTGTGATGATCACTGCATCGGATGTCTCCAATAACGCACTGCGTTCTTGCGGTTGATTACCTGTAAGAGATTGCATTTGTTTATCTGTAAAGTCAAACGGCTCTCCGTAATTTTCTTCAAAGTAAAGTTGCTTTCGTATGTTTTTGGGGATCAACTCAAGGTGTTTCGGATGGATAGCAACTCGTTTTTCATTCTCTTTTTTGGATGTTCCTATAACGGAAATTTTCATAAATACCTACTTTCTTTTTTTATTCTAATTTCAATATAAAAGCCGTTTTACGATTTGCGAAACGGCTGTTCTTTCGTCAAATATTTAATTATTGGGATAGTTTTCTATTACTATCTTACTTTATTTATCTATGCAATGTCAAATTTTGCCTTAATTATAGTTTGGATCTCAAGATAGATTTTTGCAAAAAACTTAATATAATAATGCAAAACAACGCAGCTGTCAGCTACGTTGTCTCTATATTTATGTTGATCTTCTTGATCTTTAAGAATCGCTATCGTTCCGAAGATATTCGATCAAATAACGTGCTGCCCTCGGAGAGCGACCGCCGCGCTTTAAAGCGTATTGTTCAGCTAAAAGGCTCAATTGCATATCGTCAATATGAAGCGAATACTGTTTTTTCAGATCATAAACGATCTTCAAATATTCTGTTTTATCAGGTTTGAAAAATCCTACGGTAAGACCAAATCGTTCAGATAACGCGATAAGTTCTTGCAGGGTTTCGTTTCGGTGTATATCGTCTCCTTCTCTTTGCGAAAAGGATTCTTTCACCATATGTTTTCGATTGCTTGTAGCGTAGACAGCGATATTGGACGGAATTGCCGACAACCCGCCTTCCAACAATGATTTGAGTGCGTTGAAGTCAGTATGATCTTTTTCAAAAGACAAGTCATCAATAAATATGATGAACTTTAAAGGCTGTTCGGATAGTATTTGTATGATCGTTGGGATGAGCTTATAATCCTCTCGTTTGATCTCTACCAAGCGTAAACCCTCTGATGCGTATTGGTTTGCGATGGCTTTGATCGAAGATGATTTGCCCGTGCCTGCATCGCCGTACAACAAAACGTTCGCGGCTGCGTTTCCTGCCAATAACGATTGCGTATTCTTTATAACGACATTTCGCTCGTTTTCATATCTTTTCAGGTCACTTAATAATATCGGGTCGGGCGTAAGTACAGGTACGATCGATTTAGCGGCATCGCTTTTAAACATATGATATTCCGAAAAGATCCCAAATCCGTATTTTGATATATTTTTCAGCCTATCCGTGTAGAGCGCATACAAATCAATTTTTGACGTGCCCCATATCGGTAGCTTATCTTGGTAGGCGAGTTGTGACAGTAATTCATTCGGATCGAGATCCGCGCATTTTTGAAAGATTTGCATTTCTCGTTGTAGATTCTGTTCTAAAGAGTCTGATATTTTTCGCCCATTTGCATAGTTATTTATATAGAAATTATCGTCTTTTAATACAGCGTTCAACAAGTAATCCGAGAAATCATCGGCATGTTGAAATAAAGCATGTGCAAATTCGGCGTAACAGCTAAGCTGATTTAAATTGGTGTCATCGAGTGACGATAGTACGGTTAAAAATTTTATGAAAACATCGTCTTTTAACAGATTACGAAAGATCAAAAGTGAATGTAAATCGTTATATAATTTTTGAAACTTGTTCATACAGTCAGCCTCTTATGTATTGAATCGTGCATTATGTAAGTCAACAGTCTTTATTGTGACTTCCAAGCATTTTTGACAGCCTTTGCTACATGCTCGGCTACGCGTTTATCGAAAGGTTTCGGGATAATATACTCCGGAGTCAATTCGTCACTTTCGATCAACTCAGCCAACGCATAAACAGCGGCGACCTTCATTTCCTGTGTAATTTTTTTTGCGCGCGCATCCAAAGCTCCGCGGAATATGCCGGGAAACGCAAGAACATTGTTGATTTGATTTGGGAAATCGGACCTGCCTGTGCCGATCACATAAGCGCCTGATTCCAAAGCGATGTCGGGCATTACCTCCGGTATAGGGTTTGACATAGGAAAGACGATCGCTTTTTCGTTCATAGAGCGTATCATTTCACCGCTTACGATATTCGGAGCGGATACACCAATAAATACATCGGCGCCGACCATGGCATCTTTTAAACTGCCGGTTTGATTTTGTTTATTCGTGATCCGTGCGAGTTCGATCTGATTGTCGCCCTTTAAACTGTCCATACCTTCATATAAGATACCTTTACTGTTACAGACGATCATGTTCTCCGCGGATGCGCCTAAAGCTATCAACATCTTGACGATCGCTGTCCCTGCCGAACCTGCTCCGCTTAAAATGATCTTGATATCTTCGATATTTTTTTGTACGATTTTCAAAGCGTTTAAAAGCGCAGCGGAGGCTACGATCGCAGTTCCGTGTTGGTCATCGTGAAACACAGGAATGTCTAACAGTTCTTGCAGGCGTTCTTCGATCTCGAAACAACGCGGAGCGGAGATGTCTTCTAAATTGATCCCGCCGAATACGGGTGCAATGTTTTTTACGATATCAACAATTTCTTCGGTTTCTTGTGTATCCAGACATATCGGGAATGCATCAACGCCACCGAATTCTCTGAACAACACAGCTTTGCCTTCCATAACAGGTATGGCAGCTTTTGCGCCGATATTACCCAGTCCGAGCACAGCGGAACCATCCGTCACGACAGCGACTAAATTTCCTTTAGCGGTGTAAGTAAAAACGTCTTCGGGATTTTTATCGATCTCGATACACGGTTGTGCCACACCCGGTGTATAGGCAATACTCAGTTCCGTTAAATCATTTACCGTCACTTTTGATCGAACTTCTATTTTTCCTTTGTGTGCCTTATGTACGCGCAATGATTCTTTATAATAATCCATATGTTCTCCTTACAACTGTCCTAAAAAGTGCAAATTACTCTAAATTTGGTTTTGTCATTTTAGATAGATCGACATATTCATCATAAGTTTGTTCGGTTACAAAACCCAATTTTACGGCAGCTTCTTTTAAAGTGGAATCTTCCTCAAAAGCCGTCTTTGCGACTTTAGCTGCGTTTTCATAGCCGATATGCGGACTTAATGCCGTCACGTTCATCAAAGATTTATTTAAATTGCTTTCGATAACTTCGCTGTTCGGGCTGATCCCAACAGCGCAATGAACGCAAAATGAGCGCATGCCGTCAGTTAACAACCTTACCGATTGCATAAAATTATAGATCATAACAGGCATAAAAACGTTCAGTTGAAAATTCCCTTGCGAAGCTGCTATTCCGACAGCTGCATCGTTTGCCATCACCTGCACAGCTACCATTGTCAACATCTCGCATTGTGTTGGGTTTACTTTGCCGGGCATGATAGAACTTCCGGGCTCGTTTGCCGGTATTGTCAATTCACCTATCCCACATCTCGGTCCGCTCGATAAGAAACGTACATCATTCGCGATCTTCATCAGATCCGCAGCCAATGCTTTTAATGCGCCGTGCGCAAAAACAAGTTCATCTTTGCTTGTCAAACTGTGAAATTTATTTTTTGATGATCGAAAATCTTTTTTTGTGAACTGATTAATATATTGTATCGTTTTGTCAGCAAAATCGGCCGGTGTATTTAGTCCCGTTCCTACGGCTGTTCCGCCTATCGCTAAATTTTTTAAATGATCGGTCGCTTGTGTCAACATTGATTTCGATCGATCCAGCATCAGTGCCCAAGCGCTGATTTCTTGTCCCAATGTCAGTGGTGTGGCATCCTGTAAATGCGTTCGTCCGACTTTGATGATATCACTGTACTTTTCAGATAGATCGCCCAGCACGTCTTTCAATGCTTCCAATGATGTAAATAACTTATCTTCTATCTCGATTACAGCGGCGATATGCATTGCTGTGGGAAATGTATCATTCGAACTCTGTCCTTTGTTGACATGGTCGTTCGGATGTAATAACTTTTCTCCAAGCAGTTCGTTTCCCTTGTTTGCGATCACTTCGTTTACGTTCATATTGGTCTGGGTACCGCTGCCTGTTTGCCAAACAGCAAGCGGAAAGTGATCGTCAAGATCCTCTTTAATGATCTCATCGCAAACTTTAACGATCGCATTCGTACATGTTTTATCCAATAAACCCAGATCATTGTTCGCAAGAGCGGCTGATTTTTTTATAAGCGCAAATGCGTATATCAGTTCCATTGGCATTTTTTCCGTGCCGATCTTAAAATGTTCGAGACTTCTTTGCGTCTGGGCTCCCCAATATTTATCATTGGGCACACGGATCTCTCCCATCGTGTCTTTTTCTACTCTGTACTTTTTATCCATCGTTTACTCACTTTTTCAAATGTGATCGGTTCTTTTGATCAACTTCATTTTAACATATTTAAAGGAAAATGAGGCAGGCTTTATTTTATTATCATAAAAAATACAGCCCGAAGGCTGTATTTTGTTTATTCTTGATTTTCTGTTTCTATAGGTGTTTCTTTTTTATTAAGTATTTCCATAAATTCTTCACCGGTCATACTTTCTTTTGTCAAAAGATATTTCGCGATCTCACTGTGTTTTTCCTTGTTTTCTTCCAAGATCTCAATCGCTTTAGCGTGGCATTCTTTGATGATACGCAATACTTCTTTATCGATTTTTGCCGAAGTTTCGGAAGAACAACCGAAATTACTGCCCTCCGGATTTAGATAAGGATTTGTAACAGTCTCTAATGCCATCATATCGAATTCGTCACTCATACCTAATCTCGTTACCATTGCTCGCGCCAATTTTGTCGCTTGTTCGATATCATTCGATGCGCCTGAAGTTATCGTATTAAAGAATACTTCTTCCGCCGCGCGTCCTCCGAATAGAGTCGTGATCTTATCGAGCGCTTCATCTTTTCGCATAAGGAATTTTTCTTGTTCTTCAATCTGCATCGTGTATCCCAATGCTCCGGATGTACGCGGGATGATCGTTATTTTATGTACCGGCGCAGCGTATTTTACGTGTGCCGCGACCATTGCGTGTCCTGTTTCATGATAGGCGATGATCTCTTTTTCTTCATCGGAAATTACCGCATTCTTGCGTTGATATCCGGCTAAGATGGTTTCAACAGCTTCGTCAAAGTCACTTTGTAAAACAATGTTTCTGCCGAGTTTCACCGCACGGAGTGCCGCTTCATTTACGATATTCGCAAGGTCTGCGCCGGAAGCGCCTGATGTTGCTCGTGCAATTGCATTATAGTCGATCGTATCGCTGACAACGATATTTCGCGCATGTACTTTCAGAACAGCTTCTCGTCCTTTCAAGTCAGGCAGATCGACCGGTATACGACGGTCGAATCTTCCCGGACGAAGCAGTGCTTTATCCAATGATTGCGGGCGGTTCGTTGCCGCTATGATCACGACGCCCGAACTGCTGTCGAATCCGTCCATTTCCGCAAGTAATTGATTGAGTGTTTGCTCACGTTCGTCATTTCCGCTGAACCCTACACCGTCACGTGTCTTACCGATCGTATCGATCTCATCTATGAATATGATACAAGGTGCTTTTTCTTGCGCTTGTTTAAATAGGTCTCTTACGCGCGCTGCACCCATACCGACAAACATTTCCACAAATTCCGATCCGGAGATCGAGAAGAAAGGTACACCCGCCTCACCTGCGATCGCTTGTGCAAGAAGGGTCTTCCCTGTTCCCGGAGGACCTACGAGCAATGCGCCTTTCGGCATTTTCGCTCCGATCTTCTTATAGCGCTCGGGGTGATTTAAGAAATCGACCAGCTCCGTTAGTGCTTCTTTTGCTTCGTCTTGTCCGGCGACATCGTCAAAAGTTTTTCCGCTTTCTTTGGCTACGTATAATTTTGCGTTGCTTTTACCGAAAGAAAACAAACTTCCGCCGCCCATCTTTTTCTGAGAGTTCATAAACAGTCTGGACATCACTACAAATAACAATATCAATACGCCCCAGTTCAGAAGTAAGCTGACAAACGGTGATGTCTGCGATGGGATCTCGCTTTGATATTCCACATTTGCGGCTTCGAGCCGATCGATCAATCCGGGATCATCCATGATACCCGTAATATATGTATTTTCGTCAGTTGAATCAGAAGGAAGAAATGTAATCTGATTACTCTCGATCACGACCGATTCGACTTTTCCTGTTTCGACCATATCCGTAAAAGTCCCGTAAGATACTTCAACGATCGATTGTTGCGCGAGCAACGGAAAAACGATCAAACTAACGATCAGTAATACAGCATATAAGATCAGGTAGATCTGTGGTTTGTTTTTATATTTATCAATATTCTTTTTCATATGGTTCGTCTCCTGTAGGCAGATGATTATGATTCTGCAAATTATTTTTTAATGTCAGTAATCCGGTAAGGATCTTATCTTGATCGGCTTCGCTTTGAAATTCTGCGAACAGTTCTATTTCTGAATCGGATTTTGAAGCTTCCTGCATGATTTCTTCAGCGTAATTTGTCAATTCAATATAGAGGATCCGCTGGTCTTGAATATCCCTGATGCGTCTGATATAACCGCTCTGTTCCATGCGTTTGCATAAAGGGGACAAATTACTTTTACCGGTACTCAGTAATGCGCTTAGATCCGTAATATTCTGTTTGCCGTTTTTATACAGATACATAAGTACCATGGCTTGTGCCGCGGTTAGTCCGTAAGGCTTATAGATCCTTGTGAGTTGTTCATTGAGTTGCTTATTGATATCCTTAACTAAATGTAAGATGTATAGTTCAAATTTCATGGTAATTCCTTACATGAATCTTTAAGTCGTTCACATGTGAACGATTATATCCTAAGAATACGCAATCATTTATCGAGTGTCAATAGTAAGGCTGATTAAAATTTGATGAGATTAATACAGTCTCGGGAAGACGATAATAAATTTACTGCCTTTATTCAATTCGCTTTTTATGATCAATTCACCGCTCATGGCTGTTATGATCGCATTGACGATCGAAAGTCCCAGTCCGCTTCCGCCGGTTTTCTTGGTACGAGCGGAATCGACTCTGTAAAATCGTTCCTTGACTTTGGTCAGATGCTCTTTGGCGATCCCTGAGCCTGTATCGGATATTTGAATATAAATTTTGTGACGTTCTTTCCAAGAAGAGATATTTATCTCTCCCCCGGGATTGGTATACTTGATACAATTATCGATGATCGAGCGGATCGCTTGGCTCAACAAACTCTTATCGGCAAATACGAAAATGTCATCTTTGGATAATTTCGAACTCACTTTATGTTCGGATGTCAGTAATGTCGTTTCAAATGTCAGCTTCTGTAGGAATGGATTTACATCGAGTTTTTCCATTTCAAAATGATAATTCCCGCTTCCTAAATTCTGCAACAATAAAAGTTTTTCAACCAATTCTTTCATGTTCGCCGTCTCGGTGTAGATCGATTCCAAGGATTCATCCATCATCTTTTGATCGTTTTTGCCCCATGTTTGCATAATATCGAGATAGCCCTGTATGATCGTTATAGGGATACGCAATTCATGGGACACGTCGGATACAAAACGATTTTGCTCTTCAAATGCGATATTTAAACGCATCAGCATATTTTTTAGTGCGATGATAAGAGAATCAACCTCATTTTCATTTTCGACTGATTTTATATCGATCGATAAATTCTCTTCCGAAATATCTTTTACAGCATCCGCAATGCCTTGTAAAGGCGCTAATGCTTTTTTTGTTGCCGCTTTTCCGAGTGTCAACATAAATATAATAACGATCAATAATGCCGTACCGATCACGATCGTCAATATCAGCGTATAGGTATAATAATCATTTATGTTTTGTAATGTCGTTATATGTAAAGTATAAGAGTCGATTTCAAGATCGTAAGAAATAAAATAATATCGGTTTTGATCGTCTTTTAACGTCTTCACTTGCAATTCATCGATCGTGCTTTTGATTTTAGCCTCTTCATCAAGGTCGGTGATCTTCATATCAAAAAGATTATCATTTGAAAGGATATGTGAAGTGTCACTGATCTGTATACTGATCTCTCTTCTCTCGTCACTTATAGCACTAATGAAGGTTTGGTATATATACGTGATGCGATCTTCTTGGGGGATATTTAATATAGCCTCCTGATTGTTTGTAATTGCGTGAATTATTTTTTGGTTATATTTCTCAAATTGATCTTTATTAATATTCATCAACAATGCGATAGAGATAACTAAAGCCAAAACGAATATGACCGATGTGATAGACAAAAATAAGCCGCTGAACGTAACGGTGATCCTGCTTGATAATTTTTGATTTTTGAATTTGGAAATAAACTTGGGTTCTTTATTTAATGACATAACCGCGCCCTCGAACCGTGTGTATTAATTTTCGTTTAAAATCTTTATCTATTTTGTCTCGCACATATTTTATATACACATCGACAATATTGTAATTACCGTAATAATTATAACCCCATACTCGGTTTAAGATCTGTTCTCTGCTCTGCACCAGATCGTGATTCAATACAAGATACTCCAGTAAGTCAAATTCGGTTTTTGAAAGGTCTATCAGTGTGTCGCCCCGTTTCACTTCAAATGTATTCGTATTGATCTCCAGATCTTCGAATTTGATTATAGGATCGGGCAACTGATTAGGAGTGCTTTTTCTGAGGTTAGCTTTTATGCGTGCCAAAAGTTCATCAAAAACAAATGGTTTTTTGACATAATCATCCGCTCCCGAATTCAAGCCCTGGATAACATCCTTTGATCTGTCTTTCGCGCTTAGGATAATGATCTTTACATTGGGGTCCGTGCTCTTAAATGTTTTACACAAACTGATCCCGTCAACCCCCGGCAGCATCAAATCCAGTACGATCAACGGTATTGACGGATCTTCGGCATAAATCTTTAAAGCTTCGTCGCCGTTTTCAGCTGTCAATACTTCAAAATCATTGTGTTGAAGTTGCAGTTTTAAAATACGTAAAATCTTTACGTCATCATCGATGATCAAAATGCGTTTAGAATTCATTGAATTTCAGCCTCTTGCTTTTATAATACGGTTGTTTATGCTATTATAAAATATTATATACTACAATGAGCGATATAGAAAATATGAGGTAAAAAAACCGTGAAATTTATCCATGCATCCGATTTTCACTTATGTTCCGGTTACGAATCTTCGTCGTTACCGAAACCTATTGCCAAAGAGCGACGAGAACAATTATGGACTACATTTCATTCTTTGATCGATACTTGCAGAGAGGACCGAATCGATGTCTTATTGATCAGCGGTGATCTGTATGAGAATGATTATGCAAAGATCTCAGATGTCAAACGGATAGCCGATGCGTTTGCTTCGATCCCTGAAACCAGAGTTTTTATTTCTTGTGGGAATCACGATCCGTATTATGATAAATCATACTACAATATCATTGCGTTCCCTGAAAATGTACATATTTTTCCATCTGAATATTCGTCCGTTGAATTGAAAGAGCACAATGCAGTTATTTATGGATTCAGTTGGGATAAAAACGCATATAAACAAAGTCCTTTTACATTCAGCAGTATAGATCCGAATAAGATCAATATCCTCTGTTTGCATTGCGATGTCTTGACCAAATCCGAATATCTGCCTCTTTCAGTGCAAGCGATCGATGATATCGGGTTCGATTATGCCGCATTGGGACACATTCACAAAACTACGCAGGTAAAAAGCCAAATCTTTTATTCCGGAAGCCCCGAACCGTTGGATTTCGGTGAAGAAGGTAAACACGGATATTACTTGGGCAAAATAACGGACAAGAAATCAAAGGTCAAGTTTATCGATTCAGCCAAACGTGCATTCGTATCAAAAACGATCAAGCTTTCGGGTGAGATGGATCATAATCACATTCGTGATCTTATCCTTCAAGAAAGCGATGAAGATATGAAGAAAAACATATTTCGTATCAAATTCAAAGGAATGGTCGATCCGCAAGTTTCATTGTCTTCTGTAGTGAATGAATTGAAAGACCGTTTCTATTGCTTATTGTATAAGGATCTTACGGTTCCGGATTATGACATCATGAAGCTTTACAGACAAAATAAAGATAATATCATCGGTAAATACATCGAGTCTTTGCTAAAACAAGCCGAAGCGGATATCGTAGCATATAAAGCTCTTATATATGGGCTTAATGCTTTGTTGGAACAAAACGGAGGTGCGAAATGATCATAAAGAAAATCAATATCGCGGCTTTCGGGAAATTGCATGCACAAACGATAGAATTCAGCGAGGGATTGAACGTCATATACGGTGGCAACGAAGCGGGAAAAACAACTTTACATAAGTTTATCGAAGGTATGTTTTTCGGGTTTTTTAAAACATACAGTAAGAACAAGTTATATACTGACGATTATGCTAAATACACACCGTGGACGAGCGGAGAATATCAAGGATCTATCGAATATGAGCATGAAGGGAAAACTTATCGTTTAGAACGTAATTTTGATAAAAGGAATGAATCAGTCCGTTTATATGATATTGCAACAGGAGACGATCTTTCCGAGAAAATGGAGTATGACAGTGTGCAGAAATTGTACGATGCTTCATTGCATTTGGGTATCAATCGCAGTTTGTTCAATAACACTGTCAGCATCGCTCAAATGGCAAACGCGACAGATGACGATTTAAAAAGAGAAATCGGGGATCTCTTAGTCAATACCGGTGACGCACACGACAGTAATATTTCTTTTAAAAAAGCTGTTGAGATCTTAGATCGTCATAAAGCTGCGATCGGTACGAAGAGACAAACGCGATCAGCTTTTGGATCGAATATCGCAAAGTTGCAGCAATTGGAAGAAGAAAAGCAATTCACGCAGAATATTTATGAAGAGAATAAAGAGAAGTATCTGCAGATCAAAGCATTGGAAAATGAACTCGAAAAAACGATGCAAAAAAAAGAACAGATCATTACGCTGCAAGAAACACGATCCGCAAAAGAAGCTTCGGAAAAATATGAGCGGTATATCGCTTTGCAAGAAGAGATCGATGAGTTGCAAAAAAAGCAAAACCAAAAGATGCGAGTCGATGATTCGGATTATGAAATATATCAAGAAGCCTCTGCGAAATATGACATATGCAGAGATAATTTGGATGAACTTCAAAGTAAGCGCACAATTTTAGAACGCCAACTTGTTACCCTCAACATTGAAATATCTGCATTTAAACAGCAACAAAAAGAGGTTTCCGCTGATGAAATGATGCAAGACGCATCGTTATTGACACACTATACAGAAAAGCTTGAAGCGTTACAGGAAAAGAAAGAAACCGATGAAGATCCGGGGATCGCTAAAAGGTACAGACAGTATCGTAAGATCGAAAGGATTTTATCCATGAGCGGTACGGCGACTTTAATGATTGCGGCGATATTAGCGGGTGTAGGTTATTTTGTTGAACCGATGTTTTATTACGGAGCGATCGGACTTGGAGCTATCGGGATCGCTTGCTTAGCATTTTGGGCCTTTTTTAGCAGTAAAAGTTCCGCGTTGGAACCGAAGTTTGAGCGATATGACACACTTATGAGCAGAACGGTCAATATGATCATTATGTGTGAAGTGGATATTGATCAATTAAAACAAAAATACGAGTGTCAAACGGTCGAAGAATTGACCGAATTATTGCAGGATGCGCAAAATACGAATCAACGTCAGCAAGGTTTTGAAAAGGAGATCGAAGAATATCAAAACAAATTAAAAGAGATCGAAAATGAGTATGGGCTTATATCTTCTGATATGGAACAATATCGATCGACAATGGACGACATCTTAGAGAAAGCCAACGTTGATACTTTGGAAGAATTAAAATTGGCGATCCAAACTACAAGACAACAAGGAGTCGTGCAAGCAAAATTAGACGCAGCAAAATCTGCTGCTCAAGAATTGCTCAAGGACACCACACTTGAACAGTTGCGCACTCTTTCCAAAAAAGCAGATGACTCTATGATCTCGGGTGAACAACCATTGGAAGAGATCATGCCGAATGCAATGGAGATCGTCAACGATGAAATTTTGAGGATAACTTCATCGATCTCATCGTTGGAAGGCAGTGTAAAAGAGAGTGAAAATGCCGTACGAGCATTGAATGAGATCGATGAAGAGATCGCTGATGTGTCACAAAAAATCGAAGGATTTGAAATAGATCTTAACGCATATGAACTGGCTGAAGAAAAGATGCAAGAAATCTCAAAACATTTCCACAGCGATTTTGCGTCCGAATTTAATGCATATATTTCCGAAATCGTTAAAAGGGTCACATACGGCAAATACTCCGATGTAAAAGTCAACGATCAAATGCAGATCAAAGTAATGGATGCGTCCAGTGATAAATTGGTCGATATATCTGCTTTAAGCGGAGGGACTATGGATCAATTGTATTTTGCGGTCCGCTTTGCGATCATGGATCTTATCATCCAACAAAAGAATGTCCCGGTGCTGTTGGACGATTGTTTTTTACAATATGACGACACCCGATTAAATAATATCCTGTCGTTTATCGCGGAAAAATCAAAAGAACGCCAGATATTACTTTTTACTTGCAGATTGACTGAAAAAGAACTTTTAAAAAGTACGGAAAGCTCATTCCGTTTGATAGAACTGTAAAGAGGTATATATGAAAAGAGTGATCGTCGGTATGTCCGGCGGCGTAGATTCTTCGGTCGCGGGATATCTGTTAAAGAAACAAGGGTATGATGTGATCGGCGTATTTATGAAAAATTGGGAGGAGACAGACGAAGAAGGCGCATGTACGGCTCAAGAAGACTATGAAGATGCAAAAAGTGTCTGTTTAAAGCTGGAGATACCTTTTTATTCGGTAAATTTCGCAGAAGAATACTGGGAGCGTGTATTTACATACTTTTTGGAAGAATATAGGATCGGCAGAACACCGAATCCTGATGTTTTGTGTAACAGTGAAATTAAATTCAAAGCATTTTTGGAATATGCGCAAAAGAATTTGGGCGCGGACTATATAGCGACAGGACACTATGTTCGTAATGATGTAACTGATGGGCAAGTCAGATTGCTTAAAGGGATAGACCCTAAGAAAGATCAAAGTTATTTTTTGAGTTTTTTAAATCGTGATCAGATCAGAAAAGCTCTTTTCCCTTTGGGGGAGATGAAAAAAGAAGAAGTTAGAAAGATCGCCGATAAACTCAGTCTTCGTACAGCTGAAAAAAAAGACTCGATGGGGATATGTTTTATAGGTGAGCGGAACTTTACGAAATTTCTCTCGCAATATCTCCCCGCTCAGAAAGGGGACATCATCGATCTTGACAGTATGACTAAAGTCGGTGAACACCAAGGTTTGATGTATTATACGATCGGACAGAGAAGAGGACTGGGTATAGGCAATCAAGGTGGTGGAGATCGTTGGTATGTATGTGATAAAGATATGAGTAATAATGTCTTATACGTTGTGCAAGGTTCTGATAATCCTGCATTGTTTTCGGATGGATTTGTATCCGAGACTGTCCATTTCATCAATCCTTTAGAAAAACAAAACATCCAATGTAATGTAAAATATCGATATCAACAACAGGAAAAGAAATGCACTTTGACTCTGACCGATAACGGATGCGAAGTATATTTCGATCAAAAACAAAGCGGTGTGGCTCCGGGACAGGTCGGTGTTTTTTATATCGGTGATGAATGCTTGGGCGGAGCTATCATTGGGAATGCATTAAAATCATAGTACTCAAGCATTAATTCTGTTATAATAACATCTAAAGAAAATTTTGATAGCAAACGTTTCACATTTATCCGGAGGATACAATGGTTCAAAAGAAGAAATCCGTAAAAAAACCAAAAACAAAATCAAACTCCAAAAAAAATATCGGCCTTAAAACGATCCTGATTATCGCAGGACTTTTTATCGTCGCATTTATTGCTTTAGTTATATGGTCGGGAGGCGCATCGGCGTATAAATATAATTCCACGAAATTCAATGATGCTGTCGGGAGTTGGGACTTAGCTAATCTTTATGTCGACACAGCACCGGTTAAGCGTGATCCGACAGTACTTGTCATCAATAAAGATGATACTGCGACTATCACAGTGACCAAGACGATCACACCCGAAATAGAAAATGAAGACGGAACGATAACCCCTGCTGAAACAGAAGACGCTACTACAGCGTATACTTTGGAAACTTCCGGTGATACGATCACAATGATGAATGAGGGTAAGGCTGTAGTTTATGATTTCAGTGTAGATGAGGATGCTGAGATATTACATTTATGGACGACGATCAATGATAAAACATATCATTATCTTTATAACCTGAAAGAAGAATAATTTACTGAGCGATCATCACAAATTGTTCGATTGATTATTTGAAAGCATCCTTAATATTAAGGATGCTTTCAATGTTTTTAACAGAGGATTGATTTTATTTTACAGTGATAATGGATGGATATAGACAAAGTACGTGTTTTTCTCTTTATTTTTGCGAAAAATCAAACTTCTAATTGTAAAATTACATTGTTTTGCGGTTATATGTAATGATATAATTAATTAATATGGATCAGATAAATTTCAAATTGGAGTTTTTATGTCACAAGCAATCAATTCATTCTTTAGCACATTGCCGAACTGGTTGCATATTATACTCATTTCAATGATCCCGGCTATTGAATTAAGAGGATCGATACCTTATGGCATATTGCTGTTACAAATGCCCTTTATTCCGGTATTGATCTATTCGATTATAGGAAGCATCATACCTGCCCCTTTCATTATGTACTTTGGTGAAAAATTTTTAGCAAAACTTGAATCCTCAAAAAATTCTTTTTTAATTAAAATTGGGGAAAAAATATATGGGAACAGTATGCGTAAGCAAAAAAGGATTGAGAAATATTCTTATATCGGTTTAATGTTTTTTGTTTCTATACCTTTACCGGGAACCGGTGTTTGGACCGGATGCATGATCGCAGCGCTTTTAAAATTGGATCCTTTAAAATCAGTGCTTTTTGCTCTTGCGGGTACAACGATCGCTGGTATGGTTGTATCGTTACTGGTCAAAGGCGGCATTATGTTGGTCTCTGTCTGAATGAATAAGTGTGGTGTAAATAATGAGAGCATTTCTTAAAAAGTCAATATTGTTTGTCATTGACGCCGTAACATTATATCTGTCTTATTATGTTTCTTCGTTAGTGCTGCAAATACTTGATATGCAAGCTATAGGTGTTGAGCAATTGATCGCAAGTGCTTATATTTTTGTGGCTATTAAACTTGTTATCTACCTTACTTTTTTCCTCTACAGTCTCAAACGTTATAGGTCATTCCTTTTTGATGTCTTAGGGATAATTGTCGCAAATGCAGCGGCTGTTTTTGCCGCGCAATACTTGTATCAAATTTCTATTCTGGATAATATTGTCTACTATGGTATCGTTGTAGCTTTTGATCTATTGATCGGATTAATGATCAGGTATTTGATGCGAACATCGGATAATGAATATGATGATGAATACGAGGAAGACGATGAAGATATCGAAGCGTCATTCACACTGAACTCTCCCGCGGAAGAAGTGTTGTATAATGATATGCCTTTGCAGGCAAACTATACCGAGAACGCAGAACCTGTAGTGCCTGTAGCGCCGATAGTGCCTGTCGAACCCGATCCTGAAATGATTCGAAAACAACAGGAAAAAGATCAGGTGATCGAAAAACTCACAAAAGAACTCGAAGAAAAAGAAAAACGTATCGAAGCTTTGGAAGACAAGATCACCATGCAGTCCAATTTTCAATATGATGATTTTTTGCCTCCGGAATCGGAAGCATATGCCCAGACAGAGTCTTATGTTGAATCATATGAGGATAAGAAAACCTATATCGATAGGAATAAAAAAGAGATACTTGATACGATATTAGATGATATAAAATCTTTGTATATGACCCTAAACGATCGGACAAAAGTGCTGGAAGAAAGGGAATATAACCTTTTATTGAAAATGGTTGAATTGGAAGAGAAAGAACGCGCTTTGGAAGAGATACAAAGAGCGAACAGATATGCACTGCCTGAAAGAAAAAATAAATATCAACGCAAGAAAACAAGCAGAGATGTATTTTCGCCGATCCTTTCCTTACCAAGTGATAATCCGAATTTAGCAAAAAACATATTAAAAACGATCGAAGAATTGGAAGCATCTTCATTGACTCCGCCGATTACATTTACTGCGCCTGTTGACGATGAACAGCGCAGGCCGAGACCATCAAGACCGAATCCACCGCAAAGAAGAAATCCGACGTCTCAACAGAAAAAAGTGTATCAATCTACGGACAGGACCAATACAAGTATCAAAAACGAAACAGTCAAAAAACGTACCGATGAAAACGTGCGCCCGACATTGAATCGATCCGTAAAACAGACGGATCGAAATGCAGACACCGGCAAAAAAAGTTCTATTGATTTTGATACGATGCGAACGCCGAAAGTTGATTTGAAACCTGAAGAACTGGATGATATATCGTCAATTATCGACACTTTATAAATTATAAAGATATTTGTTTATTGAAAGAATACAGAAGTATCAGGTGAGGAAACTTACCTGATTTTTATTACGAATGAACATAATTGGAGAAATATGAAGCTTATATTGGGTAAAATGCGTAAAGCGATCCAAGATTATAAAATGATCGAACCGAATGAATTGATCTGCGTGGGTGTATCCGGCGGAAAAGACAGTATGCTATTGTTAGACGCTATGACGCGTTTTCAGCAATTTTCACCGATACCGTTTCGTCTGCATGCACTGTGTTTGGATTTGGGATTTAAAAATATTGATTTGAGTTCCATAAAAGATTTTTGCGAAGTTAGAAATATACCTTGCACTATTAAGCAAACACGTATAGCCGAAATCGTTTTTGAAATCAGAGAAGAAAAGAATCCTTGTGCATTATGTTCAAATTTAAAACGCGGAGCATTACATAATGCGGCGTTGGAATTAGGCTCGACTAAATTAGCATTGGGACATCATGCAGATGATCTGATCGAAACTTTTTTATTGAGTTTGCTCTATGAAGGAAGGATCAAAACTTTCCAGGCGGTTACATATTTAGACAGAAAAAAAATAACAGTTATCCGCCCCTTTGTTTACCTAAAAGAAAGCGAGATCGTCTATCATGCCAATAAAGAACATATCTCGATACTCAAAAGCGGTTGTCCAGCAGATGGAAATACAAAACGCCAAGAAATGAAGGATCTCGTAAAACAATTAACGCATGATATACCGGGCAGTGAAGATCGACTTTTCAGCGCTGTAAAAAAATACTTGAAAAATGAAGATCATTCATCTTGAATGCAGTGTTATCAAATAGAATTTTTATGATATAATGACAAAGGAAATAAAAAACAATAATAATACAGTATTGGTAAATACTTTGTTGAGAAAGGTTGAAAGATACGATTATGCTTAAAATCTCTCATTTATCAAAGAGTTATGACGGTAAAAAGAAAGCGGTTGATGATGTCACGCTTTCGGCAAATAAAGGCGAAATATTCGGTTTTTTGGGACCAAACGGAGCAGGTAAAACGACCACTATAAAGATGATCATCGGTATTTTACGTCCCGATGAGGGTGAAATATTGATCGACGGGATCAATAATTTGGATGACCCGATCGCTGCGAAGCATAAAATGACATATGTGCCGGATAATCCTGATATTCAAAAGAAATTAAAAGGGATCGAGTATGTGAATTTCATGGCGGATATGTATGATGTCAGCCGCGAAGATCGAAAAGAACGTACGGCAAAGTATGCAGAGATGTTTGGTATGACAGAAGTGCTGAATGACCAAATAACAAGCTATTCTCACGGCATGCAACAAAAGATCGTTCTAATGGGTGCGCTTGTAACAGATCCTGACTTGTTTATCTTGGATGAACCTATGGTTGGATTAGACCCCAAAAGTTCTTTTAATTTAAAAGAAACGATGCGTGCCATGTGCAAAGAAGGTAAAACAGTGTTCTTCTCAACGCATGTTCTGGAAGTTGCTGAAAAATTCTGTGACAGAGTAGCGATCATCGATAACGGAAAATTGATTGCTATGGGTACGCTTGAAGAACTGCGTAAAGCGGAAGGTACGCAAGGATCGTTGGAAGATATTTTCTTGGAGCTTACGCAAAATGGCTAAATTTCTAACACTTTTTAAGATTCAATTAAAGTCTGCTTTTAACCTATCCGGATACTTTCGCTCCGTAAAAGCGGACAAGAAACAGATCAGGAAATTACTTCTTGCTGTTGTGATCATTCTAGCGCTCGCCCCGACCTATTGGCTGTACAATCAGTTTATACAGATATTGTTCGTTAATCTATCGATCGTAAACCAGCAAGGAGCGGTGCTTGCAATGGGTGTCACGGGGACTTCACTTGTTATACTGTTTTTTGGGTTTATGTATATTTTCTCCGCGTTTTTCGGGGCAAAAGATCTTGATATGCTTTTATCAATGCCCATAAAGCCGAAGTATATCGTGGCAAGCAAATTAAGCGGTATTATCGTTTCAGAATACCTTTTCGCCGTACCTTTGATGGCTCCGGTATTTATCAATTACGGATTGAATATAAGTGCCGGGATTCTGTACTGGATCTATGCATTAGCGCTTACCGTATTCGTTCCTGTTATACCGTTGTCGATAGCTGCTATATTAGGTGTTTTAGCCGTTAGAGCGTTTGGTATGCGTGTAAATGTCGAACGGATCCAGACTGTTTTCATGCTGTTGTTTATGGTCGTTGTATTGGGTTTGAACTTTTTTATAACAAGTACGGCGGCATCGATACCTTCCGGAAGCGAACAGCAGGTCATAGCGGATCTTATCAGTAATAATCGATATTTGATCGACTCAATGTCGGCATATTACCCTCCTGCGAAATTTGCTGCAGAAAGTGCTTTGAATTATTTCAGTTTTGGCGGATTCGTAAATCTTCTGATCTACCTTGCTTTAAGCGTACTTGCATTTATCGGTGCGGTTTTCGTTGGTAATAAGGTATATATTTCAGCTGTTACACGAGGTCTCGGAAGAACCAATAAAAGCAGAAGAAAACGAACATCGGATCAACTTGAACAGGATATGGGGCGTGTATCGTCAAAAGCTATCAGTATTTTTAAGAATGATTTTCGAATTTTGCTGAGAACACCGATTTTTGCTTTTAATACACTCCTTGTTATTCCTTTGATCCCGGTCATCATTTTCTTCAGTATATCTGCTTTGCAAGATGCTGAACTAAATGCACTTCGTGCATTGTATGCCGGCAACAGCGGTGCAATCGATATTTTCTTTTGTGTCGGTATGATATTGATAACCAGTCTAACATCGATCACGAGTTCTACCTTTTCGAGAGAAGGCAGCGCATTTTGGATCAATCAAATCATCCCCGTTTCCGCAAAAGACCAGCTCATTGGTAGATGTATGGGCGCGGTCATGATAAACATAGCGCTTATCGCGGCGATCACGGGGACCTTTGCATATATCGTTCATCCGGATGTCATTTCGATCATTTTGATTTTTATCATCAGCGTCATAGCTTCACTGCCATTGACCGTAGCGACCCTATTGATCGATCTTTATCATCCATATCTGAATTGGACGGATCCCGCAGCGGCTGTTAAACGAAACGTGAACATTCTTTTTGGGATGTTGGCAGCTTTATTATTAAGTGCAGTGGCAGGTGGGCTTGCATATTTGATGATCGTATTGCATTTAAATCAATATTTGATATTAGCGATCATTGCTCTGTTAAGCGGAATATTAGCCAGTGTGCTCAGTAAAGTATTCATCAAATCAATGCACAAAGCCATGCTATTCAATTAAACAATTGGTGTAAGATATTTCATAAAATAAAAAAAGATAGGCGTATTGCGCTTATCTTTTTGATTTTAGACGATTATGTATCCAATAAAATAATGATCGATGTTCTGTATAAATAGGCAAGTTCTCTTTTTATATTGATATTCCCTTTGAAAATTGCCCAATCCAGTAAAAGAGATGAAATAAATCTGGCGATCATTTCGCCATAAAAATGAATATTGATATCATCTCTGAAGATTTTTTGTTCAATTCCGATATTTAAGATCTCTCCAAATACTTTTGTTTCGATCTCAATTTTACGCAGCATTGTATTTTTCGTATAATTCATCATGACTTTATGATAATTGGTTATGATATTTACAGTGTCTTTGGTGCAATAATCCGCATACCACATGATCGCTCTCTCAAAGCGTTGTACAAGCGGCAGATCCGCATTTTGCTCATAATCTTTATAAAATTCATTTTGGATCGCTCGGTATTGTTGTATTGGAATATCATATTTCGAATCAAAATGATGATAGAATGAACCCTTCGTAACACCGGCTTTTTTACATATTTCATCAACGGAAACATCATCAAAATCTTTTTCTTGAAACAGCTCCATTGAGATATTTAATAATAGTTGTTTTGTATCGGTTGTATCTTTATTTGCCATGTATTCCTCAATCTATACTTAATCAGTTCAGTTTATCTTCTATATTGATAGTAAAGGATTTAGTTGAATTTGACAATAGAAAAAATATAAATAGTCATTGAATTTATGCATAATGCATGGAAATAAGCATCTTAAACTTGAAAGAAGTGAGAAGGTTTAATTATTATTTTTATAAATATTTTTTCAAAATAGTAGCTTTCTGTATTGACACAGCATACTGCGGTATGATATTATAACGTTAACATACTGCAGTATGCAGTTGATTATTAGGAGGTACGAAACACTATGGCAGATCTTAACCAACTATCTCAATTACTTGGCGATCTCGACGAAGAAGGCGTATATGAATTCATCAAAAAATTTATTGCAGACGGCGCAACAGAAGAAGATGGCTATCAAGCGGTGGCTGCTTGCCAATCCGGAATGGCGATCGTAGGGGACTTATTTGAAAAAGGCGAATATTTTGTGGGCGATCTTATTTTTGCCGGCGAAATTTTAACAGGCGCACTCGAACTTTTAAAACCACTTCTTTCAGGCGGTGCGGGCAAAAAAATTGGGACTGTTGTTCTCGGTACCGTACATGGCGATCTACATGATATCGGTAAAAATATCTTCAAAAACATGGTTGAAATCGCGGGATTTGAAGTTTACGATCTCGGAATCGACCAATCTCCCGAAACATTCGTTGCAAAAATCAAAGAAGTTAACCCGCAAGTTGTCGGTATGTCGGGCGTATTGACATTGGCACTTGACAGCATGAAAGATACGGTTGACGCAATTACCGAAGCAGGATTGAGAGATAAAGTAAAAATTATTATCGGCGGTAATCCTGTAACTAAAGAAGCTTGTGAACAAATCGGTGCAGATGCTTATACAACAAATGCAGCTGAAGGTGTCAGAATCGTAACTGATTGGGTTTCATAAAGAATTACTTTGTTGATCCTTATAAATAAAAAAACCGTATCAAATTTGATGCGGTTTTTTTATTTTCAGCCATATTCGGTATATCATTTAGTTTTAGATTTAAGGTATTATGACAGTTTCTACGCTTGCCAATTCATCTTGCGCTAATTGGATACGGCTTTGATAAACATATACGCAAGACATACATATTTTCGTGATAAATCGGATATCTTTATTATGCGAAAAAGTATTTTTTAAATATTCCTTGTACGCGTTGCCTATTATTTCGATCAAATCTTCATTTTGATCGGAGATATACATATTGTCGATGAGATCGCGACATTGATTGACATGAAATTCCAATTGCTGTTCGTACAGGTAATGTGTGCGCGCATCTTCACCGAACGGTTCTGTGTGTGCCGCGCAAAAAAAGTCCGCTAAATAATGGGTTATGATACCGATCGAGAAATAATTTAAATGATTTTGTTTATCCGATAAAAGCATAGCTTTACCGATGCGATCCATGACATCATCATACATGATGGAAGGTATGTGCGGGCTTTTGACAAAGGTAAAAGAGATATCGGGAAAGATGTTTCCGAATGCAAAAATTAATTTTTTCAGTCCTTTGATATTGATCTCAGATGATTTACAAATGAACGACGCCAGTTTCCAATGGGATTGAATATTCATGGCTCCTCCTCATATTTCTTATTTCATTATAAAGAATATGAATTACCGTTACTCTAAGTTGATGTAAAGACTGTGTGAATTCTTACACTGATAATGTTTGCAGGAAAAGGAGAAGGTCGCTCTCATAGTTGCAGCTTGCGTTTTATCGGATATATCGAGCAGTTAAATTCTTATAATATAGCTGTTTTGAAATTGGATGTAATATGCTAAAATGGATTGAGATTTATAAAGATCGATCAGAATAGAAACACCTCGTAGATTGATGATCCTATCAGAAGTAATGGTCTACGAGATATGTACTCGTTTCAAGAACTATAAAGGATATATCAAGATGAAGTTGACCGTTTTAGGGTGTTACGGACCGTATCCTCATATTGATGGGGCATGTTCCGGATATCTTTTGCAAACCGAGCATACAAGTATTTTATTGGACTTGGGAA
This sequence comes from uncultured Anaerofustis sp., assembly GCA_963674555.1. Taxonomy (GTDB): domain Bacteria; phylum Bacillota; class Clostridia; order Eubacteriales; family Anaerofustaceae; genus JBGMEA01. The sequence continues at coordinate 1,108,259 of OY771429.1, read as the reverse complement.
ACGGATCTTTACGTAATTGTTTAAGGCATACGGATATAAAAAATATAGATGCGGTATTTTTATCTCATTTACACCCGGATCATATCAGCGATGTGTTTGTGTTGCGTTACATGCTTGAAATGAAAGGTCTGACAAAAACGCTTTATGCTCCGAACGAACCGCAGGATGTATTTGAACGTTTAATCTATAAAAACGTATTTGAGATCAATATATCTGAAAAGAAATCAATCCAAATCAAAGATATGAATATCACGTTATGTAGGATGCATCACGCAATACCGAGCTATGCTGTTAAAGTTCAGTCTGAGGAGAAAACTTTCGTATACAGCGGAGATACCGGATATAACGAAAAACTTGAAGACTTTGCCTATAACAGTGACTTATTATTGTGTGAAGCTGCGGTCTCAGACACAGATACAAACCGCAAAGAATTCCATATGTCTGCAACCCAAGGTTGTGAATTGGCATTGAAAGCGCAATGTAAAAAACTGATCATCACACATTTTTTCCCCGAATATGAAAACCAAATGTATCTTGATGAAATTGAAAAGTATCGGCCTCGACTTGCAGTCGAACCGGCGAAAGAAAATAATATATATACTGTATGAGAGGTCAACCCTATGAAAAAACTCATTTTTGTCATAATTGCTATTGCCATCTTGTTCGTTCCGACTATCGCGCAAGCATCACTTACATCGGCTGAAGACGACACTCCCCAAGTGTATTACTATAAAGCCGAAGTTTTGCGCGTAGAGACGATCACGTTTGAACAAGATGATTCACTGGCGATCGATCAGATCAGGCAAATTAATGAGATCATGATCTTACAGGGAGAATTCACTGAACGTGTTTATACGATAGAGAACAGCGTTAAATTCTCAGATCCGCAACAACTTATATTGCACGTGGGCGATAAAGTTATGCTATCTGCGGAATTGACCGAAGACGGCAGTGAAATCAAGACGATCCATATTTATGATTACTATCGAATCGATTCTCTTATTATATTTATTATTGTCACAGCGATCATTTTACTCGGTATAGCGTGGCTCAAAGGTTTGCGCACGATCATCACCATCGGTGTTACCGCTGCCGGTCTTTTGTTTTACTTTGTACCGCTGATGTTGAACGGACATTCCGCGGCTTTGTTGATGATCCCATTATGTTTTATCGTTGCGGTCATTAATACAACGTGGGATGCAGGATTTAATGTGAGTGGTTTTGCATCGATGATCGGGACTACTTTTGGCGTAACGATTGCAGGGATCGTCGGTTTTATTATGGAAAACACAGCAAAACTGACCGGGTTGGGGGAAACTGAATTGAACATGTTGTACTATTTACCGAATCATATTGCATTAAATTACAATAGTTTGATGACGGCATGCGTCATGTTGATCGCATTGGGTGCTACCATAGACGTCTGTGTGGATATGGTCAGTGAAATGTCAGTGATGAAAGAAAGCAACCCTTATATCACAAAGAGAAAACTGTTTCTTTTCGGTATGAAAAGCGGCAGAGGATATATGAGTCGAAACATCAATACGGTATTTTTTGTTATTGTTGCATGTATGATACCGATATGGGTTTTGTTTGAAGGGTATAATACGCCTTTTAAAGAGTTGATCAATATGGATGTCTTGTCGATCCAGCTCTTCAGGTCACTTGCAGCGATTATCGGCATCGTAATGTCAATGCCTGCTACAGCTTATATATTTACGTTACTCAGTAAAAGGAAAAGTTTGTACTGATGAAAAGACCTGTACTCTTATTTTTAGCAATAATCGCTTTGACGGTTTTTTCGGTCGTGTATCATATGAGTATAGTTGTTCTTCCTGTATTGATAGCAGGAGCAGTGTATCTTTTAATCAAAAGAAAAATGACAGGTTTGATCATCATCAGCCTGTTATTTTTATTTATAACTTTTGCGCATACATATTATTTGACGCAGCAAACAACGTTATTGGACGGTTTTCACAACACAGATGTTACGATCACTGCCCAAGTTATAGAGTATCCCGAGTATATTGACGGCAGGACAAGAGCCGTATTTAAAATCATTTCCGTTGAAGGAATCGACGGTTATGAAGATTCGGATAAAATACTTTTATCCGTTTACGGAAAAAAAGTGCATATCGCTCCGGGTGAGATCTATCAAATCACCGGGAGGCTTAAAGTGCCTGAACCCGAAACCAATCCCGGTGGTTTCGATTATCGGTTCTATTTGCAAACCCAGAAGCTTTATCTTACGATGTGGACAGAACCGGAAGATATACGACTGATCGATAAAGAACCGCTTTTTTTGCAGTATGATCGCTTGTTGCTACTTCGTTCAAATATTATTAACACGATCGATACGCATCTGCCAAAACAAGAGAGTTCTGTTTTAACATCGATCATCTTCGGCTCATCTGAGATCGACGCCGAAGTATTGGAAAATTTCAGGCATATTGGGATCGCACATGTACTTGCGGTCTCAGGATTACATACAGGCATTATCTATCTATTTATTCAAGCTTTATTGCGATTGTTTAGAGCCGGTAAAAAAACAACATTTTTTCTGACAACGATCGGACTGATCGGATATATTTTGCTGACTGGAATGAGCGTATCAGTCATCCGTGCTTCGATCATGCTGTGGTTTCTTTGTTTGGCAAACCTTATGGGTAAAAAAGGTGATAGTTTCAACTTCCTATGTATCGCCGCAATGTTGATCCTGCTTTTAAATCCGTTGGCAATATTTACGGTATCTTTTCAAATGTCATTTGTCGCGGTCCTATCGATCGTATTATTTGTACCCGTCATAGAGAATAAAATACGAACAAAAAGCAAGTATCTCAGAAAGTTACTGCTGTTCATATCGGTCAGTATGATCGTTCAGATCGCGGTAGCACCGATCACCGCATATTATTTCCATACATTTTCACCAGTGTCATTGTTAGCGAATCTGTTGATCGTTCCGATGATCGGGGTACTGTTAGTCACAGCTTTGTTTGGCTTGATTTTCACACCGCTTCCTCAAATAGCGGATATATTATTTGTGATCGTTGAAAAGCTACTCTCTTACAGTATTTACATTGCTGATGTATTAGCAAAACTTCCTTATGCTTACCTTTATGTCAAAAGCCCCAGATGGTACGTATTTGTGTTGATCTATACGCTCATGTTGTGCGGGTTTGGTTATCTTCACAGGAAAAAAGAAAAGGATCGCAAATTTGCTCTCGTGATGCTTAGTGTAGTTTTTATCTCGTTTACGATTTCCTATTTGCCTCCGTTATTTACCAAAGTATATTTTATCGATGTGGGTTTCGGAGACAGCGCACTTATACATACGAATCAAGGAGAAACCGTGCTGATCGACGGCGGCGGTTATCTCTCAAACGACACCGCAACATATGACATCCTTCCTTTATTAGAGGAGTGTAATATAAGGTCATTGGATGCTGTGATAGTTACGCATTCAGACAGCGACCACATCAAGGGGATCATTGGGATCATCGGAAAGATTAAGATCAAACAAATTTATGCGAATGATGACGGCGGTGCGTTGTACGATTCTTTGATCGAAAAAGCGGATATCCATGACATTCCTGTCAAAAATGTTTGCGAAGGTGATATAATAACTGCGGGGGATGTGGAGCTGTATGTATTGAATCCGACAGAAGAAATATTATCAAGCTCTTCAAGGAACAATCTTTCGATCATAATTCGTGCTGAAATCCAGGATCATACCCTGCTTTTTTTGGGAGATGCGGGAAAATCGGCGTTGGACGGATTGATCGACCACGAACTGTTATCTGACACGGAGATCATTAAAGCATCTCATCATGGGGGTTACTACAGTAACTTGGATGAATTATACACAATAACAATGCCGCAACTTTGCGTGATCAGTGTCGGAGCAAACGGATATCGTCTGCCCTCAGAAGAAACGATAGAATTATTGGATTCCATGCAAATATCTTATCTCAGAACAGACAAATCGGGGTGTATCACACTGATTCTGCGAGATAATGAAATCAATATAAAAACCTATCTTCAATCAAATTAGCGGGATGTGTGATCTATATGGACAGTGCAAAATTAAACAGTGAATTAAAAAAGAATATTTTGACACCGTTGTATCTTTTTATCGCGAAGGATACCTATATCGCTAATTCATATATCAATTTGATCAAGCAAAAAATCGAAGGCGATTTTAAAGAGTTAAATATATATGATTTTGAAGCGAAATATGTTGATCCTTCTGAGGTAATTTCCGTATGTTATACCTTGCCCGTAATGGCGCAAAAACGTTTAGTAGTTATACGCGATAAAAATATTACCACTTATTCGGAATTATGTGATATACTGATATCCTATGCGCAAGATTGTTCTGAAACCACTACATTGATCGTTAAGACGGATAGCATTAAAAAAAATTCGCGTTTATATAAAGCATTCGATCAATACGGAAAGATCGTCACGTGCGATAAAATGAAACGAGACCAACTTTCAAAATGGATCCAAAACAGATTCGCGAAATATGGCTTTAAGATCGAGCGAGATGCGCTTATTGCTTTGATGGAATCAGGCGACTATTTTGATAAAGACAGCGAGATCGATCTGGGGTTTTATGTCAATGAGATCGATAAATTGGTCCAGTATCACGATAAGAAACAAACGATCGTTTTGGACACGGTTGATAAAGTGTCATCAAATAATATCGATAAAGACATTTTCCGCTTGATAGATGATCTGTTTTCTGGTAATCTAAACAGTGCGTACGAGCAAATGTATCATTTGACGTACAATAAAGTAGTGCCGCAAATCATTATTGCGTCTATAGCCAGAAATGCCAGGAACATTTGTATTTGCCAATCGTTATCGGCTGAAGGAAAGAGTGAGGCATCTATCGCCAAACAATGTTCTATTCATCCTTATGCTGTAAAAAAAGCGATCGCGATCGGCAAACGTTTTTCCGTTTTGGATGCAAAGAATGCGCTGTTGGTACTGAATCAGATCGATGTTAAATTAAAAACGGGTTTATTGGGGTCTGAGGAAGCTTTAGCGCTTTTGATCGAAGATATAGGAACAAAGAAATTCTTGCTTGCGAGAGGTGTAGAATGAATATTGTTCTGGATACCGATCGATTGATCTTAAAAACTTCAGATAAAAAAATGTTAGATGATCTTTACGGTTTTCATGAAAAAAACAAGGAGTTTTGGAGACCTTGGGAAGCGAAGACTTCCGAAAAAGATCATACGAAAAGTTATTATAAGTTTTTAATTCGTGCCGAAAAAAAAGAAAGACGGGCATTTAACGGCTTATATTTTTGGATCTATCTGCGCGATGAAAACATACTGATCGGAAAAATAGCCGTGTTCGGTATCCACCTTGGTAATTTATCAAATTGCATGATCGGATATAAATTAGGCGAAGAGCATGTTGGACAAGGCTATATGCATGAAGCGCTTACAAGAGTTCTGCAATTTATGTTTGATAAGATCAAGATCCATAGGATCGAGATTAATATCTTACCGCGTAATATCAACTCTATCCGTGTTGCGGAACGTTTGGGTTTTACGCTTGAATGTGAGAGTAAGGAGTTTATGGAAGTAAATGGGGTTTGGGAAAATCATTTAAGATATGTAAAGATCAATGATAATTACAAATAATTAATATATAAAAATAAGTAAAGGAGGTTAACATGTTAAAAGTATCTTATCACAATCACACAAATTATTCGGACGGCATCGATACACCGGATGCGATAGCACAAGCTGCATATGATGCGGGCTACACGCATTTTGCGTTCACGGATCATGTATATAGTTCAGATTACGCAAAAGGCACGGTCGATCCAGAAGATTATAAAAAATATACAGATGATATCAATAGACTTAAAGAAATGTATCAAGGAAAGATGCAGATCATTACCGGCATCGAAGCAGATTGGTATAAAGGTAAAAACACCCGTGATTCAAAATACGAGATCGTTGCGCCTATGATCGACTTTACCGTGGGATCCGTGCATGTTTTGTCTCCTGACGGAGTCGATTATTTGATCGACGGACCCGTTGAATTATATGAAGAATGTCTTCAAAAAGGCTACCAAGGTGACGCACAAGCTATGGTGACGGATTATTTTGGAACGTATACCGAAATGACCAATGAATTAAAACCTGATTTATTGGGGCATATCGATATTATTCGTAAAAACGATCCCCAGGCTAAATACTGCGATGAATCGCAAGCATGGTATATTACCTTGCAAGAAAATTTAGCGAAACTGATTGCGCAACTTGGGCTGATCACGGAAGTGAACGGCGGGGGCGCATATCGTTATAAAAATAATATATACTACCCGTCTGCGCAGTTTTTACGCATATTGAAAGAAAACAATGTCAAAATGACGATCGGGCTCGATTCACACAGTGTCCCTATGGTTGACGGATATTATAATGATTCTTTAAATCTATTGAAAAAAGCAGGTTACAAAAGCCTGTATTATTACAACGACAATAATTGGAAAGAGGCAGATATCGAAATGTTTTAACTGAATGAAGCATTTCGGTGCTTCCATGAGGTAAAACACATGAAACATATCAACATTTTCAAAGTTTACAAAGGTCTGACAGCAGAACTTTATATTTTATTTATATCACGCGTTATCACATGTATCGGCGGTTTTATTTTTCCGCTTTTAACGTTGATAGCCACACAAAAAATCGGATTGACACAAACGCAGACAGGCATCTTTATTACGATCTATACCGCATCACACGCGCCTTTTACCATTATAGGCGGAAAATTGGCTGACAAATTCAACAGTAAGAACATGATCGTTTTTTTTAGTATATTGGGTGCTTTGGTGTATATTATTTGCGCATTTATGCAACCTTCCCTATTGATGGGTATACTATTGATCATTGCCGCTGATTTGTATGTTGTTACATATCCCGCTTTCAATAAGATCATTGCACAAGTGAGTGAAAAGCGCGATTTGAAAAAAGCCTATTCACTTATGTATATGGGTTACAATGTCGGTTATGCGGTAGGTCCGATGCTGGGCGCTTTGCTTTTTACGAATCATCTATCCCTAATGTTTATGATAGATGCAGCTACGACTTTTATCAGTGTTTTATTGATCGTTCTGTTCGTTAAAAGCAATTCATTCCGTGAGGACGAGATCGTAGAAGAGAAAGTATCGATAAGTAGCTCGATATTTCCGTTTTTGCGTGCAAACATAGGAGTATTGGTTTTTTCGTTTTTGATATTGATCTACAATATGACGTATAACCAGTGGTATTTTATGTTACCGATGCAACTTGCCGATCTTTTTTTGGAAAACGGTGTTCGACTTTTCAGTATATTGGTCAGCTTCAATGCTATCGTTGTGGTTATCTTTACACCATTGCTAACAAATCTAACGAACAAAATGCATGTCCTTACAACGATCGTTTTAGGCGGTTTTTTATACACAGGTGCATCTTTGATCTTTGCGATCAACGGATCGTTCGCATATTTTTTCTTAGCAGTCTATGTCTTAACGATAGGCGAAGTATTGATAGCGGTGTATTCAAATACGTATATTGCATCCAAAACACCGCTTTGCTATTTGGGAAGAATGAATTCGTTGTTCTATTTGATATCGGGTAGCGGTGAAGCGATCACACCGATCATTACGGGATATCTGCTGCTGTCTTTTTCTTACACGGCAGTTTGGGATATTTTCAGTGTTTTTGCATTGACCGGCGCTATCGGTATGCTGATTATGCTATCCCGTGAAAAAAGAAAAAAGATATCAGTAAAATAAAAAAAGGCTCGTAAGAGCCTTTTTAAAATTTGTTTTTATATTTTTGTCTGCGTATCCACATTTTTATCCTTAAATAAAAATCTTTCCCGAAGAATAGGATAAATCCGGTGAGCGATGCTATAATCGAAATTTTAGTAGTCAGACCTCCGGAAACGAAATTTAAGAACAGAAAGACGACATTAACGAGTGCAAGGTATTTAACCTTAATCGGTAATATGAAAAACAGTAAAAATTCTTGATTCGGGTACAGATACGCGAAAGCCAAGAACATCGATAGATTTATGTATAATCCAATATAAGCTCCGCCGAATATCATCGCGCAGACGATCGTGGCGATCATATTGATCAGATAGTACGCATTAAATTTCAGTGTTCCCCATGTGGATTCCAAAGCCGTTCCGATAAAATAATAAAAATACAGCGCAAAAATGATCCATATAATACTATAGGTCGGCGGTACCAGCACAAAAGTGATCAATCTCCATAATTGCAGATTCAAGATTCCTTCTCGTGAAAGGTATAAATAATAAAGGATATCGCTTCGGAATATCGAAACAATAAAAATAATAGCTGTCAAAATGGAGATATGCATCATTAAGTTTTGGATACCCCATTTGGGGTGTTTTCTTTCCAAACGATCAAGGAATTTCATACAGTATGTCTCGTTTCTGCCGATAGGGGCATATTTTTTTTATTATAGCATAGCGAGGTCTGATTGCAAATGATTGTACATCTCGCATGTAAATAAATGACTAAGTGTTATTTCAAGGATTTCTTTAAGAAAATACTTTATTTTTTTAAAGATTTTATATATAATGGTTAAGCGTCGGGATGTGGCTCAGCTTGGTAGAGCGCTTGGTTCGGGACCAAGAGGCCGGAGGTTCAAATCCTCTCATTCCGACCATTTTTTAATTAACGACGTAGCATATCCTTTTCGGAGTGCTAATTTTTTTTGTCTTCTTGGATCAAGTGCCATAATGATTTTGCATCAGGATCAACTTTATCATATTTCAAAAAGATGATAATTTCTTCGGTAAAGCTTATAAAATATAAAAATAATATTACAGAGATAAATATTGTTGTATTGACCAGCGGTGTTAATATTACCAAGAAATAGACCAGTACACCGCAATACTTAAGCATTAGCGTATGCATTAACATGGGTTGCTTCAATTTTACACCTGAGATGATAAATGATAGCGCTAAATAGCTAAAGAATATGTATAACATGATTTTATTCGGTTCAAGATATTCCGGACGAAGTTTTGCAATAAAATACGCCGATGAGATATAAAACGGAAGGTCTGCTATTGAGTCGAGTCTTTTTCCCAATTCGCTTGTTTGGTTCAATTTTCTTGCTATTATACCGTCAAAGCAATCCGTTGCGCCCAGTATCGCATAGCAAATAACAAAGGCGATCTCCTGCTTATTATTAACCAATATAAACAATATCGGCAGCAGCACAAGTCGTGAGAGAGATAAAATATTAGGAATAGTTATATATTTTCTTTTAACCATAAGGTTTCTCCCTTTTGTTTTATAGAGAAATTTTAAATATATTATACAATACTTTTACTCAATTTCATCCAATTATTAATTTCTATGCAACATTAATTAACGTCCTGATCACTTCAGTTGCATTATCTGATCTGTATCAAAATACGATATGGAGTCTTTTTTTATTGGTGAGACACTTATGCGAATTTACTTGAATGGATAGTATTACTTTATTTATTTTAAAATTTATATTATTATATTAGTAAAATAATATGATGTGGATAGGGAGTTAAATGCTATTTTTTTTAGTTATTATCTTAATTTGGATATTAGTTGAACTCTTTTTTTTCGCTACTCATAAAAGACCTCTTGATGATATCGAGATGCAGAAACTTGCTTTAAAAAGAAGACACAAATATATTAGATATAATTATTCATTTCGACCAGCAAATTCTTTTCCGGATAAAACGTTTAAATCATCTATGAAACCACAAGGAAAGTTGTATCCCGCAAATATCGATCTTTGTTCTTTTCCAAGCTATGCAGCAAATTTATTAAAAAGCAAAAAGCATGAATGGGTTATTCTTGCAATGGTGCAAGATAAAAGAGTAACATTTTTTTGGGCAAATAAAGGAGCAAATAATTCGAGTGTTTCATTTAATTGTGAACTATCCGATTTAATCGATTTTTGTCACGAAAACGGTTGCCAAACTATCATGCGTTTTCATAATCACCCTAATAGTAACCCTAATAATCAAACTTGTTTTTTAGCAAGTGAACAAGATAAAATTAGTGCGAGATCACTTTCGTTGATAGCGATTGAAAATGGATTGAATTGGCTTGATTTTGTTTGTGAACGTGGTCGCTTCCTTCAATATTTTCAAGCATTTTCTAATGTTTTTTTCCCAGAGACTTCGAATATAGAGCAAATAAAAAACGAGAATGGTATATCAGAAATGTCTGATTATAAATTGCATCGAGAATTAGGCATATTTAGGTAATACATTATATTTATTTGTCTATGATTTTTGTTCAAATGGAAGGGTAGAATAAACAATGGGAATAGAGCGTACACTCAATGAAAATGCAATTGTTGAAAGTTTAGGTTTCTATAATATTTTTGAAGATTTACACCAAAAATATTTTACGCAAGGAAATGCGATATCACTTTTAAAAATAAGCAATTGTGCTATATACAGTTTTCCCTATATTGTTAATGGTGCGTTTGCTTGTGAAATGGCTCTGAAATCTTCAATCAATTTAATCGAAGCGAAGAAGTGTGGACACAATTTGTTTTCGCTTTTCTGCAAAACAGATGCTATTTATCAAAAAGCCATTAAATCATTTGCGTCATCAGCAGGTTTAGAGGAAGATGCTTTTAATGAAGTTCTCAATGAGTCAAAAAACCTTTTTAAAGATTGGAGATATTATTATGAAAAAGATGAAGTAAATATCCCCCAAAATTTTGATATTATTGTGCAATCAATTTGTCTTACGATGTTTAAATTTAGCAAGATTGATATTGTAGAAGTACCTGATAAATAATCTTAATATACTTGGATTCATTAACAGATGGTGAAGTACTAGTCTTGGTAAATTACATGCAAGAGGTTAAACATTCCAATGCTCTCGTTGCGACTATGTATATACGACCCATATCCGAACAGATGTAGGGCTTTTTATTTATATGAAACTTTAGGTTTCGGAATTGCATATATTATTTATTCGGAACGCATTTTGACCATAATATCTTCAAAGGATGATCCGCTTCTTCGGAGTTGCAAAACTTGTTGCAGCCGCGGTACGGCATGCGCAAAAATTTTTTCAAAGCCGTCACATAAGCAATTCAAACCCGGTTCCCCACTCTCCGTGAAATCAAATCGGTCTTTTAAACAACCTCCGTTGCATAACGCAAGCCATGCACAAGAACGGCACTTTTGCGGAAGAAGGTCATGCTTATTGTTGCCGAAAAGATTTTGTTCCGGTCCGTCGACTAACGTGCTCAAGGATGCTGTCTTGATGTCTCCAATACGATGTTCGGGATCAACGAAATGATCGCATGAATAGACAGCACCGTCTTTTTCAACGATCAATACCCGCCCGCAGGTCGGAGCCATCCAACATAGGCTTACAGTCCCGCCTGACAATACCATTGCGATCTCGGCGAACAGTTGAACGTCTGATTTTCCTAAATCGTTTTGTATCCATTCATCGAAAACGGCGCATAAGAAATCTCCGTATGCTTCGCCCGATACTGTTTCGTCAAGTATCTGTCCGTCTTCGGTACGCCTAACGATCGGGATAAATTGGATCCACCCCGTATTAAGTTCTCTGAGCGCGCGATAAACTGCGAGCGGCTCTTTGGCGATAGAGGATGTTACCGTACACAACAGATCGGGTTGGATGCCATGCGCTTGCAGCAGACGAACGGCATTGACTGCGCGCTCATAAGTACCTTTTCCGTTGTGATCTTTTCTAACTTGGTCATGTAAGAGTCGTGTGCCGTCAATGCTCAATCCGACATCAAAGTGAGCTTCTGCCAAAAACGAACACCAAGCGTCGTCAAGCAACATTCCGTTTGTTTGAAGATTGTTCCAACAGCTCCAACCCTCGGGTAGATACTCTTGCTGTAATTCGACCGCTCGTTTATAGAAGTCCAATCCTGCCAATGTCGGTTCACCGCCATGCCAAGTAAAAGATACGATCGGTCCGGGGCTTGTTGATATGTATTGGCGGATAAAGGTTTCAAGCAGATCATCAGACATTCGAAGACGATCCGGATCGTTATCGAAACGTTCGGTTTCCAAATAATAGCAATATCCGCATTTTAAGTTGCAAAATGAACCGACGGGTTTTGCCATTACAACAAACGGTGTTGATGCCGGAGTCATTTCGAATTTCTGCATATCACGGTCTTCCTCTCATTAATGAATCTGTTACTCGATCAATTTATAGTGTGGTGCTGTTGTCAAGTTCTTAAGTGTTCCTCAAAGAAATCAAATACTTTTTCCAACGAGTCCATAGTCTGTTCGGGTCGGTATCGGTCGGTATGGTAATACCAAAATCCGTGTCCGGCATTATCGTAACGATAAAATGTATAATCTTTACCGTATTTTTTAAGTTCTTCTTCGTGTAAGTCTACTTCTTCGGGGCTGGGGAATTTATCGTCATTTCCGAAGATACCCAACAGCGGACAACTTAACTCAGATGTATAATCGATCGGTGCTACGGGTTGCGCTTCCGTCAGATTCTCTTCAGATGCTACCACTCTTCCGCCCCAACATTCTACAGCGGCATCCAAACCGTTTACTTTGCATGCTGCCATGAATGCATGGCGTCCGCCTGAGCACATACCGATGACGCCCACTTTACCGTTACTGTAAGGTAAATTTGAAAGATGGTCAAGAGTGCTTTCGCAATCACCCATCACGCTGTCATCAGGTAATCCGCCGGCTTCTCGGGCTTTCGATGAGACCTCTTCAGGTAAGCCGTGTCCGAATCTTTCAAATATATTGGGGCAGATCGTAAGATATCCGTGTTGGGTAAAGCGACGGGCCGTTTCGCGGCAAAACTCATCCCATCCCGGCATGTGCGGGATCAATATGATCCCGGGAAACGGTCCTTTCCCAAGCGGTCTGGAAAAATAGGCATGAATAAGATCGTCACCGTATCCTTTCAGTGTGATCGTTTCTGCCAGCATCCCTTCATATTCATCGGTCTTAATATTATTCCACATGATAAACCTCCTTTGAAAAGTTCTTTTTAAATATTATAACATTAAATATCGAATTTTTTATATCGCATTAATTTAATTCAACAACTTAGCTATTTGTAAAGATTTGTTTTTGATACGTAATTGTAACAAAAATAGTTGCTGTGCTCCAAAACACAGCAAGATGTTAGAATAGATGGTAATAATTGCATTATCAGTTATACTGGTAAGATAGGAAGTAAATATGTTATTAAGAAAAGGGGTGGTTGCATATGTCGGAATATACAGTAAAAAAATTACAAAAGATTTTTATGTTATTGAATTAAATGAAGATATCCGTAGCTTTGTTTTCCTCGGGAATAAAGATGCTTTGCTTGTAGATAGTGGTACAGGAGTTGGGGATCTAAAAGAAATTATTGAAAAGATCACTGATCTTCCGATCACTGCACTCTTCACACATGCGCATGGTGATCATATTGGTGGTGCGAAATATTTTAACAAGCGGTTGATGCATCCCAGTGAATTTGATTATTATGCGTCGGAAGCGGAAGAAACAGTTTCAATGGATCCTGTTTGGGAAGGTGCTATCATCGATTTAGGGACATATCGATTCGAAGTGATACTGATTCCTGGACATTCCCCCGGTAGCATTGCTCTTCTTGAAAAAGAGAAACGTTTTTTGATCGGTGGTGACAGTATTCAGTCAGGGGGTCCTATAATTATGCTTGGAAGTATTCGAAGTTTTGAAGCATTTCAAGCGAGTATGGCGAAATTGAGTGAAAGAATAGATGAGTTTGATATCATTTATGCATCCCATAATGATTTGATCGTTCAGCCTGAAACGATCAAAATACTTAATCAAGGTGTCAGCAAGTTATTACGAAATGAAATTAGCCCTGAACATCTAGAACGATTCGGACAAGAAGGTCGTATCTATAAATACGACAATGTGTCATTTTTTACTTTGAGTAATAAACTATTCGAATAGTGCGTTCTTTCGAGATCGCATGCAAATATTGTTCATTCAATTATCAATAAATATAAAGATCATATCTTACGATATGATCTTTATTATAATAGGGTTTATTTATGGTATAAATATAATCTTTTTATGCGATAGAATCGACTGCCCCTTCGCTTGTTTGCGCCATAATTTTTTTGCGCATGAGAAGAAACAATACAACTGCCAACATTGTTGTGAATACATCCGAAAACGGTTGTGAATAAATAAATCCATCCAAACCCCATAAGTTACTGAAGATAATGATAGAGGGGATAAAGAACAGTCCTTGTCTTCCCAGTGAGATGATCAGAGATTCCACAGATTTTCCAAGCGATTGGAACATCGTCATAAGTATCATTTGAACGCCGAAGATAGGCATTGCCAGAGCTCGAGCTCTCATGACTCTTACACCCAACTCGACGACATCCGGATCTATCATAAATACTTGGATCCAACCTTTGGCAAAAATATAGAAAATGATGCCGAATGCTGTTCCGATAAGGCTACTGGATATCGCTGCATGTTTGATCGTATCAAACAACCGTGAATATTTTTTACATCCGTAACTGTAACCCATAATCGGTTGACAGCCTTGCGCCAACCCCATTACCATCATAAAAGCGATGCTTGTGACCCTCATAACAATACCGTTTGCCGCGATTACAATATCGCCGAAACCGGCTGCGAATATGTTGGATACGATCATTCCCACGCTCATTAGGACCATACCTAATGAAGCAGGTATACCGATTTTAAAGATATTAGCATAATATTGTTTTTCAAATGTGAAATACTTGGGAGAAATCGAGATGATACCTTTTTTCTTTAAATAGAAGAAAATGTAATACGTGAAGCCGATCATATTACCGATGGTAGTCGCTAAGGCGGCTCCAACGATCCCGAAATTCAACAGCAGAATGAAGATCGGGTCCAGGATCATATTGATGACGCTTCCTGTCATCATACCGATCATTGATTCTTTGGTAGCACCTTCTGATCGTAACAATCCGCCCAGAGCCATCTGCATGCCCATGAAGGGTCCGCCCAATAAAACTACGGTCAAATAACTTTTTGCATATACCATCGTATTTGCACTTGCACCTACGATCGACAGCAATGGATCAATAAATATTAATCCGACCATAGCCGATACGGTACAGATAGAAAGCGCTGCCCAGAATGAAATTGCAGCTGCATGGTTTGCATTTTCTCTTTCCCCTGCTCCGATCAATCTTGAAATCAGGGATGCGCCCCCAATTGCAAAGATATTACCGAATGTTTGCACAATCATAGCGATCGGCATACAAATGGAAATAGCCGCTACCATATTAGGATTATTTAATTTACCTATAAAAAAGGTATCGGTCATGTTGTAGATCACTTGCACCAACATGGCAAGCATCGTTGGAATGCCCAGTTTCCAAATAGCCTTATTCACGGGCATTGATTCTAAGATGTGTATCCGATCTTCGGATCCTCCGGGTCCTCCAGGTCCTCCGGGGCCGGGTTTGCCAAAACCGGGCATTTTTTTTGGTTTTTCGTCCTTATGATTCATTTCGCTCAATTGTATCAGTCCTTTCTTTTATAAAGTCTGTTGTTTTTACCAGAATCTCCAATGCATTTTTTAAATCCTTTAATTGATCTTGCGATAAATGCGCTATCTTATTTGCGATGTGTTGATTATGCTCCGCTATAATTTTTTTCGTAAGCATTTCTCCTTTTTCCGTAAGTATCAGCGCATGTTTTCTGCGATCTTCATTGACGGGGATCCTTTGGATCAACCCTTTTTTTTCCAATTTGTCAGCGACATATGTGAAGGATGCCTTTGATATCGCAATTTTTTTACTGTATTCGGTCATTGGATCACCTGAGTGTTTTTTTATAAACATTAATGTAGTGGATTCACTGTGGTTTAATTTTATGTCGATCCCTAGCTCATAATCTTCCAGTAAAGCATCGATAAACATCGGAAGCATAGACATTAACTCCGCTATATTGGTTTCGATCGATTTCATAAAATACTCCTTCACATTATATATTTTTTATATATTAGTACGAATTCTAACATTTAGAATTAAAATTGTCAATATTTTAATTATCAAATTTAAAAATATATTTTTTGATCGATATAACAAAAAAAGAACCCTATATAGGACTCTTTTTTTGTTTGTTTTTTTTGTACGCATATTTTATTCTAAGCAGGTTCCGTCGCCGACTCTGTCTTGTGACCCATTGGATCCGTTGCCGTAACCGTTTCCGGTCCCGTCCGAATATGCGTAGTGTGCTTCGTTTTCATTCATGTCACCGTAATGAGCTCCATCACCATCTTTCAAACCGCTTCCGAAAATACCGTAACCGTCTTCGGGGCGATCTTCACATGCTCCCGCTTCGTCGCAATCTTCATCACATGAAGTGATTTTTTCAATGATCGCATCCGCCTCGTCTCTTGTCATGCTTCCTTCGTCTACTCTTTCTTCTATTGCTGTCAGTTTCTCTTCCAATGTCCTTCCGCCTCTGGCTTCAGTTGAGGCAAATACTGTACCCGCGCCGAATAGAGTGATCGCAGCTACAAGCAAAGATACAAATATGATTCTTTTCTTTTTCATTTGTTTTCTCCTTTATTTGAATCTTTGCTAATCATACAGAAGTAAAATGTCAGAAATATGACTAGACATTAAAATATTTAAATATTCATAAATAACAAACACTCGCTTATAGTTTACGCATTATATAAACATAAAAATAATATATTATACTTTATATACAAATTCACATATAATAGTTATGTAAATCGATTTACCTTAGCGAAAGAAAGGGTGATATTATGGATCAAATCTTAGAAGGTGTAATTGATATTCATATTCACACGGGGCCTTCTTCGGCAGAGCGAGAAGTTGATGTTGTGCAAATGCTTAAGTTGGCTGAAGAAGCAAAGTATAAGGCTTTTGTTACAAAGGATCACTTTTTTCCCACAATTATGAGTAGCACTATCGCTGATAGATATCTAAGCAATGGCAATGTCAGAGTATTCGGCGGTCTTTGTCTTAATAGTGCTGTTGGGACATTTAATCTAAACGCAGTTGATACGGCTTATAAAATGGGTGCTAAATTCATCAGCATGCCTACTGTATCATCAAAGCAACATATTGACTCAAAGCATTTCTCTCATTCGGATGTAGATTCTGTTCCTGAAAAGCCTGCGTATTATTTAACGGATGATGGAGAATTGATACCTGAAGTAAAAATATTGTTAGATTACTTAGCAAAAAATCCCGGGATGATGTTATTTACCGGCCATGGATGTTCGCAAGAAATCGATACTCTCATTCAGTACGCTACCGATATCGGAGTAAAGAATATTATTGTAAATCATCCATTCTTTGCGACAACGAATGCAAGCATGGAACAAGTCGTTCGATGGAGTAAACTCGGAGCCTTTATCGAGTTGACCGCAATTTTGTGGCCATCACCGAAAATGGACGGACTTTTAACCTACGATTTTTTGAAAGAAATCGTAAAAAATGTTTCAGTAGAACAGCTGGTTATTAATACGGATTCCGGTCAAAAAGGTGCAGGATCACCGACCGACATGATGCGATATTTTTTGAAGAAACTTATTGAAGATTGTGGGATCAGCGAAAAAGATATAAATAAAATGGCAAAAGAAACACCCGGTATGCTACTTGGTATTTGAATTGTTTAATCGAATCAAAAGATCTCTCTTTATATAATATATAAAAAGTAAGCACTTTAGCCAATACGACTGAAGTGCTTACTTTTTATCTGGTATAGCAATTAACGATCTAATACTGAGAAACAAGTAGTTACAAATTCAATAGATCTTCGGTTATAGATCTTTCGGGGAACTGACTCATATATAAATAGTTTTTCGTATCCCAAAGTTGCGGATGGGCATTCATTACTTCTTCACTGAGTTGTTTTGATTTATTGATATAATATTGTATTTTTTCTTCATCCCATTTTAAATCAAGCGTAAACACATATAAACGTACCATTTTCTCAAAAAACTCATCGAATGTAAGATCCAATCCCTGTTCCATTTCAATTTGAAGGAATTGCGCGGAGCCATATACTATGGCAACAAAAGTCCTGTATTTCTTTTCAAGATCTTTATTGCCATCGTTCATCATTTGCATAAGTGCTCTGTTATATTTTTGATTCAATGAATTCGGATCAAAATCAATGCGTTCGCGCGTGATGTCTATCAAAAATCTTCTCAATTTTTCATCACTGTTCTTGATCTGATTCAATAAGTTATCCATCGTAATATAGAATAAAAACGGATCTTCTGACCAATCTAACGATTCTTCTAGACAAGAGGATACCAATTCGTAATTTTCTCTTAAGACGGTCAATGCAATATTTATTTTGTTTTGGAAGTAGTACCGTATCAATCCGTGCGTTACATTTGCTTTTTCAGCAATTTGCTTGTTGGTCACTTCATACAGCCCATCTTCCAAGAAAAGTTTTTTTGCAACCTCATATATTTTTTGTTTTGTTTGCATCTCTATCCCCTCAATATCTAATTAATGCTTGATACACCAACCCCTCACCCAAATTAAATAATATCAATTTTTATGGTTTGCATGAGGTATTTTAACATTATCAAGCCTATATTTACAATATTATTTAATATATAAAGCATATTTATATATTAAATTAACATATTTGCCAATAAATATCGGAATAAGTTACAATCGAAAGCCATATAAATAATCTTGTATGAAATATTTTTATTTTGATTATGCATATAATTTTTATTGACAGGCGTTTGAAGGATTGCTATAATTATCACATGATAATTTATAATCTATGAATAATATTATATCATTCTATTAAATATTATCGCAAGATAAATTAATTATTTATAATATAAAGACCATGCACGAGTTTTTATATAGAGATATCAAATCGTTTTGCACCAAGTTCGTTAGTTGTTTTAATAGCTTATTTACTCGGTGAATCAAATTATACTGTATTTTGTAAAGGATTTATATTTATTTATAAATTATGTTAAACATACTCATATGTCCTCCGGGGGTTCAAACAAGATTGCCATTGTTTGGATCCCCATATAATCAGTTCTCGAATAATATTTGCATTCTGCCGAAGATCAATATTGCTTTCAGAAATGTATTTTGAGGACTAAAGTAAATAATAAAATAATTTTACTTACAGTAAAGAAAAAAATATGTTAAAATTTAAAGAAAAAAAACAATATTTATAAAGGGAGGCATACACATGTCAAAAATCCAAGAAGTATCCACAGCAGTGGAAAACGGCAAAACAAAACTCATTGAGGACTTAGTACAAGGAGCACTTGATGAAGGTAGTTCTGCAAACGAGATCCTACAAACAATGGTAGACGCAATGAGCGTAGTAGGGGACAAATTCTCATCAGGAGAAATTTTTGTACCTGAAATGTTAGTAGCGGCAAAAGCAATGCAAAAAGGCGTAGGGGTATTAAAACCGCTATTAGCCGGAGACAGCAGCTTATCACTTGGTAAGTGCATCATCGGAACAGTATCGGGAGACTTACACGATATCGGTAAGAACCTTGTTACACTCATGATCGAATCTGCAGGATTCGAAATGATCGATTTAGGGGTTGATACCTCAGCGGATGAATTTTTAGCAGCGATCAAAGAAAATCCGGATGTAAAAGTAGTAGCGTTATCCGCACTTCTTACAACAACCATGCAAGCAATGACAGACACAGTAAAAGCGATCAAAGACAGCGGACTTGAAGGATTCAAAGTAATCGTAGGCGGAGCGCCTATTTCTCAAGAGTTTGCTGATGAGATCGGTGCTGACGGCTATGCTATCGATGCTGGTGCCGGCGCTATCTTAGCTAAAAAAATGGTCCAATAGTCAATACATTTTAAAAAACGCACCATGCGGATCATCTGAGTTTATATTCAGATGATCCGAAACAATAAGGAGACGAAAATGACAAATCCAAAATTTGATGAAAAAGAACTAAAAGTCGTCGGTGAAGTACCCGGATTTTTTCCCGGGGCACCAGGGACGCCTTTATTTGATTATCCCGTAACAAGAAAAGAAGCCTATATAGCAGCTATGAAGCAAGAACCGATTTGGACGCTTACAACTGTTGAAACAGGTATATTTACACCGCAGATCATCGCTGATAACTGTGCAAGAGGATTCTCTTTCGAAGCACAAATACTTGAACGTGAAAGATATGGCGGAAAAGATATGTTCGGCGTGGAATGGGTGTATGTAGATCAAGTTGGGGGATCAATGGTTAAACCCGGAGATCCGTTACTTTCAGATGCGAACGAATGGTATGACAAAGTAGTATTCCCTGATGTTGACAGTTGGGATTGGGAAACTTCTGCTGCACTCAATAAAGATCATTTGAAATCTGATGTTTATAACGCACCTACATTCTTAACAGGTTTTTATGAAAGATTGATTTCTTTCATGGACTTTGAAGGTGCTGTTATGTCCTTGATCGATGACGACCAAAAAGATGCAGTCAAAGACTTAATGGATCATCTGGCTGATTTCTATATTAAAATATTTGACAAATTTGTTGAAAATTATAATATTGACGGAATTAGTTTCCATGATGATTGGGGCTCACAAAGAGCGCCGTTCTTCTCTCCCGCTACCGCGGAAGAAATGATCGTTCCTGCTATGAAAAAACTAACGGATTATGTACATGCAAAAGGTATGTACTGTGATCTGCATAGTTGCGGACATATCGAATTGCAAGTACCGAACATCATCGCAGCCGGTTGGGATTCATGGAGTCCGATGCCGATGAATGATACAATGATGTTGCACGAAAAATATGGGGACAAACTTGTTATCGGATTAGTTCCGGAACAGTTCGATCCTGCTACGACTTCGGAAGAAGATCAAAGAGCTGCAGCAAAGAAATTTGTTGATCAATGTTGTGTTGATGGAAAATCAACAGCGATCAGCTTCTATGGAGCCGGTGTCTTGACACCTGCATACAGAGAAGAATTATACAAACAATCAAGAATTAAATACAGTCAATAATACAAAATAAATATACGAATCAATAGGGTGAGTTCCCTGTTGGTTCGTATATTCTAAAATTGAGGAGAGATAAATATGGCACATCCAAAATTTGACGAGAAAGAGTTGCAGATCGTAGGCGAAATGCCCGGAATGTTCCCCGGAATGCCCGGAACACCGATGTTCGATTACCCGACAAGCCTCAGAGATGCATATCTTGCTACAATGAAAAGGGAACCGATTTGGCAATTGACCGGCCTCGAATCAAAATTATTTGCACCTGCTGTTAATCCTGAAAATATATCTCGTGGAATGGTAATGGAAGCAAACGCTATGCCGCCGCAAGAAGGATATGTAAAAGATATGTTTGGGATCGAATGGATATTTGTTCCGTCAGCGGGCGGATCGATCGAACGAACAGACGTACCGCATCCGTTTGAGGATGCAAACGATTGGAAAGATGTACTTCAGTTCCCCGATATCGATAGTTACGATTGGGAAGGCAGTGCAAAAGCAAATAACGGCACTTATTTAACACCTGACAGATATAATACAGTTTGGATCCAAAACGGATTTTGGTTCGAGCGTTTGATTTCTTTTATGGGTTTCGTAAACGCCGCTACCGCATTGATCGATGAAGACCAAAAAGATGCTTTGCATGAATTGTTTGAAGCAACTACAGATCTCGGTATTCGATTAGTTGATAAATTTGTAGAACATTATGACTATATCGATGGATTTACGATCCATGACGATTGGGGTTCTCAGAGATCACCTTTCTTCTCTGAAGCGACTGCAATGGAAATGATCGTACCTTACATGAAGAAGATCGTTGATCATATCCACTCAAAAGGATTGATCGCTGAATTACATAGTTGCGGACATATCGCATCCAGAGTACCGTGTATGATAGCAGCCGGTTGGGACGCATGGAGCCCTCAACCTATGAACGATACAAAAAAAATATATGAAGAATACGGTGACCAAATCATTATCAGCGTAAAGCCTGAAGTGACGTTTGACCCAGAGACAGCTACAGAAGAAGAACAAAGAGCTGCCGCTGCTGAATTTGTCGAAAAGTATTGCCAAAAAGGTAAACCCGCGACATTAGGTTTTGGCGCTATGGCTATGATGACACCGGCATTCAGAGAAGAATTATATAAACAATCAAGAATTAAATATTGCGAACTTTAAGCAAGACTTTTCAGAAGGAGGATGTTATTGACATCCTCTTTTTGTTTTCTTCTGCGAGCAAGTACGGAAATATTTTGTTATAGAAGAGATAGGGAGGAATGTGCATGCTAACTAAAAAACAAAATTTGATTGAAACCATAAGAGGAGGAGATCCTGACAGATTTGTAAATCAGTATGAAGCGATCGCAATGATTTTCGGTGATCCGATTTCAGCTTCAAGCGGCAGGGGTGGACCCGGATCTACTTGGGTCAACTCATGGGGGGTAACTTACTCTTGGCCAGAGGGGGTGCCGGGAGGGTTTCCTGTACACGATGAAGAGCATTTTGTGATAAAAGACATTACAAAATGGAGAGATGTAGTGAAAGCTCCGAATCTAGATTATCCACAAGAAGCTTGGGATAAGTTTAAGCCAAATGCCGAAGCGATCGATCGTAATGAAGTATTTGCAACTTGCATGGTTGCTCCGGGTATTTTTGAGCAGCTGCATCATTTACAGGGCATGGATAATGCTTTATTGAATTTCTACGAAGAACCGGAGGCAACACATGAACTGATCGATTTTTTGGTTGATTGGGAAGTAAAATATGCCAATCTGCTTTGTGAAAATTTTCATCCTGAAGGGATCTTCCACCACGACGATTGGGGTAGCTATCGATCTTCATTCTTGGCGCCGGACATGTTCGAAGAATTTATCGTACCGGCTTTTCGGAAGATATACGGAGCCTATAAAGATAATGGTGTTGAACTTGTCGTGCATCACAGCGATTCATATGTTGCGAATTTAGCGGGTTATATGTCAGAGATGCATATCGATATCCTGCAAGGTTGCACGACGACGAATAATGTCCCCGAACTTGCAAAAGAATGGGGTCCGAAAGGCGTTTCGTGGATGGGTGATCTAGACAACGGTGTGATCGATAAGGCAGATTGGTCACCTGAATCGATCGCTAAAGAAGTACGCAGAGCTTGTGAAACAAACGAAAAGCATTATTTTATTCCTTGTTTGGCAGCCGGCGGACCGGGCAGTACCTATCCGGGCGTATACGAAGCAGTCAGTAAAGAGATCGATAAA
Organism: uncultured Anaerofustis sp.; assembly: GCA_963674555.1. GTDB lineage: Bacteria > Bacillota > Clostridia > Eubacteriales > Anaerofustaceae > JBGMEA01. The sequence continues at coordinate 1,084,953 of OY771429.1, read as the reverse complement.
ATGAGTAAAGAAATGTTTTAGTTTGCTTTTTGTCACAGAATTAAATTGAGGATATATGAGTGCGCAACTTGAGTTTTCATAAAAGCAAGATTGTTTTACTTGCTAATAAAATTTAGGAGAAAATTTATGGATGCTAAAACTTTAAAAGCGCAACGAACCAAATTGTATACGGACCTGTATTCGGGGATCATCCCTGAACGCGCCCCGGTTAGTGATGGTATAAGTCTTGAATTATTGATCGAATATGCGGGCAAAGATTTAATGATGACACAGTATAACTACCAATATGATGAAGTTATTGAGATCATGGAAAAAGGTCAAGAGATACTACGAGGAGATGAATTCGGTGCAGTATTTGCACGTAATGCTGTAGGCGGTATGTTGACAAAAAATAACTTCATGCAAATGAGTTCTTCAGGCTTTATCCAACACCCCGAAAGTTGCATTATGGAAGTTGATGAGTATGATGAGTTAATTGCGGATCCCGAAACTTTTATTGGTGAAAAAGTTATTCCGAGGATGCATGGCAACTATCAAAAAAGTCCGACGATGTATGCGATCAGCTATCTGAGAAACTATTTATCAAGAATGGATATGATGTCCGTATTGATGAGAGCTTCGCATGATATACAGGAAAAGTACGGTTATTTCACTGCTTCTGCCCCTATGAGTATGAGTGGGGTTCCCTTTGATGAGATTGCTGATACATACAGAGGGTTTGTCAATATGACGATCGATATGAAAAGAAGACCTCAAAAAGTTTTGGATGCTATGGAAGCGTTGATGCCGAAAAATATCGCTATGCAGCAAGTTCCTTATATGGATATTACGGGATGCAGTGCCATTATGACGCATATGGGAGTATTTTTAAATACTAAAGATTTTGAGAAATTCTATTGGCCGAATTTCGCAAAGCTTTGTCATATCGCCGGTGAAAGGAATATGCATATGTTCCTATTCTGTGAAGGTGATTGGATGAGATTCCTTGATCACTTGTATGATTTGCCTGCCGGTTGCAGAATGATGTTTGAATACGGAGACGCGCAGAAAATCAAAGATAAACTCGGCAAAAAACATATTATCGGCGGTATGTACCCGATCACATTCCTTCGATCGAATACGAAGCAGCAATGTATCGATAAAGCAAAAGAGTTGATCGATATCATGGCTCCCGGTGGAAATTATCAATTTTCTTTCGACAAACAAGCTTTATCTGTTAATGATATAAATATTGAAAATTATATAGCAGTTATGGAGTATGCGAGGGAAAATATTAAGTATGACAATGCAGGACAGAGAGTTTCAACAGAATTTGATTTTGTCAATTTCCAAGATACAGTAAAACCTTACCTAAAGGATTATCCGGAATTTAAGTCTAAATATGATTTACCATTCGATGAATATATTGCTGATTATCCAATACCTGGCGAGCGCGCCATACCGCTGATGCGACAACAGTATGAGAAATATTGTGCAATGGTTCCCTATCCAAAATCATCTTTTGAATAAGATATACCAATCATTCTTTATAAAATACCTCTCACATTTTTGTGAGAGGTATTTTTTTTCAAAAAGTTAGAATTAAAACTAAATATTACTCAAAAATGATTGACATTCCGATAAATGATTATTATACTGAATGGGTTAAGGAGTATATGCAATCGATCTATTCAATAATTCAGGTGAGATTCAAGCATTTGTAATAAGGATTTTTGAATAGATGCTTTCGAGGAGGAAGAAAGCTTTAGTGCATATAGATCGATAACTTATTTTATTATCACACATCAAAACACAAATTCTGTTTACACTTTTATTTATTCCACTGGAACTAACTTAGAGTGATGTAATGAATATCGAACAACTTTGCACATGAAATCCGATCATGATTGATTTAGGATTTTTTGATAACGTTATTAACAAAATTATTCATCTGCATGCTAATAAGAGTACAAAACTAACTAAAGTGCAACATGGGTGGGTCGAACGTGGTTCGGTCAATTCTCGAATCTGTTTTTTGATGGGGAGGTTACCATTGAATAATACAGAAAATAAAAAGATCACAATTTGGACAAGAGGTTTCACACTGGTCCTGATTGCAAATATTTTTACGAGTTTGGCGCAATTCGGTGTCAATACATATGTTTCTACATATGTAGGATATCTTGGGGCAGGTGCTGTTTTGACCGGTGTGATCGCCGGTTTGTATTTCGGCGTTGCTTTCTTAATGCGTCCAATTTCAGGTCCCGCGATCACGATACTAAACAAAAAGACATTGATGATCATTGTTTATTCAGCAGGAGTATTCATCAATCTAGGCTATGCTTTTTTCCCAACTGTTGAAGTCTTTGTTATTATGAGAGCGCTTCACGGTATACAGCTTGCGTTTTTTGGTTCACTTGCACTTACAGTAGCTTCGAATTCATTGCCACCGAGTAAAATGGCTTCGGGGTTGGGCGTATATGGGTTAAGCTATATAGCATCTCAAGCTTTTGGTCCAAGCTTAGCGGTTTTCGCAAGAAGTGTCGGCGAAAATCTTTTAGGCGGAGAAAGAGGCGGTTTCATGGGGATATTCATCATGGCGGCTATGTTCGCTATGGTGTCAGTTATTCCGTGTATTTTACTTCCAAAAGAGAAAAAGATTACCCAAGAAGAGCGAACGGCTCTTGGAGCATGGTATAAGAATATCGTCGCAAAAGAAGCAATCGGACCATCTACAGTTCAAATGCTAATGGCGATCGGTATGGTTTTGTTCGGCACCTACTTGATCCCTTACGGGGCTTGGAAAGGTATCGATAACATCAGTTTATATTTTACGGTCAGCGCATTTGTTACATTGCTTGCAAGGCCGATTGCCGGTAAATTGACCGATAAATATGGTTCTGCTAAAGTTTTTTATCCTGCTGTAACACTTTACATAATAGCGTTTATCTCTGTATCATTCGCGACTGATTTAACATTGATCGTAGTAGGCGCGGTTTTTGCAGCTACCGGGATGAGCGCGGCAGGTCCTGCGGTACAAGTTATGGTCATGCAGTCTGTGCCTGCGATCAGAAGAGGAGTTGCCAGCAATACGAATTTCTTAGGGATGGACTTGGGCGCTTTTTTGGGGCCAAGTCTTGCAGGTTTGATACTCTCAAAGTTTGACTATTCCGTTATGTTCCGATTAGCTACAATACCTATTTTGATTGCCATGGTGGTGTTTGCGTTAGGCTGGAAAACTCACTTAAAACATTGTGAAGCTTTGGAGCAATGCGACAATACGCATTTGGAACCTATTGAAGAAGCAGAAGAATTGATGGAAGAAATATTAGGATAAATATAAAGAAATAATAGGATATACTCGATTTCGAAGTAAATCTTATAGTATAATGATATAAGGAACAAATGTTAAGAATTTGTTCCTTATTCTTAATGAAGGTAAGTTGGGAGTGTCGAAAGTGGTCGCTGAAAAAACAAATAAGAAAGTAACGATTTGGACAAGGGGTTTCACTTGTGTATTAATAGCGAATGTCTGTACAAGTTTGGCTCAATTTGGCGTTAATACCTACGTTTCAACCTATATGGATTTTCTCGGTACAGGTGCGGTATTAACAGGACTGATAGCGGGATTGTATTACGGAGTGGCTTTTGCCATGCGTCCGATCTCAGGCCCTGCCATCACGATACTGAACAAAAAGATGTTGATGATCATTGTATACTCAAGCGGAGTGTTCATCTATTTAGGTTACGCATTGTTCCCGAGTGTTCAAATTTTTATTTTGATGCGAATGCTTCACGGCGTACAACTTGCATTTTTCGGTTCTCTTGCTTTAACGGTAGCATCCGAGTCCTTACCAGAGAGTAAAATGGCATCCGGGTTGGGATTTTACGGACTTAGCTATATCGTTGCGCAAGCATTCGGCCCGAGTTTAGCGGTATTTGTTCGTACAGTCGGTGAAAATGTATTCGGGAGTGAACGCGGCGGATTTATGGGAATTTTCCTTACGGCTACGTTATTGGCTTCGATGTCAGTTATTCCCACGCTGCTTATTCCGAACAGACCGATATCGAAAGAACAAAGAGCTTCTTTGGGAGCTTGGTATAAAAATATTGTTGCGAAAGAAGCGATTCTTCCGACAACTGCTTCAATGCTTTCGGCGATCGGGTCTGCTTTGTTTATGACATATTTGATCCCTTACGGAGCATGGAGAAATATTGAAAACATCGGTATGTTTTTTACGATCAGCGCATTTGTTACATTGTTAGCAAGGCCACTTGCGGGAAGACTTACTGATAAATACGGATCCGCTAAAGTGTATTATCCTGCCATGCTTATTTACATAGGTGCCTTTGTTATGGTCTCCTATGCGACCGATCTTAAGCTGATTTTGATAGGAGCAGCATGTTCGGCATTGGGACGTGGCGCAGCGGCGCCGGCGGTTCAAGTCATGATCATGCAATCTGTTGAACCCATAAGACGCGGAGTGGCCAGCAATACAAATTTCTTAGGATTAGATCTGGGGAATTTTTTAGGACCGACGATCGCCGGATTCATATTGGCACATTTTGAATATGATGTTATGTTCCGTTTAGCGATCATTCCGGTCGTTTGTGCGATGATCGTATTTTCTTTCGGATGGAAATACTATGTTAAACAAAGAGAAAAATTAACGAGAGACGCCGGCGAACTGAGTGATGTTTAAACTTAATTTGCTTAATATGAAAAAAGCCGCAACATTATGTTGCGGCTTTATTTTTTATTCTATCGTAATTGCACTGACCGGACATTCTTCTTGTGCGGTTTGCGCACAAGCTTCATCATCTAGAGCAATCACATCAACAATGACCGAGGACAGATCCTCCGCATCTAATTGAAATACACCCGGACAAGTTTTTTCACAATCTCCGCACCCAATACAGGCATCTCGATCTACAACAGCTTTCATAAACATCCATCCTTTCGATTATTCTTAAGCGTAAACAAAGCAACAATAGTGTTAACAGTACGTCTACCTTAGAATTTAATAAATTATAAAAGTATTATAGCACATATTGAATCCAATCAGAATAATATCGATATTTGATCGAGGATTTTCTGTACTTTATAATAATTCGAGCAATTTTCGAAGACGGAATATGATATATAGGTCGCTTCAAATGTAGCGATGTATTCGATCGAACTTATTCTCTAAAAGCCATTACTAATAATATTGAACAGTTTATATACGATTAAATAACTTTACACGTAAAATAAATTGAGTTATTCGCGTCCGTCCACATGTTACAGATATTCTTCCCCATTTTTTGAAGGCTCGTAATTATTAAAATACATAGTGATAAACACTAATACAGATAATTATTAAGTGAAAGTTTATAACACATTTAAGTGGTCGGAGAGCTCGCGGTATTATGGAGGATTTCAGTGCACAAGGATAAAGATTGTGTTCGCATGATTAGGTGAAATAAAAGGATACGTCCTTAAGGGCGTGTCCTTTTTGTTTGACTGACTATATTAATAGTTAAATAGATCATTCTACTTCAAAATATGGAGCGATCTTAAAATCAAGTGTATCCATGATCTCTTTGCTGCGTAACCGGATAACATCGATCTCTTCTTGCGGAAGATTGATGACTTTAAAAGGTAGAGCGACGAGATTGTCTGTTAAAAACTCGAATGAGCAATCCAATTTCCCATTGAAATAAGAAATAATCATAGCCGCAGCTGAGGCTTTTGATGAAAGTGCAGCGATTCTTAATTCGTCGTTTCCTCTATCTAAGTGCAGACGATATCTTCTGTCATACGCATTGAATAAATCGATGGAAGGCTCTGTGAATATGTTGTCAAAACTCGCGTTAACACGTTCGTGATAAAAGCGGTAAGCCTTTGAATCATCTCTTAATATTTTCAATCTCACGCGATTTTCGACTGCGATTCCCACCTGAAGATCATATGTTCCGTAATGGCTATAGATTTTTTCGGTAATGATGTTTTTTTTCTTTTTGGTAAAATACAGATACACTTCGTTAGCTAAATTGGCTTTTGTTTTGTAATGATATGTGATCAAAGGTTTTGTGATATCACAAAGTTCTGCTATTTCTCCGAATGAAGTGGCATTATAACCATTGTCATAAAATAATTTTACAGCCGTTAATAGAATATTTGTTTTCATTAAATTAAGTTTATAATCATTTGCCATTCAGGTGCTTCCGTAATTTTCTTTTATTCTATCATATATTCAACAGAGTGGACAATATATATTTATACAAGTGTAATATTTCTGAAAAAATATTTTATAAATTAAATTAAATTTTCAAATGAATATAAAAAAATATTGACAACTTTCCTGCGATTTGGGTATAATTAAGTTACTTTACATGTAAAGTTCGATTTATGTTATTAGACTTATTTCATTAAAGTACAAATTAATTATTCTTTGTTCCATTACCATAGATTATAAAACCGAATGAAAGTATTTTGCTTGTTTATCATATGTTCATTTTTTAAGGATTTTAAAAATGTAAAAAATCTTTAAGTAAGATTTTTAATAAATTGCTGTAACGGGATACAAACCGTAATAGCATGATTCTTATTTTAGGTCATATGTCTGAAATAGGATGAACAAATTAAGGAGGTACATATGAAAAAATCTTTAAGTAAAAGCTTAAGAACCTTTTACGGGGTCGGAGACCTTGCGTTTTCATTGATGACTTCAATGGAAACTTACGGTTTCACATTTTTCTTAACGAACGTCGCACAGTTTTCATTGGCAATATCAACAACGATCTTGTTGATAACCAGTACGGTTGACGCGATCTTCTCACCGATCTACGGTGCGATCATCAACGGTGTTAAAGCGATGCGATGGGGTCGTTATCGTTCATGGCTGTTGGTAGGACCGCCATTGGTCGTATTGACATACCCCTTCCAGTACACGAAAATTGGCAGTGACTTAACTGCAGCGGTAATTATTTGCGCAGGTTTCATAATCAGTCATATTATTTGGAATGTCGGTTGGGTCGCAAACGTATCATTGGTATCCGTACTTGCAAGTAACGGTGAAGAACGTTCATTGCTTGCTTCAAGACGAGGAACTTGGGGTGCTGTTTCCAGACTGGTCGTATCCTATACTTCCGTACCGTTCGCTACATTATTAGGCGGATTCTTCGGTAATGCCGTTTTAGGGTTTGCTATTGCTACTGCTATCGTAACAGTGGCGATGATGTTAGGTTATTGGGCACATTTTGCAATGACAAAAGGGTATGAAGAAACAACAGAGAAGAAAACCAAAGCAGAAAAAGTTGCGGAAAAAGCAGACGCTAAAGACAAAATGACAATCGGAGAAATATTGAAAAACTTATTCCTGAATCCTCCGCTTATGGTTTTGATGCTTGCTGACTTCGCACGTTATCTGTCAAGCTTTATCATGACAGGTATTTTGGCATATTACTACACATATGTTATCCAAAACATGGCATATTTCCCGGTATTCATTATGGTTGGCGGGATCACAGGTATCGTAGGCGCATACCTTGCTGCTTTCTTATGTAAGAGATTTTCAAACAGAACGACGGTTATCGTTTCGTTTATCGTTTTCGCGATCTCAATGTTAGTCGGTAAATTTGTTGCTTATCAAGCGGTTCTGTTTATCGCAGTATTAGCTGTTGCTCAATTGATCAACGGATCATTACGTTCGAGTGTTGTTGCATTATATGCTGATACAGTCGTATACGGTGAATGGAGAACCGGTAAAAACGCTGCCGGATTCATCATGGGTCTTATGAACCTTCCGTTAAAACTCAGTATCATTGGACGTACGGTTGTAATCGCTGCTACACTAAGTGCTGCGGGATTTGATTCATCAATCGATCCGACGATGGCATCTGAAGCATTGAAAACAGGTATCATCAATGCATTTACATTGGTACCTGCGATCGGTATGGTTATTTCATTCCTCTTATTGGTGTTCGGTTATAAACTGACACATGAAAAATTGACGCAATGTCAAAAAGAGATCGATGAAAGAACAATCGATGCAATGCAAGTTTAAGTACTTAGTATTTAAAGTAAATTTTAAATTAAAAGAAGGGTACAACCTTAAGGTTGTACCCTTCTTTATTTAGAAGGCAAAAAACTATTCAACATCAAAATACGGAGCGATCTTAAAATCAAGTGCGTCAAGGATCTCTTGGCTTCGTAACAAAATCGAATCGATTTGATCTTGAGGTACATCGATGACTTTAAAGGGTAAGCTCGCGACATTCTTTTCAAGAAATTCAAATGAACAATTCAATTTTCCACTGAAATAAGAAACGATCAAAGCCGCAGCAGAAGCTTTGGAAGAGAGTGCAGCGATCCTTAATTCGTCATTTCCGCTATCGAGCTTAAGGTGATATCTTCTGTCATACGCATTATATAAAGACATATTCGGTTCCGTAAAAATATTATCGAAACTGGCATTTACTCTTTCATGATAGAATCTATATGCTTTGGGATCTTCTTTTAATATCTTAAGTCCCAGACGATTTTCCACGGCTATGCCTACCTGCATATCATATGTACCGTAATGTTTATAGATTTTTTCCGTAATTTTATTTTTTCTTTTTTCTGTAAAATGCAGATACACTTCATTAGCTAAATTGGCTTTTGTTTTGTAATGATATGTGATCAAAGGTTTTGTGATATCACAAAGTTCTGCTATTTCTCCGAATGAAGTGGCATTATACCCATTATCATAAAATAATTTTGCAGCAACCAGTGAAATATTTGTTTTCATTAAATTCAATTTGGTGTCTTTAGCCATAAACGCTCTTCCATAATTCTATTCATTTTGCTTAACTTTATCATAGCATATCGAATCAAGTTTAATAATATAATATCAGTAAATTATGCTTTTTAAATCAAATTTCATAATGCATAAAATTCATATTGACATACTACAATGTATTTCGGTATAATAAAGTAAAACTAAATTGTATTTTTTAAAGAAAAGTACAAAAAAATATCTTACTTATTATATTAGATTTGCCTTTTAAATAAAAGGATTTTCTTAAATTTTTATGGATATTATACCGATTTATTTAAATTGTTTAAAAATCTTATAGGATTTTTATATACGTCGTAATTGGTGAAAAACCATTATGGCACGCATCTCATTCATAGTCATATGCTATGATTAGATGGGCAAATTAAGGAGGTACATATGAAAAAATCTTTAAGTAAAAGCTTAAGAACCTTTTACGGGGTCGGAGACCTTGCGTTTTCATTGATGACTTCAATGGAAATGTATGGTTTCACATTTTTCTTAACGAACGTCGCACAGTTCTCATTGGCAATATCAACAACGATCTTGTTGATAACCAGTACGGTTGACGCGATCTTCTCACCGATCTACGGTGCGATCATCAACGGTGTTAAAGCAATGCGATGGGGTCGTTATCGTTCATGGCTGTTGGTAGGACCGCCATTGGTCGTATTGACTTACCCCTTCCAATTCACAAGAATTGGAAGTGACTTAACTGCAGCGGTAATTATTTGCGCAGGATTCATAATCAGTCATATTATTTGGAATATCGGTTGGGTCGCAAACGTATCATTGGTATCCGTACTTGCAAGTAACGGTGAAGAACGTTCATTGCTTGCTTCAAGAAGAGGGACTTGGGGTGCTGTTTCCAGACTGGTTGTATCCTATACTTCCGTACCGTTCGCTACATTATTAGGTGGCTTCTTCGGTAATGCCGTTTTAGGGTTTGCATTAGCAACGGCTGCTGTAACGATAGCAATGATGTTAGGTTATTGGGCGCATTTTGCTATGACAAAAGGGTACGAAGAGACAACAGAGAAGAAAACCAAAGCACAAAAAGCTGCAGAAAAAGCAGATGCAAAAGACAAAATGACAATCGGAGAAATATTGAAAAACTTATTCCTGAATCCTCCGCTTATGGTTTTGATGCTTGCTGACTTCGCACGTTATCTGTCAAGCTTTATCATGACAGGTATTTTGGCATATTACTACACATATGTTATCCAAAACATGGCATATTTCCCGGTATTCATTATGGTTGGCGGGATCACAGGTATCGTAGGCGCATACCTTGCTGCTTTCTTATGTAAGAGATTTTCAAACAGAACGACGGTTATCGTTTCGTTTATCGTTTTCGCGATCTCAATGTTAGTCGGTAAATTTGTTGCTTATCAAGCGGTTCTGTTTATCGCAGTATTAGCTGTTGCTCAATTGATCAACGGATCATTACGTTCGAGTGTTGTTGCATTATATGCTGATACAGTCGTATACGGTGAATGGAGAACCGGTAAAAACGCTGCCGGATTCATCATGGGTCTTATGAACCTTCCGTTAAAACTCAGTATCATCGGACGTACGGTTGTAATCGCTGCTACACTAAGTGCTGCGGGATTTGATTCATCAATCGATCCGACGATGGCATCTGAAGCGTTGAAAACAGGTATCATCAATGCATTTACATTGGTACCTGCGATCGGTATGGTTATTTCATTCCTCTTATTGGTGTTCGGTTATAAACTGACACATGAAAAATTGACGCAATGTCAAAAAGAGATCGATGAAAGAGTAATAGACTCAATGCAAGTTTAACTTGTGATTACAAATCAGAGATACAATTTTATGGGATACAGATTTAATTTTCTGTATCCCATCTTTAGATATTAATTAAGGTTAAATACTATTTGAAAAATGATCTTTATGTTATAATAATAATGATTTTGTAGGATTTTAATCCTTTCTTATTTTACTGGATCGGTATTTTTAATGCTGATAGTTTGAGGTATTTAGATGAATGATAATAAAAAAGACATATGGGAAAATGTAAGGAAGCCGTCTGAATTATGGCAATTAAAAGAGGTGCGAGCCAGTGTATTAACAATCGTTATCGGTTTGGCAGTTACTATTTTTGGAAGTTTGCTTCTTAAATCACAGACTGCTTCTATTATTGTATCCTTTATTGGTGCTATGACTGTTCTTGCTTCCGTACAACAGATCGCTAAATGGGTTCCGATAAACAGACAAGACAAGTAAATCATAGAATTTCTGTATAATTAATAAAAAGAACAAATTTTTTTGAATTTGTTCTTTTTTTTTTTGGGCACAGAAAATTGTATATTATGGTATAATTATAGTAATATTGATGATATATTCAAGAATAAGATTAGTTTGACTTCAAATCATTTTTTACTTGACAGCAATGGTATGTCATCGAGAGATATTTTTTTATTCGGATTCAGCTAAGGAGTTGAATAGATTGGAATTAGGTAAGATACAAGAATTATTGAAAAAGAATTATCAAACAGATATTTCAAAATATGATCAGGCTTTTTTGTACGCTACCATTCAGGACAGGTGTAATCAAACAGGCATTGCTTCGATAGAAGAATATGCTTTACATTTAGTAAGCGATCATCAAGAAGCTGATGCGTTCCATATACATTTGAATATCAACTACACGGATTTTTTTAGGAACCCGCTTTCGTTTGCGCAGCTACAAAATATGATATTACCTGAACTTATTACAAAGAAACCGGATGAGAGTGAACTGCGAATTTGGTCCGCGGGCTGTTCGACAGGACAAGAGCCTTATTCTATAGCAATGATTATAGAAGATTATTTTAAGGTTAAAAGCAATATCCCGCAATACAGGATCATTGCCACTGATAGATCTGACCGTCAGCTTGATTTTGCCGTTAAAGGCCAATACACCGAGGAGTCGATCCGCAATATAAAAGTAAAATTCATTGATGACTATTTCATAAACGAAAATAAAATGTATGAGATAGATCACAGATTAAAAAAACATGTTGATTTTGCATTGTACGATTTATTGGAGACAAAGTCATTTTTTCCTAAGGAATCGATCTATGGTAACTTCGATCTTGTGATGTGTTGTAACGTATTATTTTATTACAAAAAAGAGTATCAAGATTTTCTAATGGAAAAGTTGATTCGATCCGTAAAAAACGGTGGTTATCTGATAGTCGGCAATGCTGAAAAACACCTTGCAAAGAAATACGACGCATTGAACGCTACATGCGAATCAAGTTGTATATTTCAAAAGATCGACAGAGGTAGAATATGAAACTGAAAAATATGAAAATATCAAGACAAACGAATTTAACGCTCATCGTAATTCTATTGATGATCATTATCCTCTCAACGTATACGCTTTTTTCGATCAATAGTTTGTGGAATCATACCGCTGGTATTTACGAGCATCCGCTAACGGTTACTCAAGCTGCGGATAAAATTGAGTCCGATATAATTTTGGTAGAAGTTAATATGCATCATCTCCTTATTTCAGAAGATGCGCAAGAAGCGGATATGATAATCGCTGAGATCAATTCTTTAGAAACACATATCGCTGAGCAAATCTCTATAATTGAATCTCGTTATTTGGGACCCATTGAAGATATCGATAATATCCATGAGGCGATCATTGCATGGAACACAAAGCGCGCGGAAAACATCGATCTTATCAATGAGGGTCGTTTGGATGAAGCATTGGTCGGTATTGAGTCGAACGGGATAGACGGTCAAAAGGCTGAGGAAATATTAACTCTTATAGCAGTGGTTAAGGATTTCGCGCAGTCTAAAGCAGATTCATATTATGCGGCAGCTTTGGAAGAGAAGAATAGGACGTTTGTCATATCGATAGCATTAATTGGGATCATGGCAGTGATCTTCGCATGGATCGGTCAGCTCTTAAAAAGAGAGATCGTGCCTCCGTTAAACAAATTGACCGATATGACCGATCGCTTGCAGCAAGGAGATTTAACGGCAAGAAGTGACTACAAGTCAGGTAATGAATTCGGTGAACTTACAGATGCTTTCAATATGATGGCAGATGCACTTGAAACAGATGCGCATTTTAAAGAAGATATAGCCACACTATCCGCTGTAATGTTACGGTCTGAATCTTTGGAAGATTTCGCAAATGATGTGCTCGAAAATATTATGAAATTGACCGGATCATTCACAGGCGCGTTTTATCTGCTTAATGATGATAAAAGTAGTTACATCCCATTTACTTCTATCGGCTTGAAGCAGGATAAGCTGTCCTCTTTCCTCGTAATGAATCGTGAAGGTGAATTCGGCGTAGCTCTGGGCAAAGGACAACTTCAGCATATTTCGGATATCCCGATCAATACGCAAATGATATTTTCGACAGTCAGCGGTGATTTTTTACCGAAAGATATTATTACGTTACCTGTTCTTATGGACAATGAAGTGATCGCAATCATTTCTTTATCAAGCATGAAAGGATATACGGAGTCAACTACACAGTTGTTGAATAGTGTACAAAATGAATTGGCGGCACGACTTAACGGTCTTTTGGCAGCGAAAAAAATCATTGAATTCTCTAATGATCTGCAAAAATCAAATGATGGATTGAACGAACAAGCTAAAGAATTAGCCATGCAATCAAGAGAGCTCACCGAACAAAACAGAGAACTTGAAATGCAGAAAAAACAATTGGATGAAGCAGCACAGTTAAAAAATACATTTCTCTCTAACATGAGTCATGAATTGCGCACACCTCTGAATTCGGTAATAGCGCTGGCTTCGGTATTGCATAATCGATTAGAAGGGAGAATACCCGATGAAGAGCATGGCTATCTTGACGTTATCGAACGCAACGGTAAAAATCTACTGGCTTTGGTAAACGATCTATTAGACTTATCAAAGATCGAATCCGGCAAACAAGAAGTATTTACGGAACAGTTTAATATGGGTTTGCTTATACATGAAACAGTTGAACTGCTTGCACCGCAAGCTGAGCGTAAAGGTATTGAACTGATCAATGAAGTCGGATTAGACATAGAACCTATTCAAAGCGATAAAGAGAAATGCAGGCATATATTAGAGAATATAATAGGCAATGCAGTTAAATTCACAGAGGAAGGCACTGTAAAGATATCTGTTGATATTTCAGAGGAAAGACTGAATATTCTTGTTACCGATACCGGTATCGGCATCGCAGACGATCATCTTGAAATGATATTTGATGAATTCCGTCAAGCGGATGAGAGTTCGTCGAGAACGAACGGCGGTACAGGATTGGGTCTTGCGATCGCTAAAAAATACGCTCAGATGATCGATGCTACTATAGATGTCGAAAGCATAGAAGGCAAAGGTTCTGTATTTACATTTTCAGTTCCTTTTTCAAACGAAAGTCTGCAAGAGGCTAAAAAAGAATACGCTACAGTATTTGCGCGCAAGCATAAAATGGGCTCAGCAATCGGAACAACATTACAAAAAACTTTATTATTGGTCGATGACAGTGAACCTGCGATCATTCAAACGACCGATATTTTAAAAGAAAACGGATATAAAGTACTTATAGCACGGAACGGACAAGAAGCGATCGAGTTGTTGAATTTCAACAGACCTGACGGTGTTATCCTTGATTTGATGATGCCTGTAATGGATGGTTTTGAAACATTAAAAAATATCAGAAGCATCGAGAAAAATGCAAAGATACCGATATTGATACTGACCGCGAAACATATAACGAAAGATGAATTGAGCTTTTTAAAAAGCAACCACGTTGCAGAACTTATACAAAAAGGTTCGATCGAGAAAGATCAACTTTTGGGAGCTGTCTATGATCTGGTAAAAAACGAGGACAACGATTTCCCCTCTGAAAATAAGCCAAAGATCTTATATATAGATGATAATCCCGATAACAGGTTATCTTTTAGTGCCTTGTTTAAAGATCAGTATATTGTTATTGAAGCAGCGGATGGTAAAAGCGGACTGAAAAAAGCAATAGAGAATATGCCTGATGTGATCTTGACAGACCTCGCGTTACCCGGGATGGATGGATTTAAGGTTTTGGATGAAAAGAAAAAGCTGAAACGATTGAATCATATACCTGTAGTTGCGGTGTCAGCGATCAAAATGAACACGAATGAATCCGACGTATTGGATTACGGTTTCGACGGATATATCGCAAAACCGATCGACACGGCAGAACTTGATAAAATTATTAAGGGGCTACTCGATGAAAACCAAAAATTATAAAATATTGGCTATCGATGATAATCTTGACAATTTGATCACTATAAAAGCAGTTATAGAAGAAATTTTACCGGGTGCAAAAGTATTGACAGCAAATAATGGCAAAGACGGTATATATATTGCGCGCGCGGAGGATCCCGATGTTATCTTACTGGATATCGTGATGCCCGGTATGGATGGTTTCGAAGTATGCAAACTCATGAAAAATGATCTGGAACTATCAATCATACCCATATTATTTCTGACTGCTTTAAAAACAGACAGAGCATTGCGTTTAAAAACTTTAGAAGCGGGTGGTGAAGGATTTTTATCGAAGCCATTGGATCAAACAGAAATGATGGCACAAATAATCGCAATGAGCAAGATCAAGGAAGCGAATGTTATGCAACGGCGACAAAGAGAACACTTGGAGGAAGTGGTCGCTGAACGAACAAAAGCTATTGAAACAGAGTTGTTGAAACGAAGGGAAATAGAATCCGCATTGAAGATATCCGAATCTCGTTACAGACGGCTATTCGAGACTTCAAAAGACGGCATTCTTGTTCTTAATGCCGAGAGTTGTGAGATCGTAGATGTTAATTTTGCGTTATTAAAATTATTCGGTTGCTCAAAAGAAGATCTTATCGGTAAAACAATTTGGGAAATCGGTTTATTTATCGAAGCCGAAAATGTGCATGCGTTATTTACTGATGTGCAAAAACTGGAATATTTCTTTTGTGATGAACTAGCTGTGCAAAGGACTGATAATAAATCTATCAGTATTGAATTTTCAAGCAATATTTTTCAGGCCGGGGATCAAAAAGTGATCCAATGTACGATCAGAGATATCTCAGAGAGGAAACACAGACAAGAGCAGGTGGAGTATCTTAGTTATCACGATCATCTAACAGGGTTGTATAATCGCAGGTTTTTCGAAGAAGAACTTGAAAAAATGGACTCACCCGACAATTTACCCATCAGTATTTTTATGGCAGATATCAACGGATTGAAATTGGTAAATGATTCGCTGGGTCATCACGAAGGGGATAAGCTTTTAAAAAAGGTAGCAGGCATGATCAACAAAAGTTGCAGGGGGAATGATATCGTCTCAAGACTCGGTGGGGATGAGTTTGTAGTCGCTCTGCCCAGAACAACTACGGACAGGGCTAAATCCATAATCAATCAAATCAAATCAGAGCTTGCGCAGGACAAAATCGACTTTCTGGATCTTTCCGTTTCTTTCGGATGTGCGGGCAAAAACTCTATGGATGAAGAACTCATTACAGTTTTATCGGATGCTGAAAATGAAATGTATAAGAGCAAGATGTACGAAAGCGCCAGTATGCGAAGTAAAATGATCTTGCTGATCATGAATACATTGTTTGAAAAGAGTAACAGAGAACTTGACCATTCGAAACGAGTAAGCAGGATATGTGAATTGATCGCAAGACAGATGCAATTCAGCGAAGAACATATCAATCAAATAAAAACAGCCGGACTCGTGCATGATATCGGTAAAATCGGTATAAGCGAAAATATTCTGAATAAGCCCGGTAAACTCACAACAGATGAATGGATCGAAATGAAGAAGCATCCTGACGCAAGCTGGCGGATACTTAGCGGTGTAAAAGAATTTGCCGAATTAGCAAATTTTGTTTCGGAACATCATGAGAGGTGGGATGGTAAAGGATATCCAAAAGGTTTAAAAGGGAGTGAGATTTCATTGGAAGCGAGGATCATTGCGCTTGCTGACGCTTACGATGCAATGACAAGCAAACGTAGCTATCGAAGTGCACTTAGCGAGGATGAAGCGGTAGATGAAATTAAAAGACATGCAGGGCTGCAATTCGATAAAGTTATAAGTAAGATCTTTGTTGAAAAAGTGCTGAGTAAAACGTGGTAAGATTGTTTATTTAAATAACCAGGCTGATTATTAGTATTTGTGAAAAAGAGCGAAAGAACATACGTATTATTTAATAAAGTGTACAGAAAAGAAAGTGCTCAAACAACATAAGTAGAATAAAAAAAAGGTAAAATATATATTTTACCTTTTTTGTTGTTAGATTTATTCTTCTGCTTCAGCTTCGGAAGCAGCATCTTCGGTTTCTTCTTGTGCTTCTTCGCCTTCAAGCATTTCGTCAGATTCAGTGTCTTCTGTTTCTTCTTCAAGAACCATTTCTCGAACCGGTTTGACAGCTGCATAGATTTCTTCAGCGTCATCAAGGATTTCAATACCTTCCGGCACTTCAAAATCTTCAACTGTTACATTATCGCCTAATTCTTTTTCGGTTACTTCAGCTGTGATCATGTCAGGCAGTTCAGTCGCTTTGCCTTGAACTTCGACTTCAGAACGATAAACTTGCAATTGAAGAACTTTACGCTCGATCTCTTCACGTCCTTGGAAGTTGATCGGAAGCGAAATTTTGATTTCTTCATTGGCATCTACCAGTTTGATATCGATATGAATGATATTTCTTGATACCGGATGCCTTTGCAATTCGGTAATGAATCCGAATTTTTTTTCTTTTTCCAATTCGATCCATAAAGTCGCATGTGAGCCGTGATGTGCAACAAGTTTATCTATTGCGAGAGGCTCAAATTGCACCATAGTTGAAGGTTCGTTCGGCTTTGCCAATACGCCGGGTAAAAAGCCTTCTTTTCTCGTTTGTTTCACGGGACCGCTTCTGGGCATAGCTTGTAAAACGGTTTCGTCCATAATATATTCTCCTTTCGATTTACGCTATTTAACGATCCATTATCATATTTACAGGATACAACGTAATCAACACATTTTATTTTTATCAGATATAAACGATGTAGTTCTAAAAACTGTCTACGAATCATTATATCAAAAAATGCTTAAGAATGCACATATATTTTAAAGGATATAATGGCTTTTTTCTTACTTTTTTATAGTTTTTATGATTATAAGACATCAAAGTACCTCTCATATTTGAAAAACGAAAGGATTATCATATAATGGAAGTATGATAGTGGGAGGTTGATATGGATAAAAAACTATCGGAGCGGAAAGAGATCATGACATTTATTGAGACGCAACTTAATGATCCGAAACAAACTTTTATTTTATCGACACTAACTGCGGACGGATATCCTGATTCAAGGATCATGGGAAATATATGCGACAAATCACTTGACGAAGTATATTTCACATGCAAAAAAGGGACGCGAAAAATAGAGGAACTTGCACATAACACAAGAGCCAGTGTGTATTTTACTTTTGGCGAAAAAACTGCTTGGCTTTACGGAGAAGCTGTTTGCACCCAAGACGAAAAAGTTCGCATGCAGCTTTGGAACGATAGAATGTTGCCGATCTATCCCAACGGTGCAGGCTCCCCGGAACTGACGATAATAAAATTTACAACGAAGAGGATACGGTTTCGTTCTGGTAGATCCGATTATGTTGAGTTCGAAGTATAAATATCAATTAAAGAAAGGATAAATAATATGGATTTTTTTGAATTAGCAAAAAAACGTTGTTCGGTTCGCGGCTTTCTTGAAAGAGGAGTTGAATCGGTAAAAGAGGATAAGGTTTTACAAGCAGCGCGTCTTGCGCCGACAGCGCATAATAATCAACCATACAAGATACTTGTGGTCAAAAGCAAAGAAGGACTAAGAAAACTAAAAAAAGCGGGCAATGTATATGATGCTCCGCTTGCATTTATTGTCTGTGCAAATCGATCTGAAGCATGGGAGCGTCCGTTTGACGGTAAACGCTCGACGGATATTGACAGTTCCATCGTTACAACTTACATGATGCTTGAAGCGACAGAATTGGATCTCGGCTCTATTTGGGTATGTTTTTTTGACCCAAGCGCACTGAGAGATGAATTTAACATACCGAGTGAGTTAGAGCCAATCAATATATTGGGCGTGGGATATCCCGCAAAGGAATTAAAATCTACTGAACGTTACGAGACTGACCGTAAAAAATTATCCGAAGTCGTTGTACAGGAAGATTTTAATGTTTAAAATTATAGTCGTGTGCATGACGGAATTTAAAAGATCAAATGAATAAGGGGGAATCATTATGCGAATCATTATTATCGGGGCAGTAGCCGCAGGAACATCAGCTGCAACAGAAGCAAGAAGAAATGACACAAGTGCGGAAATCGTATTATATGAAAAAGGATCCTATATTTCTTATTCCGGGTGCGGGATGCCCTATTATCTGGGTGGTATCATGGATGATATCAGGATGATAGCACCGAGGGACTCTGCGTATTTTAAACAGAAATATAATGTGGATGTAAAGATAAAACACGAAGTGCTTTCGATAGATCCCGAAACAAAAACCGTTCAAGTTAAAAATCTCGAAAGTGAAGAAGTTTTTGATGATCATTATGATAAGCTCGTGGTAGCAACAGGCGCCAGTGCGAGTGTGCCTCCTATCGACGGAGCAGAAAACAAGCATGTATTCACCTTGCGTAATGTGGATGACATGAAACGTATCGCATCATTTATAGACGAAAATAAGCCAAAAGAAATTGCGATAATCGGGACAGGATTTATCGGACTTGAGATGTGTGAAAACCTGATGCACAGAGGCATGAATGTCACATTGTTTGAGCGTCTTCCGCAAATAGCACCGGCATTGGACAGTGATATGGCGGCCTATGTTCAGTCTTATCTCGAAGAAAAAGGGGCTAAAGTTTATACGGATGCCTCGGTCTCGAAAATCACCGGTAACAGTGTAGCGCTTGCAGATGATACTGAGATCAAAGCGGATATGGTCCTTATGGCCACAGGCGTACGACCCAATACGAAGATAGCGGAATCTGCGGGGATCGAATTGGGTGTTGCCGGTGCGATACAGGTAAATCAAAAGTTGCAAACGAATCTCCCGGACATCTACGCTTGTGGGGATTGTGCCGTGCAATATCATGTGCTTAGTGGAGAAAGCGTCTATCGCCCGTTAGGTTCGACAGCGAATAAAACAGGCAAATTAACAGGTGACATCATTACAGGGAAAGATGTCGAATTCAAAGGTATCGTCGGAACAGGGATCTGTCAAATGTTCGATATGGCGATCGCTATGACGGGACTTTCTGAAAGAGAAGCCAATGATCTCGGTTATGATACCGTTGTGTCACACCATTCGAAATTCAGTAAGGCTCCGATAATGGGCGGACATGAGATGCAGATCAAGTCTATCGCTGATAAAAAAACGGGTCGTTTGATCGGAGCGCAGATCATTGGATTCGACGGCGTGGATAAACGGATCGATGTTTTGGCGACAGCGATCACGTATAAAGCGCTAGCTACTGATCTTGAACATTTAGATCTGGCATATTCACCGCCTTATTCGACAGCGAGAGATCCTATTATGTATACCGGTCTGCTTTTGGAAAAAGCATTGGAAGAATAAATAACAGATACATTCATCATAAAAAAAAGTTTTTAGGGTATAATGACTCTATCTGAAGTAAAGTTACATCCCAAGGAGGGTAAAACCATGATCGAAGGCTATGAGAGCCTTGAACTCTCAACACAGTTATTGATCAACGAAGCTATAAAACAAGGTATCAATGTTGAAGTAATCGATTGGGATGATAATTTTATACGCCTTAAACAAAATGGCAAGGTCGAGTATATCAAACAAGCTACGCGCACATCTTGCGATACCTACATATCATCTCTGCTTATGGAAAATAAGCAAGTATCAAAACTGGTGCTTAAAGAAAACGGCATTAGGGTGCCAAACGGTGTGGCAGTAAAAAATACAGAAAAAGCACTTAAAGAGTTCGCTCGATTCAAAGATGGCGATATTGTCATTAAGCCTAAATCGACCAATTTTGGAAAAGGTGTTGTGATCTTAAAGTATCCATACACCGAATCGGACTATGAAAACGCAGTTACGTATGCTTTTAAATACGATAATTCCGTTATTATTGAAGAATACATCGAAGGAAAAGAATACCGCTTTCTTGTGGTCGGTGATGAAACTGTGGCGATATTGCATCGCGTACCGGCTAATGTAATCGGTGACGGCGTTCATACTATCGAGCAATTAATAGGTATCAAAAATCAAGATCCTTTAAGAGGGAAAGGCTATGTAACACCTTTGGAAAAGATACAACTCGGCGATATCGAAAAAGATTTTTTGCGTATCCAAAAGTTAAATTCTCAGTCTATTCCGCAAAAAGATCAGATAATATACCTCAGAGAAAATTCGAATATCAGTACCGGTGGTGACAGTATCGATTTTACGGACGATATACCGCAAGGTTATAAATCGATCGCTGTGCACGCCGCGCATGCTGTAGGTGCTAAAATATGCGGCGTGGATATGATCATAAAAAATATTTCCGAAGAACCTTCTGAAACTAATTACGCGATCATTGAACTGAATTTCAATCCCGCTCTGCATATTCATGATTTTCCATACAAAGGTAAGAACAGACATGTAGAAAAAAAGATATTGTTTTTGCTTGGGTTTGATATTAAAGAATAATAAATAATTAAGTAAGCAAGGCAAAGTTGAAGGCCATTTCTAAAAAGGAGCGAATATGACTGCAGATAAACCGATCTTGTTAAGAGAAACCGAAGAATATGCGTTATCGGAGATCCAAAAAAACAAGTATGAAATCAAGATCAAACTGAAGCAAATACCGATCGAGAAGTATTTTACTGAACAGGAAGATATCGATTTTCTAAAAAAGTATCCATTCTATGAAATGCCGATAGAAGACTATATTTCCGGGGAAATATTAAGTGGCGAAAAGGAAAATGATTTTCGATCCGAATATTTAACTGCGGATCATAAATACTTGATATGGCAGTTCAGCGGAGATGCACAAATCGGCAGCGATTTTATTTTGGAAAATGTCCGAGATTATTATGAGAAAAACGCCGTGCATATCACAAGGATGTTTGGCAGTTATATCATCCTTTCCGGTAACGGAGATGACTTATCCGCGATACGCGCGACTAAGATACCGATCAAGTATTGTCCTTTGATGATGAAGCTTTTAAGAGAGGTCGGCGGTAAGACCAGCGAGCGTTTGATTGAAGCGATCCAAAATGAAGAAGGTGAACAGCAATCGAAACTTTTATGCAGATTGATCGATGAAGTAGTTATTAAAGGCGGCTATTTTGATACGAACAGACCGCTTAATTCATGTGAAGCCAATGTATTGTTCGGTGCTTCCGAGACGATCTCTTCAGCATTTACGGATGATTTACTCGATGCGGCTGTGATCGTATCGAATAATCTCGGTACGATCATTACGACAAACAACGAAAATACACAAGGTGCAGTTAAAAGGATGACCGGATTATTTTATACCAGTCCCTCTGAGCGGATCATGAAAACAGCTTACGAATCGGATATCATTCCTGTTTTTCCGTATACTGCTGAGATCGATCAAATCGCGGGTGTGAGAAAAGCGATCTCCCTTGGGTACAAAAGGATAGCGGTAACGCTGGCTTCTTCGGATAATTTGTTGCAGACAGAACTAAAAACGATCGAGCAAGAATACGATGTTACGATCTACAGTTTCGGTCTTTGTTCGACAGGGATATCTGAACAGGCAGCTATAGCGATGAAAGAGAATGCCGATATTGTATGGTCATGCGCTTCAAAACAGATCGTTGAACATATTGAACCGTACTCAGTGGCTCAGGTCGGCGTTAAAATACCCGTGCATATCATGTCAGAAAAAGGGTGGGATCTGGTAAAAGGGCATCTGCATCATATGAACGATAAAATAAATTTTGATCAAACAAAATTATCGTCAGGCGATGATAAACCGGTATTTCTTAATGACGGGGATACCATAAAGCAGATCAGAAAAGATCAACTGGAAGTATGTACGGATTGCCCGCATCCCTGTATTTAGTCAGAGTATTATCTACGTGATAATGGAATCAAACAAAGAAGAAGCTTTCAGCGGAAAGCTTCTTCTTTTTATTTATTCTGCAGAAGAAAAGTTATTATATCGGATCATTCGCTGTGCAAGGTCACAATAATGATCTCCGGTCTATTGAATATCCTGATCGGGACGATGCTGTTTCCCACACCTCTACTCACGATTATAGATGTATCTTTGTTTTTGTATATTCCGGATGTGTATTTTGGGAAGAGACCTTGATTCGGTGCGATCAGCCCTCCATCGATAAACGGCAATCTAAATTGTCCTCCGTGTGCGTGACCGGTAAATACTAAATCCGCTCCCGCATTTGCATACAGATCGATCAATTCCGGGCGATGAGAAAGTAAAATATCAAAAACATCCATATCATTTTTTATCATTGTTAGAAGTATATCTTGCATGACTGATAGTGCTTGCTCATCTGTATATCCGTCTCGATCATAAAGAAAGGCAGGGTCTATTAAACCTGCAAGGCAAATAGAACCGTCGTTATGCGTAATGATAACGGAGGCATTATCCAATATGACTGCTCCCGCAGATCTAAGCTTCTCACATAGCTCATCGTATTTCCCTGAATTCGATTCATGATTGCCTGAAACAAAATACACGGGTGCGATCTTTTGAGCAGCTTCCACAAATTTTATCGCGGTATCTATATCCGTATGTCTGCTGTCGATCAGATCTCCTGTTACAACGATGATGTCAGGAGTCAAAATTTGTATTTTCTCGATCAGTTTGTTTGGCTCATCACCGAAATCTTTATTATGTAGATCGGATATTTGAACGATTCTAAAGCCCTCAAAACTATCAGCGATATCATCATGTGAAAAATCTATTTCAGTGATCATGACCGCATTATTTTGCCAATAGAAAAAGATCGTCAGCAGTAAAGCGATCATACCTAAAATAATTAATTTGTGCAATGTGAAATACTTTTTCTTCATATTTTACCTATGCTGTTTTTGTATTCGATTCAGTATATCATAATTCGTTTACAGTTCATTTTTTTACAATAATTTCGGATGCTGAAAGCACGTATATTCAAGCAATAAACGCTGAACAAACAAAATAGTATGATATAATTTAATAAAGTATATTTTGAAAATATCGCTAAACATATTAGAGATATTTATCAAAGTTCAATTTATGAGCTGCAATGCATATCGTAAATTGATTTAAAAAGTGGGAGGATAGTATGACAGTTTTACAACAAGAAAGGGATCAACTGTATATCGATCTTTGGAACGATCAGAGACCGAAACGTGTTCCTATACAAATGGATACGAGCATTGAGTTTGCGTTGGAGTATTTCGGATATTCTTTGTTGCGCGATCTGTACAGTCCCGAAAAATGCATTTATGTGGCAGAGGAAATGGCAAAATTGATCGAAGGGGATACTTTGCCGACTCGTCCGTTTACGAGCGCGGCCGTTTTTCGTTACATCAAAGCGAAATTTATGGTCCCGGGTGATGATGGATTTTTTCAACACCCCAATATATCGCCCATGCAGGATGATGAATATCCGGAGTTTATCAAAGATCCGCTTTCATTCATCGTCAATAAAATACAACCGAGAGTATTCGGTATCTTAGAAGATGATCCCAAATTGGGACAGGTCAAGATCAACATAGCGCGTAGTGTTGTAGCATCGAAATTTATAGGTGTCGGAGAAAGATTGGCGGAAAAATACGAACGATCGACCGTGCAGGCAATGAGCTTGTTGATCTGGGCTCCTTTTGATTTTTTGGCTGATTACATTCGTAATTTTTCATCCGTACTTATAGACATTCGTCGAAATCCTTCGGGCGTTTTAGATGCGTGTGAAGCGATATTAAAATATGAATTGGAACAAGTCGACATGTTACCGAAACCGAGAGACGGCACGATCCCGATCGTAACATTACCGTTGCATATGGCACCTTTTATGAAGCCGAAAGATTTTGAGAAATTTTATTGGCCAACATTCAAAAAATTAATAGCCGGTATACAGGAACGCGGTTATAAGGCTAGTATTTATTGTGAACAAAATTGGGATGCGCATCTCGATGCTTTAAATGATCTGCCGGGTAAAGTACAGATCGGTTTTGAATCTTCCGATCCGAAACTCGTTGCGCAAAAAGTAACGACCAGACATATGTTCAGCCACTTTTATCCGACCGGTGTTTTGCGAAACGGCACAAAAGAAGAATGTATAGATAAAGCAAAAGAGATACTCGATATCTTAGCCCCGGGAGGAAACTACATCTTTACTGCAAATAAAGTTTTTTTGCGGGCAAGCGATGTAGTTATGGATAATGTACAGGCAGTAGTTGAATTTGTGAATGAATATGGTAAGTATTAGGTTTACGAGATAGGAAGGGAGAAAAAAATGGAAAAAATGGTTTTATCGCGAGAAGAGCTTATCGAAAAATACGATCTATCGGAAGACGATCAAGTTTATTTATTGGATATTTTTGAAGATATTGAAAAGGCAGTATACAGATTTTTATCCTATCATTTATAAAAGCTTATTTGATCTTTAATAAAAAGTACGCCGTATATACACGGCGTACTTTATTTTTATTTATGTTGCACTTCGATCGATCACCCCAGCAATTTGAATCTGCTGTAGTTGAATTGTTTCAGTATATCTTCCGATCGCGCTATATACTCTTCCGAGGTTGCTTTGTCGATCTCCAGAGCGATACAAGAAAACAATAAATCCTGTTTAATATAGTCCCTATCACTGATCGGGTATACTTGATTTTCATAAACAATCGTAAAACCCATATGTGCTCCAAGCATTTGAATTTTGCGATAAACGAATTCATCTTCAGTCAGCTCGATACCGAATTGTTCCAATATCGGTATATATAAGATATCAAAATTACCGTATCCACTCAGACCTCTTTCATCGGTACGTTTACTTAATTCGAAAAAGAAATTTTTAGTGTTTTTATTTTTGAAAATATTTTTTAGGTAAATTGTGAGCGTAAGCAAGTATTGAAGAAGAGCATCCGACTCTTCTTTCTTCTTCACAAATTCAAGTATGCTTATTAAATAGGTTTGAATGATATGATTCAGAATATCTGCTTTCTGGGGAAAATAATATGTTAAAAGGCTTTTTGATATTTTTGCTTTATCAGCGATCATCTGCATGCATGTTGATGTGTAGCCTTCGGTTTTATATAATTCCTTTGCACTCGAGATGATTTTATTCCTCGTTTTTTGCCCT
Organism: uncultured Anaerofustis sp.; assembly: GCA_963674555.1. Taxonomy (GTDB): domain Bacteria; phylum Bacillota; class Clostridia; order Eubacteriales; family Anaerofustaceae; genus JBGMEA01. The sequence goes on along the minus strand of OY771429.1, from coordinate 1,058,839 downwards.
TTTTTTGTCATACTATTTGCTCCCATCGTATGGATAGATTATAACACATTTTTGAAAAAAGTGGAATTAATATTATAATTATTTTTATTGTATCTTTCGTCAAAAAGTACAAAAAAATATTGACAAGATGCTCAAAATATATTAATATTGTAACGGTGAAATTATCTAAAATTTAACCACTCGGTCCTGAAAGATATCAGGCATACACAGTGATCGATTTGAAGACGGTATAAGAAATATCAAGAATTTTAAATTATGTTTTCTTAAACAATCTTCCATTCTTTCAAACCATTCCCAAATCTTTGATCCACAACTATTCTGAAGAATTTCAGAAAAACAATCAATCGATCCATTTTACTAAAAAGTTTATGGGTTTTAGTTTCCTGTGACAAAATGAATGAATTGTTATAAATAACGGCTTCGTTGTTTATATATATCATTCGGAAATCTTATCCGGATGAAGACAAAATTTTATGGAGGACTTTTATGAAAAAACCTTTAAGCAAAGCCATAAAAGCATTATATGGCGTTGGCGACATGGGATTCTCATTGATGGTAAGTTGTGAAACCTATCTATTAATGTTTTTCTTGACAGACGTCGCTAAATTCTCATTGGCATGGGTTGCGATCATCGGATCTGTTACAACGATCGTTGACGCAATTTTATCGCCTATTTACGGAGGAATCATCAGCGGTACGAAACCTATGAAATGGGGACGAAATCGTTCTTGGATGTTGATCACTCCGCCTATCGTTGTGTTATTATTCATGTTTACATTCAGTAAGGTCGGATCTGAGGCTGTTGCTGCTATCATTGTAATAGCAAGCTTTATATCAAGCCACATCATTTGGAACATCGGCTGGGTAGCAAACGTATCGTTGATCCCGGTAATGGCAAATAATCCGGAAGAACGTGCTATGCTTGCCGCTCATCGCGGTACTTGGACTTCTCTCGCAGGTGTATTTTTCTCATCTATTGCTTCCCCTTTAGCGATATGGTACGGAGTACAACTTGAAAACGAGGTTCTTGGTTATACGCTTTTGGTAGCAACACTCGGACTTGTCTATATTGTCGGATACTGGACAGTGTTTAGGATAACGAAGGGTTATGAACCGACCGGTGCTGAAGCTAAAGCTGAAGCAGCGACTGCTAACAAAGTATCTTTATTGGATATGTTAAAGAGCGCGGGACAAAATCCGCATCTTATTGTTTTGTTGATCAGCGACTTTTTCCGCTATATCGTATTGTTCGTTTTATTAGCTTCTGCCGCATATTATTTCACATATATTGCGCAGAATATGGGATTATTCGCTCCGTTTTTATCTGCAGGAGCTATCGCAGGCGTTGTTGGGGCTTATCTTTCCGCTCCTATCGCTAAAAAGATCTCGACGAGATCAGCTTCGATTTTATCAATGTTCGGAATGGGCATTGCTTGTCTCATAGCTAAATTTGTTGGTATGAATGTTACAGCAATCTTCATTTTAGTAACCATCGTAAGATTCTTCATGGGCATGATCGGTGCGACAAACGTTGCATTGTATGCTGATGTTGCTGTGTACAGTGAATGGAAAACAGGTAAAAACGCAACACCGTTCGTTATGGGACTTATGAATCTTTCGCTTAAAGCTGCGCTTATCTCGAGAAGCACACTTATCCCGATCGCTTTGGCAGCAGCCGGTTTTGTAGCAGGAGTCGATCCCATGCAAGCAACCGATGCGCTTAAAAATGCAGTGCTTAATGTATTTGTATTTATACCCGGATTGTGCGCGATCGTATCAGGATTGATCTTAGTCTTTGCATTCAAATTGACAAGAGAAAAAGTCGTTGAATATCAAGCAGAGATCGACGCAAGAAAAAGTGCATAAGTAAATAGACACCCCCCTTTATTTAAATTCTGTATTTGAAAAGATCGTGTCCTTTAGCACGATCTTTTCATATTAAGCATATTTATTATTTGAAAGAATGGATTCTACATAGATACAATAAACTGTATATTATGATCGACCGATTCATTTGATGAATGATCATGATAATGATGTGAGGTAAAAATGAGTAATGATAAAAATAATCAAGCAAACACGAGACCGTCTCTTTTAGAATTTTTAAAGAGTGAAGAAGCAAGACCATATCTTATAATCATAGCGATAGGTATCTTGATCGCATTGTTTGCAGGCATCTTTATCAAAAACGGTACATGGTCGCTTGTGCTCTGTCTTATCGGCGGCGTATTTACTTTTTGGGGAACGGAATCACTTACGAAAAAGATCCCGAGAGCATAAATTTATAATTTGACTGTAAAAAAATAAAGCATCCGCAGAATAAAATAAGGCGAATGCTTTTTGTTTTTTATTATCGCATCATTTAGTAGCGACTTTGTAAATACCCTCGGAATATTTCGGGGTCGACACATCTTGCCATAGCATCTTGTTGAGTGATAAGATGGTCCTTGACCAATCGCGCCAAAGAATAATCCATAGGCATCATACCGTTCTTTATATTGGTCTGCATAACAGTATTCATCTGTGCTACTTTTCCTTCGCGAATAAGGTTCTTTACGGCGTCGTTTACCAATAGGATCTCAAAAGCGGGCACGATCTTCTGATTATCGGCTGTTCGCAGCAGTTGTTGACAGACGATCCCCTCAAGGATCGTTGCGAGCTGGCCTCGGATTTGCTGTTGCTGATGCGGCGGGAAAGCATCGATGATACGATCGATGGTTTGTGCGGCGGTACTGGTATGGAGTGTGGACATGACAAAGTGTCCGGTTTCCGCAGCGGATACAGCAGTTGATATCGTTTCGAAATCGCGCATTTCACCGACTAATATCACATCAGGATCTTCACGTAAAGCGGATCGCAAGGCCGCGGCAAAACTATTTGTATCGGCGCCGACTTCACGTTGATTGATGATGCATTGATTATGTCTGTGCATATACTCGATAGGTTCCTCGATCGTTAGGACATGGCAGCGTCTGTTTTCATTGATATATCCTGTCATCGCTGCTAGTGTTGTTGACTTACCTGAGCCGGTCGGTCCTGTAACAAGCACCATTCCACGGGGTTTTAACGCCAACTGTTTTAAAATTGGTGGCAACCCTATTTCTTCAAATGTCGGTATCTGGTTTGAAATTCTCCTAATCGCGGCAGCGCAACTGTGTCTTTGTCGGTAGATATTTACTCTGTATCTGCTGAGTTGCGGTATCGACCATGAAAAATCGACTTGCCCTTCTTTTTCAAACGTAAGTATTTGGTCCGCGTTCATCAACGAATAACAAATCTTTTCTACATCTTCAGGACTTAATACTGTACTCTTGAGAGGAACTAAATCGCCTCTTATCCTTAATATAGGCGGACGCCCGACAGTAAAATGGATATCGGAAGCATCACGTTCTGTAGCTAAATTCAACACTTGTTTAACATCAATCGTCATAATATTATTCCCGATCCTTTCCCCTATGCTTTTTTAAATAAGCAAATTAATCTAATCTATACGTTACATGCATGAGTTCTTCTATGGTCGTCACACCTGCAAGCACTAATTTTGTACAACTTTCTTTTAATGTTTCCGTACCTTGTCTGATGGCCATTTGTGTCAACTGATCAAGCGATGCCTGTCTGCTGATAAGTTCTCGGATCTCTTTTGTTACGACCATGATCTCGTGGATGCCTTGTCTGCCTTTGTAACCCGAATAATTACAGTAAGCGCAGCCTTCGCCTTTATACAACGGCTCCGGTTCCTTCATATTGAGCATAAGCATTTCGCTGTGTGTAGGGCGGTAAGCCGTTTTGCAACGCGGACAGATCTTGCGGACTAATCTTTGTGCAACGACCCCTACGACCGAAGATGAAACCAAAAATGGTTCAATACCCATGTCAATAAGTCTTGTGACCGATGATGGCGCGTCATTCGTATGGATCGTACTGAGGACTAAATGTCCGGTTATCGATGCTCTGATCGCGATCTCTGCCGTCTCGGTATCTCTTATTTCACCGACCATGATAATGTCGGGGTCTTGCCTTAAGATCGAGCGTAAACCGTTGGCGAAAGTCAATCCGGCTTTTGTATTGACTTGTACTTGATTGATGCCTTCGAGTTTATATTCTACAGGGTCTTCGACGGTAATGATATTCACATTCGGTTTATTGATCTCTTTTAATAGTGAATACAGCGTTGTCGTTTTACCTGAACCGGTTGGCCCTGAAATCAAAATGATCCCATTGGAGCTGCTTGTGATCTTATTGAATAAAACGAGATTGTTTTCGGAAAATCCCAAGTCGCTGATCGTCAGAAGTCCGGATGCTCCGCCCAGTATACGTATAACGGCTTTTTCACCGTAGACCGTCGGTAGGATCGATATTCGTAAATCGATTTGTTTATCGTTCAATGTCGTGTCTACACGACCGTCCTGTGGGATCCTTTTTTCTGATATGTCAAGTTGACTCATGATTTTGATCCTGGTGATAATGGCAGAATGTACTGACATCGATGAAGTCATGACTTCTTGCAATTGACCGTCTATTCGGAATCTGATTTTTAGCTTATCTTCCATCGGCTCAACGTGGATATCACTTGCATTTGATTTGATAGCTCTCTGTAAGATCGAATTAATGAGGCGTACAACAGGAGCATTTGCAACTTCACTGTCTGAAATGTCAGATAGATCGGCTAAATTTAAATCACTATATTCTCTGCGTAGATCTTCAAAAGCCTTTTCTGCAATCTCGCCGCCGTAATAACGATCGATAGCAGTCGCTATACTTTTTTGTGAAGCGATCCCTGCAACACGCACTTGCATACCACTGGTGTTTTTCACATCATCGATCGCATAGAAATTCAAAGGATCGAACATAACAATCGATAGCACTTTTCCTGCTTTCTTTATCGGTAAAAGACTGTGCTTCTTAGCCAAGGCTTCCGTGATCATGCCTGAAGCTTCTTTGTTGACTTCCAGCGCAGTAAGATCAATATAAGGAAGATGATAGATGTATTCCAAGCCTTTTCCTAAAGTTTCTTCATCCAAAAAACCTAAATCGAGAAGCGTTTCTCCCAATCGATTTTCATTTTCCTTGGATGCTTTTAATGCTTCCTCCAATTGCGCTTCGTTAATCGCGCCGATGTCGATCAGAATTTCGCCAAGTTTTTTATTTTTTGTTGCCATAATACATCTCCGTTTGGTATTATCTTTGTATTTGTGATAATATAATAGTAAGTTAAATCCTTGATTTAAGGTGGCAGAAAATATGGATCAGTCAATCATCATGTCGATAATGGTATTTGTGTCGGGATTGATCATCGGCAGCTTTTTAAATGTATGTATTTATCGGATCCCGATTCATAAAACGATCGTTAAAGGACGATCCTATTGCCCTAACTGTAATGAGTTGATCCCGTGGTATCAGAATATACCGATCATCAGTTTTTTGATGTTAAGGGGTAAATGCAGTTCTTGCAAAACACGTATATCGTTCAGATACCCTCTTGTCGAACTGCTTAGCGGAGTACTGTTTTTAACGGTTTTCCTATTTTACGGATTCACTTGGGAAAGTTTATTTACAGTAATGTTGTTCAGTATATTGATCGTTGTTTCGTTCATAGATGTTGATTTAAGAATCATCCCGAATGAGCTCATTATTGCACTTTTGATTTTGGGATCGGTTCATGCCGTTTATCGTTCAATACAATTCGGTGTTGCTTGGTATTTTTGGGTGCTTGGGTTTATTGCAGCTTCAGCCGTGCTTGTAATTTTAGGCTTGATCGTTGCGGATTCCATAGGCGGAGGCGATATTAAATTGATGGCTGCCGCGGGCTTATTTGTAGGTCCGCTGTACATCCTAATGTCTTTGTTTATAGGAGCGATATATGCAGGCTTGTTGGCCATTTTTCTTATTATATTTAAAAAAGGTTCTCTAAAGACTGCGATTCCGTTCGGACCTTTCCTGTCGATGGGGATCATCACCGCAGTACTTTTCGGCGAGTCGATTTTAATGTGGTACTTGTCTATCGTGTTGTAATGTGATGTTTTCGCATATCAGGTTCGTACCCGAACTTAATATCCATGATCTCTTCAACATAATAATAGTGTATGCCTTCAAAAGTAAGTTTGATACATGGCGCGTCGTCCGTCGATAGCATAAACTCTCTTGCGCTGAGGGGCTCTTTTTTTTTGTCAAGAAAAGTCGGTAGGCTTTCTTGGTCGCTTTGCCAATTGCGCATTTCAGTTTCAAACAAGTTTTTTTCGTATAAAAACGCATCAGGTCGATCAGTTATATCAACGATCACAAACGCTCCGAAATCAATAACCAATGCATTGATCTCAGCTATTTCATAATTGGTTCTTACTTCAGGTAAATATTGCAATAATATCCGAAACTTCTTTTGATTACTTTCACAATGATGTTTTAGTCTTTGTAAATAATTCCATTGCGCGAATTTATCGCGTAGGTCTTTCGAGAAAGGTTCCCATTCAACCGAAGTATAAGGTTGTCCGAATTTTTCAGCGATAATATTATTGATCGTATCATCATATTCGATCAATGTCATACTGTTCAAATAGTGTGAAACGATCGGTATTGCTTTCTTCGGTTGAAAAAATCTGATCAGATCAGCCAAATAATCGTAATTCAGGAGGAATCCGGTTTTATCGCATCGACTGAAAAACATGAAACTGCTTGCATAAGCCAGTGGGCTTTTATCATATATATCGTAATATGCGTATATTTCTTGTATATTTGTATTCTTTTTAAGAAGGATTTGTGTTAATGCGTTTACGAGATCATCTGTGGGACCAAATGCATTCAGAAAACGTTCATTTGGGAATGCGGCTATATCGCAAGAGTGAGAAACTCCTTTACGCAATTTATCGATCCCGTATGATCGAAAGTGATACTGTGTTAATTTCGCTATAAGTTTCAATATCCTTTTTGAAATACGCAAACATATGATCTTAATTGCTCTTTGTACTTCCGCATCATCTTTTGTGCTGACCAAATCCAAAAGAAGTCCTTCCAGTTCTTGTCCTTTTAAATTGGCGGAATAAATCTCCAGATCGGATTCTTTTACTGCTAAAGCTCTTTTTAAAGAGTCAGCAGGGAGCAAATGCCTATCAAGTGAAGGAAACTCATCGTAAGTATAGAATTTTGCTTTTATCCGGTCTATCGCTTCTGTGAAATAGCTCATCTGCGCACCCTATTTCTTTTTTAAAGCAGACGGAAGTGCTTCTACAGCATCGCGAATATTTTCGACTGTATTTGCGATCCTTACGGACAGTTCTCCGAGGCCGCTATCGAATTCATTTAATGTAGTCCTTATATTATTTTGAAGTGCTTCATTGAACTCGCTCACAGATGATTTTAGACTTTCCGACAATTCGCTTATATCCAAATTGATCTCTTTTGCGTACAGACTGATGCTATCGGCTTCTTCTTTAAACGATAGCAAGAGATTGGTCGTGCTTTCTTTATAATCGGATAAGATCGTTTGGTGTACATCCATATTGTCTTGCAGGATCTTATTGGTTTCTTCTGTGATCCTGGCAATGATATTTTGTACGTGATATTCCATATCTTCCGATGTTGTTTTTGTGTGTTCTTCGATCCTGGTAAAATAGTCATCGAAATCATCGCGCAACAGTTTTGATTGTTCGGCCAGTCTTTCGATCGCTTCCGCGTTATCGCCTGTAGCTGCTTGGATACCCAATGAAATTTCCTTGCCGGCTTCACCCATAGCTTCTTTCATCTTTTCGGTTATATTCTGTAACATATCGGCGTTGCGTTGGACGACGCTTTCAACTTGCTCTTGATGAGATTGCATTTTATTATCTATCTGAAGTTGTGTTTGATTGATCTTATCGAATATTTCATTGGAGCGTGTCGTGAAAACAGTATTCTGCTCAGTAAGGCGATCAACAGTTCCACCCATTTTTGAGATCTGCGCGGTAAGCATTTGCGAATTATCAGCAGAATTCTGCAGTAATTCTTTCGTTTGTGCGAGTGCTTCTATTTGAGCTTCTTCTGATAAGATCAGATCTTTTGTTGCTTCTGTCAATACGGTTCTTTGTGCAGTAATCATTTTGTTGATCTCGGTAATATTTTCGGAAAGATCTTTATTCAGTATTGAGAAGTTTTCATTTATACCTGCAATTGTATGTGCAAGGTCAGCCATTTTTATATCGAGGGTATTTGTCAACTCTTCAGTGAAAGATGCTGCCAATGTTTGCATGGCTTTTTTCTGTTCTTTTGCAAGGATATCCATCGATCCCGTTAATGCAGGTAATATCGTTTGATCGGCAAATCCGTCGAATTTTCCGCTTATTATTTTTACGCCTTTTTTAAAAGCTCTTTGATTGGATGAGATCATATCGACAAGCAATGCTGTCTCTCGCCCCGAAACAGATAGAACTGAATCGAATGTATATACAAATTGATTATATGCTGTTTCGGTTTTGCGGAATACCTTTGCATCCAAGAGGGCGAATAATATCCGGATCAACACCATGATGATAAAAGCGCTGAGTCCGTAGCTTATCGCCGAATTGAGCAATGACGTATCGTAAAATAAGGTAAATGTAACAGGAACAGAAAGAGCAAGCAGTCCGAAAAGCCAGAAAAAACGCCATATAAACTTTAGTTGATCTCTCCCTCCATGGTTTCTTAACATTGTCGCATAAGGGAAGAAGTGTTGAGCATCAGGCATAAACTTACTGTTATAATGCTGTTGCACCTGAACATGCATGCGTAACCACCGCTCCTGGAAAACTACAGGTGCAATTTTATCAATATTTTTTCCTAATACGCTCAATATCGATAGATTGTTATTTTCATTGCTTTCTATTGTTTTAGCTTGCGTGATAATATCATTAAACACATTGTACATCAAGCGCAAATACTCACTGTCATAACGAATGTAAAACAATAGTTCCAAAACGATTTCAAATAAGATAGGTACTGATGTTAAGATCAATAGGATTTCCATTCAGTCGTCTCCTCAGTTCCGACAGATTTTAGCTTTTAAAAAAGTTATGCGTTAAATTCTTATAATCTAAGAGAACTTATGTACAGTATAGCAGAAAAAGTGTGTAAATTCATCCTATTTTATTAGCTATTCTTGTATTATTATGCCGTTTTTTGAAAATTTTGCTTTCATTTTTGAATGCGATTTGATATAATGATACTGCTGATAGAAGAATTATATTCTTACATATCTACTTTTTAATAGAAAGGAAAGAAACATGATGAACAATTTACAAACAAAATTTAGAAAAATGCAGAACAAAAAAGGGTTCACGCTGATCGAACTGATCGTGGTTATCGTGATTATAGGTATTTTAGCGGCCATTATCGTGCCGAAATTCGGAAGTATGTCTGATACTGCGAATGAAGCTGCGATTGCAGCTGATCAGAGGACGCTTGAATCAGCCGTGGCTGTCTATTATGCGGAAAATAATGAGTATCCTGATGATGTCGCTGCTCTGGTAACAGCAGGGTATATCAATGAAGCACCTAGCTCTGCTGACTTCGAAATTGCGGAAGATGGCACAGTCTCTGTTGACGAATAGCGCAAAAAGGATAAACAAATAATAAAAAGAAGCGGAAATCCGCTTCTTTTTTTGTTTGAAGTTATTTTGTTATCTGTAAAACAAAACATGTTTATTGTTCTGCGGTTGAGCATCCTTAACGTTATTCAATAAAACTTGTGTTGTTATGCTGTAATCATTCTCGTCTTGTACCGCTTCTATCGTTATTTCCAACATATATTGACTGCCTGTTTGTGTTAAAGAGAAGTTTATATCTCTTCTCGCATCTATAATGGCAGGCGTTAAATCTATCCTTGCGCTTCCTGCGGGTTTATAAGAAATCATATTGTTTATGAAAAAGATTTTATTATAATCATTAGGCGAATCCGGTCTGGTTAAGCTGATCTCGGAAGCGTTACGAACTTCATTGATGATGAAATCGGAAGCCAACCGAATATTTGCTTGCAGATCGTATTGATCAAGGCCTTTTTCGAACGTTCTGGTCGCAGCAATGAAAGCCGAAGACATAACCCCCATGATGAGTGCGATGATCGCTAAAGCAACGATCAGTTCAACAAGAGTAAAGCCTTTCTGATTTTTTTTTATAACAATAAATATTTTTTTTAATTCCATGACAAATCTCCTGTAATCTTACAGGTGTAAGCGAGTATCGATTATTTTACTTGAAAGTAATAAATATGTGTAGTTCGTCCACTTGAGCCAAAACCGCCTTCAACTTTCAATAGGTCACCTTGTACATCGTACGATGTACCGTTAAAGGTGATCGATATCGTTTGATCCGCTTGGCTGACCGATACTTCTTCCGGCATAGATTGTCCTGCAATCACTTTTTCAAGCGCTTGTTGATTTCCGTAAATGGCAGAGCTCTTTTCGCCTGAGGTGTCAATGCTGGTATAATTGTTCGCGAACAAGGGTATAATAATAATCGCAATGATCCCAATGATTGTAATTGTAACAAGGATTTCGATCAATGTATATCCGTATCGATTCTTAATCGTTTTTTTGATCAGTTGTTTCATATGATCACTCCCACGAATCGAAAGCGTACGTTGTCGATCCCGATGAGAAAGTATTGTTAAATTCATCGATTTGAGACGGATTGTATGTTATAGATGTTCCACCGGATAAACTAAGTGTTTTCGAAATAACGGCACCACTAACATGAGAACCGCCGTTAAGTGTTACGCTGGCGTTTGGAGCATAAATGATTTGTTCCTGAACAGCACCGTTTAAACTGACGGAAGTGCCGCCCGTAACAATATGTCCTGTAATTTTTGACGACCCACCTAAACTCAAATTCAGATCTTCTGCGTACAATGACCCGTAAATAGTGGTACTGTTCATTGAAAACGAACTTCCGCTTGCCATATATAAAACGACTTCATGGCTATTGTCTCCTATACGAGTAGATCCGCCCATTGACAAAGAGTTTGTGATATATATCGTCAATTTTCCCGTGCCGGTGATTATAAGTCCTTCGCTCCCGCCCATGGACAAATTATCGATCACTATACTGCAATCCTGGTTACCTGTATTTATGACCCAAGAACCGCTACCCTGCACTGTAACGCTTCCGTAATGGTAATTTGGGTCGGAATACGTAGGTTGCCAACCATTTGTTGTAACGTTTCCTCCTGAAGGGAGTGTCGGGAATGTCGGAAATTCAGGCAAAGTATAACTTTGTTTAGGGCTTTCCGGGATTATTTCTCCACCGCCGTCAATATATTTTTCAACTTTATCCCAATCTTCTGTACTGCTTCCGCTTACGAAAACATCACCCTTAAATGAAGAACCGCCTGTTACTTTTATCGATGAAGGATCTTCAATATTTGTGTAGGTATCGCCGGTGATCGTTCCGCTGCCCGACAACTCAATATTGCTGTCAGCAAATGCTGCACATGTGATCGTAGCTGACGAAGTGCCCGATCCCGTTAGCCATACAGTGACCGTTCTTGAAACATTTTTATATGTTCCGGTCGATATAACGCCGAGCCCTTTTGTTTCATCATTGGTAATTTCAATTTGAAAATATCCGCCGTCCGGACCGATATAGGTTTTATCGCTCGTTTGCCCGATGATCGAATTCAGATACGTCTGAAATTCGCCCGACCCCATTGAAATTGAATTGTCAACAATATTGGTACCCATAGCGACCGCGCCCGATTTTGCCAAGTAATATGCTTGCGCACTGTTGTTTTGACGTATTGACTCGGTGTTATCCGCGGAACTCACTACAGTAAGCGCACCGCCGACAATCATCATCACCGTCAAAACGACAAGCGCAAATATCAATGTTGAACCTTCTTGATTTGTTAGGATTTTTTTAATTTTATTTTTTTTCATATCGAATATCCTTCGATTTCTTTTTTTAAAGCAAAGTTAAAAGATGAATTGCTCTGCTATATACACTTGTATAACTATGTTGAAGCTTGTCACAGGGGATCAAATTATCAGTGCTGTCCGAACTCAAATTATAACATAATATTGAATTAAAATCAATATGTATAATTTTATATATTTTATTTGAAAGGATCGGTTTTTCCATTTGTTGCCAAAGGAATAAACTCAAGATAATTTTTTTCGCTGTCTTCTATTTTTGGGATTGCGTAAAAAGAAAGCTCGATTTCACCGCTTAAGTCGGTTTCTGATTGTTCGATTATGATCGTATCAATGATAATTGCCTTATTCATTCCTTCCAATTCACGTATAAAGGACATTATCGAGTCATAACTTGAAGAATCAAAATATAAAACAATCGTAAATGATGGCACTGCATCCGCAGCAATTATATCTTCGTCTTCCGCATCATCATTTTCTTCCGTTGATTGTTCTTGTACGTCTTTGATGATCAAATCACTGTTGAGAATAGCGGCAAGTTTCAATATAGGATAAGATGCTACAGTGTCATAATCGTATTGTGGAACGGCAATACTTTCGATCACAAGCTCTTTCTGCTCATATTTTGTGACAGTAAGTCCCGAATCTTGAAACAACGAATTCAATTTGTATAAGATGCGTTCTTGATTTAATTCATAAAAGAAGGGTGCATATTTATCTACCAATTCAGATTTTTTCTCGGCTTCGCGTGTTTCAAGTTCAGGAAGTGTACTTACAAGTTCTCCTGCATCAGTATACTCATTTTGCAAATTTTTTAACTGCTGTTTTAAGATAATTCCTTGATCGAGCGCGGGGTTTATTATGTAGGTATAACATAAAAAACCTATCAACACGGCGATCAGAAGTATCAGAAGTTTTTTATCTCTTTGGGAGATTTGAAGACTCGATTTTTTCATTGCGCTTCACCTTCTTTAAATGTACCTTCCAGAGTAACAGTGAAACCTCCTTCAGTTGTATTCGTTTCAATCGAGATCAACTGAAGGTCAGAACATAAATCGGTATTTCTTATTCCCAACAACAATTCCGCTGCTGACTTTTTATCAGGTGTGTTGCACGTCATTCCGAAGCTTATATTATCCATTCCAAAAGTAGCTACAGTTACATTTGTCGGGATTCCGTTCATCAGAGATGATATCAAATCCGAATTTATGACCTGTGATTGCTCTAGCTTTTGCAATGAGATTTTCGCTTGTCCATCATAGGCGAGCATTGCATTTAAACTTTGTTTAAGTTCATTTGCTTTTACAAAATCAGCATCTGATTTGATTTGAATTGTGCTCATTTCGATCGATTTGATCTGAGAGGTCAGAACATAATTGCGAGCAAGTACACCGACCATCGCGAGGATACATATCAATATGATGATGCCACCCCAAAAATAAATGGAATCAGGATTGATTTCAAGTTTTTTCTTTTTCCGGTACTCTGAAAAAAAATTATAATCACTCATCTGTTAAAGCCCCTTCCCCGAATTAATATCTTATCAATGCGCCAAATGTATTTAAATGTGTAAGAAGCGTGCTCTTTGGTAGCGCATGATTATTTATATTAGTCATTGATTGTATTCTTTCGACTGGTAGGTTTAGTTGGTCTTGTAAAGACTTCGGGAGTCCCGCTAATTTACTTCCGCCGCCCGTTAAGAATATCTGAGTAAGCTCAGCGGTACCGTTTTTATTCGAATAAAAACGTATCATATTTCGAATGTCTTCATTGAATCTATAGAAATGAAGTTGAAGGATATCGAAATAATTTGTACTAGCGGTAAAAAAGTTATATCCGTCTTCTTTCATTTTCTTAGTTTCAAGCGGAGACGTCAAAGTCGCATCGCTAACGAGTTGTTCGATCTCTGAGGAGCCGTTTAATAATTGTCTGAAGAATTTTTGTTCACCGTTTTCGTAAATATATGCGGTGGTCGTGATAGCACCCAGATCCAAAATCATTACTGCTTTTTGCGAGATGTCTTGTTCGTTGATCACCGAATACAGTTTTACAAGTTTATCCATTGCATTCATATTGATATCCATAGCGATCGGTTTAAGCTGTAACATTTGCATCAATTGATAATACTTATCGATGAATTCAGCTTCCAGCACACTCACGCGATAGGTGTACATGGGCGCATTGGCATCATTTTGATATGTTGCGATCATTTTGTACTGGATCACATCTGTTTCGTCGATATGATAAGAATGAAGCATTTCGTTTTTGATCATTGCGTAAAGATCTTTGGGATTAGACTTCGGTAAATCAATATCACTTATCAAAGCATCTATGGCATTGATCGTTACAACGATATTTTTGGTTGAAAAGTTATTTGTATGCAAAAAACTTTTGATATCATCTGAGATCATTTCTGCGTTTTTAATATTTTCATGATCTATGGCATATTCCGGAACATTCAAAGATCCGATATTTTTTAAAAAAATGCGATCATTTACTTGATTTCCTTCAGTGATCTTAATTTTTTCATTACCGATATCGATCGATAACATCGTTTTTGATTTACTCACGCTTTTACCTCCGTGATCATTGCTCACTTTATATCAATGTGATGGTGTTGCTTGGCTATCCTGCCATGATCGAATACAGATCGAATATTGGTAATAACATTGCAATTACGATGAAGCCGACTACTGCTGCAAGGAATATGATCAATATCGGCTCGATCATTCCCACTACCTTTGTAATAGAATTATCTACCTCGTCATCATAGTATTCCGCACATTTTTCCAACATATTTTCTATTGAACCTGACTCTTCACCGATCCCAACCATGGAATAAACCATTGGTGGCAAAGAATCAACTTTTCGAAGTGATTGAGATAAGGGCATCCCTTTTCGAATATCTTCCTTTGAGATATTCAAACTATCCATCATTACACGATTCTTAACGACGCGTATCGATATATCCAACGCGGACAGTAAATTCATCCCACTGGAAAGCAAGATCGAAAGCGTGCTGCAAAAACGGACGGACGCCAGTTTTACCATCGTTTTACCGAGCACAGGTAACCGCAGTAATAATTGATGCCAATTCCGCAGTCCTTTTTCTGTGTCGAAATATACTTTTGCACCGATGATAATGATCCCGATGCCAATAATAAATAAGTACCAATACCCCGTTAAAGCATTTGAAAATGCCATAAGTATTTTAGTCGGAAGCGGTAACTCCGCTCCAGCTTCTTGGAACATCCCGACAAAAGTCGGAAGGACGACCGTGACCAAAACGATAACGACGGTTATGGATAAAGTCACAAGTATGATCGGATAAGTGAGTGCTGTCCTGATCTTTGATTTTAGTTTGACTTCTTTTTCGTAATGATCGGCTAGCTTTGTTACGACGTTGTCTAACCGGCCGCTACCTTCACCTGCTTCCACCATGCTGATCATCAGTTCCGGAAACAGTTTATCTTGTTTGCGAAGCGCTTCAGAGAATTGTTCGCCTTTTTGAACGGATTCATACAGTCTTTTGATC
The DNA here is from genome assembly GCA_963674555.1 of uncultured Anaerofustis sp. Lineage (GTDB taxonomy): Bacteria > Bacillota > Clostridia > Eubacteriales > Anaerofustaceae > JBGMEA01. The sequence continues at coordinate 1,043,434 of OY771429.1, read as the reverse complement.
GCTTCTTTTATATTTTTTTTCTCAACTTGCAAATATAGGATGTTCAATGCCTTAACCAGCGTTACACCGGAAGTCAGCATGGAAGCTAATTGTCTGCATAAGACAGAGATGTCTTTTGAAGACAATTTGAGCTTGTTCCCACCGATTATATCTTTCTTCTGTTCAACCGTACTGAAATTGACCAAGTACAGATTTGATGCCTTTAATTGCAATAAGAGATCAGAATCATCTTCTGCTCTGATCTTATAGTTTTTTAAAGTTGTTCCGTCAGGTTTTTTCACAGTACATTTGTACTCTTGCATGTCCCGCTCCCAATATGGATTAATAGTTTTAAATCTTTGAAATAGATTTTGGTATACTGCAATAAATTTATGCCGGATATATAATTTCGTAATAATCTTTATGATCGGTAATTGCAGAGAAAATGGATCTTCGTTTACTTAAAATAATGCATAACATTAAAATAATGTTTTTATAATTCGGTGTAGCCCAAAGTTAACACATTATAACCAAACACATGTGTGATAATGCAATTTTATACATATATTAAGCCATTGTCAATACTTCACTTGGATATATGGAAGCTTTATTCAAAAAGTTTTCGCTCATAATACGTAATTCCTACATAAAGAGTGAAAATATACGCATTTGAGCTTTGTTTGAGATAGATCGTATTTAGGATTTTGATATATCGATATTATATTTAAGATCATATTTTTTCAAATCAATTTTTTTGATATAATAGGTAGCGGTGTCAGTCATGTTGTCATGGTTTTGAATTCAACATGTATGGGGCTGTATTTTAGAAAAGGGGTATCTGTAAAACGATGATCACAAAAAAAGTATTTGACGATTTAGCCATTTACATGATCGGGTTTGGGGTTTTGATGGGTATCATTTTTCCGTTCTTTGTTCTTATTGCCGGCGTTCCGGCATCTTTCATTATGAATTCAACTTTTTTTCTGTTATGTGTAGCCGCGGGCTTCCTTGTGGGACTGATCAATATTTTTATTGCGCGCAAGATCGTAGGTAAGAAATTGAAGCTATTGTCACACCACATGCGTTATGTCGAAAATAGATTGCTTGATCAAACAGGCACACGAGATATCGAAGACTGTACGGACGAGGCTTGTTATATTCAGGTCGACTCGGATGATGAGATAGGAGAAAGCGCGCAGTCTTTCAATGCTTTGGTAAAATCACTTTCGGAAGCATTCAAATCAGAGATCGCTGTCAGGACATTTACTGAAATGCTATCGAGTCGTTTGGAATTGGATAAATTATCCGAAGCGGCTTTAAACACCTTGATGCAAAATTTAAATGCGGACGGTGGAGCGATCATCCTTGAAAAAGAAGGTGAACTGAATATTCTTTCTTCATACGGTATCAAAACTCCGGATGAAATGCTTGAAAGTGATATGATCTGGAAAGTGTTGAAAGATGAAAAACGTCTTTTAGTGGAATTACCTGAAGATATTATATTGAATGCCGCGTTAGTCGAATTTCGACCGAAACATATTATGATCGAACCGATCTTATATAAAAATATTATTTTAGGCGTTATAGTGCTAGCCGGTTCTCAGCAATTTACAACAGAAAAACAAAATAACATGGAACTTTTCGGGCATGGCTTGGCGCTGGCTTTTCGTAACGCATTGACACATGATCAGTTGCAACGTTTGGCCGCGAACGATCCATTAACGGGTATATTAAACAGAAGGTTTGGTTTAGAACGTTTAAAAGAAGAATTCGGAAGATCGGTAAGAAGCAACTTACCACTTGGCGTTTTGATCTTCGATATCGACCATTTCAAAAAAATAAATGACACATACGGGCATCTCGTAGGAGATAAAGTGCTCGTTAATCTTACAAGGATCGTAAGGCTCGGATTGCGAGAGGGTGATATTTTGCTGCGTTACGGCGGTGAAGAATTCTTGGCGATCTTACCGGGCGCATCGACCACGGACTGTTTGCATGTTGCCGAAAGGATACGGCATCTGGTCCAAGACGCGGAGATACAACATCAATCCCAAATGATCAAGATGACGGTGAGTGTCGGTGGCACATCATTCCCGGAAAAAGAGATCGGCGATATAACCGAGTTGATTGAAATTGCGGACAAGAATTTATATCAAGTAAAAGAATCCGGAAGGAACGCTGTGATCGTAAACTGATCGAGCACAAGGCACAGAGTTACAGAATACAGAATAGAGTCCCCCAAAATGGGGGGCTCTTTATATTGTATGTTCTTGAAGTAGAGCGGTCGCGAAGCGTGAGAGGGATCGATAAAAATGTATCGGATCAAAGCCTTAGGGACAGTAAAAATAAAAAAAATGAAAAATATTTAATATTTTTTTTGATGTGACGTTGATGTGACAATCATATCCTATCATATAGGTACGAATAGTCGTATAGTAGCTATTTTTGTGAACTATTAGGGACGGAGGGAAAACAATGAAAAAAGATTTTAGAAAGACGAAAAAAGTACTGAGCATATTGCTGGTGATCATGTTGATCTTATCGGCAATGCCATTGCAAGTATTGGCAACCATTGGATATGAGATCACTTATGATGCTAATGGCGCAACTTCAGGCGCAGTACCGATTGACAATAATTCATATTGGTATGTAAATGCAACAGTCATGGGCAATACGGGGAATCTTCAAAAGACGGGATATGTTTTTGACGGATGGGTAAGAGAAAAAAAAGGACCTGATGAGTACTATTCCGCGGGAGATCAAATCTTCATGAATTGGGATAAAACTCTAAAGGCGGTTTGGAAGGAGCTTGAACCATTCCGCGTAAAGAACACCAATGGCCCAGGTACTACTGGTATTGGTGGTGATCACGGATACATTAAGGTAACCTATAACGGCACAACCGTTAATCTTGATGCCGGTGAAACGCATACATTTTATTATGTCGATACAGCCGGCGATGTTGAGTTAGATTTCGTGCCAGATGCTGGTTGGTCATTTAAACATTATGTTATCGGAAACGGTGCGCAACATATAAATGATGACCCCGATTATATCGATCCAAGTACTTACGCTGGAGAAAACGGCGCAAATAATATGATCCAAGTCAATCCTAAATGGGACATGACGACATATACGGTAACCTGGAATAATTGGGATGGAACGCAACTTGAACAAGATACCGATGTACCGTACATGGACACACCGAGTTACGACGGATCAACTCCGACAAGACCTGCGACAGCTGAATTCACCTATACATTCAGCGGATGGTCACCAACGATCAGTCCTGTAACTGGAAACATTACCTATACGGCACAGTATGATGCAACTAAGAACAAATACACGGTAACGTGGAACAATTATGATAATTCACAGCTTGAACAAGATTTGAACGTACCTTACGGAGATACACCGATGTATAACGGTGCGACACCGACGAAACCGGCTACAGCTGAATTCACTTATACATTCAACGGATGGTCACCGACAGTAAGTGCTGTAACGGGAGATATCACTTATACGGCACAATTTACCGAAACGACGAATAAATATACTGTTACATGGATGAAAGATACTCAACAACTAGAACAAGATGTGAATGTACCTTATGGCACGCAACCTGATTATAACGGATTGTTGGCAGGAAGCTATTCAACTCCTGAATTCACATTTACGTTTGTAGGTTGGAATACAGATCCGAACGCAACGACAGGTGTAGCTGATACAGCTTTGCCGACAGTAACGGGCGATGTAACATATTACGCGATCTATTCAAAGGTCACAAATAAATATACCGTTACATGGATGAAAGAGTCAACACAACTTGAACAAGATGTAGACGTATCTTATGGCACACAACCTGATTATAACGGATTGTTGGCAGGAAGTTATGTAACAGCAGAAGCTACTTACACATTTGCAGGTTGGAGTGCAGATCCGAACGCAACTTCAGGCGTAGCGGATACGGCATTACCGACAGTAACAGGTGATGTAACATACTATGCGATTTATACAAAAGTTATAAATGAATATACGGTTAAGTGGAAAAGTTTAGGTGTTTTGCTCGAAAAAGATGAAAACGTACCATACGGAGATATGCCGAGCTATGATGGTGCAACACCTGTAAAACCGGCAGACGCACAATACACTTACACATTTTCTCACTGGAATCCGACAGTTTCACCGGTAACGGGAGATATCGTGTATCGCGCAAAATTCTCTAAGACACTAAACGAATACACAGTAACATGGGAAGATGAAGACGGAACACAACTTGAACAAGATTTGAACGTACCTTACGGGGATATGCCTTCATTCGACTCAGCGACACCGACTAAACCTGCAGACGCGCAATACACTTATACATTTGCGGGATGGACACCGGTAGTAGATACAGTAACGGGAGACGTTACATATACTGCAACTTATTCAGAAACATTGAATGAATACACAGTAACATGGGAAGATGAAGATGGAACACAACTTGAACAAGACTTGAACGTACCTTACGGGGATACACCTTCATTCGACTCAGCAACACCGACCAAAGCCGCAACAGCGCAATACACTTACACATTTGCGGGTTGGACACCGACAGTAAGTACGGTAACGGGTGATGCTACATATACGGCAACATATACAGAAACACTCAATGACTACACAGTAACATGGAACAACTTCAACGGCGTTCAGTTAGAACAAGACTTGAATGTTCCTTACGGAGATACACCGACATATGACGGTGCAACACCGACACAACCGGCAACAGCACAATTCACTTATACGTTTGCAGGTTGGACACCAACGGTAAGCGCGGTAACGGGAGATGTAATCTACACAGCTCAGTTCACGCAAACGACCAATACATATCCGGTAACATTCGTAAACTTTAACGGAGTTACTTTAGGCACAGATACAGTACCTTATGGCGGCGCAGCAACAGCACCTGGCGTACCCGGAAGAACCGGATACACATTCACTGGATGGGATGTACCATTCAATAATATTACAGGACCGCTTACGGTAACAGCACAATTCGCGATCAACTCTTATCCGTACACAGTCAACTACGTTGACGCTAACGGAGATCCGATCGCTGATCCAACAACGACAACTGCTGTTTATCAAACGACAGTTACAGTTACACCGGTCGAAGTCGAAGGTTATACACCGAGACTCGATTCGCAAGACATTACGATCGCTACGACAGGAAACGAAGCTACATTCATCTATGATGAAGATGAAGTCGTGGTACCGCCGGAAGTGATCGAAGAACCGGAAACACCACTCGCCGGACCTTCATGGGCATTGTTGAACTTGATTTTAGCAATCGCAACGGCGGTTATGTCCATCGTATTGCTGGTAACGTACTTCTCTAAGAAAGAAAAAGATCAAGAAATCAAACGTAAAGGTTTCTGGAGAGTATTCAGTATCGTACCGGCAGCATTAGCGATCATCACATTTATCCTTACGGAAGATATGACAGCACCGATGGTATTTACTGATAAATGGACGCTTCTGATGGCAGCATACACACTCTTGGGTGCAGTGGTCATGGTAATGGCAACTAAGAAAGAACAGAACGCTCAAACATCTTAAAAAAATAATTAGATAAAATAGTAGTATAAATAACAACATCGTGCACACTAAACTTTGATCGCTTATGAAAGCTCATTCGATCAAGCTACTATAACCACAAAGATCCGTGCCTTCGGGCACGGATCTTTGTGGTTATTTGATGTTATGTGACGATGTATTCGGTTGCATTTTTCAAAAAAAAAGATTATACTTATTTTTGTATAAATATCAGATACTTTAAAATTTCATTCATTGTATGTAGGAGGTATTTAAGCAGTGCATAAAAAAGTAAAGACTTATGTTTTTGTGTTGCTTATAAGTACCTTATTTATAAGTCTTATAGGGAGTTCGGGTTGTTCAAAAAATGACCCTACTGTCGTTGTGATGCCTGACGGGCAGGGGGAAACGATAGATGTGGAAGATATTGTGATAAACATACCTGAAGCTTCAGGCAAAGTGGTTTACACCAAAAGCGGTACGCTGATCGATGCAAGCAATACAGCGGACGGATATATCATGGTCAAACATGAAGGCAGCACTAAGCGCTTAAAAGTTAAAGTGGAACGCGGTGACGGCAGTTATTTTTACGACTTGAACAACAATGGTGACTATGAAGTTTATCCTTTGCAAATGGGTAACGGTGCCTATACGATTAAAGTATATGAACAAGTGGAAGGAACTTCATATGCGGTGCTGTATGCGATCAATATCAATGTGAGCATGAAAGATACGGACCGTGTATTTGTTTTTCCGAATCAATATGTTTGGTATACGAATTATAATGATGCGGTGGAATTATCTTATCAACTATGTCAGAACGTAGAAACAAATCAAGAAAAAGTTGATATCATCTTTGATTATATCGATTCTCATATCAAGTACGATACTAAAAAGGCGAAGACAGTGACTTCAGGTTACTTACCGAATGTTGATGAAACATTGTCAAGCGGCAAAGGGATATGTTTTGATTATGCCGCTCTTATGGCAGCAATGCTACGTGCGCATGATATACCGACTCGGCTAGCGATCGGTAACATAGACCCTGAAGGTATTTTACATGCTTGGAATCAAATTTATATCGACGGAAAATGGGTTTGGATGGACGCTACATTCGGAATCAAAAACAGTCATAAAGAATCGGATTATACGAAAGAACGCGAATATTGATCGTTACGGGAGAGATAGAATGGCAAAGAATAAATATTTACCGTCAGAAGAAATCGCTATGTTTTGTGATCAAGTTGTCTTGTTGCTGAAAGCAGGGATATCACTCTCTGACGGTTTAGAAGTATTATCGCAGAATTATAAAGAGTCGAAATACGCCGACCATTTTAAGAAAATGTCTGATGTATTACATGATAGACATTTGTTCTATTTGGCATTGGAGTCCACGGGTCTTTTCCCTGACTATACAGTGAAAATGGTTCAAATCGGAGAAAAAACCGGAAAGCTCGAGACCGTTATGCAAATGCTATCGGATTATTACTATAAAGAAGCAAAAACCAAACATGCCATTAAAAACGCCGTTATGTATCCGACGGTACTAGTCGTTATGATGGCTGTTATTATAGGCGTCTTGGTACTAAAAGTTATGCCTGTATTCAATCAGATCTATATGAATTTAGGCGTTGAACTTTATGATACATCATCTGTGTTTATCAATGCGGGCAGGATATTCGGTCAAGTTGTATTAGTTGTGATCGGGGTCATTTTGCTCATATTATTGATCGGATTGATCGTCATAAAAACGGACCATCGTATGGCATTTCTTGAACGTGTGGGGCATATGTTCCCTCCGATTCGAAAAATTTGGTATAAAATTGAAGCAGGCAGATTTGCTTCGGTCTTTTCCGTGATGCTTGCAAGTGGGTTACATATCGAAGAAGCGTTGAATATGGTCCCCATGATCTTATCAAGCAAGTCATTTAAATCCAAAATCGATCAACTTCGAGAGCGTACAATGCAAAATATTTCGTTTTCCGAAGCAGTTTCAGATCTTGCGATCTTCGATGACCTTTACAATAAAATGATCATTGTGGGCGCGTCAGCCGGACAAACCGAAAAGGTAATGAATAAAATTTCAGATATCTATTTTGAAGATACCGATGATAGCATCATGCGCCTGATCGCTCGAATCGAGCCGACAAGCGTTATTATTTTATCTGTTTTCATCGGCGCGATCTTATTGGCGGTCATTATGCCGTTATTGGGTATTGTTTCAAACTTAGGATAAATCAAGTTCCGATCAGAGGATAATAATGCATTTATATGAGCGAAAAGAAAGAGGGAAAACCAAAGGCTACATTTCTTTTATTGTTTTTGTAATGATTGTAGCTTTGTTGTTTTTTGCTGTATTTAATCTCACTGATATTTCTCAAACAAGTGATACGGAACTCTTATACAAGGCGATCAATCGAGCTATTGTAAACTGTTATGCGATCGAAGGGCGTTATCCTGAAAGTCTCGATTATCTTATCGAAAAATACGGGGTGATCATCAATAATGACAGATATTTGGTGCGTTATGAAGTTTTCGCAAGCAATGTGAAACCCAGCGTGAGGATCATCATCAAAGGGGAACAGATGGATGAATGAAAAATATATCTCCAAAAAAAATCATTCATTGAGTGCTGTATTTTTGTTTTCTTTGATCATTATTTTTGCACTTTTTGTATTTTTGGTCGCGATGCTCGGTATGAGATCATATCATAAAGTTGTTGAAAATGCCGATCAAAGTTATCAAGCTCGATCTTCGATACTGTATGTAGTCAATAAATTACGCAGCATGGATAAAGAATATACGGTTGCGATCGAAGCGCGTGACGGTATAGAAGTGTTGGTATTGAAAGAAACCATAGACAATGAGTCTTATGAAACACTGATCTATTATGAGCAAGGGGCATTAAGAGAAATATTTAAAAAAACAGATACTGATACCGATTTATCATTGGGGGACGAAGTTGTTGCGGTAAACGATTTTACTGTAAAAATAATTGGAGATATGGTATACTTCTCGATAACAGACCTTAATGGCAAATCATATGAAACGCATGTTTTGATGCAAAGTCAACAGTAGGAAGAGGTTCTTGCATGCAAAAACGACGAAACAATATTGCGTTGATAGAATTACTCATCGTTATTTTCTTTTTTTCTTTATCAGCTATGGTCATCGTTCAAGTTTTTGTGCGATCCGATCAAATCAGTCAAAAAAGTAACAGTATGAGTGTTGCGATCATTCTTGCTCAGGACACTATGGAACAATTGCGATCTGAGCCGAAGAATGCAATTGACGTTTTAGATGATTGGACCATCATTGACCAAAACGATAAGCAGCAGATTTTTGAACTATATTTCGATGAAAAAATGGATATTACGAACGGGGAGCGCTACGATTATAGATTTGTAGTCGATATGAGTAAAACAGATCAGGAATACGGTACTTTTTTTGATATAAAAATAGAAGTATACTCAGTCCAGAAAGAAATGATCTTTGATCTGCATACCGGAAAGTATATATCGGATCAGAAATTTGAGGAACTCTGATGCAAAGGAAAATAGAATTTCAAAACGGTGTCGGCGCTTCATCGGTGCTTATGGTGGTCGTAAGTTTATTATTGGTTGCATTTTCTGTGCTGTCATTCGTATCAGCGCAATCAGATATGAATTTGACCGATACATCGATCGAAAGTATAAAGCAATATTACGATGCGGAGTATAAAGCTCAAGTATTATTAAGTGAAATTGATCATGTGCTTCAAAAGAGTTCAATAGACGAATCGATCTCTGCGTTGTACGCTCTCAGTGAAGAGATCTACATAAGCGCAGATAGAGCGATCATGTTTATAGTTCCAATCAATGACGACAAACAATTGCAAATTCTTTTATACCCTGATGATACAAATGAAGATATAAGCGGGTACAGAATATATTCATACAAAACGATCAATACCGGAAGTTGGGATCCTGAAGTAGAATTAAACGTCTGGGAAGGGCAGTAGGTGATAAATATGGATTTAATAAATTTATTGAAAGAAGCAACCGAAAAACGGTGTTCGGATATTTTCATCGTTCCCGGTACTCAGATCGCTATTCGCAAAAATGATCGCATTCTTCCTTTTTCCGACGAAAAGATCATGCCTGAGGTTTCCATGCAACTTATCAAACAGTTGTACCAAACCGATAACAATCGAAGTATGGATCAACTCATCTTAAAAGGTGACGATGATTTTTCTCTTTCCTTGCCTTCGGTCGGACGTTTCAGATGCAATGTTTATATGCAGCGCAATTCATATGCCGCGGTACTGCGAGTCGTATATTTTGAATTGCCGAACGCGTCAGATTATCATATACCGCAAAAAGTTATAGATTTATATAAGGAAAAAAATGGATTGATCTTGGTAACAGGACCGACAAGCAGCGGTAAATCGACCACACTTGCGTGTATCGTCGATCAGATCAACTCGAATTTTTCCAAACATGTTATCACGATAGAAGATCCTATCGAGTTTCTTCACAGACATAAAAAAAGTATCGTAAGTCAAAGAGAAGTTACTCTGGATACGACCAATTATGTTACCGCATTACGTGCGGCGTTGCGTCAATCACCGGATGCTATCTTAGTAGGTGAAATGCGAGATCTTGAAACGATCCAGATCGTACTTACCGCAGCCGAGACAGGACAATTGGTGTTGTCTTCATTACATACGATCGGCGCGGCGAAGACGATAGATCGAATTATCGATGTATTTCCTGCGAATCAACAGATGCAGGTTCGCCTGCAACTCTCGATGGTTCTTAAAGCGGTTGTGTCCCAGCAATTGATCCCGACCGTTGACGGCAGGTTGGAACCGGTATTTGAGATCATGTATGTCAATAATGCCGTTCAAAATTTGATCAGAGAAAGTAAGATCTACCAAATTGATAATGTTATTTATTCGGGTGCTTCACAAGGAATGCGCGCGATGGACGCTGATATCTTGCGTTTATATAATGAGGGGTTGATCACAAAAGAAAACGCATTGATTTACGCAATGAATCCGGATAGTTTAAGTAAAAAAATGGAGCGATAGTAGGGGGATAAATGATGAAAAAAGCGATCAATATTAATTTGTTTGGAAAATTTGAGATTTATGTCAATGGTGAATTGGTACTTGAAAATATCAATCAATCCAGAAAAACGCGAGATTTGCTCTCTTACTTGATCTTACATGTAGATAAAGAAGTAACGCACAGTGAACTATTTGAGAACCTTTGGCTGGATGATGAAAATTTAAATCCGTCAAACGCTTTGCGTACATTGTTGTATCGTTATAGGAAAATGTTGGACCAACATGATCTTCCGGAGTTGAAAGAGTCGATCATAACGAATTGGGGAACTTATCAATGGAATCCTGAGTTGGACGCAAAGGTGGATGTTTTTGAGTTTGAAAAACTATGTCGCCAGGCTAAAGATATGGATGTTGATGATCCCGAACGGATCGCGGTCGCGACGGAAGCAATGAAGTTATATACCGGAGACTTATTGTCGATCGCTTCGGAAACTGCTTGGCTGATCCCGATCAGTGTGTATTATCATGATTTATTTTTAAACAATACATTTGTTATCATTGATTCGCTTAAGGCACAAGAAGACTATCAAGAAATCATCCATATTTGCAAGACCGCATTGGATATCGATTTATTTGAAGACAGATTGCATTTAGAATTGATACAAGCATTGATGGAAACAGGTAAAAATCGCGCTGCTTTGTCTCAGTTTCAAGCCACTTCTGATCTGTATTACCAACATCTGGGGGTTGCACCGTCCGAAAATATTCGTTCATTATATAAAAACATCATCAAGATCGGTCAAGATATGGAAGTCGATATTAAGATCATTCAAGAAAATATCGATATGGAAGATGACGTTCAAGGCGCGTTCTTCTGTGAATATGAAATATTCAAGAGCATTTATCATTTGCAAAAACGTTTATTGGAAAGAAGCGGCGGTAATTTCTTCATTGCGTTGCTTACTGTAAATCACGCTTACCAAGAAACATTGGATCCTTTGGTTTTGGATAATATCATGAAGAAATTATTAATGATCATTCAAAAGAATTTAAGACGCGGTGATACGATCGCTCGATACAGTTCCATGCAATACGTAGTGATATTACCAATGGTCAATTATGAAACCGGTAAGATGATCGTTGAACGTGTGAAGAAGATATTTTATAAAGAATATGTCCGAAACTCCGTTATGTTAACCTATAAATTGCGCCCATTGGGACAAACATTAGAAAGCTGAATAATAAAAACAGACTTCTTTAAATATGCCTTTTTATAGCATATTTAAAGAAGTCTATATTTTTTTTAGAGCGTTTTATATCGGAGATTATTTAAGGTCTATTTTCAAGTAAATTTAATCACTTTTTATTTGTTTTTTCTGCTTTCTCATATTCTTCTTGAATATCTTTAAAAACTTTTTCGATCGGCAGGATCTCAGTGGCGCGATATGCATTTACTCCTGCGAAGGCAAAACCATGTTTCAAAAGTCCTTTTTTTGCGTTGACAAGTGCGACTGCGATGCAGTAAGGGCTGTCTTTATATTCGCAAGTTGCGATGCAATGGTAAGGACATTTATACGGAACTTTGTTCCCGCTGTTAGCTTCATTGATGAAATCGTTGATGATAGCTCGTCCCGGCATTCCGACAGGACTTTGTATAATACCGATATCTTCTTTTTTTGCGTTGATATATGTATTCTTAAAATCCGTTGAGGCGTCGCATTCTTCTGTCGTAACAAAACGTGTTGCCATCTGAACACCGTCTGCACCTAACTGCATGACTTTATAAATATCTTCGCCAGTATAAATTCCGCCGCCCGCGATCACGGGTATTTTTTTGTTGAATTTACTTTCGAAAGGACGTACCTCATCGATCACTTCAGTAATAAGATTTTCCAATTGATACGTCGGATCATCGAGTTGTTCTTTTTTAAAACCGAGATGACCGCCTGCTTTAGGACCTTCTACGACAAAAGCATCGGGAACATAATCGTATTTGTCATGCCAACGTCTTATAAGGATTCTGGCGGCTTTTGCCGATGATATGATAGGGACCAGTTTGGTATTTGTATCTTTTGTGAGCAATTCGGGAAGCGTAAGCGGAAGTCCGGCTCCCGCAAAAATAATATCGATTTTTTCTTCGATCGCTGTTTTAGCAAATGCGATAAAATCAGAGAGCGCAACCATAATATTAACACCCAATATGCCCGAAGTCATTTCTTTGGCTTTACGTATCTCACTGCGCAGCGCTCTTATGTTTGCTTCAAGATAATTCGATGAGAGATCTTTCTCACTCATGCCTATTCCTGCGACGGCGATCACACCTATGCCGCCTTGATTGGCTACAGCTGCCGCTAAGTTTGAGAGTGATATCCCAACACCCATGCCCCCCTGAATAATAGGAAATTTTGCTTTTAAATCTCCTATAACGAGTTCTTTCATAAATATTGGTATCTCCTTCATATTGGATTATTTATTCTGGATTGTGGATATAATTATAACATAGATGACAAATACTGGTGTTATATCCGATAAAAATAATACATCTGACGCGCATATTTACGGACACATGTAAAATCATCGTAAATATTATTCAAAGTACGTTTATATATATTTTTAAAAAGAACTATCTTTGCTTTGTAGCCAGTCTTTAAATTCTTTCGCGATGATCCGCTCTCCCGTCATCCCTTTTGCTTGCGGTGACGCTAGGAATAATATTGGTTCCGACATAACATCCGCATCTAAAAGCGGTAATTTTTTATTTTTAAAATCAATGAGCGCTTTCGGTGTAAACAGATTTGTTTCTGCTGCGCCACCGGGCAACAGAACATTGACATCGATCCCGTATTCAGCGAGTTCGACAGACATGATTTCCGATAATGCTTCGGATGCAGCCCGCGAAGGACCGTAAGGTGTCATATTGCTCCTTCTCATCGTAGACAGACTGGTGGAGATGTTGACGATGCGACCTTCTTTTTGTTCGATCATCATCGGTACAAATGCCTTTGCAACCAGGAAATATCCTGTCAAATTCGTATCGACCACATCGCGGAAGCCTTCAATATCTATTTCAAAAAAAGGTTTTGGATGCTCAACAAAATCTTCGTTTACTCTTCCGTTTCCAAGTCCGGCATTATTGACCAATAGATCTAGTTTCCCCCAATTTTCTTCGACCCATTTTACGGCTTTTGCAACGGATCTTTCGTCTCTGACATCCATTGGGACTTTATATGCGTCTAATCCTTCGTTTTGTAAAATGTCTACGATCTTGTCTAATTTTTCGCTCGGACGTGACGAGATCGCTACAGAAGCTCCTTCGGACAATAGAGCCCGCGCCATCGATAAACCCAAGCCTTCAGAACTTCCGGTAATCAGTGCGCGAAAACCTTTTAATGCTACATTCATTGTCTCCTCCAGTTTTTGTATCTAAGTAATAATACATAATAGTTTATTAATATCATATCATATATTGTGTGTGATCCGATAGAACCTGCAATGATTCGCATACATCGTCAATAATGAATTGCTTTTGGGTTGATATTGTATTGTTCTGTTTTCATATGGTATACTGTTATTGTTTATTTGATCGATCTTAAATGGAATGAATTTATGAACGATAATAAAGCGAGGTATACTTATGAAGGGTAATTTTTCTCAAAATATCAAACAGCCCTTATTTCTCTTATTAAAAGTTATTATCGTTTTGGTAACATTGTTTTTGTTCCTATTTATTTTTTATCATTTTTATCATGAATATATGCTGTCGATAAAATATCATATGGTCTTGGTTTTATTGTATATCTCGATATTTGTTTTATTCGCTATCACATATCATTGTCTCCAAATCGGTAAGCTTGCGGCAAAGGAGCTTATATTTTCCTATCTGCTTTCCGCATGTTTGAGCAATGGGATGATCTATATCATTATTGCATTGACTGCTGAAAAAATCATCCTGATTTATCCGATCATTCTTCTTACCTGTATGCAAATCGTTTCAGCATCAATCTTATATATTATTTCGAACAGAGTGTATGCAAGATTAAATAAAGCACAAGATTCAATTATTATTCATTCCGATTCAGAATATGACTTAAATATGATCAGGAAATTTAACAGTAAAAAACAGAATCGCTTTGAGATCTGTACGCTTCTTCTTGAAACAGAACCTTATGAAAATTTGATCGAAAATATCGAACAGTTTTCGACCGTCATACTGGGTAATATCAATGGTGAGTTGCGTGAAAAATTAACGGCTTATTGTTTTGAGCAGGATAAAGAGATATTTATCAATCCAACTATTCAAGATATTATGATCTATAAATCACGTGAAGTCCACATTTATGATTCAGCGATCTTGCAATGTTCTAACAGTGGATTTTCTTTGGTTCAACTGTTCGTTAAGAGGCTGATAGATATCGTAGTTTCCGCAATTTGTTTGATCATTGCAAGCCCGATCATGTTGATTACCGCCGTTGCCATTAAATTGGAAGACGGAGGATCAGTTTTTTACAAACAATCCAGATTAACAAAAAACGGAAAAGAGTTCGACATCATAAAATTCAGAAGCATGGTAGAACATGCTGAAGAGGACGGTCAAGCCAGGCTCTCGAGTCAAGGAGATGACCGTATTACAAAAGTAGGTAAAATTATCCGTGCGATGCGTATTGATGAGACGCCACAATTTATCAATATCCTAAAAAGCGAAATGTCTTTGGTAGGACCCAGACCGGAACGTCCTGAGATTTTTGCGTATAATTGTACGTTATTTTCACATTTCGAATATAGGATAAAAGTAAAAGCAGGCTTAACAGGGTATGCGCAGATATACGGTAAATATAATACCTCTTTTGAGGATAAGGCGATGATGGATCTATTATATATCGAGCAACCGTCATTATTACTGGACCTAAAATTGTTGTTCTTAACATTAAAGGTAATTTTTACCAAAGACAGTACAGAAGGATTCCGCTCTTCACGATCGAGCGAAGGGAACACAGGTGTAGTGTGGCATAAAGACGAATCAGAAAAATGATCCCATAATTATCGTCTCATATCCAAGCATGCATTTAATACCTCTGAGTATATACAATTTTTGCATGCTTGTTATTCTTGACAAGCGAATTGCGTTTCAGTATAATGATAGAAACATTCCAGCGATGATGAGAGAGTAGATTATCCGAATACATAAGGGAGACAGTGCCGTGACTGTAAGCACTGTTTGTTAAAAAGATAATTGAAAGACACTCGGAGTTTGGCAAGAGAACAGAGTATCTTGTCACGCAGGTACAGCGTTATCGACTATTAAGTGGGGCTTATAACCAAACAGGGTGGCACCGCGGACAGATCGTTCGTCCCTGACATTGTATATTGAACAATGTCAGTTTTTTTATTTTATCCGAACGATCCGGAGGAAGATATGGATAATAAGATCAATGCGCCGAAAGGCACCAATGATATTCTGCCCGAACAAATACCGATATGGGAGATGATCGAGTCGACCGCAAAAGATATCTGCATGCGTTACGGCTTTAAACAAATACGTACGCCTGAGTTTGAATCGACCGCGCTTTTTAAACGCGGTGTCGGGGATACGACGGATATCGTTCAAAAAGAGATGTATACATTCGTCCACAGAGAGAAAGAGAGCTTGACACTTAAGCCCGAAGGAACAGCTCCCGTGGTCAGAGCATATATAGAGCATGGGATGGCATCGTACCCGCAACCGGTGAAACTTTTTTATCTGACCAGATGTTTTCGTTGTGAGAATCCGCAAAAAGGACGATACCGACAATTCCATCAATTCGGGATCGAAGCAATCGGTTCGGCTTCTCCGCTTATGGATGCTGAAGTCATTTCACTCGCTGACAGTTATATCAAATCATTAGGCATAAAAAATGTAGACTTATCGATAAATTCAGTCGGATGTCCGACATGCCGAGATGCGTATTACAAATTATTGCAAGATTTTCTATCAGATAAATTGGATTCATTATGCGATGATTGTAACGCACGCTATGACAAAAATCCGATGCGGATACTTGATTGTAAGAATACACAATGTAAAACACTTTTGGCAGACGCACCGCTAATGATCGATCATTTATGTGAGGATTGTCAGACGCATTTCGACGGTGTTAAAGCGTATTTGGACGCAAGCGAAGTTTCTTACAAGATCGATCCCATGATCGTACGAGGGCTGGATTATTATACGAACACAGCTTTTGAATTTATATCTTCCGATCTCGGAGCGCAATCAACCGTTTGCGGCGGCGGACGATATAACGGGTTGGTTGGACAACTAGGCGGAAAAGACACGCCGGGTATCGGATTCGGTATGGGGATAGAGCGTTTAATACTATTGATGGACGCTCAAAATATCAAAATCGAAACAGAAGAAATAACCGACTTATATATTGCGCCATTGGGCGACGAAGCTAAAAAGATCGCTGTATATTACACAAAATTATTACGCGATAAAGGATGCACTGTACAAACTGATACGATGGACAGAAGTTTGAAAGCGCAAATGAAATATGCGGATAAAATTAATGCGAAATACGTTTTGATGATTGGTGAAGAAGAGATCGAGCAAAACGCCGGTCTTCTAAGGAATATGTTGACCAAAGAACAAGAAAATATACCATTCAATGAAATTACAAAGAAGTTTATGCAATAAGGGGAATTACATGAAGACGCAATACAGAACACATATGTGTGGAGAAATAACAAAAAATGATCTGGATAAAAATATTACGGTGTGCGGCTGGGTGCAAAGAAGAAGAGATCTTGGCGGTGTAATATTTATCCATCTTCGTGACAGGACAGGAATCATTCAGTTGGTCATCGACAGCGCAAAGCAGAAGGATATTTTTGAAGTTGCCGACAGCGTTCGGAATGAATATGTCCTGCAAGTAAAAGGCAAAGTGATCATGCGTGATGAAGTGAATTTCAATGACGCGATCAAAACAGGCGAAATAGAATTGTATTGCGAAGAGATCAAAATCTTGGATGCTGCGGAAACGCCGCCGATCTATGTGGATGATAACGACAAAGCGGGTGAAAGCATTCGCCTTGAATATCGATACCTCGATTTAAGAAAACCGTCGATGCAGGAAAAGATCATGCTTCGTCATAAAACGGCGCAAGCAGTCCGTAGTTTTTTAAATGCTGAGGGTTTCATTGAGATCGAAACACCTGTACTGACCAAGCCTACCCCAGAAGGAGCGAGAGATTTTTTGGTGCCGAGCAGGATGCAACAAGGGATGTTTTTTGCTTTACCGCAATCTCCGCAACTATTCAAACAAATACTTATGATCTCAGGATTTGATCGTTATTATCAAATCGTTAAATGCTTCAGAGATGAAGACTTAAGACAAGACAGACAACCTGAGTTTACACAGATCGATATGGAATTGTCTTTTGTGGATCCCGAAGATGTTATGGATCTGAATGAACGTATGATAATCGATGTTTTCGATAAGATCATCGGCTATCACATCCCGAGCCCGATACCGAGAATGAAATATTCCGAAGCCATGGATCGTTATGGTTCAGATAAGCCCGATATACGTTTTGATATGGAATTAAAAGATCTGACTTCTATCGTAAAAGAGTGCGAATTCAAAGTATTCAGTTCAGCGGCTCAAAACGGCACCGTGCGCGCGATCAATGCGAAAAACGCAAATAATGAATTGAGTCGAAAAGATCTGGATGCATTGACTGAGTTCGCAAAGAATTTCGGTGCGAAAGGTCTGGCTTGGTTTGTTATTGAAAAGGATAATGTAAAATCTCCCGTTGCCAAATTCCTTAAGGAAGATGAATTAAGCGCAATACTTGATATGATGGACGCTGAAGAAAATGATATCATTTTTGTTGTTGCAGATAAAGCAAATGTCGTATTTGATGTCTTGGGACAATTACGCGTACATTTAGCCGGTAAATTGAATTTAGAGCTTAAAGAGGGATATGAATTCGTATGGATCACTGATTTCCCGCTTCTTGAATATGATGAGGGGGAAGGCCGTTATTCGGCTATGCATCATCCCTTTACCGCACCGATGGAGGAAGACATCCCATTACTGGATACCGATCCCGCAAGCGTAAGAGCTAAGGCTTATGACTTGGTCGTAAACGGTATGGAATTAGGCGGTGGCAGCATTAGGATACATAATAAAGATCTTCAACATAAAATATTCAGTGTTATGGGCTTTAGTGATGAGATGACACAAAATAAATTTGACTTCTTATTGGAAGCTTTAAAATACGGAACACCGCCGCATGGCGGATTGGCATTCGGGTTTGACAGATTAGTGATGATACTGACAGAATCCGAAAATATCAGAGAAGTGATCGCTTTCCCGAAAACACAGAATCATGGTTGTCTGATGACGCATGCGCCTTCAAAAGCGGACGACGAAGCATTGGAAGAGTTGGGACTGCGTTGTGTGGTTCAAAAGAAAGAATAGTAAAATAAATAAGCCTCCGCTAAAGCGGAGGCTTTATTTTTTATAGAAGCATTAGGATCGGATTATCCAAATATTTCTTAAGCATATGCATATAATATGTACATTCGCCAATTTCCATGATGAATTCATCACAAGTAAGATCTACTGTGATCTTATCGTCATCCCATAAAATAAATAAATTAACGCTGTCTACATCAGCTTTTTGAACGGAATTGAATTCATAGTCAACCATATCCCAAATATTGATCAGTATATCGTCATCTTCTTGCGCTTCGGTATATTGCAATTCGCTGATTTTGTGAGTTTCAAAATTGCTCGCCGTTTGGATCACAAGATTTTTTTCTTTGATCTTAATAAGATTGACACGACTTTCATATAACGAAATCTCAGATTTTACAAACGCTGAACAACATGCTTTGACAACTGCGTTTATCAGACCTTCCTTAAGTGGAACATCCAGTCCTGATAACATATTTCTGATCGGCAGATCGCTTACTTCAAATGAAATGGATATTGGGATAGGCGGTATGAACAGATCCTCGTCTTCGCCTTGCTCATCTTCGAGCGAATCATCAGCTTCATCAACGTATTGTATGACCGGTTCAGCGATAGGCTCAGGTTCATTTGTTTCGGCTATCAATACAGGTTCTATAGGTTGTTTGATCATAATAGGCTGTTCAGGCTCGGGTTCAACTGTTTCCATTATAAAATTCGGTTCGGAAGCAACAGGGATCGATTTAGATCCTTCTTCAGTTGATACTGTATCGTCCGGCTTTTCATCCTCTTCATCTTGGGTTTGCACAGGCAAATCTTCTTGTATCTCTTCATTAACTGGGGCAGTGTTCATTTCCTGCTGTTCTTTCGAAGTATCTAACGTATCCGCATCATTTGAATCAAGCATTTCCGTTGTTTCCTCAGGAGCTTGGATTTCTTCTTGTGCAAGCTCTTCTTCTTGGATCTCTTGATCGATCTGATCGATCTCCGCTTGGACGGTTTCTTGAACCGAAAGCATTTTTTGATGATATAACTCTACATCTTCGATTTGAATGCGACCTGACACATCCTGAGCGATCTCATGCAGATCCAAGCCAAGTTCACGCGCTATCCTTCTGGCTGCGGGTGATGCCTTTATTTTATTGTTCTGTTTATCATTATCCATAGTGTTCCCCTAACAAGTTAACTCTAAAATCGCATCCAATACATCCGAGGTATCGGGTACTGTATCTTCGAAAACAGATCCGGCATACCCGATCGGCACATCTTTGCTGCCGATACGAACGATAGGCGCTTCCAAATAATCGAAGGCTTCACTTTCAATGATTGTAGCCGCGATCTCTGCTCCTATACCGCCGCTTGTATGCGCTTGGTGTACGATAAGTACTTTTCCTGTCTTGATAACAGATGAAACGATCGTTTCTTTATCAAGCGGATACAATGTTAACAGATCGAGCACTTCACATTCTATTTCTTCCGTAGCTGCATATTCCGCAGCTGAGAGACAAACTTTAAGCATCGGTCCGTAAGTGATGATCGTCAGATCGGATCCCTCTCTTTGTATCTTTGCTTTTGAAAGCGGTAATTGTAAATCGCTGTCGGCGATAAGAGCTGTCTTATCATACAATAATTCATTTTCAAGAAAAACGACAGGCAGATCGTGATTGATCGCTGATTTCAATAAACCCTTCGCATCGTTTGCGGTTGCGGGGTAAACGACCGTAAGACCGGGTATTTGACATAGCATTGCTTCAAAAGATTGTGCCAATTGCGGTCCTTGGTTTTTAGAAAATCCGATATTCGTTCGAATGACAACGCCTGATCCGTATTGGGAAGCTGTCATATAATCCGTAACAGCTAATTGATTGGCGATCGTATCCATACAACGAAGCAAATATGCTCCCTCTATCTCAACCACGGGACAAGCGCCGTTCATTGCGGCGCCCAATGCCAATCCGACAGTGCTGTTTGCGGACGGCGGTGTATCGATAATACGTTCACTACCGAAATCTTCAAGCAGACCTTTTGTAACTTGATAACCACCTCCGCTTGTTATACCGGAACCTAACACAAGGACAGCCGGATTCTTTGTCAGTTCCTCGCGTAATGCTTCATTCAACGCTTGTGCGTATGTTACTTCTCGCATGATGACCTCCGCTATTCGTTTTCAAAACCGGTGAATATAAATTTTTCATCAGATTCGTCGTCCGGTATTTCTTCTTCAGTTGGTATTTCTCTTGCATTTAATTCAATATCTTCAGTTGCAAATTCCTCATTATTTTCAGCTTCAGCCGATGCAATCGTCTCAGATACAGTATCGTTAGAAATATCATCTTCCGTCGGTATTTGTTCTTGATTTGTTTTAGGATCGATCAAAGACAAAACATAATCCGCAGCAGCGTTTATTTCTTCTTCGATCTTGCTGCGCAGCATCAAAAGGTCATCCTCTATGCCGATGTTGTTTTCAATCATGTATGCGGTTATATTATCGATCGCATCATATGCCAGCCATTCTTTGATCTCCTCTTCGCTACGATAAGATTGATCTTCTTCAAAAGTATGACCGGCTAAACGATATGTTTGGCTTTCTATCAAAATGGGCATGTTGGAATCCGTGGCGTATTCGAGTGCTTTGGTCATCGCGCCGTATACTTCAATAGGATTGTTCCCGTCTACAATGATCCCCGGGATGTTGTATCCTTTTGCACGTTCTGCAATATCAGAAACATTATGTACTTTATCGACACTGCTTCTTTCGGCGTATCGATTATTTTCAATAAAAAATACGATAGGTACTTGATACAGGCAAGCCATATTCAATGCTTCATAAAAAGATCCGTCAGCGCAAGCGCCATCTCCGGCAAAACAAACGGTTCGGTATTCTTGGTTTTGCAATTGAGCAGCTAAAGCCGCTCCGACTGCTTTTGCAAAATTGCCGCCTGCCAGTGATGTGTTACCGTAATAATTCATCGCATTATCCGCAAAAGCGGTCATGCCTGCTCTGCCTTGACAAAGACCTTCTTTAAGCCCCGCGATCTCGGCAAGTAATATCGATATGTCAACATCAGAGGCTATAGCTATCGTCAGGCTTCGATGGGATGAAAAAATAATATCATCGCTTTGCAATGCTAAGACAGCTGCTGCAGTCGCTTCTTGTCCGATCGATAAATACAGCGGAGCATTCAATAACCCGTCTTCCTTCATAAGTACGAGCTTTTCTTCAAACAATCTCGCTTTGAGCATTTTATAAAATATGCGTAAAATAGTTTGGTTATCGATATACATGAGTAACCTCCGTAATTACTGGTCGCTTAAAAGCATTTTTGCAAACAATAAATCTTCCGATGTTGTTATTTTGATATTTTCATAGGAGCCTTGAATAAGAGCGATATCTTTACCAATTCTCTTGACAAGAGCGGTGTCATCAGTCGCTTCGAAATGATCTTGCAAGGCGATGTCATATGCTTTTTTTATGATTTCATAACGAAATGTTTGCGGTGTTTGCAACATATATAATCTGCTACGCTCGAGTGTTTCGCTTATCATACGGTCTTCAGCGAGCACACAAGTGTCTTTGGCTAAAACCGCGGCGCAACTTGCCCCGACATGAAGTGCAGAATCGATCGAGCGTTGAATGATCTCCGATGTAACAAACGGACGTGCTCCGTCGTGTATTACCACACATGTACATTTTGGGTCAACATTACATAATCCGTTATACGCTGATATTTGCCTTGTATCGCCGCCGCAAACCAATTTAATTCTTTTCTCTGAGTCAATGTATGAAAGGACATTAAGCAGATCATCTTTTTCATCGGGACGATGAACGATGATCACTTCGTCTATGGCCTCACAACCAATGATCGCATCCAGAGTATACGCCAAGAGAGGCTTATTTCCGATACGGAGCAGATTTTTGTTTTTATCGACATTCATCCTGATGCTTTTACCGGCAGCAGGTATGACAGCGCTGATGAATTCTTTTGGCATTGCGTTCCCCGAAAAAGGCATTATATCTCAATACGGAATTCGATTTATATAAATAAGATTTTTTTGATATTATACAAATGATCGTTGATATTATTATATCATAAAGATTATATTGCCCAAGAGTTATGTACATTTTATTCTGAATAATATATGATAATGAATGAAATAATAACAGTTATTTAAACAGATTATTGAATTGAGGGAAAGCAGCGTATGACAATGCCAAAAGCGGTCCTGTTTGATTTTGATGGGACATTGGTCGATAGTTTGAGTATTTGGAAAGAAGTGGATATCCTTTTTCTTGAAAAAAGAGGCTTTGTATATGAAGAAACCGAGATCGATTTCAGCGGTAAAACATTTTCGGAATGTGCGGTCTATACGAAAGATGTATTGGGGCTGAGTGAATCGGTCGAGGAAATCAAGCGTGAGTGGATCGATCTTTCGATAGAGTTGTGCGATCGTTTCGTTTCTTTGAAACCGTATGTTAAAGAGTTTATAAGGGCAGCTCGAAGTGCTTCCTATAAAACTGCGATAGGTACAGCAAACGATCAAGCGATCGTTCGCCCGATCTTAGAAAAATATGATCTAATAAACGAATTTGATGCGATCTTAACATGCTGCGAAGTAGGTAAAGCAAAGCCGCATCCGAATGTTTATCTTACTTTAGCGGACCAATTGAAAGTAAAACCGCAGGATTGTATTGTTTTTGAAGATACTTTGGAAGGTGTGATGGCGGGTAAAAACGCGGGGATGTTTGTTTATGCCGTCGAAGATTCTTTTAGTCTTAAGGACAGAGAAGAGATCATAAAAAGCGCGGACAAGTTTATTACCGGATTTGAATACTTTAGAGAGCATTTCAATGATCTTACCTCTTTTCTAAATGCCGATCGATGATTTGATGGAATTGACTTTCATAAATTAAAAAGACGATGTTTTATAAAAACATCGTCTTTGTTTTTTACGCGTTATTATGCTCTGTTGTAAAGTTTGTTGTAATAGGAAAGTGAATAGTTATAAAGTTCGTCACGCGCGATAGCTTCTTGCTGAGCGCCTTCCGGACCTCTGACTTCCGGCATGATCCAACACATTACTCGGCCGTTTTCACCAAAATGATCGACAAAATCACGTACGGCTTTGCGTGTTTCATCTTCATTCCAATCTGCCTTAAGTGGTAGCGCGAATGCGAAACTCATATCTTTACCGTATGTTTCATGCAGGAAATCAGGATCATTGATTCCGGATTGCGGTGTCCACATATCGATCCCCATTTCGATCATAATCGGAACATACTGTATGTTTTTACCGCAGGAATGAAGTTCGATAAATTTCCCTTGATTCTTTAAATATGACAAAAAGCGTTGCGTTGCGGGCATGATCTGATTACGGAACATTTCATTGGAGAAGAAACCCATGCGTTGTGTTCCCCAATCATCATGGTACAGTACGCCGTCTACCCGCCCGTAATGTTCAAATACCTTACCGCAAGAATCTATTTTATAATCCGCCATTTTTTGAAAAAATTCTTCCAAGAGTTCAGGCTCTTCATAAAATGCGCTTAAACTTTCATCAAACGGAAGCATCTCATGCAAGCGTTCGAATATCCCTTCTACGCATTCATATATATGCGCTCGCTCGGGATCAAGTACTTTTTGAATCTTTTCGCCGTCGGCTTTAAAATCCACAACTGAAAGATCCGGCCACTCCACATCTTCCTTCCATTTTGAAAATTCGGAGATAACTCTTGTACCCGGTTTTGTGATCATTCCACCGACTTGGTCCACCATGAGCCAATCAACACCCCACCAGTCATAGCCGTTCACTTCGGGAACGGGATGTTCTTCAATCGCATCCGGCCAGACGATATCCGCTTCATAGAAATACGCGGGCATCCAATACGGTTGTTGCCCTTTGACGCAACGGATATAATTGTCTTTTACTCCGATCACTCTTTTTTCGATAGGTTGTTTGGGTTGTTGGAACATCCATGGAAAGCTTCCTTCCATTGCCCATGGTTTCGAGTAATCACGGTTTGCGGCCACTTGCATAAATTTATTCATATTTGCAACTCCTTTTTTATGAAAATTATTACTTATCCATTAAATTATAACATGCTTTATTGAAAATAAAATTAAATATACAGATAGATTTTTAGTTTTTGGATAGATCACAGAAATAACTTTACAATAGGATAGACTTTCTGTATAATATTTTTTGCGTGGAGAGTTGGCTGAGTGGTCGAAGGCGCACGATTGGAAATCGTGTTTGCGTGATGAGCGCAACTAGGGTTCAAATCCCTAACTCTCCGCCATGATAGAATATCGCTGATCGATCCTTATTAATCGGATCGATTTTTTATTATGGCTAGCACTTGAATTTGGATATGAATTATCTTAAGATGTATACGTCTGCAAAAGAACAACAGATCGATCATATAAAAACATCACGAAAACTTCGGAGGCTGTTATATTGACAGAGAGAAAAAAGAAATCAAAAAAGATTTATACGTACCTATTGGTTTTTTTTATCTTGGTCTTTTTAGGGTCGGTCATTTTTTTGATCGCTGATTGGGCACCGAGGTTGCACGCGTTCAATGAATTGACTGAAATAAGAGAAAAGCGACCAGATGTCGAAGATCCTTTTGCGATTCCTTCAATTTCAGCATTAAAGGAGATCAATCCCGACATTGTTGGTTGGATCATGATTGACGAGACCAATATCGACCATCCATTATTGCAATGTTCAAATAATGATTATTACTTAAACCATACTTATACGGAAGAATATAATGATACAGGCAGTATTTTCTTGGATTATCACAATGATGCAGATTTTGCCGATCAAAACACCGTAATTTACGGACATGCCAGACTGGACGGTACGATGTTTGCGCAACTGAAGAAATATAAAAAACAAACGGGTTACGATGAGAGTCCGATCATTACGATCATTTTAGAGGGGAAAATATTTTATTATCATGTTTTTTCAGCCAATATCGTAGAAGCCTCTTATGATTATCGCGCAACGTCATATGAGGATTTTTTGGGATATATTGAACTAATGCGTGATTCATCACTTATCGAGTCTTCCGCAGTCGTAAAAGCGGATAGCACGATCATAACGCTTTCAACTTGTACTACAGAAGTAGAAGACGGACGTTTAGCAGTACTCGCGGTGTTGTTGAATCCCGACGGCGAAGAGATCGATTTGGACGAGTACATCAAGTAAGCTATGAACGGAAGAGAATGAATTTAAAAAAATGCTGAAGCTTAGCTTCAGCATTTTTTTAAATAAGTATATGTGAAATCTTATTTTTGTTCCAAACGTTTTTTTGCGATCAGTGTTGCGAAGATCCCGATCAATGCAAAAAGCATAAATCCATAGTATCCGCCTATTCGATCGCCTGTGTCTGGAGGTTCGATAGTATTAATAAGTACTCCTGCGTCAGCCGTTTCGCCTACTTCGCTGAGTGGAATTTCGATCTCTTCCTCAGATAGTAGGTAGCCTTCGGGTGCTGTGATTTCCTTAATGATATAATTGCCGATAACGACATTGGTAAAAATTACGTTTCCGTTTTCATCCGAAACAGCCGTCATGATAGGTGTATCGTGTCCGGTGCGGTACAGACCGAGTGTTGCACCCGCCAATGGTGTTAAACCGTCTTCTGTTGTTTTCTTGATTTGGATATTACCGAGCATAGGTTCATTGGTTACAACACCTGCGTCAATAACATCACCGTCTTCGCTTATCGTTGCGTATAAGATCGTATCCGAAGAATAATAGCCTAAAGCAGGTTGAGTCTCTTTTATATAATACTCTCCGTAAGCGATGACATTGAAAGTTACGAGACCGTTTATATCACTGTACGCTACAGCGACAGGTTGGTCATCGCTGTTATATAATGTAAACTCGGTACCTTCCACCGGATTTTCATTTAAATCATATTTTGTAAGGGTGATCGTTCCTTTGATCTCATCGTTGGCGTACGTATAAGAAATATCTTTTTCGTCATCAGCACTTCCGATTTGGAATGTGTACTCTTCATCGCTGATCAAATAACCTTCCGGAGGCGTAATTTCAACGATCGTGTAGTTTACATCGAATCGAAGCCAATTGAATAATGCGGCACCCGTTGCATCAGTCGTTGATTGTTGGATCATATTTCCGTATCGATCGATCAATCCGAACGTGCATCCTTCAAGGAATTTGGTTTCATCTTCACTGTCGACTTTATAGACGGTGATGCTTCCGACTTCTCCTGTTCCCGTATTACCAGACCCCGCCCAAGCCACAACGATTGCTTCGGAAGTGCCGTCTTGTACGGTCCCTGTACCGTTGAAATCGGCTTGGTTTGTGAACGGTGATTGTGTTTTATCCACAACGATCGTTCGGAATGTCAACGCATATGCCCCTGATACGGGGGAAGGTATCGTAAAGGTGAATGTGCGCGTAGCAAAATCATACTGAACGTTTTCGCTGTCCAAAGCTATTTCACTGCCTACTGTCGTAGAGCCGTCGGGATTGGTGATTAGATGATGAAGCTGAACAGATATACTGTCAAGTTCCAATCCTTCCTGTAAAACGTCTGTGATAACTGCGCTGGAAAGCGCAATATTGTTTGTGTTGATATTGATCGTCCAATCGATGTATTGGTCACCGCTTGAATAGTCACCTGTTTTCGAAATAACAGTATTTTGGATCGTTCTGCTTCCGCTTGTCGTGACCTCTCCGCCAATCAAGTCATGTGTTAAGGACGCGGAATTGGTCAGAATTTTATTACCGTTCGTTTCGAAAATGCTAAGGTCCGTAAGTTTTGTTACGACTGTGATCGTATAGGATTCGTTTATTGCACTGTTAGCAGTGAAAGTCAATGTACCTGTTTTATCGGGGTCATCAACCGCTGCAGGCGTGTAATCAAACGTACAATCAAGTGCTGTGCTGTAGCTGACGTATTCTTGCCCGATCGGTATTTCGTCTATAATCACTACATCCGATAGTGGCATGCCGTTGCTGTTCACAGTGATCGTCCACGTCAATTCGCGCGTGACATAGTTATAGTCGGTACCTGTTTTTGACAACACATTGCTGGTAGCGAGTCTGTTCCCTGTCGAGCTCGATCCCGGTATATTTGTTCCCGCTATCGTTGCGGTATTATAATATCTGATACTTGAATTAGTCGCGTAATTTTCAGGATCTGTCACATGCGTTTTGAAAGTGATCGTATAGGTCGAATCGATGTCATCATCGAATGAATATGTTAGGGTCCCTGTCTTATCGGGATCATCGATCGCCGCAGGGGTATAATCCATCGTACCGCTTACACTGCCTCCCGTAATAATGAAAGATCCGTCAACATATTCTTGCCCGATACGTATTTCATCTGATATGACTGCATCTTCTATCAAAACCTGATTTGTGTTAACGATAATGCGCCAAGTGATCTCCGCAGTCGCGGGGTCATAGCTCATCCCTGTTTTGCGGATGACGGTCGATGAAACGCCGATGCCTTGTCCGTCAGTCGCATTTCCGGGAACATTTGTCCCCGTTAATATCGCGTTGTTTGTGTAGGTCGTTGTTCCGTTCGATAAATATCGGTCGGGATCGACATCTGTTGAAAATGTAAAAGTATGTGTTTCATTGATATCGCCAAAGTTATACGTAAATGTGTCGGCGTCTGTCCATGAGAAATTTACATCGGGAAGTGTCAAAGGCGTACCGTCAACTTCGATGGAATCTTCATCCAGTGTAAGCCCCGTAGGCAGCGTATCGCTTAATACGGCATCGGGGATATGGATCTGATTATTGTTTACGGTGATCGTCCAATTGATCTGTTTGTCACTACTGTCATAACTGCCTGATTTATCGATAAAACTGACAACGATGGGGACATTGGTCGCGGTAGCTGTCAATGTTGTTCCGTCATGTGTGAATGTCGCAATGTTTCCTTCATAGATCGTTGTGCCGTGTGCATTATCGAAAATAAATTCGGAATCATCGATCGAAACTCTGAATGTTAAGACCTGTTGTGTCGTTATCGTATCGGGAAACGTATAAGTAAGCGTATTGCCGATATAGGTATAATCCGCTACATCCGCATCAGTACCGTTGATCTGCAAGGAGTTTGTTACGTAAGTTTGTCCCAGGGTGATATCATCCTCAATCACGACATCATGGATCGTTAAATTTTCCGAGTTTATTGTGATGCTCCACGTGATCTCGTCAGTGGCAGCGTTATATGAACCTGTCTTTTGAACGGAAGCTTCAGGCGGCGCGGGTTGATCAAAATCAATTACGATCACATACGGATCTGTTTGCGCACCGACTTCAAAAGTTATTACGGCAGGGTCATCATAACCGATACCATCTTCATCGAATGCCAAATCGAACCAAAATGAGCCGTTAATATTGGAGTAGATATCCACGAAACTGGTAAACGTGATCGTGATCGTATTGCTTGTTGTTATCACACCTGTTCCGATGATTTGACCGGATTCGACATCTGTTAGATCAAAACTTCCCGGTACACTGATCAAAATAGCATCCGGGACTTCTATCGTAAATGTATCTCCCGCATCGACATCCGCGTCATTTGCAATCGCATATGTATATGTCAACAATAATTCGGCGTCTTTGGCGACATCGTCGCCGAGAGGGGTTCCGTCTCGATTCGTCAAAGAAACACCTGTAATAAAGTCAAGTGTATTAGAGACATCTGCGGCAAATACTGTTGTCAGCGGCGGGACGAAAAAACCAAAAATCAAAGCGATCAATAAGACAAAAATAAAAACACGTCGTAAATATTTCATAATACTCCTTTAAAAACAATAGCGCGATCATCACATAATATTATTAAATTACATTGTGATAAATTATACATCAAATATTGAATATCTGCAACCGATATTTTGTAAACAAACGTATAATTTTAATATTTGATCTATCTTTCTCATGCGTATTTACTCCTACCTATACTCTATGATATAATAAAGAAAAAACAGGGGGCAACGAATATGTCAAAAGTTATCATGGGAATTCAATTACAACAACGTAATTCAGATGCAACAAAGTTACAAGAAATACTCACTAAACATGGATGCAGTATCCTAACGCGTGTGGGTATGC
Organism: uncultured Anaerofustis sp.; assembly: GCA_963674555.1. Lineage (GTDB taxonomy): Bacteria > Bacillota > Clostridia > Eubacteriales > Anaerofustaceae > JBGMEA01. Next base: position 1,013,263 of record OY771429.1, on the reverse strand, counting down.
ACATGGCGACAAAGGACGAATGCAGTCCGAAAGGTTTGATCCTCTTAGAGTTCATGGACGATGCCGATGATGTAGCGGAATTTGAAAACGCTGTTAAAGCACTTGGGAATGTCGCTATACAGAAAATGGAATTTTAGGCTAAGCAAAAAGATTTTTCGTAAATTACAAATAAAGCATACTTCTTTTGAAGTATGCTTTATTGTTTATCTGAACCATATTATAAAGCGATTGCATGGATTGTATTTCAGTATTCTTTTTGTTACAATCAAATCAATAAACAATGAGGTATTTAAATGAACGAAACATTGGTCATCGGCAAAATCGTCGGTGTACACGGAATCGACGGCACGCTTAAAATAATTCCTTTAACAGACGATCCTGAACGATTTTCGGATCTGGATTATTTTATATGCGAAAATCAACATTATGATATTCAATCAGTTCGATATCATAAAAACAATGTACTGATCCAAACAAAACAGATCACTAATCGAACCGTAGCGGAACGTATGCGCAATAAGATGATCGAGATCAACCGTGAAGATGCTGTGGAGCTTAATGAGGGCGAATACTTCATCGAAGAATTAAAAGGACTTAAAGTGTATGATACATCTTCCGATCGTGTGGGGACATTGACGGATATCATGTCAGCTGGTGCTGTGGATGTATTGATATTCGATTTGGGCGAAAAAAAAGAACTGATGCTTCCGTTTTTAAAAGAAAATGTCAGTGAAGTGAACATGCAAGAACGATATATGAAAGCTGATATGTCCAAGGGAGTTTTGGGATGATCTATAATGTTCTTACCTTATATACCGAGCTGATCAAAGAATATAAGAAAACGGGTGTTATCGGCAGAGGCGTCGAAGCCGGAGCCATAGACATCAACGTATTTAATATACGGGATTACACAGAGGACAAACACGGAAGCGTGGATGATTATCCTTATGGCGGAGGCGCAGGAATGGTCATGACGCCGCAGCCTATCTATGACTGTGTGAAAGCTGTAAAACAAAAAAGAGAAGATATCCCTGTGATCTATTTTTCTCCTGCAGGCAAGAAGTTAGACAGTGCTCTTGCGAAAGAGTATGCTTGTTACGATGAAGTGATCCTTCTCTGCGGACATTTCGAGGGAGTCGATCAACGCGCCCTTGATCTTTGCGTAGACGATGAGATCTCGATCGGCGATTATATCGTAAGCGGAGGACATATCGCGGCGATGTGTTTTATCGACAGCGTATCGAGATATATCCCGGGTGTGTTGGGTAACGATGACAGTACGTCTGAAGAATCCTTTGAAAACGGAAGACTGGAATATGCGCAATATACAAGACCTGCCGAATTTGTGGGGCTGTCTGTTCCTGAAATATTGTTATCGGGTCATCATGAAAACATAAAATTGTATCGGGAAGAACAAAGTTTGATACGCACACAAAAAAAGCGTCCCGATCTGTACCAAAAAAATCGCGGATCGGAAGAATCGAACCAATAAAAAAATCGCATTATGTACAAGGTAATGCGATTTTTTCTCATTCACACCGCAAATGGTTGACACGTCATTTGCGGTATAAACGATAAGGGAGGAAATTTATATTAATCTATGGCAGATTAAGCAAAATAAAAAAGCTTTCCGTATTCGGGAAAACCAAACAATGTAAGCATGAGTTATTGATAAAACAACTCTATATAAACATCTTTGTGTTTCCCCCGAAACATTTCAAATATCATACAAAGGAAAGGTTTCCTGACTATCGAGAACTTGTTTGTTGCGAATCTTCCCAAGTATCACTCAGTGAATCGCACAAGATATATCTTCTCTTTACAGTAGCGAGGGAGCTGTTACGGATCGACCGTATTCCTTTTGACCTCTGTATTTAGTATTTAAATTTTCAATAAACACAACAATTTGTGGTTATTAAAAGTATACTATGAAAAATATTAAGAAGCAAGCTTTTTTTCTTATAATTGAAATTAATCCGACAATTATTTAGAATATTGGCTTTTTAGTGCTATAATATATTCAACATACAAGATAATCATCATTGTTTGATATAAATTATTACCGATATAGGAGGATACTATGAGTTTTGCACATGATGATCATGATCATACCCACGATCATGATCATGACCATACACATACACACGACGGAGCGGAGCATCAACATTCTCACACGCATTCACATGAACACAGCGATCATACGCATGATCACGCACATCCGCACGATGAAACAGAATTGCACCTCCCAGATAAAGAGATGCAGACTTTATATGTTTTATTGGATCATTGGGTAGAGCACAATGTTTCGCACGAAGACGGATTTACCGAATGGGCGGAAAAAGCTACGGCATTCGGCAAGAACGAAACGGCGGAAGCGATCAAAGAAGCGATCACTTATATGGAAAAAGCGAATGAGATGCTGAAGACGGCAAAAGAAAAAATGAAGTAAATATTTTAAATACACTACAGAATGATAAATACCAAAGAATTTGACACATTTATCAAATTCTTTGGTTGTTTTAATGTGTCCGGCAAGAAGGCACATCTTTTTGGAACAATAAGGAGAAACCATGATAAGGAACGATTTAAGAAATATTGCGATCATTGCGCATGTCGATCACGGAAAAACGACTTTAGTTGATCAAATGCTAAAGCAAGGCGGCATATACAGAGAAAATCAGGCTGTGGAAGAACGCGTGATGGACAGCAACGATCTTGAAAAAGAACGGGGGATCACGATCCTTTCAAAAAACACCTCCGTATATTATAAAGATACGAAGATCAATATCGTTGATACACCGGGGCATGCGGATTTCAGCGGAGAAGTAGAACGCATCGTTAAAATGGTCAACGGCGTTATACTGCTTGTCGATGCGGCGGAAGGTTCAATGCCGCAGACGCGTTTTGTACTGCAGAGAGCGCTTGAGATGAACCACCGCGTGATCATCGTGATCAATAAGATCGATCGTGCCGACGCGCGGATCGAAGAAGTTATCGATGAAATATTGGAATTGTTGATCGATCTTGAAGCATCGGACAGTCAATTCGACAGCCCGATCATTTATTCTTGCGGCAGAGACGGGACGGCATCTTTATCAGTAGATGAACTCGGAACGGACTTGATACCGTTGTTTGAAACGATATTGGAATATATCCCTGCGCCCGAAGGCGATGAGAACGCGGATCTGCAAATGCTGGTATCGTCGATCGATTATAACGATTATGTCGGACGCATCGCGATCGGCAGGATAGAGCGCGGTACGATCAAACAGAATCAAGAGGTCATGATCTGCGATTATCATAATAAAAGAAAACCTTTTAAATCAAAGATCGTGAATCTGTATCAAATAGACGGATTGAATAAAGTTGCGGTAGACCGTGCTATGGTCGGAGATATCGTATCGATCTCGGGCATACCCGATATTACGATCGGGGATACGATCACAGCTGTGGATAATCCTGAGGCGCTTCCGTTTGTAAAAATAAGCGAACCTACGATCGAAATGACCTTTGCGGTCAACAACAGTCCGTTCGCAGGCAAAGAAGGAAAATATGTTACATCCAGACAGATCCGAGAACGACTCGACAGAGAGCTTCTGAAAGATGTGTCTTTGCATGTGACGGACGGTAGTGCAAGTGACAATTTCCGTGTATCGGGACGAGGAGAGATGCATTTGTCTATCTTGATCGAAACGATGCGCCGCGAAGGTTATGAATTCGCTGTAGGTACACCGAAAGTATTGTTTAAAACGATCAATGGTAAAAAACACGAACCAATCGAACGCTTATATATCGATGTGTCGAAAGACAGCGTCGGAACCGTGATCGAGAAATTGGGTGAACGAAAAGGGGAAATGCTTAGCATGAATCCTTCGGGCAGTCGTATGCTGATGGAGTATTTGATCCCGTCGCGCGGTTTGCTCGGGTACCGCAGTGAGTTTTTGACTGATACAAGGGGCGAGGGTATTATGAATTCGATCTTTGATGGTTATCAACCTTATAAAGGCGATATCCCGCGCAGACATACCGGTTCTTTAGTGGCGCATGAAACGGGCGTTTCGGTCACATATGGGTTATACAATGCGCAAGATCGTGGGACATTGTTTATACCCGCGGGCGTTCCCGTATACGAAGGCATGATCGTCGGGGAGTCTCCGAAACAAGAAGACTTGGTCGTGAATGTATGCAAAAAGAAACAAGTAACGAATATGCGTGCGGCAGGTTCCGACGATGCGCTTCGTCTCGTACCGCCGAAGATCTTAAGTCTGGAAGCAGCGATCGAATTTATCGAGGATGATGAACTCATCGAAGTAACGCCTGAGAGCATCAGACTGAGAAAACGGATATTAAACAAAGAAAAAAGGCTTAAAAGCGAAAGTCAAAAAAAATCATGATATTAAAAACGGAGCAGTTAAACTGCTCCGTTTGTTTTTGTAATTAGATCAATAACTTTTCGTATAGATTCCGATCTTTTTGCGTGCGCGTTGTATCGCGTTATCGATCGCTTTCATATCTGCTTGGTGTCTTACACCGATCTCTTTGTAGGAATATCCTTGGATGAAATCGGAATAAAGATCTTTTTCTTTTTCCGAAAGTAAGTTGTCGATGACATAGCGCACTCTGTCGGAAAATTCTCTTTGAATCAGTGTCTCTTCCGGACCGTCAGACGGATCTGTTTGTGTAAGTCCGTACTTTTCCTTGATCTCATTGGTCTGTTTGTCTTCGCCCCAAAGCGAGATATAGCCGTTGAGAGGTTGATGTTTTTTACGGGATGCCATTTTAACGGCCGATTGGATCTGACGCGTGATACATAAGATCGCAAATGTGTTGAAACTGGCCGGTTTGGAAGGGTCATAAGATTTTACGGCATTGTATAATCCTATCAATCCTTCTTGGTAAATGTCTTCTTTGTCTGCGCCTGCTATAAAATAGCTGCGCGCTTTGAAATTGATGAACCTTTTGTATCTTTCGGTTAACTCTTTAAAGGTATCATCTTCTTCGGTTTCATGTTTCATCATCATAACGAGTTCATCGTCGCTCAATAATGAGTAATCAAATATCATACTGAATACCCTCCTATTTAATTATGTCCATGATACTTCCAAAAAATAGGATTGTCAATAAAATCCTTGTAAATGATAAAAAATTCAAACTTACTCGCTATTTTCTGCATTAAATAAATGCGCCATATTGACATTATTTTACAATAATGCTATTATTGAAAAGCTATAAAAACGCCGAGAGGTACCGAAGTGGTCATAACGGGGCGGTCTTGAAAACCGTTAGGGTGCAAGCTCACGTGGGTTCGAATCCCACCCTCTCGGCCATAGTAATTTATTATTCGGAGAAGTACTCAAGTTGGCCGAAGAGGTGCCCCTGCTAAGGGTATAGGTCGGGGAACCGGCGCGAGGGTTCAAATCCCTCCTTCTCCGCCATTTTAAACTTACAGACGAAGTGTAATTCGTCTTTTTTTATTTGTCTGAACATTAGTCTTTGGGATTGGATCCTTGCACCGCGATCCCACCCGCATTCGCTCATGCGGACATATCCCGCAACCGCTCATTGGATCAGAAGAGTTAAAAGTGTAAGGATAGATACTTCATTCTCTATCAATAAAAAACAAAACGCATAAATGCGTTCTGTTTTTTATTATCTTTAATAATATAATATTTAAAAAGTGAATGTATAGACAGGGGAAAGATTACCTGCACTGTCTTCAAAAACAACAAATACATATCCCGAGAAAGACATAGGAGCATCATCGGGCATGTCGCCGTCCATATCTGCCATAATACTTTCCATATTGATCGTATATTCATATTCTTCTAAGATCTCGGGGCATTCGCTTTCAAATGAGAGCACCATATAATTCGGGTCACTCGCGCCGGCGCTGATACCGTCTCTGACATTTTCGGGTGTTGTACCTTTCGGTCCGTATTCTTCGTTTTCAACTAATATATATACGGTTCCCGTTTTATAACCAGCGTATAAGATGCTGATTATATTATCCTTTAAATTCGCTTTGGGATAGCCTGTTGCAAATTTGTCATCTTTTCCGATGTTTGCCGGAAGTGAATAAACTTTGTCTCTGATCGTAACATTAACGTTGCCTGTTTCACTGCGTATGCTGTTGATCGCTGACATCAGTGTAGCATAATCCGCATTGGCGAATACATCATCAAGCGTTCCGCCGTAAACATAGATCTCTTGCCCGTAATAACTGAAATAATGAACTACAGAACCTTCACTCAAGTTGATAACAGTTGTACCTGCTTCTTCTGTTATAGTCATCTTATCCACGGAACCTGTGAAATCCGCCGTTGCTTGAGAAGCAAATTCGACATTGTTGAAATCTCCCGACATCATTGTGTCAATAACATCTTCCGTTTGATCTGAGCCAATAGTTACATCAGGGGTGTTATCTGCTTGGTAGTCGATCGTTGCGTTAGCATAAATATCAATTTGATCGATCGTACTTTCCGCGTCACTGGAGACATGTGTATTGTAAGTTGTATTAAACGCTAAACGCGGAGATGTGACTTTTGCCAAATGTACGGAATTTGCACCGCCGCCGTTTACGTAGATCGTTCCTTTTACTTCTAAATTTTCCAAATAAACTTCTCCGTCTTTAACGGATGCGTCGATATAAAGATCTCCTTCGATCACTTGATCCGCAATCGTTGCTCCGTCTTTCAGTATATGGATATCATCGCCGTCAACCGTATAATCCGCAGTGTTTCCGCTGCATGCCGAGATTGTCAGGATCGTGATGATCAGAATCAACGTGAAAGCGATTTTAGTTCTTATGTTCATTGTCCACCTCTTTTTGAATAAAACTAATTAATTGTATCCCCTTGTGAAGAGAATGTCAAATGCGTTGATCTTCTAAATTATAATGATTATAAATAAAATCATCAAATTGCTTGATTTCCTACTTGATGTATGATACATTGTATATAGTAAAACATATATAAAATTTAAAAACGGAGGAACGATCAATGGACCAACAAGAAACTTTAAAAAATCTTATGGAAGCATTTGCCGGTGAATCCCAGGCAAACAGAAAATATTTATCTTATTCGAAAAAAGCAGAGGCTGACGGAAAGCTCAATGCCGCTAAATTATTCAAAGCCGCGTCCGATGCGGAAACCATCCACGCGCTCAAACATTTCGAAGTAGCCGGTAAGATCGGCACGACTGTTGATAATTTAAAAGACGCTGTAGCAGGCGAAACACACGAATCGGAAGATATGTATCCCGACTTTGTTAAAACAGCTGAAGCTGAAGGTAATGACGCTGCAGTTCGATCTTTCAAATATGCAATGGCAGCTGAAGCGGTGCACGCGAAATTGTATCAAGAAGCACTTGAAGACCTCGACAACACGGAAGAAGTATTTTACTATCTGTGTCCCGTTTGCGGAAACATTGAAAAATCTGTTCCTGACAATTGCCCGATATGTTTCACAAAAGGATCAATGTTTATTAAATATTAATATAAAAAAGACCGCATATGCGGTCTTTTTTTATTGCTTAAGGTTCGGTTGGTGTCAGGGAAACCGTGTTGCTTGTTTTCGTTGTACCATCAGTATATTTTGTGACGATAACAAAATAGCATGTATCACCTGATTCATATCCCGAGAGTTCTGTGATAATCGTCTCTTTCGATGTCGTATTCGGATCAGCGTATTCTCCGATGACGTTGCACCCGTCTGCACCTAAACTCGGATTCGGATTTGAGAACGAATAAACAACGAAATTCTTAGCGAAATCTGCATGTTCTATTTTATTCCAACTGAGATGCGCCGTTATTTGATCTTCTTTCAAATAGCCGCTTAAGACAGCAGCGGTTTTCGGTTGTTCGGGCTCCGGTTCAGGTAAAACGATTTTGATCGTATTGCCCGGTTTTTTAACGCTGTGATCGTTATACAATGCGGTTATAGAGAAATAGCAGTAATCATATTCGGATTTATATCCGTCCAGTTTCGTTACATCCGAAACCACATAAGAAGTTTCGTAAGGATTTGTGATCCACTTAACATAATAGCAACCGCTTTCACCGTAGACAGGTGACGTATCAGTAAAGGAGTACATCACTTTGTATCCATCCAACGAACTGTGTTCGATCTTATCCCATGACAGATAAACAGTTTTACCTTCGATGTGTCCGCTGATCGTTGTTGAAATATAAGGTTGTGTTTCAGTATCGGGCATCAGCAGCTTTATCGTATTGCCCGCTTTTTTAACGCTGTGATCGTTATATAATGCTGTTATCGAAAAATAACATTTTACGTTCGGATGATATCCTTTTAGTTCTGTCACATTCAACGTACATTCGGTAGTTGAAGGATTTGTGATCCATTTCGCGTAATAACATTTATCTTCTCCGTAAACAGGTGTTGTATCTGTGAAAGAGTACATCACTTTATAGCCGTCAAGTGCTTCATTGTCAATTTTTTTCCAAGACAGTTTTGCGTAATCTCCCGACATATATCCGCTGATCGTCGTTGAAACATAATCGCTCGTTGGTGTATCTTCAGGATCTTCTTTCTCTTCCGTTTTGTTTGGAACTTGTAGTTTGACAGCGTTCGCTACAGTGCTTGTGCCGTCTTTATACAGATACGTTACACTGAAATAGTAAGCCGTTTCAGCTTCCAATCCGCCGTCTCCTGCGTATAATTTGATGGTTGTTGTAGACGCATCCGTAATATATTTGATATATCCGTCATCGGGATAGCTTGGATTCGGGTTTGTCTTGCTGGCGACAATCTTATATCCTGAGAGTTCATCAGATGTCTCCTTTGTCCAATTCAGACGTATATAAGTATCTGCCGTTTCTCCGCTTACAGTCGGTTTGACTTTGGGTTCTTCAATAAAGTCTTCGACTTTTTCTTCTTGGGTTACCGATGTTTTGCCCGCCAGTTCGCTTAATTTTAACAGTCCCGCAGAAACATTCAGTTCATCCGCGGCTTCTTTATCATCCAACGATCCGCTTACGACAACCAGCTTGATCATATCGCCGAAGCTATTTTCAAGCTTTGTTTGCAGATCCGTGAAATCTTCATTTTCCGATCCCGTAGCAAATTTTCCGATCAAAATATATTGACCTTCCGTTACATATCCTGCTTCTTCAGCTACAGCGATGATGATCTCGATCGCTTCGTCTACAGGCAATCCCACGCAATCGATTTTCTCTGTCAACTCTTTTGCGTCATCATTGATAAATTCTATACCCGTTACAATATCATCTTCATCGACAAGCAGACAGAAGCTGGGATTGATATCGATCGTATAATATGCCGAAACAGAATTATTGGGTACGATCGCTATGAGAAAAACCAATACAAACGCAACTGAAAAGAGCGTTAAAATACTTTTTATAATGTTTCTTTTTGCGGTATTCATAGTGTCAGTTTTTTTTGGGATATCGTTTTTCATTTTAATTTACCTCAAAATACTGAAATATTAAGTACGATTCAATTTATTGTCACATATCTGTCACATATTACATTTATTATAAAGCATTATAAATAAAAATTAAACCTTTTTGTCACTATTTACGTGTTTTATCGCATATTTATACGATTTTGTCCGTTTTACAAAAAAAGAACCGCTCAGAAAAAGCTGAGCGGTTCTTTTATGAAATATCATTCATATCACATTAAATCATCAATCTTTCGATAGATGTGTCTTCTTCCAACGCATCCAATATCTCTTCGATATCGTCTTCTTCAACATTTCCGTACCAGATCTGTTGGGGGTATACGATGACGATCGGTCCGTCATCACAAAGACCGAGGCAACCAGTGGAGGTGACCATGATTTCAGAACTTAAATCGCGGTCTTCTATCTCTTCATTGAATACTTGTATAAGATTGTGCGATTTTTTTTTTCGCAAGCTCCCTGAACTTTACCGTTCAATCTTGTGCTCGCGCAGATAAATATATGATGTTTCGGTTTCTGCATAGTTTGTTACTCTTTTTCAAGATTATTCACTGAGATCAATATAAGTTGTATATTACGCTATGTCCGTTAAATATTGACGTATCTTATCGTTGACTAAGTCTTTTTGATCGAGATGATAAAGAGCATGGATAAGGTCTTTATCGTCAAGTTTACTTGCGTTACCGCTTGTGAGAACGACATTGTCTTTTAAAAATAATATTTTATCGGCATATACTTTTGCTTCTTTCGGTATATGCGTTGTAACGATAACACCAAGCCCTTGCTGTTTAAGCGCCAGGATCTGATTAAGCACCATGATGGTATTATTGATGTCCAACTCCGAAGTCGGTTCATCCATCAAAATATAATCCGGTTCCTGCGCCAAGGCTCTCGCGATGAGGATCAATTTTTTTTCTCCGCCACTCAGTGTTTGAAATTTCCTTGCGCTAAGATGAGAGATATTCAGCATATAAAAGATATCATAAACGATACGTTTATCCTTTTCCCTCGGTTCTTGATATGCTTTTAAGAACGGATGCCGTCCCATAAGAGCGACATCAAACGCGGAATAAGAAAATGTGCAATTATGACACTGTGGGACATAAGCGATAAGTTTCCCAAGTTGCTTTCTATCAAAGGAATCAATTGCGTTTCCGTTTACATGGACCTGTCCGCTGAGAGGTTTGAGTATTCCGATCAGCGTGCGGAACAAAGTAGTCTTTCCGCAGCCGTTCGGCCCGAGTACGGCTAAAACTTCACCGGACTCTAAATGCAGATTGATATCTCTTACGGTCATTTTCGTTTCATACCCTATTTCTAAATTGATGGCTTGAAGACTCATAAAAGCAGCTCCTTTCCGATCAAAAACTTTTTTTCTTTTTTAACATGATCATTACGAATACCGGTGTTCCGATCACCGCAGTTAAAATACCCAGTGGTATCTCTGTTGTCGCAAGTGTTCTGGATAATCCGTCGATGAATAAAAGATAGATGCCGCCGGCTGCAATGGATGCCGGTATGACGTATTTGTAATCATTACCGACCCATAATCGTACTGCGTGAGGCACGACCAGTCCGATCCATCCAATCATACCGCTTATCGATACGGCGCTTGCCGTAAGTAACGTTGCACAACAGATCACGATCAAGCGGATCTTATTGATGGAAAGTCCCATCGCAAGAGCTTCTTCATCGCTGAAGGACATGATGTTCAGACGCCATTTGATGACCCACAGCCCCAAGATCCCAAGTGAAAAAGGGATGCATAAAATGATGATGTCTTGTATCCTTACACTCGATAAACTGCCCATAAGCCAAAAGGTGATGGAAGGCAGATCGTTCAGTGGATCGCCGATATATTTGAGTAATGATATCAAAGCTGAAAACAATGTGCTTGCCGCAATCCCCAAAAGGACGAGCGCAAGTGTTTTATTATTATTTTTCGCAACGATATTTCCGATCTGATACACGATGAATACGGCTAAAACGCCGAAAACAAAGGAGAAGATCTGGACGCCCGCAGCTGAAACATGTAAGATGATCCCGAGTGCTGCGCCGAATCCCGCTCCGGATGATACACCCAGAAGGGAAGGAGAGACCATAGGATTTTTAAATATCCCTTGATAAGCGGCTCCTGCCACGGCCAGTGCGCTTCCGACAAACACCGCGGCTAAAACTCTCGGCAGTCGTATATTGATCAGTATGTTTTGTATGAGCGCACGCGTATCTTCGTTTGCGCTCCCATTGAATAATGAAAGTATATCTTTTATGTTAATTTGATATCTTCCGATAAATAAAGATATGCATAACGAGAAAAGCAATATAATGAACAGACTCCATATTTTCATTTCAGATCGCGATCGGTCATGCATATCTTTTCATTCCTATTCTTTCATAATCATTAGAGCTTCTTCCGAAGTGATCTCAACTCCGTAAAACAATTCAAAGAATTCTTGTGTTTTTTCGACTGTGTCATACATATATATTTCGGGATAGAGTTTTTCCGCAAGCCATACAAGTCCGATCAAGCGATTCACGCTGGGTGGTCTGTCAAACCAATTGAACGGATAAGATGGTGTCTTATAGACCATCCCGTTTTTGACTGCTGCTGTATCGCCCCATAATCCGCTTTCGGTAATAGTTTTATAAGCCGCCGTTTCCGAAGCTCCGATATTACCGATAAGGATGACTTGCGGATCCCAAACGATAATCTGTTCCAAGCTTACGATACCTGAAGTTTCCGCAAGGTCACTTTCGGCAACGTTAATGCCGCCGACCATCGATAAGACTTCTGTATTCGGAGATCCTTTAAACTCGGTCGTTAGTCCGTCATCTTCTCTCGCGTAATATACACTAACTTTATCTTCATCGGCAATAGTTGCTGCGGTTTGTTTGATCTCTTCGATCAATGTTTCGGTATATTCCGCCAATTCTTTCGCTCGTTTTTCTTCCGAAAGCACTTCACCTAAAAATGTATATACTTCCGGATAGTTACTCATGTTAGCGATCAGAACGACTACGGGCACGCCCGATTGTTCCTGTAATGTATCAGCCGCACTTATGAGCTTATCGGTTTTTTTGGTATCGGTCATGATGATCACATCGGGCTCATACGTTAAGACTTCTTCGATATCCGCTTTTTTTCCGCTTCCGTACAGATTACCTAAAACCGGTAAAGTCTGTACGCTCTCAACCATGTAGAGCTTTGCTTCATCTGAGAAAGAGATATTCCAACCGATCAATTTCTCAGGCGCTAATGTATATAACAGGATAGACGATGTGTTGTTTACTCCGAAAACACTTTCAATTTTTGAAGAGATAGCCACTTCTCTTCCCGCCATATCCGTAATGGTAATTTCTTTTCCTTCGCCTGTCGCGCATCCGAAAACAGTCAGCGTGAGCATTAGAAGGAGCATGGTAATACTGATTACTTTTCTCATATCAACCTCCTGCGTGTTTGTTTACATAACTAATTCAAAATCTTCGTCAGCGCATGTTCGGTCTTGTAGATCCAAAAACGCGTTGCTGATTTTTTCGATCATACGGATCATGCCCATATATCCCACCAAAGGGAAAAAGCTGTGTCCGATTCGATCCAATATCGGGAATCCGACTCGGATCAAAGGGATATCTTCCGCACGGGCGATATATTTGCCGTACGTATTGCCTATCAAGATATCCACCGGACTGTTCATGATCCATTGGTGTAATTCCAACAGATCGCCTTTTGATTTAACATGTTCCGCTTCAATGTTATTTTCGTCTAACATTGCTTGTATCGTTTTGTCGAATTCGGTTCCCGGCGTACCCGTTAAAATATGAACGGGAATCATCCCTAAACTGATCACCAATTCCGTCATTGCGATAACGATATCCGGATCTCCGAAGATCGCAACTTTTTTGCCGTGGTAATGTGAGTGCACATCGACCATTAGATCGACCAGTTGTCCGCGTTCCAATTCCAATTCGTAGGGCACTTCTTTACCGCTTAATTCCAACACTTTCATTATGAATTCATCCGTGGCTTTTATGCCTATCGGCACTTTGACCAAATGAGCGGGAACTTCGCATTTGCTTTCCAACTCATACGCGCCGTCTTTGGATGAGAAGCTGCCCATAGCGATGGTTGCTTTGCTGCTTCCGGTCCTTTTCAGATCTTCTATTTGCGTTCCGCCTTTCGGGTACATACTGTATTTTCCCGTTAAAGGTGAATTTACGACATTGCTTGTATCCGGGAACATAATGAACGGAACTTGGATCAGGTTTATGATCCGCTTGATCTCTTTCATATCGCTCGGTTCCACATATCCGGGGATAATGTTGAGCGTGTCTGTCTTCTCTTCCGACGGTTCGGATAGGTAAGTGACCATCGCTTTTACCATATTTGAAAAACCGGTCACATGCGATCCGACATAGCTTGGCGTATTCGCGTGGATCACGATCTTATCTTCAGGGATCTCAGTCGAGCGAATGATTTCTCCGATGTCATCTCCGATCGTTTCGGATAAACAGGTGGTATTGATGGCAACGATATCCGGATCGTAGATCGCAAAGATATTCTGCAGACCTTTGGATAGATTCGGTTTTCCTCCGAATACACAGGCACCTTCGGTAAAAGAACTTGTCGATGCCATGATCGGATCTTTGTAATGACGCGTCAAATGCATCCGATGATAGGAACAACACCCCTGTGATCCGTGAGAGTGAGGAAGACATTTATGTATGCCGAGTGCGGCATACATCGCCCCGATCGGTTGACACGTTTTTGCGGGGTTGACCATTAATGCTTTTCGTTGCGTATATTCTTTCGGTGTAAGTTCCAACATTATTCGTTTCCTCCTTCAACAGATAATTTTCCGACGAGATTCGGTTGTTTCTTCCACGGCGGTATCACATAACTCCAAGCGGGCGTGAATATACCTGCCGCTACATCTCTTGCAAAATTTACGGCGCCGTTGAATCCCGCATACGGTCCCGCATAATCATAGGAATGCATTTGTTTTGAATAGACCCCCATTTTTTGCACGATGTATTTGTCTTTGATACCGGAACCGAAAAAGTCCGGCTTGAGCGCTTTGATCAATTCTTCGGTTTCATAATGGTTTAGATCGTCTATCAACAAACTTCCGTCTTCCATTTCGTTGATCATCCCGTCATAACGACTGAGCGGGATCGCTTTTTTAAGTTCTTCACTTCGTTCCGGCGGGATACGAAGCTTATATTTCTGCGCGTCTTTTTCAACGTGTATCTCTTCGATATTACGCGTATCCGCGTCCAACTTGATATCGGGTATGATATCGCGTCCTTCGTAATCATCTCTGTGCGCAAACTCATAACCTGCCGCGACCGTTGATATGCCTATCTCTTCCAAGAGACCTTGATAATGGTGGGCTCTTGAGCCGCCGACAAACAAAATAGCTGTTTTGTCTTTACAAAGTTCTTTGTATTGATCCATTTCATCTTGGATCGCACTTACTTCTTCTGCGATGAATTCTTCCGTTCGTGCTATCAAATCTTCGTCTCCGAAATACTTTGCGATATCTCTTAAACTTTTGCTCATAGCGCGGACACCGATAAAATTGACTTTGACCCAAGGTATACCGTACTTTGTTTCGATCATATCAGCGATGTAATTGATAGAACGATGACACTGTACCAAATCAAGTTCCGCGGTATGCGCGTTACTGATATCTTCATAGGTCGCGTTTCCTGTCATGGTCGTTACGATATCGTAACCGATCTTATTCATGACGCGCGCGATCTCCCATTCATCGCCGCCGATATTATATTCTCCCAATATGTTGATCGAATATTTGCGACTTTCTTTGTTTCCTGTTCCGACGACATCGGTCATCAATTTATTATTCGCGATATGGTGTCCCGCGGATTGACTGACACCTTTATATCCTTCGCAACTGAAGCCCAAGATCGGTATGCCGTGTTTCTCGGAAGCTTGTTTTGCGACTGCATGCACATCGTCTCCGATCAAGCCGACAGGACATGTAGCTGATATCGAAATAGATTTCGGCGCAAAGAGTTCGACCGCTTCATCGATCGCTTGCATAAGTTTTTTCTCTCCGCCAAAGACGATGTCGCTTTCTTGCATGTCTGTACTAAAACAATAGTTTAAAAAGTTTTTACCGTCTTCTCTTGTTTTCCCTTTATTCCTTCTGGTGCCCCAAGCATAGTATGAACATCCTATGGGTCCGTGTACGATATGGACCATATCGATGATCGGACCGATAACGACCCCTTTACATCCCGCATAACAACATCCTCTGTTGGTAATGATGCCGGGAACTGTCCGCGTATTCGCAGCTATTTCTTGTTCCTGACCGGACTCTTTTACGAGGATATGTTTTTTTCTGTTCTTCATTACTTTTGCAGGGTAGGCATCCAGCATTTTTGCTTGCAATTTTTTACTATCCATTGCTGTTGTTCCTCCTGTTTAATCTTATATTGCGTTTGTACCGCTTTCGCCTGTCCTTACTCTTGTGACATCGCTTATCGGCATGACAAATATTTTCCCGTCACCCATGTTGCCGGTTTGGTTATGTTCCAAGATAATATCGATCACATCATCGACTTCATCGTCTTGCACCACAAGCATCACACTGCGTTTCGCAAGCAGGCGATGCGTTTCCGAGATCGTTTCGATCGTTCTCGGTGGCGCATTTAATTCATTATCTTCAATTAAATCCTCAATGATCGAAAAATCGATTTTTTTCTTTCCTCTTCCCAAAACCGGATGTGCGGTCATGGAAGCAAAGCCGGCATCGGAAAGCGCGTTGATCGTTTCATTCATGGTATTCATCCTTATGATGGCCAATATTTCTTTCATGATGGAAACCTCCTAAATGCTTTCTTCGCCACTGCTTACGGTAATAGTGCGTTCTACATCCGAAATAAATATTTTTCCGTCACCGAACGTACCTTCACCGGTGCGGGCATTCTTAACGATAAGCTGGACGATCTCATCACAATTCTCATCTTCACAGACGATCAAAAGCAATTCTTTCGGAAGTTGATCGTAATGTACATTTCCTACTTTTACGCCTCTTTGTTTTCCGCGCCCCACAACATCGAATTTGGTTACCGAACTATGGCCCGCGTCTTGCAGTTCATTTAATACTTTATTGCTCATTTCAGGCCTTATGATAGCTCTTATCATTTTCATTATTATTTCCTCGCTTTCTTATGCCATGATCCCGAATTTCATCAAGATCTCTTCGAGTCGATCTTGTTGCATGGGTTTCGGAACGACAAACATTTCATTTGCATCTATTGCTTTCGCCAATGTGCGGTATTCATCCGCTTGCGTATCTTCAGGGAGATAGTCGATCACGGTTTTCTTATTGATCTCCGCCCTCTGTACGACATTGTTCCTAGGTACGAAATGGATCATTTGACTTCCGAGTTCTTCCGCAAAAGCTTTTAGCATGTTGTATTCATTGTCTACGTTTCGGCTGTTGCATATAATACCGCCGAGCCTGGTCTTGCCGCTTGATGCAAATTTAGCGATACCTTTACAGATATTGTTCGCCGCGTACATTGCCATCATCTCACCGCTGGCAACGATATAAATCTCTTCGGCTTTACCTTCTCTGATCGGCATAGCGAATCCGCCGCAAACAACATCGCCCAGTACATCGTAGAATACATAATCCAGATCATCGGTATATGCGCCCAATTGCTCCAAGAGATTGATCGAGGTAATGATCCCTCTACCCGCGCATCCAACGCCCGGTTCCGGTCCGCCCGATTCAACGCATTTGATCCCCGCGTATCCTTCACGCAAGATCTCATCCAGTTCGATCTCATCGCCCTCTTCTCTTAAAGTATCCAAAACCGTTTCCTGCGCCAGTCCTCCCAAGATCAAACGCGTTGAATCCGCTTTTGGATCGCAGCCGACGATCATGATGTGTTTTCCCATTTCACCCAATGCCGCCGTTAGATTTTGTGTGGTCGTTGATTTTCCTATTCCACCTTTTCCATAAATAGCTACTTGTCTCATATCAGTACCTCCAAATATGATTTTGTTTTATTGTGTTTATTGTTTTAAAACAACAAAGAGCTTCGGCCCTTGATGATCAAGGAACAAAGCTCCGTTGCTTTTAAAAGCATTTAATGTCTAAAAATAAGGATTCTATGATACAGCGAATAATAAAAAACAAAAGCCTTGTTTCATAACGATTGCTCGTTTGAATCAAAGCTCCATTGCTCGCATGGTTGGTTAGCCGAAATGCGACTTTATGATATTTAAACGGAAATGAGATAGGTATTTTGATAAAAAAGTATCTCTTCCATTTTTATTTTGTGAATTATAGCACAGAAAAAAATAGAACACAAGTTTTTTTTACGCTTTGGGTGCAATAATCGTTCAATTTTAATAAAACTCTCGAATAATACTGAATGTAAGCCAAAGTTTCTTGGATTTAATATTTTTTAATCAATCAATTTTAATCACAACCGACCTGTCCGTTCACTCGTTACTTGACAAATCATTTGAAAAGTTTATAATAATAGCAATTGAATAAAGTAGTCTTATTTGATTTGTTGCTAGGGGTGCCGTATGGCTGAGATAATACCCTTACAACCTGATTCGGTCAACACCGACGTAGGGAAGCAGATGTATCATCTACTTACCCTCCGAATTTTAAGGAGGATTTTTTTATGGACTTACAAACTTTTTTCGAGAGCACTATGGGACAATTGGCATTAATTGCCGTTATCATCCTGTTTATGGTGCTTATTTTTGTTTTTGCGGACAAAGGCAAAAAAATGAATGTGAAAACACTCAGTTTCGCTGCGATCATGATCGCGGTCGCATTCGTGATCAACAATCTACTGCCGCATATCCCGATGCCTTACGGAGGAAGCGCGACATTTTTTTCGATGTTCTTCCTGTTTTTGATCGGCTATGTATACGGACCGAAGATCGGTATCATAGCAGGTATGGCGTTCGGGCTATTGAATTTGGCGATCTATCCGTACGCGCTGCATCCGATGCAAGTGTTGCTTGATTACCCATTGGCTTTTGGGATGTTGGGATTGGGCGGATTTTTCCGTAATCAAAAAGGCGGTATGATCACCGGATATATCATCGGTGTTTTCGGCAGATTTGTTATGAGTTTTTTATCGGGCGTCATTTTTTTCGCGGCTTATGCGCCGGAAGGGATGAATGTCATTTGGTATTCGATCGTTTATAATGCTACCTATTTGGGTATCGAAGCGATCGCTACGATCATCGTTATCGCGCTGCCCGCGGTTCGCAACGCCATCGATCGCTTGGTCAGACAATTGCGAGCTGATTCTTAAATATAACTTACCTAATAAAAAACACCCGAAAGGGTGTTTTTTTTGTTAAATCAAATTATCGAGGCTAAGACATCCCAATTCTGCTAACATTTTATGAAACTGAAAACCTATTCCTTAGCGTATTCTTCATAGGGTATTTTTGTTGCTAGGAACTCAAAGAAATTTGCTCTCGGAAGCGCATACTGATTAAACGCTAATTCGAATCGATTATTGCGAAACCGAATAGTAATATCGCTTAAACTCTCGCGATGAATAACGATTTTTTCAATGTCTTTTGACATGAATTTGTAATCCTTAAAATCAACTTTACCTGAATATGTTTTGACCGAAAAAGATATCATTCCCGAACAAGGAACTTTTATCGCATTTTCATCATTGGTAGGTGGGTAAAAAGCTAGATAGTCACCAAAACCGAAAATATAATAGCCTGTGTCACGCAATTCCCAAATTCCTTCAAGTTCAAAACATTCAATCATAACCTGTAAATTTTTAGGACCAAATAATTCCTTATATTTTTTAAACATCATCGGTGCAGCTATAAGGTGGACGATATCATAATGTAGAAGTTTCATCATAATTATTTTACTTAAAACAAGCAGAACAGCAAAGATTAATAAAGCTTTTACATAAGGTGACATGTGCACCCTCCAACCCATATTATTAATATAATGAAATTATACCAAAAAAATAGTTCATATGAAAAGGATTCGACAAAATCTGGGATGGCAATGAAAAACACCCGAAAGGGTGTTTTTTAATCGAATAGATTTAATGCTTGGCTTGATGGGTTGTATATATTATAAATACAATCGCAACTTATTTTGAATTTACATATTATTGTGATATGCGTGTATTAACGTAATATAAGATATCATTTTTTTTTGCAGCTCTTTTATTGTGTATTTTGATAAGTGGATCATCAACGTAAAAAACTAAATGAAGCGCTTCATTATCTCGAATATATCGCAATACAATATATTCTGTTTCAGATTGGACACCTGCAAAATTAGCAGCATCCGCAAGTTTAGTTGTTAGCTCAAAAACAGTTATCTCAGGATAAAAAACAAACATTGATTTTTTTGCATATCCTAAAGAAGTAATTTGTAGGACTTCTTGTTTTGCATTCAGTTGACATAAAATATTGGGTTCGAAGGAGCTTTCGCCCTTCGAATATTTGCCTTGAAATGTAGCTATAGTATCTGAATCATAAACAGGCGTCATTTTTTTGTGATTTTTAAAGATAAGTTTAAATACTTTTATAAGAGCATAAGTTACAAAAACTAACATAATTAGTTTAATTAACAAATCCATAATAAACTCCTTTATTACATATGATAATTATTTATAATATTACCATACCATAATTGATTCTACAAAGATAAGTAAGAAAATAATGAGGTACCCAGAAATAGAAGATTTTAAACACTCAATAAGCAAACTTCTTCGATTAAAAAACACCCTTGCGGGTGTTTTTTTAGTCTATCAGATTTTGCGGGTTAAGACATTCCAATTCAGGAATCACGAACAGCCCGTCTTTTCGTATCAGTTTGCCGTCAAAATAGATCTCGCCGCCGCCGTATTCAGGCGTTTGCATACTGACAAGATCCCAATGGATCGCGGATTTGTTTCCGTTGAACGCGTCTTCATACGAAGCGCCCGGGGTGAAATGGAAACTTCCCGTGATCTTTTCATCAAATAATGTATCCAACATCGGATTGGTAATGTAAGGATTAACGCCGATGGCAAATTCGCCGATATAACGTCCGCCTTCGTCCGTGTCCAATATGGCGTTGATCTTTTTCGTATCATTTGAAACGGCATCAACGATCTTTCCGTCTTTAAACGTAAAGACGATCTTTTCGAAAACGAAGCCCTGGTATTGATTCGGCGTGTTATAAGAGAGTACGCCGTTTACGGAATCCTTAACAGGCGCAGTATAGATCTCTCCGTCGGGGATATTGCATTCTCCGTCGCAAGGGATCGTCGGAACACTTTTAATCGAGAAGGTCAGATCGGTCCCGGGTCCTTTGATTTGAACGATATCGGTATCATCCATCATTGTTTTGAGTGACTGCATGGCTTCGCCCATTTTAGCGTAATCGAGATTGCAGACATTAAAGTAATAATCTTCAAATGCTTCTTTGCTCATTTTTGCGGCTTGCGCCATCGATCCGTTCGGGTAGCGAAGTACGACCCATTTCGTATTGTCGACTCTTTCGCGTAACACATCATCCATCAGTTTATTCGCAAGTTCCACTTTTTCATCGGCTACATCCGAATATTCGTATGTATTGTCCGAAGCGCGGATTCCGATATAAGCAT
The DNA here is from genome assembly GCA_963674555.1 of uncultured Anaerofustis sp. Classification (GTDB taxonomy): domain Bacteria; phylum Bacillota; class Clostridia; order Eubacteriales; family Anaerofustaceae; genus JBGMEA01. Next base: position 992,182 of record OY771429.1, on the reverse strand, counting down.
CCATTGTTTTCATTTTGTACAGTTCGTAATCGTTCATGGATCTTAACTGTTCTTCTTCGCAAGAAAGCAGTATTTCACGATAGACTGAGCTGTCTTTCAAGTCGACATGCGGAAATGCTCCTACTTTGTAAACTTCTTTGATCAATGCTCTTGTCAAATCGTGGCTGTCATTTCCGTAAGCATTGATAAGCACATGTTCGCCTTTTTGCACTTTACATGAATTGTTGACTAAATTATGCGCTAATTTTTTTACTCTTTCGTCCATAAGTCCTCCGAAATATTTTTATTTACAACACATGATTTTGCGTTGTAACAGTGTCATTCAACTGACTATATTATACTACAAGTTATAGGCTTATCATACGATATTATCATCTATAAAAAAAGATAACAGCTCTTCATTGCTCTTCACAAAACACATGTGGTCGTATTGCGGTGGGAAGCATTTTAAATAAGACGGTTGTCTGAAGCGTTCATCCATCAAAACCGCGAAGCCCGCATCGTCTTTTGTGCGTATCACTCTGCCCATGGATTGCAATACTTTATTCATTCCCGGATATAAATAAGCGTATTCGAATCCATTTTTATGTTCACTGTCGAAATGTTGTCGTATAAGTTCTCGTTCCGTGCAGATCTTCGGTAAGGAAACGCCGCAAACGATAACGCCTTTCAGACGTTCTCCGATCAAATCGATCCCTTCGGAAAAAATACCGCCGGCGACCGCAAAAGCCGTTAAGTTTGAACTCTCCGTAAATTGCGCGAGAAATTCTTGTCGCTCGTTTTCCGACATGGAACTTGATTGCATCAAAATTCTTTCGGCGGATTCTTCATCATACGTTTCATAAACACTGCGCATGAAAGCGTAAGAAGGGAAGAAAACAAAATAATTACCCGCAGCCGTTTGCGCGATATGTCGAACCTTCTCAGCGATCGGTCGGTAGTAATGCACTCTTTGTTTATAGGTCGTGCGTACGCTTGTATCAACAATGATCTTGAAATTTTCTTTATTAAAGATAGCAGGGACATTCAGCAGATGATCTTCTTTGTCTCCGCCCAACAGTTCGCAATAATAGCTTAAAGGAGAAAGCGTAGCGGAGAAGAACACACCGCTTTTGGTTTTTTGAAGTTGTGCTCTCAGATATTCTTGTGCGTCGCTGCAAAATAAGAACAGCTTTTTCTCTGCTTTATCATAGAAAAACGAATGCGCGTTGATCGCATTTTCCGTGAGACTCAAGAATTTATAGATATCGTACGATAATTCTCTGACTAAAGTATAGGCTTCCGAATTTCGGTTTTCACTTTTGCTGAGATAGTCGTCCGTAAGATTGATGAACTGATATAAATTCCCCATCAATTTATCGCTGAGCGTGTCGATAAATAGAATGTTTTGATCATCCGCGCATGTTTTTTGATAAGCCAATAATTCTTTATTGATCGCATTGAGCGCCTTATTTAATTTCTTGTTCTCTTTTATATTTCTCTTGACCGCAAGTACGGCTGATTTATCGAGGAAAGACGAATACATATCGCGCGAACGATCGACAAGGTTATGCGCTTCATCAATCAATAGGATATGATCGGCCTTTTGCGCGCTCTCATCGAAAAATCGTTTCAGTGCGGCAAACGGGTCGAAAACATAATTGTAATCACAGATGATCACATCCGCCCATAATGCTAAGTCCAAAGACAATTCAAACGGACACATCGATGCTTCCTCGGCATATTCTGATAATATATCCGCCGATATGATGGTCTCGTTCTCTAAGATATTTTTTATTGCGTCAAACAGCTTATCGTAATATTGAACCGCATAAGGACAGTCTTCGGGATTACAAGAGGGTGTATCCAATTTACAGACTTTTTCTTTAGCCGTTATCGTGATGCTTTTGATCTGTAAACCGTTTTCTTGAAGGAGTGAAAGTGTATTTTCGGCTATCTGTTTTTGGGTCGATTTCGAAGACAAATAAAAGATCTTGCCTTCGGAAAGTTTCGGCATTATTTTTAAAGCGGGGAAGAGTGCGTTGATCGTTTTTCCCGTGCCTGTCGGGGCGTTGATGAAAATATTTTTCTCCTCATCGACTGTTCGGTAAATCTGTGTAATGACCGCTTTTTGGTATTTACGATAAGCATAGGGGAAATCGGTATTTCCGACGGAACTGTTCCGCTCTTTTCTCAAATCGCTCATCATACGTAAATATATAAAATAGGCTTTTGTGAGCTCATCAAAGTAATCATACAATTCTTCTTTGGCATGACTTGTATCGAATGATTTGATCTGTTTGGTATGGATATGATAATAGGTGAGGCGTATACGAATATCACTTAGATCGTGCTCATCCATATAAAGATAAGCATAAATCTTCGCTTGCGCGAAATGCGTATCGTACGGTTCATCCATTGCCTTAAGGTCGGCTGCGGTCGATTTGATCTCTTCGATCGTCGGGTCGGTCTCGTACGATAGCACACCGTCGATGCGTCCTTGCACAGTTAAAGAAATATCATCCGAAACGATCTCTTTTTTAACGGTAACTTCCGTAAGATCTTCCGCATGATATTGTTTTTGTAGCATTTGATGTATTTTCGTGCCCAATACCGCACGGCTTTTTTTGACATATCGAGTATCGATGTCACCTTTCATGATGACGGTTTCGATCAAACTTTTTACCGATACTGTATAATGATCCATAGATTTTTTCCTAAATATTGATTATCGATCTTTTGGATATTTAAACCAATTGGCATGGATGTTAGGTACTTTTAATTTACGATGCGCATACTTATAATCGGGCATCATTGTTCTTAACAAAGCATGAAACTTTTTTTGGTGATCCATATAGCGGGTGTGCGCCAATTCATGATAGATAACGCTGTCGATCACATCCGTATCATATGCGCCTAACCGTGTGCTCAAAGAAAGCGTATCGGTTTTCTTACTGTAAGAACCCCATCTGCTGGACATATTTTTGATGCTGATTCGCTGAGGCATTTTAATGTCGTATTGATGATTCTCGTGATAAAACATTAAGGTTCGTTCGGCTGTGTATTGTTTAAACTGCTCCGTATACCATTTCAATAACAGTTTGTGTTTTAAGGCTTCGTTATCGAGATCTTTGATCTCGATCGTTACTTGATCATTTTCCGTAAAGACTTTGTTGCGGTTTGAAGAAATAAACTGCAAGCTATATTCTTTTTGCGCCAATCGAATGATCGCACCGTCATACAAAGGTAAAGCTGTAGATGATTGAGCTTGTAAGGATGCAAATCGTTTGTCGATCCATTTTTGTTTGCTTTTTATAAATCGGTCGATCTGATCTGTTGTAACGCGTTTATGGCAGGTGATCATTACTTGATCGGGCGGTTTAACACGTAAATACGTATTTTTAATATTCTTTCTTATGATCGTGATCCGATAACTCATTCAAAGTCTTCCTTAGCGGAAAGGATGTAATAGGGGATATTGATTTTTTCGGGACAATACGGAAGGCATCTTGCGCAATTTACACAACCGGTGTGTTTGCGAAGTTCTCGGTCGAAGCGTTCCGCAACTTCTTCGCGGTTATCTTTCTCATCGATCTCTTTGAACATTTCCATGATCTGCGCGATCGGTGAATTCTCGGGGCATATCGTTTCGCAGCGTTTGCAACCTGTGCAATCTTTATAGGATGAAGACATAGTTAAGACCTCTTTTGGTTTTCTGTCTATTGTAATCTATCATGCTGAATTAACAAAATATAGCATTCGTTTTTTCTTACAATATCTTTTACAGATCATCTTTTATTTTAATACCGAGTAACAGAGCGAGATCGCAGGCTTGCAAAGGACTGACGAGGGCGCCCTTGAGTTCGTAATCAGAAACTGATATGCCCGAGATCAAATTTGAAGAAAGATCTATACCTTTTAGTTTGGTCTTATAAAAATCAGCGGCGATCAATTTGCAATTTTCGAAAGCGACATTTTTATAATGTTGGCTTTGCATAAAAGCATTGGAGAAATCCGAATCTTTGAACAATGTATTTTCGATTTTCATATTGGTCAAATTGGCGTATTGCGCGCTGCATGAATTAAATTTCGCATGATCGATCACTCCGTCCGAAAAATTGGTGCCAGTTAATTTACAAGCATCAAAGACAACACGTTTGAATGTACTATCATTCATATCGATATTGGAGAAGTTGCAATGTTTAAAAACGACATCCAGAAAATAGATTTTTTCAAGATGGCATTCCGTAAACGTGCAGTTTTGGAAAACGCATTGATGGAAATCTGCTGTATCAAGCTGAAAATCATCGATCATTAAGTCAATGAATTTGTAGCCTTCCACTTCTGTGTCTTCTTTGATATAAGGAGTAATCGTATCTTCAAAATTTTCCGCAATGAAATATTCTTCCAATAACTCCGGTTCGCGTATTTGCATATGTAAATTCTCCGATTTTCAGTAATAAGCAAAATTTTGATTTATTGTAGATCCAAAAAAGAAAAGACTACTTCATGTGCCATATAAAGGCCTGCCGTGGCGGGCACAAAAATAATGCTTGCGGGCGGCATTTCCTTTCGTATGGGATATTCGGTGGAATAGATGACTTTCAGTTTCTTGATGCGCGCTTCTTTGCATAATTTACGCATTACTCGGGCAAGCGGGCAAATGCTGGTTTTATAGATATCCGTAATGACTAATTTGGTCGGATCTATCTTGTTGCCCATACCCATTGATGAAATGATCGGTATATCGTGTTCTTTTGCGTATTTGATCAAAGCCAATTTAGATGCCGGCGCATCGATCGCATCGATGATATAATCGCAAGTATCCAGCGGTATATCATTAAGCGTGCTCTTGGTTATGGCCATTTTATACGCTTCCACTTCGCAATTCGGGTTGATATCTTGAACTCTTTCCTTAGCTAAAAAAGCTTTTTCTAAGCCGACAGTTGATTGCAACGCGTACACTTGACGATTGATATTGGATGGACTGATAGCCGCAATATCAATAAGCAATAAACTTCCGATACCACTGCGGGCAAGTGCTTCGCAGGCATAAGATCCGACACCGCCGACACCGACGACAGCTACTTTCTTTTTAGAAAGGATATCGATCGCTTCTTCGCCGAGCAATAATTTGGTTCTGTCATAAAAATATTCCATAAGTTTATTATACAGGAACTTTTACGTATAAGAAATTAAAACAGCATAATAATAGAATATGAATTGTAAACAAATTCAAAGTTTAGTATAATATGATATATACAAAACGTAGCGACAGACCAGCATGCATACCAGAAGCTTAAAGTATTATATATCTAATAATAAAGTTCAAACCTTATACCATTTGAAGGAATCGAGGCGAACGAGATGAATCAAAATAAAAAAAAGATGAAAATAAAAATTAAATCCCCCTTACGTGTGGTGGGGGCGGTATTGATCTTGCTTCTCTTGATCTTCGGTATTACGAAAGGGATCCAAGCTATAGGCGGACACGATCCCATCGAAAAAGAGATCGCTAAGAGTGAAGGACAAGATATTGTTGTGCTCAGTAAAGAGATTACTGCGACGGTTGAAAGCGGTGATGTTGACGCTGAAACAGAGATATTATACGGCGTGCTTTATACTTATAAAGTGAACAATACGACAAAAGAATATCCGATAGAAGATGGGATGGACATTGAAGTATCCGATACCGCATTGGCGACTGTCGTTAATGAAAACAGTGTCGTGATATCCAACGCGCCGTCCGATACGGGCAGTAATGAAGTAACCGTCACGGTATCGTACGGAAAATTATCGGCTGAATACGTATATAATGTGATATTACCTTAGCTGAGATAAAAAAAAACTAAAGACGCGTTAAGCGTCTTTTTTAGTTTGCAGCAAAGATCGTTTTTGTATAAGTACAAAGACAAGGTACGCGCCGAGAAGATTCAGCAACAGATCATCGATGTCACATACACCCGTGCGTAAGACGAATTGCATGATCTCGATCACTCCGATTATTCCTATCATTGATAGAATGAATGCTTTTTTCTGTCGAAAAACAGGAAACAGTTTCGGTAAAAAGAATCCAAACGGCATGAAAGCGACGATGTTCCCGAGCAAGTTTACAACCAGATCCGATAAAAGTAAAACTCCGTTTAACGTTCCACGAATATACAATAAGATCGTTCGGAACGGGATCAAATTCAAATGGTCTTTTGCGTAATCAAAGAAACCTTCGGTATAAACGATATCCCGTAAAAAAGATCCATCGATGAATAAAAGAGAGGCCAGTAATATCAGATATAATAGATATCCGTAAAGTATATACCATCGTTCATAAGATATTTTTAAAGATTCCGAGTGGCTTTTGTAATGAATAAAAGCAAGCACTACCGCAAGAACATTTAAAATCAAAGATACGCTTAACGAATAATCGAGCAGATCGAATTCAATGAGAATTGCGGTTAGACCGAATATGATCGAACATATAAGTACTATATAATAAAAAAATTTTTTCATAAATCCTCCGCGGTGCAAAAAGCGTTTGCTGTCATCTGTCTTTATAGTATCATACAGCCTCTTTGCTTCAAAGTTTAAAGGATATGAAACAAAATAAAATACTTGTTGACAAAATCATAGTGAAATTATATAATATATACACCCCCCTATAGGGGTAGGATCGGAGATAATAATGAAGAAAGATAAATTTCAAGTTACCGGCATGACATGTTCGGCATGTTCGGCGCATGTGGAAAAGGATGTTTCCAAACTAGAAGGTGTCGATAAGGTCGTAGTAAACTTACTGAATAATGATATGACTGTTACGTATGACGAATCTGCCGTTGACGCTGATAAGATCATAAAAGCTGTGCAAGACGCAGGTTACGGTGCGTATTTACCGCAAGCACTTACCTCTAAAAAAAGCGAGAGCTCTCGAGATGATATTGCGGAAAAAGAGATCAAGGAAATGAAGTTTAGATTTGTGGTCTCACTCATTTTTACCTTGCCGCTTTTCTATATAGCAATGGGACATATGGTAGGTTTGCCTTTGCCCACATTTTTTACGGATCATGCGAATGCGATTACCTTCGCCTTTACGCAATTCCTTCTTACGCTTCCTGTGGTATTTATCAACAGCAAGTATTATAAGGTTGGCTTTAAATCTTTATTTAAAGGCGCACCGAATATGGATTCGTTGATCGCGATCGGTACTTCCGCAGCTTTGGTATACGGGATATTTGCCATTTTTAAAATAGGTTACGGTCTCGGACACGGGCAAATGGATATCGTTATGGCGTATTCTATGGACTTGTATTTTGAATCGGCAGCAACGATCTTAACACTTGTGACGCTCGGAAAATTATTGGAATCAAGAGCTAAAGGAAAAACGTCCGAAGCCATTAAAAAACTGCTGGATCTCAGACCTAAGACCGCGACTGTATTACGTGACGGTAAAGAGGTTGAGATCGATGTAGCGGATGTCGTGAAAGACGATATCGTGATCATAAAATCGGGGCAAACGATACCCGTGGACGGTATCATCACGCAAGGGACTTCGTCCGTAGACGAATCGGCACTGACAGGTGAAAGTATTCCTGTTGCTAAAACGATCGGTGACAAAGTCATCGGAGCCAGCATCAATAAAAGCGGTTACTTCCAATTTAAAGCGACGGAGGTCGGGGATGATACGACATTATCCCAAATCATACGGCTTATGGAAGAAGCAACATCATCAAAGGCGCCGATATCAAAATTAGCGGATAAGATCAGCGGCGTTTTCGTACCTGTCGTTATAGCCATCGCGATTATTGCGAGTGTTGTTTGGCTGTTGCTCGGACGATCTGTTGAGTTTGCCCTATCCATCGGTATCAGCGTACTTGTCATATCCTGTCCGTGTGCGTTAGGACTTGCGACACCGACGGCAATTATGGTCGGTACGGGTAAAGGCGCACAGAACGGAATATTGATAAAATCGGCGGAAACTCTTGAAACAGCACATAAAACAAATACGATCGTTTTGGATAAAACGGGAACGGTCACGGAAGGGCACCCGGTCGTTACGGATATCATTACATCGGGAGACGATACTGAAGATAAACTTTTAAGAATAGCCGCATCGATCGAGAAATTATCGGAACATCCGTTAGCTGATGCGATCATGAAAGAAGCTGAGTCACGAGGTTTAAAACATTTGCCTGTAGAATCGTTTGAGTCTTTACCCGGACTTGGGATCAGCGGGCTCATTGAAAACAGACAGATCTTTGTCGGAAACCGTAAATTGATGAACGACAGAAAAATATCTTCTGCCATGATCGATCAGCACGAGACTTTTTTGGCAAATCAGGGCAAAACACCTTTATATTTTGCGGATGATCAAAAAGTATTCGGCATTATCGCAGTTGCCGATCCGATCAAACCAACAAGTGCGAGAGCAATAAAAGAGCTCGGTATGCTGGGATTGGATGTCGTTATGCTTACCGGCGATAATGCGCAAACCGCATCAGCGATCGCTTCGCAAGTTGATATAACAAATGTGATATCGGAAGTATTACCGCAAGATAAAGAAAAAGAAGTGCGCAAACTGCAAGAGAGCGGTAAAAAAGTTATCATGATCGGTGACGGCATCAATGACGCACCCGCATTGGCAAGAGCGGATGTAGGTGTTGCGATCGGCGCGGGAACGGATATTGCGATAGAATCGGCGGATGTCGTCCTTGTTAAAAGTGATCTGATGGATGCCGTAACGATGATACAACTGAGTAAATCTGTGATGCGTAATATCAAGCAGAATCTGTTTTGGGCTTTGTTTTATAACAGTGTAGGTATACCGCTTGCCGCAGGTGTATTTTTTAGCATACTCGGTTGGAAGCTGAATCCGATGTTTGGAGCAGCTGCAATGAGTTTAAGCTCAGTGAGCGTTGTTTCAAATGCGCTGCGATTGAAATTCTTTAAACCAAAGTTTCACGAAGAATTTTTAGAGCAGAATTGCAAACTTCCTCCCGTACAAACGGAAGATGAAAATATAAATTTTAAAGAACAAAAAAATGATGAAAAAGGAGATAATACGATGGAAAAGAAAATTATGATCGAAGGAATGAGTTGCGGACATTGTGTTGCAAATGTTGAGAAAGCACTTAATGCAATCGACGGCGTGAGCGCCAGTGTGGATCTCGAAAGCAACAGCGCAACAGTGACGTTAACAAAAGAAGTTGCAGATGATACGTTGAAAAACGCAATCACAGAAGCCGGCTATACTGTTACAGGGATCGCGTAAGGTCAATGAAGGCCGATAAACAACAAGCAACGCGATTGCTTAAAACAGCAAAAGGACAGATCGAAGGCATCTTAAAAATGGTAGATGAAGATCGATATTGTATCGATATTTATAACCAAGTGCTTGCGGTGCAGTCGCTTCTGAAAAAAGTGAATAAAGAGATCATGCAGGCACATATGCAGAGCTGTGTGGTCGATGCTTTTAAAGAGGGGAACGAAGAAGAAAAAATTGAAGAACTGTTGACTTTGCTGGACAAAATAACCAAATAAAAAAACGCGGAATGTTCCGCGTTTTTTATTTTAGTTAATAAGGCTGTTTTATAACAGGTTCCAAATGATGCAGTATCAGATAATTTCTTGCTTCGACCGTATCCTGATGTAACAGTTTGTCTTGTTTAAGGACATAACGTATGATACCGTCATACGCCATGATCAACGCTTTATCCAAGTCGTTGAATGCTTCTTTTCTGATAGCTTCAATATTCTTGTACGTGCGAGACGGTTCGATCACATCGGCAAGGAAAACGATTTTTTCGATCAACGTCATATCGACTTTGCCCATTGTATGATACGTAACCGCAGAGAGGACTTCGGGATCATCGATTCCGAATTTCTCTGTTGCGACATAAGCGCCGACCGCTCCGTGCAACAGATATGGAGATAACAGCGTGATCGAATCAGCATCTATATGATATTTCTCAGCTGTGCTTATCAATTCAGTGCTGTTAAGGTTTTTTGCGCAATCGTGTACCAAGCCCGCTAAATATGCTTTTTGTCTGTCAGCACCGTATTTTTCGGCCAGTCGCTCTGCCATATCGGCGGTATTCAATGAATGTATATAACGCTTCTTATTTAACATAGATTTTAAGATTTGTTTGATCTCTTTGAGTTCTAACATAATTTTACCTGCGCTAATGATATAAATTGTGTTCGATGATATATCTTTTTACTTCTTTCGGTACCAGTGATGTGATATCTTCGTTTTGCTTGATCATTTCACGGATCACACTTGAAGAGATCTCATCCGGAGAATAATCTTCACAAGCAATGATCGTAGCATTAAATGATGTGAACAGTTTTTCTGCTTCTTTCAAAAAATACTGATTGTCGATACCTTTTCTGCAAATGCTGATAAATCTTATCAAACAAGCTAAAGATTTAAAATTTTTCCAATCAGGCAGTTGAAACAAAAGATCCGATCCGCTGATAAAATAAAAAGTATCGTCTGAATCCAATGTCAGTTCTTTTATTGTATCATATGTGAAAGAGCGACCTTCTCTTTCGATCTCAATCGGATTGACTTCGAACCCTCGCAGATCTTCGATCGCAATCTGTGTCATTTTTAATCGATGCTTCCGTTCGATCGTATCATCACTTTTCTTTAACGGATTATCACCCGTTGGGATCAGGATGATCTTATCCAGAAAAGCGGTCTGTTTTGCGTATTTGCAAAGTTGTAAGTGTGCGTTATGAGGCGGATTGAAACTGCCTCCGAATATACCGATCCTCATTGTTACACCGGTAGTACATACTTACTGTCTTTATCGGCTTGTCTGAACAAAATAAATTTCTTACCGATCGTTAAGACGACTTGCGCGTCGGTTTTATCGGCTATCTGTTGAGCAACCGTTCGTACATCTTCAAGGCTGTTGGATTGGATCTTTCCTTTTATCAATTCTCTCACTGTCAATTGTTCTTCAACTTGTTTGATGATATTTTCAGTCAAACCGTCTTTTCCGATATGTACGGTGTCAGCCAGATCCGTCGCCGATTTTTTTAAAAAGCTTCGTTGCTTGCTTGTTAACATCGCTTGCTCCTTCTATTTATAATACTCAAATTCATAATCGCAAATATTTACTGTGTCGCCTTCTTGTATGCCGGCATCTTCCAAAGCGGTAAAGATGCCTTTATTTTTTAGAACGCGTTGAAAATAAGTCGATGATTCATAATCGCTTAGATTTACGGTTCCCAATATCCTTTGCATCATGTCGCCCGTGACATAATATGTGTCATCCGCTTTATAGACTTTAAATTCATCTGTCTTCTTCGGTGTATGAACGACGATCTCTTCCGGTGTAAAGAATGTAGGTGCTTTTTCCGTTTCGGGAAGTATCGTAACGACATGGTCGAGCAACGCGTTGATCCCTTCGCCTGTTGCGGCGCTGATCGAAAAAGCTTTATAGCCCATATCTTCAAAGTGTTTTTGAAGTTGTTCTCCCGTTTCACCTTGCAGCAAATCTATCTTGTTCAGTGCCACCACTTGCGGTCGCTGTTGCAGTATTTCCGAATAGGATCGAAGTTCGTTATTGATGATATCAAAATCTTCTTTCGGATCTCTTCCTTCCGAACCCGAGGCATCGATCACATGGATAAGCATTCTGGTTCGTTCTACGTGGCGTAGGAAGTCATGCCCTAAGCCGACGCCGTCGCTGGCTCCTTCGATTAGTCCCGGTATATCCGCAAGGATAAATTCATCCGCATTTTTATATTGTACGATACCGAGATTCGGCGATAGAGTCGTAAAATGATAATTAGCGATCTTGGGCCTTGCGTTTGTGACACGCGAAAGGAAGGTGGATTTACCGACATTCGGAAATCCGATCAAACCGACATCGGCAATCGTTTTAAGTTCCAAAAGAAGATTCATCGATTGCGCGATATCTCCGGGTTTCGCAAACTTCGGCGCTTGCCTGCGTGAGGTCGCAAAATGTTGGTTGCCTCTGCCGCCTCTGCCGCCTTTGAGTACCGTGAATTGCTGTTCCTCTTCGACCATATCGCATAATAATTTACCGCTATCCGCATCGAACACGACCGTTCCGATGGGAACTTTTATGATCAGATCATCCGCGTTTTTGCCGGAACATTTCTTCGGTTTTCCGTCTTCGCCGTTTTCGGCTGCGAATTTACGTTTGTATCGAAATGCGCCTAAAGTCGTGATCGAAGCATCGGCTTGCAATATGATATCTCCGCCGCGACCACCGTCACCGCCGTTCGGTCCCCCGTCCGGCATATATTTCTCATGTAAAAAAGAGATCGCACCATCGCCGCCTTTTCCTGATTTTACATTGATGGTGACTTTATCTATGAACATTCAGATTCCTCCGCTGTAATGGCATTCTTGCGCTTTGTTCTATCATACCACAAAAGATAATTTTAAGAACAAGGAATCGCTGCAGAATACATCGTTTCGCTATTATATCATCGTTTCATATTTTATTATGCTAAATTTAAAGATTTATTGATTTGATCATCGTTTTTTCTTTAAAAAGTGGTTTACAAAAGCGGATATCCTCTATATAATGTGACTAAAGCAATGAAGAAAAGAGTATCCGTGTATGATTTTAAAGAGAGTCGCGATAAGCTGAAACGCGACAATCAAAAGCGGTGAAGATGGTTTTGGAGCAGTTGCGCCGAAGATTTTAAGCGCGAACGAATAGCATGCGTTAAATGCAATTAAGTGGACATAACGTCAATAAGGGTGGTACCGCGGATTCGATCCGTCCCTTGTCGGACGTTTTTTTTATTTTAAAAAACGGACAGATAAATAAAGAAGGAGTAATCATGAACAAAGGACCCTATTATATTACGACAGCGATCGCGTATACTTCGGGAAAACCGCATATCGGAAATGTATACGAGATCGTATTGGCTGATGCTATCGCAAGATTCATGCGTCTATACGGCTATGATGTGTATCTGCAGACAGGTACGGATGAGCATGGGCAGAAAATTCAAATGAAAGCGGAAGAAGCAGGCGTCGAACCGCAAGTTTTTGTAGATTCTATCGCAAAAGAGATCAAACGTAACTGGGATGTGATGAATACGAGTTATGATAAATTCGTACGCACCACCGATCCGCACCATGAAAAGATCGTACAAAAGATTTTTAAGAAGCTTTATGAAAAAGGCGACATTTACAAAGGTGAGTACGAGGGGATGTATTGCAGCCCGTGTGAATCTTTCTTTACGCAAAGTCAGTTGGTGGACGGCAAATGCCCCGATTGCGGAGGCGAAGTAAGTTACGCGAAAGAAGAGGCGTACTTCTTTAAGATCAGTAAATACCAAGACAGATTAGTAAAACATATCGAAGAACATCCCGAGTTTATACAACCGGAATCTCGCAAGAACGAGATGCTGAATAACTTTATCCGTCCGGGTCTGCGCGATCTATGTGTTTCGCGTACATCATTTACTTGGGGTATACCCGTGGATTTCGATCCCGGACATGTTGTGTATGTTTGGATCGACGCATTAAGCAACTACATCACATTTTTGGGTTATGATCCCGACGGCGAAAATGGAGAAATGTTCAAAAAATATTGGCCGGCCGATGTGCATTTGATCGGTAAAGATATTTTGCGTTTCCATACGATCTATTGGCCGATCATGTTGATGGCATTAGAAGTGCCTTTGCCCAAAAAAGTTTTCGGACATCCTTGGCTTCTTATCGGTGAAGGAAAGATGAGCAAATCGAAAGGGAATGTTATTTATGCGGATGACCTTGTGGACCTTTTCGGGGTCGATGCGGTACGCTACTATGTTTTACGCGAAATACCATTTGCGCAAGACGGTTCGTTGACCTACGAATTGTTGATCGAGCGTATCAACGGGGAGCTCGTGAATATACTGGGTAACTTGGTCAACCGCACAGCGGCTATGACACAGCAGTATTTTGATGGTGTGATACCGACACCGAGTACACCCGAAGAGATCGATAATGAATTGATCGCCATGGCGGAAGAGTTGCCCAAGATCGTAGCAGAAAAAATGGACGAACTTCGCGTTGCGGATTCGATCCAAGCGATCTTCAATTTATTAAGACGCAGCAATAAATATATCGATGAGACAACACCTTGGTTGTTGGCAAAAGACGCGGACAAAAAAGGAAGACTCGGAACGATCCTCTACAATCTACTTGAGAGCATCCGAATCAGCGCTGTATTGTTGGGCGCATATTTACCCGATACGGCGGAAAAGATTTTGACGATCTTAAATACAAAAGCGGATTCATATGATTCGATACTGCGTTTTGGCGGTTTGGCATCAAACCAAAAATTAAATCCTTCATCGATCTTATTTGAAAGGATAGATGTAAATAAAAAGATGAAAGAGATCGAAAGCTCTTTTAATAAAGAAAAGCTGACAGAAAAAGCGGAAGAAGCGAAAAATGATCCCGAAGAGATCACGATCGATGATTTCGCGAAAGTACAACTGATCACCGGTGAGATCATCAGCGCTGAGAAACATCCCGATGCGGATAAGTTATATGTTTTGCAAGTACAGACAGGGGATGAACATCGACAGATCGTATCCGGTATCGCCAAGCACTTTTCTTTGGAAGAGTTACCGGGGAAGAAAGTGGTGGTCGTTGCTAATTTAAAACCCGCTAAATTACGCGGGGTCATGTCAAACGGTATGTTGTTGATGGCTGAAGATAAGAAACAATTGGCGTTCATCTCGGCTGACAGCGAGATCAAAAACGGTTCAAAAATCAGATAAATAAGAAACTTTGAAAATAATCACAAAAACACATGTAATCATTTTGTAACGAAATTTTCGTATGATAGAATGAAAAAGCGAGGTTGAAGAAAATGAGTTTTCATATAGTAGCAGATCATGCAATAAGACCGAGAGAATCCGATGTGATATTCGGACTCGCAAGCAGAGCAAAAGAAGCGATCGATCTAAACGGACCTGATAAGATCATCAATTCAACGATCGGAGCCTTGTTGGATGACAACGGTAATTTAATTACTTTTAATACGGTCTATGACACTTTAAAGAATATGGATAACGCTCAGATAGCAAGTTATTCATCTTTGGCAGGCGATCCTGTTTTTTTGGATAAAGTAGTAGAAGCTTGTTTTAAAGATAAACGCCCCGAAGGCTATATCAAAGCTGTTGCGACTCCGGGAGGAACAGGGGCAATACGCCATGCGATATATGATTTTACGAATGAAGGAGATACGTGTCTAACAGCAAGTTGGTTTTGGGCTCCTTACAGGACGATAGCGGATGAGTACGGCAGAAAGATTGACACATACAACCTTTTTAACGAAAACAATGAATTTGATTTTGAGAGTTACAAAGAGAAATTCGAATACTATCTAAATAAACAGAAACGATTATTGGTGATCTTAAATACTCCTGCGCATAATCCTACCGGATATACGATAAGTGATGACGAATGGGATAAGATCATAGATCTTGCAAAAGAACATGCAAAGGATGAAGAAAACAAAATTATTCTTTTGGTCGATATTGCTTATGTCGACTTTGCGGGTCCCGATGCAAGAAATTTTATGACAAAATTCAGTGGACTTCCCGCGAACATCATGACATTGTTCGCATATTCAGCATCGAAAAGTTATACCATGTATGGTTTACGTAACGGAGCGATCATCTGTGTTACTTCCGACGAAGATCTTGCAGAAGAATTCTATTATTCTTGTGCGCATTCCAATCGAGGTACCTGGTCAAACGGTACAAAGGGTGCCATGCAAGTATTCGCTGCGATCCATAGTGATGAAGCGTTATTTGAGGCATTTGAACGCGAGCGCGATATTTACCGAGATCTGGTAAAAAGAAGAGGAGATGCTTTTATTAAAAGCGCCGAGGAAGTAGATTTACCGATCACAAATTATAAGGGTGGTTTTTTTGTAAGTATTCCTTATGATGATCCGGTAGCATTGAGTGAAAAATTGATCGAAGACGGATTGTTCGTTGTCCCGTTGCAAAATGGGGTGCGGATCGCACTTTGTGCGATCAGCGAAGACAAATGCAAGATCACGCCAGTTTTGATTAAAAAAGCGATTGACAGTATGCAGTAAATGACACATTGGTATTTTAATTTGGGGATGGTGGGAATAATTTAACGGAGAGATCGATGAAACAGAAGAAAAAACCATTTTCAAAAAAAACAAAAGACCCAAAGAAAATGCGTAAACTTTTTGTTTCCGCTACGGTTTTTCTTGCGATCTTTGCGATTTTTTCGATCGTTTTCTACAACATACCCGCTTTTAAAGAACAAGAGATAAACGGCATAGTTTTAAAAGGAATTTTGACCAAAACAGTTGTTGTAGCTGAATCTCAGGATGAAATAAAGATCAGCCCCGGGGAAGAGTATCAATTCGATGTATATGTCGAATATACGGATAAAAGCGGTAATTCCGCAAAGGATGAAGTACCGGATAAATCGGAAGTCGTGATGCGATTTTCAAATACTTCGGTTTGCGATCGGCCGAGTTACGATACGATAAGAATAAAAGATGAAGCACAAAACGGAACGATCTTTACGGTCACACTTGAATATGAGGGTGAAAGTTCGACGCATCGTTTTTTGATCGCTTATGAATTAGCTGATACGATTAACTCCGATAAGGTGATCTTAAATGCGGATGACCCGCTCGTATTAGTGAACAAAGATCGACATCTTCCTTCAGATTACGTTCCGAAAGATATGGTTCAGCCGAATATTCAATACAGATACAGTGTGAGCGAAAGCGAAACCTATATGCAAAGCGAAGCGGCGATCGCGATCGAAAAATTATTTACAGCAGCAAAGAACGATGGGATTTTATTGAATGCATTGAAAGCGTACAGTAAAGCCGACTCATCCGATCCGGAACATCAAACGGGCTTAGCGATCGATGTCAGCAGCATCAATGCGAATTACTCGACCGGTTCAACATTTGCGAACAGCAAAGAAGGTAAATGGCTCGCCGAAAACGCATACCAATACGGCTTTATCATTCGATATCCGAAAGGTAAGGAAAATGTGACGGGTTTTGAATATGATCCTTCGCAGGTGCGTTATGTCGGTATCGAGTTGGCGACATATCTGTATGAAAACAATTTAGCTCTTGAAGAATATTTCCAAAGATAAAAATTAAACCGCGTACTTGAATTGCGCGGTTTTTTTATTGTATTTCTTTATTAAATTTAGACTTTTTGTGAAAACGTATAATTTTTTTGAATAATTAATCCTATATTATTCGGATTGCGATTATATATGATATAATAATATTACAAACATATTATATAGAAATACATATATATATTCAAAAAAAGCAAATGATCATGCGTTATATTTTGCATTTTGATTTAGATTTGCAGTGATATATCGATCCGAAAGATCGCTGTATTATAAAGAGAGGTATATGATGCATTACAAAAGTAAAGTAGATATTTTATATGAAAAAATACTTGATGGGATCATCAGCGGAACATATAAACAGGGCGAAAGACTTGTGATCAGTAAATTGGCGAAAGAGAACAATGTCAGTGATATCCCTGTACGGGAAGCCTTACGAAGGATCGAAAGCGAAGGATTTATTACGATCATTGCAAATCACGGAGCGGTCGTTTCGGAGTATGATCCTTCCGAAATTGCTCAGATCTATTTGATCAATGCTGTCATCGGTGGATTTGCGACTAAAATCAGCGCAGATTTTTTAAGCGACACAACTCTTTCGGAACTTTCCAGGATCAATGAAGAGTTGAAAAAGGCAGTTGATGCAGATGATTACGATAAGTATTTATTATATGATGAAAGTTTTCATGTGCGGATTTATTCGGCTGCACCGTATCCCTTAGTCTATAAGTCGATCAATAAAACATGGATCAATCGGATAGACAGACAATTCAAACATTCAAAAGAGAGACAAAATGCTTGTGTTGAGGAGCATAAAAGACTACTGGAAATCGCAAAAGAAAAAGATTACGATGCACTCGAAATTATCACGAGGGATCATTTGATCGCTCCGATCGAAAACCTATTGCAAGAGATCAATGAGTTTCCTGTAATCAAATAAAAAAATATCATCCGACCGTCCTTACAGATTTTGGATGATATTTAATAATTCACTTATGTCATCGATCAAGAAATCCGGTTCGGCTTCAGAGAGCAACTCTCTGCTGTTGTAACCCCATGTTGCCGCAGCCATATATACGCCTGCTTTTTTTGAAGATTCTATATCCCGCACCTCATCACCCACATATATGACTTCGTGTGCTTCCACCTTGTATTTTCGCATGATACTATGGATCATGACTTCTTTGGTAAACAGCGGTGAAGATCGAATGAAGTCCACAGATATCTTCTTATTTCTGCAAAATCTTCTGATATTTTTTTTTGTATTCGATGAAATAAAACCGATCGTACCGGTTTGTTTTTTTATTGCGTCAAGGATATTTTTGATATTATCATTAAACGGTTGAACGGAATTGATATTCTTTTTTAATATTTTTTGTCCTTCTTTCAGAAGTGTAAAAATCTTTCTGTACGGTATATCCAGCATTGTGATGATCTTTGGTATGGGATGTTTTTTGATCTCTTCGAATTCTTCAAGCGTATAAGTTCTATAGCCATACTTTTTGGCAAGTGTATTGTAAATGTCCAGACTCCATTTTTCGGTATCGGCTATCGTCCCGTCGAAATCGAATATTACCATTTTTATCATTTTGCTGTATATCCTTGCAATTATTTTATATTATAGTAAAATATTAATTAATATTTTGTGGAATTTCCGGACACTGTTTATCTGAAAAGACACAGTTATTATTATATCGTGCAATTATGAAAATGTCATTAGAAAGCAGATAATCGTGTGCTTTAAAGGGCTTTAGCTCGGAATATGTAGGTAATGAATCAGATGGATTTCTTAAAAGAAGAAGGATACGTACCATCAAAGCAAATAGGTATATTCGATAAAAAACAAATTATTGCGTTAACGATAGCATTCTGCATCAGCATCATTTTGCTGACCGTGATGTCTTTTTTGGACAGATCGGTCAATTTATTGATATTACGCATATGTGTGACCTTTAATTTGACAGTCGTTATTTTAAGGATAAGCAATTATATTTTTGTTCAAAAAAACTTCCGTGCAGATTACGCGCTGCCGTTTCATCTATGCAGTTATAACGTCTTTTTATCTGTGATCGCAGCGTGGACACTCAATCCGTATTTATTGGATTTTATTTTTTCAATGTCACCGTTTGCGGCATTGGCGGCATTGCTCTTCCCCGAATCTTTGGCGGGTAGATATCCGCACCTAAATTTCAGATCGATCGAATATTATACTTCACATACTTTGCTGATCATTGCTCCGCTCTTTCCCGTGCTTTTCTTGGGCTTTACACCCAGTATAAAATACTTCCCGTTCTTCGGGATCATTTTTTCCGGCTTGCTTATCATGGCAGGTGTAGCGAATTATATGTCAAAAGGAAATTATATGTTCCTCAGTCATGCGCCGTCAAAGACTCCGTTAAAAATGATCGAAGCAAAAGCCGGCATTTTATTGTATCGATTTGTGTTGATCGCAATATTCGTATTCCTGTATTTCTTGATGCATGCGATCTATGCAATAGTTTCATAGACAAAAAGGACTTTTCCACTTAATAAGAAAAACACGGATCATCCGTGTTTTTTTTGGTCTTTTTAATGCAAACGACCCAATACGACACGATCGTTTTGCGCATAATCAAGAATGATCTGAACATCGGTAAATCCATATTCCAACATTAAATCTTTGACTTGTTTTCCTTGCAGATGACCTATTTCAAAAATGAGATAGCCTTTGTGGTTTAAATAATCATCAACCTTTTGTAGTATTTGCCTATAGAAATCTAATCCGTCATCCCCTCCGGATAATGCAAGCGGTGGTTCATAAAGCAAGATGTCTGTATCTAAATCAGTGAGCTCATCGGTCGTGATATACGGAGGGTTTGCCGTGATGATATCATATCTTTTCTGAGGGAGATTTTCAAACAGATCAGATGAGATCATGTCGATACGTTTCGATAGATCATACATTTCTGTGTTGATTTTTGCGACCTGTAAAGCGTCGTTTGAGATATCGGAAAGCGTTACGTGTGTATTCGGACAGGCGTAAGCCAGTGATATACCTATGCAGCCGCTCCCACAACATAAGTCAAGTATTTCGAGCTCTTCTTTTTTTGATCGTTTTATGATTTCAATGGCATTTTCGACCAATATCTCCGTATCATTTCTCGGTATTAAAACACGCTCATCCACATACAAACAAAGCGCCATAAATTCTTTCTGTTTTGTGATATAGGCGATCGGCATATGGCTGCTTCTTTTTTCTATTTGCTCTAAGAATTTATTTTCGACATCAGCTTGCACATTATCATTTGAATGGATGTGTAAATATAATCTATCCACGCCAAGCAATCGCGATAATAAGATCTGCGTGTCCAACAAGGCACTTTCGATTTGATTTTCTTTTAGTCTTTTTACGCCGATCCGCAGTAATTGTTCGATGGTTTTCATAATTGTTGCTCCAAAATGCTCATAATCAGATAGCTCATCCTAATATGGAAGGCTTGAGTTTTGCATCTTCGGTATAGGACTGATCAAAGAGGTGGTACAGTTCATAGGCGCGATTTTCAAGTTCGATGATTTTTTTATCTTGAGACGATAGGGTATGAAAATCTTTAGACAAGTTGGTTATGACCTGCATCTCTGTTTTATCTTTTATGTGTTTGATCACTTCCCGACCTTTTTCATCGACACCTAAGATGCGTATATAATCCGGAATATAGTTTTTATAAAATTGCATATCTTCGGCAGTGTAGTGAAAAAGGATATGAAACAAGATACGTCTGATCCTGCTTTTTGCATATCTTTTTGTGCAAACCGCATCCAAAAATACTTCCACACCCTGATTCAACAAATGTGCGTGATTGATCAAGCGGTTTTCAAGGCCTTCTTCCATATCGCAGATATCGGATAATTCCTCGGGTGAACGGAGTGTGAGAAAAGCTTTTATGATAAATTTATAGCGATCGATATCATTAATTTTTAAAGATCTTAAGAAATCGGTCGATCCGTAAGATTCCTCAGGAAGACAAGAGAATATCTCTTCATATTCATCACCTTTGATCTTTTTTCGTACCAATGAAGCTGAGGCGAAATTTTTGATGATCTCATTTGAGTGATAGCCTGTATTTTTGCGTAAGATCGGTATAACCGAGATATTGCTCTTTAAATTATCGATCTGTCGTAAATACTCAACGCAAGGATATTGTTCGGTTTAGAAAGGAATTGCAGATCTTCTCCCGTGATGTCTTCAAGGGCGCTTACACGGCTTACTGCATAGGAATGCCCTTGTGAAAGGTAATGCTTTAATAATTTCTGAAAAGCATTATCTTCATGGTTCAGTAGTTTTACGATTTGATTAAAGCGGCTCATATCGGGATTTTCACACCCGAAGCTTAATATGTCCGCTTTGATCTTGATCGCCAACCCTACGCTACCTTTGGCAAAGATCTCAGCGGTTTGTCCGCTGTATACATAAGGCAATTCAAATACCGCATTGGCACCCGAACGGAGCGCGAATACCGCTCTTTTCATTTTATCGAATATCGCCGGTTCGCCGCGCTGCATAAAGGATGAACTCATGATGCAAACCACATGAGAAACGTCATGTTTTTCACGCAGTTGCGCTATTTGATAGGCATGTCCATTGTGAAAAGGGTTATATTCGGTAATGATCGCGGCGATTTTCATGGTTTCTCCTTTATTGAAGGTGCATTTTTCGTAGATGGATCTTGATCGGTATTTTCGCGGGCACAATAAAAAAGGTATTGTTGTGCGAGACCGGAATACTTGCCCCATTTTTGATCCGCAAACGCATATCCTTTTTTAACAGTCAAGTCCTTTATTTGATACGTTTCGGTGAAAATACGCTTTACCCATACATCCTGCGGGCAAACATCGTATCTGGACATCCCGAATAATAAGATACAATCCGCTACTTTTGCACCGACACCTTTGATCTTCATCAATTGCTCTTTTGCATCGGGAGTTTTAAGTTCGCTGATCGCCTTTATATCCAGCTCACCTGAATTGAATTTATCCACAGCATCTTTGATGTATGCAGCTCTGTATCCCATGCCGAGTTCTCTCAAATCTTCTTCCGATACATCCGACAGATCTTTAAGAGTCGGAAACGTATATGATTGATAGCTTTCTTTACCGATCGGATGTCCCGCATATTTACACAAAGCATCGATGATCTTTTTAATGCGGGGTATATTGTTATTCTGAGAAAGAATAAAACTTATGAGCATTTCCCAAAAATCTTGTTTTAAGATCCGAATGCCCCAACCGTATTGCAATGCCCGATCCATATGGATATCCGAATTGATCGTTTTTTTGATCGCATCGTAATCTTCATCGAGTGCTAAAAAGTTTTTCCAAATCTTTTCGAACGCATCAAGAGTCGTATCGTACAAGATGACGGTATCGTTGTTTTGTTCAATCTTCAATATCTTTCCGAAAGCGATACCCGTATAGGTATTTTCCGCTGTTTGTTCAAATCTGAAATTTTGACCGCAATCGAATATCTGTCGGATATCGAAATGGTCGATATTTGCAATGATGATGTGACGATCCTCAGCTTTATATTTCATAGGACTCTCTTTTGTATATCTTGTCGATCTCTGAAGTAAAAGAATCGTCCGCATTATATACGATAAGAGGCTCAAGGACATCGAGCCACGGTCCCGAATTTTTACTGGCGGAAACTAAAACAAGCGTAGCTTTCTGATCTTGTTTCGAGTGTACGAAACGAAGTTTTTTTGCTTGAAGATCGTACCGTTGAAATGCTTCAAAGATCTCAGCGATGCGATTTGCCTTATGCACAAGGAATAGTTTACCTTTAAATTTTAACAAAGAAGAAGCGATCTTTACGGTTTCATCCAAGTTGATGTAGAGTTCGTGCCTTGCAGCGGTAACATCCTTTGCTGTCGTTTGAAGTCCTTTTCCGATCGGTATATAAGGCGGATTGACCGTTACTGCATCATATGAATCATACATCGATTTCGGTAAATGCAGGATATTGCAGCAAAAAATATCGATCGTATCTTTAAGCATATTTTGCTCCATATTGTATGCTGCCAACACGGCTGTATCCTCATCGATCTCCGCAGCGGATATGGTAATATCCTTTCTGCGAGAGCGCAACAACAACGGGATAATACCGTTGCCTGTACACAGGTCGATAACTTTCCCGTTTCTTTTAATGTCTTTCGATGCGAAATCAGCTAAGATAACAGCATCCGTTCCGAAGCAGAATTTTTCGGGATTTTGATAGATGATCATACCGTCTGTTTGTAGATCGTCCAATCTGTAGCTTGATGTATCGTAATGTGGTTTCGGCACTATTTTTTTCATATCTCTATTATAAACAAAACATGCTCCTCTGCAAACAGAAGAGCATGTAATTTATCTTCGTGATCCTTGATTTATTGAGCAATCGGAGCTTCAACAGGACACACACCCGCACAAGCACCGCAGTCGATACACAGATCTTCATTAACAACGTAGATCTCATCCCCCTCACTGATAGCCTCAACCGGACACTCCGGCGCGCAAGCACCGCATGAAACACATACATCTGTTATTACATAAGTCATAGTGATCCCCCTCTCACTTTAAGTTAAATATAACATAAAGCGTTTACAAGTTCAATTATTATTTTTGCCTTTCAAAGAAAGGAAAAAAATAAAAAAGCCCTCATTATATGAGAGCTTTCTTGTTTTTATACTATCCGGCAATGATTGCTTCTGTCGGGCAAACACTTGCGCAACTACCGCAATCTGTGCATGTAGCAGGATCTATTACGTAAATATCTCCTTCTGAAATAGCATCTACAGGACATTCAGAAATGCATGTTCCGCAAGCGATGCAGTCATCAGTGATTTTATAAGCCATGAATCTTACCTCCAAAATAATAGTCTTTTTGTACTATAGCACAATTTTTTATCGGGTGCAACACCTTTACTGTGAATTTATGGGGTGTTTGCGAAATAATTGTATACGATTTCACAAAACACATGAAAATGTTATTTCAAAATGTACATTGTAAGTTTTCTGCGACCGAATTTGATCGCGTCATAATGTGATTTGAAAAATATATCTATGATATTTCCTTTGATCGCTCCACCTCTGTCCTCGACTTCAAATATCCCGTGATTGGGCGCATCGGCAAAATAGGGTATATAGACCATTGTACCGAAAGGGATATCGCGAGAAGCCGCGATCGTATAGTATTCTTTTGCGACCGAACCGTCGGCAGTGTGGATCCCGTCGTAAGGATAACAACTTGAAGGATCATATGCTGTCGCTTCGATATCCATGATTTTCGAATAAGCATAGATCTTACCGTTGATGATTATCGTATTCGTTTCGCTTCCGGTATTGTTAACGATCAAATATTCGGTGTCGACCAAAGCGGAAAGGCGAGCAGAGATATCTGTTCTGCTTGCTAACTCTAGCATCTGCAGAACTTCCTGTTCGTATGTATCGTTAAAATCGTAAGTAATATCGATCGTTTCATTATCAGCGACATAATCATTCAGTGAGCCTTCTATCTTATCATAAGGACCCATCTGAATATCTGCTTTAGCCAAAACATCGGAAGTGGTAGCGTAACCGTAAACGTCTACGCTGATCGAGCCATTTTCGCTTGCCAGTACGATCGTTTTTTTTGTAGCAGAAGAGAACGCGATCCATATGATCAACGACAATAAGATCAATCCGATCGATATAAATATTCTTTTTCTTTTGTAAATAAAGTATTTGATATTGAACATGCAAATCCTCGTCATTTTATAAGAAGTGCAAGAATATTATACTGTAACATTGTGATAAAGCAATGGAAATCGCAAAAAAATTTAAGATCTGCCTGCTTGAGACAGATCTCGATTTTAATACATTTACAGTAATGATGCGTTGAATCAGGAAAAATGCTTAATGATTTTATCCACAATACGTTTACTTGCATGACCGTCTCCGTAAGGGTTCGATGCTTTGCTCATTTTTTTGTATTCATTTGGATCCGACAACAATTGATCCGTCAATTCAAAGATCTTATCTTCATTTGTCCCTGCTAATTTTAATGTACCTGCTTCGAGTCCTTCCGGGCGTTCAGTTGTATCACGCAGAACGATAACGGGTTTTCCCAAAGAAGGAGCTTCTTCTTGGATGCCGCCGCTGTCAGTCAAGATCAAATAAGAACTATTGATGAGATTATGAAAATCGATCACATCGAGCGGTTCTATCAATTTTATTCGATCTGAATCTCCCAATATCTCTTTTGCTGTTTGCTGTACGATTGGGTTCAGATGGACGGGATAAATGATCTTTACATCCGAGTATTTCTGCATGATGCGTTTTATGGCGCGAAACATTTGCCGCATAGGTTCGCCCAGATTTTCTCTTCTGTGCGCGGTAAGCAATAAGAGCCTGCTTCCTTTAGCCCATTCAAGTAAGTCGCTCTGATAATCTGATCTTACCGTTGTAGCTAATGCATCTATTGCGGTGTTTCCCGTCACCGTGATCGAAGAGGGATCTTTTCCTTCATTGATCAAATTTTGTTTACTTCGCTCAGTAGGTGCGAAATTCATATCAGCTACCAAACCGATAAATTCTCTGTTGATTTCTTCGGGAAAAGGCGAGTATTTATTATACGTTCGTAAACCTGCTTCTACATGACCGATCGGGATTTGTTGATAGAAGGCGGCTAACGCAGTGGCAAAAGACGTAGTTGTGTCTCCATGAACCAAGACGATATCGGGCTTTTCTTTTATTAAAATATCTTCGATCCCGTATAACACGCGCGAAGTAATATCGGAAAGTGTTTGACTCGACTTCATGATATCCATGTCATAATCGGGTGTTATATGAAATGCATTGAGCGCTTGATCCAGCATTTCTCTGTGCTGCGCGCTTACACAGACGATCGTTTCGATCTCAGATCGAGTTTTTAATTCTTTGACCAGAGGGCTCATTTTTATCGTTTCGGGTCTTGTGCCGAAAACTGTCATAACTTTTATACTCATACAAACCTCATTTGAATCAGCATTAAGATATTCTTTGGTATAAGCCCATGTCGGATAGTATATCCGTATCCGATTCGGACATATTATGATTGTACTTATACACCAATAAAATTTGTTCGAAATCGATTTTTTCCTGATAATACATCTGACAGATGATATTGCATGCAAATGGGATGATCTCATCCGAATAGAGCATCTCAAGTGCTGCTTTGATTCTATCGTTTGTGGAATAGACGGTATGGACTTTTATATTATATTTTTTTTCTAGCTGTGCTGCTGCGTCTTCGGGACTGTCATGCGAAAATGCGATCACAAACCCATCACGTGTTAAAAGTATAGGAAAAGCGGTCAAACGCGTTAACAACTCCCGATCGAACAGAGCTGCATATTCCTGATTGACATGTTGTTTTTTTATCGGTAAGTAGAGCGTATGGTGCACAAAAGCCAACGCATCGGTGAGTTGTTCTTCAGTGATCATATTTTCCGAGAGCAACTCTTCTCCGATCTTCCGATCGTTCAGTTCGGCATTCTCAAGACCTGTTCTTAACATTTCAGCATCGATATATTGCTTTTCCAAAAGAATATCACCGACCGTTCTGTAGTAGCGTTTTAAGACATTCTTTTTTAAAAATTCGTGATCGGTCTTCGCCCAGACTTCCTTGCCTGAAGAATGAGATTTTGTTTTCGGACGGAAAAAATATTGCTTCCAAGCCCTGAATGTTGCCGTGAAATTGATGATATTTCCCCATACCAATCGCATCGGCAGGATCGGCGGGAGCAAACATGCGATAAAAACGCTCTTCCATCCGTATACGTTTTTGATGGCGACGGCTCGAAGAATCTGTCGTTCGAGCATTAGGAATGTTAAAAATACGCATAACCACCATGAGAACGAACACATCGGATACATCACAGGGATAGAAGCAAAGAGTGAAACAATGAAATAGATAAAGACCGCGTACCCCGGGAAGATCGTAAGATTCGCTATTTTAGCTTTTAGATCTTTATACATAAAATATCGCCCGGATCTGCTGATATTCTTTGATGTGAAAATATCTTTAAGTTTAAACGACTGCATCGTGATGCCGTATACCCATCGCGTTTTTTGTTTAACAGCTGCTTTAAACGTAAGGGGGAACATGCTTCGTGTAGATATGTATTCCCAAACGACTTTTCCTTTATCGTTTAGACGAGGTACTTTTTCAAGGACATAATGAACATTCGAGCCTTCTTGCGCCAATGTCAATGACAATTTGTAATCTTCCGTTAAACTGTTTTCCGGGAACAGATCATTATCTCGATGCTTTTCAAGTATCGTCTTTGATATAACAAAACCTGTTCCTGCAGATGGAACGAACGCATTTGTGTTATCACGGGAACTCATCGTTCTGAAGTGATTTTCGGCGAATTCATCCGCATATGTTCCTACAGTCATATTTTTAAACATATTGCTTAATTTCGGCATGTTTTGCAAGGGGAATACAGGAAATTGCAGAATTTCATATCGATCAAGAAGATAATTTGTTATTTTGAACTCATACGGATGCACAACATCTTCCGAGTCATGTACGGTAAGTGATGCGAATTCCCACCCGCGTTCCGCTTCAAATTTATGCATCTGTGTTATGATGCTGTTGATATTATCAGCTTTGTTCGTGGGTCCCTCATTCTGATTAACGACCATGATGACATTGGGATATGTTTCTTCCAAACGCTTAGCGACTTCGATCGTTTTATCATCATTCGGATAAACACCCAAGAAAATATAGTACATGGATCTGGGATACTGAACGGATGCGATCAGATGATCGATAACGTCACCTATGACATTTTCTTCATGCCAGGCGGCAATGCCGATCGCCAGGAGTTTAGGGGGTACTTCGTTCAATGTGTCGATCTTTATTTTTTCGGAACGATTTCTTGTGAATAACGTAATGATGTCCCAAATAAAATCATCGAAACTCAGGATGATGTACATCCCCGCAACGATAAGCCCGATCGTATAGATTGCAGTTTCCATCTATATACCTCTAATAATATTTTTGGGAAAGAATATGTATGTACAAGTATTATTGCAAAAAATCGTAGGTTTTACAGCATATCCGCGATCTGTTTTAATTTGCCGATGGAGACATCTCCGACGACAGCGATATCCTCAGCGGTGAATGCCAATGGGATATTATCATCAAAAAGGATCTGCGCCGATGCGGGGAATTCATCATCTCCGCTCCAAAGGATGAAGTAAATATATAAGTTATCGATAAACGCGAATTTATAAGCGCTGTCGCCCATGTCGATCTTCTGCGCTCCGATTTTTTTCATAGCTTTTTCAAACACATCGATCCGATTACCGAATGTGCGACTTAATCTGATGATGCATCTGCCTTGAAAATTCGGATAATAGACTTCACCCCAAGGGATATCGCGATAAGTCAGCAACTTTCCCGTCGGTTTTGCATAACTGCCTTCGCTTAAATATCTAAGGAGTAAAATAGAAGCGTTCATCGCTTCCAACACATCGCCGTTTGAATCACGTATCTCTGCGGAAGGATGAATGATCGTGTACAATTCTCCCATCAAACAGATCGAAAAAGACTGATTGTCTTTATCGTAAGCAAGATTGCATCTTTCTGAAATAAGGTTCGGATCGGTTTTTGCAAAAATGGCTTTGTAATGTTCATACGGCACACGTTCTTTATTATTTTTTCCGTATTCGATGTTCATGGAATACCTCTTTGTCGTTTAATGAAATTTATATTATTTCCATTATAGCATAAAGTATGATTTTAAAGTTTTGTTAAGAGTGTTTTGTTAAATCAGCTTTATATATGCTATAATCTCATTATTATAATAAGGAGTCATTTTGGATGAAAAGTATGACCGGTTTCGGCATGGCTGAATATGTTGACGAACAAACGGAAATATCGGTAGAGATTAAGACGATCAATCACAGATATAAGGATTTTAATATCAGGATCTCTCGCAAATACATTTTACTTGAAGATATGATACGCAAATATGTAAGTGAGATCATCAACAGAGGACGAATCGAGATCGGCGTTAAGATCAAAACTTATCAAGATGAAACGACTTCTTTACAATATAACGCTGAAATTGCCGAACGATACAAAGGATTGCTGGATCAGATACACGAACATTTTCCCGATATCGATGATGATCGGAGCATATCTTCGATCGCGCGATTCCCCGATGTTATCTATACGGAAGACCAAGCTGTCGATATCGATCAATTATGGATAAAACTGCAAAGCGTCTTCGACAACGCCTTATCGATGTTGGATGACAGCCGTACACAAGAAGGGGAATCCTTAAAAGGCGATTTTATAATCCGATGCGAACTCGTCGAAAAGTATTGCGGAGAAATTGAAAAGATATCAGAAGAGATACCGAAAAAGTATTACGAGCAACTATGCAAAAATATTGAAAGCTATACGGACGGACTTATCGATGAGCAACGTCTGTGTACTGAAATGGCGATCTACGCGGATAAGTGTAATATAACGGAAGAGTTGGTCAGATTAAAAAGCCATTTAGCGAATTTTAAAACCATAATCGAATCAACCGAACCGGTTGGACGGAAGCTTGATTTCTTGTTCCAAGAGATCAATCGAGAAGCGAATACCATCGCATCCAAAACGAACAGTTTTGATGTCAGCACGATCGTAGTTGAGATCAAGAGTGAACTCGAAAAGATGAGAGAGCAGATACAGAATATCGAATGATGGATCAAGAGGTAATTATGCAAGGGAATCTATTCGTTGTCTCCGGGCCTTCCGCGAGCGGTAAGAGTACGATATGTAAGCAAATCGTCAAACAAGATCCGTCTATCCAATTAGCGGTCTCTGCTACGACCAGAAGCCCCCGCATTGGGGAGGTGGATGGAGAGTCGTACTATTTTTTGACACATGAGGAATTTGCGGAAAAAATTGAAAATCATGATTTTTACGAATATGCGCAGATCTATGAAAATACATACGGCACTTTAAAATCGCCTGTCGAAAAGATGTTGTCCGAAGGATATGACGTGATCTTGGAGATAGAAATGAACGGGGCGATGCAAATTAAAAACAATCTGCCCGATACCGTTTTGATATTTATCATGCCGCCTTCTTTGGAAGCCTTAAGCCAGAGATTAAAAGATCGCAGCACCGAAACGGAAGAACAGATAAAACTTCGTTTTGAAAGCGCACTCAGCGAGATCGAGCGAAAAAAAGATTACGACCATGTCGTTGTGAATGATGATCTGGATCGCGCTGTTGACGAAATCATTTGCATCATACATTCTTATCGTTGTTAAAGCCGGAATTACCTCAATTTATTACCATATATTCATAATGAGGATCAATGAGGATTGACTGAATGAACAAAAACAAAAAATTAACTTTAATCATAAAAATCGTTCTGATCGTAATTGTTCTAACGGGAGGCGGTTATTTTGGGATAAAGACATTTATGGCACAAGATGACGCGGATATCACAGTAGTCGCGCCAGATTATTCCGCTGTTCAAACGTATATTACAGAGAACACTTTGGAGATTGCTTTGGTCGAAAACGTGATATTTCACGCTACGAACGAAACAGATACGGCCATCGCGGGATCCGCGGTGACATACTGGGTGGAATTGATCGGACTTGACAGCGCGGGTCAATTAACAAGCGTTAT
Organism: uncultured Anaerofustis sp.; assembly: GCA_963674555.1. GTDB lineage: Bacteria > Bacillota > Clostridia > Eubacteriales > Anaerofustaceae > JBGMEA01. Next base: position 961,385 of record OY771429.1, on the reverse strand, counting down.
CGTCACGGATGTTGACACCGACGAACTTGTGCTTGAAAATAAATCAATTTCGATTTTGCGACAAAACACGATCAATTTCCATGATACCGATATCGATAACGTATCGACCGATATCTCTGTTTTATTTTGCGGACTAGAGAAGACTTTTTCGTATAACGTGATACAACAAGATGTCGACCCTGAGAATATAGCGATCTTGGTCAACACGTTTACGGGTGTTCCTTCCGATTTCGGTCCGAATTCCATGTATTACGGTATGGAAGAAGATGCGGGACATGCTTTGATCGAACTCATCGATGCGGCCGATGATGCGGGATATCATTTCTCGATCGCATCTGATTATCGTTCTTACGGGCAGCAGCTCAGCTTATATAACGGCGCGGTATCGAGATTAGGTCCCGATCAGCAAGATACGGCAAAGCCGGGCTACAGTGAACACCAAACAGGCAGAGCTGTGGACCTTACGTGGGCAGCCGCGGGATACGGACTATCGACCGGAATGGAAGATGATGACGAATACCTATGGCTACAAGAGAACAGTTACAAATACGGATTCGTATTGCGTTACCCGAACGGATCGACGGATATCACAGGATATTATTTTGAGCCTTGGCATTACCGCTATATCGGCGTGGAGCTTGCGACGGCTTATCACGAAAGCGGTATGGAAACTTTAGATGAATTTTTATCGATACCGAGATAAATTAAAACTGCCGCATATGCGGCAGTTTTTTATTAGATAATCAATCAACTATTGTAATCGTTCCGAGTTGACTTCATACGTTGCATATGCTATACTCTTTTTACGTTTAAATATCAGAAGATATTTTAGAGTAACTTGTACGGATCTAAAGATTGCCATGAAGGCAGTGACGTCATTTGTAACACGAAGTAACAAATAGTACGTCGGTGTTTTTGGCATTTTTTATTTTCTGTTTATTTATATTATTTCGGAGGTTGCGCTATGCATATGGCAGATGCGCTCGTTTCCCCTGTTGTCGGCGGTGTTATGCTGGCTGTCAGTACGGGAACGATCGGATATTCGATAAAAAAAATAACAAAAGATGAGATGGATGAAAAAAAAGTACCGCTTATGGGGATCATGGGGGCGTTCGTGTTTGCGGCGCAAATGATCAATTTCACCATTCCCGGAACAGGTTCCAGCGGTCACATCGGAGGAGGGATCTTGCTTGCTGCATTGCTCGGTCCGTTCCCCGCATTCCTGACATTATCCGCTGTGCTGATCATACAGGCATTGTTCTTTGCGGACGGCGGATTATTGGCATTGGGATGCAATATCTTTAATATGGGATTTATGGCGTGCTTTGTGGCATATCCATTAATATTCAAACCGATCATCAAGAAAGGGTTCAATGCGAAAAGAATACTGACGGCTTCCATACTGACAGTTGTCGTAGCTTTGCAATTGGGCGCGTTCGGCGTGGTGCTACAAACAGTGGTTTCGGGGATAACTGTTTTACCTTTCAATACATTTGTGTTGTTTATGCAACCGATACATTTAGCTATCGGATTGGTCGAAGGTATCATCACAGCGGGTATTTTGATATTTGTTTTTAAAGCGAGACCCGAGATATTAACGGGCGCGCTTAATAATCAGAAACTGCGCGATGTATCGGTCAAAAAAGTCGCAACTGTATTTATTATTGCGACGGTGGTGATAGGCGGCGGTCTGTCTTTATTCGCTTCGGCTTATCCCGACGGACTTGAATGGGCTATCGAGAAAACAGCGGGCACGTCCGATATCGAGAACGACAGTGAAGTACACCAGGGAAGCGGTGAGTTGCAAGAGGATATTGCAATACTGCCTGATTACAGTTTCGGCGAAAACGATACGGGAACGGGGACATCGACATCCGGTATCGTCGGTGGGCTTATGACTCTGATTTTAGCGGGAGCTACAGGCTTTATCATATCAAGAGTCAAGAAACGAAAACGGCAATCTTAAAATAAAATAATAAAAAAGGCGCTCGTTTGAGCGCCTTTTGTTTTGATCGAATAAATTGAAAATTTTGTGAAACATATGATAAAATATAAACAGAATTTATTCGATCGGAGTATTTGCTATGAAAAAGTTTGTTTTGATCTTTCTTACGTTGCTTTTGATGATATTTTCTTTCGGTTGCGGCGAAAAGGAACCCGAAGATATTATGGATGAACTCTTTATAGAACTGGGTAAAGATGATACGCAGATCGCACATGTCCCTATCGAATTAACCGCTACGGAAACTGATATCATCAAACTACGTTCTGATGAGTCGAACGCAAAACTGATGAAGGATCTGTTCAACTGGTCGGATGTATATGATTACAGTATTTTTGAACTTATCGAAGAGTATGATTTGGACGGTAATTTGATCAAACGGGAATATTTCGATGCAAACGAAAACAATATCGGATGGAACATATATGTTGAAGGTGAGCGTATCACTTATGTATATATCCTATCGTTTGAAAACGGATATACGACGAATATCAATCAGGATTATATTATTATAATTGAAAGAACAGGCTCACTTGATAATACTATGACGGGAACCTCGGGGAGCAATGCGGTCACGAGGATCTTTGTGGAGAATACGTTTGTGAAGTATTCGATCGAAATATTATTCGATCAAGACGGTGCAGTCAGTTCTATCACCCAATCGCTTGAAGGCGAATCGCACGGATTGAATATGTACGGGAATATAAATTATGCAAATTTTGATTATTATGAAAATGGTCAACTTAAGGCTGAATCGGAATATACCAACCAAATATTGACTTTATTGTATCTGTATTCTGAAAAAGACGGTAAAACTTACAATGAGCAAAAATATTATTTTGATGACGGTTCATTAATGCTCTACCAAACTGTGGTTGATGGTAAGATCGATGGGGATTCAAAAATATATTACGCGAACGGGCAAGTGAAAGAAGAAGGCGCATTTGAGAATGATAATTTCGTAGGCGTGTGGACATATTATAATGAAGACGGTTCTCTATATAAGACTGTGACTTTTGAAGCAGGCGGCGGTGTTTTGACAGAATATGCAAACGGAGAAACGCATTATACGGAGCCCTGAGACTGATTTGACTTAGGAAAAGCATTATCAAATTTGAGAATTCATAAGCTTTTTAGATAGATTATGCCTGTATACGTGCTATACTTTATTACAGAAACATATAAACGGAGAGAACGATGGCGAATATCAAGAATGCCGCGATGGGTATCAACAGTCTTGAAGACCTTGAAAATAACGATACCGTTATCCATGCACTGCATCCCGGCGTTAAGATCATAACGACATTCATCTATTTGGTTATGGTGATATCTTTCAACCGCTACGCGTTAGGAAGATTGATACCGTATATTTTTTATGCTGTCGTTTTGATAGCGCTTGCGGACATTCCTTACGGATTGCTGTTAAAAAGACTTTTGATCGCTTTACCGTTTTCGTTCTTGGCAGGTGTGTCCAATATCTTTTTTGATCGTGCAGGCGCATTTTTGTTTTACGGTTTTACGGTCACATACGGTATGATCTCTTTTGCCGTTATTATTTTAAAAACACTTTTATGCGTTTCGGCCGTAATGATATTGATAGCGACAACTTCGCTTACCGATATTTCGTATCAACTGGTCCGCATGAAGATCCCTTCAATCTTTATCATGCAACTGACGATGACGTACCGTTATATCACAGTGCTTTTACAGGAAGCCGGTACGATGTATACCGCCTATATTCTTCGCTCGCCCAAGCAAAAAGGCATCCGTATGAAAGATATGGGCTCGTTTGTCGGACAGCTTATACTTAGGAGTATCGACCGCGCCGAAAGGGTTTACTTTGCGATGAAATGCCGCGGTTTCAACGGAACTTTTCACTATTCTTCAGCAAAAAAAGCTGTGCGAAAAGATTATTTATACTTAGCTGTTATCAGCATACTTATGATTACGCTACGCTTTATAGATATCTATGCGTTTATCGGACGCGTTTTATAACATGACGGAGGCAAAAAACAATTGATCCAGATAAAAGATTTAACGATAACATATCCTGACGGAAAAGTCGCCGTCTCAGAACTGAACCTTACGATCAATGACGGGGAGACTGTCGCGATCGTGGGCGCAAACGGAGCGGGGAAATCTTCGTTGCTGCTCTCAATGGTCGGCGTGATCACGCCGAGCAGCGGAACGATCAGTCTTGACGGTATTGAAGTCAATAAAAAAAATATCAGCGAAATACGCGCAAAGATCGGTATCGTTTTTCAAAACCCCGATGATCTTTTATTTATGACGCGCGTATACGATGATATCGCATTCGGTCCGAGGAACTACGATATCCCGGAAAATGAAGTAAAAATAAGAGTCGAAAAAGCGTTGAAAGAATTGAATATCGAGCATTTACAAGATCGTTCGCCACATAAACTGTCAGGCGGCGAGAAACGCAGTGTCGCGATAGCCTGTGTGCTTTCGATGTATCCGTCTGTTCTTTTATTGGATGAACCGTCATCCTTTTTGGACCCTAAAGCCAGAAGGGCGCTTTTATCGACGCTTCGTACGCTTTCACTCACGAAAGTCATTGCTACACATGATATGGATATGGCATTGGAATTGTGTGACCGCGTTATCGTATTAAAAGAAGGCGTTATATTCGCTGACGGGATTGCGAAAGATATCTTAACCGATGAAAAATTGATGAGCGAAAGCGGATTGGAACTTCCGTTTTGTTGTCAGGAATGCAATGAAAAAACGCTTATTCACAATGCGACGGATCAGCAAACTTCCACTTGATCTTTCTGTGTTAAGATCTTATAACAAGTTTCCCAAAGAAGTCCCGAAACTTTTAAGTTTTGCGGATCGATACGGTACTTGACATTTTCGTAATAAAAGTCGATCATATTTTTCTTTGTACTGTTCAATCCCGTTATGCGATCTAACATAAAAATGACTGTATGCTTCTTACCCAAAAATTCTATTCTGTCTTTATAGATCATCATCCTGCCTTTGTCAAAGGTTCGAAATAGCGAACCTCTATTTTTTTCGCGGCGTAAGCGTACTATCCTTTCAAACAATATTGCAGCATCTTTTCTTTCCGCAATATATTTTTTTAACTCTTCTTCACAGTATATTTTCCAATCATAAGGATCATCGTAATACAACGTTTTGTCTTTCGACGCGGTAAAGAATCCGTATTTGTCGTATTTGACCTCATAACCGCAAACATTGCATTTTAATCGATCACCTTCCGAGCTCAACGATTCAAAGCTTTCGCAATTCGGACAACAGTAAAGCATTCGCTCCAAAGTTTCGGCCATTCTTTTTCCCACATAAGGAAGCATTTCTTTCCTGTTCCATTCATTGTCGCTGTGATAAAGCGCATCAGTTATAATTTGATGGATCTCTTCCCATGTTAAGTCCGTAATTTGTTCTTCAGTCAGGATCTTTTTATATTGTAAAAAGATCTTACCTTTTCGACGAAACGATGACCATCTGGGCATCGCGAGATAACCGCCCTTGGTAACGACTGCGACAACAGGGATCTTTAATATTTTAATGAGTTTTGCGGTAGAAGGCGCGAAATTATCCGTCGTGCCGTCCCAATCCCGATACCCTTCGGGGTAAATACCGATAGACTCATTTTGTTTTTTGCATTGCAATAAGGTGCGCACGATCGATACATCAGTTACGAATTTTGCTTTCGGAATACAACCGACTTTCTTTGCGAAATACGAAATGATGGGGTTTCTGAAATACAGATCGCTCGTCACAAAACGCACGGCTTCTTTTAAACCCAAACTCAGAAAGAAAGGATCGTATGTAGTTACATGGTTTCCGATCACCAAATACGGCGCAGCGATATTGGGATCGATATTTTCGTAGATATACGTTACATTGAATTTATATGCGAAAAAACGTCGTATTATAAATTTCACGCTATTTTGCCAACGCTCAACGCTCATATCCTTTTGATCCTTTCATAACAAAGTATATTGTCTGCTTATGATTTATGATACCATAGTACTATAATCATTTATAAATCGATAGTAAGATGAAGGATAAAAAAATGTATATCGTAACTTCGAAACAAATGCGCAGTATCGACAAGCGGACCATCCAAAAATATGGGATAAGCGGATCGACGTTGATGCGTAACGCGGCAAAAAACATATACGAATTTATTGCGGAAAGTATCGCTGATTACAATGTCAGAGAATACCTTGTTTTTTGCGGCAGTGGGAACAACGGTGGAGACGGCTATGAACTCGCGCGGTTGTTGCTTCTATGCGGCGCGGCTGTTACGGTGATATCCTGCGGAGAACCGAAAGACGATAAAAGCGACGCCGCGCTTATGAAAGAACAATATCTCAGCGCAGGCGGAAAAATAACAGACGCGGACACGTTTATCGCAACGCCGTATAAAGCGCGGAAAGACGCGATCGTAATCGACGCTGTATTCGGAACGGGACTTAACTCGAGTATTACAGGAGTCGCCAAAGAGCTGATCGAAGCGATCGATCAATTGCCGTATTACACGATCTCGGTTGATCTTCCGAGCGGGATCAATGCGGACAACGGACACGTGATGGGCGTCGCGGTGCACGCCGATGTTATGATAGCGCTCTGTTTAAGAAAAATAGCGCATGTTTTATCAAACGCAAAAGCGTATATGGGAGAGGTCATCGTAAAAGAGATCGGTATACCGCAAGAGCCGATCGATGACGAAGGGCTGAATATCCGAGCCTATCAAAAACAAGACGCGATCAATACGCTGCCCGTTTATACCCATAACGAACATAAAGGCAGTTGCGGAAAGGTCTTAGTTCTCGGCGGAAGCAAGACGATGTACGGCGCTCCCGTAATGGCTTCATTGGCTGCGCTTCGCAGCGGAAGCGGCATCGTCAGAACGGCGGTACCCGAGACGATCTATGATTCGGTCGCCGCAAAAACGTTGGAAGTGATGAGCATACCTTTAAAAGCCACGCAAAACGGAACGATCTCGATCGATAATTTAGATAGCATACTCGAACTTTCGGAAACATCCGATGCGCTCGTTATAGGTTGCGGACTTTCGATTGACGATGATACCAAACAAATCGTTTATGAGCTGATCAAACAAAGCAATCGACCTTTATTGATAGACGCGGACGGGCTTTCGATCATCGCTCTTGATACAGAAATCCTCAGACAATCCAAAGTACCGATCGTTCTTACGCCGCATGCTGTTGAAATGACACGACTGAACGGGCTTATGATCGCTGAGATAGAAAATGACAGGATAGGCGCGGCGCAGAAATTTGCGAAGCGTTACGAAAATCTGACAATCGTATTGAAAGGAGCTAACACCGTTACCGCATCTTCCGACGGAAAAGTATTTGTTAATACAACGGGCAATCCCGGTATGGCTACTGCGGGAAGCGGGGATGTGTTGGCAGGTGTGATCGGATCCTTTATGGCCAAAAACATCGATCCTTTCATGGCTGCTGCCACAGGAGTTTATATACACGGACTTGCGGGTGATATAGCTGCAGAGGATCTGTCACAATACGGCATGATCGCATCCGATATCATTGCACGCCTTCCGTATGCTTTGAAAGATCAAGATAGCTTATTATAAAGACAAAGATGGAATGACTTAGATGAAGAAACATCAACAAATACCGAAATTGCTTTTAGCTTGGTACGATAAACACGCAAGGATATTGCCTTGGCGTTCAGATCTTTCACCGTACCACGTATGGGTCTCCGAGATCATGTTGCAACAAACGCGTGTCGATACGGTTCGACCGTACTTTGAACGTTTTATCCGAACACTCCCCGATGTGTACGCACTCGCAAATGCAACGGAAGAAGAATTACTGAAACTTTGGGAAGGCCTCGGCTATTACAGGCGCGTTATCAATATGCGTAAAGCGGCTGGAATGATCGTTCAAAACCATAACGGAAAAATACCCGATACATATGATGAGCTTATCAAACTCCTCGGCATCGGAGACTATACCGCCGCTGCGATCGCATCGATCGCTTTCGGAGAAAAACATGCTGTAGTAGACGGGAATGTGTTACGTGTTATATCAAGAATAAATGCATATGATAAAGACATCAGAGATCCGAAAGCGAAGAAAGATATCCGCGCGTTTTTAACGGATATCCTACCGAATGATCGTGTCGGTGATTTTAATCAAGCAATGATGGAGTTAGGCGCTACGGTTTGTTTGCCGACGGGAGATCCGAAATGCGCTGTTTGTCCTCTGAGAAACATGTGCAGGGCATACAAAGAAGGCCTTACAAAACAGATCCCATATAAAAGCGCTGCAAAAAAAAGAAAGATTGAATATAAAACGGTACTGATATTTACGGACGATAAAGATCGTATTGCGATGAGAAAGCGTAAGAACAGCGGTTTACTTGCAGGGCTTTGGGAGTTTCCGAACGTCGATCAAAAAATGTCCTTAAAAGAAATGAAGAAATATTTGCAAGAGCGAAAAATATCTTACGACCAAATCCAAAAACTGGGAGAGACAAAACATATCTTTACGCATAAAGAATGGCACATGATAGGATACCGTATAATTACGACCGGAGAGATCGTAACAGAGGATGCTGAATGGTTCGACCAAGAACAGATAGGATCCGAATTGGCGGTGCCATCTGCTTTTGCGTTTTTTATGAACAAGATCGATACATTGCCCGGGTAATAAGGTGTTTAAATATAATACTTTATCGTTCGGGTATCATTCTCAGAAGATAAACAAGGTTGTGAAATACTTGCTAAAAAACAGGTATGCGATTATAATTTAAGAAACAGACCAATTAATGGGAGAAGTAAAATGCTAGAACTTAAAAATATATCGTTTGAAGTGGCAGACTCGGGTAAAATCAATAAGATCATAGATAATGTCAGCTTAACAGTGGATAAAGGTAAATTCGTCGTTATAACGGGACCGAACGGCGGTGGGAAGTCTACGCTTGCCCGTCTGATCATGGGCATCGAAAAACCTACATCGGGACAGATATTTTTTAACGGTGAAGATATTACCGATAAAAGCGTTACGGAGAGAGCGAAATTAGGCATCGGTTACGCGTTTCAGCAACCGCCGAGATTCAAAGGGCTTACGATCCGTCGCTTGCTTACACTTGCACATGGCGGAGACCTTCCTGAAGGTGTATGCTGTGATTACTTGACGAAAGTCGGACTTTGTTCCAAAGATTACCTCGACAGAGAAATAGACGCATCTTTATCCGGAGGAGAGATCAAAAGGATCGAGATCGCGACATTGATGGCCAGAAAGTTGGACTTGGCAATTTACGATGAGCCCGAAGCGGGGATCGATCTGTGGAGTTTCACGATGCTCGTCAACAGTTTTAAATCGATGAATAAGAATATACACGACAGCGTTATTATTATTTCGCATCAAGAAAGGATCATGCAACTTGCCGATGAAGTTCTTTTGATCGCGGACGGAAAAGTGAAGAAACACGGACAAAGTACGGATATCTTACCTGATCTTATGGGAGAATTCGACGACGATTGTATCTATAAAAAAGAAGAGGGCAGTATCGCATGAATAAAACAGATCAACGAATTTTAGAAACGGTTGCCGATCTTCACGAGATACCGCAAGGTGCTTATAACATTCGACGAAACGGCGAAGGCGCAGGCAGAAGATCGACCGAAAATATCATCATAACGACAAAAGAAGATAAGCCTGGTATTGATATCGTCGTTAAGCCTTTTACGAAAAACGAGAGCGTGCATATCCCTGTGATCCTCACGGAGAGCGGATTAAATGATATGGTATATAATGACTTTGAGATCGGCGAGGGTGCGGATGTTCTGATCGTTGCGGGGTGCGGTATCCACAACAGTGGTTCTGAAAAGAGCGAACATGACGGTGTGCATACTTTCCATATCGGAAAAGGCGCTAAAGTACGTTACGTAGAAAAACACTATGGTGAAGGCAGCGGCACAGGCGAAAGGGTCTTAAACCCTGTTACAGTAGTCTATATGCAAGAAGATTCCTATTGCGAAATGGAATTGGTACAAATAAAAGGCGTTGACTCCACGAAGCGAGACACAACGGCGCATCTTGAAAAGAACGCAAAAATGGTCATGATCGAGAAACTTATGACACACGAAGAACAATTTGCCGAATCAAATATGGATATTTATTTGGACGGAGAAGATTCGGTCGTGCAGATCATTTCGCGTTCGGTCGCGAAGAATTCATCCAAGCAGATCTTTCACCCGAAAGCGATCGGTAACACGCGTTGCCGCGCGCATGTGCAGTGCGATTCGATCATTATGGATCACGCGCAGATCAGTTCTATCCCAGAGATCGCGGCAAACCACGCGGACGCGCAGATCGTGCACGAAGCGGCGATCGGCAGAATCAACAATGATCAACTGGTCAAATTGCAAACATTCGGTATGACCGATGTTGAAGCCGAAGAAGTGATCATTGAAGGCTTTTTAAAATAATCACGATGACCGATCGATCAAGGAGGATATTATGCAGATCATATCCGCTAGCGATGTAACGGAAGAACAAAAAGAACAAATCAAAAATTTAGTGCGGCTATGTGCCGCGTATGAACCCATAAGCGATGAAGTAGCATTTGATCATGTGTTGAATTTTGATCAAAATATCAAATGCTATTTCTTCTTGTTTATCGAAGAACAATTGATCGCTTATCTGTCGATGTTCATCCCCACAGCGGATGTTGCGGAAATAAGCGCATATACACATCCCGAGTTTCGCAGAAAGGGATATTTCTCATTGCTTTTTAAAGAGGCAAAAAATGAGCTGGAAAATTATGAGATCGATCACGTTCTATTCGTGCATCAACCTTCGGGAAAAGACGCAAAGCATGTTATCGAAAAATACGGAGCCGATATCGAGCGAACGGAATATTTGATGGAGCTGGATACAGCGCAATTTTCAAAGCTTGAAACCGAACTGAAACTGACAAAAGCGAATGAAGCTTATTTGAATGAAATGGCTGCGATCTATCCCGCTATATTCCATGATGTGAATAAAGATACCGAAAGTGCTCTTAAAACGATACTGGACACAGAGCATTTTGATACATACCTTTTGTATTCGGACGATACGATCATCGGGATGTGCAATGTAAACAGGCAGGAAGATAAATTCTATATTTTCGGACTGGGCATTCTGCCTGAGTATCGCAACCAAGGTTACGGAAAACAGATGATAAGTCTGCTACTCGAAGAGCTTATTTTAATAAAAAATAAACGTATCTTATTGGAAGTAAGCAGTGACAATCAAAGTGCTTTCGCGCTTTATAAAAACAGCGGTTTTATTGTGCAACAACAATATGATTATTATAAATATGTTATATGAGTAGACAACTAATATAAATAAGAGGACGTAGATATGCAGGACCAAAAAGACCCAAAATGTTTACCTTTGTTGGGAGCAAGCAATGTAAGAGACCTCGGAGGATATATCAATACAGACGGCATTATGCTCAATTATCATAAGTTTGTAAGAGCGGCCAAATTGGATAAACTATCGAATGAAGACAAGGCGTATCTATATGCGTACGGGATCAGAGCCAATCTTGATCTTCGCGCAAGAACCGAGATAGAAGAACATCCTTCTGGTTTGCGTGATTTCAGACAGATGAATTACTTTAACGTGCCTCTTCTGGATAACATTCATTCCGATAATCTCGCGGGTATTTACCCTGATACGATGGCTGAAATGTATATTGATCTTTTAACAAACAGCCAAGCTTCTTTTCGGGATATTTTTAAATTCTTTGCATTGAATATCAACGAAGGTACGATATTTAATTGTACAGCGGGTAAAGACCGTACGGGTGTTGTGGCGATGATCCTATTGCAATTGGCGGATGTGCCCGATGAGATCATTGTGCGGGATTACAGTTTGAGCGAAAGTTACAATCCCGATATAAAAGAGATCCAGGCAAAAGTTTTGGAGCAGTACAATCTTTTACTCCCCAATTACCTGTTTGAATCAAAACCCAAAGATATGATCGAAACGCTTCAGTTTTTCAGAACTTCTTACGGTGGAGCAAATAGGTATCTCAACGAGATAGGGGTATCAAACGAGGAAATAACACTTATTAAAAAAGCGTTAGTGGAGTAAGTGCAGCTATCGCACAGTAGTTTTATTATCAAAATAATAATCGATTGGATCGAGAACAAGATGAAAGATCAGGAAAAAACAATACATTTGATCATGGATGAAATGCTGGATTATTATAAGGGAGATTCCAGGCGCATCTTTCATTTTATGAAAGTATATTCCTTTGCGAAGCATATCGCCGTTTGTGAAGCAGTTGATGCACAAACATTGTTTGTTTTGAAACTTGCGGCATTGATGCATGATATCGGTATTAAAAACAGCGAAGAAAAATACGGATCTTCCGCCGGAAGTTATCAAGAAATAGAAGGACCTCCCATTGCTGAAATGATCTTACAAAAAAATAAGATCGACAAAGAGGTGATCGATCGGGTCTGCTATTTGATCGGGCATCATCATACTTACACGCAAATTGACGGGATAGACTATCAAATATTGGTCGAGGCTGATTTTATTGTGAATATTGATGAAGATCAGATGAGTAAAAGTGCAACGCAAGCCGTTATGCAAAAGTATTTTAAAACACAGACGGGACTTGCCTGCCTGCGACATTTATATTTATAAAAAAATGGAGCCTGCGAACGGATTTGAACCGATGACCCCCACCTTACCATGGTGGTGCTCTACCTACTGAGCTACGCAGGCTCGTACAACACTATAATCGTAAAAGCATAGGATATTATTGAATTCTTGACAATAGTAGCATATTTGTTTTTGATTGTCAATCAGTCGTTTGGAACTGAAAATGAATATTTAACAAAAAGATTAGAAATTGATAAAAAACCTTCAAAAGGGTATGTTAAATAAAGATATCATGTATAATGTGAAAAGCGGTCGAAACTTATAAGGATCACAGTATTTTTAATAGTAATCGATCAAAATTAAAACTATAAGTATAAAGAATAGGGATTGTTGTGAAAAATAAACAAAGAAACTATTTGACAAGCGCCGCTATCTTAGCAGCGGGCGGAATACTATCAAAGTTTTTGGGCATGTTCTTTAAGATCCCGTTAGCGGCGACTATCGGGGATTATGGGTTGGGATTATATTCCTATGCCTATCCGCTTTATAATACTTTTTTGATCATATCCGTGGCAGGGTTGCCTATTGCGATATCAAAAATGGTATCGGAGCGAGCTTCTGTCGGAAATTACAGAGGCGCATATAAAGTCTTTTACAGCGCGTTGATCATTTTAGCCGTTCTCGGAACTGCTTGTTCATTGTTGATGTTCTTCGGCGCGCGGTTTTTTATCGACATTTTTAATTGGGAGCCGGAGGCTTATTGGTCGATCATCGCTTTAGCGGCGGCGCCTTTCTTTGTTGCTATGATCTCTGCGGTCAGAGGGTTTTTTCAAGGCATGCAACGCATGACATTTACCTCAGTTTCTCAAATTTTGGAACAAATAGGCAGAGTAGGATTAGGTATCGCGCTTGCGATATATTTAACAAATCGTTTCGATGTTGCATACGGTGCAGCAGGCGGGACGTTCGGCGCAACGTTCGGCGCGATCATTGCGTTCGCGTTTCTATACCTTTCTTTTATTATCTTTCGTAAAAAGCAATCCGATCTGTTAAAAGAACAGGTCGTTGAAGAAGAAGAGAGCCGCGGCTATTTGATAAAAACACTCGTGATATTGGCTTTGCCGGTCGCATTGGGCGGGCTTGTCAATACAGTAATGGATCTGATCAACAGCGCTACGATCGCAACGATATTGCAAAATAACGGTGTGAGCGGCGAGATCGCTACCGAACTTTTCGGACAATTGGAACAAAAAGCGCAAACATTGGTCAACGTACCGTTGGTACTGGGTGCCGCATTATCGGCAAGTTTGGTACCTTCGATAAGCGCTTCATTTATTAAGAACGACAAACCAAAAGTGATCAAGAAAACATCTCTTGCTATAAGAGTTGCATTTTTGGTATCGCTCCCGTGTGCGGTAGGACTTAGTGTCTTGGCGGAACCGATCATGAAAACAGTATTCTCGGAAGAATCTTCGGGATACACGATGCTTATGTCTTTAGCGTATGTTGCTGTTTTTACGACAGGCATATTCACGATGCAAGGTGTTCTGCAAGGTTCCGGCATGTTTTATAAACCGCTGAAGAACTTAGCTTGGGGAGCTTTGATAAAGCTTTTGTTAAATATCGCGTTGATATCCAATCCGGATATCGGTATCTACGGAGCGGTCTACAGTTCTCTCATCGCAGCGTTTGTGATATTCCTTTTGAACTTTATCGATGTAAAAAAACATATCGGTATCGAAAAGATCACAGGCAAGATTTTAAAAACTTTGTTTGCTTCAGGTGTTATGGGTGTTTTTGCGGTAGTAGGATATAACTTCTTGGAAAATTTCATCAGTTACAGGTTAGCTGTATTGGTAATGATCTTTGCAAGCGGCATCGTATACATAGCATTGATCTATTTTACAAAAGCAGTGACAAAACAAGATATACACGAAATTCGCGGATAATGAATTATTCGGATCGGAAGATACATGGGTGAATTGACAAAGCCTTCGGTCATAAAAGAATATATGAAAAAATATGATTTCTTTTTTAAAAAGAAATTGGGTCAAAATTTTTTGACGGACGGTACTATAGCGCAAAAAATCGTTGATTCTTTAGAACTCAAAGATGATGAGATCGTGTTTGAGATCGGCCCCGGGATAGGTGCGTTAACGGAGTTGTTGGCAGAGCAAGCAAAGAAAGTCATCGCTATGGAGATCGATCCGTTTGCGATCAAGATGCTTGGTGATATTTTCGGTTCGAGCGATAACGTTACTTTGATCCATCAAGATGTTTTGAAAGCGGATATCAAGCAATTATTCGAAGAGAGTTTCAAAAAAGGGCAGACGATCAAAGTACTATCGAATCTGCCTTATTATATTACATCCCCGATCATCATGAAGCTGTTGGAAGAAAAGATACCGTTTGATTCCATCGTCGTTATGATGCAAAAAGAAGTTGCGCAACGCTTGGGTTCGCAAACTGATACAAAAACCTATTCGTCTTTCACTGTTGCGTTGGATTATTACGCTGAGGTAGAAAAGCTTTTTGAAGTACCGAAAAGTGTATTTATGCCGATGCCGAATGTTGACTCTCAGGTCGTAAAAATAACACCGCGGGAAACTCCGGCAGTGTCCGTCATTGATGAAAAAACATTTTTCAAAACGGTGCGCGCGGCTTTCGCAACACGCAGAAAGACGATACTCAATTGCATATCCGCAGGTTTTAACTTGCAAAAAGAAACGGTAAAAGAATTGTTATATAAAGCGGGGATCGAAGAAAACGCTCGCGCGGAGAATATCTCGATCGAGAAATTCGCGGATCTTGCAGACCAACTCTATAGCCATATCAATGGCTGAGATCAAACTTATTTATATTTCTTCGTACGGAGAATCAAGCAGATCCAGTGCTTCTTGATATTGATCTTCATGTACGAAAATATTGACGCCCAAGTTGGAATTCCCCATGATCACTTTAAGGCTTCCCCCATCGATCTCGTAATCCAAATAACTGTAGATATCGTTGGACTCCAAAAGCCCTTGTATCACACAAGCTTCGGTATCTGTTTCGACATA
Source organism: uncultured Anaerofustis sp. (assembly GCA_963674555.1). GTDB lineage: Bacteria > Bacillota > Clostridia > Eubacteriales > Anaerofustaceae > JBGMEA01. Next base: position 945,672 of record OY771429.1, on the reverse strand, counting down.
TTTTAAAAACTTCATGTTGTCGATGTTTCGTTTTTCTTTTCTGAACATTATTTCCTCATTGGGATCGTAAGTACGATCTTTTTTTATTTAAAGTATGCATACTATTATACCATGCATTACATTGTTTCACTGCATCAAAAATGATAAAATGAATGATAAGATATCAGAAAGAACGATATCAATTCAATAATATAGGAGAAATAAAATGGATGTAATCAAAGCATTGGAATCCCGTCACAGTACGAGGACGTATAAACCGATACAAGTCGATAAAGAAACGGTCGAGAAGATCATGGAAGCCGCGAAATGGACACCGTCCTGGGCGAATACGCAACCGTGGGAAGTCTATGTCGCAATGGGTGAACCGCTTGAGCGGATGCGAAAAAGAAATTTGGAGAATTTCAAAAGCGGTATCGAGTTCAAGCCTGACCTGCCTTTTGCAAGGGGTTGGCCTGAAGCGCATCAAGCAAGGACCGCTGAAATGGGCGCGGAACATCTGCGTGTTTTAGGGATCGATCGTGATGATAAAGAAGGCAGAGCGAAGATGACCGAGAATAATTTAAGCTTTTTCGGCGCTCCTGCGCTTATTGTGTTGTGTATGGATAAAGATCTGCCGGAGTGGTCACGATATGATATCGGCAGTTTTTCACAGAGCGTGATGTTAGCCGCGCAAGACTGCGGATTGAATACGATCCCCGCGATCATGCAAATGGGATATGCTGATGTGATACGTGAAGAACTTAATATCCCCGAACAATTTAAGATCGTGATCGGTATTGCATTGGGCTACGGAGATATGACTACGATTGAAAGCACATTCTCAACAAAAAGACGTCCCGTGTCGGATTTTCTAAAAATAATTGATAAATAGAGTCGATGCGTAAAAAGCCGATAAATTCGGCTTTTTACTGTTTTAAAATACTAATATTAATGGATGATTAAGATAGGGTTATGTTTATATTACAAACATACGTGCGAATGATTATTCGATTGACAGATGCATTGTTTGAACGTATAATGTAATATGCAAACGCAACGGAGACGGGTGATAAATATGGCGGATGAGAAAAATAAAACCATCGCACAAAACAAAAAAGCATATCACGAATATTATATCGAAGATACGTATCAGGCGGGCATCGAACTATCGGGGACGGAAGTAAAATCCATCCGCGCGGGCAAGGTCAATCTGAGCGACAGTTTCGCATACATCAAAAACGGCGAAGTCTATCTTTCGAATATGCATATCAGCCCGTATGAACAGGGCAATATCGCCAATAAAGATCCGCTGCGCCAGCGCAAACTTTTGTTGCATAAAAAAGAGATACGGAAATTAAAAGAAGCAACGCAGAAAGACGGGTACACCCTCGTTCCGCTCAATCTGCATTTCAGTCGTTCTTTTGTGAAAGTGTCTTTAGGTGTGGCAAAAGGTAAAAAACTCTATGACAAACGACAAGTCAGCGCGAAAAAAGACGCGCAAAGACGGATAGAGCGCACATTGAAAGCGCAATAAAATATGGGGGCGTAAAGGTTTCGACGGGGATAATGAGGTCTGAATAGCGGGTAGATGAGCCGGGCATCTTTAAAAACGGCACAATAATTTAAACGCAGAAGATAATAACTTCGCATTTGCTGCCTAGTGCAGCACGCTCTTTACTTACGGTCCTGCCTGTAGGTATTTGAGTGTCAATGAACGCAGGCTCCTATAAGGCCATGTTCCTAACCTTATAGTATAAAGGAACTCGTCTGATGTAAGGTTTGTGTCTTGCTCTTATGTCAGGTCAAATCGAACAAGACAATGCACCCGGAGAAGTTCTTTCCAATGTATTTTCGGACAGGGGTTCGACTCCCCTCGCCTCCACCAAATGGAATCATTGAAAAATCGCTCGTATAGAGCGATTTTTTTACTTACAGCCTATATCCGATATTTCTGGTCTTTAATTGCAAACTTGTATTGGAAGATTCGATCATACGTTGAAAACACTTGAATTAGGTATATGACTAAATGTAAAAAATTGCGGTAAGATGATTTAATATGGAGTTTGCACGGTATGATCTTAAATAAAAAAGCTCCGCTATTTACTGCGGAGCAGGTCTTCGACGTAAAATCCCAGTTCTTCCCAGCGGTCGAAATCGGCTGAGATCTCATCGCCGGATTTACCAACCGTGGCAGTGCGGTTAACGGGATCGTCAAGTTTGAGCGTTCTGAACGCGTCTTTATAGAAATCAAGATCGACTTCCTCTTCAAATAGGCAAAGGCAAACATCAAGCAATTCTTGGGGATGGCGCATGAGTAGCACCGAAGCCGCGCCGTAGTGATCGGCATTATCGGAACTAAAAACAAGCAGGTCGAAAAGTTCCGAGAACGATAATGCCGGCAAGCGTTCATACCCTTTTTCTCTGCCGAAACCGAAATCGTACAGATATAACTCTCTCCACTTTGAACCGTCTTCCTCTGAGATATAAATATCCTCTTCATCGGTTTCTTTCAGCCCAAAATCTGAAGGCTCTTTTTTTTCCAAAGGGCGGTTCATTTTGAAATACTTGCTTTTCATGATCGTATCCTCCGAAGCATTGTGTACGCAACGATGTCAATAAGTGCGGTATCTGATTACAGTATAGCATATTAAATTGAATAAATAAATTTAAATATAAAAAACCGCCCTAAAAAGAGCGGTTTTGTTGTTTCAGCGCTATTGTTGCATTTTGAAGTTGTTGCTGTCAACGATGTTGTATTCTCGCCAGTTGAGCCCTCTGTAAGTGATGCGGTTCGCATGAAGCGCATCGAAGAGTTTCGCAACGTAACTTGCTTTGATATACTCGTAGTCAGCGCCATTTTCGGTATCTTTCCATTCGGGATCCGGGAAATAATGTAATTCTGCATATCCGAAGTTATTAATAGCATAATCGTAAAGGACAGGCAGTGCATCGTCCGAAAGGAAATAGAACAGGTAATTCACATCGAGTTGTTGTGTCGTTTCGAACCGCGCGAGATTGCGATTCGCAACGATAGCATCGATGTTCATGTAGTTTACGCCGATGAAAAAGGCAAGCGTTAAGATCAAAGAGATCGTAAAGAACCGGAAGCTCTTGATCCAAATCTTATACATGAGCATGAGCAAGATCAATGTCTGTAAGATCAGGATGATAAACACCAGAAGCCGCGAACGCGTCAATCCGTACGCACTCTCGTACATCATCATCTTATAAAACGCAGACGCTGTCATAGCGAAATTGATCACTACATATACAGAAAAAACGATATGGAACATCCTCGCTCTCACAAGCGTGATCGCACGGCTTACTTTTTCGCCACCGAGTATGATCGCCATATTTATGACGGTCAGTATCCAAACTTGGAAGAATCCGCTGCGCGCGTACTCTGCGTAAGAGAAATTTGCGGGCAGGCTTGCGTTGATCTTCGCGAACAAGTACAAAATTTGTACAAGCGCGAAACTGAGAAACACGACGCCGATCACGATCAAAAAAGTGAGTAATGTATATGCGAAAGTGTTTGGATCTTTTTCGGTTAGCTGCATTTTCAATTCTTCGGCTACCGTATCTTTCTCTTTCTTCTTATGATAGACGAAATAGATGAACCCAAACGAGTAGAGTGCGACGATCACAAACAGGACCGTCTGTATGACGGTATCTATCGTGATCTCGATATCGATGAATTTATTGAACAATACCGAGAATGCTTGGTCACCAGATATCATCAGTGGCAGGATAATGATAAGCGCAAGCGCCGCGAACAACACGCCGAGCAAAATTTTGCCCGTGACTTTTTTCTTCCCCTCGTTCGTCGTCCGCATAAGTCCGGCGGCGCACCGCACGAATTTGTCCATATTTACTACAGGTATAAATGCTTGAGATACAAACGCGATGCCGACCGGGTCGTCCTTCTTCAACGATAAGATCACCGTCAGAACGTACAAAACAGGTACGCTCATAAAGTCCAAAAACAATAAAATATCGTTTTTACTGAAGCAGAAATTAGCCGCGATCAACATCATAGCTACTGACATAAACAAATAAGTTTTTCGATTGAAATCTTCTCTGAAAGTAAGTGCCCAGTAGGTCATCGCCAATATCAACGCGAGATAGATCGGATAGTTGATACCGAAACGGTATTGGTAAAACAGCACATTGAACACGATGCCCAAAACGGCGCTGCAGCTTAAAAGCATGATACTATTTTTTTTATTTCCGTAGAGTTTTTCCATCGTTATACTCCTTAGGTCTCTTCCGTGAATTCCATGATGTCACCCGGTTGACAATCGAGCGCTTCGCAGATAGCATCCAACGTCGAGAAACGAATGGCTTTTGCTTTGTTCGTTTTCAATACGGACAGGTTAGTGTTGGTGATGCCGACTTTTTCGGCCAGATCGTTGAGGCTGATCTTGCGTTTTGCCATCATGACATCTAAATTTATTTTGATCATTGCAGCCTCCTATATCGTTAAATCATTTTCTTCTTTGTAGTCCACCGCGCGTTTGAATAGATCGCTCAAGACAAAGCAGAATAAGCCTGCGATAATAAAGACCACCGCAGAAGTCATCGTCATAAAAGAGTTCTGCACGAAGATCTTTGCCGTTAAAAAAAGCCCGATCGCAAAGCCCTCGATACCCATGCGAAACAATCTTCTTTCAGTCTCTCGCACAAAGGGTTGCTCTCTGATCGCTAGACTTAATAAGCGGCGCAGATTGTTTAGTATCAATAAAGTCAAAATGCCACAGGTATAAAGCAAAGCGTAATAAAAAGTGAGGTATTCTCGGGCGATGCTCGGTTCGTAGAACCAGCCCATCCACATTTCCAAAATGAACGGCAAAGCTACCATAACGGCGACATCTGCGATCATCAGAAAGATCATCAGGTATTTTGTGAAAAACAAGATAAAGTTGCGTAATGCTTGGTTCATGATATACCTCCCAACGCTGACATTATATGATTTACATTCTGATTTGTCAATAGAAATTTATCGTTTATCGATAAATAATTATTGAAATACGATTAAAAAAATAGATAAATACGCTTTAGATGTCGCGAAAAAATGAACTATTTGAGCAGGCGAAAATATGAATGAATCTTAAATTTTTTAAATGCATGCTTGTACGGATATATCGCGTTATGGTACACTTAATTAAATTCCTATATGACATAGGAAAATCGTACGGAAGATAAAAAAACAGAAGCAAAAAAGGGGTACTATATGAACTTACGAGAAAATGTCATGGCAATCTACAACAGGGAGCAACCCGATTATTACGGCGACTTGATGGCGTCGGTCGCATTTATCCCGGACCCAGTATTGACCGGGGATGCCGTTCCGCAAGACGGTAAAGAACACAAGGATTCCTGGGGTACGGTACGGATCTTTTTACCGGACGCGCCGGGCGCACATCCGCATATCACAGATGAGAACGTTGTGATAAAAGACATCGAAAAATGGGAAGAGCAATTGGTCGTTCCCGACCTCGACAAATACGACTGGACGGAAGCGAGAGAGAAGGCAGCCGAGATAGACAGAAACGAACATTTGGCGTGCGCGTATTGCGCGGGCGGACTGTTTGAGCGAAGCCACTTTCTTTTGGGCGTGGAAAACGCACTGATCAACTATATGGAATATCCCGATGAGATGGCGGCTTTGCTTCGCGTGATAGCCGATTATAAGATAAAATTCATCAAAAAACTAGCGGAAGAAACGCATCCCGATATCATTTTTTATCACGATGATTGGGGCACGAAACAAAACTTATTTTTACCGCCGAGGATCTGGAGAGAGATCATCAAGCCGTTGCAACAGGAGATATCCGACGCGATCCATGAGGGCGGCATGATCTATATGCACCATGCGGATTGCATTTGTGAACCGATCGTGGAAGATATGGTCGAGATCGGCGTAGACGTTTGGCAGGGCGTTATCGCTCAAAACGATATCGTTGATATTCAACGCAGGACCGAAGGCAAATTGGCGATGATCGGCGGGATAGACGGACCGAAGATCGATGTGGCGAACATCACGGAAGAAGCGATAAGAGCGGAAGTCAGACGCGCGATAGATACTTATTGCCCCGCGGGCAGATTCTATCCTTCGATACCGAACGGCAGATGTTATCGCGATTGGAACAACGAAGTCTTTTTGGATGAACTTGAAGTGTACGGACGCAAATACGCGGAAGAACACCCGATCGGATAAAACTTTGTATCGACAAAAAGCCGAAATGAGAATTCATTTTTCGGCTTTTATAAATAGGGGAAAATATTAAATTGGTGGGTGAGGGATAATGATAAAAAACAACAAAAAATATCTAGTGATAACACTAATGGTTGTGATCATACTTTTAAGCAGCGGATGCAACAAAGAACCGCAAGAGGAACTGTCGATCGAAGAGATCGTCGCGAAGCATTACGGGCAGGATTTTGATTATACGTGGGTAATGATCAATCGATCGAACAGTGATGGCAGTACGACAAAAGTTACCTTTTTAGGGGAATATAAACATAGTCCTTATAAAGAACATATTACGATCGATTACGACAATTCCGATTACACAAGTTCTTTGTGGAGCGAATACACGCTCAGCGGAAGCGGAAATACAGTTCAAAGCGAAATTGTACAGTCTGACGGTTCGACTGTTGTACAGCATGTGGAGCGGTCTTATTACAGTGGATACGGCGAAGATGTCACCTATACGTTTGTTGAAGAAACGGAATTGGACGGTGTGACGGTCAGTGTATACAGCGGTGAATATACAGTGGATATCGCTGAGATGTACGGAACAACCGACGATGATATCAAAGCCGTCATAACGCAGGAGTATTATATCGATCACGCGGAGAATCAGATCGTTAAGATCGTGACGCATTTGGAGGATTACACTTATAAACATGATTTGGCGAATTATATGTATTTGAGCAGCAAAACCTATGAAGAAGCGAAAGAGTACTTTTCAGATAATCCTCCTGTATCCTACAGAGCAAGTGAAGAGATCCTGTTTTATGATTACCGATAGCATTCAATAAACCATGCTTGCATGTTTTACATTATAAAAGAATACAAAAAGCCGAAAGAAGATTTCTTTCGGCTTTTTTATATTAGGGATGAACGGTTATAGCTTATTTGTTATCGGACTTTTTCTCTTTCTTTTTATCGATGAGCTCTATCGTATAATACGCGCCGCCGATGTAAAGTCCCATGATCGGCAGGTAATCCGCGAATACATTGTCTGTGATCGGATTAAGGTCTAAGCTCTCATTATTATTCGAATCGGTGTCAGTCGTATCGTTTGTTGTCGGATCTGTTAAGGCTGTATCTAAATCCGCCGCGTATAATACATAATATTCGGTCGCAGATTCTTCGGCTTGCCGTACACCCACGCTACATTGTGGAGCGGATAGCGGACAGTGTTTACCGCAACCCGTACAGTAGAATTTTGACAAATAGTCGAGCAAAGACGGAGCGGTATCTACTACCGGAGAAGCCGTTACCTTGGGTGTTTGTGCCGCTGCGCTCGATGTTATTTGAACGCTTGGGATATATGTTTGCTCTGAAGCTGGTACGGCGTATTTAACATAATAATCACTTGTGGCTGTTTGTGCTTGCCCAACACCGATGTTGCATTGCGGTGCCGAGAGCGGACAATGTTTACTACAACCAGTGCAATATAGCTTTGAAAGATAGTTGCTTAATGACGGAGCACTGTCAACAACTTGTGTAGAAGTTATCTGTGCATCTGAAGTTGCTTGAACGGTTTCCGTATCATATGATTCATGATCGTCTTCTTCTTCATGATCATCATCGTCCTCTTCCTCTTCTTCGTGGTCGCCGTCACCGTTGCCTTTTCCGTATATCTTCAGTGTTTCGGGCGCTGTATCTTCTACCGATTCTTCTGTGTTGATGATCGCATTGAGAGAACCCACCAAAGCCGTTTCGTCGGTTATGGCGGTATCATCGCTTTCGTCATCACTTGTGAGCGCCAGCTTTTCGGCCATACCGACATCAAACGAAGATTTAATGCCTGCAACGATAAACAATAATGCCATCAATCGTACGAGTGCGGTGCGGATGATACTCGGTTTTTTGATGCGAAACATTTTACGGAATGCCGCCATAATCATTTTCCAATGAAGCCCCACATGCAGTGAGATGGCGATAAGTCCCGCGTAAGACGCAATGTGATGGATCGTGACCCATAAGAAACGATCCGCTACCGAAAAGAGATTCGGGAACATTTCGGTCGAGATGAATACTCCGCTGAGCGTGATCAATACAATATCGACTAAAAGCAGTGCGTCAAGCGCGTACATGACTTTCGTTCTTGCTTTCAAATTCGGATCGAATAAGCGCTTTGTGACTGATTTGATCCATTTGAAGTTAATGAGTTTATGAAAGAAGAAGAACGCGAAGATCGCAAGACCGATGATCTCATGGAGCAAGAGCCCCGTGAAAGCATAGTCCATAAGAGCGATGAACATAACCGTCATCAACACGTCCAACATCAATTTTTTGTTCATTTTGTTTTTCATGATTTCCTCCGATACAGCTCTTTTGCATTTATAAGCAGATCGATTTGTTTTGGTTTGAGACAATCTTAACATAAAAAACTTAAATTACTCTGAAATCACTCTTTCAGGTTCGTTTCAGGTTTCTGTGCTATAATACAATTAAACGAATTTACATTGATTTAAATGGGAAAGGGACAGAAAATGCGTATACTGATCGTCGAAGACGAAAAACGGCTCGCCGAGGCATTGGCTGAAATATTAACAGAGCAAAAATACAGCACAGACGTCGTGCATGACGGCGTCAGCGGATTGGATTACGCGATGAGCGGGATCTACGACGGCATTATTTTGGATGTGATGCTACCCGGAATGAACGGGTTTGAAGTTGTGCGTTCCATGCGTGAGGATCAAGTCTCAACGCCCGTTTTGCTCCTTACCGCAAAAGACGAGATCGCCGATAAAGTACGCGGATTGGACAGCGGCGCGGACGATTATCTTACGAAACCTTTCTCGACAGAAGAATTACTTGCAAGGGTTCGCGCTTTGACACGCAGAAAAGGCGAGATAGCTCCCGAAGAATTATCATTTGGAGACGTATCGCTCGATACAAGTAACTTTCTCCTAAAAAGCGGCGAAAAGAGTGTACGGCTCGGTAGGAAAGAATTTGAAGTGATGCAGATACTCATGCGCAATGAGGGTAATGTGGTATCCAAAGAGTCATTATTGGAAAAGGTATGGGGAACGGAATCGAATGCCGAGGATAACAATGTCGAAGCGTACATTTCTTTTTTGCGTAAAAAGTTATTTTTCGTAGGCTCGAAAGTTCTGATATCTACTGTACGAAAGATGGGTTACTACCTCTCGGAGGAGACGCAATGATCAGGCGCCTTAAAATAAAATTTATCGTTACGTATATGATCGTCGTGATCTTGCTCGTAAGTGCCGCATTGACAGGGATCTATGTGATAACTGCAAACCAACAAGCGGAACTGAGTATAGAGGTTTTACAAAAAGCTGCCGAGGGGAATGCCTTGCAGGCTCCGAGGAATATTTTCGATGACGACGAAGAAGAGCATGACGACGATGATGATGATATTTTTGAAAATGAACGCAAAATTGAAGGTGACTTTATAAAATATTCAGTTTTTGCAATCGTGCTTAACGATGAAGGGAATGTTATCGAAGTTATAGACACATACGCACTCCCACCTGAAACGATGCCTGCGGATGAGCTTGCTTTGCAAGTGTTGCAAGAGGATAAATCGATCGGGTTTGCGGGCAAAGATGACAGCCTTCGTTATTACATATCCCACGAAGACGGGCGGACTATTATAGCGTTTGCAGACCGAAGCGAAGAGATCGCCACTTTGCGTCATCTGCTTTCGCGTTATCTGTGGATTGGCGGAGGAAGCTTGTTAGGTTTCTTTGCGATCAGTGTCTTTTTCGCTTCTTGGGCAGTAAAACCAATCGAACGTTCTTGGAAACAACAAAAGCAGTTTATCGCAGACGCGTCGCACGAATTGCGTACGCCGCTTACAAGTATCCTTGCGAATACTGACATCGTTCTTTCGCATCCGAACGATAAGATACAAACCCAAACCAAGTGGATCGGGCATATCAAAACGGAAGCTGATCGCATGACATCCCTTGTAAACAACTTGCTTTACTTGGCAAGATCGGACGATGCGAGAGGTGATGAAGTGCTTAAACCGATCGATCTGAGCAGTTCCGTCACCAGCAGTTTGCTTTCGTGCGAATCGCTTGTTTACGAAAAAGAAAAAACCTTGGTAAGCGATATTGCCCCCGATATCTTTATCGAGGCGGATGAAAACAAGATCAAACAACTGGTCATTATACTGATCGACAATGCCGTAAAATATTCGGATATGAATACACAGATCACCGTACGATTACAGAAGCGGACAGACAAAGCCGTGCTGTCCGTACACAATATCGGAAAGCCGATCGATGAAGAACATTTGAAACATATTTTTGAGCGTTTTTACCGCGCGGATGAATCACGGGCAAGAGAAAGCGAAGGATACGGTTTGGGACTTTCGATCGCACAACATATCACGCAGATACATAAGGCGAAGATCGACGTTGCAAGCAGTAAACAAAACGGTACGACGTTCAGCGTGACGTTTAATACGATAAAGAAGAAATAAACGATTATACTTTAAATCTACACAGATAAAGGATAAAGCATGAATAAAGAAAAAGCGGATCGCGTTATAGTGATCCTTGAACAGAAATATGCGGACCGAGCATGCGGATTGGATTTCGGAACGCCGTATGAATTACTTACGGCAACGATCCTTTCGGCGCAGTGCACCGATGTGCGCGTGAATATGATAACAGAAGAACTTTTTAAAGTTGCCGATACACCCAAAGAAATGCTAAAGCTCGGGCAAAAGAAATTACAAGAGATCGTCCGTCCGTGCGGACTTTCAAAAACGAAATCAACCAACATCATCAAAACGGCGGAGATGTTGCTTAAAGAACATAACGGCGAAGTGCCCGCTGATTTTGATGCGCTGACAGCGCTTGCGGGTGTGGGCAGAAAGACGGCGAATGTTGTGCTTTCAAACGCCTTTAACGTCGATGCTATAGCGGTGGATACGCACGTACAGAGAGTGTCCAACCGTATCGGACTTGCGGATTCGGACAATGTCGTAAAGACAGAAAAGATGCTGATGGATATTATCGACAAAGACAAATGGTCAGCGGCGCACCACTGGCTCATTTGGCACGGCAGAGAAATATGCCATGCGAGAAGTCCGCAGTGTTCGGACTGTCCTTTAGTCGATCTGTGCGAATATCAGGAAAAGAATCTGTAAGCTTATAAGGAGTGCGTTATGGATCATCAAATATGCCACGTCGGAAATATGCTCGTGAACGCGTATCTGATAAGGACCTCGAAAGGCGTGATCGCAGTCGACACAGGCTATAGCGGAACGTTTGAAGCGTATAGAGAAATGGCGGAAAAATGCGATATAGATATTGAAGAGATCGTAACCGTATTCCTTACGCATGCGCATGACGACCATGCTGGTTTTTTAAATGAACTGATCGCTGAGACGAGTGCTGATATCTTCATGCATCCTAAGGCGGTCGAAAGACTTGCGTCAGGCGAGAATGTTTCCGATATGCGCTATACCTCAAAGAAAGCGAAACGCGCGGCAAAACTCTTAGAAAAAACAGGGATGATCCGTCACGGATTTACACCTGTTACGGACACCGAACGCTTTATCGTATGGGATAGAAAAACACAATATTTCAAAAACATTGGCTTGGATATGACAGTAATAGAACTCAGCGGTCACGCGGCAGATTCGATCGGTCTGCTTATCGACAACGCGTTGTTTTGCGGAGACGCGGCGATGAACGGTTACCCGAGCAAGAAGCATATCAGTATTGTGCTTGAAGATTTAGAAGCTTATGCGGCTTCTTGGGATAAGATAATCGCAAGCGGAGCGAAAAAACTCTATCCCGGTCACGGAGCGGTATTTCCGATCGAAGATCTGATAAAATACAGAAGCGCTTTGCACACGATAGAATTGCAATAAAAAAACGCAAACCATATGTTTGCGTTTTAAAAGTTCTTAATTTATACTGTGGAGTCATCGTCTCCTTCAGCTTCCTCCGTATTATCATCGAGTGTTTGTTCTTCCGTTTGATCGACATCCTCTGCGACCGGTGTTTCGGGTCGCGCGGAGGGTTCACTCTCATTGACGTTGACTGAGGACGGATCGCCTTCAGCTTTTTCCTTATCGGATGCGGGACCTCTCAATAAAAGCAGCAAGCCTGCCGCGACGAGCACAACGGGAAGGAATAACCTGGCAAGTATCGCCCATGAAATAAGTGTTCGTTCGGAAAGAAGCAAGACAACACCGATACCGAGTCCGACGGCATTGGACGTTTTTACACTGTCCTGCACCATGCTGATGATACAAGGTACGATGATGAAAAGTGTCCACCAACCTTGGAAGAGCCTCAGCGTCCACCAACCGAAGACGTGTCCTGCTACGGAAAGGCCGATGACGATCAAAAAGATCCCCCAGATCTTGGATGCTGTTTGTTTGCGCATATGTGCCCTCCTTCATTTCGGTTTATATTATCTTTATTATAACGCGATTTTTAAGACGTAGCGCATTTTTAACCGATGCTTAACCGTAATTTAATCATCAGAAAAATTTTTTCGGGTAAAACCCTTTACTCTACTATGCTAATATGATAAATTATTATATATAATATATAATTCCGGGGAGGGAAGAACATGCAGTTCATTGTTGAAAGAGACTTATTCATGAGTAAGCTTCAAGCATATCTCAACGCGCGCTCTGAAGAAGGGTATACGTTGGTTCAAGTATTTGTCTCAGAACAGGATCACCGAGAAGGTAAAAACGGACCTTATCAGCAAGCAAGTAAATGTACCGTGATCATGTCTAAATAATATAAAAAAGATGTTGAGTGGATAACATCTTTTTTTATTGCTCAAAAAAGCGTGATCAATCGAAAAACGATCAGATGAACGGGGTAAAACAGATAGAATGCCCATTTGGCGATAAACGAAGAATGTCCTTTCTTTCCGTTATATAACAGGAAGAACGGGAAAGCGAATATCATCATCCACTGGTAATGATAGATGAGAAGGTCCATACGCAGCATGCCTGATCTCGCGTACAACAACGACGGGATGAGACTCAACAATGCGTAAAAGATGAGCATCAACCCTTTTTTATCTCTACACCAATAGAAGATCAAGATTATGCCGAGACCGTAATAAGATGCTTCGGTAAACAACATCGCCGTACCGCTGATGACAGTGAATAAGATAGGACTTGCAGATTCGCCGTTGGTTTGTTTTACGTTGTCAAGTCCGATAAGCATAGCGACACCGCAACCGAGCGAGAGGAAGATATTGTAGTTGATGCCGATCAAATAATCTACACCGATCATCAGGATGCCGAAAACGAACAAGCGCAACATATATTTCTTTCGGTCACGCGTATGATAAAACCCTTCGATGATCAGAAAGAAGAAGATCGGCGCCGCGAGTCTTCCGACATAGCTGAACCATAAGGGATAGCCGGGCAGCAGACGGTACATATGATCCATCAGCATAAAGATGATCGCAAGTATTTTTAACAAGAATGTACTCATAATTTTTTTGATCCTCTCCGAATCGCGCTTTCATAACATTCACTGTTTTCAGCTTATCATATTCGGCGATAAAGGACAAAGTTTTTTTAGGTTTGTACAATCGCAATCACTTTAACTCTCTTTTTGGCTTAGTGATCGTGCCTCATTGTCCGAAGCAAAGTAAGAGCGATAATGCAGATCTGAATTGATATCGGACGAGCATATAGAACACATGATGTGTACACACTTTTCGGGTGGCTTTTGAATGTGGTGATGAGGCATCGGACTCGGAAAAAAGCAGTGATAGATTAAAAACAAATTACAACGGGATTATCGTTGGGTAAGGGGTTGTATCCGTACACGAAAAAGTTTATAATGATTATACTTTTTATGGTGCGGAACATGGGTTTGGGAGTTCATTTTTGAAAGAAGATGATCGCATATTAAAAAAACCTATATAGTATAGCGGAAAAATACAGAATGTCAATTCTTTTTTGGAATTTTAAATCAAATGTTGACATTCTATTGTTGTTGTAATATAATAAATAATTACTGAAATGAATAGAATGCTAGTTTTTTGCAGATAAAAAGGCAAAGAAAAGGTGGAGGAAATCACTTAATGATCGTTGAAATCATCAAAATCCGAACTGGGGAACACAAATAACAGACAGGACATGATGATTTTCAAGATTATTCGCATATTTTTGCGGTGCGTTGCAATGTAAAAATATTACGAAAATGACATTAAAGTGACTTTTTTTTCGTCTAAAAAAACGTTATTTAAGGAGTGGTGCAATTGTTACATCCGGAACAAATCGGACTGAGGGAAAGAATGAGTTTTTCCAGGATCAAAGATGTCATGGAAATGCCTTATTTGATCACGGTTCAAAAGTCATCATATGACTGGTTTTTGAACAAAGGACTCAAAGAGGTGTTTGATGATGTCAACCCGATCGTGGATTTTTCGGGCAATCTTTCTTTGGAGTTCATTGATTATACCGCGGACAGTGAGCCGAAATACGGTGTAGAAGAGTGTAAGGAGAGGGATACGAACTATTCCACCTCTTTGAAAGTGAAGATAAGATTCACGAATAAAGAGACGGGCGAGATCAAAGAACAAAATATCTTTATGGCTGATTTCCCGCTGATGACCGATACAGGTACGTTTATCATCAACGGGGCTGAACGTGTTATCGTCAGCCAATTGGTCCGTTCACCGGGCGCATATTTCTCCAAAACGATCGATAAACACGGCAAGGATCTATTCGCGTCACAGATTATACCGAACCGCGGTGCATGGCTTGAATTCGAAACGGATTCAAACAATATCCTTTACGTGCGTGTAGACCGTACGAGAAAAATACCGATCACGATATTGCTTCGTGCTTTGGGTCTCGGTACGGACGAACAGATCATCGAGGTTTTCGGTGAAGAAGAACGCTTGATGGCAGCTATGCAAAAAGACATCTCCATCAGTGTAGATACGGGACTTATGGAAATATACAAACGTCTGCGTCCGGGAGAACCCGCGACGGTAGACAGCGCGAAGCCGTTATTCATGTCTATGCTTTTCGATCCGAAAAGATATGACTTGATGTTGGTGGGACGTTATAAACTCAATAAAAAATTATCGCTCGCATCAAGATTGATAGGGCGTGTTTCCGCACAAAATATCGCAGACCCGCGTACGGGCGAATTGCTTCTTTCGAAAGGTGAAAAGATCATGGAAGAAGTAGCTTGGAGTGTGCAAAACAGCGGTATCAACCATGTGAAAATACAAGTGGAAGACGACAAGGAATTCAACGTTATCGGAAACGGTGTTGTGGATCCCGTGGCGTATGGTATACCGTTTGACATTTCGGATCTCGACGTGACGGAGATGGTGAACACGGCTGTATTGCAAGAGATATTGGATACGGAAGTCGAACCGGAAGAAATGAAAAAGATGTTCACGGACAACCTGAACCGTCTTTTATCAAAATGCATCACAGTCGAAGATATCATTGCGGCTGTAAACTATAATTTGGGATTGGACCACAATGTAGGCGAATTGGACGACATCGACCACCTCGGCAACAGACGCTTGCGTTCGGTGGGAGAACTTTTACAAAACCAATTCCGCATAGGGCTTTCGCGTTTGGAACGCGTGGTCAAAGAGCGTATGGCTGTGACCGATCCCGAAGAGATCACTCCGCAAGGACTTGTAAACATACGACCCGTCAGCGCTGCGCTGAAAGAATTTTTCGGTTCTTCCCAACTTTCGCAGTTTATGGACCAAACCAATCCGCTGACGGAACTTACGCATAAAAGAAGACTATCCGCATTGGGACCCGGAGGGCTTTCGAGAGAGAGAGCCGGTTTTGACGTGCGAGATGTACACCATTCTCATTACGGCAGGGTATGCCCGATCGAAACGCCTGAAGGTCCGAACATCGGATTGATCGGTTCGATGAGCACCTATGCCAGAGTGAATAAATACGGATTCATCGAAACGCCGTATCAAAAAGTCGTAGACGGTCATGTAACCGGACAGATCGACTATATCGCGGCGAGCGAAGAAGGTCGATTTGCCATTGCGCAAGCGAATGAACCGATCGATGAGAACGGAAGATTCATCCATGAACGCGTTACCGGACGAATCGGCAAGAAAAGAGATTTTGTGACCGTACTTGCGACGCAAGTGGATTATATGGATATTTCTCCGAGACAGATCGTATCGGTCGCGACATCGTTGATCCCGTTCCTTGAGAACGATGACGCTAACCGCGCATTGATGGGATCGAATATGCAACGACAAGCTGTGCCGCTTTTGAATCCGCAGGCGCCTGTGGTCGGTACAGGTATCGAACATAAAGCAGCAAAAGACTCCGGTGTATGTGTTGTGAGCGAGATCGACGGTATCGTCGAAAAAGTTACGGCGAACGAGATCGTTATAAAAGATCCGCATTCATCACTGCGCAAACGATATGAACTACTCAAATTCAAACGTTCCAACCAAGGTACATGCATTAACCAACGACCGCTGGTTATCTTAAATCAAGCTGTGAAAGCGGGCGAGATCATTGCCGACGGTCCTTCGACGGACAAAGGCGACTTGGCGTTGGGACGCAACATCTTGGTAGGATTTATGACATGGGAAGGCTATAACTACGAGGATGCCATCCTAATAAGTGAAAAACTCGTTAAAGATGATGTTTACACATCGATCCACATCGAAGAACACGAAGCCGAAGCCAGAGAAACGAAGCTCGGACCCGAAGAGATCACAAGAGAGATACCGAATGTCGGTGAAGATGCTTTGAAGAATTTGGATGCGGACGGCGTGATCCGTATCGGTGCGGAAGTAACGAGTGACGATATCTTAGTCGGCAAAGTTACGCCGAAGGGCGAAACGGACTTATCGGCGGAAGAAAGATTACTGCGTGCGATCTTTGGCGAAAAAGCCAGAGAAGTGCGTGATACTTCTTTGAAAGTTCCGCATGGTGAATCAGGTATCGTTGTAGACGTAAAAGAATTTACCAGAGAAAACGGCGACGAACTGAAACCCGGCGTTAATCGCTTGGTGCGTGTGTACGTTGCGGTAAAACGTAAGATATCGGTCGGAGACAAAATGGCGGGACGCCACGGAAACAAAGGTGTTATCTCACGTATACTCCCCGAAGAGGATATGCCGTTCCTTCCGGACGGAACACCGCTTGAGATCGTGCTGAGTCCGCTGGGCGTTCCTTCGAGGATGAACATCGGGCAGGTATTGGAAGTGCATCTGGGCCTTGCGTGCAGAGCGCTCGGTTGGGAAATCGCGACACCGGTATTTGACGGCGCGACGGAAAATGACACGATGGATCTTTTGGAAAAAGCGGGTTATGACCGAAGCGGAAAGATAGAATTATACGACGGGCGAAGCGGCGAAAAATTCGTCAGCCCGATAACTGTCGGTTATATGTATATGCTCAAATTGCATCACCTTGTCGATGATAAAATGCACGCACGTTCCACGGGTCCTTACTCCTTGGTTACACAGCAACCGCTCGGCGGTAAAGCGCAATTCGGCGGGCAACGTTTCGGCGAAATGGAAGTGTGGGCACTTGAAGCTTACGGCGCAGCTAACTTATTGCAAGAGATACTTACAGTTAAATCGGATGATGTTGTCGGACGTGTTAAGGCGTATGAAGCGATCGTCAAAGGTGAAAACATACCGAAGCCGGGCATACCGGAATCCTTCAAAGTACTCATCAAGGAATTCCAAAGCTTGAGTTTGGACATCAATGTGATCTCGGAAGAAGATGAGGTCTTGGAGATAGAAGAGGAACTCGATGACGATGTGAATATCGATACACCGATCTTGGTGATCGATGACGATCTGACATTGGATGAATCGGCGGACGAAGAAGATCTGCTTGCCGAATTCAGCGACGAAGACGAACGGGACGATGAGATCGTTGAAGATGATGAAGACGATGAAGGTTCTTATGAGATCGAAGAGGAACTGATCGAAGATATCGACAGCGAAGACGAAGATGATGATCTCGAAGAAGCGGAAGCATCGATCGAAGTTCTGTACGGCGAAGATGATGAGGACGACGACTTTTAAGAAAACATCCTAAAGTGTCGACGGGATAGTAGCGAAAGATAGATAGAGGAGGAACTTCCTTGAACGAATTAAATAATTTTAAAGCGATAAGGATAGGGTTGGCTTCACCGGAAAAGATCAGAGAATGGTCTTACGGGAAAGTTACGAAACCCGAAACCATTAACTACAGAACATCCAAACCCGAAAAGGACGGATTGTTCTGCGAAAAGATATTCGGACCGATGAAGGACTGGGAATGTCATTGCGGTAAATATAAACAAGTCAAAAACAAAGGGGTCATCTGCGACCGTTGCGGCGTTGAAGTGACCAAATCAAAAGTGCGCCGTGAGCGTATGGGGCACATTGAACTTGCGGCTCCGGTTACGCATATCTGGTATTTCAAAGGGATACCGAGCCGTATCGGCGTGATCCTTGAGATCACACCGAAAGAATTGGAACGCGTGATCTATTTCGCTTCCTACATCGTAACGGAACCAGGCAACACGCCGCTGGAACCGAAACAACTGATGAGCGAAAGCGAATACAAAGAAAACAGGATGCGTTTCGGAAACGAATTTACGGCGAAGATCGGCGCGGAAGCGATACTCGATCTTCTCAAGAAAATCGATTTGGATAAAGAAGCCGAAGAATTGCAAGAGATCATTGCGAATGGCACAGGGCAAAAGAAAGTAAAGGCGATCCGCAGACTTGAGATCATCGAAGCTTTCCGTCAATCGGACAATCGTCCTGAATATATGATCCTTGAGGCTGTTCCCGTGATACCGCCTGAACTCAGACCGATGGTTATGCTGGACGGCGGAAGATTTGCGACCAGTGACTTGAACGATCTATACAGAAGGGTGATAAACCGAAACAACCGTTTGCAAAAACTGTTGGATCTGGACGCACCAGACATCATCATACAAAACGAAAAACGTATGCTACAGGAAGCGGTCGATGCACTCATCGACAACGGCAGACGCGGAAGACCCGTTACGGGACCCGGAAACCGTCCGCTGCGTTCGCTTTCCGATATGCTTAAAGGGAAACAGGGACGCTTCCGTCAGAATTTGCTCGGTAAACGTGTGGATTATTCGGGACGTTCGGTTATCGTAGTCGGCCCTGAACTCAAAATGTATCAGTGCGGTCTGCCGAAAGAAATGGCGATCGAACTGTTCAAACCTTTCGTTATGCGTGAACTCGTACAACGGAAATACGCGCAGAACATCAAAAGCGCAAAACGCATGGTGGAACGTCTTCGTCCCGAAGTTTGGGATGTATTGGACGATGTTATTAAAGACCACCCGGTACTTTTAAACCGTGCGCCGACATTGCACAGACTCGGTATCCAAGCGTTTGAACCCGTGCTCGTCGAAGGGCGCGCGATCAAACTGCACCCGCTCGTTTGTACGGCATACAATGCCGATTTCGACGGTGACCAAATGGCTGTACACGTACCGCTTTCCGTGGAAGCGCAAGCTGAAGCGCGAATCTTAATGCTTGCGGCTTACAATATCTTGAAACCGCAAGACGGTAATCCCGTTGTTGCGCCTTCTCAAGATATGATCCTAGGCTCTTTCTATCTGACATTGGAAGAAGAAGGCGTTAAGGGCGAAGGTAAGTGCTTTACTGACCAAGCTGAAATGGAAATGGCTTATGAAAATAAGGATGTAGATCTGCACGCGCGCGTGAAAGTACGCATGACCAAAGAGATCGACGGACACAAGTACACGCGTCTTGTTGAAAGTACGGTGGGCAGATTCTTATTCAATGAGATCATTCCGCAAGATCTGGGCTTTGTGAAACGCGACACTCTTGAAGAACAATTTGCTTTAGAGATCGATAAAGTCGTGGACAAAGGCATGCTTTCGAACATCGTTTATAAATGTTTCGTTGCGCACGGCGCGGCGAAAACTTCGATCATGCTCGATGATATCAAACGCATGGGCTTTGCGTATTCGACCAAAGGAGCGGTAACGATCGGTATTGCCGATATGGAAGTGCCTGAAGCGAAAACAGAAATACTCGAACGCGCGGACGAAGAAGTCAACAACATTTATAAGAACTTCACACGCGGTTTATATACGGAAGAAGAAAGAAAAAGAAAAACGATCGACGTATGGACAAGAGCGACTGACGAAGTCACCCATGCTCTTATGGATCACTTAAATCCGAAGAACCCGATCAACATGATGGCGGTATCGGGTGCCAGAGGAAGCAAGAACCAGATCAGGCAGCTTGCCGGCATGCGAGGATTGATGGCTTCTCCGACAGGAGAGATCATCGAACTTCCGATCCGTTCCAATTTCCGAGAAGGATTGGATGTGTTGGAATTCTTCATCTCGACACACGGTGCCAGAAAAGGACTTGCCGATACGGCGCTCAGAACAGCAGAATCAGGCTATTTGACAAGAAGACTTGTTGATGTCAGCCAAGATCAGATCATACGCGAATCAGATTGCGGAACGCAGACAGGATTTGTCGTGGAAGCGATCATGAACGGCAACGATGAGATAGAATCCTTACAGGAACGCATCAAAGGAAGATACGCTTTTGAAGATGTGTATGATCCCGAAACGGGCGAAGTATTGGTCGGCAAAAACGAAATGATAACCGTGAAGATCGCGGATAACATCGTTGATGCGGGCATCAAGAAAGTAAGCATAAGAACGGTATTCAATTGCCAAAGCTCGATCGGCGTATGCCAAAAGTGCTACGGTATGGATCTGACGACATTAAAAACGGTCAACATCGGCGAAGCGGTCGGAACGATCGCGGCGCAATCCATCGGAGAACCGGGCACGCAACTTACGATGCGTACCTTCCATACAGGCGGTGTTGCCGGAGCTGACGATATTACCCAAGGTTTGCCGAGGGTGGAAGAGCTCTTTGAAGCAAGACGTCCGAAAGGGGTCGCGACCGTTACGGAGATCGCGGGCAATGTCACACTGGGCGAAGGCAAAAAAGGTCGAGTCGTAGAAGTTACGAACGAACTTGGCGAAGCAAAAAAGTACGATATCCCGTATGGCGAAACACTTATCGTCAAAGAAGGCGATACGGTGGAACCGGGCGAACCGCTGACCAAAGGGAACATCAATCCGCATGATCTGCTTGCCATTAAAGGCGCGGATGCGGTGCAGCGTTACATCTTACAAGAAGTGCAAAAAGTGTACAGATTGCAAGGCGTTCATATCAGTGATAAACATATCGAATTGATCATCAGACAAATGCTCAGAAAACGTCGTGTTGACGATACCGAAGATTCTGCGATGCTTCCGGGCAGCGTGATCGATAAATTCGAATTCAGAAGAAAAAATCAGAATGTGATCGATAAGGGCAATACACCCGCGACCTCGGATCAGATCCTGCTCGGGATCACGAAAGCGTCCCTTGCGACATCATCGTTCTTATCGGCGGCTTCTTTCCAAGAAACGACGCGTGTTTTAACAGACGCTGCGATCAAAGGGAAGACCGATCCGCTCATTGGATTAAAAGAAAACATCATCATAGGGAAACTGATCCCCGCCGGAACGGGCATCAAAGCCTATAGAGAGATAGAGCTTGAAAAAGAAGTTCCGATCTATGAAGGCGATGATTTCGATGAAGAGGAAATGGAGATCATCATGCAAGACGATCTCGACAGCGATACACTCGAACAAAGTGATGACATCATCATCGATCTGGATGACGACGAAGATGTACCGATCATTGCGCATACTGCCGCTTTGATAGACGATATCCCGGCTGAAGACGATCTTGTTTTTGAAAAAGAAGACTTAAGCGAAGAAGATCTCGATTAAGATCATCAAAAAAACACCGCTATTGCGGTGTTTTTTTATTTGTGTATGATTTAATACTATTCATCGTCACTGAGTTTTTCAAGTGCGTCGTAATCTTTGATGATGATGCCGCCGCGTTGCAACGTGACGTATCCTTCGTTTTGAAAGTAATTGAGCATACGCGTGACGACTTCACGTGCCGAACCTAAGTTTTTTGCGATGGCTTCGTGAGTCATTTTCAATTCATCCGAATCATCGAGCGCGGATTGTTCCAATAAAAAGATCGCCAACCGCTTATCGAAACTCATGAACATGACCTGTTCCATTACCCACATGACATCCGAGAATCTCGAAGAAAGGAGTTGGTTTGTGAAATCGGAAACAGACATATTGTGTTTGTTCAGCTTATTGTATAAAGCAGTCGGTAAAAGCAATACTTCGCTGTCTTTTTCGGCTTCGATCATGACATCGAATGTGATGTTTTTCATAATGCAGGAAGCGGAGAATAAGCAGATGTCGTGTTCAAGCAATCTATACAAAGTGATCTCTTTACCCGCATCCGATAAGATATACGCGCGCACCTGACCTTTTCTGATCACCAAAAGCCCTGCGCAATCTTGATCCGCTTTATGTAAAAAATCACCTTTCTTATACATGCGCAAAGAAACGGTATTGTTCACTTCGCGCCGTTCATCAGGTGTTAAGTCTTTCCAAAAAGGCAACGCCTTTCTGACAAATTCCAGCAGCTCTTCTTTGACGGCCATAAATCCCTCCCTGTCTGTTGTATTTATTATACACCGAAGCTTGTTCAAATAAAATAGACGATCGCTTATATCGCTATTTTCAAGCATCGTTTCGTTCATTATCAATCGTATTTTGTTATAACTGTTCGTAGAACAAAAGCAGCGCAGCGCCCGCAGCGTTAAAAGACTTATCCATCGTGCCGATCTGTATCCTGCGTCCGTCGTCCGTCTTTTTATCCACAGTCTTTGCGTACATATTCACTTTTCCGAGTCTTTTACCGTCTGCATCGCATACATAGCCGTACACATCGAAAGTGCCGATCGCATTATCCAGATCCTCAACCGAAAAGATCTCGTTTCCGTGTACGACACCGATCGGAATAGGTATGTCATCCGCGTTGAAAATAACACGTTCTTGAAAATACGCGACAAGCTTTTTAGTTTTATCGTTTATTTTATATATCCGCGTTTTCGGTCCTACCGTTAAGGTCTTCCTGTAAGGCAGAATTTTCGATGAGCGGACCTGTTTAAAGTAGATATATTCGGGATTCAGAAGCCAACGAAAATACAATATTTGCGCCAAACCGAATACGCCAAAAAGCGCCAGGATGATCAAAGAACTTGGTGAATTCAAAGTCAGCTCTTCATTTGGGAACACGCTAAACGTAAAATATGCGATTACCGCAATTAGGGGAAAAATAAAACTTGAGCGCGTTGACGCGCGTTTAATGTACATATCGCTTTGTTTGTGTAAATAGAAAAAAATCGTAACGAGATTGGGCATGTAAAAAACAAAAGCCGTCAGTATAAACATACCGAGACTGAATGTTTCGTTATGTATCGGCGCGTATGATAAAAACAGCCATTGCGAAAAACCAACGGCTGCTTGAATGATCCATGGCGTATATCTATTTTTCACACTACCTCCAAACGAGGATCCGTATCAAAATCCTACCTTATCGTTCTCATAATTGTTCGTAGAATAATAATAACGCCGCGCCTGCGGGGATATCTTTATTATCAACCGTACCGATATCGATCTTACCGAGCGGCGCGCGTTCATCTCGTTTTGTCACGACACCGTTTACCTTGCTGGATTTTCCGATCAGTTCTCCGTTTGCGTCATAAACGTTTCCGCCTTCTTCAAAGAAGCCGATCAGATCGTTCGGTCCCTTTTCCGCATAAACGCGATTGCCGTCAATGTGGCCGATCTGCCCGTTGAACCAACCGATGGTCATGATCTTATTGTCTTGCAAATAACCGATTTGCTGTTCTTCGCCTTCTATCGTTTTGTAAAAACGTATCATTTTATCTTTTCGTTTATCGAGATATCTGTGTGAAAAATACTTATATTCGGGAAAGGTGTACATTCGAGAACGGATCGCCATAGCGACAACAAAGAACGTATAAGCAGCTAAGACATACAGGGCATTGAGCCAATCAAACGATGCAAACCCGTTACGAACAGTCGTGATCGCAAAATAAAGAAGAACCGCGATAAGCGGACAGAGCAGACTTGCCCGCATGCTCGCGAGCTTGACATAAGGGTCGGTGTCTTTGCGAAGGTAATAAAGAAACGATACCCCGATCGACAGTGAAAACGGTATGCCGAATGCAAAAATGACAGCGCCGTTCGGCAGTATTTCCGTCGGGAAATACACCATAAAGAGCAATTGAAAAACACTTACCGCTGCGTGTATGCGCCAAACATTCTTTACTTCATTCATTTATCCCACCCCCGAGTAAACTCTTATTGACTCTATTATATGTTAAGCAAAGAGGATATGCAATATCCTTCGCTTTTCACGATCCCTACAGGCAAATTGAAAAGGCGCTAACGTGCGCCTTGGACGAGATAAGAGGATCACCTCCCGCTTGGATTTTATCTGCATATTCGTCGGTATATCCTCCTTTCCGTATTTCTTCTGATTGGATATAAAAAATCGCGCCGCGTTAAGCGAAGCGATCATTATAGGCATATTGATTCTTTTTTTATGCGTATCGAAGGGGCGGTAAGCAGTACCGATCTGTAATTTCGGATCGATTTTATCGTCGATGCGTTATGATATCCACACAGTATGTTCATCATCGTCGCGTACCTGCCATCGTTTGATTTTATTGCTATTATCGTAGCACAGTTATGCGAAATACACAATATATTTTTGAAAAAACTACAGCTGATTTAATATATTTTACAAGGGATTTACTCAAGATGTAGGGACACGAAGTGAGTTTTGCACCAAATAGCGTATATTTACACCTAATAGGCACAAAAAAACAACGAAATGAAGGCGATCTCTCTTTTTCTTATATACTTTCTTGAACCGCTGTAGTAAACTGAAACTATACAGCAAACGCAGGGGGTTATTATGGGACATCAAAGACGATATATTATTAAATATGGATTGATCTTTTTGTTTATCCTTGTCCTTTTATTTTCAAGCATAGGTTGCAAAAAGACGGACGCTATCGATGAAGAAGTACAGAGTGCGGTGGAGACTTATTTTACACAATCAAATGGGTATTCATGCTTTTTGGAGCTTTATACGCAAGGTGCCAGCGATCCCGAAGACCCTGTGGATATCGTAACGGAATCCTACGCAGTCATCGTTGACAGACAACAGAAGACAGCGCGTGTCACATTATTGCAGGTCATTCGTTATCCCGGTACGGAGGATGGCAGTATCGACTGGGAGACACAGCCCGCGTATAAATCTTACTACAAATCTTGGTACATCACAGTTGATGGGAACACCGTTACGTTATATGAACCGCAAGAAACCTACAACAATCATCAGGAATCGTTTTACGGATACGGTGATTATACGTACGAAAAAATTGTTTACGATAATGCGAAGTTTGCGGATGCTGTGAACGCTTTATTTTTCCCGAACGACATGGAACATATCCGCGGGACGTTTGTCAGTTCTTCGGAAAATACGTATTTCAACGGGACCCTAAATGCGCTTATTACGAACAGAAACCTCAGCTTTGATACGTTTATCAAGGGCATCAAAGACGCGACAGGTAATGCGATAGATGTTTCTTCTGAGGCGGAACTTAAAATAGAATTATACACCGAGACGCCGGACGACACATACGCCTATATCGTGATGGATATTCAAGGCGTTGAAGATCTTATTGCGCAAGCGTACGAAGCGTATACGGGTGAGCCGTATCAAAACGACTATACGGACAAAGGGCTCGATTATGAACAAAACATCAATATCAATTATTATGAAGAGATGCTCTACAACGAAACGCTTACGCTTCCCGATATCGATTGATATCAAGCACAAAAATCGATTAAAGAACAACCAAACAGACCGCGCCGAACAGACGCGGTCTGTTTATATCTGGGAGTATTGTTGCAAAGTTGACACATAAATATCTGAATGAAGATAATATCCTTGTTTCATGCGATTTTTTATGTACATTTCCCGGGTGCTATAGTAAAATTATAGGAACCAAATAAATAAGAAAGAGGGTATATATGAACAAAAAAGGAAAAAAGGTTTACAAAAATGTATTGATCGTATTGCTTGTCATCACTGTGCTTTTGACATTTGGGGGATGTAAAAAGACCGATGAGATAGACGAGCGCGTTCAAGCGGCGCTCGAAACATACTTTGTCGATTCGGACCGGTATTCATGTTTCTTTGAAGTAGAGACCGTAGGGGCGAGTGACGCTTCCGATCCTGTGGATCTTGTGCAGGAATCGTACTCGATCGTTGCGGATAAGTCCGCTAAGATCATTCGCGTAACATTGCTGGAAGTCATCACATATCCGGGCAATGAAGAAGGGATGGTCGATTGGGATGTCGATCCGGAATATCAAAGCTTTTACAAGTCTTGGTATATCACGGTTGAAGATGATGTTGTGACAGTCTACGCGCCGAAGGAAGATCAAACCAATACGCAGTCCTTTTACGGGTATGGAAATTATACCTATGAAAAAATCGTATTTGAAGATGAAGCCCTTGCGGCCGATATCAGTGCTGTTTTCTTCCCGCAAAATATGGACTTTATGAAAGGTACTTTCGTAAGTTCGCAGCAGAGTTCTTACTTTGAAGATACATTAAAGGCTGATACAACGAACCGCACGCTTCAAGTTGACCTATTCGCAAATATCGTTGCTTCACTGACGGGTGTTGACGGAGGAAGTTATGATGACATGGATCTTGAAGTGGAACTGTATACCGAAACGCCCGCTGATTCAAGTTATCCGCTTATTTCAATGCAAGTGGAAAGCTTTGAAGATTTTTACGCTTACGTAGCCGAAGCCTATACGGGTGAGCCGTACACGAACGGTTTTATTGAAAGAGATTTACCGTATACGCAGTACATTTATATCAACTTCTACGAAGACATGCTTTACGACGAACCTATCGAACTGCCTGTAGTAGACTGAGTGTAAAATAAAAAGACCTGAATTCAGGTCTTTTTTTTAATTCTTAAGCCAATCATCGTGTTTTTTGTGTATCGCCTCAACAAGTTTTGGCCTATCATCGCCTGCTAGAGAATCATTGATGTCATAGCCGTTAAGTTGCAGGATATACGTTAAATTTGCGTAGGATTCTCGATAATCGTCGATCTTATAATCATGCAATACGTCTTTGGATATATTCGGATGGGCGGGAAGTAAACTATCTTTCTCATAGATACTTTCCAACGAGGATATATACCATTCGCTTTTTACTTTGATAAGTCTATAGTACAAACGCACATATGAGATAAGGTCATAAAGATGCCCGTCGATTTTTTTGCGCGCCATAATGCTGGTCATACATACAGCGACCGCTTTGTCGTCATTGATCCATACGAGGATATTGTTGAGTTTATGCGGGGCAGCCATTTCCATTTTTTTCGACTCTCGCACAAAGCCTTTTCCGCTACCTTGATACCAAGATATATCTACAAAGGAATCGGTATGATAGCACTTTTCCATTTCACTCCATAAATGATTATCTCTGCAAAAACGCTCGAAAGAGATCAGTTCTTGGACTAGGAATTTATTGAGGATAGTTTCAGCTGTCGCTTTTTTAGTTTTGGTAAATAACATAGTAATTATCCTTATTGCTTGTTTTTTTGGTCATAGGCATCACATCAATGCCAAAAATAAAGTAAATCCCGCCAATAAACCTTCTTTCGTCTGTTCATCGGGTAGAAAATCAAGCATTGGCTTTAAAGCTTCGAAACCTTCCGGATATTTCGTATAATCTTTTTTTTCTTCCATGATGTTCACTCCTTTACTTATAATCTCTGACAAATTCGCTGACAGCCAAAAGATTTTCTCTGTTGCAATCCTTTGGATTAGCGGTAAACTTGTTCGTTGAGAGTATCAATCCACCATCACGACCGACTTCGTCGATAACTTTTTTTGCGTGATCGATACATTGTTGTTTCGTACCTTTAGCCATAAGTGTTATCGGAAGACCGCCCCATAAACACAAATTTGGCAAACGCTTTCTTACTTCGAATATGTCGTCCATTTCGACATAGAAACAGAAATGACCTTTGGGTAATTCTTGCAAATATTCAGTGATGTGTTTTGTCGTGCCTTCACTTAAAGTAAACAATGTGCCGTCTGTTTCAACTACTTTATCGGCGATCTCTTTGAATTGCGGCCAGTAAAATTTCTCAAATTGTTTCGGATTGATCATATTTTGGCTGAGCATGATCGTGAATTCAGTAAATGTGCTTGTGGGTTTTTCAACTTTTTTGATCGCTTCGATGGATCTTTTTACAAAGACTTCGTGAAAAACTTCATTAAAGGCAAGGACTTTTTCAGGGATACGTCTTAGATCTCTTGAAAGTCCGCGCATGCCACGTAAGAAATTGTACAGACACTCGAATGCAGGGAATATCTTATTTCCGTTTTCAAGATCAAATATATTCGGAACACCGCATTCATCGATCAAACGTTGTGTCGTTTTTTTAATCGATTGGTCATATTCCAAAAACTTACCGAGCGTATTTTGTAATGTACCTAATTCCATCTCAGAAGTAAAATAAGTGTATTTTCGCGGTAAGACTTCTTCCCACAGCGTTTTCAGCGGATCCTTGATAAACTTATCGTAATCTTCTTCCTTGAAATGGCATTGCTCTTCCAAGAAAAGCGTATTATTCGCATCATCGATGCCGTACTCGAAATTCCCCAAACTACGTGTCATGATCATTGGATTTCGATCTCCGATGTCCAATAACAAATCAAATTGATATCGTTGTTGAAAGCGGATGACTGCGTCTTCTATTTGTTGTGGATCCATTAAGGCTTCGCTTAATGTATAGTCGAGATCATGATATCGCCAAAACGCATCGTTCGTAACAAACGGAACACGTTTGGGTGCTTTTTTCATACGTACCGCATCATCGAAGATCTGAACCCTTTCCTCGAATTTTTCTTTCATATTCATAACATTACCTTCCTTTTTGAAAATAAATCAGTGCACTTTAATTTCAAGAGTATTTTACATCGGGCATAGGGTAATGTCAATACTTTTTTAGTAAATTAATATAAAATTACTAAAAAATAATTGATTTTCGATTAGTCCTTGTGATATAATAATGATGCAATAGGATGGGAGAATTATGGTAAATAAATCAAAGGGAAACAAGACGAAAGATAGTATACTTTCATATGCAAAAGAAGTCTTTTATGAATATGGTTATAAAAACTCATTGGTGAAAACCATAGCTAAAAACGCAGGGATCAGTTTAGGAAATTTAACATATTACTTCAATAAGAAGGATGATATTGTTAAGGAAATTTACGAACAATTCATTTCAGATATTTATGATTTTATTGATAGCAATACTACTGAAGAAGATGCGCTGCAAAAATATTGCAATTTCATCGTGATCATTTACAGCATCATACTTTCAGACGAAAAGAATAAACGTTTTTATTCAGAGGTTATATTAAATAAATCGAATTATAGGATATTACATGAATTGATGCGTAATTATTATCGTCAGATCATCGATTCACTTAACATCGAACTTTCGCAAAATGATTTTGAAATATTCGTTTTGACCGAGTTTGGTTCTCGAAGAGAGATCTTTTTAAACTATTTTTCCAAAGAATTGGATTTAAGTTTTGACGAATTGATCTACTACCTAATCTCTAATATGTGTAAGAGCCTAGAGATAGAAGCAACCGAGATCGATAGGTTGGTACAAAATGCATTCGAATTCATCCGTATACATGATCATACATCGATCCGTTTTTTATAAATACGATCGCTAAAAAAGACACGCTAAGCGTGTCTTTTTTTATGATCAATAATCTTTTTTAGCGGCTTTTTTGGTATGCCAGCGGTGTCCGCAGTCTTTACACATATAAAAGTCTTTAGGGCCGCCGCGGTTGGCTTCTTTGGAAAGAACGGGATGGAGTTGCGCTTGTCGGAGTGAATAGCACTTCGGACAGAACACGATGCCGTTCTTCTTATAATCATCCAATTTTGCTTTGATGCGCTCTTCTTCCTCTTTATCGATGCGTTTAATTTCTTTCGGATCGATGATGGTAAGTGTCGTGTAATCATCGTTCACTTTTTGCATATACGCGTTAAAGGCATGCGCGAAGAGCAAGATCGCTTCACTGTCCTTCTTCGAGAAGGTAACGGTTTGTCTGTCTTCTTTCGCGGTTTTGATATCTTCGATGCCCGTACCTTTGCCGTCCTGTGTAACGACAGTCAGAAATCCGTGTTTCATGGTTTCAGGTTCGCCGTAGCGCAGGGAAGTGATGGTTTTATAACGTATGGATGCTTCACTGTTGGGTTTGCGTTTTTTGCCTCTTCGAAGATTGATATGGTTTTTTCGCAGTTTGATCTCGCCTGTTTTGAATTCTACTTTGTCCGCAGCTTCTTTGGCGAGGGCAAACAACTCGGTTTCGTTTTGTCCGTTTGTCTTTTTCTTATCCGTCATCCTGACCTCCGTGTATATATCTATTTGAGTTTTATTAATTGACTTTTGTACATTCGTAATAATTTTATATCACTTTTAAAGAATTTGAAACGCTCCGTAGTCCGACGGAAGCGGATTTCTTTTTTACAAAAAGAAATAAAAACCCACGCTGTATAAACCTCACTGCATGTTAGCTGAAAAGTTCTGACAAATCGGCTCGGGCATATCAATCGTCCGACATAGTCGGACAGATATTGCCGAGCACGATTTATACTATAAGCTTTTCAGAACACGCAACGCTCGGCTTATAATGCGTGTTGCTCCGCTGCTAACCCGACACAATCAAATGGATGGTCAGATGGAACTATTTTAAAATTATGATATGTGAATTTCAGAATATACTTCGATCCTTTTTGAAACGTATTCATATATATTTTCAGAGTAATGTATAGCAATTTTATTGTAAGATGAATATTTTTTTAATGGGTTAACCTGAAAAGTCATATCGCAAGTGTAATTACCATTTTTACATTTTATCTTAAGATACTCATAATCAGTGGACTTTCGTTCTTCTTCCTGATGTTGTTTAATAAGTTTAAAAACATCAATTTCAGAATAAGGGAGTATAATTTTTTCGGTTGTTTTTTGTATTTCAATAATTTCCAAACGGTCACGATAAGCGCAAATATAGTAATATGCATGTGGAGACAACGCATTAGAACCGCTCATATAGAGGGCTCTAATTATATGAGTGGTGAAAAATCTATCAACATCATTTGAATATTTTTGAGTTGTAAAAATGCCCTTGAGAATAGATTTAATAATCAATAGCACAAAAATGACTACTAATATTTATAAACCCATGCCCAGATTCGTAAGGAGTCTATTTTCGAAATAATTCACGAGATTCTCCCACAGTTGCTGCAAATAAATTGAAATAGTTCGATCTTTAAATCTAATCTATGCTTTCGGTGGTCTCCAGCTGCTCTTTAGGCTTACCGTGCGGTTGAAAACGAGCTTGCCAGGTTTGGAATCTTTTGTGTCCACACAGAAGAAGCCGTTGCGTACGAACTGATAACGCTCGCCCGCTTCGCTGTTCGCAACCGAAGGTTCCGCAAAGGAAGAAGCTACAACAAGTGAATCGGGATTGATGCGATCCATATAGTCTTGGTTGTCTTCGGTCTCGTCTAAAAGAAGTTCGTCATATAATCTGGTTTCGATCGGTACCGAACCCTGTGCGGGTACCCAATGTATCGTGCCCTTGACCTTGCGCCCCGTAAATCCGCTGCCGGATTTCGTTTCGGGATCGTAGGTGCATAAAAGCTCAGTCACATTACCGTTTTCGTCTTTTATAAAATCTTCGCATTTGATGAAGTACGCGCCCATGAGGCGAACTTCATTTCCCGGGAAAAGTCTGAAGTATTTTTTCGGCGGTTCTTCCATAAAGTCCGCACGGTCGATATAGATCTCGCGTCCGAACGGCACTTCTCTGCTTTCGCCGTCTTCGTTACTCATATCATAAGGGATCGTTAAGTTCTCGCTTTCGTTTTCGGGGTAGTTCGTGATCGTCACTTTGATCGGGTCGATAACAGCCATCACGCGTTTTGAAGTCTGCATCAAGTCGTCACGCACGAAATAATCAAACTGCGCTTTATCGATCACAGAGTTTGCTTTGGCCACACCGCTGGCTTCGCAGAAGTTGCGGATAGATGCGGGCGTTACGCCGCGACGTCTGAGACCCGATAAGGTCGGCATACGCGGATCGTCCCAGCCGTCTACGATGCCTTCGTCCACAAGACGTTTGAAATAACGCTTGCTCATGATGGTATTGGTAATGTTCAATCTTGCGAATTCGATCTGTCTCGGGCGGTGTAATTTATAGTCATCTAAATTCTCAAGTACCCAGTTATAAAACGGACGGTGGTCTTCGAATTCCAACGAACATAAGGAATGTGTGATGTGCTCGATTGCGTCTTCCAGCGGATGCGCGTAATCGTACATCGGATAAATGCACCAATCGTCACCCGTGTTATGATGGGTTTCAAAAAGGATACGATAAATAACGGGGTCGCGCATATTCATGTTCGGGCTTGCCATGTCGATCTTGGCGCGCAGCACCTTAGTGCCCTCCGCATGTTCACCGCGTTTCATTTCTCTGAATAATTGTAAGTTCTCGTCTATGCTCCGATCTCTGTACGGACTTTCTTTTCCGGGTTCCGTCAGTGTGCCGCGCGTTTCGCGGATCTCTTCAGGTGTTTGTTCGTCAACGAACGCTAAGCCTTTTTCAATCAATTCGACCGCGTAGTCATACATCATCGTAAAATAATCGGACGCGTAAAAAAGGTTGTCCCATTCGTAGCCGAGCCAAGCGATATCGCGCTGGATGCCTTCGGTGAACTCAACATCTTCCTTAACGGGGTTCGTATCGTCGAAACGCAAATTTGTTTTACCGTCGTATCGCTGCTTGACCGAGAAATTGATATAGATCGCTTTTGCGTGCCCGATATGTAAATAACCGTTCGGTTCCGGCGGGAAACGCGTCACGATACTGTCTTTTTCGTAAATGCCGTTCTCGATATCTTTATCGATCTCATTAAAAATAAAATTGCTGCCTGTTTCGCTCATAAGGACTTCCTTTCGTGTATTATCCATTTTAATTGTACTTACATCATTTTACACAAATTCAATCGTTTTGTCATTAGATATCTTAAAAATCCCCATTCATAAAGCGTATGTGATCGCTTTTATTTGTGGTATGATAACAGTACACAAGATCGGGAGGTGTTTTTCATGATCACAAAGGATATGAATTTGCTTGGGGTATTGAAGATGTATCCTGCGGCGGTAGAGGTCTTACAAGAAAGCGGTATGGGTTGTGTCGGGTGTCTCGCTTCACAATACGAGACGATCGAGCAGGGGGCAGAGGCGCACGGTATCGATATCGACTTACTGATGTACAAGCTGAATGAAGCCGTAACGGCGAGCAAAAACGCATAAAAATAAAAAAACAGCAAAAAAAATAAAAAAAGTTGCACGTTTAGTGTAACTTTTTGCTTGTTCAAACGTTATTAATAGTAGAGAGATAAAAATAAGGAAAATGTTTTATCATGATCTTTCTCCTCCGAGCACAGACGAGGGTGTATGTGTTGGGGGTAGAAAAGTCTTGGAGGAGGAAGATGACGGTAAACGAAAGACATCGATGCGGTGTCTTTTCTTTATATTTTGGTTATTCAATCAAACTGGCTATTCACGGTAAAAAATATGATATACTGAAAACAATTAGGGAACGGGGGTAATGTTATGAAAAAGAAACACATTGCGATTGTATGCATCATTATATTAGTGAGTGCACTCATTTTATCAGGATGTCAACAGCTGAATGCAAAATCAGAGGGTAATGAGATCATCGAAGAATGGCTTGTCGAAAATATACAAGAGGTGGACGCATATCGATTTGAACTCATCACGGAAGTTTACGGGTATGATGAAACAGGTAATGAAAACGTAAATGTCTCAATCGATGACATACCCACTACAACAACGACGCATGCGGTAATGGTTTCTAAAATAGATAAGAAAGCAAAGATCGAATTGACTGACCGCGAATACTATTATCCTTCAACAAATGAGACGCTGACCGAAACATACACGGACATTGTTTATTATTTATCTGTTGAAGATGATGTTGTATCGATATACATACCCGATGGTGGTGGCAGTCACACGGTACAGAGCTATCAAGACCAAGAAACAGCGGATGCTATAAGTGCAATACTCTTTCCCGATGATGTTGCTTTTTTGCAGGGCGATATCGTACAATCGATTTTTTCCGAAGACAGCAATCCTTATTTGAATTTAGAACGTAAAATAAATTCGGAACCGTTTTATATTGCTTTCAAACTTATGAACGATACTTTTCAAGAACAGGGTGATATCTATTTAAGTTTTATACTAATGCATGAACCGTATTCTGTTTGGACGTTTAGTATGGGATCGGATCGAATGAATGATTATTACGGAGCGGTATCGGAAGTATTGACAGGTGAACCGTATACCAATGAGTTTATTGAAAATGGGTATACTGACGATATTACTATCTTTGCATATTTCTACGAAGATCGTTTTGCAGTTGAGGACTTTAAGCTTCCGAATGCGGAATAGGGATATTAATTAGGGATCTGGGGATATGTTATGCAAAAGAAAACTCTGACAATAGTTATT
The DNA here is from genome assembly GCA_963674555.1 of uncultured Anaerofustis sp. Taxonomy (GTDB): domain Bacteria; phylum Bacillota; class Clostridia; order Eubacteriales; family Anaerofustaceae; genus JBGMEA01. The sequence continues at coordinate 910,801 of OY771429.1, read as the reverse complement.
GTCATTATTGTAGCTTTTCTGGTGATATTTTTTGGTGTGCTTGCTTATTATCAATATGTGAACCACACATATCCGCTGAAACACGTTGAAGAGCGTGCCCAAAAGTGGATGGATGAAAATATCCGAGACGCTGAAGCTTATGAATATGAGTTAGTCATCCATACGACGCCCGATCTTGAAGCCGTGCCCGATATGACAGGACTTGATGAAATACCGAAATATGTCGATGATCATTATAAGGTAACCGTGCTTGTCGAGCAAAAAGTAATGAAGATCGAAAAGGTACTGACAGAGCGTAAGTATACGACCGGTACAGGAACGGATATTCAGACCGAAACCTATACCGATGCTATACAGTATATTGTTCTCAACGCAGACTCGGTAGATTTTTACAACGTGTCAAATGAGCGTATAAGATTCGAGGGAAGCGATGTCGCTGACGCGTTCAGCGCGTTACTGTTCCCCGATGACCTAAGTTTCTTGGGTGAACCGCAAGTTAGGAACGAAGGTTTCAGGATAAATGATTATTTCCCGATCGATGTTACTAGACAGATCAGCCCAGAGTTTTTATACGAGCCTTTCGATACGATAAACGCTTCGCAGGCTGAGACAGATGCGTTATTTGATATCAATTTCAAAGACTCCAGGGATGCGGATCCGTACGCGTTTAAGGTCACTTTATTCGATATGGCTGATTTCTTGGATTACGCGTATGAGACTATCAACGCTGAGGCTCCCGTAAATCCGCTGATGGATAATGAAGTGCCGTATGCGCAAGATATCCTCATGATATTCTACAGCGACATGCATGAGATAGAAGACTTTGATGTTCCTACTATGTGATACAGTAAATAAAAAAGACACCTTGCGGTGTCTTTTTTTATTGCTTATTTAGATCAGCGTAATGCGATCTTCAGGTTTTTGGTCACATCGTATTTGTCTTCGAGTGATTCGACCAATACAGTTTCCGCTAATTTGCGGTAGTCACCTTCTTTGATCTTCACATCATAAATTTTATCAAGCGCTTCGCTTACGGTATCTGTTTGAACGGATGCGATATAATCCGTTTTTACCGTATCTTTGATGTCTTCATAAGCTGGTACATCAACATCGTTCTTTTCATAGATATAGATCAAATGATAACCATAGTCTGTTTGAACCATCCCGACTACATCACCTTCTTCGGCAGCAAAAACAGCATCAAGAAATTCCGGTACGAAATTTGTAGTCTTCGTTATATCTGTATACTCAGCGGCTTCCATGATTGTTTCATTGTCTTTATATTCTTCATAGACTTTCATAAACCCTTCGCCCGTACCGCCCGCTTCATCTTCGAGCATTTGTGCAACGGTCTTGTCTGCTGTTAAAATATGGTAAACGGAAGCGGTGCTCGGATCGTACATATCGATATTAGCATCATAATAATCTTCCAATTCTTTATCCGTCGGTTCGATCGCGGCTATGGTGTCATCTGTGATCTTTTGTTTTAGCGCGGCTGCTTTGCCCATAAATAAACGTGCTTCTTCGCGTTGATCTTCGGTCAGATAATAATTATCAAGCAAAGTCGCTACGGAAACATCACCGAAATATGAGATAAGCATATCGACTTCCATAAGCGCTGTGTCCATCTCTTCTTCTGTCAGTTCGTAACCCTGCGCTTCACCGTACGCGATGAGTGTTTGATCGTTTTCAAGATCGATGAGCGAGGCATCAAACACCGCCAATACTTCTTCTTGACTTTGCGGGTAAGTGCCTTCGTAAGCGTATGTATATAATTCACTCATGACTACATAGTAGTATAAAAGATAATTCGGTAGTTCAACCCCGTCTACCGTAACGGCGGTCTTCATCGTTACAGCAGCATAGTCATACCCCTCATGTTGTGTAAAAAGATCGGCAAGCTGTAACATGGTGAGTTGTGTCGTTGCATTTGTGATGAATTCTTCTTCCGTTGTCTCATAAGACGCAAGGAACGCTTCATAATCCGTTTCATCGGGATATGCCGCTTTCATGTTTGTCATTAATTCATCCACTGAATCCTGTACACCTTCCGCATCTCCGCTGATCTCCAGCGCTAGCGCTTCATGGCTGTATAATAGATTTGTGATATAGTCATTAAAAATGTTTTCTATATATTCTTCGTAAGTTTCATCTTCTTCCGTCGGAACAATATAGCCGTTTAAGTCGTAAAGCATATCAGTGAATTTCAAATACGCTTTAAATTCGGCTTTTGTGATGTCCTGGCCGTCAATCGTAGCGACGACAGAAGCGTTATCGCGTTCTTCATTGACAGTGAACATACTGCATGCCGATGTGCTTACGATAAAAAGAATCATAAACACGATGCATGTTATTTTGACGAGCGTTTTTTTCATAAGTGGTTTCCTCCGTAATGTCGAAACGTTATTCTAATTCTAAAGGTTCGCTTTATTATACTGCAAATATCGATAAAATCAAATGAGATCATCGATTAATTGTGTTACGAAAATAAGGATATCCGTATTCTTCGGGGCGAATAAAACCAAAGTGGGAACAGCGGTGCGCGCTTTGATCTTGAGCTTGTAATTTGATGAGAGATCCTGAACTCTATTAAAGTCAACTTCGGCATCCGCATAAAATTCGATAATGACTTGTTCATCTCTTTGTTTTATCTTTTGGATCGCGAGATTTTGCGCCGTATATTTGATATGCGCGATCTTCAGTAATTGCTCAACGCTTTGCGGCATATCCGAGTAAATATCGACGATCTCTTCTTTTACGCGTTCGATGTCTTCATCGTTTTCGATCGCCGCAATAGTTTTATACAGATCGATACGTTGATCTTCAGATGGGATATACTCTTTCGGGAGATATGCATCAACTTGTAAGTCGATCTCTGTCTCGCGTTTGATCGTTTTTTGCTGTCCCATCTCTTCCGCGACCGCGTCAGCAAGCAATCTGTAATACATTTCATAACCGACATTTTGGAAATCTCCGTGCTGATTTGCACCCAAAAGATTTCCGGCTCCGCGTACTTGCAAGTCGCGCATCGCGATTTTGAAACCCGAACCGAATTTGGTGAATTCTTTGATGCTTTGCAGGCGTTTGGATGCAATTTCCGAGAGCGTTTTATCTTTTCGATAGGTCATATATGCGTATGCTGCGGTATCTTTGCGTCCGACGCGTCCGCGCAGCTGATACAACTGGGAAAGACCGAGCGTATCAGCATTTTCGATGATGATCGTATTTGCATTGATGATATCGATGCCGTTCTCGATGATCGTCGTACTGACAAGCACATCGTATTCTTTATTCAGAAAACCCAAAATGATATTTTCGAGTTCTTTTTCCTTCATTTGTCCGTGCGCATATGCTACACGTGCTTCAGGAACAAGGGTACGAACGTGCTCTGTGCAGCGTTCGATTGTCTGCACACGGTTATAGATGTAAAAGACCTGTCCGTCCCGAACGAGCTCGTTTTTGATCGCTTCGCGGATCACAGTATCGTCATATTCCATCACATAGGTCTGAACTTGTACGCGGGAAGTGGGTGGAGTTTCGATGATACTCATATCGCGTATGCCCGTAAGCGACATATGTAATGTGCGCGGTATCGGTGTTGCTGAAAGTGTAAGTGTATCTACATTATTCTTTAACAATTTCAATTTATCTTTATGCGCGACACCAAAGCGTTGTTCTTCATCGACGATCAATAATCCGAGATCCTTGAACTTAATGTCCTTCGATAAAATGCGATGTGTACCGATCACGATATCGGTAGCACCCGTTCGTAGGTTCTCGATCGTTTGCTTCATTTGTTTAGGTGTTCGCAGTCTGCTCATCATTTCAATACGTATCGGATAGCCCTGAAAACGTTGTATGAAATTCGTGTAATGTTGTAAGGCAAGGATTGTTGTAGGTACAAGCACTGCAACTTGTTTGGAATCCATCACTGCTTTGAAAGCGGCACGTTGCGCGACTTCGGTCTTTCCGTAACCGACATCTCCGCACAGAAGTCTGTCCATCGGCACGGGTTTTTCCATATCCGCTTTGATCTCTTCCGTGCAAGTTATTTGATCTTCCGTGGGTTCAAATTCGAATTTATCTTCAAATTCTTTTTGCCAAGCCGTATCGGGGCTGAAGGCAAATCCTTCTTGCTGTTGGCGTTGTGCGTACATCGTCAAATATTCAGCGGCCAATTCTTTGACAGCGCGGTTAGCTTTACTTTTTACGGTTGCCCAATCGTTGGAACCCAGCCGGTTTAATTTCGGTTTACCGTCTCTGGCACCGATATATTTTTGGATCAGATCCATTTGCTCCGCAGGGACGTATAGAACATCTTCTTTTGCGTAGCTGATCTTCATATAGTCTTTGGTCACGCCCATCGATTCGATCTGATGGATGCCTTCGTATCGTCCGATACCGTGCACTTCATGTACGACATAATCACCCGGTTTGATATCAGAAAAGAAGGTCTTGGAATCGCGTTTACGTTTTTTCTTTTTTTTAGATTCTTTTGCGACGAGCGATGTGTAGGATACGACGACGATCTTATCCGAAGCAAAATCCATGCCCGCGTGTATCTTTGCTTTTCTCAAAGCGATCACGCCTTCTTCGATCGTTTTATTCTCTTTCAGATCATATGTCGCAAGCAGATTTTTGAGTGCTTTGTACTCCGCCTCATCTCGATAAGTTAAGATGACTTTATAATTGTTCTGTAAGTAGTGTGCGATCTGATTAATGAAAATATTGACATTGCCTTTATAGTCGATCATATCAGCACAGGCAGCGTTGATCTTCCTTTTCGCAGTTATAAACGGAACGGGTTGATCGACAGAAGAAAGCGTATATAAACAAGACTGCTGCATGGATTGCATCAGGTCGGGATAATCCATAAATATCTTATGTTGGCTAGGGAATGCCAAACCTGCTTTATGCAATGAGACAAAATCTTCAGCAACGGTTTTCTCGATGAACTGATAACTTTGGTATAAATTATTCGGTTCACATAACAGAATGCATTTATTTTCGAATAAACTCAACACGTTCGATAGTTCTTTGCCCGTGTACATGTAAATAAGACGTACAGCTTCATCGGGATTATCATGCAATTTCTCAAACAGATCCGCAGCATTTCGCTCAGCTTCTATGCGTTCTGCTTCATTCTTGATTTTTGCGATGCTCTTATCCGCTTCCTTGCGCATATTTGCGATCGCGTCATCGATCTCATTTTGCGTAAGCAGAAAATCCGAGAACGGATAGACATCAAAACAATCGATCTTTTCAACAGAGAGTTGACTATCGGGGTCGTAATAGCGAGCTGAGTCGATCTCATCTCCGAAGAATTCGGCACGTACGGGATACGGTGCGGTAGAGCTGTAAAAATCGACGATACCTCCGCGGACGCTGTATTGCCCGGGCGCTTCGGTTTTTTCTTCGCGTTCGTACCCATAGTCGTTCAATAGATTTACTAGCGCATCAATACTCAATTCTTCTTTGACTCTGCAGAGTTTACGCGCATCAGGCGGGTCAAAAAGACGAACTTCAGCCAAAGCCCATACGCTCGTTACGATGATTTTATGCTCTTGAGCTAACGCGGCGTTCATGACGCGCAATCTTAGATTTGTTATTTCCCGAGAAAAGCTGTCTGCAAATGTAAAGTAAAGTGGTTCTTTCGGATAAAACAATACGTCTTCTTCATCCACAAAGTCGAGAAAAGCGTTGTAATATCTTTTTGCTTCATAATCGTTTTGGCACACAAAAAAAACACTGCCCGATCTTTCTTCGCGCAAATAGTTTGCTATGGCGATCTTATACGAACGATCCGCACCGATGACGATCGTGCTTTCGTTTATGTTCGTATCGATCTCGCGGAAGATATTTAATTCTTCAAATAAAGGATTATTCCTTTTCATCCTCCGTCTCCTGTGAAGTCGTTTTACAGTTGTAGCGATTCATTGCCGCGTCTACGCCGAGTTTGACAAAATCCCGTACAGCGTCGCTTGCGGTATCGACCGCTTTTTGCATGACGGGTATTTCTTCGGGTTTGAATTTCCCGAGCACATACGAAGCAAGCTCCATGCGCCGATCGACTCCGATACCGATGCGTATGCGCGGAAAACGGTCACTTTGGATCGTATAGATGATATTGTTCACACCGTTATGTGTACCGCCGCTGCCTTGTTTTCGGACTTTGACGCACCCTGTGTCAAAATCGATATCATCGTGGATCACCAATAAATGGTCTGTATCGATGTCGAAATAATCCATCGCAGGCAGAATCGCTCTTCCGCTTAGATTCATGTAAGTGGAAGGTTTTAACAATAAAACTTTTTCGCCTTCGATCCGTCCTTGTCCGATCGTTGCGTTAAACTTTTCTTTGTTCATTTCAATGCCGTAGCGTTGTGCGACGCGATCAATGACTTCAAAGCCGATATTGTGTCTTGTCAAATCATATTGATTTCCGATATTGCCAAGACCTGCGATCAGATACATAAGTTTTCTCCAATATAGGATTCGTTTTGTTATGCTGTTTAGTTTGTTTTGACAGCAAGAAAAGAGCTAGGCTCTTTTAACTTCATTTATTGTATCATACTATGCTTGACACGCAGAATCAATTTGACAAAAAAAGTTTCGGCAATGACTGAAAATTTTGCATAATTTACAATTTTTAAAGCTATAATTTAAACATTCAGAGCAAGGATATGTTATAATAAACAACAAGAAGAAATTATTTTTCAATGATATTCTTCACCTATGGATGATATATTATTGATCTTGCGCTTATTACACACACAAGTATTCAATAAAGCGCGATGAAAGAGCGGTATGTGCGTTGCGGAAGGCTGGCACATTCAAAATAAATCGATCATAACGATCGATACAATGAAATATACAGGCATACTGCGCAACTAATGAAAGGTCGCTGGGTCGTAATGCGATTAGTTTCATTGATAGAAGATGCAAAAGAAAGAGAGGATTTAGAACTGCCCTGTGTATGTCGTTTATCGTGCGTTTAAAGTAACATTAAAATAATTATACAGGAGGGAATTTATGAGCAAAGTGACATTGAGTTTTTCTTTGTCTAAAACGGACATTACAGAAATCATGGGCTATAAAGCTCAGATCAAAAAGATCCATCAGAAATTGCACAGCGGGAAAGTTAAATTCACGGGTTGGGTGGATTATCCCGTTACCGTGGACAGCACGTTGGTTGAAGACATGCAAAAGACGGCACGCAAGATCCGTAAAGACAGTACGGCATTCATCGTGATCGGAATCGGTGGATCATATCTCGGGGCGAAAGCTTGCACGGAGATGTTGATGAATCAATATCATAACGAAACAAACAGGCTCAAGATCTATTTTGCGGGATGGAATTTAAGCGGAACGTATCACAAAGAGCTTTTAGACCATGTGGCAAAAGAAGAGATATCCATTTGCGTGATATCCAAGTCGGGTAAGACGACGGAGACGGCGGCAGCATTTGAATTATTTAAATCATTATTGATCGAAAAATACGGAGATGATTACGCAAAGCGCATTTATGTGATCACAGACAGCAAAAACGGACCTCTGCGTAAAGAGACCGAAAAAAACAATTATAAATCGTATGATCTTGATGAAGACATCGGCGGGCGTTACAGCGTGTTGACTCCTGCGGGATTATTCCCGATCGCTGTCGCTGGTATCGACATCAAAAAGATATTGACGGGTGCAAAGAATGCTTATGAGCATTACAACAATCCGAATGTATATGACAATCAATGCTATCAATACAGTGTGATAAGAAGGATACTTCATCAGCGGCACAATCGCGATGTAGAGATCTATGAATTTTACGAACCACGTTTGTCTTATTTCGCGGAATGGTTAAAGCAGCTATTCGGTGAAAGCGAAGGTAAGGGCTACACGGGTATTTATCCGTCTTCGTTGATCCTGACACGCGATCTGCATTCACTCGGACAGTTCTTACAAGAAGGCAATCAGATATTTTTCGAGACGGTGTTCAAAATAAAGAATCCACCGGCGGATATTGAATCAAATGATTTTCTTTCTTACAACGAATACAATAACGCTGTGATGATCGCAGTCGACCGCGCGCATTATAAGAACAACACGCCGATCATAACGTTTGAGATGGATGCGTTGGACGAGGAATCATTCGGTTATGCAGTATACTTCTTTGAAAAGGCATGCGCAGTGAGCAGCATGTTGCTTGGTGTGGACCCGTTCGATCAACCGGGCGTGGAAGTGTATAAGAAGAACTTAACACATGTTGTCAATCAGCTCAGTAACGGACGCGTACAAGACGAAAAGTAAGTAATTTGGCTCTTGAAATACAAAAAGACCGCAGCTATAGCGGTCTTTTCTTGATCTTATTATATGAATTGAATACAGAAAAATTGAGAACATTATAAATAATACTTGACATAATGTAAAAAATATATTACATTATGTATAGAAAATATTACCTATTAGACGAAGGAGAAATTAAAGAAATGTCTTACGGAGAGAAAAAAACGATAACAACGATGCTTGTGGCACTTCTGATCTTTATCGCATATTGTATATACGCTTTCGGACAATGGCAGTCGGGCGCGATCGGGGCAAACGATCTGGTTGCTTGGGCACGTGTGATGCTGAAGTTTATCGGCGCGAACATCATATTAATGATCATCGTGCAAATTGTATTCCATGTTGGTATGGCAGTTTCCGTTTCGGTAAAAGAAGCGGTACGTCAAGGAGGAGAAGTCGATAGCAATGAACTTGACAGAACGATCAATGCAGAGATCGTGGAAGATGAGATGGACAAGTTGATCAGCCTTAAGTCGCACACGATCGGTTATGTGATCATCGGTATCGGATTCGTAATTGGACTTATAACACTTGCGGTTGCTATGCCTGCGGCTGTTATGATCAATACGTTGTTCATTGCTTTCTCACTGTCAACATTGGCAGAAGGAACAGTCGCTTTGGTGTATTATCGAAAGGGTATCAGCAATGGCTAAAGGTAAAAATATTACGATCAAAAACAACATTCGCACATTGAGATTTTTTGCCGACGAAATGACACAGAAGGATTTGGCGGAGAAAGTGGGCGTTTCGCGTCAAACGATCATTTCCGTTGAGGCGGGGAAATATTCGCCGTCTTTGGAATTGGCGTTTCGCATAGCTGATGTGTTCGGTGTTCCGATCGGTGAAGTGTTTGACTATGAAATGCTTGAATAAGGCATAAGACTTTTAATGACTGTAACAAAAAAAGACCGCGCGGTAAGCGCGGTCTTTTTTGTTTATAGAATTAATATTCGTTTTCTTCTTCTTCGCCGGCTTTTTCGTTAAAACCGTTTTTGAAGTACATTTCTCCGAAGTAAGTGTCTCTGAAATCTTCTTGGAAATTGAGTTCGGTGTGTTCAGCGTTTTCCTGAACTTTTTTGCATTTTCTGTGAATGCCTTGATCCAACAGATACATTTGTACACCTGTGCCCGCACCGTTTCCGATCGAACGTACCGGTACGCCTTCATAAGTCGGTAGCAGTCCGATGTGTTGTGCGTTATCAACATCCAGATAATTACCGAATGCGCCCGCAAGGCAAACTTCTTCGAATTTTGTCCTGTCCATACCGTAATTCGATACGAGTATTTCACAACCTGTTGCGATCGCCGCTTTGGCTAATTGCACATAACGCGCGTCGCCTTGTGTGAAGTAAACATCCTGTCCCGATCCGTCTTCTTCGGCGGATGAGAGCATAAATGCGTTCTGATCATTTACTTTGAATAAACGCGGTGAGAGCTTATCAGCGCCGAAAAGTGCCACGTACTCCTCTTGCGAGAACATTTTACCGCGGTTGTTAAATATTTTGTGACGCAATAATTCAGCTAAAATATCAATGATGCCGGATCCGCAAATGCCGATAGACGGAACGTTTCCGATAACATCGAGCACGATATTTTGATCGTCGTCGATATCGAAGTGTTGTATCGCGCCGTCTGCCGCACGCATGCCGCAGGAAAGCCCCGCACCTTCTAGTGCAGGTCCGCAAGCTGTTGAAGCAACAAGATAATCTTCATCCGTTCCGACGGCTATTTCTCCGTTTGTTCCGAGATCGATGATGACACGTGGTTTATCATCGTCTTTGATGCCTATCAATACGGCTGTGGTATCCGCTCCGACGAATCCGCCGAGTAAAGGCAAGAACGTTATCTTACCGTTATCATTCATATTTACGCCGCAATCATTACCGTTGATCTCAACGAAATCTCTCGTCGCACTGACAAAAGGAGCGCGCCCGAGTGAACCGGGATAAAAGTCTAAAAACAGATGTTGCATTGTTGAGTTTCCGCACAATACCATGTGATAGATCCTTTCGGGATCGTAACCATCGCCTTTAGCGCCTTCCATGAGTTGATTGATCGTGTCGATGACTTTTTTCTGCATGACTTCAGTACCGTTTTCTTCTTTTATCGCATATCCGATCCTGCTGATAACATCGGCGCCGAGTGCAGTTTGTTGATTGAGTGCTGAGTATGTCCCCATTAGTTCAAGTGTGTTCATATTGTATAAATAGCCTGCGATCGTGGTCGATCCGATATCGATCGCAAAACCGTAGACATCTTCGTCATCATCGATAAGAATATCGATGACTTCTTTTTTGAAGATGATCAAATTGAAAGAACGTTCCGGATCGGTGACCGTACCGTAACGTGCTAATTTTTTCATCGCTTCATAGCTAAATGATTGAAGTTTGAATTTTTCTTTGACGACTTCTGCAAAACTTGTGCAATGATCAACGTCCATATCGCTACCTTTGATACGTAACGTCCTTAAGAACGGATCGATCGAACCTTCCAGTTCCAGATCCGATGTGAGCACATTGACAAGTCTGTTTGCAAGGTTATGGATCCTTTTGACCTCGATATCTCCCATGACTTCGTATTGGCAAGCTAAGACAGTCTCATCGACGTTGTCGATGCTTATTTCAACAGCGCATTTTCCGCATTTTCCGTTGCCACCGCAAACCAGATCTTGCGCGAAACCCGCTTCTTCATTGATCTTGGATAACAGTTTCCCTTTTTCCGCCTCATAAACGATTCCCTCGTTAACATAGTTGACCTTGATTTTTTCCATATTTTCCTCCTGATTCTATAAAAAGGCTTGTGTTTTTATATGGTTAATGGTACAATTTAATCGTTTCATACCCCTATCATATGTCTTATGATATGATCATGAATATTTTCAATTTAATAGTATCGTTTTTATTATATAGTCCCGATAATTAAAAGTAAAGAAAATTAGGGTACAATCCAAGATAATTCAAAAAAAGTCAATATTGTTTCGCGCAGAGCGAACGTTCAAATACACAACAAAATCTCACGTAACACAGCCGACATATTTTAGCATCGTAATATAAAATATGCAGCGGCTGCGGATATTAATGTGTCTCAAATTAAAATGAGAATATAATCACTGCATTACCGCAAAAAACTTTGGAGGAGGTTTTTGAATAGTCACTAACGGTCGGTTCACGACAAATACCTTGCCGCTAAATGCGAATGGAGGATGCGTCGCAACCAACCGAAAAAAGCTATCGCAAAGCGGAGTGAAGCGTAAGCTTTCATCAGTGTGAGTGCAAGCGCTGATGTTGACGGATGACTTGCAGAATGTACGGAAACCTTAGAGCGATCTTAAGCTGGCACAGGTTATCTTACTTGCATAAGACGGATCGAACATACATCGATCGACATACGACTTACATCATGACTAATCGCATATGTTGAACCGTTCGACCGTTTTGACAAAATCCTTATTTAAAGAAGGAACAAGGGATCGCTTATGTAAATAAACCCTTACAATTGAATATTTAATTTTAGAAATTATGTACAGAGTAGGTAAGGTGCGTCAAGTATCATAAAGATGGGATGTAGCTTATGAACGAAGGCCGATGCGTATCGGCTGCGGTGCCTTACTGCTTCCGCTGATTTGTTAATACAGTTAGTCTGTTTTACAGGCCTGCGGGAGTGTTACTTGTGAAAGGAAAAAAAATGAACAGTAATGCTGCCAATTCAACCAACAAACCCTCAAAGCGAGGACGCAATTATGTAAACACTTTAGTGTATGCCGCTGTCTTTGTTGCTTTGAGCGCGGTGCTTAAAGTTGCTTTTGAAATCTATTTTACACCGCAGATTCGATTTAATTTCAGCTCAGTCCCGATCATGATGGCGGGCATATTCTTAGGACCCTTATGGGGGTTTGCGGTAGGAGTAATCGCGGATCTTCTCAATTTTATGCTCAGAGGCGGCGGGGTAATGCACCTCGGATTCACCTTAACGAGCGCATTGACAGGATTCATTCCGGGTATTGTCTTCTACTGGGTAAAAAAACGCAGGAAAGAACCAAACTTTTCTATGCTCAATGTGATCAATTTTATTATATTGATCGCGGGTATGGTGTTTCTCCTCTGGTCAGGGGGGATCGTCACGATTGAAAGCGGCGCCCTCTATATGAACGGAGAAGTCGTGCAATGGTATGTCTTAGGTCTTCTCTTGGCAGTGCTTGTGCTTTACTCTTTGAGTTTAGTATGGCTACTCAGAAAAAAAGAGAACACCAATACGGCGATACCGGCAACGAAGATATTATTCGTTGTGACGGGTGTCTCGGTGATTTGCGGGTTGGTCCTCAACACGATCTTCCTTGCGGATCTATACGGCATGACCGTATTTGCGCTGTTGCCGATGAGATTGGTCAAAGAGATCATCTCGATACCGATATTATCGTTTGTATGCTTTATCTTGAGCAATGCATTTGCGAAGATAAGCTTCAAAAATATCAAATCCAATTAACACGAATGCTTGGCAAGGATCGTCCAATCCGATCCGATCGAATGAACGGACTTTGCGCAAGAGCGAACACACCGACATCAAGACGTTCGCAAAAAGTATACTAACTTAAAAATGATCCCCCGATGGTACTGCAGTTGCATGTATCGCAGGGTTCTCGTAGCAGTCGATTGCGATGGGCTCTCCGCATTGTTTCGAAAGGATCGGATACGCACAGGATGCGGGAAAATGACAGAAAATCATCGTAAAGTTGATTTAGCTCGGGAAAAGTATTATTATTAAGTTTAGGACTATAAAACACCTATATTTTAAGGAGGAACCAAAACATGTTAGATCCCACAATCTACAAAGACTGGCAGATCGCTGAAGAAGCTGAAAAAACATTACCGTCAGTTGAACATTTCCGTGAAATGATGGGCTTATTGCCGGAAGAAATCATTCCTTACGGAAAAACACCGAAATTGGATTTCATCAAAATCATGAACCGTCTTAAAGACAAACCGGATGGAAAGTACATTGAAATCACGGCTGTTACACCGACGCCTCTCGGAGAAGGTAAATCTACAACAAGCCTTGGCCTTATCGAAGGTCTTGGAAAATTAGGCAAAAACGTAGGCGGCGCTTTGCGTCAACCTTCAGGCGGACCGACAATGAACGTTAAAGGTACTGCAGCAGGCGGCGGAAACGCATTGCTTATGCCTATGACAGAATTCTCATTGGGTCTTACAGGCGACATCAACGATATCATGAACGCACATAACCTTTCAATGGTAGCATTGAATGCTCGTATGCAACATGAAGCAAACTATGATGATGCTACACTTGCAGAACGCGGACTCAAACGTCTTGATATCGATCCTGAAAGAGTTGAAATGGGCTGGGTTCTTGACTTCTGTGCTCAAGGCTTACGTCACATCCGTATGGGTCTTGGCGGACCGAAAGACGGTTTCGAAATGGATTCTAAGTTCGGTATCGCAGTAGGAAGCGAATGTATGGCTATCCTCGCAGTTGCTACTGATTTAGCTGATCTTCGTAAACGTCTCGGACAAATCATCATGGCTTATGACAAAAACGGTAACCCTGTAACGACAGAAGATTTGGAAGTTGCCGGCGCTATGACAGCATGGATGAGAAACACGATCAATCCGACACTTTGTTATACGGTTGAACATCAACCGGTTATGGTTCATGCAGGACCTTTCGCGAACATCGCTATCGGACAAAGCAGTATCATCGCTGACCGCGTTGGTTTGAAATTGTTTGATTATCATGTTACAGAATCCGGTTTCGCAGCTGACATCGGATTTGAAAAATTCTGGAACGTTAAATGCCGCTTGAGCGGACTTGCTCCTCACGTATCAGTCGTAGTTGCTACGATCCGTGCTCTTAAAATGCATGGAGGCGGACCTCAAGTTTTACCTGGTCGTCCGTTACCGCAAGAATACGTTGAAGAAAACCTCGAATTACTTGAAGCAGGTGCAGCTAACTTATTCCACCATGTTAACAACGTTATCAAGAGCGGAATCAAACCGGTTGTTTGCATCAACAAATTCTATACTGACACAGACGCTGAAGTAGCATTGATCAGAAGATTATGCGAAGAAAAAGGCGTACGTGTTGCATTATCTGAACACTGGCAATATGGCGGCGAAGGCGCAATCGAATTGGCTGAAGCTGTTATCGAAGCTTGTGAAGAAGAAACAGAAATCAAATACCTCTATCCGTTGGAAATGCCTTTACGTGAACGCGTTGAAATTATCGCGAAAGAAGTATACGGCGCTGACGGCGTTGATTGGGAACCGCTTGCTCTTGAAAAAGCAGAAAAATTCGAAAGCGATCCTAAATACGCTGACTATTCAACAATGATGGTTAAAACTCACTTGTCACTTTCACATGACCCGACACTTAAGGGTGTTCCGACAGGTTGGAGATTACCGATCAGAGACATCTTGGTATATGGCGGAGCTAGATTCCTTTGCCCGATGGCTGGTGCTATCAGCATGATGCCTGGTACAGGATCAGATCCTGGATATCGTCGAATCGATGTCGACACAGAAACAGGACAAGTTTCAGGCTTATTCTAAGATAAATCAAGTAAAATAAAATTTAATTGCAGCAGCCGCTATAAGGTTGCTGCAATTATCCTATGTAAAGAGAAATTCTGTTATTTTTAAAGATTTTCAAAATCCTATTCAATAAATATCAACGACACGTATTTACGATATACAAAACAATATCAAATCGAAAAATATGCTCTTTAAAAGCAATCAAAATAGTGATTCGATCATTCATTTTAATGAATTTAAGAATAACGTAAAAAACAGAAAGGAGCTCTATTATGAAATATGCACAAATCCCCTGCGATCAATTCGTAGATGCAACTTTTTCGAAAGAACCTGTACCGGGCGGTGGCGGTGTATCCGCTATTGTCGGAGCACTGGGCGTTGCACTCGGAGGAATGGTTTGTAATCTGACGACAGGTAAAAAGAAATATGCGGAATACGAAGAAGACATCCAAAGGATCATGAAAGACGCCGAAGTTTTGAAAAATAAACTGATGGATATGATCGACCAAGACGCTGAAAACTTCTTACCGTTATCAAAAGCTTACGGACTTCCGAGAGAAACAGAAGAAGAAAAAGCACACAAGGCACAAGTGATGGAAGAATGCTTAAAAGTCGCTTGCAGCGTTCCGATCGATATCGTAAAGACAGCTTTTGAAGCGATCAAATTGCATGAAGAATTGGCTGTAAAAGGCTCAAAACTCGCATTATCGGACGTAGGAGTAGGCGTCGCTTTGTTAAGAAGCGCGATACTCGGCGGATGGTTAAACGTTTTGATCAACATCAACTCGATCAAAGATGAACAATATGTTGCTGACGTAAGAAAAGAACTGGTTCCGATGATCGAAGAAGGAACAAAACTTTGTGACAAACTTTATGATGACGTTGCAAAGAATTTAGATAGCTAGGAGAGATAAACAATGACTGCTAAATTATTATCAGGCAAAGAAGTAAGCACATCGATGCTCGAAGATATCCTCGTCGAAGCTGATGCGTTGATCGCCAAAGGTATTCAACCTACATTGGCTATCATGCGTGTAGGCGCGGATCCTGGATCGATCTCTTACGAAAAAAGTATCATCACGAGAATGGGAAAATCAAACATCAAAGTTGAATCATACGAATTCCCGATGGAAGTAACACAAGCAGAATTCGTTGATAAATTGAAATCAATCAACGATGACGCTAAGATCAATGCTATTTTGATCTTCAAACCGCTTCCTGAACAACTTGATGAAGAAGAAATCAAATACATCCTTAGCCCGGACAAAGATCCGGATGCTATGAACCCGACAAACTTAGGTAAGCTCATGATCGCTGACGAAAAAGGATTCTATCCTTGTACGGCTGAAGGCGTTATGGTTATGCTTGACTATTATGACATCGACGTAAAAGGCAAAGACGTTGTGATCATCAATAACTCGAACGTACTCGGAAAACCGCTTGCGATCATGATGACGAATGAATTTGCAACGGCTACGATGTGCCATGTATTCACAAAAGATGTAAAATCTTATACATTGGCTGCTGACATCGTAGTTACTGCTGCAGGTATCTACGGCCTTGTAAAACCTGAAATGCTCAGCGAAGATTGTATTTTGATCGACGTTGCTATGTCACAAATGAAAGACGAAAACGGCGAATTCGTATTAAACGAAGAAGGCAAAAAGATCAGAGCCGGAGACGCTCATGTGGATTGTTTGGAAAAGGTCGCTATGATCACTTCCGCAACACCCGGATGCGGCGGCGGAACTGGCCCGATCACGACAGCATTGCTTGGACAACACATCATCAAAGCTACAAAGATCCAGCACGATCTTTACTAATCAGTACAAACAGCGACAGCGTTCGCATACTATGCGAACGCTGCGCATAAAGCATACCGAAGATATGATCTGAGGTACTATGAAAATCACAATACTCGGCGGAGGTCCCGGTGGTTATGAAGCTGCGATATATGCGGCTAAAAAGGGAGCTGAAGTCACATTAATAGAAAAAGACAAAGTTGGCGGAACTTGCTTAAACAGGGGATGTATCCCCACAAAGGCATTGCTTGCTTGTTGTGAAGTATATGAGACAGTCCGAAACAGCCACTTATTCGGCGTTATGATCGACGGCGAATTAACGGTGGACTATCCTGCGATCATCGAGCGCAAAAATAAGATCGCGTCCTCATTGGAAAAAGGTATCCGATATCTTTTGGATAAAAACGGTGTGACCTATTTAAACGGATTCGGCAAATGCGTCGATCGACATACGATCGAAGTGACAGAAGAAGATGGCAGCATCGAATACGTGCAAACGGATTATATCATTTTAGCAACGGGTTCCGAACCGGTCATACCAACGCTGTTCGAATATGACGGTAAGCGTATGATCACGAGTGATGAGCTTTTGGATATGGACGCGCCTGAGTCGATTATTATCATCGGCGGCGGTGTGATCGGTTGTGAGATCGGTCAGTTCTTAGCCAAAACAGGGACGCATGTCACGATCGTTGAATCGGAAGAGCAAATATTGCCATCGATGGATCCGGACGCTGTAAAACAACTTGTCAGACAATTCAAAAAAGATAAAATTAGTTTAATAACCGGAGATAGTGCAAAAGAAGTAGTCGTAAGCGACAACAATGTGCGCGTAAGGTTGCATAGCGAAAAAGAGCTTGAGGCAAGTTATTTATTGCTTGCTGTCGGCAGAAAACCTTTTATAAAAGGTGCCGGATTGAAAGAACTTGGAATCGCGTTGACACAGAGCGGCCACGTGACAGCAAACGAATACTTGCAGACGAGTATTGATAATATCTATGCGATCGGAGACATCATCGATACACCGATGCTGGCGCATGTAGCGAGCAAAGAGGGATGGACCGCAGTAGATAACATTATCTCCGAGGATAAGACGATGCTTTCCTATCATGCCGTACCGGATTGTGTCTATACCGATCCGCAGATCGCGTGCGTAGGTATGAATGAAACGAACCTGAAAGAAGAATGTATCTCGTATACGATCGGCAGATATGATTTCAAAGCGCTCGGAAAAGCACAAGCTGACGGGAAACCGTTAGGGTTTGTCAAGGTGATCGCAGATAAAAATGATGTGATCATCGGTGCAACGATCGTAGGGACCGGAGCAACTGATTTATTACAGGTTTTGACAACAGCGACACAATTGAGATTGACAGCAAGACAAGTGGGAGATTGTATGTTCCCGCATCCGACTATGAGTGAAGCGGTTATGGAAGCGCTTCACGATCTACACGGAGAAAGCATTCATAAAGTATAGATATTTTTACAGAGGAGAGTACGATGGATTATCCGAATGATTTAAAGTACACGAGCGATCATGTTTGGGTACAGATCGAGGGCATGACCGTACTTGTAGGGATCACGGATTACGCGCAAGACAGACTGGGAGATATCCTTTATGTCGATCTTCCCGCAGAAGGCGATACATTCGCCGGTGGAGAAGTATTTGCACAGATAGAATCCAATAAGACAACTTCCGAACTTTCGGTTCCGTTTGCCAGCGAAGTCGTGCAAGTCAATGAAGACTTAGACGATATGCCGCAACTTATAAACGACGATCCTTACGGAACATGGATCGTAGAACTCGAGGTAGAAGACTTGGCCGTATTGGACTTATTGATGTCAGCGGCGGATTACGAAGATTCACTGGAGTAAGCGGTAATATCAAATTAGAATAAGATTCGAGAAAATCGGATCATCAGAACTTATTTATAAAGATTTATGCGATTGGCGCAAATTTGCGTCGATAACAATACGCCTGTATCACAATAGAGATCAAACTGGAAATTATCAGGCGAAAGGACGAAATGATGTTTGGCGAATGCCACGGACATATCATCCTTGACGGAGTCAATTACGCTGACGCAGTCGCGTTGCATGATGACGATGTTAGGGAAGAGATCATACACAAACATTTTGCGCAGTATCAAGAATGCGGTATCTCGTTTTTTAGAGACGGCGGAGACAACAGGGGCGTATCGAAACGTGCGCCGGCTATTGCACCCGAATACGGGATCGATTACCGAACGCCGATATACGCACTGCATAAATTGGGAAACTATGGCGATATCGTCGGATTTGGGTTTTCCGATGTGAAACAATTCCGCAAAAGACTAGAAGATGTGAGCGCGCAAAGCGCGGATTTTATAAAGATCATGGCATCCGGGATCATTGACTTCGATCGATTCGGAGCGATATCGGAAGGTGTCCTGACCTTTGAAGAATTAAAAGAAATTATACATATCATACATCAAGAAGGATTCAGCGTCATGGTGCACGTGAACGGAAGTGAAACGATCACACACGCGATCGAAGCGGGCGCGGACAGCATAGAGCACGGATTTTATATGGATGACGATACGATAGCAACGTTAGCACATTCATCGTGCGTATGGGTACCGACTGTTTCGACGGTCGCGAATCTTTTAGATGATCCAATTGTAAGGTTTGATCAAGAGACTGTACGCAAGATCGTACAATTACACAACGAAAATATCTTAAAAGCAGTTGAGAAAGGCGCGCAAATAGCACTAGGCAGCGATGCCGGAGCATATCTTGTCCCGCATTGCAAAGGCACAAAAGACGAATACGCCTATCTCAGCAAAATCATAACAGATAAAACACTGTTACATAACGTCCTGACTGAGGGCGAAAATGTTATAAAACACAAATTTAGGAGGAATCATGGATAAAAACTATTTCAGTCCTGCCGAAATCGCTCAGAATTGGGTAAACATCGGCGTTGGCAAATGTAAACTTTGCACACTCAAAACTATTTTATTGGCTATTTTTGCCGGTATGTTCATCGGCTTCGGAGCGTGGGGATTCTTACTCGTTTTAACGAACGTTGCAGATCCCGGATTGGCAAAATTATTGGGCGCTTCGGTATTCCCGGTAGGTCTTATGCTCGTTATTCTTTGCGGTGCTGAATTGTTCACAGGAAACAACCTGTTGACTTTAGCGGCATTCAATAAGAATGTAACTTGGGGCCAAGTTGCAAGAAACTGGATCTTGGTTTACCTCGGAAACATCGTCGGATCTTACCTTTTGGCTTTCATTATCAGCCAAACAGGCATGATCTCAGGCGGCGCTGTAGCGGACAAAGTTATGGCAGTTGCGGAAGCAAAAGTAAGTATGACATTCATGGCTGCTATGATGAAAGCTATCTTAGCGAATATGCTCGTTGTTCTTGCATGCTGGATGCAAGCAGGCGCAAAAGATTTGGTTGGAAAGATCTTCGCGATCTTCTTCCCGATTATGCTCTTCGTACTCAGCGGATTTGAACACAGCATCGCTAATATGTTCTTCATCCCGCTCGGACAATTCGCAGGCGCAAGCATTACGACAGGCGCTATGTGGTTGAACAACATCCTTCCTGTAACGATCGGAAACATGATTGGCGGAGCTATCATCGTACCTGTTGTTTACTTCTTAACATATGTTAAAGCTGACAAAGCTGCGTAAGTACTTTACAACAACAAATGAAAAGACGACCGAACGGTCGTCTTTTTCTATTATATTTAATCATATTTTTTACATCAAACCCCAACACAACATCTAAAGGATTTCAACTGTCCCTGTTTCACCGTTGATGCGAACGCGTTGGCCGTCTTTTAATATTTCTGTAGCCGTTGGTATCCCTACGACAGCAGGTATGCCGTATTCTCTGGCTACGATACCTCCGTGGCTGAGCGGACCGCCGTGTTGCATGATCAATCCTTTGGCTGTTGCAAACAGCGGCGTCCATGCGGGATTGGTCGTTTCCGTTACCAGTATCTCGCCCTCTTTAAGCTCTGACTTTTTTGGATCTCGTACTACTCTGATAAGTCCTTCGTATATGCCTGCTGATAACGGGATCCCTTGCAAAACATTGCTATTTGGGTCTATCCGATAAGCTGAATAAAAAGTTTCACCTGTATTGAATACGACGCGCGGGATATTGATGCGTTTCATTTCTTTATCGTAGATCTCTTTGGCTGCAGTACTAAATTTTTTAAATTCGCTTTGATCTTTCATCAAAAGCTGATCTTTGCTTAAGAAGAAAATATCTTGTGCACGATCAAGAATACCTTGTGAAGCCATCTTTTCCCCTTCATCCAGGATGAGTTTCCTTGCGATATCCAATCCTTGAACGATATTGAACTTCGGATACTCCCGCATTCCTGCGGCAATGCGATACACTCTCATTCTATCGGCCAATTTCTTGGCGGCATTATCGTTTGTTTTTTGTCTGAAAGCCGTATAGATCTCATCGATCAACCTATCAGCTCCTTTGGATTTGTCTTCATGGTCTTGCAAGTTTCGTTCATACATCTTGTCGACCATATAGGATTTGATCTGATTCAGGATGAATTCAGGTTGTTCTTTCCACCTCGGTGTACCGAAGTCCAGTTCTATATCACCCCGATATCCGTATCGATCGAGGAACGCTTTGACTTTCGGGTGTTCGCTCGTAGGTTCAAGTCCATTCTCATCAAAAAATTGAGCGATACGATTAAGCTCCATACCGATCTCTACCGTTATACAATTGGGCAATGCATAAGTCAATTGATCAAGGTCATATTTATCCCCGAATTTTTTTTGAACGATCTTTTTAATTTTGGGTAAGTCGTTAACTTCCAGACAATAGTACGCCTGCCTTTGTGTTAAGGCAAAGACCTTTTCCATAGTTTCTTTCGCAAAAAACCACTTTTCTTCAAGGGTCGTCAAACGTTCCGATGCTTTTAATCTTTCGTTATAGAAGTCTTCGCCCAGTTTTTTTATTTGTTCGAATTTTTCTGTAGGTTTGTATTTCTTTGCTTCTTTCATATACGGCATAACCTTAAATCCGTATTTGATCACGCTCCAAGGTATTTTAAATCGTATGCCTTGGCTTCTGAACTGTTTTCCGTATTTATCCACGATATGATCCATGGTGTCTTTCAAAGGTAAGTCGTTGCCGGAGAAAGTACGCCCCAGTTGCTTTGCGACCAAGCGCGAGGAAAGCAGATAAGTAATGTCCAACAAAATTCTGTCGCCGTTATACCGCACAAAAGAATCCGTTAATTTTTTCTTTGGTTGCACCATATAATTGATCGTATAGGGGAACATCGTCCCATATAAATTTGCGCCCAGAGGCGTCCATGCTTCTCGAACGGCCAAGAGTACATTGCTGGCAACCAAATACGCCCGAAGTTTTCCGTCTTGTTCAAGCGTATCGATCGGATATAGAGTTGTGATATCCCTCGACTGGAGCAGAAATACTTTGCCCGCTTCGTCAACGGAAAACTCTATGTCTTGCGCTTTTTCGAAGAATGCTTCAACTTGCTGTCCTGCTTCAAAGAGTTTTACGATCATTTCATCGGACAGAGATGATTTATTCTGTTTGTTTTCGGGTAAGATCGAGTATGCGATACCTTCGCTTTCGTAGTGTGCATATGTACGCTTTTCGTTGATTTGTTTCGATATGATCTCGCCGGTTTTTTTATTGACAATATATTGATCCGGAACGACTTCGCCGCTTACGATCGCTTCACCCAATCCAAAGGAAGCATTGATAAGCAATTCATCGCGTATACCGTTGATCGGATTGGCTGTAAATATAACACCGGAAATGTCGGATTCGATCATCTGTTGCACAATGACGCAGTGATAAAACTCATCTTGTATATCATTGTTTTTTCTGTATTCGATCGCGCGTGCATTCCACAAGGATTTCCAACATTCCACGATCGTAAACTCAAGATCTGCAGGTGCAACATTCAAGTAGCTTGAATACTGTCCTGCGAAACTCATCCCGGGAAGATCCTCGACGGTTGCACTGCTGCGCACGGCAAAACATTCGCCATTCAACGCTTTTTGATGACGTAGGATCTCTTCTTTCAAAGATGTTGATAAAAACTCAACTTTAAAGAGAACTTTTATCTCATTTTCCGTTGTGAGAGCGGAGTCGTCTGACGCAAGTACCGCCTTTATTTTTTCCTGGATATTATTTGTGCTTACATAGTCTTTATATGCATCTGACGTAATGACGAATGCATCGGGTACAGGCATGTCTGCTTGTAACATAGCAGCCAGATTATACGCTTTACCTCCGACTAATTCAAAGTCTTCTTTGGATATTTCAATAAGTCGCTTAATCATTTTCTTGCTCCTTCTCATTTGCCGAATACATCATAATAATTTTCTTTTGATATTCCAACGAACAGTCTTTGTATTTGATTTGTCCGTCCTTAAGCCCCAATTGTCGAGCTATCAATTTTTCGCTGAAATCAAGGAGTGTTTCATAGGAGTCTAACGTGTTCGGATCTTTTAAGGTTTTGATCGCCGAATCGTATATCCACAGAACTTGTCTTGCGCAAAGTTCGGCGATTTCTTCGGGATAATCTGTTGTGATCTCTTCCTTTTCCGATCCTTGCAGGATCAGTTGTAAATATAAATCTTTGACAAGTTCAGTGAACTTCCTGTTTAAAGTGCGTAAAGCTCTTTCATTTCCCGAGAAGATGAACACGTTTTTGATGCCTTTCCAATCTTCCAGTTGGTTGATTTTATATCCTGTAATAAAATCATACACTTGATTGAATTGCTCGGGAAAGTCAGTGTCGTCTGAGACGACAGGCTGATCGAAATATGTCATTAATTCGTTCAAGAGGTTATCTATGATATGCTCTAAGACTTCATCTTTTGACTTGAAATGGTGATAGAATCCGCCTTTGGAGCAACCTGCTTTTCGGATGATCTCTTCGATCGGTGTATTTTCGAATCCGTTTTTCGTAAAAAGTTCTGTTGCTGTTTGAATGATTTTATCCTTTAGATCCATATATTTGTTCCCATCTCTTTCCAACAGTATATTGATAATGTTTAGTATATTATAGATACAGACCGACGGTCGGTCTGTATCTATAATATACTATTACTTCCTTATTCTGTCAATACAATACGCATAGTTTTTTTAACCTAAGAGATTCTTATATCGTATCTCACGGCTAAAAGCAATAAAAAAAGAACGATCATAAAGGATCGCTCCTTTTGCTTTATAGGCAGATATTTTTGCTTAACTTGCGAAATACTTGACAAGTATTTTTGCCATATAGATCGCTATGAGACAAACGGTAAGGCTTAAAAACGCGTAACCGAGTCCCATCAATATCTTGCTGTTTTCAAGCAGTTCCACTGTCTCAAGTGAAAATGTGGCGAAAGTACTGAACCCACCGCACAAACCGACGCTTAAAAACAAGATAAGGTTTGTGTTCATCGGCGTGAAATACGCGACGTAAGAAGCGATAAGCCCGATCACAAAAGCACCGATAAAATTAATCAACATCGTGGTAATTGGAAATGTGCCCGATGGGCATGGCAACATAAGATACGTTAAATAGCGCAAAGAGACGCCGACGAACCCACCGAGACCCACATAAATGATCTTCATGTTCGTTCCTTTCCCGATCCACCAATAAAAAAAGCGATGAACCGTTTAATTCATAAACAGAAGTCATCAGCCGTAAAGCGTTTTAGTATGCACATGGGAGAACTTCATTCCCGATAATTTTTTATATTCTAACACAGAACAGTACATTATGCAACGTTTTATTGTTTTGTAAAAAAGAACGACCGAACAGTCGTCTTTTTGTTTGTTTTGTTTATCCAGCGAAATACTTTACGAGCAATTTGGAAATGTAGATCGCGAGCAGACAAACTGTGAGGCTAATGATCGCATAGCTGAGGCCCAGAACAATCTTATGGTTTTCAAGCAATTCGACCGCTTCGAGCGAAAGAGCGGCAAGTGTGCTGAATCCTCCGCATAAGCCAACGCTCAGAAATAGAGTAAGGTTCGTGTTCAACGGCGCGATATAGGCGACATATGCAGCGATAAGACCGATGACGAATGCACCGATGAAATTGATCACTAGTGTGGTAACGGGAAACGTACCCGCCTCACACGGGGAAAAAAGGCAAATCATATAGCGCAACGACACGCCGATAAATCCACCCAGCCCCACATAGATGACTTTCATAAATACTCCTCAATAATATATCACAAAAAAAACAGGTGATCCAAAAACGCATGACGAGGTTCCGTCTGTTTATTAGCGAAGTTAGGATGCGAACGATCATGTTTTTCTCATTTTATCACACCGGATAAATGAATTCAACAAAGGATTTGCCTAACCGTAAGAAAATCTTACTTATTGTTTGTGCATGATCGTGTGCTATAATGAAAATACAGACTGACAGGGTAGGAAATGATGTGTGAATCGCCTATACGGCTTACTCCCAGCAGTCTGATCATGATCGGAGGTAAAACGATGAAAAAAATCGGTTATATATTTTTGGCATGTATTTTACTTACAGCAAGCCTTGCGGGCTGTGCAACAAGGAATGAAACTGACGAAGAACATTTAAAAGAACTGGCGGAAACGCAGATCACGGAATATCAGGGCAAAGACTTATCCTCGATATTGGAGTTCAGAGATAACTCGATCAAAGGCACACAACAGATCGACATCGAAACTTATAAACTGACGATAGACGGTTTGGTGGACACACCGCTCACACTAACATATGACGAAGTGCTTTCGCATCAATCGTACACAAAACTTGTAACACTCAACTGCGTGGAAGGGTGGAGCGTGGATATTTTGTGGGAAGGTATATTATTAAAAGATCTGTTCGCCGAAGCGGGTGTGCAGCCAGACGCAGTGACCGTGATTTTCCATTCGGAGGACGGATATACGACTTCGCTTCCTTTGCAGACGATCCTAGATAAAAATATCATGATCGCCTACAAAATGAACGGCTTGGAACTTCCGCCTGAACTTGGATTCCCGTTCCAGTTGGTAGCTGAAGAAAAGCTCGGTTACAAATGGGCGAAATGGATCACGCGTATTGAACTTTCGTCTGATGCAAACTATAAAGGATATTGGGAACAGCGAGGGTACAGCAATGAAGCTGATGTCGAAAATTGACCGTATCGCGGCATGGGTGCTGTTACTCAGCTTTATGCTGTTTGTCCTTACGGGATTCGATAATCAACTGCGCTTATTTTCAGCGCCGATATCCTCGCTCATACATTTTAAATATTTGTTCCCGATCGCGCAGATCGCGTTTATTATCCACACATCGTATGCGTTGCATTTGAAGTTGAAACGCAAGAAGAAATGGAACAATTTCGGAAAAACGCTGATAAGCCTGTACGCGCTGATCAACATAGCGTTTTTCGGATTGTATATCCTCGTTTGGGTACGTTAAATATTGCAATAAAAAACACCTCAAAGTCTTTATAGACAAGAGGTGTTTTCTTTTATTTTGCGTCGTTTTCTTCTTCATTTGTGGTAAGTTCTTTGATCTCGCCTTGATAATACTGCTCGATCTGTTTTAAGGTGTCTTCGCTGTGCAGGACGATAAACGCGGTCGGTCTTTTCCTGAACTGCTGATTGATATGCATCAACCGTTCTTTGGCTTCTTCCGTGACGGGTTCGACCGAAAAATAGATATATTTTTTTTTCGGTTTGTTCGCATCGGATACGATACCCGCTTCCGTAATATCTTCCCACGGGATCATTGTTTTGGCTTTGGAATAAGCACGGTAATTAATGCCTGTTTCATCCATCGCGACCCACAAGGGATATTTGTTGAACGAAAAAAGGAAATTGAAGATCATTAATAACAATACCACGAAAGGTACGAATTGTATGATCGTGAGGTTTCCGAATACATAAGTCGTTCTGACGACAGCAAAGAATGGTAAATACAGTATCGCCGTCAACGCGATCAGCCCGATCGGTTGGGACAGTAGGATGAGTTGTGCTGTTTTGGTATAAGGGGTCTTGAATTTGATTTGTTCTTTAGTCGGTTCTTGCATAAAAATAAGGTCTCCTATAAATAAAGATAATAGCGATTTGTATCTTTCGCTTGCGCAAAGCACACATCTAAGCCGAAAGGTACCGTATCAGTATAGCACAAATTTCGTTATACGAAAGGGTTGGTTGAGTTTTCTGTACAAATTTACATGCAATTATATACATCAACGCATATATAGATAAGAAACCCTTCCAGAATAAACTGAAAGGGTTTTAGTCGTCTTATTAGGAAGTTTATAACTCAAGCAAGTTTTACGATCGTTCCGTATGCGAAGATTTCCAAAACTTGTTTTTTCCCATCCATTGCGACGCGGTATTCAAATTGACAGTTGAGAACAGCATCACCGTCGGCTGCTTGACATTTGGAAGCGAGCGCACCTTTTACACCCTCAAATGCCTTATTGGGATCGACTGAAGAGAACAGTCCACCTTTGTGAGAATCCATCGCAAAAACAACATCGATGATCTCATAATTTTGTTTCAAATCGCCTGTACTAATAATCATCTATTTTACCGCCTTTTCTATAATATTTAGATATATTATAACACTACAGCGTATTTCAAATATATTATTTGTGTAAATAAATACAAAATTATTAAAATACATCGATTAGCGTTTTAGATACGTGAATCATATTATCTGCAAAGCAGATCTTAGGAAAAAAAGATATGTTGGTTCTGTTTTTGAAGTTATTGCTTATCAATAACTTTTCGCAAATTTCAAATAGACTTCATACCACGAAGACGATACCTATCGTCTTTTTTCAATTTGCGTGCTAAAATCTTTATTTATGACAATATATATATGGGTATAAACTTGACTAAATCACTGTGGATTGATACAATATCTATATTATCTTCAACGATAATGGCAAAGCAATCGAAAGATTGTGACGCAAAGCTAAAGGGCCTAACAGACAAATGTCTTATGGTAGCCAGTTGCCGAAAAGGAGATTTTTTTGTCTCCGCATATAAACATTAGGAGAAATGTCGATGAGAAACACTAAATTAACAAAAGTATTGATCATTTTAATGATCCCTCTGCTGATCTTTTCAGGGTGTGCGTCAAAGAGTCAAACTCAAGCAGTAAAGATGAAATATTTGATATCAATGGATATCAATCCAAGTATTTCGATCGCGATCGAAGATGACATCGTTACGGCTGTAAAAGCGTACAATGATGATGGGCAAGAGTTGATACTTAATGTAAATGTCATTGGGTTGAGCTCGGAAGAAGCGATGGATCTCATCATTCAAGAATTGATAGATCTTGGCTATATTACTGGATTTGAAGATGAGGCTTATCTATTGATCGCTATAGCGAGTGATGCCGAATATGAAGAGAAGATCGCAAAACAAGTTAAAGAGTATGTTAAAAATACTTTGAATGAAAATGATAAAAAGTGTGAAGTGCAAACAACACAAACTACTGCGGAAGTTGTTGCAATGGCAGATTCATATAACCTGTCTGCAGGTAGATATTTGATCTTGCAAGCGATCTCTGAAAATGAAGGGATCACACTTGAGGAAGCAATTGAACTATATGGTTCACTAAAACTAAAAGTATTAAATGAAATGTTTGAGTATATCGATTATTCTTTGGATGACGATCGTTACGAATACAGCATGTACGGTATTGAATCCGTTACAGCTGAACAACATCAGATCATTAAACCTGCGTTAGCAACCTTTAAGGACACAGTTAAAGCTGCTAAAAAACAATTCCAAGCTGAATTTAAAGCGTTGAAAGATCAATATTTGATCACAGTAAAAGCGCTGCGTGAAGAATATCGAAAAGGGGATAAAGTCGAACTTCAACAAAAGCTGGACGAACAGAAATTGCAAATGCTGGCTGAGTATGAAGGAAACCTTGATGCAATGTATGCTAAAATCGAAACGGCCAGAACCGAGTTTAAAGCTGCAGTAGCTGAGACAGGTATATCTGAAGAAGTTTTGGATATCTTCTTGGATGCTATTCTTGCGGAAGAAATCGATATTGATGATGATTTTGGCGAGTTTATGAATGAATTCTTAGTCGAAGACGACGATGAAGACGAAGACGATGATGAAGATGTAGGTCAAGACAAAGAGGAAGTAACAAAGCCAAATAATAAAAAGGTTAAAGATAAATCTACAGATCAAGACGATGATCAAGAAAATAGTGAAGAAGACTAGTTGATCATTTGGATAGATTAATGGGTATCAATGATGATTTGATTTTTGAATCAAATCATCGTTTTTTCTTTTTTATCACAATAATTCATGTTTTAAAGTGCAATTTGCAATAAAGGTGCGTATGGTTGGATTATTATCTTTATTCAAGCGGAATGATTCCCAATAATGATTGACAAAGTCACTCCCAATAAGTACAATAGAAAGGACGTTTAGCCTGTGTAAAATTCTGCAATACTTCTCATTTTCTCTACGGTAGGCTCTTTTTATTCAAATTAGAGTCCTTACATAAGCAAAGCAAAGAAAAAAGTTATAGGAGGTTCGCTTAATTGGTAGATTACACCAAATTTAAACTGAAAAAAGAAGATGAATTAGTATCTCTTCTTGAGGGCAAGGATAACCTGTTCGTCATTGCCTGTAACAAATGTTTTAAAGAATTCGAACTTTCCGATGAGCCTGAATGCGCTCAATTGGAAGAAATTGCCACCGGACAGGGTAAAACCATCGTTGGTTGCGCAAAAATAGATTTCTTGTGCAATAAAACAACGACACTGAAAACACTGGAATCGAAAATTCCTGCGGATGCCGAAAACGTATTCGTGATCTCCTGTGGTTTGGGTATCCAAACTATGGCTGATGAATTGGACAAACCCGTATATGCTGCGGCTGATTCGATCATGCGCAGAGGTAAACACGGGATGGCCTTGACCGAAATCAAGTGTGATGCTTGCGGTCAGTGCTATTTGAATCTAACAGGCGGTATTTGTCCTGTTGTAGACTGTTCAAAAGGTCTGCTCAACGGACAATGCGGCGGAGAGAAAAACGGTAAATGCGAAGTTGATCCCGAAATGGATTGCGGTTGGTTGAAGATATATCAAAAAATGGAAAGTCAGGGTCGCGTTGCGGAACTGCAACAACCGGTCCAACTACGTGATTACTCAAAAGTAAATTATAATCTTATCAATGCTTATGTAAAATCTGTTCGTGAAGGACGATTCGAAGGTTATTATGGCGGTATTCATCCGACAGAAAACAAAGAATACAGCGAACATATTGCTTTAGTGGATTTCCCGGCTCCGAAAGTTGCCGTGATCCCCGTTAGTCAACATATAGGAGCTTACGCTAAACCTATCGTAGAAGTCAATGATCAAGTAAAAGTAGGACAAAAAATTGCCGAAGCAGACGGCGTTGTCAGCGCTTCAGCGCATGCAAGTGTCAGCGGGACTGTCATAGCGATAGAACCGAGGATTCATCCGACCAGCGGAGCTGAAGTATTATCGGTAGTTATTGAATCTGACGGTAAAAACACCTTAGACGAATCGGTAAAACCTGCAGGAACTTTGGATAGTTTGTCTGCTGAAGATATTATCGAAATCGTACGTGATAAAGGTATCGTCGGAATGGGTGGTGCAGGCTTCCCGACAGCAGTTAAATTGAAAGTACCGAACCCTGTGGATGTCGTTATCCTTAACGGTTGTGAATGTGAACCGTTGTTGACGGCTGATGACAGACTGATGGTAGAATATGCCGATGATGTGATCTTCGGTTTACTTGCTTCTTTGAAAGCGACAGGCGCACCGAAAGGTGTTATAGCAGTAGAAGATAATAAACCTGAAGCTATCGAAATATTGGAAGCTAAAACAGCTGATATGGAAAATATCGAAGTTGTTGTTGCGAAAACAAAATATCCGCAAGGTGCTGAAAAAATGCTTATCAAACGCGTATTGCAAAGAGAAGTTCCGTGCGGCGGATTGCCATGTGATGTAGGAGCTGTTGTATGTAATGTAAGTACAGTGAAAGCTATCTCAGATGCAATTCAAACCGGGATGCCTTTGATCGAACGTATTGTTACGGTAACAGGCGAAAGAATCAACAAACCCGGCAACTTCAACGTTAAGATCGGCACACCGATCGGAGAACTCATTGAGTATTGCGGTGGTGTTATCAAAGAAGAAGATACGACAATCAAGTTGGGTGGTCCGATGATGGGCTTTGAACCCACTAATTTCGATGTTCCGATCATTAAAGCGACAAATGGTATCATCGCAATCGAAACCGTTACGTCCGAACCAATTGAATGTATCAAGTGTGGACGTTGTGCGGATGTTTGTCCGATGATGTTAAAACCGCTTTATTTCAGTAAATATTCGGGATCAGGCAATCTCGAAGGGCTTGCTGAACAAAATATCATGGACTGTATCGAATGCGGATCCTGCCAGTATATTTGTTCATCGAAAATCCCGCTTGTCAATCTGATCAAGTTTGGCAAAAAACTGATAAGGGAGGCCAACTAATATGTTAATTACTCAACTTAAAGATCAGGAAGCGATCGAATCTTTAGCAGCCGGTAAAACATTTATCATTAATTGTCACGGATGTAAAGAAGTATATTTTCCTGAATCTGAAGCAAATGAGTTACAAAAAGAGCTCCCAAATGTAACAGCAATCGTTACGCGTGATTATATATGTAATACTGACAACCTTGAAGTTCAACTTGAAAAATATATGGATACGATCAGCGAAGCTGACACTGTATTGGTCTTTTCATGCGGTGTCGGTGTTCAAACTGTTGCAAAATATTTGGAAGATAAAAAAGTCTTCGCGGGTTGTGACACATATCCGTTACCCGGTTTCCAAGGCGTAACACCTTTAGAATATGATTGTGCACAATGTGGAGAATGTTATTTGAATCTTACCGGCGGTATTTGCCCGATAACAGCTTGCTCTAAAGGCTTAGTAAACGGACAATGCGGCGGCGCAAAAGATGGAAAATGCGAAGTATCCAAAGAAATGGACTGCGGATGGGAACGCATTTATCGCAGACTTGCACAAATGAATCGATTGGATGTCTTAAAATTCCCGGTTCAGATTCGCAAATTTACAAATCCGGATGCGGAATAGAAATAAACACTTATTAAACAATAACGATTAGGAGAAAAAATTATGAAAATAACCGACGCTTTTAAACGTGGCGAATTTGTAGTTACTGCAGAAGTTGGGCCACCAAAAGGGTTTAACATTGATGAATTGGTACATGAAGCTCAAGAATATTTAAAAGATATCACAGCTGTAAATGTAACAGATAATCAATCTTCAGTTATGAGACTTGGCTCTTTGCCTACTTGTAAAGTGATGAAAGATGCCGGATTAAATCCGATCTTCCAGATCACATGCCGAGACAGAAATCGATTGGCTTTACAATCAGATATCCTCGGAGCAGCCTTATTCGGTGTAGATAATGTATTATGTCTTACGGGAGACTACACTTCATTAGGCGACAATCCACAAGCAAAACCTGTATTTGACTTGGATTCAGTATCATTACTTCATCTTTTCAAACGTTTTGAAGAAGGATTCGATCTAGCAGGGAATCCTCTTGACGGGGAAGCACCGACTTTCGCGAAAGGTGCAGTTGTATCACCTTGCAGCGATTCTATTGATGCACAACTGGCGAAAATGGAAGCCAAAGTAAGAGCCGGCGCTGAATTTTTCCAAACACAGGTAGTGTTTGAATCTGAAAAATTCGTCAAATTCATGGAAAAAGCAAAACAATTCGGCGTACCTGTTCAACTTGGTGTTGTCATTCCGAAGAATGCAGGAATGGTCAAATACATGAGAGACAACGTTGCCGGTATCACTGTACCGGATGAAATGCTCGATGAATTGAGAGCAGACAAAGAAAAAACCAAAGCCGGTATTACCGGTATCGAGATCGCTTCACGTATTATCAAAGAATGTAAAGATTATTGTGACGGCGTACATATCATGGCACTAGGTTGGGAATCCAAAGTTCCTGCTGTTCTTGAACAATCAGGCATCAAATAAGAAAGAACAAAGATCTATATTAAAAGAGACTGCTTCAAAACAGTCTCTTTTTTTATTTTACTAATTTTCTGATCAAATGACTTTAAAATAAGGTTGTATACTATAATCAATTTTTTCCCGCAACTCCGAACCGTGACTATAAACTGAACATTGTTCATTTTCAGAAAGTCCTAAAATCTTCAGTTGTAATTTTAAACTAAATTCAACATACTCTTCAAAGGTACAATCCAAGTTTCCCGAAAAGAAAGAATAGACCAAAGATAGAGCAGTGAACATTTGAGAAGTACAAAGCATTTTATATTCCGTATCGCTTTTTTTGAATTGATATTGTCTGTCGATCATCTTATAAAATCCGGCAAAACCATCGATATACTGATTGCCGAATCCGCTGTCTAAGTAGTCCAAAAAAAATCGGAGGGCATACTTGTCTTGTTGGTACATCTCATTCAGCACGAGTGCTTCTACGACCATGTTTATCAAAGCATTATAATCTTCATGCAATAATAAGATTTTCTCCTCAACTGCATTTTTTATTTCAAGATTATAAATATAGATCACTTCTTTTGCAAGATTGGCTTTTGAGTCAAAATGGTATGTGATCAATCCCTTGGTAATCTCACAAGCCTCGGCGATATTTCGAAACGAAGTTTGGCTGTATCCGCTCTCATAAAAAAGTTTTCGTGCCGTTTCAATGATCTTATCTCGATTAAATATGGTTGTTTCTTCATTTAACATAGTATTACTATAACATAATTTTCGCTAAAAGAATCCCTAAACACAATGTTTTTATAATCTGTTAACAATATTCTATTTTTTACCCGAGCATATTGACAAAATCATATTTATACCATATAATACAAATATACTATACGCGTATAGTAAAATTGAATAGATCGCAAATAAGCTGGTTTACATGATAACTGTAAATAGCCCGAAGGAAGAATGCATATGACGATATGCTCGAAGATCTATTTTCTTTTACTTGGTAAGACATTAATCAATGATCCAAATTCAGAAAGGAATAATATGAATTATGAATAAATTTCGTATCAAATCAGCTATTATGGCCGGAGCAATGTTGCTGATGACATCAAATATCATCAACGGTCTATATGGCACGATTGCGAGCCAGGAGGCTTTTTCAGGTATCGCACCGAACATTCTAATAATGGTCTTAACATTACCATTTATGGTCAATATGGCCTTTTCCGTACTTGCAGGACCGATTGCCAAAATAACATCCAAAAAAATTACGATGTTGGTGGGGATTGCAATAATCCTTATAGCAGGTCTGGTTGCATTGTTTTTCGGCAAAACAAACTTCACATATCTATTAACAGCAAGCGCATTATTTGGCGTAGGCCAAGGTCTTCTATCTACACTTACGATGGCACTGCCCGCTGACTATTTTGAAGGACAGGAACGTGCATCTTTAATGGGTCTACAATCCTCTTTCGTGAATTTTGGCGGTATGCTTATCGCATTCATAGGTGCATTGCTTTCAGGAATCGATTGGATATATGCGTATCTCGTAGCATTTGTAGCGGTTCCGATCTTTATTGTTGTATTGGTCAATTTACAAAACAAACAACCGGCTAAAGAAATGTCGGAAGTAAAAGAAGAAACGCAAGCACCGCAAGAAAAAGGCAAATTCAGCTCTTTTGTTATCATCGTATTAGCTATTGATATTATCTATGCGGCGTTTATGTTTACATTTTCAGCCAATTTCTCTTTATACATGGCAGCAAACGCTCTCGGTACGGTAACGACTGCCGGATTGGTACAGACGATAACATCGGCTTTGGGCGGTATTGCGGGAATTTTGTACGGCAAGATGTTCAAAGGTATGAAATCACAATTGGCTACTTTCTCGATGGTGATTACATCGATAGGGATGATTCAATTAGTTATTTTCGGAACTCTTCCGAGCGTATTCATCGCTGGGATCTTAAGCGGCTTCGGACTCACTTGTGCGATCCCGACATTCTTCTATAATGTATCAAACAATGTTCCGCCAAATTTGGCAACGATCGCTCTCGGCATCTTAAACGGTGTCGGCGCATTTGCGATATTCCTTTCTCCGAATATCGTTGGGGCTGTTACATCGATCTTTATGTCAGAACCTACGATCGAAGGAAAATTGATCGTATCTTCAGTTGTTTTGTTAGGTCTGGCGATTGTGTCATTCTTTGTCTTCCGAAAGGGTGATAAAAAAGCGATTGGACAACAAGAAGTATAATTCTAATTTTTTATAAGGCTGTGATCATTGCGCAAGATATTGTATTTCATGCGCATAGGCTGCAGCCTTATTAAGTCTATAAGGAAAGAAGGAAATTAAATTGACAATACCTGAATTTGACGAAAATGAATTAAAAATTGTAGGGACACTTCCTGATATGATGGGCGGAGAGCCGATCCCGATCTTCGATACGCCTGTCAATGGTCGAGAAGGAGCCCTCGCTACTTATGCTAAAAAACCAATTTGGCAACTTATTCCCGGTGTGGGCAGTGAATTTCAAATGTTTAATCCGAACTTCATCCCGGACAATGTTGCGCGCGCATTTGTATTTGATCATTCTTTTGTTCCCGGAGTTTCAAATCTTGGTGCCGGCAAAGATATGTTCGGTATCCAGTGGCATTTTGAGGAATCCGTGGGAGGATCTATGGTCGTTCCGGGGAATCCTATTTTTACGGATATGAATGATTGGGAAGACAATGTAATTTGGCCTGATATCGAAGCATGGGACTGGATGGGCGAAAAAGAAAACAATCTTAATTATTTTGAAAAAGATAAAGCTGTGATCACTTGGATCTTTACCGGTTTTTTTGAGAGATTGATCTCTTTTATGGATTTTGAAAATGCGGCGGTCGCAATGATCGATGATGAGCAGGAAGATGCGATGAAAGCATTTTTTGATAGATTGTCCGATTTATACATTGCTATGATCGAGAAATATGTAACTTACTTCCCGGAAATCGACATCTTTTACTTGCATGATGACTGGGGAGCACAAAAGGATACGTTCTTTTCGCCTGCTGCGGCAAAAGAAAGGATCGTTCCTTATATGAGGAAAGTTACGGATTTTATTCATGAAAAAGGAAAATATGCCGAACTTCATAGTTGTGGGATGAATGAAAAACAAATACAAAACATTATTGATGCAGGTTGGGATACATGGACACCGCAAGCAATGAATGATACCCATAAACTGTACGAAGAATTTGGAGATCAAATCGTTTTAGGTGTACTTCCTGAGTTGTTTGATCCGAAAACAAAATCAGAAGAAGAACAACGCGCGTATGCTCGCACTTATGCAGATAAATTTTGCAAAGCGGACAAACCTTCCGCGCTTAGTGTATACGCGCAATTCGGGGCTGAGATACTTACAAAGCCATATCGAGAAGAGCTTTACAAGCAATCCAGGATCAATTACAGCAAATAATAATTCTGTAAATATACTTACAACGGAGGAAATACGATGCAAATCCCAAAATTTAACGAAAAAGAAATGAATCCGGTCGGTGAAATGCCTGACTTGTTCGGAGGTCTTCCTATTAAAATTTATGACTTTCCGATTGGTGGAAAACAAGCGGTAAAAATGCTGTATAACAAACAAGCGCCATGGCAGATGATCCTTGGGCAAGGAACTGAATTTATCAATTTTTCACCCAAGGTCAATCCTGATGCAGTGGCTCGCGCTTTTGTTGTTGACGCGACGTTTATACCTGGAGAAACCAATACATCCGCCGGCAAAGATATGTTTGGAGTGGAATGGCAATTTGAGCCGAATATCGGAGGTTCTATGGTTTGTCCGGGTAATCCTATGATCAAAGACGCAAATGAATTGACAAACAAAATCGTTTGGCCTGATGTCGATTCCTGGGAATGGGAAGAAGCTTCGGAAGTAAACAAAGATATGCTAAGCGGAGATCAATGCGTTTATTTGATGTTTATGAATGGTTACTTTGAACGTTTGATCTCACTTATGGATTTTGATGGAGCGATCGTTGCTATGATCGATGAAGATCAACAAGAAGCAGTGAAAGCTTTCTTTGATAAACTGACTGATCTTTATATCGATATCTTTGAGCATTATTTTAAATATTTCCCACAAATCGATGTGGTAAATTTCCACGATGATTGGGGAGCTCAAAAGGATACATTCTTTTCACCTGTTACTGCGAAAGAAATGATCGTTCCCTATATGAAAAGAGTTGTAGATTTTATTCATACAAAAGATCGTTTCGTAGATTTGCACAGTTGCGGTAATAACATTAAACAAGTACCGAATTATATCAAAGCAGGTTTTGATTCTTGGACACCGCAGGCTATGAATGATTCTCGGAAAATCTATGAAATGTACGGAGATCAAATTATAATTGGCGTATTACCTGACGTATTTGATGGGGATACCGTTAGCGAAGAAGAACAGCGGGAATTTGCTAAAGCTTACGCTCGTGAATATTGCAGTTCAGATAAGCCTTCAACTTTAAGTATGTATGCCAATTATGGAAACAATATGCTAACGCCGGAATTTCGCGAAGAAGTCTATAGACAGTCACGAATCGAATATACTAGAAATAGCAAAAAGTAATTTTTATTGAATTTTTTTGCATAAACATAAAAATTATTTAATTATTATAGTAAACTTATAATTAGATCTAAATATGCATCAAACAAATTTGTATAATATGTAAGGGAGATATTGTATGGTTGATATTGAAAAAACAATTCAAGAGAAGGATCAAAATCTTATTGATTCTTTAAACTTTAGAGAACCAAAGAAAGTTCCGGTTGGGATCGAAGTCATCTCATGGCCATTTGGGTATGCGGGTGTGACATACAAAGAGGTGATGGGTGATCCTAAACTTGCTGCGGACAGTTATTTGAAATTCCTAGATGATATTGAGATCGACTATACTTGGGGATACGCCGGAGTGACTAAGCCGCTTACAGCTTATCAAACACTTGGATCCGATAATTATTATTTAGGTTCCGATGATACGACGATCGCGCATGCTCAAGTAAATGAAAATTCTTTACGCGATGACGAGTATGACGAACTGATCAAAGATCCGTATTATTATGCGGATGAAATTTTATTGAAGAGAAAGGTCCCTGCTTTTAATCAACCTAAAGAAAAAGCTTATGAGAAATTGCTTGAAGCTTTGAAAGAATTCAGATTAACACAAGAAATGAACGATCTGATTGGGGCTGGTTTTTACAACAAAGGTGTTACGAATTTAAGTAAAGACGGGCCTAAATATTCTGTTCCGCTTGATTTTCTTTTTGACCGTGTCAGAGGAATGAAAGATACTTTGATCGATCTAAGAAGGCGACCGGATAAAGTAAAAGCAGTATGTGATAAAGTGTTTGAGATAGATATGGCAAATATGCGTGAGAAGCCTTCGGATTATGAAGGTAAAGACGGATTATTCTGCGGTCTTACCGTATATCACAGCGCAAGTTTTTTGAATGATAAACAATATAAAGAAATGTTTTTATCATATTTGATCAAAGGATTTAAAGCATTTTTTGATGTAGGTGTGCATATGTTCCTTAAAGGGGAAGGTAAATTTATCCAAAAACTCCATGGTTTCAGAGAACTCCCCAAAGGGTCTATGGTCATTATGCTTGAAGAAGATGATCCGTTTGA
This sequence comes from uncultured Anaerofustis sp., assembly GCA_963674555.1. Lineage (GTDB taxonomy): Bacteria > Bacillota > Clostridia > Eubacteriales > Anaerofustaceae > JBGMEA01. The sequence goes on along the minus strand of OY771429.1, from coordinate 872,405 downwards.
ATGCTACAAAGAGATCGGTGACTGGGCGACGCTTGCAACAGGGATCACCGGAGACCTTTTGAAATACGGAACAAAACAGCAATGTATCGATTATGTTAAAAAATGCTACGATACGTTTGCGCCGGGTGGTGGATTCATATTTATGCAAGACAGACCTTTACTAGGCGTTAATGATGCTAAGATCGAGAACGTAATTGCAACCTATGGATTTGCAAATGAATACGGTAAAAAAAGGTAGGGGAAAGAAATGAATAAAGAAGAATATACGATCGCGGAGCTTTTTGAAGAGGCAAAAAAAGACAGTAGTTGGGAAGAAGATCAACAAAAAAGAGAGCATCTATGTAACATGTTTAAGATGAATCTCTCTATGTTATCTTAAAATTTAATTCAATGGAATTGATTACATTCATTCTTGCTCATGACCTTGATGACTCATGCACATTTTGACTGCGATTTTCCAACCGTTCATCATTTGTATGCGTGCGCTTTCGGATGTGGTGGGGGTGAATATTTTTTCGGTTTTTCGAATATTTTTTAAGTCATCGATTGATTCAAATACGCCTACCGCAAGACCTGCAAGGAAAGCTGCACCCATTGAAGTAGATTCGATATTTGCGGGACGATCGACATCTTTATCTAACAGATCAGCCTGAAACTGCATCAAGAAATCATTTTGACAGGCGCCGCCGTCTACCATCAATTCTTTTAATATGATATTGGAATCCGATTGAACAGCTTCCAATAATTCATAGGATTGAAATGCGATTGATTCTAAAGCCGCACGGATAATATGGGCTTTTGTCGAACCGCTGGTCAATCCGCAAATGATCCCCTGTGCGTGCATATCCCAATAGGGCGTACCGAGACCGCTAAATGCCGGAACGACATAGACACCACCATTGTCGGGAACACTGACCGCATAGTCATAACTTGCAGCGGCGTTTGTTATGATCCCCAATTTGTCTCTTAGCCACTGCACAACAGCGCCCGCAATAAAGACACTGCCTTCCAAGGCATATGTGATTTTTCCGTCGATCCCCCATGCTATTGTAGTGACTAGTCCATTATTTGATCTAACACGTTTGTCTCCTGTGTTCATTAAGAGGAAACAACCGGTTCCGTAAGTGTTCTTAGCATCTCCCTCAGAAAAACAACCTTGACCGAATAAGGCAGATTGTTGGTCTCCGGCGATGCCTGCGATCGGTATTGCACGACCAAAAAAGGACTTATCCACCCATGCGTTGATCCCGCTGGAATCAACGACTTGCGGTAATATAGATAGTGGAATGTCTAAATGATCGCATATCTCTTTGCTCCAACATGTTTTATCGATATCAAAGAGCATTGTGCGGGATGCGTTTGAATAATCGGTAATATGATATTTTCCTTTGCTGAGTTTATAGATCAACCAAGTATCTATCGTACCGAATAGAAGATTTCCTTCTTCTGCGGACTTTCTCGCTCCCGGTACATTATCCAGTATCCACATGATTTTAGTAGCAGAGAAATAAGCATCTATCAATAATCCTGTTTTATCTATCACGGTTTGTGCAAATGCGGTATCGTTTTTAAATCTTTCACATATCTCGGCGGTTCGTCTGCATTGCCAGACAATTGCCGGATAGATCGGTTCCCCGCTGTTGCGATCCCAAAGTACAGTTGTTTCTCGTTGGTTCGTGATCCCTATTGCGGAGATTGACTCTATCGGTAAATCAATTTCTGCGATCGCTTGTCGTATCGTTTTCATTTGTACGGAGAAGATCTCATTGGGATCATGTTCCACCCACGAAGGTTTCGGAAAGGATTGTTCGAATTCTTGTTGTGCGCTGGACAATACCGTTGCATGTTCATCATATAGGATGCTACGACAACTTGTCGTTCCCGCATCCAATGCTAAGATTGTTTTATTCATACTCTGCTCCGTTTGTTTATGAATTTATTATACGCATTTTTTTTAATTCACACAATGAGACGTTTGAAGAAAATGTTTTTAAAATAAATGATAGGCAATAATGATTGTTTTGTATATTTATGAAAATACTTGATCGGTATTTTTATCCCGCTATCAAAAAGAATAATAGGGAATATGGTTGACAACAATTTAAATAGTAGATATAATTGATATTACCGTAAGATATGAATAATTAGGGATATTTTTTTCGACATTAACTAAGCCATATTTGTTGATTAAAAAGGTTATAGATTCATATTAAATTGAACGTAAGAAATGAATAAATTATCAATTTTTTTATAATAAAGATCACCCTTAGGGTGTTTTTATACATGCTTAAATTATTATCGCTACAAAAAAATACGACGATTTTATTTCGTATGTCTTTTTGATGTTTTAAGCGATAATAAGATCACAGGACTAAATATCACAAAAACAAAAAATTGGAGGAAAACAAAAAAATGATTATTATCGGAGAAAAAATTAACGGATCTATCCCATCCGTAGCAAAAGCTATTGCGGCGAAAGATGAAGACTTTATCCGCAACCTTGCTAAAGTTCAGGACGCAGCAGGCGCGACTTTTATTGATGTATGCGCATCTGTTAAGGATGAAATCGAAGTTGAAACCATGAAATGGTTGATCGATCTTGTTCAAGAAGTAACGGATAAACCGATCGCAGTAGACAGCCCAAGCACAAACGTATGTGTGGAATGTATGCCTTTCTGTAACAAACCCGGTTTATTGAATTCAGTATCGATGGAAGGCGACAAAATCGATGTTGCATTCCCTGTATTAGCTGAAAACCCGGAATGGGAAGTAGCGGCACTTTTGAATGATGACAAAGGTATTCCGCAAACAGCTGAAAGACGTTTGGAAGTATTTGAAGGCATCATGAAGAGAGCTAAAGAGTTCAATATCGATCCTTCACGTTTCCATATCGATCCTTTAGTTGAAATGTTATGTACATCAGAAGACGGTATCGCTATGGTCGTTAAAGTAATCACAGAGATCAAAGCTCAATATCCGACGATCCATATTACCGGTGCTGTAAGTAATATCTCATTCAACCTTCCTGTACGTAAACTAGTAAACCAAGGTTTCGTTGTTTTGGCAATGAACGCAGGTATGGATAGTGCGATCTTGGATCCGCTCAACAGAGATATGATGGGTATGATTTTCGCAACAGAAGCATTGCTCGGCATGGATGATTATTGCATGGAATACATCGGAGCATACAGAGACGGTATATTCGGACCTATTAAATAATATAGCTCATAATTTATGTGAGTATATTCATAAAAAAAAGGGGAGGACATACACATGTCAAAAATCCAAGAAGTATCCACAGCAGTGGAAAACGGCAAAACGAAACTCATTGAGGACTTAGTACAAGGAGCACTTGATGAAGGCGCATCAGCAAATGAAGTTTTGCAAACAATGGTAGACGCAATGAGCGTAGTAGGGGACAAATTCTCATCAGGAGAAATCTTTGTACCTGAAATGTTGGTAGCGGCAAAAGCAATGCAAAAAGGCGTAGGGGTATTAAAACCGCTATTAGCCGGAGACAGCAGCTTATCACTTGGTAAGTGCATCATCGGAACAGTATCGGGAGACTTACACGATATCGGTAAGAACCTTGTTACACTCATGATCGAATCTGCAGGATTCGAAATGATCGATCTTGGTGTAGATACACCGGCTGAAGACTTTATTGCAGCGATCAAAGAAAATCCGGATGTAAAAGTAGTAGCGTTATCCGCACTTCTTACAACAACCATGCAAGCAATGACAGACACAGTAAAAGCGATCAGAGACAGCGGACTTGAAGGATTCAAAGTAATCGTAGGCGGAGCGCCTATTTCTCAAGAGTTTGCTGATGAGATCGGTGCTGACGGCTATGCTATCGATGCAGGCGCAGGCGCTATCTTAGCTAAAAAAATGGTCCAATAATTTGTTAACTCTTAAATTTGTAACAGTACAAATTTAACTTTACCTTGCTGAGAGAAAAAAGATCATTTGGTGACAAAAACAGATGATCAAAGAAAACGGAGGTAAAAATCAATGTTAACAAAAAGACAAAACTTACTTGAAACGATCAAAGGCGGAAGCCCTGATCGATTCGTCAATCAATATGAGTTTATGGAATTGATTTTCGCGAACCCTGTCGGTATAAATAATCCCGGCGTTAAAATGGGTGAACCGATGAAAAAGAATGCATGGGGTGTTTGGTATTCATGGCCTGAAGGACTCCCGGGTGGTTTCCCTGTACATGATGAAGAACATTTCGTGATCAAGGACATTACTAAATGGAGAGATGTAGTTAAAGCTCCTCGTTTAGACTACCCGCAAGAAGAATGGGATGCGTTAAAACCTATGGTCGATGCGATCGATCGTAACGAAGTTTTCGCAACATATTTCGTAGCTCCGGGTATTTTTGAACAACTCCATCACTTACAAGGCATGGACAATGCATTGTTGAATTTCTATGAAGAACCTGAAGCAACACATGAATTGATCGACTACCTTGTTGAGTATGAATTGGCGTTAGCTGAAAAACTCTGCACAAATTATCATCCTGATGCGATTTTTCATCATGATGACTGGGGAAGCTATAGATCTTCATTCTTAGCACCCGCTATGTTTGAAGAATTTATCGTTCCTGCTTTTAAAAAGATTTACGGTTACTACAAGGAAAACGGCGTTGAACTCATCATTCACCACAGTGACTCGTATGTTGCAAATCTTGCGGAATATATGCCCGAAATGCATATTGATATCCTGCAAGGTTGCGCGACGACCAATAACGTGCCCGCTCTTGTGAAAGAATGGGGACCGAAAGGTGTATCGTGGATGGGTGATCTTGATAACGGTGTATTGGATAAGCCCGATGTGCCGCGTGAATTGATCGCTTCTGAAGTGAGACGTGCTTGTACACAAAACGGAAAACATTACTTTATCCCGAATCTTATCAGAGGTTTGGCCGGAAGTACGTATCCCGGTGTATACGAAGCAATCAGTGAAGAAATCGACAAAATGAGCAGAGAAATGTTTTAACAAACAAATCAAAAAGCCGAGCAATTATGCTCGGCTTTTTTGTATTATGCATTAAGATAAGAATATTTGTTTATTCAGTTTTATTTCTGTATAATTCAGATATAGTGTCAATTCTCAAAAGATATATTCTTTAGGAGGCAATATGGTAAGAAAGCGAATTTATAGTATAATCGAAAGAGCAGATGAAGGAGATACTATAAGCAGAATTTACGATATTTTTATGCTTATCGTTATTATTTTAAGTATTATTCCTATCGCATTCAAAGAGATGAATCAAGTCTTCGTTGTAATTGACTATAGTTGTGCGGGTATTTTTATTTTAGATTATTTACTACGTTGGATTACTGCTGATTTAAAACTAAAAAATAGATATGCATTTATCGTATATGTGATTACTCCTTTCGCTATAATTGATTTATTGGCAATACTTCCTACTTTTTCAGTCGTGAGTGGAGCTTTTAGAATACTTAAAATATTTAGAGGTTTTAAAGCGTTTCGGATATTCAAGACGCTTAGATATTCAAAAAATTTTATTATGATTGGCAATGTCATTAAGAAAAATATTTCTATATTATTGTCAATATTAGTATGTTCAATATTTTATATTATAGTTTCTGCATTATTTATATTTTCTGTAGAACCTGATAGTTTTAATAATTTCTTTGAAGCAATATATTGGGCTACTACTGCATTAACTACAGTCGGATACGGGGATATATATCCGATTACTACTGCAGGAAGATTGATTAGCATGGTGTCCTCGTTTTTTGGGATCGCTTTAGTTGCTTTGCCAGCAGGTGTTATTACTGCAGGGTTTATGTCGGAAATGAATCAAAATTATGAGACGAATGAATCAGAAACTAATTAAAACCTTAGTTAGATAGTTAGGTGTTTAATGAAAAACTATAAAATCAAAATCAACAAAAAAAAGTTTATTCGGGCAATCATATTGATGATCCTTGTGCTTGTCATTGCTGTTTTCGGAATCCCTGCTTTGTTTAAGCAAGATAATACAGCATCTTCGCCGGCTAAACTTGAAGTGCTTTCGGTTGTTCGCGAAGGAGCTACGATCCAAGACGATGAGATCGAAACTTTCTTGACAGAATACTTTGAAACATATTACGCTGCTCTTGGCACATTAAAAAGTAAGGACATCACAACTTATTACGATAACGAAGAAGAAGGATCCTATAGAAGCGGATTGATCAATCAAAATGCGTTGGATTATCTGATCGCATACAGATCGGCTTCTGAAAATGATCTGAGATTTACCGCTTGTACTTTCGGTATCACTTTTTCAGATATTGATGAGAATGAAGACGGATCTGTTACTATTTCACTTTTAACGGATGAAGAAGTAAATTTTGCATTTTTAACCGAAATGTCTGTTAAGTCCTATATCTCTGCGATGCCGCATACGTTTATCTTGAGAAAATCGGAGGATGGATATCAAATCATTTCTCATACCTATGAGGACACTGCCTATCTTGTTTTTGAGGAGAAGCTTAATGAAGCCCTGATCGAAGGAAAGTCATATACACAGCAAGAATTAAAGACGATAGCTGATGGCTTAGAGAGTGATATGGTCGACACCGTAATATCCTATTTGAATGGGTACCAAACAGAGAAAGACACTTTCAATGAAGATCCGCAATCTTATATGGCGTCAGTAAATACCGACCATCATTACGACCGCGATTCCGCTGTATCGTATGCTATGAAATGGGTTGGGAAAACAGAAGCTATCAGAAACAGTGATGAATGGACAACATATGATTACTATGGAGGGAATTGCAATAACTTTGTATCACAATGCATTTATGCCGGAGGGATACCGATGGATACCTCCGGGGATTATATTTGGAAATGGTACGGAGATACTCCCGACAGTACAAACGCGAAAGAAGGCAGATCCCCTTCATGGACAGGCGTAGGTCGCTTCTACGATTATTGTCAAAATAACGAAGGCTACGGTATGTCTGCGGATGTTGGGAAAAACTTGTATTCGGGAAATAAAGGTGACGTTATTATTATGGGTTCAGGTGAAGGCTGGTCTCATGTTGTTTTGATCACGAATGTCATAGAAGATGAGCAAGGGAATATGGTCGATTATTTGATCAATTCAAATACATCAGATCGTATCAATTATCCGCTCAGTGCTTACGGACATATCAAATTAGAACTGATCCGTATACACGGATGGAATGATTAACACTATAAAAAATAAGACAAACAGGGGCCGAATCAAATTTTCGGTCCTTTTGATTTGATAAACTTTTTATGATAAGTAAATGATACAATTTTATAACGTTATATTATATATTTTCACCTCAACATTTACTCTTACCACGAAATTATTATTTAACATGGATTGGTTTTATGATAAAATAGTAGTATCAAAATAGTGATGTATAGACTTACTTTCAGCGATCGCTGTTTTATTTATTTTTATTCGATCAATCCTTTTATCCTGTCAAAAGAAGTTTGTTTTCAATCGATGATTTTATTAATATTACCTTGTGGAGGGTTTCTTGTTTAAAAGAATATTCGCAGAAAAAAAAGCAGGTTTTGACGTAGAGGCGGTACAAATAACGCATGAACTGAAAGAACAATTGCGTCTTTCCGAAATTGAATTTGTGCGGGTTATTAACCGATACGATATCAATGTATCCGATAATGTAAAATTAGAGGATATCGTCTACGGAATATTCGCCGAGATCAATCAGGATAATGTGTATTTTGAGGACATGCCTAAAGATGAAGACGAAATTGTTTTCGGTGTTGAATATCAGCCCGGTCAATACGACATACGCTGTGATGCTGCGGAACAATGTATCAAATTACTATATGCTGATGCGGATGTTTCGGTAAAGCACGCTAAACTTTACAGTGTCAAGGGTAATATTTCCGAATCGGATCTGGATCGCATAAAGAATTATATCGTTAATCCCGTAGATTCCAGACTGGCATCTTTAGATAGTGCGGATACCGCTAAAGAAGAATATAAAACACCAACTGCAAGAGTCGAAATTAGTAATTTCATTCATTTTGAAGATGAAGATCTACAAGCGTTTATTAGCCAAGAAGGTTTGGCTATGGATATTGCAGACATACGTTTGATCAGAGATTATTTTAAATTAGAAGAAAAAAGAGATCCGACTGTTACAGAACTTAAAGTTCTGGATACCTATTGGTCGGATCATTGTCGTCATACCACTTTTTCTTCGATCTTAACGGACATCGAATTCGGCGACAGTATGATCAGTCAATCGATAGAAGAAGATTATAAAACTTATCTCGATCGAAAAAAAGAATTAGGCAGAGAATCAAAACCGACAACGCTTATGGATATCGCGACCATGGGTGCTCGTTACAATCGATTTAAAGGCTTAGATCAGGATGTTGAGATCAGTGATGAGATAAACGCGTGCAGCTATCACATTAAAGCAGATGTAGATGGGACGAAGCAGGATTATCTGTTGATGTTTAAAAATGAGACCCATAATCATCCGACTGAGATCGAACCGTTCGGCGGAGCTGCGACATGTCTCGGAGGAGCGATCCGAGATCCCTTATCTGGTCGTGCATATGTTTATCAATCAATGCGTGTTACGGGTTGTGCTGATCCCACAGTGCCTATTAAACAAACGTTAAACGGGAAATTACCGCAACGTAAAATAACAACGCAAGCCGCAAAAGGATTTTCGTCATACGGCAATCAGATCGGCTTGTGTACCGGTCAAGTAAAAGAATATTACCACCCTGATTTTATAGCGAAACGTATGGAAGTCGGTGCCGTATTGGCAGCCGCACCAAAGGAAAATGTAGTTCGTAAAAAACCTGTTCCGGGCGACTTGATCTATGTGATCGGCGGAAGGACAGGACGTGACGGTATCGGAGGCGCATCCGGTTCATCCAAAGAGCACACAGAAGCCAGCGTGGATACCGCAGGTAGTGAAGTACAAAAAGGAAACGCACCCGAAGAACGTAAATTGCAACGTTTATTCCGAAACGGAAATTGCGCTTCTTTGATTAAAAAATGTAATGATTTCGGTGCGGGCGGTGTCAGTGTTGCTATCGGTGAATTAGCGGACAGTCTCGACATTGATTTAGATACTTTATTGTTAAAATACGAAGGACTCGATGCGACCGAACTTGCGATCAGCGAATCACAAGAGAGGATGGCTGTGATCATCGATCCAAAAGATGAAGAAGCATTTATTTCTTATGTGAAATCGGAAAACATAGAATTTTCAAAAACCGCGATCGTAACAGACAGCGGAAGACTCATTATGCGTTTTCAAGATGAAATCGTCTTGGATCTGAAAAGAAGCTTCATAGACGCAAACGGCGCAGTCAAATATGCTGCGATCAAAGTGGACGCTCAGTCGGAGCAGATCGATGAAGATATACATATAGATTCTTTTAAAGATAGATTGCTTGATTGCGCAAAAGATCTGAACATAGCTTCTAAAAAAGGTTTAGTTGAAATGTTTGATAATACGATCGGAGCCTCTACGGTGCTTATGCCGCATGGCGGAAAATACCGAGCTACAGCTTCTGACGTAATGGCTTCAAAAATCCCTATCGAGGGAACCGATACAACTACTGTTTCGTTAATGGCACACGGATACGATCCTTATTTGGCAAAAGCCGATCCCTATAACGGGGCTGTAAATGCCGTAGTGTCAAATGTTGCGAAACTTGTATGCGCAGGAGCGGCTTATCAAAATATCAAATTATCCTTTCAAGAATATTTTGAAACGCTCCGCAATGATCCCATAAAATGGGCAAAACCGTTTTCTGCATTGCTTGGCGCTTTTAAAGTGCAGTTGGCACTCGGTATAAGTGCGATCGGCGGCAAAGACAGTATGTCCGGAAGCTATGAACAATACGATGTTCCTCCGACACTGATCAGTTTTGGTGTTGCCGTAACGTCGACTGATCGAGTCATTTCAAATGAATTAAAGAAAAGCGGTTCATCAGTGATCCTTCTGAAAACCAAAAAAGACAAATATGGGATCACGGATATGGAAGATTTCAAAAAGAATCTCGAATTTATCCAAACATGTATAGACAGAAAGATCGTTTTAAGTGCGGCAAATGTCGGTTTCGGCGGTATCGCTCCGACGATCATGAAAATGTGTTTTGGCAATGCTTTAGGATTTTCGTTTAATGAGGACATTCAAATCTCCGAGTTGTTTGAAACGCAGTACGACGCAATGATCCTTGAAATAAAAGACACCGATAATATTGATTTTTCATCAATCGAATATTCTATACTCGGAACGACCAAGGACTCAGCTGTCCTTACTTATGCTGGTCAGAATACCCCGCTAGCTGAATTATCGTCGGAATGGCAAAGCAGACTTTTGGATGTTTTCCCTGAAAAAACAGATGAGTTAGTCAAAACCGAAGAAGTATGGTATGATACATCTGCGAAGAAAACATCTTCGCATAAAATCGCTAAACCACGCGTATTCGTTCCGATATTCCCTGGGACGAACTGTGAATATGACACGATAAAAGCTTTTGAAAAATCCGGCGCAATATGCGAACCATTCGTATTTAAAAACAAATCGACATCGGATATTCGAGAAAGCGTTGAAGCAATGTCATCCATGATACATAACGCGCAAATAATTGCGTTCCCGGGTGGTTTCAGCGCAGGGGATGAACCTGACGGATCAGGCAAATTCATCGTATCGGTTTTAAGAAATCCCTATATTGCCGAAGCTGTAGCCGATCTTATGGACAATCGAGACGGTCTGATACTTGGGATATGCAATGGATTTCAAGCCTTGATCAAAACAGGATTATTACCTTACGGAGAGATCAGAACACTAGCTGATGATTCACCGACCTTAACATTCAATAAAATAGGAAGACATATTGCACGTTTGGTCAACACAAAATTAGTTTCAAATCATTCCGTATGGTTCCGGGAAGCTGAATTGGGCGATGTGCACACAGTGGCTATATCACATGGTGAAGGTCGCTTTGTAGCTACGGAAAAAGAACTGACAGATATGATCCGTAACGGACAAGTAGTCGCTCAGTATTGTGATGCTGAGGGGAAAGTGATCGGGGATTCGGAAATTAATCCGAACGGAAGTATGTATAATATAGAAGCTTTGACAAGCCCTGACGGAAGGATCCTTGGGAAAATGGGTCATAGCGAACGGATCGGAAAAGATCTATATCAAAACTGTGAAGGACGATTCGATCAACAAATATTCTTATCGGGTGTAAGATATTACGATTGATCGTAAAGAGAGGAAGTATATAGTATGCCAAAAGTAGCGGTCATTATGGGAAGCACTTCAGATTATGAAGTCGTAAAGTCTGGACTTGACATCCTTAAGGAGTTCGATGTTTCTTGCGAAGTGCATGTAATATCAGCGCACAGAACGCCCGAAAGAGCCTTTGAGTTCGCTAAGAACGCGGAAGAAAACGGAATTGAAGTCATTATAGCGGCAGCCGGAAAAGCTGCGCATTTGGGCGGAGTTTTAGCGGGTATATCGCCTTTGCCTGTCATCGGCATCCCGATCAAAACATCTTTGATGGGCGGACTTGATTCGTTATTATCAATCGTGCAAATGCCAAGAGGCGTGCCTGTAGCAACAGTAGCCGTTAACGGCGCGGAGAATGCAGCACTGTTAGCTGTGCAGATCTTATCAGTTAAATACGCGGATTTACGAAAAGCGGTTCAAGAATATAAGCAAAAAATGAAAGAAGAAATCATGCAAAAAGATCAAGAAATGATCGAAATGACAAAGTCATTTTTAATGGAATAATATTTAATAGTCTACGGGAGGATCGTATGGAAAAATTGGAAATGTTATATGAGGGTAAAGCAAAGAGAGTCTATAAAACGGATAAAGACGGAAAATATCTCATAGAGTATAAAGATGATGCGACAGCGTTTAACGCGCAAAAAAGAGGAAGTATTCACGATAAAGGTATCGTTAATAATAAAATGACATCTATTATTTTTACGATGCTTGAGGAAAATGGAATTCCGACGCATTTTGAAAAGATGATCGACGATCGCCATCAACTTGTAAAAGCTGTTGAGATCTATCCGCTTGAAGTTATCGTGCGAAATGTTGCGGCAGGATCAATGAGTAAACGTCTTGGGATACCGGAAGGTCAGCCTTTAAAACATATCGTTTTGGAATTCAGTTATAAGAACGATGAATTGGGCGATCCACTTATCAATGATGATCATGCGCTTGCTATGGGGCTCGCTACGGAGGAAGAAATCGCACAGATCAAAGCCTATACTTTGAAGATCAATGAGTTACTTAAAGAATTTTTCTTAAAAAGCGGACTTAAATTGATCGATTTTAAAATCGAATTCGGAAAATACGACGGAAAGCCGATCTTGGCGGATGAAATATCCCCTGATACATGCAGATTGTGGGATATTGAAACAAATGAAAAAATGGATAAAGACCGATTCCGAAGAGATCTCGGTAATGTTGAAGAAACTTATCAAGAAGTTTTAAGTAGGATCAACAAACAAATGTAGATAGACTTCGGTCTGTGAAAGGAAAGAATTATATTAATGGAACGTTCAGATAAATTCAGAGATGCCTGTGGGGTCTTTGGTATTTACAGATTAGATGAATCTCATGCTGCACCTTATGTGTATTTCGGTTTATACGCTTTACAACATAGAGGTCAAGAGAGTTGCGGTATCGTCATCAACGATGAAGGGATATTGGAACAGAAAAGAGGCATGGGGCTTGTAAGTGAAATATTCACATCTGAGCAACTTGCAAATATCAGAGGTACGATCGCGATAGGACATGCCAGATATTCAACGGCAGGAGAGAGTAATATCAATAATGCGCAACCGCTTATGGTCAACTGCAGAGACGGACAGATCGCACTTGCGCATAACGGAAATCTTGTGAATGTAAAAAACTTACGAAACAAATTGATCGACGAAGGCGTTGTATTTTTAACGGATAATGATACCGAAGTTATCGTTAATTTGATCGCGAGAAATTATCAAGACGGTATCGTGGAAGCGATCAAAAAAGTTGCTTCTATCATTCGAGGTTCTTATGCATTAGTTTTGACAGTCGGTGATAAACTCATCGGGGTCAGAGATCCTTACGGAATCCGACCCTTGTGCTTAGGTAAGACACAGAACAGTTATGTTTTGGCGAGTGAGACTTGCGCACTCGACGCTGTCGGAGCTTCTTTTGTAAGAGATGTCGAACCCGGGGAGATCGTAACGATCGATAAGGAAGGGATACATTCGGAATCGATGCGTAACGGCGCAGAGAAATTGCCGTGTATATTTGAATATGTTTATTTCGCGCGGCCGGACAGTGTGATCGACGGTATCAGCGTTTATAACTCAAGACGAATAGCAGGAAATATTTTGGCGCAAAACGATGATGTTGAGGCAGATATCGTTATCGGCGTGCCGGATTCAGGCGTATCAGCTGCTATAGGTTACGCAGAAGTATCTGGAATACCGTATGGAGTCGGGTTGATCAAGAACAGATACGTTGGCAGATCCTTTATTCAACCGCTTCAAACGATGCGTGAAGAAGCTGTTATGTTGAAGCTCAATCCGCTTAAAGAAACGATCATGGGTAAAAGGGTTATTTTGATCGACGATTCTATCGTTCGCGGAACGACCTCAAGAAAAATCGTAGATATGCTTCGATGGGCGGGTGCGACTGAAGTGCATTTCAGAGTAAGCAGTCCTCCGACGGCATATCCTTGTTATTTCGGTATCGATACACCAAACCGTGAAGAATTGATAGCTTCAAGATCGACTATTGAAGAGATCAGAGAAGTGATCGGTGCTGATTCGTTGAAATATCTCTCGACCGATGATCTGATCAAAACAGTCGGAGGAGATCCACATTTTTGTATGGGTTGTTTTAATGGGAAATATCCGGTTTCTGTGCAAAATACAGAAAGCGAATAGAGGTTATAATGGATAAAAACACATATAAATCCGCAGGTGTAGATAAAGAAGCCGGATACGCCAGTGTTCAAAAGATAAGTAAGTTTGTAAAAGAAACCTACACTCCTTATGTTTTGGGTGATCTAGGTGGTTTCGGCGGAAGTGTCGAATTGCCCTCGGGTTATACAAATCCCGTGATGGTGTCAGGGACTGATGGCGTTGGAACGAAACTTCTTGTTGCACAAATGATGGATAAGCACGATACAGTCGGACAAGATCTTGTAGCGATGTGCGTGAATGATATATTATGTAACGGCGCAAAACCGTTGTATTTTTTGGATTATATTGCTTGCGGTAAAAACGATCCTGATAAAATAGAACAGATCGTTAAAGGAGTCGCGGCCGGATGCATCTTAGCCGACTGCGCGCTTGTCGGTGGTGAAACTGCCGAGATGCCGGGTATGTATGATATTGATGAGTATGATCTTGCAGGGTTTGCAAGTGGCATCGTTGAGAAAGAGAAATTCATAACCGGGCAAAATATTTCGGAAGGAGATATTTTGATCGGACTAAAATCTTCCGGACTTCATTCAAACGGATTTTCATTGGTTCGAAAAATATGTTTTGATATCAAGAAATACGATATAGATCAATACATTGATGAATTCGATAGGACTTTGGGTGAAGTTTTACTTACTCCGACTGAGATATATGTTAAAGATATCTTGGCGTTAATTGAAACGATCGATGTGAAAGGCATGTCTCATATAACCGGGGGCGGATTTATAGAGAATATCCCCCGAATGATACCTGAAGGATCAAAAGCGATCATTGATCTAAAACAGATCAAAAACGCTTCACCGATATTTGACTTTTTACATAAAGAGGGCAACATTGATATCAATGAGATGTATGAAACTTTTAACATGGGTATCGGATTTGTTATTGCGGTTCGAAAGAAAGATGCAGATAGCGCAATAGAAATTTTACAGAAATTCGATCACGATCCAATAGTCATCGGACACGTTGTCAAGGGAGAAGGTAAAATCGAATTATGTCATTAAAAAAAATCGCTGTTTTAGTATCCGGTGGTGGAACGAACTTACAAAGTTTGATCGATACGATCCACGGGACTTACGGTGAGATCGCAATTGTGATCTCAGATACGCCTGATGTGTATTCTTTGACTCGTGCTGAAAATGCTATGATACAAAGTGCAGTGATAAATTATCGTGCATATACAAATAAAACTAATTTTTTTGATGATCTGTATAACAAACTGGAAGAAAATGAATATGATTTGATCGTACTGGCAGGATTTATGAAGATACTGCCGGAAAGATTTTATAAACGATATCCGAATAAAATTATTAATATACACCCGGCGTTGATCCCATCTTTTTGCGGTAAAGGTTATTACGGTATCAAAGTGCATGAAGCTGTGATCGAATACGGTGCAAAAGTAAGCGGTGCTACCGTGCACTTTGCTGACGGACAAGCGGATACAGGACCTATAATTTTACAAAAAACAGTTGAAGTTGCAGATGAAGATACCCCTGAGACTCTACAACAAAAGGTTTTAAAAATAGAGCATGAGATCTTACCGGAGGCAGTACGATTATTCTTATTGGATAAGCTGGTATTAGAAGGAAGACGCGTAAAAATAACAAAATAACATAAAATTTCAGGAGGAACGCAATGATCAAACGAGCATTGATAAGCGTATCAGACAAAACAGGGATCGCGGAATTTGCCCAAAAACTCGCGGCACACGGTGTTGAGATCATATCGACAGGTGGGACAGCGGCTTTACTGTCAGAAAATGGGATCCAAGTTATCCCGATAGCTGAAGTGACCGGATTTCAAGAGTGTCTCGATGGAAGAGTAAAGACTTTACATCCGGCGGTACACGGAGGATTGTTGGCCAGACGAGATGATCCGGCACATATGGATCAATTAAAACAATTGAACATCGAACCTATCGATATTGTCGTAGTGAATTTATATCCTTTCAAGAAAACGATCTTGAAAGAAGATGTAACTTTCGAAGACGCGATAGAAAATATCGATATCGGTGGACCAACGATGCTTCGATCAGCCGCAAAGAATTTCAAGGATGTTGCGGTCATAATCGATCCGTCTGACTATGATGTTGTTATAAAAGAGATGGATGAAACGGATGATGTCGCATATGAGACGCGTATGTATCTTGCAGGTAAGGTATTTCGCGAAACATCTTATTATGACACATTGATCGCTGATTATTTTAAATCGATCAGAAAAGATGATTCTTTTGATAATATCGTTACTTTCGCTTACGATAAAGTCGCAGACTTGCGTTACGGTGAGAACCCTCATCAGCGTGCTGCATTTTATAAACAGATAAAAGGCTCGAATGGCACGCTCGCCGAAGCTGAACAATTGTGGGGTAAAGAATTATCCTATAATAATATCAATGACACAAACGGAGCTTTGGAGATCTTAAAAGATTTTGCGGGCGAGCCGACAGTCGTTGCTGTAAAACATACAAATCCGTGCGGTATAGGAAGTGCCGATAATGTTTACGATGCGTATGTGAATGCATACGAAGCGGATCCAGTTTCTATCTACGGTGGTATTATTGCCGTGAATGTTCCGATAGATGCTCCGACCGCAAAAAAAATGACCGAAACATTTTTAGAAGTTATTGTTGCTCCGGATTACAGTAATGAAGCTTTGGATATTTTAAAAGAAAAGCAGAATATCCGTTTGTTGAAATTAGCGGATATCGAATTTAATCAATACGGTCTTGAAACCAAAAAAGTTTTAGGTGGCATCCTTGTTCAAGATAGAGATGAAAAGATTTATGATACGCTCACAACAGTAACCGACAGAGAGCCCACTGAAAAAGAGATGGAAGATTTGATCTTCGCTTTCAAAGCAGTTAAGAATTCGAAATCTAATGCTATTTCTCTCGTTCGGGATAAAACATTGATAGCGAACGGGCCGGGACAAACCAGTAGAATATGGGCTCTTGAAAATGCCATAAAGCAGTGCAATACCACAACTGAAGGCAGTGTGATGGCCTCCGATGCGTTTTTCCCATTCAATGATTGCGTACAAGCAGCTTCGGAAGCAGGCATAACCGCAATCATTCAACCGGGTGGCTCTGCACGAGATCAGGATTCTGTAGACCTATGCAATGAAAAAGGAATTGCTATGGTCTTTACAGGTACCAGACATTTTAAACATTCATAATACCACATGAAAGATGTTGCATAATCATTAAAATGTACGTTATTTTGATGATTTGTAGTATAATATAAAAACACCAAATAAATATGGGAAGTCTTTTGGCTTCCCGATTTATTCGATTCAGCAGATAATCAAACAAATGAATGTGGCTGTTTTGAGTTAAATCATACGGAGATTTTTATGAATTTATTAGTCATAGGTTCGGGGGGACGAGAGCATGCGCTTATTTATAAATTGCGCCAAAGTTCATTGTGTGACGAAGTTTTTTGTGCGCCCGGTAATGGAGGGATTTCACAAGTAGCAACTTGTGTTGATATTGCTGTAACAGATATTGATGCTTTATGTGATTTTGCGCAAGAACATCAAATCGGACTGACTGTTGTCGGCCCCGAAGTTCCGCTTGTTGAAGGTATCGTAGACAAATTCGAATCTGTAGGATTGAAAATATTCGGACCGAATAAAGAGTGTGCAGCGTTTGAAGGAAGCAAGATGCTAACGAAGCAATTCCTCATTAAATATGATGTACCGACAGCAGGATATAAAGAAGCGTTTGATTTCGAGCAAGCTAAAGATGCGCTTGAGGCATTTTCATATCCGCTGGTAATTAAAGCAGATGGGTTAGCTGCCGGAAAAGGCGTTATTATCTGTGATAACGAAACAGAAGCGGAAAAAGCGCTCAATGAAATCATGGTTGAAAAGACTTTGGGAGACGCTGGGGATAAGATCATCATTGAAGAATTTCTTGATGGGGTCGAAACCAGTCTGCTTTGTTTTATGGATGATAACACGATCGTCCCAATGACCAGTTCAAAAGATTACAAACAAGTTTATGATAATGACGAAGGACCGAATACGGGTGGGATGGGTACTTATTCACCGAACCCGATCGTGAATGAAAAGTTATTTGAAAAAATCAAGAAAAAAATCCTCGAACCTATCGCAAAAGGATTCAGGAGCGAAGATCTTCACTATAAAGGTGTTTTGTATATCGGATTAATGATCGTTGACGGTGAGCCGAACGTATTGGAATTCAATGTTCGTTTCGGAGATCCCGAAACGCAAGTATTGATGTTACGGCTTAAAAGCGATCTGGTGAAGATTATGCTAAACGTAACGGATGGATTGTTGGAAGAAGACGATGTCGTTTGGAACGATGAAGCTGCGGTTTGCGTGGTTCTTGCCTCAGGAGGATATCCGGGTACCTATCAAAAAGACAAGCTGATCAAAGGGCTGGATGACGTGGAGGATGACATCGAAGTATTCCATGCAGGTACAGTTTTGACAGATGAAGGATTTAAAACAAACGGCGGGAGAGTTTTAAATGTATGTGCTATCGGAAAAGATGTTGAACAAGCCCGTTCAAAAGCATATGCTGCCGTAAATAAAATTAATTTCGACGGCATATATTATCGAAGTGATATTGCTAAATACTATGAAGAATAGAAACGGTATTTAATTGATTTAACATATAGTCTAGATTGGAACATTTATGGGGATGGTTTTATGGCGCAGAATACGATGAAGATGAAAGAAATTAAAGACATCTTACGATCCGAAGGATATGAGATCAGTGAACGAATGATCAAATATTATATTGAGATCGGTATTTTGCCTGTTCCGGATTATCCGTATCCAAACCAAGCAAAGTACAGAAATATCCACTTGATCCGCCTAAAAAGGATCGGGAGACTGAAAGAGGCCGGATGTACGTTCAGCGAAATTAAAAATATATTTCTGAACGAAAGAAACAAAACAGAACAAGAAGCGATGATACGTAATATCGATTATGATGATATGAGACAGATAACTGCTGCGGATTTAAAAGAAGAAGCTGATTATATTTACGAAAGCATGTTAAATGACGACTCGGAATTTTCCAAACAAGATCTTTTAGAATATCTGCATTGCGATAAGATCGTCTTTGATTTAGCGGTTGATACAGGCGCGATCGAAGAAAAAGATCTTTATGACCATTATGATTTGTATGTGTTGTTGTGTGTGAAAAACCTTATGCAAAAAGATGTCTCATCAAACGCATCGGGCAACATCATCGAAAAGATCAGCGACATCTCTAAAATCAATAATATTGCTTCACAGTTGGTACATTTCTATGAGAAAGAACCTGACAGAGATTGGATATACTCCTATTTATTACAGAGTATAATAGAACGAAAACGTGCTTCTGATTAACATGTATCAGTGCACAATTTATTTTAAACTGCAATTTGCAGGACTAAAGGAAAGAATATGCAAGGTAAACAAAGTCATATAAGGAATTTTTGCATCATTGCACATATCGATCATGGTAAATCAACATTGGCTGACCGCCTTATAGAAAAAACCGGATTGGTTGCAAAGAGAGATATGGTCAGTCAGATACTCGATAAAATGGATCTCGAAAGAGAACGAGGTATCACGATCAAATTGCAAGCGGTATCACTGGTCTATAAAGCCAAAGACGGTGAGGAATATTTTTTAAATTTGATCGACACACCCGGTCATGTGGATTTTACGTATGAAGTATCACGCTCCCTTGCTGCATGTGAAGGAGCTGTTTTAGTTGTGGACGCGACACAGGGGATCCAAGCACAAACATTGGCAAATGTATACTTGGCACTCGATGCTGATTTAGAGATCATCCCTGTGATCAATAAAATCGATCTGCCGAGTGCTTCACCTGAAATGGCAATAAGAGAAATTGAAGATTATATTGGGCTACCTGCAGAAAATGCGCCATTGATCTCAGCAAAAGAAGGGATCAATATCGAAGACGTATTGGAAGCGATCGTTCAGAATGTGCCCCCACCGGCAGCTACACAAGATGAACCGCTTCGAGCATTGGTTTTTGATTCGTTTTACGATATGTATAAAGGCGTTATAGCTTCTGTCAGGATCGTAGATGGAAGAGTAACTGCCAACACAAAGATTCGCTTTATGGCGACTAATAAAGTTTTCGAAGTCGAAGAGGTCGGGATCTTCGGTAATACGCTGACGCCGGTCGCTTCTTTAGAGGCAGGGGATGTCGGTTATATCACGGCCGCCATTAAGAATGTCACGGATACCAGAGTCGGAGATACGATCACTACACAAAAAAATCCTGCTAAAGAACCTCTTCCCGGATATAAAAAAATCAACCCGATGGTTTTTTGCGGTATTTATCCCGCTGATGGATCTAAATTTGAAGATTTAAAAGAAGCTTTGGGTAAACTTACATTAAATGACGCCTCATTACTTTATGAACCGGAAACGTCCGCAGCATTGGGCTTTGGTTTTCGTTGCGGTTTTTTAGGACTATTACATTTAGAGATCACACTACAAAGATTAGATCGTGAGTATAATTTGGATCTGATCACGACCGCTCCCGGTGTTATATACCATGTTTATAAAACAGATGGGACAAAACTCGAGATCGATAATCCCGCCGATCTACCTGATCCGGCATCCATCGATTACATGGAAGAGCCGTTTGTGGACGCGAATATTATGATGCCCAGCGAATATGTAGGTGCCGTGATGGATCTGTGTCAAAAGCGCAGGGGGATATTCGGTACGATGGAATATATTGAGGAAAACAGAGTGACCGTAAAATATGAGTTGCCTCTGAATGAGATCATTTATGATTTCTTTGATGCTCTTAAATCAAAAACCAAAGGATATGCTTCATTGGATTATGAGATAAAAGATTACAGAAGATCCGATTTGGTCAAAATGGACATTATACTGAACGGGGAAGTAATTGATGCACTTTCATTTATCGTTCATCGTGATAACGCATATGCCAGAGGAAAGAACATCGTAGAAAAACTCAAGAATGAAATACCGAGACACATGTTTAAAATACCGATCCAAGCTGCTGTAGGCGGAAAGGTCATCGCTAGAGAAACTGTAAGCGCGCTACGTAAAGACGTGATAGCGAAATGTTACGGCGGAGATATCAGCCGTAAAAGAAAATTATTGGAAAAACAAAAAGAAGGTAAAAAGCGCATGCGACAAATCGGTCGTGTCGAGGTCCCGCAAGAAGCCTTCATGGCTGTGTTAAAACTCGATGAATAAGAAATTCTCCTTATATATCCATATACCTTTTTGTGTGCAGAAATGTGATTATTGTGATTTTGTTTCTTTCGCAAACAAAGAAGAACGATTTGAAAGTTATTTTGCGGCACTAAATACAGAAATCAAAATGCGATCGAAGTCCGTTTCAAAACCGATCGATACGATCTATATCGGAGGCGGAACACCTTCATGCGTTCCGGTGCATTATATTTCAGATCTGCTTGAATGCATACGTTCGCATTATCTTCTTAGTGAAGACTGTGAGATAAGTATGGAGATGAATCCCGGCACAGTGGATCAAACCGCTGCTGATGCATATTATTCTTTCGGTATCAATCGTATAAGTGTCGGTGTGCAATCCGCAAATGACAGGCTATTACATTCGCTTGGAAGGATACATAATTTCGATGATGCTAGAAAGACGATCGAATATCTGAAAAAAGCTGGGTTTGACAATATCAATATCGACATTATGTTCGGTTTGCCCGATCAAACTCTTGATGATTGGATGACAACTTTGGAAGAAGTGGGTGAATTGGCGCCGGATCACATATCCGTGTACGCATTGACTCTGGAAGAAAACACACCATTTTATCTGAAGTATTATGATACTGATTATTTATCCGATGCGTTAGACAGACAAATGTATCATAACGCTATAGCGTATTTGGGCAATTTGGGATATGAACAATATGAAATTTCTAATTTTGCCAAGGACGGCAAAGTTTGTAAACATAATTACTATTGCTGGAGGATGGAAGATTATCAGGGTCTAGGTTTAAATGCTCATTCGTATATTCAAGGTTCGCGCTATCAAAATGACGAAGAACTGGACTCGTACATAACTTCTATCACGCAAAGAAAGAGCGCAATTACTTTATCAAGAAGCCTCGATGAAAAAGAAAAGATGGGCGATTATATCTTCCTCGGCTTACGAATGATCGAGGGCATAAATTTAACAGATTTCAAAGATAATTTTAATACCGATTTAATGTTGGTTTATCATAATGAAATATGTGAATTAATCGAACAAAAATTGTTGGAGCTAAAGACCGACAATCTATCCCTAACTAAAAAAGGGTTGGATTATGCTAATTATGTTATGAGAGAATTTGTTTGAATCAGTACGTATTTTATCACTTCTCTCTTGACAAAACGTGTCTTTAGTGTTATTTTTAAAGTAACGTTAGCACTCAACTAAACAGAGTGCTAATAAAAAGATACAAGCTTATGCTTTGATATAAGGTGTGTCTTTAAATGATTGAGGGGCATTTAGATGCAGAACAACGATAGAAAATTTGCGATTCTTTATGCGATCATCAAGGATTATATACAGTCTGCTGAACCGGTCGGATCAAGAACGATAGAAAAAAACCATAATCTAGGTATCTCTTCCGCAACGATCAGAAATGAAATGGCTGATTTAGAGGAAATGGGTTACTTAATACAACCCCATAAATCTGCCGGTCGTATTCCGTCGGATAAAGCTTATCGAATGTATGTTGACGAGTTTATGCAAATTTCAGAGCAGGATGAACGAATCACCGAAGCAGTCAAAAATCATTATAGAAGATATTTAGGTGAATTGAATGCTTCCGTAAGAAAAGCAGCTGAGATCTTAACGAAACTAACGAACTATACATCAATGGTCATGATGCCGAATATGACAGTACTGGGTATTAAAGATATTCGATTGATCCACATTGAAGATGAACGCGTATTATTGGTGATCATTACACTGCAAGGGATCGTCAGAAATGCTGAATTGAAATTAACGAAGAAAGTTACGGCGAGTCAAACAGAGAAGATCACAAATTTCTTGAACGTCTTTGCCAATCATATGGATACGGAAACGTTTATGGATCGATTTGCGGATAAGATCGATGAACTCGATCACGAAGAGCAGATCATATTATCCGAGATCGTTCCCGCGATCAAACAAGTTTTGCAACAAGATAGCGTCCATGAAGTATACGCTTCAGGTATGACGGAGATTTTAAATTTTCCGGAATTCCAAGATATGGACAAAGCCAGGCAGATCATGAAGACATTGCACAAACAAGAACTGCTTGCAGATTTATTGCAGAATGCTATGGATGATAGCTTTAACATTAAAATCGGTAATGAAAATGATTTGGATGAATTGAGTGAATGCTCGATCATAACGGCTACTTACAAATTGAATGGTCATTCGATCGGAACGATCGGTATCGTAGGTCCAACAAGGATGAATTACGATCACTGTGTTTCGGCTCTGAATATATTATCGCAAGAATTGACCAATCATATTTCTAATACAACAAGGAGGAGATCGGATTGACAAATGAGAAAAAAGAAAACCCTGATTTGAATGCGGATGAAAACATCGAAGAGATCATCGATCATGAAATGGATGATTATGTTTCGGAATCGTCAGAAAAAGGGGCATTGGAAAAGTTACAAGAAGAGTATAAGAAATTAGATGACACATATATGAGGCTTTACGCTGATTTTGACAATTATCGGAAAAGAGTTATCAAAGAAAAATATGAGATGTCATCATACGCCATTTCGGGCATAATGACGAAATTGATCGGTGTCATCGATAATTTTGACAGGGCACTCAAAGATGAAAGCGAAAAAACTTCATCCTTTTATGAAGGTGTTAAAATGGTCTCAAAACAATTAAATGACATTTTAACAGATGAAGGCTTGTCCCCAATCGAGACAGTCGGTGTCAAATTCGATCCGAATGTGCACCACGCTGTTCTGACAGACAACGATCCCGATCAGGAAGACGATGTTATTTTAGAGGAATTGCAACCGGGATATAGATACAAAGAAAAAGTGATTAGGCCTGCAATGGTCAAAGTAAATAAATTATAAGAGTGAGTATAGGAGGAATCAATAATGAGTAAAGAAAAAATCATAGGAATAGACTTAGGTACAACAAATTCATGTGTAGCAGTTTTGGAAGGCGGCGAAACAGTCGTTATCCCAAATTCGGAAGGAGCAAGAACAACTCCTTCGGTCGTTGCATTTACAAAAGACGGTGAACGTTTAGTCGGACAGGTTGCAAAACACCAAGCGATCACAAATCCGGACAGAACGATCAGCTCGATCAAAAGAGAAATGGGAACCAATTATACCGTTAAGATCGATGATAAAGAGTATTCGCCGCAAGAGATCTCTGCAATGATCTTGCAGAAGTTAAAAAAAGATGCGGAAGCTTATTTAGGAGAAACGATCAGTAAAGCGGTCATTACAGTACCCGCATATTTTTCGGACAGTCAAAGACAAGCTACAAAAGACGCAGGTAAGATCGCAGGTTTGGAAGTTATGAGGATCATCAACGAACCGACTGCGGCGTCACTAGCATATGGTCTTGATAAAGAAGGCAATCAAAAAATCATGGTATATGACCTTGGTGGCGGAACATTCGATGTTTCGATATTGGAACTGGGCGATGGTGTATTTGAAGTATTATCCACAAACGGGAATAACCGATTGGGCGGAGACGACTTTGACGAAGTTTTGATGAAGTACTTTATAGATGAATATAAAAAAGACAAAGGTGTCGATCTTTCTACAGATAAGATGGCAGTGCAACGACTGAAAGAAGCAGCTGAAAAAACAAAGATCGAGTTGTCTTCAACAACAACTTCTAATGTCAATCTTCCGTTTATTACGGCAACATCGGAAGGTCCTCAACATTTTGAAATGACTGTAACGAGGGCAAAATTCGAAGATTTAGTGTCAAACCTGATCGATAAAACGGAAATGCCTGTTAAAAATGCGATCAAAGATTCAGGACTTACAACGGAACAAATCGATAAAGTGATCTTGGTCGGAGGATCAACAAGGATTCCCGCAGTGCAAGCGCTTGTTAAAAAACTAACAGGAAAAGAACCATATAAAGGTATCAATCCGGATGAATGTGTCGCAATGGGCGCAGCGATCCAAGGCGGGGTACTCGCAGGAGATGTTAAAGACGTTCTTCTTTTGGATGTAACACCATTATCACTTGGGATCGAAACATTCGGCGGTGTCTTTACGAAATTGATCGAAAGAAACACAACGATACCGACAAAGAAAAGTCAAATCTTTTCTACGGCGGCGGATAATCAAACAGCAGTTGACATCCATGTTTTACAAGGTGAAAGAAAAATGTCTGCTGATAATAAGACACTCGGAAGATTCCAACTTGCAGGAATCCCGATGGCACCGAGAGGCGTACCGCAGATCGAAGTTACTTTTGATATCGACGCTAATGGTATCGTAAATGTATCCGCAAAAGATCTCGGAACAAACAATGAACAAAAAGTTGTGATCCAATCTTCGACGAATATGTCTAAAGACGACATCGAAAAAGCGGTACAAGACGCGGAGAAATTTGCGGAAGAAGATAAGAAAAAAGAAGAAGAGATCCTCACGAAGAACAATGCGGATTCAGTGATATATCAGACAGAAAAATCTTTAAAAGACAATGCGGATAAAATCACCGATGAAGAAAGAGAATCGGTCGAAGCAGCGATCAATGAACTCAAAGAGTTGATGAATGGGGACGATCTCGAAGCGATCAAGCAAGGTACTGAAAAAGTCAGCGAATCTTTCTATCCGATCGCGCAAAAGATGTATCAAGACACTGCCGAAGCACAAGCAGATAATGCCGGTAGTGCTGCGGAAGACGATGATGATACTGTCGTTGAAGCGGATTATGAAGTCGTTGATGACGACGATACAGAAGAATAATAATCGAAACGAACAAAGATATTTTTAGTCTTTGTAAAGGGATTGTTTGTGATATAAATTTGCAGTTGACACGAGGGCGGTTTTGTGACCGTCTTCGGTCTGTCTAACCATCCGAACAAATCCGATCAAAGGAGAATCGATGAGCAAAAGAGATTACTACGAAGTACTCGGAGTAGACAAAAACGCAAATCAAGATGAGATCAAAAAAGCATATCGAAAACTCGCCATGAAATATCATCCCGATCAAAATCAGGATAATAAAGAGGCTGAGGAGAAATTCAAAGAGATCAACGAAGCTTACGAAATACTGACTGATACTGAAAAAAGACAAATGTATGATCAATTCGGTCATGCAGGTGTCGATCCGAACGCGAATGCGGGCGGAGGATTCGGAGGAGGTTTCAGCGGTAACGGTGATTTCGGAGATATTTTCGGGGACATTTTTAATATGTTCGGCGGCGGTGGTGGATTTTCTCAAGGCATGAGTAATGCACCTCGTAAAGGTGGAGATATCAAAGTTAATCTTAGTATTACTTTTGAGGAAGCTGCATTCGGCACTGAAAAAAAGATCAAATTATCGAGAAGAGAGAAGTGTTCGAAATGTGACGGAACCGGAGCCAATCCCGGCAGCAATGTAACGACATGCGATAAATGCGGTGGCTCAGGTCAAGTTCGCGTTACACAAAAAAGCATATTCGGTATGATGCAGACCGTTCAGGTTTGTGACAAATGTCAAGGCGAAGGAACGATAATCGAAACACCTTGTACGAAATGTAACGGAAGCGGATTTGAAAAGGTTGAAAGACAGATCACGATCAAAATACCTGCGGGTGTTGATACAGGAAGTGTACTTCCCTTGCGCGGCGAAGGCAATGCCGGCTCAAAGGGCGGAAGAAGCGGCGATCTATTCATATACATCCAAGTAAAACCGCATGAATTGTATAGGCGTGAAGGAGACGATGTTTACCTTGAGATCCCTGTCACGTACGCTCAGTTGGTACTAGGCGATAATGTACGTGTCCCGACTTTGGAAGGGCAAGTAAAATTAAAAATTCCCGCAGGTACTCAAACGGGTACGACATTTAAGCTCAAAAACAAAGGTATACATGCATTAAACGGATTCGGTAAAGGAAACCAATACGTTGTAGTGAATGTAGAAATACCGAAGAAATTGAATGAACAGCAAAAACAAACATTACGTACATTTGCGGAAACAGTTGCTACGGAAAACCATGAAGAAAACAATAAATTCTGGGACAAAGTTAAAAAGATGTCAAAGAAAAAATAATGATATAATTTACTAATGGAAACAAAAAAAAGACCGAGCATATTGTAATGTCCGGTCTTTTTCTTATTACAAGATATTTGTTATAATCGTGTAAGCAATAATTACGAAGCCTACGCTTATCCAAATCCATGCAGTAGTCTTCTTTGTAGGTAAGAGTAGATTTAATCCAATCGCCACAATGAATAACGGCCATAAGTATCTGATCGATGCAAAGATATCGAATACTGAAAAGATGATAAAATGGAAGATGTGAAAGATTAACAATAGGCTCACGGCGCTCAGTATAATGCCAAGGATTATTTTAAAAGAACGTTCCGAACTCGATTCTTTGTCTTCGGTTAAACCGGAGACCAACAAATAGATACCAACACCGAGTAAGACTAAAGTTATAAAATCATCCAGTCCTATAGAATAATGGAAGATGAACCTTGTCACAAATAAACCGATGCCGCCGCAAATCAAGCCTACCGCAAGAAGTGTGTTTCTTGTGTTATTTAATTTTGGTTTCACTTCGAACTCAGCATGATCTTCAGTTCGTTCTTTTGTATAAGTCGGCATTTCGTTTGTTTGTTTATCTGCATTTATTATACTTTTTTCCGGAAGGACTATCGCTAATATTATATAGACCAAGACCATGAAATTCCAAAATATACATAAAGCTGCAGTGGCGATCCGTACGATCGTCGGATCGATCTTATAATGATCTGCGATACCCGCGCATACTCCGGTCAGAAGACCTTCTTCGGGGATTTTATAAAGTTTAGCTTCCATTCGTCTCTCCTGTCAATCTAATGGAATTATCATATTATGATATAATTAAAAACCGATTAAGCCATAGTTATGGTATAATTATAAAAAACTAAAATATAAGGGGAAAGTACCGTGAAGAAAAAAATGTATATTATGATGGGTTCGCATCGTAAAACAGGATATACAAAAAAAGCGCTCGATTACATTATGGAACAAGCTACGGATGAATATGATATTATGATCGATTACGCAATAGACAAAGATGTCGCATATTGCAAAAGTTGTTATTATTGCGAAAGTCATAAAGGCGAATGTATCATAAAAGATGATATGACGCAAATATACCAGAACTTTGTTGACAGCGACATCATCGTTTTTATTTCAGCGATTTATTTCTCATCGGCACCTTCCGCATTAAAAACAATACTTGACCGTTGCCAAATGTTTTATTGCCAAGGCAAATTGGATATTCCCGAGAAAAAAGTTTTTGTTCTTGCAGTCGGAGGAGCTCCGTCATATCCGGAACAATTCATGTGTTTACTCGAGAATCTCAAACATCTTTTGATCTATATTAACGGTACGATCGTAGAGAAATTATTTTATTCGCGATCTGATAAATTCGGTGGCAGTTTTGTCGGGGAAAACCAAGAGAGATTGGAAGAATTTACAAAAAAATTATTTATTTCATAAAAAAAGCTTTACAAGATAACATATATATCCTATAATAATACTATAATTTATCAAGAGTGGCTGAGGGACTGGTCCGATGAAGCCCGGCAACCTGCATTTGCGTGGTGCCAATTCCTGCATTTCATAAGAAATGGAAGATGAATTCATACGGAATTTTTGAGTATCCTTCTTATCTTGTGATTTGACGGATACTTTTTTTGATAGAATCGGAGGAAAACTATGTCAAAAACTTATCAGGAGATCAATGAGAAAATCGCATCGGGAAAAGCTGTAGTTGTAGATGCGGAAGAGATCATCGATATCGTAAAAAGCGAAGGATTAAAGAAAGCGAGCGAATATGTTGATATTGTTACAACGGCGACATTCGGTCCGATGTGTTCATCGGGAGCCTTTTTAAATGTCGGACATGCGTCACCGCCCATACGAATGGGGAAAATTTATTTAAACAATGTTGAGTGTTACGGAGGGCTTGCTGCTGTCGATACATACGTCGGTGCAACACAACCCAGTGAAGATAAAGGGATCGAGTACGGCGGAGCCCATGTGATATGTGATCTGATCGATGGATTGGATGTAGAGTTAAGAGCCTATTCGGACGGCACTGATTGCTACCCGGGAAAAGAAATAACGACCTATATCAATCTCAATGATATCAACGAAGCCTATATTTACAATCCCAGAAACGCTTACCAGAATTACGGTGCGGCGACCAATACTTCATCAAAAAGGCTATACACTTATATGGGTATATTGCAACCGAATGCGTCCAATGTGACTTATTCGACTTCAGGGCAATTAAGTCCGCTCATGAACGACCCATATTTCAGAACGATAGGTATGGGAACGAGAATTTTTCTGGCAGGCGCACAAGGTTATGTCAGTTGGTACGGTACACAGTTCAACACAGGCGGAGAACGTTCCGAAAACGGCGTTCCGATAGGCAGCGCCGCAACGATCGCCGTATCCGGTAACATGAGGGAAATGTCAACTGATTTTATCAAGCCGGCTGTCTATGAAAAATACGGTACGAGTATGTTTGTCGGTATTGGGATACCGATGCCTGTTCTGGACGAAGAGATGTTGAAATACCTCGCAGTTGAAGATAAAGACATCTATACGAACGTATATGACTATTCAAAACGTGAGGGTGGTTCGCCTGTACTGGCAAAAGTAAATTATGCGCAATTGAAAAGCGGATCAATCACATTAAACGGCAAACAGGTCAGAACTTCTCCGATGACGAGCATGTCAAAATCCAGAGAGATAGCAACTATATTGAAAGAGCAGATTCAAAGAAAAGAGTTCTTCTTGACCGAACCTGTCATGAATTTCCCAATAGGGAATAAACTGAAATCATTGAAAGTCAGAAAAAAACATAAGTAAGGAGAAGTTAAATGAAAAAAGTTAAATTATTATTGATGTTCCCAAACACCATGACAGCGGAACCGATCACGTATAATCTTGTAAAAAAATACGACCTTAGGATCAATATATTAAAAGCCCAAGTTAATTATAATATCGAAGGCAGATTATTGATAGAACTTGAAGGTACGGAAAAAAACATCGATGACGCGATCGCGTACTTGAAAGAGATGGATATCAAAGTCAAAAAAGACGGAACAAGCACATATATCGACTTTGATAAATGCATAGCTTGCGGTACATGTGTTTCGGCTTGTGTGGTCGGTGCATTATATATCGATGAGGAAGATAAATTGATATTTGATCGCAGCAAATGCTTGGAATGTCTTTTGTGCGTAAGGGCATGCCCACAACGGATCATAACGAATGTTTTCAATGACAAATAATTGATCATATTATGATCAACGAATTACATAAACATGCAAATAATCAGACGATATGATAATCTATTCATATTTTCAATAAAGGATACTCTGAGAGTATCCTTTATTATTTGAACAATATTACGTAAAATATCGCTATTACATTGAATTTTCCGTCAAATATTTGGTAATATAGAAAGCGGATTGTATTTAGAAATCGGAGAGAGCAATGCTTTTATCACTTAATAACATCGAAAAACATTTCGGAACAAATGTGATTCTCGATCAAGTAACTTTATCTGTTGATGAAGGGGCTCATATCGGTTTGATCGGCAGTAACGGCAGCGGTAAATCCACGTTGTTAAAAATGATCAGCGGAATCTTGGAGCCTGATAATGGGTATATCACTTATAAAAGCGATCTTACGATCGGTTATTTGCATCAAGATCTCGGATTGGATGATTCGTGTACGATCATGCAAGAAGCATTGAAGGCGTCCGAAAGACTCATTAAAGCGGAAGAATATCTTCAATCACTGCTCAAAAAGATCGAACAGACAAAAGATCTCAATCTATTATCAAAGTTAAATGAAGAATATTTCAATAAATCTGAAGTATTTGAGGCTGATAGAGGATATTATTATCGCAGTATCACGATCGGCACCTTGAAAGGTTTGGGATTTGAAGAAAAAGATTTTACTATGCTTATCAAACAATTAAGCGGCGGACAGAAAATGCGTGTGGCGTTAGCGAAACTTTTGATATCAGAACCCGATTTGTTACTATTGGATGAACCGACAAACTATTTGGATCTGGATAGTATTGGATGGTTGGAGTCCTATCTTACACAATACAAAGGGACTTATATCATCGTTTCGCATGATCGATATTTTTTGGAAAAAACAGTATCGACTGTTTGGGATGTCGAAGATCATGAAGTAAAATCTTATAACGGTAATTACTCCTCGTATTATAAACAAAAACAAGAGTATATCCATGCATATGAACGTGCATATAAACAACAACAGAAGTACATAAAAAGACAGCAAGAGATCATCACAAAACTCAAAAGTTTCAATCGAGAGAAATCTATTCGACGAGCCGAAAGTCGAGAGAAACAACTCGCAAAAATCGATATTATCGAAAAGCGATCGATAAAGAAAACTGCAAAAATCGATTTCATAGATAAAGGATCTATAACCAATAAAGCGATCGAATTCAAAGATCTTTCAGTAGGATACAACGGCAAGCCTTTGATCGAAGGGATCGATATGATCGTGCATACTGGTGAAACGATCGGTATATGCGGAGACAATGCTACGGGGAAAAGTACGATATTAAAGACTATCATGGGTCAACTGCAGCCCGTAAGCGGGACGATTTCTCTGGGAAGCAATATCAAGCCGACACACTTTAAGCAACAGCATGAAGATCTTGATCCGCAACATTCCATCTTGGAAGAGTTGGTCGAATACAGCGGAGAAGACAACGGAACGATCCGCAATATCCTTGGGAGCCTACTGTTTTCCGCTGAAGATGTCCATAAGAAAATCGGTGTTTTATCAGGCGGCGAAGTAAGCCGAGTGGCAGTAGCAAAACTAATGCTCAACAAAAGCAATTTGATGCTGTTGGATGAACCTACCAATCATCTTGATATAGCATCCAAAGACATTTTTGAAACCGCTTTACAAAGCTATTCGGGTACGATCATACTCGTATCACATGACAGATACTTGCTGAATAGCATAGCGGACAGGATGATCTTCATTCATAAAGGAAAAGCTTATATGTATGATTGCGGGTACGAACAAGCAAATGAATTGTACAATCAAGAGATTTCGCCATCAGAAGATAAAGTCGAACAGATTTTAGTAGCAAGAGATAATGAACAGCAAAATGAAAAACAACTCAGTAAAAATGCAATAAAAAAATATACAGAACGTATCGCTGAGATCGAAGAGCTTCTTGTGACCGTTCAGGAAGAAAAAGAGCAGATAGAAGCCGAAATGGCTGAAGAATCTTTCTTTAAAAACACAGAATATGCCAAAGAAAAAACCCTTCTGCATAAGACTTTAGCAGAAAGGCATGATCAATTAGAAGAAGAGTGGGTCGAATTACACTATCTGTTAGAAAATAGGACTTGAGTATCATACAAGAATTTGATATGTTTTTTATCGATGATTTTGGCAAGTCCGTTATAAGCATCAAATAGCGGATCATAAACTTCAATCGGGCTGGCTTTTTGTAAAGTGAGCCTGTCTTCCGGAATGAATTGCATTATCTCAAGGAATTCAAGATAATCTACACCGTATTGATCATTAAAATCTTGGAGTTTTTGTCTGGAAGCAAAGATATCTTCACCTTCGTCATCGATCTGGGCTAACTTAATTTCAACAATTACATCATTATAATACCTTACAGTTAATTGGTAATAATATCCGAGTTCATTCATCACGGTGTCGGTGGCGGTATAAGATTGTGCCAATCCAACTTCGGTAATGCTATGATCGCCGCTGAGCATTTTCGGTATCAAGGCAGAGGTCATTTCGATATAATCCGTCTGAAGTTGCGATGATGAAGTTGTTTCCGATTGCACATATGTTTGTGTTTGTAATAATCGGGTATTGAGTGATTTAAGCTCAGTGTTGAAGGACTGTATATCGCTCTTTAATTCTTCATCGGTGATCATAGAAAAATATGTGCCGTCATTGGAATATAGATCGTAATATACATTGGTTATGATCCCATCAGTAACACATATCTCAAGAATAGGCGCATAACCGTCTTCATCGAAATAAGAAGCATGGGCGGTATATTGACCGTCTTGATAAAGGTACTTTTTATCAGCGGCATCAAGGTTTTGTGTATTCGGATCCGCAGCGATATTTTTGGTGCACCCAAACAGTACGACCATATAAAAACATGCTAAAATGATAAAGTAAATCGGTTTTTTCATTCGTACGTTTATTCCTGTATTTTTCTTTCATTATACCGAATCCGATAAAAGAATAAAACAATCTTGTAAAAATAGATCGTTAAAATGATATAATTAAGAAAAAAGTAGAATTTGGAGTTTGCAGATATGGCACAATTATATTATCGCTATTCCAGTATGAATGCTGGAAAATCGATTGAAGTATTGAAGATAGCTCATAATTATGAAGAGCAAAATAAACGTGTTTTAATATTCAATTCGGAAATGGATGATCGTTACGGAAAGGCGGTCGTTGCTTCGCGTATCGGACTGAAACGTCATGCTATTCCATATAATAATGAAACTTCGATCATTCAGATCATTCAAGATAATCTTGTGGATACAAAACCTATCCACTGCATACTCATAGATGAAGGGCAATTTCTGACCGAAAAACAAGTCATGGAATTAACGCAAATCGTAGATTATATGAATATTCCGGTCATTGTCTACGGATTGAAGAATGATTTTAAAAATGACTTGTTCGAAGGAAGTAAAGCTCTATTGATCTACGCGGATAAGATTGAAGAGATCAAGACGATCTGTTGGTTCTGTGACCGAAAGGCAACGATGGTCTTAAGAGTGTTGGACGGGAAACCCGTTTATACCGGAGAGCAGGTTTTGATCGGCGGTAATGACAATTATATCCCTGTTTGCAGAAAATGTTACGGTAATCCCAAATTGCCTGCAGAGAATGAATCGTAGATAATATACTAAAGTCGTGTACGTGAGATCGTATTGATAATAGTTTAAACAGGTGGACAATGAAAATATATTTGGATAATGCAGCGACAACAAAAACAGACGCTGAAGTGATCGACGAGGTCGCATTATGTATGAACGATATTTATGCGAATCCGTCTTCTTTGCATTCAATGGGGCAAAAAGCAGCAGCAAAAGTAGAGTCTGTCCGCGAAATATGCGCAAAGGCAATTGACAGCGCACCCGGTGAAATATATTTTACAAGCGGTGGAACCGAATCAAACAATCTTGCGTTGCTTGGCTATGCCAGAGCAAATGCTGATAAAGGAAAGCATCTTATAACATCTGTTTCGGAACATCATGCTGTGCTTAATCCATGTAAAGAATTGGAACAAGAAGGATTTGAAGTTACTTATCTGGCGATAGATCAAGATGGATTGATAAACTTAGAAGACCTTACCGCTGCAATACGGGAAGATACGATTTTGTTGTCTATCATGCATGTCAATAATGAAATCGGGACGATTCAACCGGTCGAAGAAATTGGAGCTATCGCTCATGAGAATGGGGTCGCATTCCATTGTGATGCGGTGCAATCTTTCGGAAAACTGATGATAGACGTAAATCTGATGAATATCGATATGCTCAGTATGTCCGCTCATAAATTGCATGGGCCGAAGGGTGTCGGATTTTTATACGCTCGTAAAGGATATAAAATCCATCCGATTAGTTATGGAGGCGATCAAGAGAAAAAAATAAGACCGGGTACGATCAATGCGCCATTGATCGCCGGTATGGGCATATCAGTTAATAACGCTTATCATGACATGTACGAACGTGAAGAAAATATCGCATTATTAAGAAATTATTTGCTCGATAAAATAAAAAAAGACATAGAAGGTGTCGCGATAAACGGTTCTATGTCAAACAGGATAGGTGAAAACTTAAATATTTCGATCTCTGGTATCGAAACTGATGCATTGCTGTATGCAATGGACCTTGAAGGCATTTGCATTTCTGCCGGATCAGCCTGCATGTCTGGTTCTGTAGAGACATCTCATGTGATAAAAGC
This sequence comes from uncultured Anaerofustis sp., assembly GCA_963674555.1. GTDB lineage: Bacteria > Bacillota > Clostridia > Eubacteriales > Anaerofustaceae > JBGMEA01. The sequence goes on along the minus strand of OY771429.1, from coordinate 837,186 downwards.
GATCGGGAAAGAGGATTACGGAGCTTCCGCAAGATTTACTTTAAGTAAATATACAACAGTCGAAGAGTTAGATCTTGCATTTTCCGCTTTGCGATCTGTCGTAAAACGCTTAAGAAGATAGCTTAATGCACTTCTTTTTCTATGTGTTTAAATTCCTCAATGATCCCAAGATATCGGTCGTAAACTTTATCGACGATCTTATTCCAAGGCGTAGCAAGCGTTTTTTCGGCATTCTTTCCAACACGCTTGAGGTTTTCGTCATCACTCAACGCGAATGTAATAGCATCACAAAGACTTTGTGTATCGTTTTTACATAAAAAAGCATTTTCGTTATGGGTCGTATTTGATGCTGCGGATGAGCCTTCTATCAGAACAGCCGGACATTCTGCCGATGCAGCTTCTACTACCACGAGTCCGAATGTGTCGAAGACTGAAGGGAAAGTAAATAAGTCAGCACGGATGTAAATTTCAAAAAGCTTTTCTCGACTCGGTTCTACTCCGGCAAAAATGACTACATCACTGATATCCAATTCTCGACATCTTTGTTCTAAGTCCTCTCTTGCTGTTCCTTGACCGACCAACAGTAGTTTAAAGTTTCGGTGTTTTTGTTTATAAAGAGCGATCGCATCCATCAGCATCATAAGATTTTTCTTGTATTCGATCTGACCGACATATAACATGATCTTTTCATCATTGTTAAATCCGAATCGATGATTGACTGCATCTATCGCATTTTGATTATTGTCCGGAAGAGCATAATCAGTTCCGTTCGGCATGATCTCCAAATCTCTGATATAACCGTAAGAACGCAATGTTTCAGCGGTTTTTTCGTTGACAGTCCATACATAATCAGCGGTATGATAAAATTCAACGATCATCTTTACGGCAGTTTCAGCTATAAGTTCGCTGTTGGTAGCTTCATAGATATCATCATAATATTTGGTATGAAAACTTGCGACAAGCGGTATTTTGCGGTTATGAGCGACACGCTGGGCTTCATAGCCCGCTGCAAAGGGACTATGGGCATGCACAAGATCCGGAGACAATTGATGATTCTTTGCAACATATGATACATCTAAGATCGGGATTCCAAAACGATACGGAGGGTGTTTCGGGATAGGTATCGATCGATACCGGATAACTTCGAATGGATCGGTATCAACATATCCTCTCGGACCTTCTGCGGTGGCAACGTAACATTCGCAATGTTCTTGGTTTAACCATCTAGCATAGTTTTGCACAGTAACAATAACACCGTCGATTGCCGGTAAGTAAGAATCTATATATTCACCGATCAAAATTTTTTTGTCATTCATCTTGAAGCCTCCGTGTGAAAAGTATATGCTTATTATAACATATTATTTAGTAGAGATAAAAAACATAAGTTTGTCTTAATCGATATTTAATTGAATTTTTACAGCAAATATACTTGTTCTAAATATAAAAAATAAGTACGGAGATAAAATGCAAAAAGGGTCTGTTCATAATAAAACCTCGGATATTTATTATGAGATATACGGCAAGGGATATCCTCTGATCATGCTTCATGGTAACGGTGAAAGCATGCTGTATTTTCATAATCAAATCAATGTCTTTTCAGAAAAATATCAATTGGTCTTGATCGATACACGCGGACACGGACAATCATCTTTCGGACGTTTGTCACTAGACTTTAATTTATTTGCTGATGATGTGATTGCCGTAATGGATGAACTCAAAATAGATATGGCGCATATATTGGGTTTCAGTGACGGTGGGAATACCGCGATCGCTCTTGCTCTGCGCTATCCGCAAAGAGTTCGTACATTGATCCTCAATGGGGCTAATTTGTATCCCGAAGGTCTCAATAATGCCGTAAGACATCAAATATTCAGAGAATACATTCTCTATTCTTTACTGTCTTTGTTTTCTGCAAAAGCGAAAAGAAAAAAAGAAATCATTTCTCTGATGATCGACCAACCCCGATTTTCAGAGAAAGAGACTCAAAGTATTAAAACACCGACTTTGGTTATCGTCGGAGAACATGACATGATCAAACAGACTCATACGGATAAGATCGCGGCGTTGATTGAAAATGCAAAACTTGAGATATTACCGAATGCGGATCATTTTGCGGCAAGGAAGTTACCGCATGAATTCAATGCAGCTGTAAAGAGATTTTTGAAGGAAACAGAGGAGAAGCAGAAATGACAGAAAACACACAATTGGTATTGCGCAAAGCAAAAAAAGAAGATGTTAAAACGATACTTCAATTTATAAAAGATTTGGCAGAATATGAAAATCTTCTTGATGAAGTTGGCGCTACCGAAGAAATACTTTATGATTCAATTTTTACAAGGAAAAAATCGGAAGCATTGATCGTAGAATACGATCAAAAAGCGATCGGTTACGCGATATATTTTTATAATTTTTCAACTTTTACGGGACGGCCCGGATTATACGTAGAAGATATATACATCATACCTGAAATGCGGAAACGCGGATTTGGCAAAGAGATCTTCATTTATTTGGCAAGGGTGGCACAGGAACAAAATTGCGCTCGTATGGAGTGGGCATGTCTGAATTGGAATGAACCTTCTATGCAGTTTTATGAAAAAATGGGTGCATTTCCAATGAGTGATTGGATCATATATCGACTTGATGATAAGGGTATTCGAACCTTGTGGCAAGAGCCTCAATAAGGTGATAATATCACCGAATGATTTTGAATGATATGATAAAATACATACAGTCAATAATTAATTTATATATAAGGATGGTAGAATTATGAAAAAAGTACTGATCGTTGGCGGCGTTGCCGGTGGAGCATCAGCGGCAGCACGTTTGCGTCGTTTGGATGAGCAGGCAGAAATTATCATGTTCGAGCGCGGAGAGTATATTTCTTTTGCGAATTGCGGACTGCCGTATTACATCGGCGGCGATATCAAAGAAAAAAGTGCGTTGACATTACAAACTCCTGAGAGTTTTAATAACAGATTCAATGTTGATGTAAGGGTATTAAATGAAGTTGTTTCGATCGATAAAGAAAATAAAACGGTAGAGGTTAAAAATCTCTTTACAGGGGAAACATATAAGGAATCGTACGATAAATTGATCTTATCACCGGGGGCGGAACCTTTCAAGCCACCGATCGAAGGGATCGATAATGAAAAGGTTATGGTGCTTCGCAATATTCCGGATACATTTAAAATCAAAGAGTACGTGGAAAAAGCACAGCCGAAAAGTGTTGTCGTTGTAGGCGGCGGTTACATCGGAATCGAGATGGCCGAAAATTTACATGAAGCGGGGCTTGATGTAACGATCGTCGAGAAAGCGGAACATGTTATCGCATCTATCGATTATGACGTAGCATGTGATGTACATAATCATATTCGTGCAAAAGGCGTTAATCTTATTTTAGAAGACGGTGTAAATGCGATAAATGAGAGTGAAAATGGTCTAAAAATTACGTTGGATGACAGTGAGATCTATGCGGATTTTGTGATCATGGCTGTCGGTGTTCGTCCCGAAAGTTCGCTTGCGAAAGAAGCGGGACTTGATGTCCATCCGAAAGGCGGGATCATTGTAAATGACCGAATGCTTACTTCGGATGAAAATATTTACGCTGTTGGAGATGCGATACAGATCACAGATTTTGTTTCAAACAATACAGGATATGTCCCATTGGCGGGACCTGCGAACAAACAAGGACGTATCGCAGCAGATCAAATCAGCGGTATAGACAGTGTATATAAAGGCACACAAGGTACAGGTATCCTTAAATGTTTCGATCTTACGGTAAGCATGACCGGACTTACGGAACATGTCGCGAAAGCGCAAGGGATCGATTATGTAAAATCATTCACTTATTCGGCTTCGCATGCATCCTATTACCCGGGCGCAAACAGTATGTCGATCAAGATCATTTTTGCTAAAGATGACGGTAAACTATTGGGTGCTCAGATCGTCGGACGCGATGGGGTAGATAAACGTATCGATGTTTTTGCGACTGCGATACGTGCGGGGATGACTGTTTATGATCTTACTGAATTGGAATTGGCTTACGCACCTCCATTCTCATCTGCGAAAGATCCTGTGAACATGGCAGGATTTGTGGCAGAAAATATTTTGAAGGGTAACGTCAAGAATTTTCATTGGCATGATGTAGCAGATCTTCCGAAAGATGGAAGTGTAACTCTGCTCGATATTCGATCCGAAGGAGAATATAACAGAGGAACGATCGATGATTTCAAAAATATCCCGGTCGATTCGATCAGGGATCGATTGGATGAAATAGATAAATCGAAACCGGTATATATCACTTGTCAAGTCGGGTTGCGTGGATATATCGGAGCAAGGATATTAATGCAAAACGGTTATGACGTTTACAATTTATCCGGTGGTTATCGTTTATACAACAGCATACTCGGATAATCAGTATATAATAAATAAAAGCACTGTATTCACAGTGCTTTTTCATTTGCAAAAAAATTAATTTTGTTCCAAATCTTTCAGCCAAAGATGTACGGAAGCATCACTCGGCATACGCCAATCGGCCCTGGGGGATAGGCTTACGGAACCGATCTTAGGTCCGTCCGGCATACAAGAACGCTTAAATTGTTGACTGAAAAATCGTTTGTAAAATACTCTCAACCATTTCAAAATTGTCTCTTTATCATACACTTTATCAAATGCATGACAGGCTAAACGAAGGACTTTAGACGGTGTGAAAGCTCTTCTGATCGCATAATACAAGAAGAAATCGTGTAACTCATAAGGTCCTATGATCTCTTCTGTTTTTTGCGAAATAGTACCGTCTTTCGCCGGAAGCAATTCAGGTGATACAGGTGTCTTTAAAATATCCGAGAGCACTGCATTTTCTTCAGTGCTTTCCGCTGTATCTGCGGCGTATTGAACGATATGACGAACCAATGTTTTCGGCACCGACGCGTTTACGCCGTACATAGACATGTGATCACCGTTATAGGTCGACCAGCCGAGCGCCGACTCGGACAGATCACCTGTTCCGATCACAATTCCGTTTTGCTGGTTAGCGATATCCATAAGGATCTGTGTTCTTTCGCGCGCTTGAGCGTTTTCAAAAACCGTATCATGTATTTCCAAATCGTGTCCGATATCTTTAAAATGTTGTAAAACCGAATCTGTAATATCGATCGTCTTGAACGTAACATTCAAACTTTCGCATAATTTCTCCGCGTTATTCTTTGTTCGTTCTGTTGTACCGAAACAAGGCATCGTTAGTGCAATAATATCTTTTCGAGGACGGTCGAGCATATCCATTGCTTTTACCGTTACAAGCAAAGCGAGACAAGAGTCCAAACCACCCGAAACACCGATCACTGCGGTTTTGCATCCGATATGCTCAATACGTTTTTTAAGTCCCGATGCTTGCATGGATAGGATCAATTCGCAACGTTGATCTCGGGTTGATCGATCCGACGGAACAAAAGGTGTTTGATCGATCACATTAGTCAAAAGAGTGTCGATTATTTCCATAGAAAACTCAATCGTTCGATAACCTTCATTATCTCGTACAGGGAATGTCGTAAGACGTTTTCGTTCGTTGGCTATATTTTGGATATCGATCTCTTGTATTAATAGGTCTTCTTTAAAAAGTGTACTTTCACCTAACAATTTACCGTTTTCAGCAATCAGATTATGTCCCGCGAAAACCATATCGGTCGTTGATTCCCCGTTACCTGCATCCGTATACATATATGCGCATACCAAGCGAGCGGATTGTCCGACAACAAGAGAACGTCTGTACTCTTCTTTTCCGATTGTTTCATCACTGGCGGAAAGATTTACTATGACTGTCGCTCCGGCCGTTGCATGTGCAATGGACGGCGGGGAAGGCACCCATAAATCTTCGCATATTTCCGCGGCGACAATAAAATCAGGCATTTCTTTGCAGGTAAATAATAATTGCATACCGAACGGTACTGTCGATCCTCCGATCGTTATTTCGGATGTGCATTCGGGTGCGGAAGTGAAATGTCGCATCTCGTAAAATTCATTGTAATTCGGAAGATGCTTTTTCGGCACAACTCCTAAAATCGATCCTTTATAAATAAAAACAGCGCAATTATACAATTTGCCTTTATGGATTAGCGGAGCGCCTACGACCGTGAGCATTTCATATTGTTTCGTTGTCTCTGCTATCGAAAGCAAAGCTTGTGCCGCTCCGTCTAAGAGACTTTTTTGTAAGAAGAGATCTCCGCATGTATAGCCACTTAGGCATAATTCGGGAAAAGTCAACAATCTTACTTGGTTTGCGGCAGCTTCTTCCATTACGGACAGGATCTGTTGGGCATTATACGCACAATCCGCTATTTTGATCTGCGGGCTTGCTGCGGCAACTTTTATAAATCCATCTTTCATATAGGTCTCTTTTCGCTTTATTTTCGTATATATTCTTGCTTTCATTATAGCTTTTAATCAAATAAAACACAAGAAATATCAAATCATGGACGTTTAACCAAATAAATAAAAGCATGCGGTTTATCTGCATGCTTTTAAGTACTTTCATTATTTCCCAAGCAATATTTAAGAGATTTTACTTAGCGCAGTATCCAATATTGTAATACATTGCGTGATATCATCTTCATCGATAATGAGGGGTGGCACGAATCGGATAATATTTTCTCCGGCATTGATCAATAATAATCCTTGATCCATGCACTCAGTGATGATCTCTTTGACAGGGATCGTTAATTCGATCCCGAGAAGTAAACCTACTCCCCGCACTTCTGTGATAAAATCGTACTTTTCTTTTAGCGTATTTAACGCGTTTTGTAAATTCTCACTTTGTTTTTTCACATTGTTCAGTATATCGTTATTAGCGATCTCTTGCAATACGGTTTTTGCTGCAGTACATGCTAGGGCACTGCCTCCGAATGTACTGGCATGGTTGCCGGGTTCGAATGCCTTTGCTGCTTTTTCGTTTGTTATGATCCCACCGATCGGAAAACCGTTCCCGAGACCTTTGGCCATCGCGATTACATCAGGGACAACACCGAAATATTGGTAAGCGAAAAGTTCACCGCTTCGGCCGATGCCGCATTGTACTTCATCATAAATAAGTAATATGTCCTTTTCGTCGCATAGTGCACGAACTTTTTGCAGATATTCTTTATCAGCAGGACGTATACCTCCTTCGCCTTGGATCGGTTCGAGTAAGATCGCACAAGTTGTTTCATCAGCTTCTTTTTTCAGTGCATCGATATCGTTGAAATCAACGTGAACGATATTCGGGAGCATTTCACCTAAATACTTCTGATACTTCAATTGTCCCGTTGCACTGACCGCTCCGTAAGTTCTTCCGTGAAAAGAGTTTTTCATTGCTATGATCTTTGAAGGTTCACCGTCTTTAAATTTAGACCCGTACATCCTTGCAAGTTTCAATGAAGCCTCTACAGCTTCAGCTCCGCTGTTGCAAAAAAAGACTTTGTTCAAATCACTCGCTTCGACCAACATTTCCGCAAGTTCAACAGCAGGGATATTATAATATAAATTAGAAACATGCAAAAGAAGTTCTACCTGTTCTTTGAGTGCATTAGTATAGGCTTTGTTTCCATATCCGAGTGCATTGACGGCGATTCCGCTCACAAAATCCAAATAGCTTTTACCGTCGGCATCAAACAATGTTACACCTTCTCCGCGCACGAAAGTAATCGGAAAGCGGCTGTACGTGTTCATGAAAACTTCTTTGCCATGTTCTGCGTAATATTGATTATCCTTCATTTGTTTCTTCTCCGTTCATCTCAGAATATATCATCGTACCGATACCGTAGTCGGTAAATACTTCAAGTAATAGGGAGTGCATAACGCGTCCATCTATGATATGGACGCTCTTAACGCCGCCTTCGATGCTGTCTTTACTACAATTCAATTTCGGTATCATACCACCCGTTATGACTTTGTCATCGATCAATTGCGGAATTTCGTCTTTTTTGATCCTCGTGATCATCGTTTTATCGCTTTGATAGACGCCTTCCACATCTGATAGAAAAATCAGTTTTTCAGCTTCGATGGCTTTCGCTACAGCCGCTGCGGCAAAATCGGCATTAATGTTATAAGTATTGCCTTCATTATCCGTTCCTACCGGAGCGATGACCGGTATAAAGTTTTCTTTGACCAAGGCATCGATCAAAGAAGTGTTTACTTCAGTGATCTGCCCTACAAATCCCAAATCTTTTCCGTTCGGTTGAAATTTTTCCACATGAAATGTTCGTCCATCGTGTCCGCAGATACCTACAGCATCCATCCCTTCAGTCTGAAACAGACTAACGATCTCTTTATTGATCTTACCCGCAAGGACCATCTGCACGACTTCAACCGTTGATTTATCAGTTACGCGCAAACCGTCTTCAAAAACGCTTTCAATCCCCAATTTACTCAAAAAACTACTGATCTCGTTGCCTCCACCATGTACGATGACAGGATGTAAGCCGACCAATTTCATCAGCGCAATGTCTCTGATGACTTCATTTTTAACAGATTCGTCAGTCATAGCGCTTCCGCCGTATTTGATCACGACGATCTTATCTTTAAATTTCTTGATGTACGGAAGCGCTTCCATAAGCACTTTCGCATTTTGAAAATACTCTTCTTTTGTTTTCATCCCAATTTCCTAACTTCTGTATTCACCGTTGATCTTCACATACTCATACGTCAGATCACAACCGAAACTCTCGGCCGATTCGATACCGTCCTTTAGCTCGATCAATATAAATATTTCATTCTCTTTTAAAATTTCCAATGCTTTTTCTTCATCAAAGGGATAAGGCGATCCGTTTTCAAAAACTTTTATCGTTCCTTTATCGCTTTTAAAAGAAAGCACGACTTTGTTCTGATCAAAAATAGCATCCGCATAACCCATTGCGCACAATACACGTCCCCAGTTTGCGTCAGCTCCGAACATTGCCGCTTTCAGCAAGGAAGATTTTACAACAGATAATGCAAGCTTACGCGCGTCATCTTTTGTTGCTGCTCCGCTTACTTGTACGCGCAATAGTTTCGTTGCGCCTTCACCGTCTTTTGCGATCAACATAGCTATAGTGCGGTTAACAAAATGAAACGCATCAGCAAAAGTATTGTATTGCGGATGGGCTTTCGTTAAAAGTTCATTATTCGCCATCCCGTTTGCGATGGCGATAACAGTATCATTCGTACTGGTGTCGCCGTCTACACTCAGCATATTGTAGCTGTCTTTGATACTTTCTCCCAAAAGTTTTCGAAACGTATCTTTATCGATATTGGCATCTGTCGTTATATGTGAAAGCATCGTTGCCATATTCGGATGTATCATCCCGGATCCTTTTCCGATCGCTGCGATTCTAACCGGTTTACCGTCGATCTCGATTTCCACACAGATTTTTTTCACAAAAGTATCCGTCGTCAATATGGCTTCCGCGGCATCTTCAGCGGATTTTTCATCGTTAGCGATCAGTGGAACGATATCTTCTATACCCGATAGGATTTTATCCATCGGAAGTTGCACGCCAATGACACCTGTGGAATTGATCATTATTTCATTAGGCAGGATACCTAATTGTTCCGCTGTCTTTGTTGCAATTTCTTTGTTGTTTTCTGCGCCTTGTTCACCCGTGCATGCATTTGCGTTTCCACTGGTGATCAAGATACAACGGATATTTTCTTTGGCATCATATAATTGTTGATTATATAAGACGGGAGCCGCTTTGACGATATTCGTTGTGAAGGCTGCTGCCGTTGCACAGGGTGCTTCGGATACGATCAAGGCCAGATCTTTTTTTGTTTTTTTGATCCCGCAAGCGATCCCGGCTGCTTTAAATCCTTTAGGCGCAGTAATTCCTTTGTCCAGTATTTCCATAAAATCTCCTATATGTACATGGGATACATATCGATCCCGCTTCTTTCATCAAATCCAAAGCATATATTCATATTCTGAACTGCTTGTGATGAAGCACCTTTCATTAAATTATCCAAAGCTCCGATTATGATCAATCGATTTGTCCGTTCATCTAACACGAATGAAAGGTCGAAGTAATTTGTCCCTTTAACATAGCTCGTTTGAGGTAGGTCATTTTGATCTCTTAGTCGAATAAAATACTCATTCTGATAATACTCATTGAATGCCTCTTTGATTTGATCATATGTCACGCCGGGAAGAATATTGGCATAACTGACCGTCAGTATGCCACGATTCATCGGAACAAGATGTGGTGTGAATGTGATCTTGATATCCGTATTATCGCTGTAGAGATTTAATTCTTGTTCGATCTCGGGTGTATGTCTGTGTCCCGCGACACTGTACGCTTTGATCGATTCATTGCATTCACAAAATTGTGTTGCCAAAGAAGCGTGTCTTCCCGCACCGCTTACACCTGATTTTGCATCTATCACGATGCTCGAAGGGTCGATCAAATTATTTTTTATGGCAGGTAGTAATGAAAGTATCGAAGCAGTTGTATAACATCCCGGATTTGCGATCAGAGAAGATGTTTTGATCTTATCTCTGTTCCATTCGCAAAGCCCGTAAACACTATCCGATAACAAATCTTCCGAAAAATGTTCTGTTTTATACCACTCTTCGTATACATCTATATCTTTCAATCGAAAATCAGCGCCCAGATCGATAATTTTGCATCGTTCAATTATGTCTTTAGAAATGACTTTGGAAGTGATTCCGTGAGGAAGCGCTAAAAATATAACATCATTTTCGCGGCTTAATTTTGGCAGATCCATTTCTTCGCATATCTGATCAACGATCTCTTTACTGCTCGGAAAAACTTGATCGTATGCTTGACCCGCGTAACTGTTCGCAAGCAGTTTATTTATTTTGACTGCTGGATGTGCTTTTAATATATTTACAAGTTGTAAGCCGGTATATCCTGTTGAACCGACAATAGAAGCATTAATCATGGTATCCTCCGTATAATTTTATAATTATACATTATTGTGAATATATATTCAACACCTATTAATAGATTTTTTCTTAATTCACAAAATAAGCCGCGTCAATAAAGAAAAATATTTGATTATTCGATGTTTTTTGATATAATAACAGGGCTGAATAAATCATTGTAATCAATTTAACTGGAGGATATATAATGGAGAGAACTTACGTAATGCTAAAGCCGGATTCTTTGCAGCGAGGTTTGATCGGGGAGATCGTATCACGCATTGAGAAAAAAGGGTATAAAATCACTGATATGAAGATGATGGAACTCACGAATGAAATACTTAAGGAACATTACGCGCATATCGCTGATCGTCCATTTTTTCCAAGCGTACAAGAATTTATGACTTCAGGTCCTGTTATCGCTATGATCGTTGAAGGTCCGGATGTTGTTTTGGGAATTAGAAATCTTATGGGACCAACGAAATTTGAAGATGCGCAACCCGGAACGATCAGAGGAGATTACGCATTTTCAACGGAAGCAAACCTGATACACGGTTCTGATTCAATCGAAAATGCTGAAATAGAAATAAACAGGTTTTTCGGGTAAATAGAAAATTATCTCAATAAATGTATACTTTATATACTAAAAGAACTCCGATATCGGAGTTCTTTATTTGATTAATTTTAATTGCGCTATTATAAATAAAATCTTCTTCTAAGTTCGCTTTTTACCGATTTATCACCAAAAAGTAAAGTACTTAAAAAGATTGCCAAAGAGAATGAAGCAGCTAACAATGTGAACAGAGGATGTCCAACGATCTTTAAAAAATACAAGACTAATAATATAACTGAAAAAAACATTAGGATCATCTGGTATAGTACATAGTCATGCCAACTCATCCTATTTACGATCATTAAAATTAAAATGCCGATATTGGACAGAATGAGAAGTTCGGGAATAACGTAATTAACCGACCAACCACTATAGCCGACCATCAGATCGATCAAAATGACCAATACTGAAGTAAAGATCGTATATTCCAGTATTTTTTTGGCGATATTTGATTCATTTGTAATAGAGTGGATGACCAATATCCATGTATATATGATCGCAGCGATCGAAATGATCGACCATGCAATGCCATTATAAGTCAGATAGTTTGTTACCATAGCCGAAATGCTAAAAATGATCGATAAAATAATGACCAGTTTTGAGACAAGATGGTATTTATGCTCGTTTATTTTGAATGATGGATATGTTCCTTTTGAACTGTATTTGTCTAAATGATCCAAAGGCTCGTGACATAGAGGACAGAACTTTGTGTCATCCTTGATTTGAATGTTGCATTTATTGCAGGTTTTCATAATGGGCACCATTGCTTTCCAAAATGACATTCAATCCATCAGAAGCAAGCTTTCTGAAGAACGAACGTTGTAATGATGTATCTTTTAAGCGCGACATAAATGAGAGCACAGCCTTACCGTTAAAGGAACAAAGCGAACATTTTATCGGCTCGGAATTATTTGCACTCAATAAAACTTCGAAAGCGTCGATGTAGTGGATGTATTCTTGAGGCACATCGATTTTACCCACATTTGTGAAGGACATTGTACTGGCACGAGAAGATCTCATGTAGGTTATTTTCAGTGCGATATTTTTTATAAACAAAGGGAAAAAGCGAACAAAGATATTTTTTTCAGCGGAAACATTATATGATATGCGATCAGATAATGTTTCTTTTGTGATTTTTTCCTTAAATTGTTTTGATACGACATCCAAGATTTCGTCAAACGTGTAAGAAGTTTTTCTTATTCTTAATCCCACTAAAACCAAAGTGAAGAAATTCATCATAGTCGTGGAATTGAAATAAGGACGAAGGTTAACCGGTATCGTCAACATAATCGGTAAAGGGTGCGGTTTCCCTTTTAAGTATTCATTGTAAATACTCCAAATCAAAACAGCGGAAAAATACTGTGTGATGCTGACTTGTTTTTCTCTGCAGAGTGCAAGCAGGTCTTCTGTTTCGATATAGCCATGCATGATACCGATAGCAAATAAAGGGAGCTTATCTCCTTTGATCGCATATGATTTCTGATTGTTATATTTTATGCGCGTGCGTTGTTCATAATTTTTCAAATAACTGTCTTCAATATTGCTCATGTTTTGGATCGCACACGGATCTGTCATAGGAAGTGTTTGATCTTCAGGATGCGCAAGTTTTATATATCGAAGAGTTAATTCTTTTAAAAAACAAATCGATCCCGTTCCGTCGGTGATAGCGTGGAATACTTCCAGACTGATGCGTTTTTTGAAGTATTTGACCTTAAAAAGAAATTGATTGTTCAAAGAAGGATCGATATACCCGCAAGGAATAAATTGTTCTTCTTCGATCAAAGGCTCTCTGGTGTTATTTTCAAAATAATACCAAAAAACACCCTTTTTTAAACGTACGCGAAAATTTGGGAAAAGAGGTAAGGTATCGTTTAATGCCTGAGCTAACAGTTCTGGGATTATGTCCTGTTTTAAACGTACGGATATCCTGTATACGCTGCTAAATCGTTTATGCGAGATAACAGGGAAAATGTTCGCTGTATTATCAAGTCTATGCCAATTCATTTCATGCCCGATAGATTTATTTTGAATCGTCACGCTTTTTACCTTTCAAAGAGATTTATTCAATCTTATCACAATAATCAAAAGTTCCAAAGATTTTACAAATTGTATATTTGTTCATAATACTGTCACATTTGTGTGTTACAATTCGATTACTATTTTATTATTGAGTATATTAGTGAAGGTGGCATAATGTATCACTTATTGATCGTTGATGACGAGATTCGGATAAGGGAAATTATCAAAAAATACGCGGATTTTGAGGGCTATTCTACTATGGAAGCCAGAACCGGTATTGAAGCAATAGAGTTATGTAAAAATAATTCTTTTGATTTAATCGTTATGGATATAATGATGCCTGAACTGGATGGGTTTTCCGCTTGTAAGGAAATTCGCAAATATACGCAAACACCTGTATTAATGTTATCGGCAAGAGGAGAAGAATATGATAAAATTCATGGATTTGAATTAGGTATAGATGATTATGTCGTAAAACCATTTTCTCCCAAAGAATTGATGCTGCGGATAGATGCGATCATAAAGCGGTATCATAACAGTGATAGTGATAAACAGAACATATTTAAATATGATAGTTTGGTTGTAGATTTTGATGCAAGATTAGTGTACATAGATGATCGGCGAATTGAGATGTCGCCGAAAGAATATGACCTTTTATTCTATATGATCAGAAATAAAAATATTGCGCTAAGCAGAGAACAATTCATCACGAAAGTATGGGGTTATGATTTTTATGGTGACAGCAGGACCTTGGATACACACATAAAATTATTGCGAAAAAGTCTTAAGGACTACAGTAAATTAATTGTTACTGTTCGAGGGATAGGATATCGATTTGAAACAAAGTGATTTAAGAATCAAAGAGGATAGAAAACAAAACAAAATAGGTATTCAGTGGAAGATGTACGTGTACTTCACTGTTTTTATCGCTGCCATTATTTTATTACTTTGGCTTTTCCAAATCGTTTTTTTAAATGACTTTTATAAAGCGATCAAGGTCTCGGAAGTAAAGCGTTCTGCGGAAAGCATCTCGAATAATATTGATAATCAAAATTTAGAGCAATTAATTACGAGTATCGCGCAAGACGAACAAATAGCAATTATTATTTTGGATTCCAAAGGCGAAATATATTATAATATCGATTTTTCACACGACAGTCTTATTAAAAAAATGTCTTTAGAAGAATTGCAATCTTTATATCAAAAAGCTGTTGAAGCTAACGGAAATTATCTGGAACCGTTTTTTAGGAATGATTTATTGATCCAGCAATATGATCCGGAGAGATTCATCGGTCCCGTTTCCGGTTATGATATGGTCATCAAGGAAAGTATATTATATGCTAAGCTTACAGAACTGAGCGATGGTACGGAATTGGTAATCGTCCTCAACTCTGATATTACGCCATTAAATTCTACGGTCAGTACACTGCGCGTTCAATTGATTTGGATTACCGTGATCCTTTTGATTATCGCTTTTATCTTAACGATTTTTATTTCAAAAAAAATATCCAATCCAATCAAAATCATCAATAATTCCGCAAAAGCTTTAGCTAAAGGGAAGTATGACGTTGTATTTGACGGAAGCGGTTATAAAGAGATTTCAGAATTAAGTGAAACATTGAATTATGCTGCGAGGGAATTATCAAAAGTAGAAAAACTAAGACGCGAACTGATCGCGAATATTTCACATGATCTAAGAACACCTCTTACGATGATCACGGGTTACAGTGAGATATTGCGTGATCTACCTGACGAAAACACTCCTGAAAATATACAAATCATTATTGATGAAGCAAACAGACTTACGGCTCTTGTTAATGACCTATTGGATCTTTCGAAACTTCAATCGGGTATGGATTCTTTAAATCTTTCTGAATCCAATGTTTCTATAATGATCAAAAATACATTGGAAAGATATCAAAAACTCATAGAAAAAGAAGGATATTACATAACGAATATATATGAAAAAGAAGTGATCGTATATGCTGATCAGCTTAAAATCTCTCAAGTTTTATATAACTTGATCAACAACGCAATCAATTACACAGGGGAAGATCGAGTCATTACGATCAAGCAGACCATAAAAGGAGATATAATACGCATCGAAGTTACCGACACGGGGGAAGGGATCGCAAAAGAAGAGATAGCGCATATTTGGGAGCGTTATTACAAAACAGATACTGATCATAAACGAGCAGTTGTAGGCACCGGTTTAGGTCTATCGATCGTTAAAAATGTCTTGGTAGCGCATAGTGCTGAATTTGGAGTTGAGAGTGAAGAAGGCAAGGGGAGTACATTTTGGTTTGAACTTCCAATTAGGAAGATCGTATAATGTATTTTATATAAGGAATAAAAAAAGCAAAGTAAACTTTTACTTTGCTTTTTTTATTTTACATCTTAATTGCTGTATTATTGTCACCGTTTAAAGTCAAGATGACAGTTAAATTTCCGTTCCGACATCTTAATTCATCAATCAGATTTTTTTGTGTCACTTGTTTTCTAAGCTCGATCAGATATGTCAATTCGAATAAAGTTCCGAAACTGGTGGTTTTGATTTTATTTAATTTCCATGAATCAGCGTATTTTGATAATATGTCATCAAAAATTCCTTCGAAATTTAAATCTTCCGGCACTGTTATTTTCAGCTGCATTGATGCGGAATTCGATCGCCCGAAATTGACTGATTCGAGTACTAAGACAGATAGACACATGATGAGTGCAAAGAGGAATCCATATAAAATATAACCCATTCCGCAGGCTAACCCGACGCCAAGTGTAAAGAAAACATAAGCAATATCTTTTGAATCTCCGGGCGCGCTTCTGAATCTAATCAAACTGAAAGCCCCCGCTAAACTAAACGCTCTGGCGACATTGCTTCCTATCAGCATGATTACTACGGATATTATGCCGGGTAGCATGATCAAAGTTAATGCAAAACTTTTCGAATAACCTTCTTTTCTGTGTGTTTTCATATAGATAAAACTTATCAGAGTCCCAAAGCACATAGATGAAATGAGCGCTGTTAACATGTTTAGTAGCGTAAGAGATTCTTCTGTCGTTGTAGAAAAAAGTGATTCTAGCATTGCACATAACTCCTTTGCGATATATTTTCTTTCTTGACTGATTTCTTAAAAGTAATATTGGATATTTTAAAGGGATTTTCTTTTTTCAATACAGCACAATGTTTTATATATTCTTCTCCATACTTTGAAAAGCTGCTTTTATAGATTCTCATATTGCTGAGTGTGTTTATCAACCATTTTGGCAAACTTCCGATAAACTTTACTTCCATGATGTATGTGTTCTTGTTTTCCAATCGCTTACCGTAACAGCCATTTTCGATGTGAAAATCATTTCGCCTGGTCATAATATTGTAATCGAATGTAATTCTGAAATTTTTATCTTCTTTCCCGAAAAACGCGATTCGATCATAGCCAATATATACCTTTGGTTTCAGAGTGTAGTGCTTTGAAAAGAATTTTAATTCATTCATCACTTGATCATGTATGTAGTTTTCTTCTTCATAACAAATACCGTATTTCATGAAAGTATAAGCTTCTTGTAAAGACATGCCGACTCTGCGTTTATGAACGATACCGGCGGTCTTCTTTTTTAATTCCAAGAAGGCTTTAGAATTTAATTCAATCGAATCTCCATAAACTCTTAAGCGTAATTTTTCTTTATAATAAGGTTTGGCGAGCGAATTACGTATCAATAAGTCATCTTGTGTATCGTAATAAACATTATTGATACGATAGGAAGAGTTATTTTCACAATATGTATCTGATTGCATGTGTTTCGGCAAAATACACATCAGTTGTTCGAATTGAGATTTATTTATTCTAAATTTCAACTCTGTTCTTTTGAATGTAGTAAGCATCATATTTTCCTCCAATTTTTTATAACTTGCTCTAGTGCATTTGATTTGATCCGCTTGATCCTAAATATGTGATCACACCGGATAATGTGAATGTTGTTACTGCTGTCCCGTTACTGTAGACCCCGCCCGAATATAATCCATCTGTGACTGAACCTGTGCAACTTCCGCCATACTCTATCGAATATTCAACATTCTGCATCAGATCTACTGAGCATAATACAACGTTTTGATAAGGTTTTTCCGCATAGAAAGTTACAATATCTTCGCCCGAATCATTTTCTATATGTAATATTGTGTTGGCTTCTAGATATGAATTGAATGTGATCGAGACTGAATATTGCTCAGATGAACTATCAGGTGTTTGTGACATACCTGCACTTCCCGCTGCGAGCAAGAATCCCCCGCTCATTTCAAATAATCCGTCATAATCCAATGCGCCGTTTCCACTGGAAGTAGGTCCGCTGATAATGATCGTTCCGGCACTTATGGCAATTGAACCATTGATATCTAAACCGTCTCCTGTTGCATTAACGTAAATATATCCTCCGTTTATATACAAGTAATCATTTCCCGAACTGTTGATATTGTTTTCTCCGGGACGTCCTCCACCTGAAGAATCATCGTTGCCTCCCGCACAATTGATGCCATCATCATTTGAAACAATGTGGATATCTCCGTCTTCGATCGTGATCGTTGCACTCTCGATGCCTTCATAAGATTCTAATATATTGATCGTACCGTTGTTGATATCAATTGATGTATCGGCGTGTATTCCATCATCACCGGCAGAAATTGTTATATTTCCACCGCTTATCTCTATAGTTTCGTTTGCGTGGATCGCATCGTCTGCGGAATCTATTTCAATTATTCCCTCATTGATCGTAATGTTATTCTTTGCTACAATACCTTTACCGCTTGTATCACTGTCAACATTTGAAGTTTGAGAATTCCCGGGTTCTTTGCCGTACCATGTACTTTCTGAATTATTGATACTATTGGTGCTTCCGCCACCGGAATTTATGGTAATATTTCCGCCATTGATCGTAATATTTGTTTTTGCTTGCAAGCCTTCGTTTTTAGAAGTGATATCGATCGAACCGCTGTCGATCTGAATAAATCCTAGAGAGCTATCAATATCATTAGTTGATTTTATCCCATCGCCTTCCGATAGAATAGAGATGTCACTATCGGTTATTGCAACATAATCTTTACCAACTATTCCGCTTCCAACCGCTTCAATAGAAATATTACCACCGGTTATTATTAGTGTATCTTTACTCTTAATACCATCATCATAATTGGCATCAATACTTAAACTTCCGGTTCCGTTTATTGTCAGATCTGACTTGCTGAATATTGTTGCATCCGGTTCTCCGTCAGTATTTGTACTGTATGTATCTCCATCCGATAAATAATTTTCCGAACCATCAGGCAGGACGATGATGGTTTTATTTGCATTTTCTATATAGATAGGTGATGAAGTGTTGCATGAAATATTTACTCCGTCAAGTGCAAGTTTGACGATTTCCTCATCTTCAGTATCGACAATGATTTGCCCGTTTTCCAATGAGCCGCTTATAACATAGCTGCCTGCTGATGTAATGGTAATAGTATTTTCATCTATTTTGACTCCGTTACTTTCACATGAGATTGCGTTTGTTTTTAAAACGACTGCTATAGAATCATTTTCATTCCAAGTTGTGTCATAATCTTCACTTTCATAGATTGATATTGTTGTATCAGATGAAGTTTCGTCTGATGCAGTTGTATCCTCGTTAGTATTTTTTGAGCAGCCTGAAAAAAATGACATACACAAAATAAGTAGCAATATTGTGGTTAGTGCAAACCGAATTTTGGCTTTTGTGTTTTTAAGCATAATACAAATCCTTCATTGTTTATTTACATAAAGTATATTTTTATTATACGAAGTGGTGTGACGTTCTCATGAAGATAAGGTGAAAAGTAAGTTTCTAAGCAAAATTTAATGATTTATCATTCAGTAAAACAGATCAAAAATTATTTTTATTGAAATACTAAAAATAAGTAAAAGCCGTATCTTAGAGATACGGCTTTTACTTATTGAAAGGATCATATATACATTTTTTTTATTGGAAAATTGATTTATCTTATATCAGAAGAAAAGGTAAGGATAATAAACAAGCCTTTTTTGAATATTTATTTTGATTGATCTCTTACCTCTTCAGGTGATATAAACAAAAAAGGGAGGTCATTATTATCTATTAATAGGTCCGAATTTCTTTTTGCGGTAAGCCATATTATATTTACGACCGCTTTTATCGATCCCCGCCAATGCTTCCGCACCGTAGATCATACCCATCATTTCTCTGTCGATCGGATCCATGATCGCTGAATCAAGTCCTGCGCGGATCGCCATGACCATGCAACATTGATTGACGATTTTTCGCATAGGCATTTCAAAAGATATGTTACTGATAGCTCCGGTGATTTTAACCGTAGGCGCGTATTCTTTTATTTTTATGATACATTGTTCGAAATTCTTCATTGCTTCTGGTGCTGTGGCAAGTGCCATAACAGCAGGATCGATATGGATCCTATGCGGTTCTACTCCGTATTTTGCGCCTTTATCAATGATTCGTTTTGCAATATCGACTTTGGTTTCTACGTCCATCGGTATCCCGTGCTCTTTGTCACATGTAAGGCCGATCACTTCCCATGTATTTCCGGTCATAAGCGGAAAGATCGTTTCACATTTTGTTCCTTCTTCATTAACTGAATTGAACATTCCCGGTTTTTTTGCAAGTGTGTAAATTTCAGCTAAAAGCATTTCGTTCGGACTGTCGATCGCTAAAGGTACGTCTGTAACTTCCTGAACGATGTTGATGAGCCATGATAAAACTTCCTTTTCTTTCTCAGCATCTACACTTGCGCAAACATCGATGAAATTCGCGCCTGCTTCAGCTTGTGCGATCGCTCTTTTTTGAATAAATTCCACATCGCGTTCTTCAATCGCTTTTTTCACAACGGGAATTGTTCCGTTGATTTTCTCCCCAATGATAATCATTGATCATTCCTCCTTAAAATGTTAATCGATTTATATTATTTTTGCATAATTTATTTCGTAATCTGTTTTAGCATACTCCGGTATGGCATTAAAACTATGATAACATACTCAAGTATGTCTGTCAATGATATTAAAAATAATTTAGAAAAATACAACAAATCCGGCTATATTTTTTTATGAATGATGTTAAAACAGATTTGCGATGTTCGTGAAATGGGTATTAAGGGTTGTAAAATCTTTAATTTTAAAATATAATTATATCATCAATATTGTATTCAAATTTTATTTAAGATATTACTTGTATTTCTTTATAAAGTGCTGTTATAAAGTTTTAGCAGGAGCCTCGATAGAATTTCAATAAATTTAGTTGAATATATTTGAGGTCCTGGAAGGTATTTAAAAAGGTAGGAATCTTTAAAATATGAAAATCAGTCTTTGGATGATCGCAAACCAACTTGAAGGCAAAGATATTGAATTGAATATCAACGAACCTTATACCGCTCGATATAAAAGCATTCACTTTAAAGAAGTGTTAGCGTGTGACGATTGCTTATATCTTAAACAAGACGGAGAAGACGTATTGCTTATAGGCGGTGGAGAAGATAATCATATACGTTTGATAAACACAGACAAAGAAGATGCTGCAGAATTGATTCAAAATGTATTTGATACATATTCTGACTGGGATGAGATGATCCATGAAAATATGGGTATGCAAAATTATCAAACGATCATAGATAAAAGCTGGAGATTGTTTCGCTTACCTCTTTTGCTTCTTGACAGCAACAGTAAATTATTAGCAATGAGTAGTCAAATTGGTGCAGACGACTTGAATCCGGAGTGGAAGCATTTATCAGAATACGGTTATCAATCAGTTTCGGTATATAAATCATTTGAGAAGAGAATAAAGGATCAAGAAGCAGATCTAAGCAAAAAACCCGTACTGTACAAGAAACCATCATCACATGATGAAGCGAATTGCCTGATGGCTCTGGTACGACACAATAACATCGTGTATGGAAGAATAGCGGTATTAGACTACTTTCGAGAATTCACGCAAGGCGATTATCAGATATTGGAACACCTTTGCGATGTGTTAGAGTGGTATTTGGTTTCGATTAAAAAAGACAATCAAAAATTATACATCAATAATAATATTCTTAAGCTTATCCAAGGGCAACCCGTTGAAAAGGAAGCAATTCAGCATTTTATGCGCTATATGAAATGGACAGATGAGGATAAGTTCAGAATTTGTGTGATTGCCTTCAATAATATGACGGTGGCTCAGAATGTAGTGTTGCTTATCAAAGAATATCTAAATATAAATTTTCCTACCACCCCCTCATTTAGTCTTGAAAATCAATTGGTACTACTATTCAATGAAAGAGAAAATTTATTTAATGACATCATACCAAAGATAGAACAATCGTATATTTATGAATTGAATACTGTTTTCGGATACAGTTTACAGTGTGATAGTATCGATAATATCGGCGAATATGTGAAACAATCATTATTTGCAATTAAACAAGGTTGTATAAAAAATCCAGATTCTAAGTTTTCTTCTTTTTATGACTATGCATTGGATTATATTCTCTGTTCTAATGAGATCAAAGAAAAATATCATGCATGTCAACCCGACGTGATGGAACTGTGGGAGAAACAACCGAATTGCGAAAATGAATCGATCATGACATTAAGAGAGTATTTGGCAAATGATCGCTCGTTATTGCAAGCATCTGCCGAACTGTTTATGCATAAAAACACTTTGAATTATAGAATCAACAAAATTGTTGGGAATATGCAATATAATTTAGATGATAAATATACAAGAGAATATATTTTAACTTCGATTAGGATGTTGGACCTTTTTTCATACGAGCGTAAGCAGGTTGAGTTTCTCATTAGTGGATGATTGAGAATGGATAATATTTAGAAACTGATCTTTAAAGATCAGTTTTTTTAATATATTTTGTAAATTTAATTTTATATACATTTTTCATGCAGGCTTAAAATTGGCTTCATAAAAGTATATATCTGTATATTCGTGTTATCGGTACAAATTTTTGAATTAAAATTTGTACTTTTAATATATTTACTGAAACTCAGTTGCAATGTTAATATAAACAGTGATTAAAGCGATATCTTAGATGAGCGATGTTTAAATTTTATTCAGAAAATTAAAAGTTTTCGGTTGTGGACGATTAATGCATTCCATTCGTTCGGTTGCCGATTTTCTCAAGTTTCTTTATTAATTTCTGCTGACTACATATCGCTGATTTAATAATAAGGAGGAGATCTATCTATGACATTAACTGCAAAAGAAAATTATTTGCGAATGGGTCGTGGCGAAATGCCTGAATACGTTCCATGGTGGACTATGGGAGGCTTATGGGGACCGATGGATGAAAGCGTTCCCGCTTTTTTTGTAAACCCGAGTGCCCCTCAAATTTTAGGGACAATGCCGCGTATGACTGAGAATGGCATGCCTGAAGTATTGGAATACACTGATATGTGGGGTGTTCCTCATGTAGCAAATGAAGAAACCGGGTACCAATTCATTCCTAGACCTTGGGATTTCCATATTGAAGACATAGAAGATTGGCATAAAATCGTGAAAAAGCCTGATTTCACAGTTGATTCGATCGATTGGGAATCTATGGCGAAAAAAGATTTGGCAAGGGTAAACAGAAAAACAACCGGTGTTATGTCGGGTGGCAGCTTTGGACCTTTCCAAACTTTAGTCGCGCACATGGGATTCAACGGAGCATTAATGGCTCTTGTAGAAGATCCGGAATCTTGCAAAGAATTTTTGAATTTTGTTTGCGATTATTACGAACCCATCATCGAAAAAGTAATTGAGTATTATGAGCCCGATCTTTTTAATTTGACAGATGACTCAGCATCAAGGTCACAGCCGTTCTTTTCAATGGAAACATATAGGGATGTATTTAAACCGATATATGCCAGACAATCAAAATATGCAATGGACAGAGGGATACCTGTACAGTTCCATAACTGTGGACGTTGTGAAGATCAATTGGATGATATGATCGATTTTGGTGTGGTATTTTGGGATCCGGCACAAACAGGCAATGATTTGCATGCAGTAAAAGAAAAATATAAAGGTAAATTGGTCGTTTGCGGCGGGTATGATTTTGTTCCCGAAGATCCGGAACATGTTGATGAAGAGGAAGTTCGTTCATATGTACGTGAAGTGATCGATGACTTAGCTCCCGGTGGAGGCTATGCTTTCTGCGGTATGTATTTAGGACGAGCCGGTTGGGCAGAACATGCAAGAGAAGTAAACAATTGGATGGCAGATGAAGTAAATACATACGGTAAAACAATTTATAAATAAAACTAGCTATATTTAAGATTGATGGTCATTTTATAATTAAATATTTCAAGGAGGAAAAATAATGTCGAAAATCAATGAAATTACGATAGCTGTTGAAAACGGAAAGTCAAAAATCGTTCCGGGACTGGTTGAAGAAGCTCTGGATGAAGGTGTACAAGCATCTGATATACTGAGCAGTATGATCGATGCTATGGGTGTTGTTGGTGATAAATTCAGTAAAGGTATAGTTTTTGTACCTGAAATGTTAGTTGCAGCAAAAGCGATGCAAAAAGGTGTTGCTGTATTGAAACCTGTTTTGGCAGGAGAAGGGGCTGTGAGTCGCGGGAAATGTATCATTGGTACCGTGCATGGCGATCTTCATGATATTGGTAAAAACCTTGTTGCGATCATGATCGAGAGCGCAGGTTTTGAAGTCATTGATCTTGGCGTTGATGTCCCGGTTGTAAAATTTGTTGAAACTATCAGGGAAAACCCGGATTGTAATATTGTTGCTTGTTCCGGTTTACTTACAACAACAATGCCATCATTAAGAGAAACTGTTGGAGCGATCAGAGAAAGCGGGCTTTCGGGATTTCAAATTATCGTTGGTGGAGCGCCGATAACGCAAGAATTTGCGGATGATATCGGAGCTGACGGATATGCATCGGATGCAGCGGGTGCTGCACAGTTAGCAACAAGCTTAGTATAATTGCTAATAAATTTAACATTTAAATGACAGGAATATTTTATACATAGTGAATATTGCAATAATGAAAATGTAATATTAGCTCCCTTTATTGCACGAGGCGAGGAAATCGCCTCGTCTCGTGCCTTTAATAACGAACAGAGGTAAATGAACATTAGGAGTAACATATGAAGATGATCTTATTGGGCGGTTTTTTAGGCTCAGGTAAAACAAGTTTTTTGATACAATTAGCAAAATATTTAGTGGGCGACAATCCCGAAAACACATCGAAAGTGGTAATAGTGGAAAATGAAATAGGTGAAATAGGGGTTGACGATAAAGTATTGCGTAACGGTGGTTATCAGGTTGAAGGAATGTATTCGGGCTGTGTCTGCTGTACAATTGCAGGTGAATTGATTACAAACATCTATGATATAATGAAAAACTTGAAACCGGAGTGGATCATTATGGAAGCGACCGGTGTAGCTTACCCTGCAAATATCAAGGAAAACCTTGTTGAGAATCTTCAATTAGATTGCAGGATCTGTTGTGTAGCTGATGCGAAAAGATGGATGAGACTCCTCGGGGCAATGAAACACCTTATTGCAGAACAACTGGAAGAAGCCGATGTTATTTTGATCAATAAAATCGACACCGTCGATAATATTATGTTGAGTGAGATCGATAAATCCGTGAAAACATTCAATGATACAGCGGAAGTTTATCATATAAGCGCTTCAGCGTCCATCGATGAAAGTATCTTTAAAGCCGTTTTGGGAAATGAGGATGGATCATGAGTGCAAACAAACATCAACACGAACATTCGAATGAACATAATGAATCATGTAATTGCGGACATGATCATACACACGAAACACATGAACATCATCACGATGAAGGATGTGATTGTGCGCAATGCAATAGCGATCATTATGTTCACGTAGATACGCATGATATGTCTATCATAGGATCCGTAAGATGTAGAATAAACGAAGGCCAAGATAAATCAGTTGAAATTATTGAATCGAAATTAAAAGAAGTCGCAAGAGCAATCGAAGAACAACATGGAATTATCGGACATATCAAAGGTACTGTAATCTTTGAAGACGTCGGTATAATGATATTGCTTGTCGATGATGAAGCTCCAACGATCCGTGAAATCAAGAGCAATACATCAAGCATTGAATGTGTTGTGATCACATTTAATATCGATCCTGATGTTCTACGCGATATTATGAAAGAAAATTTTAAAAAGTATTTAGATCAATAGATATAAGATAATAGAGTTGTGATCAAAACCGTAGAATGATATTAGATATGCAATAATCTAAACGCTTTTTTAAAAGCGTTTTTTTCATAAAAGTAAGCATATAGAAAAAGGTTAGGAACGATTACGTGTGATAGGATCTTGCGTAAAGACCGTATTATAACTGTAAGAATTGATAATTGATCTCGGTCTTATAAATGTATTGGTAGTAATAGATTCATTCATACCTTGAATCACATTGTTTCCGCCTTGACAATAGAACTATTTGGATTTATGCTATATTTATACAAATTAATTAAATTTATAAAACAAATTTTGACGCATTCAAATTTATTTTAGAAGCAGGAGAAAAAGTTATGGATCAATATGTTGTTTTAGGAAAAACAGGGATCAAAGTCCCAAAAAATGGATTCGGTGCTTTGCCGATTCAACGCATAAGCGAAGAAGAGTCTACTAAGATTCTGCGAAAAGCTTATGATAACGGTATTCGTTTTTTCGATACGGCGAGAGGGTATACAGACAGTGAAAAAAAAGTCGGGATCGCACTTAGTGACGTGCGTGAAGAGATTGTCATCGCAACAAAATCGCATGCAAAAAATGTTGAAGATTTTTGGAAGGATCTGGAAACGAGTTTAAGTCTTTTAAAAACAGATTACATCGATATCTATCAATTTCATAATCCGGAAACTTGTCCAAAGCCCGATGATGGTACAGGATTGTATGAAGCAATGCTGCAGGCAAAAGAACAAGGCAAAATAAAACACATCGGTATTACAAATCATCGACTTCAGGTTGCTGAAGAAGCTGTACTTTCGGGATTGTATGAAACATTGCAATTTCCTTTCAGTTATTTGGCTGATGAGAAAGATATCGATCTGGTCAATTTATGTAAAAAAGAAGACGTGGGATTCATTTGCATGAAGGCTTTATCAGGAGGACTGATCACTCGTTCCGATGCAGCTTATGCTTTTCTTGCGCAATATGATAACGCCCTTCCCATCTGGGGGATACAGAAAGAATCCGAATTGGATGAATTTCTATCTTACAGTGAAAATCCGATCGAGATGACTTCGGAAATGCAAGAAGTCATTGCGCGTGATCAAAATGAATTGAAAGGTGATTTTTGCAGAGGATGCGGATATTGCTTGCCGTGTCCGGCCGATATACCGATACCAATGGCGGCACGCATGTCTTTACTTTTGCGCCGAGCGCCGGTATCCTCTTTTCTAAATGATAGAATGACTGAAGGCATGCTGCGCATAGAGGACTGCATCCATTGCAATCATTGTGTGGATAATTGTCCTTACGGCTTGGATACGCCTGAGTTATTAGCGAAGAATTTGGAAGATTATAAAACATTTTTATAAGCAATAAATACATATAAATGGAGTTATACTTAAAATTCATGCCTATAAACTGAAATAATTCGAGTTTACTATTAGAAGCAGTATAGATGTGAAAATATTGAATTTACAGTATGTTTTCTAAAAATATATTGCATATATTTTTTTGTTGTTGTATGCTTTAAAAAGGGGAATTGATGGATTCAATTTTCATTTAATGATCCGGGACAAAACGTTGCGTATTTAATAAGGTGTTTAAAAAAAGATCAAACAAGTAAAATGTCTATTAAATGAATGAAAAAAAAGATTTAGAGAATCGTTTGGGTCTTATATAAAATAAAGAGGAGAGTACCGATGAATTTTTCAGATGTCCAATATAAACATTTGATTTTGCAAAGTCAGTATCGCCGAGGCGAACTTTCATTGGATGCATTCGATCAAAAAACGCAAGAACTTTACGCAACGGATGAAAGCGGAATTTATTGGCGTATGAAAAGTGACGGGAGCGGTTGGGAAAAATACGTAAACGAGGAATGGATAAACGACAAGCCGTCTTTCAATACGAATGACAGACGATATTATATTTTACCCCAAAGCCCCTCAAACACTGTACAGTTTTTAGTACAAACAGCGGTCAACGCAGTAAAAGCTTTTAAGAAAAAAATGATCACCGGAGCAATTGTTTTCGGTGCGACATTTTTATTTTCGCTGTTTCTGAGTTTCGGTTGGTATATCCCTGTTATCGGCACGCTCAGCTATTATTTGGAATCGATTTTCGGTCCGTCATATAAAGTTATCGATAAACTGTTTCTTTCAGTAGCCTTGGCTTCTTTTATTACTTGGTTGATCTTTAAGTTAAAGACAAAAGGGCTGAAACAACTGCTAAAACAACTCGGAGAAGTCCCAAAAACTGCGATCGATACGTTTAAAACCAATAAATATTCTTCGCTTATTATAGTTGCAATAGCTGCAGGTATTTCTTTGTTGTTCTCGTTTTGGTCAGACAATACATTTCTTGCGTTCATGTTGTTCTTATGTTTTTATGCGGTTTTGTCTGATTGGAAAACAAGCAAGGTTGTTCTGTTTGCCGCTTTATTGATGTCTGATTGTAAAAAAATATTTCGCAAGAATTCACCTATCAATACTGATACATTGATCCTAATATTTCTGGGATTAAGCGTGGGGATGTTATTCTCAGCATTATTAGGGAGATTTGCGCCTATTGTATCTTTGATCGTTTCGATTATACTGATTGCCGTGTCGATCGTTTTTATAGTTTTAAAACTTAAAACGGTGAAATAGGTATGACAACAAAAGTTCGGTACGTGATCGACCCCAAATATAATATCTTGTCAATGTTCGATCCCGAACGTGGGCAATATTGGCGAATCAACAATCAAAGAGGTCAATCCGATGCATTTAGGGCATCATTTCCGCATCTGATAGATGTCGGGATCATGGGGCACTGTGCGCACGGAAAGAGCGGATTGTGCAAGGCATCCGGTGTTGAATGCTATCAAGACGGGGAACATATCGATGAACCTAATATGAGCATTGATAATTTCAAACGTATTGCAGAAGAATGCAGAGGTAAAGTATTCCAATTTGCGCTTGGTGGCCGCGGAGATGTCGATGAGCACGAGAATTTCGAAGACATCTTAAAAATATGTAAAGATAACGATATTATTCCAAACTTCACAACTTCAGGATACGCAATGAATGCAGAAAAGGCATTTATAACAAGTCAATATTGCGGTGCTGCGGCAGTGAGTTGGTATGGAAACGCCTACACACTTAAAGCGATCCGATATTTATTGGATGCGGAGGTTAAGACGAATATACATTATGTCTTAAGCAATAACAGTATAGATGAAGCACTTTATTTACTGGAAAACAGAAGATTTCCTTTATCGGTCAATGCGATCATTTTCTTATTGCATAAGCCGATCGGACTGGGAACTTCAGAGAATGTCTTAAAAAACAGCGATGAAAGAGTACGGAGATTTTTTAAACAGGTTGCACAAAGCGATATGCCTTGGAAAGTTGGGTTCGACAGTTGCAGTGTGCCCGGGTTTGTCAGCAACGGATTTACAATAGATCTTGCCTTAGCCGAAACCTGTGAGGGTGCGAGGTACAGTTGTTATATCACTTCGGATATGCGATTATTGCCGTGTAGTTTCGATCAACAAGAGAATTGGGCTGTTGATATCAGTAGTACATCTATCGCGGAGGCATGGGAGAGCGAGGAGTTTGATGCCTTTCGACGTGAATTTCTCAACGCATGTCCCGATTGTGTTGATTATAGCTTTTGTATGGGAGGTTGTCCCATATGTCGTGATATCGTTCTTTGTGACAGAGAAGAACGAGAAAACCAATCTGAAAGGGAATACTCATGAAAAGAAAATTGGATTTTATAACGAACTCAAGTAGCACAAGTTGGATCATGTCGATAGTGCCGGCGGCGGGAGCTGCGGCAAGTTGGCTTGCGACCAGCGGAAATACGAGTCTTGCGCCAAGCGGTCAAGCTTATATCGTTTCGGGCGGGCATGCTGTACTTTGGATGCAAAACAACGGATTAATGAATGAGCATTTTCAATTGACCGAGTTATTTTGGCATTGGTATGATGAACCGTTTTCTCAGAATAATATCAGTACATCACTGTTGGGTATTGCCGGAGAATTTGATTCGGATATCCGCGATTTAGCTTTGGACAGAGATACACTGGAAAATCTTGCCATTGTTGTTGAAGAAGGAGGGCTTGGGACAAACAACACGACTAATAATACGAATCAAGACGTCAATACTTCTACAGTACAACAGGACTCTCAAGATGTAGATGTGTCCGATGATACGTCAGACAACGAGCTGCAAGATCATAGTGAAGAAGACAACGAACAAGGGACTGACGCAGATAACGATCAAAATGAACCGAATGAAGACAGTGAAGATACTTCCAAAACGCCGAATGCGGATGCGGACAACGACAAAACGGACGCATCCGATGACGCAGGGGTGAAAGATACAAATAATAATGATACGACCAAAAATCCTCAACAAGGGGGAATCGATATACAGCATTGGGAAGACAGGGTAAACAATACGATAAAAGATAACGTAAAAAATCCGACCGGTCTCCAAGGCATCAATCAAACCATAAATATCAATATCAATGACACAGGTGAACAATATACTATCCAATTCCAAAACGGAAATGTACACATACAACAAGGTCCGCCAAAAAACAATCCGAATATCGATGTTTCGATGAATCAGCAAATACTAAATGATCTTCTCAATGGAAAGTATAAAACAAAAACTGACTTTATTTCGCTACTGAACCCTTATAGATGGAATGGTGGTGATATACAATGGGACAATCCGGATGTGAGGTTAAATTTCGCGGATAAAGCAAATGTCAGTGCTGATATTAAAAAAGTGCTTGAAGCATTTGAGATCAAGGTAGAACAAAGCACGATCGATAAGTTATTGGAATAAATCGATAATATATATTAAGTTTGTAACATAAAAGCATACAGATATTTTAGAGTGCATTAGAGGCAAAGATTCAATCTATGAACATTATGTATAGTAACTTATAAAACCGTCGATTTTCGACGGTTTTAAGATGAAAAATGTGATTTTCGAAAACGATATTTTACATAGATCAAATCAAGGAATTCCTAATAATCTGCAAGTTAATGTAAATGGATACATCGTCGGTACTTTATTTGTTAAAGGGAGTAATAGGGTTTTATGAATTCGATTATTATTTGTAAATCTATACATCTTGGCAATATAAGAAAAATCGCGGATATCACTGCGCATCGTTTGGGTTGCGAAGTCCTTGAACCTGAATCATTCGATATTTATAATTTTGCGAAAGACGATTGCGAGCGTGCAAAAGTTTTTGCCGATAAACTTAGAGGAGAAATATAGAATGAAAGCGGTTATATGGACAGCTTACGGTTCCGCAGATGGTTTGCAAATTCAAGAAGTAACAAAACCGGAGCCGAAGGAAAATGAGGTATGTATCCGCGTGATAGCGACCAGTGTGCTTACAGGCGATTGTGAAATGCGAAGTCTGTCACTTTCGTTTGCACTTAGTTTGGCTATACGAATCATGAACGGATTATTAAAACCCAAACGTAGGACATTATTGGGACAGGAGTTCGCCGGTATTATTGAAACGGTGGGCAGTCGAGTATCTGGATATAAAAAAGGTGATAAGGTATTCGGCGCAACCGGTTTCGGACACGGTACCTATGCTGAATATATTTGTTTACCGGCAGATTCCAAAGATGATGTATTTATCGATAAACCGAACAATCTGACTTACGAAGAATCAGCGGTCATTCCCGTAGGTGCATTGGAAGCATTGTATTTTTTGGATAAAGCTGAACTGAAGAGCGGTGAAAAAATAATAATCAACGGCGCGGGCGGAAGTATCGGTACGATGGCGGTACAGATAGCTAAACATCTGGCCGCATCTGTGACTGCAGTAGATCATGCTGACAAGACGGATATGCTTTTATCAGTCGGGGCGGATACAGTGCTTGATTATACAAAGCAAGATTTTACACAACGCGATGAAAAGTATGATGTTATTTTCGATATTATCGGTAAAGCGCCTTACGGAGGATGTGTTCGCGCATTAAACGCAAAAGGCAGATACCTGATCGCTAATCCAACGTTCACAAAACTCTTGCGTTCTTTTGGGACAAAACTCACGAGCGATAAGAAAGTAATTATAACGGCTGCCGAAAGAAACAAAAGTGACCTTATCCAAATCAAGGAATTGTTGGAGGCGGATAAAATTCGCCCTGTGATCGATCAGTGCTTTTCTCTGGAACAAATGCCCGATGCGCATCGGTACGTCGATACGGGACAAAAGAAAGGTGCTGTTGCGATCAAAGTCGGAGAGTAATTCGATTTCAAGATCACATTATATCCATTGATACATTATCTTTTTTTTGAACGCTTTTTTAATAAAAAAGCGTTTTCTTAACTTAAGTCAATGAAGGATCCTGCGTATTAGCATAAAATATATATAAAAAAGAGGTTAGAAAATGTTTACGAAGGATAAAGTTTTGCGCAAAAAAAAGTCTGCTCTAACAGCCGGCATTCCATTATTGGTTATGACTGTTATCGCTATCGTCGGTAATGGATTGATTTACGATACACGTTTTTCCACGTTTTTTAGCTTCATATGCAAAAACAGATCCGAACAGTCCGCTCCCGACAATTAAATAATCGTATTTCATAAAGATAAATATTACCTGCTTTGTCTTAATTTTGATTTTTTTTAAGATTTTCTTCAAATTTCCATGCATCAACGCACATTTGTTCAATGCTGTATTCGGCTTCCCAACCCAGTATTTGTTTTGCCTTAGATGGATCAGCGTATGATTCTGCTAGATCGCCTGGACGTCTGGGATCGATCACATAAGGTATAGTGATTGCAGAAGCCTTTTCAAATGCACTTATAACTTCAAGCACACTGCTTCCCGTACCTGTTCCCAGATTAAACGCTTCGGCACCCGAGTTGGCTTCGATATAGTCTAAAGCTTTCACATGGCCTTTTGATAAATCGACAACGTGAATATAATCACGTATACCAGTACCATCTTGCGTTGGATAATCATTTCCGAATACATGTAATTTTTCTAATTTTCCTGACGCGACCCTTGCAATATAAGGCATCAAATTATTCGGTATGCCGTTTGGATTTTCACCGATCAGAGCGCTCGGATGCGCACCTATGGGATTGAAATAGCGCAAAAGCGCTACAGACCACGCGGAGTCGGATACGCATAAATCACGCAAGATCTGTTCTATCATGAATTTTGTCCATCCGTAAGGGTTTGTGCTACCCAACTCATCTGTCTCAGAATAAGGGACTTGATTGGTTTCCTTGTATACCGTAGCTGAGGAACTGAAAATCAATTTTTTGACATTATTTTCGCTCATGCTTTCACAAAGACTTAATGTGCTGTCGATGTTATTGCGGTAGTAATCCAGAGGGATTTCAACGGATTCGCCGACAGCTTTTTTACCCGCAAAGTGAATTACTGCATCGATATTGTATTTTCGAAATACTTGATCCATTTTTTCGCGGTCACAGACATTTGCTTCCACAAAAGAGATTTGCTTTCCCGTAATCGCAGTTAAACGATCAAGGGTCTCAGGTTTGCTGTTGCTGAAATTGTCAACAATGATAACCTCATGTCCTTGCTCGACGAGTTCTGCGCAAGTGTGACTTCCGATATAACCGGCTCCGCCGGTAACAAGTATCATAAATCCTCCGTAGTAATTTACGTCAGTTAAAATCATTTATATCTTTTTATAATATCATAAAATATTATATCATAAATCATAGTGTCTGCAAGGTTTCAATACATAAATTCCGAGACCTAAGCTAAAAACGTGATTGCTCAATTAAACGATATCAGTTCTATTATTTATCTCGATAGATGATAAGTATTTGTTTGCTTCGCATGTGAACTACTATCTTTCTAATCGTAATAATTAGGGATAAATAATTTTATTAGTCGGGAAAAATAAATTAAAAACAAAAAGGATCGAACTCGATCCTTTTTGTTTTTAAGAAATAATTTTGTGTTATGAAACAATTAGTCTGTTACGACTTCAAATCCTGCGGGTAACCAACCGTTGTTCATTCCGCCGCTCATATTGTATGCGTCATAGCCGAGAAGTCTTAAGATCGCTACTGTTTGTGATGCTGTATGTCCTGTGTAGCAGTATACTGCAATTTTTTGATCAGTGGGAAGGATATCAAAGTTTTCTTGCATGCCGATTCCGAAAGGAATGTTTACTGCGCCTTGGATGTGTCCTTCAGCGTAAGCATCAGCTTGTCTTACGGAAAGTACGTAATATTCGTCTGAGCCTGCGTCGAGAGCTGCTTTTAAAGTTGCCGGTGCGATGTTGAAGAATTTCAAGTCAGTTCCCAACAATGCTTCAGCTTCAGTGAAGTATTCAGTGATCGCTGCTTGAATGTCAGAATCAACTGTATATTCCTGCATCGGTACGCTTACTGCGATCGTGTCAACATAGTTCATGTAGTTTTCCGTAGCAGCAATACCGTTATTGAAACCGCCTCTGATATTGATAGCGTTAACGCCGGCAACATTTAATAAAGCTGTGATCTGTGATGCTGTTTGTCCGCTGTAGCAATATACGTAAACCGGTGTGCCGTCATTTGTGATATACATCAAGTCTTCAGCTACTGCCATTCCGTAAGGTACGTTGATCGCACCTGCGAGGTGCCCTTGTTCGTAAGCATCTGCTTGACGAACGTCAAGGATAACCATGCTGTCTCCGGCATCGATCATGCCGAAGAGTGTTTCCGCTGTTGTCATGTGATTGCCTTCAGCAGGATATTCTGCGAAGTAAGCTGTAGCCTTTTCATTTACTACGTCTGCTTTTGCACAACCCGCAAATGATACTGCAATCAATATGCAGCTTGCAATTAATGCAATGATTTTTTTCTTGTTCATTTTTTCCTCCAAAAAATTTGTAATGTGGGGTAATATGTATTTAAGATGCATCGTTCGCGCTTGGAGCTATGACGTCCTCAGCGCTCGGTAAATCGATCGGATTATTCGGACTGCTGGACCATTCCAGAAAAGCGCCATCGTAAATTTTAATATTACGATAACCCGCGTCATACAATCTAACGAAGACTGATGATGCTCTCATCGAAGTTTGGCAATAAATAATGATCTCATTTTCCGGTAGTACATTTGCATCTAAATAGTTGATTTGAGTAGTTTGCGTATTTTTAAATGTTCCGTCAGAATAGAAATTTGTAACAAAATCTATTCTGCACGATGTGGGTATTGTTCCGAGTTGTTTGTATTCTTCATCCGTCCGAACATCGAGCAAAATGACGTTTTCTTTCGGTGAATATACTTGATTTCGTACGTCTTGAAGTGTAGCTATCCAAGCATCATTTCGTGATGCTGTAAATATTGTTTCTTCCGGTGTCACGACTTCAGTCGTTAATGTGATACCTTCGGCTTTGATAGCGTTTATACCGCCGTCAACTACTTTTACATCTTCATGTCCGTACATGTATAATGTCCAGAGCATTCGACTAGCAGACATTTTATCAGAGTCATAGACAATAACTGTTGTATCATTGGAAATGCCGTTTTTGCCCAATACATTTTCAATAGTGTCTGCAGGTGCTAACATATTATCGACCGGGTCGCTGATGACGATATCGTTTTTAGTAATGTTTACTGCACCGGCTACGTGTTGTTTCGCATAGTCATTTACACTTTGCATATCAACGATGACTACATTCTCTGCACCGATATAACTTTGCAAGTTATCAGCACTGAGGATGATCGTATCCGTTGGGGCATATGTAGAAGAATTACATGCTGAAGTCATAATGACGACAATAATCAACATGAATAAGATTGATAATTTTTTATCAATCGAGTTCATACTCTACCTCCTTGTGATTGTTAAAAAATGTCTTGAAAAATTGTAGAATTACAAGATTTTTTTAGCTCAATACAGAAATTGAGCAATTGCAGATGGTTTGTAAGTAAACGCATTAATCTTTTGAAACAGACGCCTCATGTCAGTCTCAATCATTCTGTTATATTATACCGTATTGTAAAAAATATGTAAGATGGTTAGCCATAATCTTTTGTTATGCTATATATGTGAATTTAATGACTGTTTTTTGGTATAAAAAATATTTATGGACAAACCTTATGGTACAATAACGTAGAGATGAAGTTATATAAAAATAAATTGAATGAAGGACATCAAAATCAGGATATTGTTTGGGACCGTTTGGTCCTATTATTCGTTTTTGTATTCTTTGTTGTGAATTTGCTCTTTCTTACAAAGTTTCCGTTTGTTCATTCCGATGAATCCTGGCTTGCGGGATTGACCCGTAATATCATGGAACAGGGCAGTTATAAAGTAACGGAAACTTTTTTTAATTTAAAGATCCGTAATCCGCATGCGATAAAAAGCTTATTCCACATCATGCAAATGCCGTTCATCGGATTATTGGGTTATAGCGTTTCTTCGGTCCGTTTATTATCGTTGTTTGCAGGGTGTGGGGCTTTGGGTGTATTTTATAACGCCGCTGCTTCATTTTTTAAAAGTAAGAAAAAAGCTTTTTTAGCATTTATCTTACTCGCTTTAGATGTTCAATTTATTGTTTCTTCTCATATGGCGCGACAGGATATCATTATATGTTTCGCTTTGATTTTATGTCTGTCTTTATTCTTAAAACATTCAGTTCAGTTTTCAAGCAAAAATATCGCTGTACTTGCTGTGATAACCGGACTTTCTATCGGGATTCATCCAAATAGTTTTATTGTCGGTGTAATGTGTTTTAGTTTGCTCTTGATACGATATTTCTTTTTTAAATCCGTCAAATTAAAACAGATCGGCTTATATCTTCTTATTTCTGCTTTATTTGCATCTATATTTGTTCTGATCAGTTTTTATTTGGACCCGAACTTTATCCATAATTATTATTTATACGGTAGCAGTGAGTTTGATGTATTTGTACCTTTCAGTAACAAATTTGCCGAGTTATCGAATTATTTCGCAAAGCTCTATCATCAAGTCAGCGGCACATACTATATTCCGAATATTCGCCCGCAAATGATCCTGTTTTCGATCGCTGCTGTTTTAAGTGCATTGTATGCGCTGATTATGAAAAAGGATGATAAAGCCACGAGCCAAAAACTTACCATGGTGTTAAGTTCCATAATCGCTGTTATTGTGGGGATCGTTCTGATTGGACGTTTCAGTCAGTTGAGTATCATATTTATTTTTCCGATGGGGTGGTTATTGACAGTATTTACAGTCACACTTTTTGAGAAAAAAATCGCATACATTCTAAGTGCGATCCTTTTGCTTTTGATTCTAAGTTTATCTGCTATAGATATTGTTCCGTGGCTATCCTATGACTATCAAAATTATCTTGATTCGATCGCTCAGTTTGTTCCGAACAATGAAATGACGATCGGGAATCTAAACAGTGAATTTTATTTTGAAAACGGATATCTTTTGGATTATCGGAACTTGGCATATTTAGAAGAAAATAATATGACGTTTGAAGAATATGTAGAAACGTATGAAGTTGAGTATCTGATAATTTCAGATGAGCTTAAATATATTTATGAGAACAGACCGAAATGGAATATCATTTACGGGGACTTAGCTTATATGGATCAGTTGAATTTATTTATCGAAGAGCATTGCAGCTTTGTCGGCAGTTTCGTTAATAACACGTATGGTATAAGGATCGTAGAACTGATCAATAACACTGAAGATATATCGAT
This sequence comes from uncultured Anaerofustis sp., assembly GCA_963674555.1. GTDB lineage: Bacteria > Bacillota > Clostridia > Eubacteriales > Anaerofustaceae > JBGMEA01. The sequence goes on along the minus strand of OY771429.1, from coordinate 799,770 downwards.
CAGTGTGTATAAAGTGATCAAATAATTGTATTATCACTAAAGTATGAGCTTTTCCAATTGTTCTTTACTAAGTTGGGTATCCGTTCCCAAAGTGAGAATATTGCTTATTTTGTGTGTATGTTTGTTTAAAATCACGATTTTTTGAGAAAGCATCAATGCTTCGTCTATATCGTGCGTAACAAACAAAATCGTTGTCTTGTTTCTTTCCCAAAACTTTAACAGAAATTCTTGAGAATTTTTGCGATTAAAATAATCCAAACTTGAAAATGATTCATCCATTAATAATACACTTGAATCAAGCGCAAGCGCTCTGGCTAAAGCCGCTCGTTGTTTCATCCCGCCTGATAGTTGACTCGGATAATGGTCAGCGAATTCACTTAAACCGGTTTCATTCAAACTATACGATGCTTTTTCTGATGCTGTGTTGCGATCGTAGTCGGTCGCAGTTTTTTTAATTGCATAAATAATATTTTCTTTCAATGTTTTCCAGGGGAAAAGTTGATGTTCATCTTGAAAGATCATCATGATATCTTTTGATGGTCTTGTTATTTTGAATTCATCCTTGCGAATCTCGCCGTTGTCGGGTTTTTCAAATCCACCGATAATGCGAAGTAAAGTAGATTTACCGCATCCTGATTGCCCTAAGATGCTGACAAACTCCCCTTGATTTGTATTGAATGTAATATCTTCCAATACTTTTGTTACGGTTGTTTCGTTTTTAAATGATTTATATATATTTTTTATATGCAGTGTCAATTTAGCCTCCAACAGATTATGAGCATTAACGATCGATAATTTTCTTTTCTAATTTAGTGAATAATAGGTCTTCTACCAACATGCCAATGATCACTACGACAATGATGCCCGCATATAGTGCTGCAGTATTCATAAATGTTCTTTGTTTCAGAATAAACCAACCGATCCCTCCTTTTGTGCCGATCGCACCAAAAACCATCTCAGCCCCTATGAATGTCCGCCATGCTCTTGCCCATGCTATTTTAATGCCAGAGATGACATAACGCAGTGAAGCTCTGAACATAATTTCCCAGCTTATTGCCAGTTGTGACATCGAAAGATTCCTTCCGACATCGATATAGATTTCAGGGACCGCTTTCAAGCCTGCTATCGTGTTGAGTAGTATCGGCCATAAAGCCGAATGTATGATCAAAAACAAGACCGCGTTAGTACCCATTCCAAACCAAATAATGATCAAAGGCATTAATGCCAATCCCGGAAGCGGGTGGGCAAGCGCCGTGATCGTATCGATGAAACTTGCGGCAATTTTAAAGCGAACAGACAATAGAGCCAGAAGGATCGATAAAATGATCGATATGATCATACCTGCCGCAATGATCAACAGCGAGAACAATATCTGATTGAGAAGATCGCCTTGGAACAGGGAAGTGCATAAAGTATATAAGACATCTTCGATTGGCGGTAGCAGTAACGGAGAGATGTCGCTGTACAGTGCGGTGTATTCCCAAATTGCCAATATAACAGTGATCCAAACCGTACGCTGCACGTATTTATTATGTAATATTTTTTTGAAATTCATTTAATCTTCCAAAGCATTCGGAAACACTATATCTTCAAAAACAGGCTCATTTTTAGTAAAACCCATGCGATACATTGCTTCTGCGAATTGTTCGATTCCTTCCAATTGCATTGAATAGATCGATCCGTTATAAGTCATCTGTGATAATAGTTCAGCCTCATCTATTCCGTAGACTGGCGCAAGCATATGAGCTGCGTTAGTTATATCTCTGTTGATATAATCGATCGATTCTTCCAGAGCAGACAGAAAAGCCAGATAAAGATCTTGTTCTTTATCATAAAATTGTTGTGTTGTTGCGCCGATGATAAATGTAAAAGGCTTTCCGATGATCTCTTCTCCTGTCATAACGACATGCATCCCGTTAGCCAGTTCTGTGCCGATATACGGTGGTGTCGCAATGTGTGCCGATATTTCTGTTTCTGCGATCAGTGCGTTCATAGCGTCAGGATGTGACATTGAAACGAGTTGTGATTCAAAATAATTCGGATCCCCGAATTCTTTTTCGCAAGCCATAGCTAAAAGAACATGTTGTGTGCACGCCGGCGATAAAATCGCGATCCTGTCTTCCGGTCTAAAATCAGATAAACTTTGCACATAGTCTTTATCGGTAACGATAGCTACTTCATTAAAAGAGAGCCCTGAGATGATTTTCCAATCCATATTGTTATCTACACCAACTAAAAATGGAGCAGGACCCATAAATCCAATATCGATATCACCTGATAATATCCCCTCGCGGATAGCTGTCGGGCCGTCGACCTGTATCCAATTGACCGAAACGCCATCGAGACGTTCTTCCAATAATTCAAGTTCTTTCATGATCTCTAACGGTGCGTATGCTGTGCCCATTTGTATGGCAATATTGATCTCACGCTCATCTGAATTGTTTGTGCATCCGGTGAAAGAAAAGATCATCAGCATAGATATTATCAATACTGCAGTAATTTTTTTTATTTTAATTTTCATATTTATTCTCCTTGGTTAAAAGCTCTTAATTTATTCTTACCGTCTTCTTCGGAAATCACTTCTAATTTCTCATATAATATTGCTATCAAAGTTTCTATCGGTACAGTGTCTGAAACGAGCACACAATGCCCGAATCGCGCAGTTGCATTCTCAGTTTTAGGGATGACATCTCCTTCAGAAAAGTTGTATCCTGCGCTAAGTACAAATGGAAGCGCAAGGATATCTTTAAGCGGGGTTATAGAACGAATCGTACAACTCTCGCAAAATAACAGCTGTACGCTAACTTGTTTTTTTGTCTTATGAATATCAAGTTGAAGTAACGGTGAAGTATCAATATCTTTCTTGATACTTCTATCAATGACTGCATTTAAAATATCGAACCCTGTTAAATACGGAATAAAAATATCTTCAAAAGCTCCGCCTATCCTGCAAGCGATCTCGTTGACTTTGATGCCTGATTTACCAACGAACATTTGAATGTATAAAGGCCCTTCGGTAATATGGAAGGCGGACACGATTTTCTTACATATCGTATTTACTTCATCATATAAATGCATGTGTTTGGACGGAAATCTATGCTCGGTGCATATACCGATATGTTTCGTGTTCGGATAATGCAGGCGGTCTGTTATCGATAGAATGGTTAAATTGCCATCATTTATCCAACAGGATATCGTTATCTCATCAGAAGGATAGTATTCTTCAACTAATGCTTCTTGTTGTAAAGAAAACGATAAAGTGCGGTCCAAATGTTGTATTACTTCAGAAGCGGTATCCAATTTATAAATGCCGCGTTGCCCCTGTGAATCGATAGGTTTGATCACAAAAGGTGCGGATAAGTTGCTTAAACATTCGTCCGAGGTATCTTTATCAATAAATAGATGTTTAGCTGTTGGTATATTATTTTGTTTAAATAATTGTTTCATTGCTTTTTTATTCGTTACTTTAAAAGCGATATCCGCAGAAATAGGTGAGGGTAAATTTAATTTTTCAGCAACAGTCGCTGCCGTATAGACCGGTTGATCTGAACCAACCGTGATGATACCGTCAGCGTGATAGAAGCTTGCCGCACCTAAACAGGCTTTCATATCAAATGTGCTTACTTGGATATGGATATCAGCATATGTAGCTGCAGGTGGTTCATCCAAGTAGTCAATGAGAATAACAAAATATCCTTTTTGCTTAGCGCGAACGACTGCATTTAATTGTGCATTCGAGCCTCCCAAAACGACTAAATTCGTTTGATTATTGCATGTTTTTATACGCTCAATGATATATGGTTTTGTATGTGTGTTTTTTTTCAGTTTTCTTCCGATTTTTGAATAGTACAAAATTAAATTTAGATATAAACGCACCAGTTTTTTTAACGTATATCCCGAGTTCGCACAGTTTTTTTTATTTCGGGTATACGATATATTACTAACTCTGATCGGATATTGGAACGCTGATGCCGAAAGATAAATGAAATCCTGACGAATCTTGCGAATATTTTGTGCTAACGTATGATCCATGATTCTAAACGAACTGACTTTTATTGTATTGGATTTAATAATAAACCATCTAAAAAAAAGGTCTCGCAGTTTACTGCCTAAACTGCGATGCAATTTCGGATCCGAGCAATCAGGGATCGCGTAAACCAAGTCATAACCATTTTGCAGCATTTGATATAGCTGTGGTATCGTTTCGGCGGGTTGCTCTAAGTCATCATCGATCGTAAGGATGCTTCGACAATTTTGTGCATGATCGATACCACACAATAAAGCACTTTGTTGGCCGAAATTTTTTGTTAAATGAGTAACGGTCAGTTCACAATATTTTTCTGCAAGTCGATCAATGATTTCTTTGCTATTGTCCGTGCTGAAGTCATTAATTAAAATGATCCTGTATTTTAAATTTGATTTCAATAATATCATCCTTATATGTTCGACCAATGTTTTGATCGAATTTTCGGAATTGTAAACAGCGATCACTATCGCTATATCGTAATACATGCTTCTCCTAATGGTTTTAAATGCTCGTAAAAATTTCTAAGAACATCAATCTTATTATCAGATGTTTGATTTTTGGAAAACTATGTTATAATGGATTTCGCAAATAAAATGAAGAGGTCTGAAATGAAAAAACTCGATTGCTTGGGAGATCCATGTCCTGTTCCGGTCATGAAGTTGCAAAAATTGGATCAAGATCTACTTAACAATGAAAGTGTTTTGCTTGTAACGGATCATAGTTGCGTACGTGAATCGATCGTATCTTATTGCAAAGCGCATCGATATTCCGCTACTGTTGTTGAACCTATGAATGGAATTTGGGAAATCACTATTACACGCTGATCTGCACTAACAGATCGACTTGCTCACAATATTTCCAAAGTATTTTACGACTTGATACATATCTTCGCTGATCAATTCGTTCTTTGGTTTATAAATCATATTGACCTCATAATCAAGGTCAAACCCTTCTACTTCCACAATTTTTAATTGTTCGATATACAGTTCTTTTTTTACCGAAATGTAAGGCAGGAAAGCCATACCGTATCTCCCTACTACGGAAGATTTCACAGATTCGGTGGAGTCCATATTATACAGCACTTTAAAATCATCGATATTAAGTCCGATCTTTTCAAAGTAATCCACCAATATTCGATATGCGCTGAATGTTTCATTTAACATGATAAGCGGATATCTTTTTAGGTTATTGAAAGTTATCCGTTCGGGAACATTGTAACTGCTACTTGCGACCAGACATATTTTATCCGTATATGCATGTTTTGAGATCAATGTCGGATCTTCACAGTCTCCAACGATAAAACCAAGATCCGTTTTATTCTCCAACACTCCGTGTACGACTTCGCGCGAAGATTTTGAGTTCATATTAAACGTATAGTTTGGGAACTTTTGATTGACTTTATAGAAAGTACAAGGCAAAGCGTAATTGGCAATGACGTTTGCAGCGCATATTCTAAATGTTCTGTTATGGTTTTGGAAATTAGAAATATCCTCTTTGAAATCATCGTATGATGAAATGATCTGCATAGCATACTTTTGTAAGATCGCGCCGGCTTCGGTCAATTCTGTTCCGCGATTGCTCCTTGAAAAAAGTTTGAGTCCGATCTCATCCTCAAGTCTTTGCATCTGTTGACTGAGTGCAGGTTGTGATATATGAAAAAGATTGGCAACTTTTGAGATGCTCTTCTCTTTTGCAATTTCGTTAAATAAAATAAGATAATCGATTTGCATGGGTTTTCCTTCCGTATTTTAATTTTGAATGATACTAAACTTAACCAATTCAGTTTAGTGCATTTTGCCATTGGTATTTATTATAGCAAAAAAAACAAATAAAGCGAGCATTCCGCTCTTTTTTTTATGCGTTGCGCCATAAATATATTTTATATAGCATAAGAACAACAACTGAAATTGTCACAAAATCCTATGATATAATTGTCGCGAGTAAACCGTTAATAGTACGATTATTTTTATATCGGCCTCATCGATATGCAAGATCATCATGATTTTGTGTTATTAATCGTGCGTCTTCTTTCTTGGCGGTGCCAAGATCTTTTCCAATTTCATTTCAAGATTCTAAAAAAAGGAGGTACAAAGGTGTCAGAGAATTCAACGGGTATAAAACGTTCAACCTCTAGCAGAAGAGCTCCACGTAAACCAAAGAAGAATCAACTTCCTATCGGTATATTGGTATTGATATTCATGATCGTAATAGGATTGTTATTAGCGAAAAATAATTCGGTTGTGGCAATGTTCTTTGTGTTCGGCGGATGTTTCGGTTTTATTTTGCAAAAATCTCGATTCTGTTTTACCGCATCTTTGCGTGATCCATGCATCACAGGAAGCACTTCTATTACCAAAGCGGTATTGATCGCAATTGCAATCACGACTATAGGTTTCACAGCGATCAAATACAATGCGTTCATTAACGGAGCGACAATCCCAGGTCAAGGTTATGTATTACCGATCAGTTTAGCAACAGTTATCGGTGGGATAATGTTCGGTATCGGTATGGTTATTGCCGGCGGTTGCGCTTCGGGAACTTTAATGCGAGTCGGTGAAGGATTCAGCATGCAAGTACTGTCATTAACATTTTTCATCATCGGATCACTTTGGGGCGCTCAAAACATGGGTTGGTGGAAACTCAATGTGATCGCTTCATCGCCTAAAGTTTTTTTACCTGATGTTTTCGGATGGTTCGGTGCGGTCGTTGTTCAATTAGCGATCATTGCTTTATTGTACATTGCATCTGACTTATGGGAACGTAAAAAAATGGGAGAAACCGATTAATTACTTATTCAAATAAAAAAAATTATTAAAATTTTGGAGGATTATTATGTCTGAATTTACATTAGATTGTTTAGGAGAAGCTTGTCCGGTACCTTTGATCAAACTACAAAAACAAGTTGAAAAAATGGCGGTTAACGATATTGTTATCGTTCAGATCGATCATAGTTGCGCTATGAAAAATATACCTGAATGGGCTATGAATCAAGGTTACAACGTTGAAACCGAAGAAGTCGGTGATGGCGAATGGGATGTTATCATTGAGAAAACGAAATAGGTTTCAATTTACTTTTAACGAAAGGCAGGTATCAATGAGTTGAAAGAATTTTGGAATAAAATTTCAAATAATAGATATTACAAAATGGTTTTTAAAAATCCATTTACCTATATAACAGGAGCAGTCTTGTTATCCATCTTTCAAATTACACTTTTTGCCTACTCGGGCAATCCTTGGGGCGTATCCGGCACGTTTACGAATTGGGGTGCTTGGATATACGAGTTGTTAGGTGGGAGCGTTGAAAAGTGGTATTACTTTTCATCTGCGGGTGCGCAAGCTACTTTGAGTGAAGGGATCTTAAATCATCCGGGTTCGTTTTCGAACATCGGTATCATTCTTGGTGCGTTGCTCGCAACCTTATTAGCTTCACAATTTAAGTTTAAAAAAATCAAGAGTTTAAAACAAGTTGCGGCAGCTGTTCTCGGCGGATTGTTGATGGGTTACGGCGCTCGATTAGCCGGTGGATGTAACATCGGAGCTTTATACAGCGGCATCTCATCTTTATCACTTTCAGGCTGGGTTTTCGCACTGTTCTTACTGGTTGGAGCATTCATAGGCAGTAAGTTGTTAACAAAATTCTTTATGTAAAGAATTTTACAATATTGAGGTCTGGTTGCAGACCTCAATATAATTGTGTCAAATAATAAGGATTTATTTTATTGATAAATCTAATTGGAGAATAAAATGGAAAAAAAGACAGAAAATTATGATGTAGTTATAATAGGCGGCGGTGCTGCCGGTCTTACCGCGGGTATATACAGTGGTCGTGCCAAATTAAAGACACTGATCATTGAAAAAGCATTGGTGGGTGGACTTGCTACGTATACTAATGATATAGAAAATTATCCTGGTTTTCCGGAAGGTGCCAGTGGATTGGGCCTTATGGAATTATTCCACGAGCAAGCTAAAAAATTCGGAGTTGACTTCAAATTAACGAACGTAAAAGCTGTTCAACTGGAAGGCGAAACCAAAGTAGTGGAAACTTTCCGCACAAATTATTTGGCAAAAGTCGTCATTATCGCTTCAGGCGGAAAACCGCGTCTTACAGGAGCAACAGGGGAAGACAAATATCTTTATGATAAAGGTATCTCGTTCTGTGCTACATGTGACGCGGCAGCTAATACCGATAAGACTGTAATGGTCATCGGTAGCGGTGATGCGGCTATCGAAGAAGGTATGTTCTTAACGAAATTTGCGAAGAAAGTTATCATATCTTGTATGCATGATGAGGGTGTTTGTGACTGTAATGAGATCGCAAAAGAGCAAGCTTTAGCGAATCCAAAAATGGAATTCATATGGAATACGATGCCGGAAGCATTTGAAGGGGACGGACATCTGGACACGGTTGTTTTGAAAAATACAAAATTAAATGAATTGGTAAAAGTACCTGTAGATACTTGCTTTATGTTTATAGGATATATTCCGAATACGGAAATATTCAAAGGTATGGTAGACTTGAATCGATCGGGTGACGTAATTACCAATGAGAAAATGGAAACGAATATCCCAGGCGTATTTGCGGCGGGAGATGTTCGCGAAAAATTCTTAAAACAAGTTTCTACAGCAGTAGGTGATGGAGCGATCGCAGGATATTCGGCTGAAAAATATATCGCTGAAAGTGAAATATTTGAACATCAAATCATGGCAGAAGATAAACCCGGTTTGGTATTCGTTTGGAACGCTTCAGAAAATGAATCAAGAGCGGTGTTACCTGTTATCGAATCATTTGAAGAAAAGCACAAAGATACTGTTAATGTAACTAAAGTTGACGTCTATAAATCAAAAGGACTCGCAAATCGACTGGATATTTATCCCCAATCAGTTCCTTGTGTCGTTTCGATAAAAGACGGACAAATCAAGTACAGAATAGTAGCCAAAGGTATTACACTTGAGACACTTGAAGAATTAATTACCAAATAAGATATATTTATTTAGAAGAGTCAAAATATTAGAGATCTTGTCAGTTGATTGACAGGATCTCTTTTGAATATATGCTTAAAACTCATAATAGGTCTTTGCATATTCTTTGTACCAGTTGATCGTTTTCTTGATCCCTTCATCAAAACCTATTTCGGGATGCCATCCGAATTCATTATGAACTTTGGACGAATCTATGCCGTAGCGCAGGTCATGCCCGACTCGATCCTGTACGAAAGTAATTAAATCTTCATCTTTATTTAGTTCCGACAATATTATTTTGATTATATCAAGATTCGATCGCTGATCTTTATGTCCGATATTGTATATCTCTCCAGCTTTTCCTTTATGGATGATCATATCCAGTGCTCTGCAGTGGTCTGTCACATAGAGCCAGTCTCTGATGTTTTGTCCATCTCCGTAGATAGGTAAAGGTTTATTTTGTAAAGCGTTCAGGATCATAAGAGGTATAAGTTTATCGGGGAACTGTTGAGGGCCGTAATTGTTACAACTTCTAGAGATCGTAACAGGCAGTTTATATGTTTCGTAATAGGCTGAGACTAACATGTCAGCTGACGCTTTTGAGGCAGCATAAGGATTCCTTGGATGCAATGCAGAATCCTCTGAAAAGAAAATATCATGCGCTGTTAACGGAGTTTCACCGTACACTTCATCAGTTGAAACCTGATGAAATCGTCGCACATTATATGTTCTGCACGCGTCCATTAGTATTTGTACGCCCTTTATATTCGTTTCGATAAATATCCCGGGATTTTCGATCGATCGATCCACATTGCTTTCAGCCGCAAAATTGATGACTACATCGAAGCGCTCGGATGCAAATAAATCAAAAACGAGATCTTTATCGGAAATATCTGCATTGATGAATTTTAAATTTTCATCATCGTCGATTCCATTAATTTTCGACCATTTTGATCCGTAAATGAGGGAATCCATACTAATCATTTGATAGTTTGGATATCTTTTTTGCATATAATCTATAAAATTCGAACCGATAAAACCGGCACCGCCTGTGATAAGTAGTTTCATATTTGCTCCGTAATGAAATATATGGTTTTTAAATTAGATGGGTTATGTTTTGTAAAATTGTATTATTGCTTTGGCGATCATATCGATATCTTCTTTACTTAATTTATAGTACATCGGTAATCGCAGAAGTCTCTCACTTTCGCTTGTAGTATAAATATCTTCTCCATCAAAGCGCCCGAATCGTACCCCCGCAGGTGAGGAGTGTAGTGGGATATAATGAGACGCTGTTTCGATTCCTGATTCTTTCAGATACTTCATAAGCCGTGAACGTTCGTCGCTGTTTTTCGTTTTGATATAAAAAGCATGTGCGTTATGATAACATTCCTCAGGAACGAACATAACATCAATTTTTTTTTCATCGACAAGAGGCAAAAGTGCTTCAAGATAATATTGCCAAGAATTTAATCGATCTTCATTGATTTTCTCGAAATCCACTAATTGATTGTATAAATGTGCAGCAGAAAGATCACTGGGTATATAAGATGAACCGATATCTACCCAAGTATATGTTTCGATCTCTTTTTTTAAAAAGCTGCTTCTGTTTGTTCCTTTCTCACGTACGATCTCTGCGCGCTCTATAAGCTCAGGGTCATTTATCAACAGAGCACCGCCTTCACCCATCGAATAGTTTTTTGTTGCGTGAAAGCTGTAGCATCCAAAATGGCCTATACTTCCCAAAGTTTGGTTTTTATATATACTGCCGACACATTGAGTCGCATCTTCGATAACGTACAAGTCATGCTGATCAGCGATTTCCATGATCGTATCCATTTCACATGAGACACCGGCATAATGGACAGGCACGATCGCTTTGGTTTTTTCCGTGATCGCCTGTTCTATCAAGTTTTCATCTATGTTCATTGTATCGGGTTTGATATCGACAAAAACGATCTTCGCACCTCTGAGGACGAAAGCATTTGCTGTTGAAGGAAACGTGAAAGAAGGCATAATGACTTCATCATCACATTTAATATCACATAAAATAGCCGCCAATTCCAAAGCATGTGTGCCTGACGGTGTAAGCAATGCTTTTTCAGTGCCCGTATTCTCTTCGACCCAAAGATTGCATTTTTCGATAAATGCAGTACCGTTATGGTCTTTAGATGTGCCATAGGTCTTTTTATATTCATTTTGCAGACGTGAAAAATCGATTTCTATCGGTTTATTGAAAGGGATCATCGGATCCTCCGCTTAAATTCATATATCTATATTACAACGAATACACAGATAAATAAAGTTGTGGGAAATAAAAAGATAAAACAAATATAAGACGAAGTTCCTCATTTGATGTTGGGACTATTAAATAATTTTGAATTCATATATGCGGCTAACGATAATTTGTTTGTCAAAATTGTATAAATATAATAATATATTATATTTACATAGGTTTAGTAATGTGTTATACTTGTCGAGGTTTATATATATAAATAATTAAGGGGAAATAATATGGAAAAAACTAATATGAGCAAACGAAATGTTTGGCTTTTTTTTGTAGTGACATTCGTATTGTCATGGTTGCTTTGGTCGCCGTTTGTATTATCGGGATTTAAGATTATTCATTTATCAGAATCCATATCTTCTTTGATGACTCTAGCCGTTATGTTAGGAGCATTTGCTCCAATGATCTCTGCAATGATATTGATCGGTCAAAAAGATGGTAAATCAGGCATTAAAGCATTTTTTCGTAATGCTTTTTCTTTTCGAATAAAGCCAATATACTATCTCGTTTCTGTGTTGATACCGGTATTGATAACTGCAGTTGCACATTATTTTGTGAACATAGTAGGTATTGATGTATTACCCGATAATCTGTTTCCTGAAAATTTAACGATACCTGTAATAGTTTTAGTTATTCCATATTTTATTTTAATATTAATTGCGGGAGGCGGACAGGAAGAATTCGGCTGGCGTGGATATGCGCAACAACCTTTGCAAGAACGTTTTGGCATACTTGGTGGTAGTATAATATTGGGACTGATTTGGGGTTTGTGGCATTTGCCACTTTGGTTTATGCCCGGTGAAGGTCATGCGTATTACTCATTTTTTGCATTTTTGATATACACGGTAAGTACCTCGATTATTATTGGTTGGTTGTATAATGCAAGTGGCAAGAAACTTGTTGTTGCGTTGATCATCCATACCACCGGCAACGTAGCCGTACCATTTTTCCCTATCATGCATATGGCTGATGTCGCTCAACCCGGGTACTGGATTTGGGTATCGGTAAGCACGTTGGTTGCCATATATTTAACTATTTGGTATAAAAGAAAGATAAAAAATAATAGCCTATTGTTTAAAAAATAAAGATAAATTATTATATATACTTATTATAGCTTGCTGACTGGAAATATAGAAAAAAACCTTTCGTAACGGAAGTTTTTTTTGGTAGTTTATAAAATTATTTATAGAAAAGATAAAGCTCTGATTTTCACGAATATTCTCTAATTTCTATGGGCGATAGGTGTAATCCAACAATAGAAAAACCATATACAGTATATAATGAAAATTTATTCTAAAACTAAGTCGATAAAGCCATCGAATTAACCAAAAATTCAATAAATCCATTACAATGTACATTTTTACATCTTATCTTGCTTAAATTAACAGCTCAAATTAATTATAGTACTAGCGTTATAATAAACTCTCCCCTTGATTTCATAATGTTCTGAATAAATTGTCAAAATTATTAAAACTAATCATATGTTTTGTGTTCTAAATCCTTCTTGCCATGTTGTTTTTTTTATTTCATATCCTTTTTAATAACAATAAATGTGATGGAATTTCAGCGGTGATGGATTCCAGATAATTCTAAAAAATGGATGGTATTATAATTATTTTATGATACAATGTATGAAGAAAAAAACATGATAATTCTATGTCTTCATAAAGCCTGTTTAAGGGTTTTAGAAGACAATCAGGATTTAATTTGGTCTAGAATAGAAGTTCGCATAAACAGTTGATTCAACAATAGAAAATAATAAAATGGCATATAATGTAATGTGAAAAGGGGGGTATTATTTTAATGCGAGATTATAACTATTGTGACTTAAAAGATGTTGCTACAGATGCTGAACATAAAGAGCAATTACTAAAAATTCTAATTGAATTCGATAGGTTTTGTGAAGAAAATAACTTAACTTATTATCTTTCTGGGGGAACTTTGTTGGGTGCTGTAAGGCATAAGGGGTTCATCCCATGGGATGATGATATTGATGTGAACATGCCTAGACCGGATTGCGAGAAGCTTATGGAACTATCTGGAGGTAGAATTGGGGGGTTTGAACTTTTACCTCCAAACTCAACGGATAAATACCATGCATATCATTGGAAACTCTATAACGATTCAATTCTTATAGGAAAAAGAAGAAATGGAACAATAGCGAAAAAAGTGTATCCAATCTTCATAGACATCTTTCCTATTGAAGGCTTGCCTGATACAGAAGAGGAAAATATCAGGCACTATATTGAAATAAAACAGAAAAAAAGACGCGCAAATCATGCATGGGGTAAAACGAATTATAAAGGACGGAACCCATATAAGAAACTACGCAACATAATGGCGAAGATAATATATAGGAGAATAGGCATAAGAAAACTCTTCAATGATGTTATTGACGTTGCAACATCTATATCTTTCGAAGAATCGAATTATATAGGAGTTATGATGACAAATGTGCATACTACTGAAGAGAGAGTTGTCAAGTATGAATATTCCCCAGTAATAAAGATGGAATTCGAAGGGCATATGTTTTCATGCCCAGCTGGATATCATACATATCTCCGACAATTATACGGGGATGACTATATGGAATTGTTACCTGTTCATAAAAGAATATCAAAACACGGATTTATTCCTTTTATCGCAAAGAGCGATGAAGAATGCGAGAAGGAATTGAACGAAGTGAAAGGACAATTTATCAACTTGGAAATTGATTGCTTGGAAGAAAAAAATAAGCACGGTAACCCTGACGATGATGATTTGGATTTTGGAACATGAAAATTGCAATATGTGGTTTAGTAAAAAGCGAAAATATAGGCGAATTGTTTATTGCAAGAAGCCTGGAGTATCTTATTGAAAAAGAGTGTAAACAAGTTGATCCTAATATAAATGTTCAATTTGTTGAAGTAGATCTACTCGGAAGAAATGACACTATTATAAAGGCGACCGGTTCATATGAAAAAAGGCTTCGTAATTATTATAATTATAGTGAAAAGGGAATCGTCACTGAAAAGGTGTTTCTCTATCTAAAGAAGAAAGCTCAGAAAATAAACAATAAGTTTATACAAAATTGTATAAGTAGAATAAGACATTTAATATGGAAATATGGACGCAACTACAAAAGAAGACTTAATAAATACTTCTATGAAAGATTGGAAGGCGTAGATTTTATCGTAGTGGACGGAGCAGGTCTTTTGGAATACAGTTACAATGAGTATCAATGGCCACTACTTCTAATTAGCGAATATGCGGAAAAGCATGGGCTTGATGTTGTATATAATTCTATAGGTAGAGCTGGCGCCTTTGACGAGAGAGATTTTGGAAGTAAAATCTTAAAACAAGCACTCCAATCGCCCTCGGTCAAATCTATATCAGCAAGAGATAACCCCCAGGCGGTGCAAGTTTGTGCTGGCGGGAAGCATAAAGTAAAACTTTTAGCCGACGCAGCCTTTTGGATGAAAGAGGCATATATGATAAATACTAATATTGCACGAGAAAAAATCGGCATAGGTCTTATTCGTGGAAACTCTCTTCAAGGATATGGAGTCGATTTTGAATCGAAGCAGTGGGTTGAGCTTTTTGGAAGAATAGCAAAATGTCTTCAAAAGCGTGGTTTCGAATATGAATTTTTTACAAACGGACTTCCGGCTGATACTAAGCTAGGTAAAAAGGTTTTACGTAAGCTAAAGTTACCAGATTCATATCTAGTGAAGAGACCTCTCGGGGATGTGGAACTTTGCGATACGATAAATCATTACGATGCAATCATAACTTGTAGAATGCATTCATCGATTGCAGCATTTACTATGAAGATACCATCTGTTATACTTTCATGGAATGACAAGGTTGAACAACTTATGGAAATAATTGGCTATCCCGAGCGCGCCATCAAATATAAGGATTTTGATCCGGAGTATATAGTGAATTGTATGGAAAAAGCCAAAGAAGAAGGCGTTGATGATGATAAACTTCATGCAATGAAGGAAAAAGCCAGGGAAAGCGTAGATGACTATCTTGATTTGATTATAAAAGCATATAGGAAGAAATCACAATCGATAAATAAATATATATAGAAATGAGGAAACAAAATGATTACTGCACTATTGACAGCAGCAGGTATCGGGTCGCGAATGAATCAGGAAATACCAAAGCAATTTATGCATGTGGATAACAAGCCGCTTATTATCTATACGTTAGAAGCGTTTCAGAACCATTCCAATATTGATAATATTATTGTTGTAACTCTTCCATCTTGGATTGAAGTGTTAAGAGTTTATGCGCGGCAGTATGGAATCACAAAGCTCCGTTGGATAGTGCCGGGAGGCGATACTGGTCAAGAATCCATTCGTAATGGGCTGGCAAAACTCAAAGAAGAAGGACTGAATGATGATGATATCGTAATGATACATGATGGGAACAGATGTCTTGTTTCAGCTGACTTGATATCAAACAGTATAGCTGTATTTCATAGCAAAGGTAGTGCGGTAGCTGCTATTCCTTGTACAGAGGCAGTATTCAAGAGCAATGACAATGGAGAGTCTTCTATAGTAACAATTCCACGTAAGGAACTATTTAGGACGCAGACTCCTCATACGTATACACTTAGTAAGCTCCTGTGGGCCCACGATCAAGCTGAAAAGAAAGGGATTATGGCTACTGCCGCATCATGTGTGCTTATGCAGAAATTGGGAGAGAAGGTATATTTTTCCATGGGATCTGAAATTAATCTCAAAATTACAACCGTTGATGATCTTAAGATATTCGAAGCAATATTACATTCAGAGGCGAAATGAAGGTAGGCGTATGAAATACACACAAGATTATTGGGATGATGTAAAATTATCCTGTGATAGTATTCCAGAAGCTCATAATTTATACGGTAGTAGTGTACTTGTGACTGGAGCTACTGGTTTGATTTGTTCTTCTATCGTAGATCTTCTTCTTTTTATGAACAAAGAAAAAAATGCTGGCATAAAAATATTTGTCGCGGGACGCAATGAAGAAAAGGCAATCAGTAGATTTAAAGGCGCTGTTGAGAATGATGGACCTTTTTTTGTACCTTATGATGCTACGATAGGAACAGAGATTATTATCGATGAGAAAATTGATTTCATTATTCACGGAGCAAGCAATGCAAATCCTACATCATATATGAAGGAACCCGTGGAAACGATTCTTGCCAATATTGTCGGTCTTGAGGTTATGCTTAAATTAGCTAGAAGAAAATCTGCAAAAAGGCTTTTATATATCTCATCGAGTGAGGTGTATGGTAAAAAAGAAGACAATAAGCCATATTCTGAAAATGATTACGGATATCTTGACATACTCGATCAGAGAGCATGCTATCCATCATCAAAGAGAACAGGAGAATCGCTTTGTGTTGCATATGGAATGGAATACGATGTGGATTCGGTTATGGTAAGACCAGGACACATATATGGGCCTTTCATTCAAGATTCTGACAACAGAGCATCTGCCCAGTTCACAAAACATGCTATTGCCAACACTGACATAGTTATGAAGAGCAAGGGTGAACAGCTTCGATCTTACTGCTATTCTCTTGACTGTGCCTCTGCAATACTTTCTGTGCTACTCTGGGGTAAAAAAGGGAATGCCTATAACATCTCAAATCCGAATTCTATTTGCAGTATCAGTGACGTTGCTCATGCGATTGCAACGGCAGCAGGAGTTAAAGTAATATTTGACATCCCAACAGAAACTGAAAAGAAAAGTTATAATCTGATGAATAATTCTTCATTAGCATCAGAAAAAGTGGAGTCGCTTGGATGGAAGCCCGCATTCACTCTTAAACATGGTGTGGGACGTATGATAAAGATATTGATGGATACAGAATAGGAATAGTTCTGATTGGGTAATTTTGCATGAAAAAGGTATTGTCTTTAGTTTTGTTTTGCGTAGTCAAACGAAGAAGTGTCTTGTAACAGTGTTTCAATAATAAGAACGAGGTAACTTTTTATCCCTTGGTATTTACGTCATTGACAATTGTTTATTTTGTATTCGGTGGTCAGAAACAGTGATTTTATCATCGTTACCTTGTTTATGGAGAACATAACCTTTATTTTGATTAATTTCCAATATTATCGATATAAAATTTTCAGCTATATTGGTGTTATATATCACCTTCTCACATTATTTGAGAGGTTGGATTAAGGGTGAGAAGGTTTGAATGATCAGTTTATAAACTTGATTTTTTATAAAGTTATAACCGAGACAAGAGAAAAAAAGTTGTTTATTTACTCTTTGAATAAATAAGCAAGTGGTAGAAATAATTTCTAATATTAGCACTAACGCACATACACGTTCAGGATTCACCTATTGATATTTTAAACATTATCTAATACATAATAATTTGGTTGTATGATATAATTAGTAAACATATAAGAGCGTGAACAATTAAGAGTATAAGTGGTATCATAACTATTGTGAAGCTTTGTCGGAATGGTTAATTATATTGTTTGACTGATATTTGTTATATAGAGATAATAAAAATAGACAAGACTTAAATAAAAATTCCAGGATATAAATCAAAAGCGCGCAACATAATCTGGATACTACAATAATTAATATTTTAAGGATTTAGACAAATGATCAAAGCGGCAAAATTATTAATTAGTGAGCACATTAATAATTTAAAAAGAATAATAGCTATAGGATCGGCTCATTCAAAAAAGCAAACGAAGCAAACTTCACTAGGATTAGGCTGGATATTTATTAGCGATATTATATATTTTTGCGCTTATGTAATGTTTAGATGGATGATTTCAGGATCAAAAGAAGTTGAAGGTATGCATTTTATTGTGTATTTAATTACCGGGAAAATAGCATGGAATTTCATGAGTGATGTGTTGAATAGAGGATCTTTAGCAATAAAGCGAAATTCTTCTATAATTAAAAGTATTAGTTTTCCAATAAGCATTATACCAACATACGAAGTAGTCGCAATATTTGTTAAACGTATTTCGACATTGATTATTCCAGTAGTTATTATTTTAATATTCGGTGATATTACAAAGATAAATATCCTCTTATTTATATATTATTTTATTTGTATGTTTATATTAATGGTCGTAATAAATCAAATAACGAGTGCGCTTGTAGCTGTTAGTGAGGATTTTAATCAATTATATTCTGCACTTACGCGAATATTATTTTTTACTCTTCCGATTCTTTGGGATTTCGAGAGAATAGCAAAGGTAA
Organism: uncultured Anaerofustis sp.; assembly: GCA_963674555.1. Classification (GTDB taxonomy): domain Bacteria; phylum Bacillota; class Clostridia; order Eubacteriales; family Anaerofustaceae; genus JBGMEA01. Next base: position 781,279 of record OY771429.1, on the reverse strand, counting down.
GTACTATTCTGGTGCGTTTAGTAAAAGTAAATCCGATGGTATATATAATAATTGGTTTTAGAAATGCGTTTGTATTGAATAATCCTCCTGCATTGAATTATACAATTTATTTTTGGAGCATTATTATAGTATTGTTTTTTACGGGGGCATATCTTCAATATAGATTACGAAGCCACTATGTGGATTTTATATAGGAACATTATGAATAAAATAATAGAATTAAAAAATGTAAGCAAATGGTATTATCTCTTTAATAAGGATTACAAGAAGTTATCTTGGGTTTTTACTGAAAGAGGACATAATAAGATAAAAAAAGCGGTGAATAATATATCATTTAGTATTAACCAAGGAGAAAGAGTTGGCTTAATCGGAAAAAATGGTGCTGGAAAATCAACTGTGATGTCATTAATTGCAGGCATTACTACTCCTAGTAATGGTGAACTTTATGTAAATGGTAGCATTGGATCATTTATAAACCTTAGAGCGGGTTTTAACCCTGAATTCACCGGAAGAGAAAATATATATTATAAAGCAGAGTTTTTAGGAAAGACTAAAGAGATTACTGAGGAGAAAATTCAAGAAATAATTGATTTTTGTGATATCGGTGAGTACTTTGATATGCCTTTGAAAACCTACTCTACAGGTATGAAGTCAAGACTAGGGTTTTCGCTTGCTATATTTGAAAACCCTGATATATTAATCTTAGATGAGGTATTTGCAGTTGGAGATAAAGATTTCAAAAAAAAGTCTAGAAAGAAGACAATTGAAATGTTTGAATCGGGTAAAACTATTTTATTTTCTTCCCATTCATCTGATCAGATTCGTAAGTTTTGTGATAGAGTAATCTATATGGAAAAAGGCGAAATCGTATTTGATGGAAATGTACAAGAGGGATTAAGGCTATATAATTCTAGAAATGAAAAAAAATAGGTCTTGTTTTACAATGACAGATTAATTTCAATTGGTGGGGATCGTGTAAAAATGTATAGACAGTTTATATGGATATAAAGAGCGATAAAGAGTAAGAAAAGTAGAGGCTGAATTCGGGAATACCTAGAAAACGTTAGCTGAAAAAATTAATAATAATGTGATACAATTATCGTATTTTGTTATTTTTAGCTTACTTAAACAGCTTGTCTGGAAATACTATTTCAATGGTAGTTCTGTTACAAACATTCATATAACTCACAAAATGACATAAGAAACATTTAATTTTTCCGCTAATTCATTTATAATTAAACTTATTAATTGCACTTATGATTTGGCACATGAAATTTCTCTGATTAGTTTTTATGAATCATTTGCTATATGTTAATTGTCAGATATTTTTTAGAATCTAAATCGAGTTTAACTATATGCAGAATGTTAATGTATCTTTCAAAAATGCAGGTAAACATTATCGACTATACAGTAATTCTAGACATCGACTTTTGGGAATGTTTTAGATTACAAAAGGCACCCCAAAATACTTAAGGCATTTGATAATGTTTTTTTTTGATATCCGGTAAGGTGAGAGTTGTTTTTCCCATTGAATGGAAAGTAATTTTCAAAGCTCATGTGGGTATTCTACTGAAATATTATCTGTATTTAGTCTATAGATGTCAGGTTGTGAATATCTTCTATGCAGGTGTTATAGGATTGAAGCTTAATAGAGAATAGAAAAGGTGAACCAGTATTTCCCCAATTTTATCAGATGTGGAATAAACTAGATATTGGATTAGAGTTGAAATAGTTATGTATAATTCATGGAAGAGAATACATTTTTTGTTGATACAATTTGTTAAAAAATTTCTTTTTAGCGTAGTATTGCCTATTATATCTTTGTTTTATAAAAAAAACAAATTAGACGAGCGACTAGTTTTATTCGCGGACGCACATTTCGAGGGTATACCTTTTAGTATGAATTTGCTTTATATGCAATTAGTAAAAATGGGATATAAAGCACGTATTCATTGCTATGATTATCGTAAGCGTAATATTTTTAGAAAACTTCAAATGATAATTGCTTTTATAAAAGACTATTCTTCAGCAAAATATATCTTTATTCAAGATACATTTATGCCTGCTTCAGCATGTAACCATAATCCGGGTGCACTTGTTATTCAGCTTTGGCATGGATGCGGACTATTAAAGAAAGTTGGATATGATACTAACGAAGATATACCAAAGTATTTCAGGACAAACGTTTATGCTAACTACGATATCGTACCGGTTAGCTCAGAAGTATGTATTCATGAGTTCGAACGATTTATGAGACTTGCACCAAATATTGTGCAAGGTATTGGAGTAAGTAGAACAGACAATTATTTTAATGATAAATTTCTAAGCGATTGTAGAAGTGAATTCTTTAGAATACATCCAGATGCAGTGGGAAAAAAAATTATTCTTTGGGCGCCTACATACCGCGAAAATGCGCGTTATGCTAGGATAGAATATTTTGATGAAATGATTAGATATTTTAATAAATTGTCTAGTGAATATTATCCATTAATAAAATTACATCCTCATATAAAAGAGACAACACCATATGACAGTATCATATCTGCTGAATATTTAATCACTGTTGCAGATGTATTAATAACAGATTATTCATCGATATTGTTTGAATATTTATTAGTAAGCAAATCAAAACATCTGATACTTTTTGCACCTGATTTAGATGATTACATATTACATAGAGGTCTTTATATCGATTATAAAAGCATTCCTGGAACCTATGTGAACAAGGTTGACAAAATAGACGAAGCAATACAGTCAGGGAATAATTTCCATATTCACGATATTGAGAGTTTTCTTGAAAAATATATGGGTGCTTGTGATGGTCATGCTACTCAACGCTTAATATCTTATTGTGGTATTGAGTCTAAATTAGTTGGTTCTCAAGATTGATAGTACTATAGTTTAGAAAACTTTATATCTTGGATTATAATAGGGATATGTGAGGTAATTGAGATGAATATTGCAGTAATTTTCGCTGGTGGCGTTGGCGCTAGGATGGGCATAAGTGATATACCTAAACAATTCATGGAAGTGATGGGAAAACCAATCATTATCAGCACAGTTGAAAAATTCGAATGCAATATAAATATTGATGCAATAATTTTAGTATGCGTAGCTTCACATATTCGATATTGTGAAGAACTCATAGAAAAGTTTAATATTACAAAAGTAGTTAAAATTATTCCTGGCGGAAAAACAGCGCAAGAATCGATACTTTTTGGATTGCGAGCGGCAAAATTGATATCAAAAAGTGACGAAAGTATAGTGCTTATACATGATGGTGTTCGTCCATTAATAACATCAAAACTTATTGATGATAATATTAGTAGTGTAAAAAAATATGGTAACGGTATAACTTGTGTGCATAGTAATGAAACAATTATTATTTCTAAAGATGAGGGTATAGTATCTGAGGCGATAGATCGAGAAAAAAGTTTGGTCGCTCGTGCACCACAAAGCTTTTTTTTAAATGATATATTAAATGTACAGGAGCAAGCTAGAATTGATGGGAAAAGCGCAGTTGATTCGTGTTCGCTAATGAAAATGTATGGATATCGACTTCATATAGTTATGGGAGAAGTAGATAATATTAAAATTACGACTCGCCAAGATTATTTAACTCTTTGTGCTGTCATGAAAGCAAAAAAAGATGAGATGTAGCTATAATATTGCTGTAAATTTTTTAATTCTAAGTTAAATAATATTTATACTTTCTGGATATATATTTTTTGAAGTGCATCAAAAAAATGGTTGTTTTATAATAAATGGAAGTATATGTATTATTGATGATCAGCTTATTAAAATCTATGAAGCTAATGTTGGACGCAGTAATATATTTAATGCAAGAAAGTTCTTATTCTGTAAGTAAGAGAATGGCTGAATCTTAATCTTAGGGTGGTGTATTTTTTAAATATTAGTTTTCTATTATGATTGCTCGCTTAACTCAACTTTTGGTGTAGGTGTGAACTTTTTTGGTCCAAGAGTATTTGCTTGGTTTGATGGAAGTGATTATTTGCATATAAATAGAAAATCTGCAGGAAATTGTTGTTATTTAACTGATGCAATAGAAACTATTTTTCACCTATTGTTTTCCAGTAATCCAGGAGAGGTATATAATATCGTCAATGGGGAAACTCTATTTCTAATTTGTAAATGAGATTGGATTCTTACAAACTTAAGAAGCTTGCTTAGAAAGCTTTTGTAGAAATTGAAGAGCTTAAAGAAGAACGATTAAAGCATGAAATATAAAAGAAGGTACTTTATATGAAAAAGATAGCTGTTGTCGGATTATACAGCATTAAAAATGTAGGCGATCATATCATATGTGATACGACAAAATACTTGATAGAAAAGACTGATTTAGATGTCGAAATAGTGGAGGTAGATGCATTGCCTCGGCGCAAATCTTCTTACAAAGGATTCAATTTTTTTACATTTGCAGTATCTATACTGTTAAGGAGGCTTGGCCAAATTTTCTTAAATCAAAAAAAATGTAGTTGGTTTAGATATGAGTTTGAATATTTTTCGTGGTGGCTGAGATTGCATAATTACTATAAAAAAGTATTATGTGATATCGATGCAATCATTTTTTCTGGTGGAGGTTTTATAAAATTTCGAACCCAAGGCCTTAATTACTACGTTGAACAGATTGTACGTATTGCATCTAAAAGACAGATTCCAGTTATGATGAGCGCAGTAGGTATAGAGGGATATAGTGAGGATGATATACGGTGTCAAAAATTAAAGGCAGCGATTAATTTGAATTGTGTTAAAATCATTACAACCCGTGATGATATCAGATCACTTGAAAATCAATATGTTGTAAACTCTAAAATTTATACGGCTCATGTAGGTGATCCTGCATTTTGGATTCCTGAAACTTACGGTGTTCGTAAGAATGACAAAACTGATATTATCGGTATTAATGTAATCCGTGGAAACGTATATCGTGACTATGGTAATAAACTTTCATATCAGGAGCTTAAAGAATTTTACAAGGAACTCGTATTTGAATGTGATAAGCGAAATTTAAAATGGGTACTATTTTCAAATGGGATGGAAGGTGATCAACAATTCGGTCGAGAGATTTTACAAGAAATGAACTTCCCTTTAGGAAGCAATTTATCGAGTGTGCCCAAAAATGCGGCTGAATTAATAGAAATAATATCGAACTTTCAATGCATATTAGGGGCAAGGCTACATGCATGTATTTCGGCATATGCAATTGATATTCCTGTCGTAGGTCTGATATGGAATCCAAAAACAGAGATGTTTGCAGAAATGGTTGGAAAACCAAGCAATTTTTTTTCCGAGAATGAGTTAGATGTATCAAAAATAATTGATGCGCTTGAGTGTAGCCGCGAGAGCGTCTATGATAAGGATTTGAGGGATGATTGGAAGAGATTGACACAATTAAATATAATCAATTTTATATCTGGATTGGATTGTAGTTAATGAAGTTGGTGATTAAAAAAATATATAATACTTTGCTTGAAAAACATTCTTTTAAATCTATCTGGCGAAAGGTATATTCATTTATAAAAAATGGGTTAAGAAAAATAGTTGCAATTATATCGATTCCCGTAAAATTGATTATTATGAAATGTACACCAATTAATGATAATACAATTATATTTTTATGTTTTCAAGGAGGTTATTGTTGCAATCCAAAAGCGATTGCTGATGAAATAATCAATCGAAGCCTAGCTGTCAATATCTTTTGGATGATAAATGATGAGTGCGATAGACATAATTTTCCAAAAAATGTAAAACTGGTTAAGAAGGGCTCATATAAGTACTATCGAGCTTTAGCTTCATCAAAAGTCATTATCGACAATACATTGAACCTTCAGCGCGCTCATGTGCGAAAAAAGAAAGGGCAATATCTGCTACAAACGTGGCATGGATCTTTGGGTATCAAACGACTCGATGGCGATGTTGTTATGAATTGGAGATGGAAAATCAATGCTAAATTTGCTAGTATTGATACAGACTTTTGTATTTCGAATAGTGATTTCGAGACAGATGTTTTTCATAACAGTTATTGGAATAATGTACCTATTCTTCTTTATGGACATGCCCGTAATGATATTTTATTTACAACTGAAGAATCTTTAATTAATACTATTAAGAAGAAAATACATATAGAATTTAGAATCTCCGATGGAACCAAGATACTTTTGTATGCACCGACGCACCGAGACACATTAAATCAGCGAGCGTTCGAATTAGATTATGAAGCACTCCAAAACGCTCTTGTTGATCGTTTTGGAGGCGATTGGCGTATACTTGTACGTTTACATAGTAGATTGAAAGCATTTAGTGATGAATGGTTAAAATATACGCCTGATTTTGTCATTGATGCAACAAACTATACTGATATGCAGGAATTACTTTTAATAGCTGATATTGGTCTTACCGATTATTCAAGTTGGATTTTCGATTTTATGTTGAGATATAAACCTGGATTCATGCTTTTTGATGATTTGAAAGAATTTGAAACAAATCGTGGATTATACTATCCATTAGAAAGCACCCCTTTTCCTCTCGCTCATTCAAATGCAGAGTTAGTTGAAAAAATAATAAATTTTGATATCAATAAGTATCAGAAGGAAGTAAGTAATTTTTTAGAAAATAAAGGTTGTATTGAAGATGGGAATGCATCAAAACGTATTGTTGATAAAATACAAGAACTAATGTCTCTTCCAGAACGCGATACTTTTGAAAATACTTCAAATGTTAAGAAATAGTATTGTATATAAAGATCTGATTGGTATTGTATGTATTTTCGTTGGTTAGAACTTATATTTAGCATGCAAGATTACATACTTAAGTTTTTGGTGAGGACTTGATATTCATGAATAAAGTTTCAATAATCGTAGCAGCATATAACAGTGAAAAATATATTTTAGAAACGTTAGAGAGTATTGAGAACCAGACTTACAAAAATTATGAAGTGATAATTATCGATGATTTCTCTACGGATAATACACGGGAAATTGTTTTAAGATTCATTGCAGGGAAAAACAATTATAAAGTATTTACCAATAGGAAAAATCAAGGCACAGTATATTCAAGGAACCGCGCAATTGACAAAGCTGGTGGCCAATATATTTGTATTCTTGATAGCGATGACGTTTGGGATCAAAAGAAGCTAGAAAGACAAATGGAGATTTTGACGGATGATTCTATCGATTTATGTTTCACGTCCTATTCATTTATTGATAAAAATTCTAAAGTATTCGGAAGGCCATATATTATTCCTTATGATACTGGAGATTATGAAAATTTACTCACTGAAAACTATATTGGATGTTCTACAATTGCAATTAAATCAGAGGTATTAAAACGATATAAGTTTTCAGATGAATTTATGCATGAAGACTATCATTTATGGCTAAAATTATTAAAGGATGGCTTAAAATTTAAGGGCATCAAAGAAGTTTTAGTAAAATACAGAGTATTTTTAGGGAGTCGATCATTCAATAAACTTAAATCGTCGATAAACAGGTTTGCAATTTATAGACAGAGTGAACATTTATCATTTGTTAAAAGCATCAGATTGATGTTTCTGTATCTGTTTCACAGTATACAAAAGCGACTATAATAGCATTTTTATTCACAAAACGATGCAAATCATAGATGTCTAATATGTGAGGACTAATTTCTACTATTTTGAAACATATGTGATGCTATATAATATTCTGTCATTTCATGCTATGCTTTAACTTTAATTTAATTAATGAAATCCTTAATAGGTGATATTTCTATTGCGCGATAAGCGTTAACGCTGGCAAAAGTTAAGCTGATAATTGAGAGTCCTTCTTTGTATTTTATTAATGCAATAGAAATACAAAGAAGGACTCTTCATAATTACAAGTTGAAATGCAATGATAAGGACATTTATACGTTACTTTATTTTCAAGTTCTACATTTATTCTAAATCATGATGAGAGCTCTTCCAGGTAGAGCTAACGGAATTATTATCATAACGAAATCTTCATTTTTCGTTTATGTAAGAATTTTTAAAATTGATCGATGCGTCGCACTCCTAATTGTTGCAGAATGTGTAGTCGTTTGTACGTTCGATCCATCAAATTCGATGATAATATCCATATCTATGCCTGTATATATCTCACTTGTAGCTATTATAGGTATTTTTTGTTAAATTTATCTTCGAAAAGTTTTAACTCAACAAGAACTTTTTGTAATTGTTTCAAGCACATATGCAATATCCTTGAGATTTCTGTGCTTAAATCTAAATGTCTACCTGTTTTCGCTTCTTAGTCTGCTCTTACAAACGACCCGCAGTAAAAAGTTCAACCTTTGCATGGTACTGTCATATGCATAAACACATTGAAAAGGAATTTAAGGGACTTGATCTAAAAGATGTAAGTCACATTAAAGTACAGAACTTTCTCAATAGTATAGCAAGAACTAATGCTAAAAGAAAAGCAATGTCTCAGTCCTGTATCAAAGGGTTTGCACTGTTGTTTAAACAGATCTTTAAGCAAGCGCTAAGAGAAGAACTAATAAGCTACAATCCTTTTGATAAAGGTATTGTGATACCAAAGTCCGATAAGGTAACGAAGGAAGTTAAACCACTCTCAAAAGAAACCTGCAGGCAGATCTTAAAAGCATCCGAAACTTCTAAGGTCTATAAACCTCTTATCTATACCCTCCTGTTTACCGGTATGAGAGTAGGAGAGGTTATGGCTCTTAGGTGGGAGAACATAGATAAGAAGAAAGGTATTATCTATGTAAGAGAAGGAATGAGTAGACAAAACATTATAGACGAGGACTTAAATATCATCGAGCGCAGAAGCGTTGTATCGAGCACAAAGACGTTTAATTCAGTAAGACCGATAACGGTAGGTAAAGAAGTATTTGAAGCCTTAGATGAGTGGAGAGAATATTTCGTACATAACACTGTATATAAAGACAGTCCGGATAATAAATATGTCTTTCTTACTAAGCAGGGGACATTAAGAGATTACAATTGTTTTAAGAGACAGTTTAAGAACTTCCTTACAAGAAAAGGGTTTGATGGAGATCATATCAACTTCCATCAGTTCAGACATACCTATGCAACGCTACTAATAGATAACGGAGAGAACCCGAGAGTAGTGCAAGAGCTATTAGGTCATAAAGATGTTCAGACTACACTTAATATCTACACCAGTGTGAGCATTCAGTCCCTTAAAAGAGCAACAAGCGGATATGCTGATTTGTTTAAAGAATAGGCATACAATAGGCATACTTAGGCATACGGGGAGATGACGAGAAAAAACAAAAAAAGAAACCATCGAAAAACGACGGTTTTAAGCCATAAAAATGGTGACTCATCAGGGGCTCGAACCCTGGACACCCTGATTAAGAGTGTCGCTCAGCGATTTAGACATCCTTATAAAATACGCACAGATTATGCGTATTTTTGGCTTTAAATAAAGGATTTTTGGATTTTATATAATTATTTATTTAAAAGGTGTAGTTTTGATTTTCACGAATATTCTTTAATTTTCTTAGGTGATAGGCATACATTGATACATGGACTTAAAGAGTCAAATTATTTATCATAATACAAAAGCGCGTTACAGATTGCAGCAGCGATATTGCTTCCGCCTTTACGTCCTCTTGCTACGATAAAAGGAATGTCGGTTTGCATAATCAATTCTTTGGATTCCACAACATTTACAAAGCCGACAGGAACCCCTATGATCAGTTCAGGACGTAACACATCTTCCTGAATGAGCTCATACAGTCTGACCAAAGCAGTGGGGGCATTCCCTATGGCAAAGATCAATGACTTATCCATTTTTGCTGCTTTGTCGATGCACGCGACGGCGCGTGTCGTGCCGTTTTCTTTTGCGGTTTGTGCGACATCTTCATCCGACATAAAACAATGAACTTCTCCGCCGAATGAAGCAAGTATTTTTTTGTTGATGCCTGCTTTTGCCATTTGTGTATCCGTGACGATGGATGTGCCTTTTTTAATCGTGGCAAGCGCTTTTCCCACCGCACTGTCGGAGAAAATCAGATTATCGCTGTAATCGAAATCCGCGCTCGTATGGATCACTCTTTTGATGATCGGTGCATTGATCGGATCGAGTATTTTTCCTCCAAGTTCATCCGTGATCATCTCGAAACTGCGTGCCTCGATTTGAGCGGGCAGAACATTCTGTAATTGTATTTTCATTTTCTGTTTCCTCCGTTAGTGTTTATGATATCAAGGTTATTTCTGAGGTATAACGCATTATTTTATTCTTGTTTTTTTATAGTCAAAACATTTTCGCATAAAGGATTTAGCAAAATTAGGATTGGAATAGAAATGGACATGTGGATAACCCGCGTAAAGATTGTTATCGGAAACGATACAGTCCCATTGTTTATAGCCCGTTGCGCGTTTTGCATGAAAACTGTCTCCGCTGTCGGTGCTGTCCCAATAATGAAATTCATGCGCGCGGATCTTTTCTCCGCTATAACACATCAAATTATCGCGTTGTGCTATCAGTTCGATGTATCCGAAACGTACGAGATGATCGGTCTTAAAACTGTTTCCTTTAACTGCTCCAACCATTGGATAGGATAGTCCTTTTTCGTCTTCCATGTTCTCATGCAGATACATAAATCCGCCACATTCGGCGTAACAAGGTATGCCCTCTTCAAGTTTATTTCTTAAAGCACTTAAAAAAGAATGGTTTTCCGAAAGTTGTTTGGCGTAAAGTTCAGGGTAACCGCCGCCGAGAAATATTCCGTCGATGTTTTTAGGAAGTGTTTTGTCGTTAATGGGGGAGCAGGGAATGAGCTGCGCGCCCAGTTCACAAAGAAGATCAAGCGCATCCTGATAGTAAAAACAAAACGCATGATCTTGCGCCAGTGCGATCCGAACAGGATTCTCGAATTTTTCGACCGCAAGAGGTTCATAATCGATTTCTCCGGCGCTTTCGGCAATATCTTCAAGCAGATCAAAATCGATCGAAGCTTGCGCTTGAGAAGCGATTTTTTTAGTCTTTTCTTTTAAATTATCGACTTCCGATGCTGTGACTAAGCCTAAATGTCTGCTTTCCAATGAACAGTCTTGCATATGCGGTAAATAGCCAAGCACACGGACGCCTGTTTCGCGTTCTATCGATTCTTTCAATGTTCCGTAAGTCGTAGGATGTACACGATTTAAAATGACGCCTTTGATCGTATGATCGCTGCGGTAAGAGATAAAACCTTTAACGATCGCAGAAACGGAGTCCGACATACCTTTCGTATCAACAATAAGGATGACAGGTGTATTTGTGACTTTTGCCAGATGGTATGCGCTTGCTTGATTGCCTCGGCTGCCTTCCACACCGTCGTAAAAACCCATGACGCCTTCCATAACCGAGATATCACTGTCGGCGCTGTTTTTACACATCAAATACTTAACGGTATTTTCGTTCAACATATATAGATCGAGGTTACGGGATTTTGCGCCGATCACTTGCGAATGAAACATCGGATCGATGTAATCGGGTCCGCATTTATAAGCTGTTACTTTTCTGTTTCGTTCGATCAACGCTTGTAAAATACCGCACGTTACGGTCGTTTTCCCGCTTCCGCTTGCCGTAGCCGCCAACATGATGCGCGGCATTTTCTCACATTTCACTCCCGCTTCCTCCCGCAGATAAGATATAGATCGGGTTGGATGCTTGCATCATATGATAATCCGCGATGTTTTTGGCAACGGACACTTGCAGTTGAACAATGTCGACATTCTTGAACGCATGGTCTTTGAAGCTCTGTAATGTTTCCGTTAAAGTTTCCAGCGTGATCGCGTTAACGACGATACGTATATCTTCGTTCTTTGCTAAAAGCGTCTTTACGATCTCACGCATATTTCCCGATGAACCGCCTATAAACGCCGTATCGGGTCGCGGTAGTTGTTCGCAAGCTTCAGGCGCGTGCCCTTCTACGATTTTCAAATTCTTCACGCCGAACTTTTTGCGGTTACGCTTGATCAATCCAACGGCTTCTTCTTTTTTTTCAATCGCGTATACGGTGCCTTGTGCGCAAACAAGTGCTGTTTCAACGGATACGGAACCTGTTCCTGCGCCGATATCGTAGACAACGCTGTTTTTTTTCAATTGCATTTTTGAGATGCTGACACAACGTACTTCCGATTTGGTCATAGGGACATTCCCGCGTATAAATAGTTTATCGGGTAAGCCTTGTGCGCTGTATTTTCTTTTGAGCGGTGAAAGATTGATGATCAGCATAACACTCAGCGAATCAAATGATGCGTTTATCATATCTTCAGCTTTTGCAGTGACGATCCGTTCATCTTCGTATGAAAGATTTTCTCCGACGGATACCGTTACATCGGACAGTCCGTTTTCGCATAGATCCGAACACAAGGCTGACACCGTATGTTCACCGCCCGTCAGCACAAAAACTTTCGGATGCAAGGCAACAGCTGCACACAGATTGTTTTCGCGAGCGTGCATACTGACGATATGAGCGTCGTCCCACGAAATCATCAGTTTGGAACATAAATACACAACCGAGCTGATCCCGCAAATACAGGTTATATCATAATCTTCCAGTAATGCGATCAACGGCTTTGCGCCGCTGTAAAATCCTACATCACCCGACATCAGAACAGCGATCCTCTGATGCTCTTGATCGACTTTTATAAAATCAGCGATCTGCTTGCTCGCTATCATATCATATTTATCGACAGACGTATTGCCTGCGGATTCTATCAAACGCTTTGCCCCGATCAAACAGTCGGCTGTGTCAATAGTATTTAACGCTTCTTGGGTCAACGTGTCGCGCTGTCCCATACCCATGCCGATGATCGTAATTTTTTTGCTCATACTTTGCCTCATTTTCACTCTGTTTAAGTTAAGATCGAATCGATATACATGATCGCTTGCGCTACAGTCATCCCTGTTTGTGCGTATGGTCTCGCTATCACGATCGCTTCCGTATCGGTTTGTTTTGCAGCAAGTAATTTTTCGGGAAAACCGCCTACCTGCCCTGTATCTTTTGTGACCAAGCAACGTATATTGAAATGACGGATCATCGCTATATTCAATTCCGCTGAAAACGGACCGTGCATACAAATAACGTTTTTCGGTGAGAAACCCAATTGAATGCATCGATCCAATCCGTCGATCATCGGTAAAATACGCGGGAAAACGCGCTTTTCATAATGATCGATCGATGTGAACGTTTTTAAATCCTTTACACCTGTCGTCAACAAGATGTTTCCTTCTCTTTGATTTAAATAAGCGACGGCTTCCGGAATCGCGCTAACTTTTATGCAATCATTTGTCTCAGTACTTTCACGAGCCACTCGGAGACGATTTGTGTCGGTTTTTTCGCAAGCTTGTTTGATATTGCGACTGACTTCAACAGCATACGGATGTGTCGCGTCGATCACCATATCATATCTTTCTTTTCTGATCAGTTCAATCATATCTTGCGCATTAAGGCGTCCTTTTCTTATCTTGATTTTCTCATTCGGTTCGATCGAGTTTGCCCCGTAATCCGTCGCAACACATATGTCCGTTTGTACTGTTGAAGAGGAGAGGAAGCGGATCAATTCTTTACCTTCTGAAGTCCCCGCAAAAAGCAAAATTTTTTTCATACTGAATTCCTTATATTAAACACCTTTATATCCGCGCGGCGTGACCATTTTATCTGCGATGATCTTTGTGTTTGAGTTTCCGATAAATACTGTTGTGAACATGTCGACCGATTCGTTTTGTAATTCACCTAATGTCATAACTTTGGAACATTCGCCTTCTCTGGCAATATGTTGTACGATGCCTGCGGCATTATCTTCGGAACGATAACTTAATATGATCTGACAAGCCTTTTTTAAATAATCGTGGCGTTTGATACTGGATGGATTGTATAAACAAATATTAAAGTCGCCTTCAGCAGCGCATTTTAAGCGTTTAGCGATTATATCCCAAGGGGTGAGTAGATCGCTTAAACTGATGACGGCAAAATCGTGGATCAACGGTGCGCCCAACACCGCTGCACCGCTGCAAGCTGCTGTGATGCCGGGGACCACTTCGATTTCGATCGGATCGTACGCTTGGGCAAGTTCAAAGATCAACGAAGCCATGCCGTATACACCGGGATCTCCGCTACATACCATTGAGACCGTTTGACCCTTTAAAGTCTCTTCGATTGCCATACGGCAACGATCTACCTCTTTTTTCATTGGAGTCGTTAAAAAGGTTTTATTGGAATAATCATCTTTGATCAAATCGATATATACAGTATAGCCACAGATCACATCTGACTCGCTTAACGCATCGGCTGCCTGCGGTGTCATCATTGCCTTGTTTCCCGGACCTAAGCCCACAACATATAATTTCATGGAAACTCCTTTTAGTCAAAAATTTAATTATGTGTTCCTATTTACCTGAATATTATTGCTAGTCGAAAGTGAGCGTATCATACGTTCGTGCAAACGCAATCGTTACGCCATCGTATACAGTCTTTTCTTTTATTATGGTCCGGTGATTACTTCCCAAAAAAGCGGCGCGCTGACAAACATTGTCGCTTCCCGTAATCTGTTTGACGAATTCTGAAGGCGCGCAATCGCACTCCGCTTGATTGAGTTCTTTAGAAGTAAATGTATGAAACGGAATTGTGTACTTTTCGCAAAACGCCAAGATACCGATTTCATTTTTCTTTAAATCAACAGAATAAAGTCCTGTGATAGCTTCGATCGGTAGATTTTCTTCTTGTAAGGCAAGCTTTACCGCTGATTCGATATGCTCTTGTGTAGTATCTTTTTTACATCCGATTCCTACTGCAATATTTTTCGGTATTAAATTCAAGGTATGTTCAAACGGTTTTTTATCTTTGTCGTAAGAGATGCAGATCCCGTATTTCCCTTTATCGGATAATTCGATTCCATTCGGCAAAGCGCTTGTAATCGGGAAAATGCATTGCAATCCGACCGATTCATCTTTCAATAATGCGGATGTTATAAATTTTATCTGTGTTGTATCTGTTATAAACATATTGTTGCTGACAGCCCATTCGTCTACAGCAAATTTCCCGTTGATGTCTGAAGCTGTCGTGATAACAGGCATGGCACCTAATAAATCAGCAAGTGATTTTGTAAGCTTATTTGCCCCGCCGATATGTCCCGATAAAAGAGAAATAACAAAGTTTGCTTTGTCATCGATCACGAGCACGGCAGGGTCGCTCGCTTTGCTTTCGATCCAGGGGGCAATCGCGCGAACAGCTATCCCGCAAGCACCGATAAAAACCAGTACGTCACATGTTTCAAAACAGACCTTTGCCCACAGTGTTATGCTCTCTCCAAATGGTATTTTGTTGTGTTCTTTAGCCAATTGTTGCGTTGTATAGATTTTGGTTTGGTTATCTGTTTCGCATAGATAGGCATCAATTTTATCAGATAGAAGTATACCGTTTTCTGTAAAAGCAACAAGTGCGATCTTCATAATCTCTCTCTGTATTCTTAATGATTTGCTGTTCTGAATTCATGTGTGAAAGTTGGGTCATAGAGCTTTGAGCGTTCATAATCATTTCCTAGGAAATCTCCCACCATGATCAGTGCTGTCTTTGTGATATTGTTTTCTCTTGCGATCTCCGGTAAAGTTCCGACCGTTGCTTTAAATGTGCGTTCGTCCGGCCAACTTGCTTTATAGATGATCGCAGCGGGTGTATCTTCGGAGTATCCGCCTTCAAGCAGTCGCTCTTTCAATTTTTCCAGCATGCCTGTACTCAGAAAGATAACCATGCTTGCTTGATGTGCGGCCAGTAAAGCGATTTCTTCTTTTTCGGGTACGGGTGTGCGTCCTGCCATTCGTGTAATGATAACGGTTTGAGATACATTCGGCAGCGTGTATTCAGCACGCATAGCGGCGGCAGCCCCGCAAAAAGAGCTGACACCGGGTGTGATATCATATGCAATATCAGATGCGTCAAGTAAGTCCATTTGCTCTCTTATCGCACCGTAAATACTTGGGTCACCGGTATGCAGGCGAACAGTCATCTTATCTTCTTTTTCAGCTTTTTGCATTACGGATAGTACATCCTCAAGCGTCATTGACGCACTGTCGTAAATCTCGCAACCTTCCTTGGCGTAATCCAGCAATTGAGGATTCACAAGTGAACCTGCATATATGATGATATCCGCTTCACAGAGGTGTTTTTGTCCTCGCATTGTTATAAGATCAACGGCACCGCTTCCGGCACCCACAAAGTGTATCATTCAGAACCTCCGATAATTTTTTCTTTGACGACCAAGATAGAGAAGTATGCCGATGTATCAGGCACCTGTTCCATGTTTTTATATAGTTTTTCATTATCCATCCCGCAGTTTTGCACCATTTTTGTTTCTGATAGCATGTTGCGTTCTTTAAGCATGGATCGAACTTTCGATAAAGACCGACCTGCCTTCATGATCACTTTCGTTCCGGTCAGATCGATAGATTCTTCCATACAATCGTAAGATCCCGGAATGACATGGATCGGTTGATCGGCTTCCGTAAGTGAAATATCGAGCGCCGCTGCTGCTGCGCAAAAAGAGGGTATACCCGGTATGATCTTTGTTTTATAGCCCATATGTTTGACGATACGATGAATGTATATATATGTGGAATATACAGTCGGATCGCCAAGGGTAAGAAAAGCGATATCTTTGTCGTTATCAAGCTCTTCGCATATTAGATTAGCCGCAAGGTTCTGTTTTGCTTTTAGTATCAAAGGATCACGAGTCATTGGTAGATCCAAGAACATACATTCTTTATTTGCAAGCTCGCGAAAAGCTTGTAATGCGATATTGTATGCTATACTTGTGCCGTCATTTGAAGACGTTGGTACAGCAATGATATCGCAATGGTCGATCGTTTTGATAGCTTTGATTGTCATTAATTCCGCATCTCCCGGACCGACACCTACACCATATAATGTTCCTGTCATTTGATCTCCTCTGATTGAATGATTTCAAGCAATTCATCCGCTCCTTCGGTTTTAGCCAATATTCCGTGTTTGTTGGAAAACATGATCGTTTCTGTGTGTATTTTATCGTAAGAGCGGTTATTTAAATAGAATTGTATTTTATCGATCAATGAATGCATGACTTCTTCTTTCAATCCGATCGCATTTAATATATCGACCGCATCATCAGTTGTCGCACATTGCATTATCGTTTGTATTTGTTCTTGATTTGTTCCCGCAAGAGCTGCATGTGCACTAATCAGTTCCATGCGACAATCTGCATATCGTGAGTGGGTATTCATAATTCCACCGGCTAATTTCACGAATTTTCCGATATGTCCGATAAAAAGAATCCCTTCAAAATCACATTCAAGCGCATGATCCAAAGTTTCTCCGATGAAATTACTGCATTTGATAGTATTTTCCAAGTCGATCCACATATGCATTTTTGTAAAGTGATTGCCGTAATTGCCTGGCGATACGATCAAGTAATGATATCCTTGCGCACGCAATACATTCATTTCCGCTTTTATAGAATCGATCAGCGCTTGTTCACTCATCGGTTCTACGATCCCGCTCGTTCCCAAGACGGAAATTCCGCCTATGATTCCCAATCTGGGATTAAATGTACGTTTAGCGATCTCGACACCTTCGGGGATCGAAATGATGATGTCAAACCCTCCATCATAATCGCAACTTTCAGCGACATGTTTAACTTGTTCTCGGATCATCCTTCTCGGTACGGGATTAATAGCCGCTTCACCGATCTCGCATGCCAGGCCCGCTTTTGTTACTCTGCCGACGCCGATGCCCCCATCAATTCTATATTGTTTTTTGATATTAGTCTTGACTACTTTCGCATAGACAGCGACACCGTTTGTCACATCCGGATCGTCACCGCTGTCTTTATAAACACAACAACTGACAGAATCATAACCTTTGATAATGTCCTGTATCGGCAAATCAAGTATTGTGCCTTTTGGTGTCGTAATTGAAACTTTACGAATTGTTACATTTTGCAGTAACATTTCGCTAGCTGCTTTAGCAGCTGCTGCTGCGCAGGAGCCTGTCGTATATCCGTATCTGAGTTTTTTATTGTTTTTTATAATATATTCTTCCAAATTGCATGCTCCTAGAGAATAACTATCGTGATAATAAGCTAAAATAAAAAAGCTGTATATGTAACTCATTGAGTACATATACAGCTTTGAAAATAGACATAAATCGTTACAAAAAGCCTGTTAAGACTGATGCTTGCGATCTTTCAAAAACTCTATGGACTCGAAGAGTTAAAATGAAATTAATACAAGCAGGTCTTCTGACTTATGCATCTTAGCTAGAAACAGCCTTCCCGAAATATTATTTCAGTGGCTTAGTATGTTTCTCACTCCGCAATTACAGCAGCGGCCCTGTGTGGGGATCTCACCCAACTTCCCTTTTAGGTCTTTCGACACTTGTATTCGATATGTGTTTTTCTAGACTCTAACATAAAGATTTTTTCTTGTCAAGTACGTATTTTCTTTAGTCAGTCCTTCCGATATCAAGTGCTGTTGATATCGGAGATCTATCAAAAATTTTTTATATTCGGTTTTAAAAAATGTTTTCGGAGTTGCCAATAGTATTTTAAGGCTTAAATAAAGGGGAATAAGAGATTTTATGAAGGATATATATTTATTTTTTGGTAGAAATTTTATGTATCGGACTCAGTGAATTTAGCATGATCTAAAAAAATAACTTGATTTCCGAAATTTTATAGGGTATACTTACAACCAAATTGAATATAAACTTTATCAGGTAGGTTCGGTTTTGATACCGACGACAAGGGAAGCAGGTTAGAATCCTGCGCAAGGACCATTACTGTGTTAAGCTTTATGCTTTAAGCCAGAGCGCTTGGCCTATCTGCCGTGAAATTTCACGGAGTTGTTGTAGATCTATGAATCCTGGAGAAACGCAACATTGCATAGAAATATGCGCTTGTTGAATGTAACACGTACTCTCGGAGGTGCGTGTTTTTTTTACTCCATGCACAATGAACCCTTACGTACTGTTATGAAGCAGGTACGAAATCATAAAAGGGCCGGAGGTAAAAAATGAAAAAAGCGATTTCAATCCTATTGGTTGTAACACTGCTCGCTGTGGGATTGACAGGCTGCACTTCAAGTGACAGTGACAATGAGAAGGCTATCCTAGTGGTTAGCTTTGGGACAAGTTATAACGTCAGCAGAAATATTACAATAGGTGGTATCGAATCTGCTATTCAAGAAGCCTATCCCGATTACGATGTCAGGCGGGCGTTCACTTCTCAGATAATCATCGATGTTTTGGAAGATCGTGAGGGCATCGTGATCGATAATGTGACGGAAGCATTGGATAAATTGGTCGCTGACGGCGTTAAAACATTAATCGTTCAACCGACGCATTTGATGAATGGTTTTGAATATGATGATTTAATAGCTGAACTTGAGAATTATAAAGACCAGTTTGACAGTTTATCTATAGGTGAACCGTTGCTTACAAGTGATGCAGATATGATGGCGGTTATTGATGCGATCACAGAGCGAACAGGTTCATATGCCAATGAAGATACAGCGATCGTTTTTATAGGTCACGGTACACATCATGAAGCAAATGCCATATATGCGACATTTCAAGATAAAATTACCGCAGAGGGATATTCGAATTATTATATCGGAACGGTAGAAGCATCGCCGAGTTTAGACGATATGATCGAGGCAGTAAAAGCCGGAGGTTATACACGTGTTGTTTTAGAACCGCTTATGGTCGTATCTGGAGACCATGCTAATAATGACATGGCAGGCGATGAAGAGGACTCGTGGAAAACGGAATTTGAAGCTGAGGGAATAGAAGTTGTATGCATTCTTGAAGGCTTGGGTCAATACAATGAAATACAGAAAATTTATGTTGACCATGTTCAAGATGCGATGAACGCTATGGAGTAGATAAGCATAAAAAAATATAGTTCGATCTATTTGTCCTCGCTGGAGGCGAGGGCATTTAAGGATAAATATTTATTAAAAAGAGGGAAAAAATGAAAAAAACACTTATATTACTTATTTCAATTTTCTTGATTACCGGACTGTTTAGCGGTTGCACAAAGGAAGAAGCAACTGTTTATACCATCGCAGTGGAATCAAGTTCATCTATGTTTAAAATCGTAGATTGTCAATTAACAGTAGACGGTGAAGCAATGACCGCGGTGATGACATTAAGCGGTACAGGTTACGAAAAGCTCTATATGGGCACGGGTGAAGAAGCGCTCGCTGCTGATGAAGCGGATTATATTTATTTTGTCGAAGACGATGAGGGAATGTATACATACGAAGTACCTGTAGATGCATTGGATCAAGAGATCGATTGCGCTGCATGGAGCATCAACAAAGAGCAATGGTATGACAGAGTACTGGTGTTCCAATCTGAAACGATGGTAGAGGTAGAGTAAATTATTCAGTATAAGAATCATGATGGAGTAGGCGTATGCCTACTCCCGACGTCGTTTTGCAGATAAAGCTAAAGGAGCTCATATGAAAAAAAGCATTGCAATTTTATTGCTGATCATACTAATTTGTGCGCCGATTTCGGCTGTGGCAGCAGATGTCCCCGATGATGGACAATATACGATCGAAGTGTTTCTGGCGGGTGGATCGGGAAGATCTTCAGTCGAAACACCGTGTGTGCTTATCGTTTCCGAAGGCGAAATGACAGCAACAATCATATGGAGCAGTTCGTACTATACGTATATGTTGATCGATGGAACTTATTATTATCCGATCAATGAGGAAGGGAACTCTACTTTTGAAATACGCGTCACGGTTTTCGATCAAGATATCGCCATAAGTGCCGAGACTGAAGCAATGAGCGAACCGCATGTGATCGAATACACTTTATATTTCGACTCTTCGACTCTAAAAGCAGTTGGACAGAAAAATAACACTGTTATGATCATCGTGATCACTGCTGTTATACTTGCGGGCATCATTGCGATTGTACAAATTATAGTAAAAAGAAAAAAACTGACGGAAAATCGATCATGAATCAAAATACAACTAAAAAAATCATAGCTGTATTCATTTGTTTTTTGATCTTATCAACAATGTTGACAGGATGTAGCCCATCCGATTCGATAGCTGATAATGGGCTTGGGAATGGTTGGGAAAAAGAATACAGTATGGAGCTTAAATACGCACAGAATTTTAATGTAGACTATTATGCCGGCGGATATGCTTTGATAACAATATCTGATGGAAGCAGGTTCCTTGTTGTTCCGGAGGATCAGCACGTACCTAACGACATTGATGAAGATATTGTGATCTTACAACAACCGATCGATGATATCTATTTGGTCGCTACAGCTGTTATGAGCTTGTTTGATGCACTTTCTTCTTTGGACAGCATAGCTTTTTCTGGCACCGATGCCGATGGCTGGTATATCGAAAATGCAAAAGAGGCGCTTGAGAACGGAGATATCCTTTATGCGGGTAAGTACAGTAAACCTGATTATGAATTGCTTTTGGCAAATGACTGTGAGTTGGCTATAGAGAACACCATGATCAATCATACTCCGGAAGTAAAAGAAAAGCTCGAAGCTTTGGGCATCCCTGTGCTCGTAGAACAATCCAGCTTTGAATCGCATCCTTTGGGACGAACCGAATGGATAAAATTATACGCAATACTGCTTGATAAGGAAGAAATTGCGGAACAAATTTTTAATGAGCAAGTTTCATATATGCAGGCGGTCGAAGGTCTTGAGGATACCGGTAAGACCGTAGCTTTCTTTTATATTAGTTCAGCAGGTTCGGCTGTTACGCGAAAATCCGGAGATTATGTATCAAAAATGATCGAATTGGCAGGAGGGCATTATATTTATGAAGATCTGGGAGATCCTGAAAAAGCAACTTCAACCGTTACTTTGGAAATGGAAGAGTTTTACGCTACGGCAAAAGAAGCGGATTATATTATTTATAACAGTACGATCGACGGAGGGGTATACACTCTGGAAGAGCTTATAGGGAAGAACGCTTTGTTGGCTGATTTTAAAGCGGTTCAAAACGGAGATGTTTGGTGTACCGGTCAAAATCTTTATCAAGAGATGACGCAAGTAGGTCTGATGATTTCAGATATGCATAACATGTTGATAGCAGGGGACGAATTAACAGAGTTGAATTTCTTGTATAAGTTAAAATAAATCACATATGTAATCAATAGAAAGTATAGGCATAGTTGTATGATCGAAAAGTCAAAAGAAAAATATCGTTTTATCCTGATTTTCGCAATATTGATTGCGGCATTGGTCGTATTAGTAATCCTGAACATAAGTATCGGTAGTTTCGCGGTCTCTTTCAAAGATATTTGGCAGGCGATCATCAATCGTGGCGGTGAAACAACAAGCGAAAAAATCATCTGGCTTATTCGTTTTCCTAGACTCATAGCGTGTGTAGTATTGGGTGGTGCGTTAGCGTTGTCAGGCTTTTTATTACAAACTTTCTTTAGCAATCCGATCGCTGGACCTTTTGTGCTAGGAATATCGTCAGGGGCAAAGTTAGCGGTAGCCATCGTTATGATCACGGTGTTCAGCGCATCATTTGCGGTAAGCTCCGCACTTCTTATCGCAACCGCATTTATTGGAGCAATGATATCGATGGGTTTTGTGCTTCTCGTAGCACGTAAGGTTCAGCGAATGTCAATGTTGATTGTAAGCGGCGTTATGATCGGTTATATCTGTTCGGCAATAACAGATTTCCTGGTTACTTTTGCCAATGATGCCAACATCGTGAACCTGCATTATTGGTCACGCGGAAGCTTTTCCGGGATTTCATGGAATGATGTTTTGGTTATGACGATCGTCGTATCAATTACTTTTGTCATTACTTTTTTACTTTCAAAACCAATAGGGGCATTTCAACTCGGAGAAAACTATGCGCAAAATATGGGTGTTAATATCAAGTTGTTTCGCGTGATGTTAGTGCTGCTTTCAAGCATGTTTTCGGCTTGCGTCACGGCGTTTGCCGGTCCGATCTCTTTCGTTGGTATAGCGGTACCGCATCTTATTAAAGCTTTTCTAAAAACCGCAAAGCCTCTTATCGTTATTCCTGCATGTTTTTTAGGCGGAGCGATTTTTTGTTTAGGATGTGATTTGATCGCTCGAACAATGTTTGCACCGACTGAATTGAGTATCAGTTCCGTAACGGCGGTATTCGGTGCGCCGATCGTTATCTATATTATGGTTCGAAGACGGAGGACAAATTGAGCAAAGATAATAGTGCTATTTATTTTCATACAGAGCAATTGACAGTCGGATATGACGGTAAACCGTTGATCAAAGATATTGACATATCTTTAAAAAAAGGACAAATTTTGACTTTGATCGGTCCAAATGCTTCAGGAAAGACAACTATTTTAAAAAGCATCACAAAATATCTTAAAAGCATATACGGCACTGTTTATATAGACCAATGTTCGATAGAAGATATGACAAACAAGGATATGTCTTATAAAGTTGCTGTTGTTTTGACAGATAAATTAAGAACGGAATTGATGACTTGTGAGGATGTTGTTTTCACGGGGCGCTATCCATACACAGGGAAATTAGGGATATTATCGGAAGAAGATAAAGTCAAAACGCGCGAAGCGATGGAACTAGTGGATATATGGGATCTTAGACACAGGGATTTTACACAAATCAGTGATGGGCAGCGACAACGCGTTTTGCTCGCACGTGCGATTTGTCAAGAACCCGAAATAATCGTGCTTGACGAACCGACATCATTTTTGGATATTCGTTATCAAATAGATTTGCTTAATATTCTAAGAGATATGGCAAAATCACGTAATATTGCTGTCATCATGTCTTTGCACGAGTTGGATCTTGCGCAAAAAGTATCCGACATCGTCATGTGCGTTAAAGGGGATCGTATCGCGCATTATGGCTCACCAAAGGAAATATTTACAAAGGAAAACATCAATAAATTGTATGATCTAACAAGTGGGAGTTACAATCCTTTGTTTGGGAGTGTTGAAATAGGTAAGGGAATCGGTAAAGCAAATATTTTTGTTATAGCCGGTGGCGGAAGCGGTATTGAAGAGTATCGAATTTTGCAAAAAAATCGACTAGCGTTTATCACAGGTATATTGCATGAGAATGATATCGATTATCAGCTTGCATCAGACCTTGCTGTAGAGGTAATAAGTGAGAAAAGTTTTATGCAAATAAGTGATGAAACTTTATATAGAGCTATCGAAAGATTATCCGGATGCAATACTGTAATCAATTGCTTAAAAAGTTACGGGGACATGAATGATAAGAACAGGACATTGTATGAAAAAGCAATCGAGTTTGGCTTGCGTGTCGTTGAGAATACGGGTGAGCTTTGCAGTGAATTATCTTTAAAGAGTGGATCTCAATAAAAAAGAAACCATCATAAACAGTGGTTCTAAAGCAAAAAAATGGTGACTCATCAGGGGCTCGAACCCTGGACACCCTGATTAAGAGTGTCACTCAAGGATCTAGACATGCTTATAAAACACGCATTTTAAATGCATGTTTTTGGCTTTAAATAAAGGGTTTTTCTAGTTTGCAATAATATGCAATAAAAAAAGAATTGTTTATATTTTCATGAATATTCTTTGATTTTCTTGGGTGATAGGCATACTTAGGCATACTGAGGTCTAAGAATGAAGGAGATAGAAATAGGGAATATATATTATAATTCAAATATAAATCAAATTTTTATTGACAGAATGCTGATGTTAATATACAATCCATTTATCAAGAAAAAAATTTAATAATTTAAAGCAATATATCAAAATTCTATTATTTGGGGAGGGTGTTGCCATGAGGGGTATGCCTAGAAAAATTATTGCTTGTCTATTAGTCTTATTGATGCTATTTATGGGTTGTGGATTCACACAAATCGCATCTTTTTTTGTGCCTGTTGTTTATGCAACTGAGAATGTTGGAGATGGTGAAAATCTAAATCAGATAGATGAACAATCCGACGAAGACGTCGCGATTCGTGACCAAAGCATCGATAAGACAAAACTCGTTGAAGATCAGTGTGATGAATATACCACCGTCTTTCTAAATGATGATGGGACGAATACTGCGAGATTTTATTCTTCTCCTGTTCGTTATGAGGATGAAGAGGGGCATTTAACTGATATTGATGTTTCTTTAACTGAATTAACCGAAGGTGCGAAAATGCTTGATGAAGGTATCATGAAGTATAAAACCAAAGCATCTCCGGTTGATACCTATCTGCCAGAAATCCTTTCTGAAAATTCTCCTATAGTTGTTAAATACAAGGACTATTCGATTACACTATTACCGATTACATCAGGCGGAAAAATAGATAAAACTGATTTAAAAGAAGATGCGAGTGAGATTGAAAAGGAATTAGCTAAGGAAGAAAAGAAAGCTGTATCAGTCAATAATGGAAATACAAAGACAGAAGAAGTAACTGATCTTTATGATGAGAAATCAGAAAAGAAGACAGCGATCACATATTCGGTGTTAGATGAGAACAATGAAAATGTGATTGATTACGAATATATCCCCGATCAGTTTGGTGTTAAAGAAAATATCATTTTATATCAAAAACCTGAAACAAATGTTTTTGAGTTTTACTTAGAAGTTAAGGGATGCTATGCGGAGCTTGATGAATACGGTGAAGTAGTTATTTATGATCGTAAAACCGATGAGATCGTAGGCTCAGTGCCTGCACCGTATATGATCGATGCAGATGGAAAAGAAAATAAAGAGGAAGCTTACTTCGAATCTGTTCATTATGAATTGATTGAAAAAGCGGAAGGCAAATATTATCTTAATGTAGTTGTATCTGAAGATTACTTAGATGATCCCAATACTGCTTATCCTGTAATTATAGATCCATCAGTAACTATGGTCGGTTCATCACAGGTTTATGACGCATATGTTATGAGTAATGGCTGGGCAAACTATAACTTTTACTCGTCGGATGTCAGAATCATGCGATGTGGTTATAGCGGAAGCATGTCGGCTAATACCAGAACATTTATTCAGTTTCCTACATTGCAGTCTGTAATTTCACAAAAAATAATTACAAGTGCAACTATTAAAGCTTGGGAATGGGATAACTCTCCCCCATATGCTATTATGACTTTCTACAGAGTAACGGGAAGTTGGTCGCCGAGTTCAATAACATATAACAATCAACCTGGGAATTCTTCCTTCAGTTGCGGAACAAGTACCGCGACAGGATCCGCCTCTCATACTTGGGATGTTAAGCGTGTTGTCGCTTGGTGGGCCAACGGGACTTATTCCAATTACGGAATTATGCTCCGTGCGACAGTCGAAAGTTCATCTGTATATAATCGAGTTGATTTATATGGTTCGAGAACTACAGCAACTTCTTACAGACCATACTTGGCAGTAACCTATCAGTCACCGACAACACTGTCAACACCGGTTGTAACTAGCGGTGGGGTTAATTCAGGTTACTGTAATGTATCGATTCCATTCTCACAGGTTACGGGTGCCTCAAAATATATTCTTTATATTAAAGGATATGGCGGAAGCACAATTTCAAGAGATATTACGAATGAAATAACATTAAACAGTACGACATACACATGGAACAGTTCCGGAAAAACAATCTTTTCCGGTTATACAGGTTTTCCGAACAGTTCAGCTACAGTATTAAGTGGAACCGGCGCATACCAATTCTATATTCAGGCGCAGAATTCGTACGGGATCGGCGTTAACTCAGCCACTAAGACCGTCACGATGACTGATACTACAGCGCCGAATGTAGTGAGTACTCCTAGCCTAACAGAAGAACAAGACACAGCTCATGTTGGCAAAGCAACACTCACAGTAACCTTTAATAAGGTCACTGATCTCCCTTTGAATATTGATAGCGGCATTTCTTCGTATAAAATCAAAGTCTATAAACAAAATATAGACAGTTCATTTACTCAAGTTGGCGGTGTTTATTCTGTGCCATACAACGGTTCGCTTAGCACATATACGACTGCAATAGACAATATTGACGACGATGCAGTCTATAAGATTAGTGTTTCCGCATATGACACAAAAGGTAATTATTCCGCACTTTCTTACTCCTCACAAGTAACGGTAGGAGACTATTCCCCTGCAATCTATGCAGAAAGTGACTGGGGTATCGTAAATAACGTTATTGTCGATTTGGACAGTTTTGAAGGTACGATTGACACAGCTAAGTGGGCGATCGGAGAACATGACATTGCGTATTTTGCGCAGAGCGGAAATGTATTTGAAGACGGAACATTCCAAGCTGGCCAGAATGGTACATATACGATCTATTTCTCTGAAGATGGAAACGAATCAGTTTGGACGGTAGTCGTGAATCATGTTACGACCAACGACTCCATCGGCGTTTATTCCACCTCTGCTACCGATATCAGCGTCAGTTCGGTCGGGTTTGATGTTGATCTCGGCCGTAGTTATAACAGCAAGGATATTTCAAACGGTATCATGGGTATCGGTTGGACTTTCAGCTACGATATGAACTTAGGTGATGTCACTTATTCATACGTTAACGATAACGATCAGACCCAAAATGTGACCGTTTCTGATATGAAATATCTGTATATGCCCGATAACAGTGTAGTCACATTTTTATTGACCGACGCGGAAAACGGTATTTATACAACTTTTAACTCAGAATTAAAACTACAGCTAAATACGGACAGTACCTATACATTGATCTATGATAACAGTACGGAATATCATTTCACTGCCGACGGCTATTTAGATCAGATCGAAGATAAGTATGGAAATACCCAATCATTTACGCTTGATGCATCAGGTATTATCCAGTCGATCACGGATACTGTGAACCGTACTTATACGATCGGGTACACGAACGGAAAGATCACATCGATCACAGATCCGGCAAACAGAACTTACACCTATGCGTATACGGGAGACTATTTAACAACCGTTACGGATCCAATGGGTTATGTGACTACATATACTTATACAAACGGATTGCTTTCGATGGTAGAGAATGGTTTATCTAATCCGATTGTAGCAATGTCCTATGATGCAAATGGCTTATTGTCATCTATCATTAACGCACCCGGGGATGTTCTTACTTATACTTATGATACTCTGGGAAATGCTGTCACAACAACAGATAGTAAAAATAACCAAATTGTCTATACTCTTGATGAAAATAATTATTTGATTAGTATCGATAATGACGCTGAGACAATTTCATATAATGCTTTTGGACAAATTCTATCTGATAGTGAAGCGGAATATACATACAATGAAAATGGTGACGCAACAACTATTACTTACACAACAAATAATAGCACACAGACTTTTACTTACAATGTTGAAAGAGATATCCTTACTTCTACAGATCAAGATGGAATTGTAACATTCTATGAATACAATGCGTATCATGACGTTATACTAATTGCTGAACAAAAATCAGGGACAACAATCGATTATAATCCGTCAGTAGATCCCACATTATTTAATATCGCAATCTATACCTATTATACGAATGGATCGAAACATACCGAAACAGCTCCTGATGCGACGGAAACGACCTATACCTACGATGCTTACGGCAATATGCTCACAGCAATTTCTGTGCGAAATTCTGAAATAATATCGTCCTCTACTTATACATATAATACGATTGGTTGGGGCATGACAGAATCAGTGACAAGTGCAGGCGACACAAAAACGAAAGATAATGTTTATGATTTAAACGGAACATTAATACGGACAAAAAACGAGGACAATGAATATACTCGCTACGTCTACGATGCCGCGGGACAATTAATCCAGAAGATCAATCATGAGGATTATAATGCTACAGACGATGGACTAAACGACACTCCGATTGCATATACTTACGCGAATGCGAATGTCGGTGAACGCTATATCTATGATGTGTATGCAAATGTGTTACGGCATACCAATTCGAACGGTGCCGTCACGCGCTATGTTTACGATGCATCATTAAGATTGGTCCAAAAAGTCATGAGTGATCAATACGACCCAGCGGATGATGGTCTGCCTGCGTCAAGCTCTTACGCTGACAACACTGTCGGATATCGCTACACATATGACGATCAAGATCATCTGTTGAGAGAAGCAACACCTGACGGAAAAGTAACGCGTTATGTCTATGACACTAACGGGAACATGGTCCATATGATTACATGGGATCAATATAATCTTTCATACGATGGATTGAACGAGTCTACACCAGTGGATACTTACTCAGATGCATCTGTCGGATATCGTTACATCTATGATAGTAATGATAATCTTCTTCGGAGTACGGATCCAGACGGAAATGTTACACGTTATGTATATGACCAATACGAAAATCTGCTTCAACAGATCAACCCGAGTCAGTACAACGCGTCTTATGATGGGCTCAACGAAACCGCACCTATCGATAGTTATTCGGATAACACTGTCGGTTTCCGCTATACCTATTTTGACAGCGGTTCTGTAGAAACGATCACCACGCCGGACAATTCGGTGTTTACGTTTACGACCGATGATTCCGTGTCAACGCAGATGTTCGGTTCTATTACCAATACGTTTTCTTACAATGACGACGGAACCTTAGATACAATCACAAATACCAATGGATACTCCCTAACATATAGCTACGATGAGCTGGGATATATCGTATCTTATGATGAAATTTTCGGTTCTAATGAATACGAATTCTGTTATACTTATGACAGTGACGGAAAGATACTTACGGTTGCAGAATCGAGCACCGAGCAAGCTAGGTACACCTACGACGAAGACAAGCAGCTCATCCGTGTCGACAGCGTAACAGAGAGCGCAACATTCGCTTATACATATAACGATCGCGGAAATATCACAAGCAAAAATGTGTATACCTATACTACCCAGTCGGATTTAAGCAGTGAGACGCCGACCGATACGATCGTCTATTCCTATACCAATGTCGATGATCCCGATCAATTAACAAGCTATGACGGTTTAGTCATCTCGTACAATGCTGTAGGGGATATGATCGACTACAATGACATGACATACGTTTGGTCGACAGATAGTGAACTGACACAGATCAAAAATACCGCGACTGATGAAGTTCTTGAAAGCTACACTTACAACCCCAATGGGATCCGGACAAGTAAAACAGTCGGTAGTATTACGACCACCTACACCCTTCAAGGTTCATTGATCGATGCAGAAACGACAAACGGCGTTACAGTCAATTATGTTTACAATTCAGATGATAGCCCTATCTATTTCGAAGTAAGTGACGGAGCTACGACCGATCAGTATTGGTATGAGACAAACGCTCAGGGTGACGTGATCGGCATTGTTGATGACAGTAATAATGAGGTAGTTACCTATACCTACGACACATGGGGAAAACTCTTAAATATCGGCGGAAGCTTAGCATCCACAGTTGGTATGCAGAACCATCTGCTTTACAGGGGTTATTATTACGACAGCGAAACTGGCATGTACTACTTACAAAGCAGATATTACGACCCTGAACTCTGCCGGTTTATCAGCAGGGATGATATTAGTTATCATGAAGGGGAAACGGGTGCTGCCGCGAACCTGTATGCTTATTGCAATAACGATCCGGTGAATTATACTGATCGCGCAGGGCATTTCGGAACCCCAATTCAATGGGTTTGCGCGATAATCGGTGGAATTGCGGGATGGTTTTTTGGAGATTATGTCGCAAAAAAATTGGGTTATTCATCTGGGTGGAAATATTGGGCTATAAGAGCAGGAGTTACTGTTGGGGGTGCTGTAATAGGATGGTTTGCCGGGGGAGTCATGGCTGCAATTATCAAAGGATTTATATTTTCTAGTCCATCTTTGGTAAGTAGAATTCCTGTTTGGGTATATAAATTTTTAGGGGTTACTACAGGAACTGTAGTTTTGGGTAGGTATCCAACATATTTAGCATTAGCACAAAAACTTGGTTCAAGCGTTTTTAGTATCGCAAGTAATGTTTGGAACAAACTAAGTGCCGCAGCACAATGGGCACTAAATAGAGCTTTTTTAGATAAAGTAATAAGTAGTGGGCAAAAAATAACATTATCGTTTAATGCTTATAAAGCTCAAAAAGGAACATATTTTTATAAGGAGATAGAATATCTGCTGAGTAAAGGGTATAAAATAGTAAAATATGGGTGGGAATTAATCAAAAAATAATGGGAGAATTAAGTCGATGAATTTTGTTCAATGTATCGAAGAAATTAACAAGTACAATAGATTTAATATTGTTGAAAGTAAGTCCGAAGAACAATTTTTTGGTAATTATTATGTTTTGTGCAAAACAAACAATGATATCTTAATAAAAATCAGCAAAGATCGCGGGCAATATTATGCTGAGTTTTCATTGAAAACGATATGGGGTTATCAATGGATTCCATATGAAATTATTTTCAATGTCATGAGCATAAATTTCTCTGACTTGAATAGAAACGATCAACAATTTTGCAAATTGTTCTTTCGGATTGTAACCAATAACTTAGAGACAATAGAAAATTTCGATAGTTATAAACAGTTGATCAAAATAGAAATGAAAAAGTCAAGAATTCACTGGTAATAATTGATTTTGGGTAGTAAATCCATATGATTTTGATCGCTTGAGTTTAGCTCAATCCAGTGAAATGATATTTTATCAAAGTGGAGATGGCGAAGAGACAGAGATAATTTTTCGCAAACAATATGTGCAAACTATATTTGAAATTGTTTGCCAATATATGTTAGTTTTTTTTGAGACCGAGACGGGTAATTAATAAATTGCAGTATAACATCCTCCACAAGGTGAAATAAATAAAATTATGCTTAAAGTAGTATAGAAGAAGTTAACTTTTATACTACTTTATTCTCATGCTCTTATCGAGTAGAATAAATTGATAGGATATATTACAGATAAAATATTGCATTTCTCAATTAGTGCTTGCCAAATTAATAAAGAACGATTTAAATATTTATGCGAAATTTGAAACAATTTAAAGCCTGAATAAGAAGAATTAATGTTGCATACAGGTTATTTGAGTAAGTATGTTTATTGTGCTGGAGATATGATTATCATTGTCCGCTAAAGATTAGTTTGACGGAAAGCTGCTCTTTCTTCCATTGTGGCTGCTAAGTTAAAGCCCTATAATCGAACATAGTCTTCTAACTGAGTTCATTATGTCATCCCAACTAATATCTATAGCATAATCGAATTTATTCTGATAGTTTCTCCATAGTTTGGTCATATCGGAACTTGTTTGGATTTCATCTAGGGTGACATTCGCATTACTGACAACCGTAGATGAACCTCGATGTTGGCTAGTCTTTTCAAATGCAGCTACAAACACGTTAGGATTATAGTTGTGTTCTTGTGAATTTTCGAGAATAAAAATGTCATAAAAATCTCGCATGCGTGTATTTGCGGTGCCTCGAGAGAGTAGTGTTTCAATTTTTTCTGCTAGAATGGTTTCAAGATTATATGCTAATATAGATATGTGTCGATTTTCAAACAATAGTTTATATGAATAATTTATTTCTTGAGGTGTGATTATATCCCCGGAGGAAAAATCAATTTTCAATGGAGTTCTCATTGTCTCTAGTGTTGCTTCAAGCGTTAACCGTACTCCTGAGTAATCCATTTCATCCATTATTGTAGTTGTACTTAAAATATTAAAACTCATTCTGTCATCGACTTCAATTGAAATAATGTCTTCGACGATCTTCTGGGCACTTTCTACGGATAAGGTTAGATTTTTGACGGTAGCGTCAACATCCATTGTTGAACGACTATCAATACCAACCATTGCTGCAATCAAAGTGCCACCCTTAAGTATAAGAGCATTGCTATATTGCGACAAAGACAATCGTTCAAGAAATCGTTCCATAGCGTAATTGCGAATAATAATTTGAGCCTTTGCACTATCTCCATTAGATTTGTTTTGAACTAAAGCTTTTAATTGCCTTGATGTATGAATCATTACAGAAGTACCTCCAGATATTGTCGAATGATTTTTACGACAGAAAACATTTTAGCGTATCTCATTAGTAGCGGAATGTTTTTTTCTTTCCGACGGATATACTCTCTTAGCGCTGTCTGCAAATCTTGAATCTCAACATTGCTTCTGCTTCGAATTAAATCGCAAATCGTTCGCTCGGAGTTATAGACTTGAAGGGTATGTCCAGCAGGAGATAAAGCTTCAATAATGCCTTCACCGTATAGTTCTTCTTTGACTTTGTATACCTTAACACCTTGCTTCGTAATGCGAGTAGCGTTGCTTCCGGCTTTCATTGTTACAGTATACTGTAGAGGTTCGCGCTCAGCAAGCTTAAGTAAATATAATGCTGTTTCATGCGAAAATACCGCTCCAGGATAGCGAACTTGAAGAACATACATACCATCATGCCAAGCATCTTCAGACATATAAAGTCCATGGGAAATGCGTTGCAGACCTCTTTTTTGAACGTATTCACCTAAATAGGATCTTGAAATTCCTGCTTTGGTAACCTCTGACGTTTTTAAAAAGCCGTTATTCTCTTTTAAAATGCTATCAAGCAATTCAGTTTTATTCATAACAATACCTTACTTTCGTGCTCTTATTATAAACGATAAGAGAACGAAAGTAAACAAGCTTTCAAGCATTCTATTAAGTTTCGAGATTGTTTCGTAACAAATATTGAGCAATGTAAATAATAAGAGCTTAATATTCCTCTAAACATTAGTTTAACGGAATGTTTACGATATATCGATTTTTATAGTAGATAATGATTAGAGTGAGAAGATTCGAACTTCCGGCCTCTTGAACCCCATTTCTAATAGGACATATGTTTGCAATAATGCAAATTTGCTTTATTTAAAAGAAAAATCGTTATTTGCAGAAAGGTAGGCGCTTTTTTTTAATGTTCTTTTTCGACCTTTTGCATCCTTTTTTGTCCGTCTTTACCTCTCCATTCTGGTTATAGACATCCTTTGGACATCCTAAATCCCTTCATGTATTTGATTGGTTTGCACTGATGTTTACGGATTCATTTTGCTAACGAATATGTTGAAACGTATTGTTATCCTATTATATTATACTTCCATTTTTATACATTAATTCTTTAATTGAATAAATATAGATATACAAAAAAAATAGGAATATGAATAATTGTATTAATTTTCTATACTTGTTATAATAAATGTATTCTAATAATAACATAAATTTGATTTACATGTTATATTTGACAGGTAATACATTACATATTCTTAAGATATTTAATTTAACAATGTCGATGCAGGATAAAAATGAAAATGCTTTTCAAACTAATTTTCGTATGGCTGACAGGAGATTACATCTTCTTCAATAACATATATTACAATTATTTTACAATATCGATTATTGCTTTTATTTCTTTTTTAATTACCTTTCGGCTTGTTGGAAAATAGACAAAAATCGATTGATCTCCAATAGAACTTTAGGTTCAATATTGCATAGTTAGACTAATTATATTTGTTTCGATATATAGTATATTTAAAGTATTTATTCTGGTAACTGAATCATGTTTGCCTTTACTATAAAATCTTCAGAATCATTTGAGACCATTACATATTGATGCAAAATTAGATGATAATCTATTGAATAAAATCTTACGATTATTGAGCTGTTTTCACATCATTTAATTTGTGAAAGCAGTTAGTGCAATAAGAATAAGAAAAAAAGGAGTATAATATTTATTATGAAATTAACAAAAATTCAAGTTAATAATTTCCGTATACTTAAAAAGTTCAATCTAGATTTAGAAGAGAATATATCCCTTGTTATTGGAAAAAATAATTGTGGGAAGACTTCGCTTATTGCTTTGCTTGATAGATTTATCGGGGGGAAAAATTCTTCCAACAATTTTACATATGACGATTTTAATACTAATTTTAAAGCAACATTATTTAAAGCTATTGAAGATGATGGTATTTCTTGGGAAACTACACGGTATAAAGGGATAGAATTATATTTGTTCATTCGATATGATGAAAGTGATAATTTTTCCAATATAAGGCCTCTGTTTTTTGATCTTGATCCAGATAATAATATGGTGGTACTGAAATTTGAATATGTTATCGAATCAGATATGATGATGTCCCTAATAGAATCTTTTAAGAAACACTATGATCGCTTTGAAGATAACCCGAATTATAAAAAATCTGAGTGTTTTGATACTTTTATTAAAGGCAGACATCGCAGATATTTTCAGATTAATAAGAAAGCAATTCGTTATGATGTGGTTTCCGATACAGTACTTGAGGATGAATACAAACTTTTTGATACAACATCTCCTCTTGATGTCAGCAAAATTCTCTCTTTCAAATATATTGGTGCTCGTAGGAGCACTGAAAACAAGGAAAATAATGAAACATTGTCTAGTTTGTCAGGGAAATATTATGAAAAAACAAAATCTAACGAGCAAGATCCAACAATCCAGAAATTTGAAGATGCTTTACTAGAAACTGATATTTCGCTAACTGAGATTTATCAAGGACTTTTTGATAATGTAATCAAAAAGGTAAAAAAATTTGGGGGAATTAGAGAAAATGAAACCATTGTAAAATTTATTTCAACGCTTAGTCAGCAGCAATTGTTAAAAGGAA
Source organism: uncultured Anaerofustis sp. (assembly GCA_963674555.1). Taxonomy (GTDB): domain Bacteria; phylum Bacillota; class Clostridia; order Eubacteriales; family Anaerofustaceae; genus JBGMEA01. The sequence continues at coordinate 745,661 of OY771429.1, read as the reverse complement.
ATACAACGGTTGTTTATGAAGCAGATAATTATCAATTACCGGAAAGCTATAATGGGTTGGGTTACTTAAATTTAATTAGCATGATCATTGAGATAGAAACTTTATTGAGCGAATTCCGAAAAGACAAAGATTCAGCAGCAATCCCCGCAGACGTTAATCTTTTATTTATTGAGGAACCTGAAGCTTATACACACCCTCAAATGCAGTATATTTTCATTAAGAACATTAAGAGCCTATTGAAAGAGGGATCTTCTGGGATAGATGGTAAAAAGAGATTTGATTTACAGACAGTCATTACAACACATTCAGCACATATTGTTGCAGAATGTGATTTTGACGATATCAAATATTTTCAACGTGAAACACCATCTAGTGCTATTTCGAAGAATTTAAAAGACTTGGAAATCGCATACAAAAACGAAAAAGAGCCTCAAAACAATCATTTTAAATTCTTGAAGCAATATCTTACTTTGAATTATGCCGAAATTTTCTTTGCTGATAAGGCTATTTTATATGAAGGAGAGACTGAGCGTATACTTCTTCCTGCAATGATGAAAAAGATTGATGAAGAAGAAAATGACAGCAGTCAAGCACCATTGCTCTCACAGAATATATCACTGATAGAAAGTGGTGCCTATTCACAAATATTCGATAAATTCTTATCATTTATTGGAATCAAGACATTAATAATTACCGATATTGATGCGGGGAAACAAGTTAAAAAGATTGACAAAAATGGCGTAGAAAGACTAGTTATTGAAGCTTGTCCAATAGACGCCGGAACACATATAACAAATGGTGCCCTAAAGCATTATTATAAAGTTCCATTATCTCAATATAAGGGTTGTACACAGCTTAAGTTTTTTACAGACATGCAGTACGAGAATAAGGTTTTAATAAAGTTGGATGAGAAATGGGTTGTAAATCAAACTGGAGATTTAATGCTGATTTACCAAATCAAAGGAACAGATGATTATTACCCACGTAGTTTCGAGGATTCTTTCTTTCAAATTAATCGATCATTCATAATAAATAATCTGAATGCATTTATAAGCCTAAAAAATAAAGGTATGTTTGATCAAAAATCGGAGGAGGGAGAATATCAATTTGACCCATATCTTCTAGCCGAAAAATGTATTGACAGTAAAGCATCATTTGCTTTGGATGTGTTACTAAATAGTAAGAAAAATGAAAAACACTCATACTCTAATTGGGAAACACCATCGTATATAAAGGAGGGATTGTTATGGCTAAGGAACGACTTGGGAACGAAATTTTAGAAATTATGGATTGTATCCGTTCAGGAAGCAATTTCCTTCTTAGCGGCGGTGCGGGTAGCGGGAAAACATATTCTTTAGTGCAAATATTGAAGGAGATTGTTTCAGATTATCCTACTTCCCGAGTTGCGTGCATCACCTTCACCAATGCTGCGGCCATTGAAATTCGGAACCGGGCAAAAACTAAAAATTTAAAGGTCTCTACAATCCATGATTTTTTATGGGAAACTATAGTGCCATTTCAGGAAGAAATGAAGAAAACATTAATTGAACTTATTAACGACCCAGATAGTTCTATTAAGAATCCCAAAGCAGATGAAGTGTTTTTTAACGAATTTCCTGACGGTATTCAATATAAAGAATATGTTAGGTTAGACAGAGGAGAAATTTCTCATGATGAAGTAATCATTTTGGCGCACAAAATGTACAGTAAATACCGACGACTTTGTGACCTACTTATAGATAGCTTCCAATTTATTTTTGTCGATGAGTATCAAGATACTTCACCACTGGTGATAGAGATTCTGCTTTCTTTTTTGGCTGGAAGATCGAAGAAAAACATTATAGGTTTTTTTGGAGATTCAATGCAGTCGATTTATGACGCTACGGTTGGCGATATTGATTCATTTGTGTTTAACGGAAAAGTTGCAAAAATTGAAAAACAGCAAAACCGGAGAAATCCCTTTGCCGTGATCTATCTTGCCAACCAGTTAAGAACTGATGGTCTAGAGCAGAAGCCCTCAGGCGATAGTTCTGCGCCGAACATGAAGGATGGCGCTGTAAAAGCAGGAAGCATCAAGTTTCTTTACTCTAAAACTTTTAATCTAGAAAATGTAAAATCATCTTCTTGGTGCAGTGATTGGGACTTTTCAGATGCAAAAAAAACTAAGGAACTGAGATTGACTCACAATCTGATCGCAAATGAAGCGGGGTTTGCGCAATTAATGGCTATATATGATGCCGATCCTATTGCAAAATTTAAGAGAGATTTCAAGACTGAAGCAAAGAAACGTGATTTTGATTTGAATACCGAAGATACTTTTGAGTCTGTAATAAATTCTATGGATTGGATTTACAAAACTGGAGCTCGTAAAGGAAGGCAGAGGAGAGATGTTTTTCTTGAAGACGCTTTGTCAAAAAGATTATATGAGTATGTGAAAGATTGGTCATACTCAAAAGTCCAAAAGATATATCTCGATAAAGACAATCTTCTTGATGATAAAATTATAGTAGATGGCACTACTATTCGTGAGCCAAAACGAGATAGATTAATACAGCATCTTTTTAAAATTCAAGAAATAATCTCTCTATATCACAATAATCAATATAATGAACTTATTCAAAAAACATCCTTTAGAATCAATAGCATTGCAGATAAACGAGTGCTTAGGGATGCCATTAAAAAAATTTGCACTTTGGAAGATAAAACAATAAAAGACGTGATTGATTATGCGGATGTCTCTAAACTTTGTATAAAAGATGATTATTTTCTAAAATTTATTGAGGAAAATGAATATCTTTATTGGCGAATGAAAGATATCCCATTTAAAGAATTTCAGAAACTTTACATGTATCTTGAAGGATATGTTCCTCTTTCAACACAACACAAGATTAAAGGATTGGAATTTGATAATGTTCTTATTATCCTTCATAATGGAGGATGGTCAAACTATAATTTTGAGTATTTATTTGATTCTGGAATTTTTCAAGAATTAACTCGAGCAAGGCAAATAAATTACCCGAGTATTTTATCAAGAACAAAAAAACTTTTTTATGTTTGTTGTACGAGAGCTAAAGAAAATTTGGTGGTTTTTTATCCAGACCCAACGCCAGGTGTTCTTGATGGTGCAGAAAGCTTATTTGGAAAGGACAATTGCATTGATCTTGATCTTTAAAAACCCTCGAACTTGTGAGAATGGTATTGTTTGAAGTCTTCCATAATTATAAATTCTAAGCATACATATGAACATTCTGCATTTTAGTAGATTGTCAGATAATACAGAAAAGTTTTTAGATATAATTTCTTTTATGAATAAATAAGAGGAGGAAATTGTATGACTTTGTCAGATGCACATAAAGGATATGAATACCAAGATTTAGTAACTTCATATTTTATTATTAAAGATATTCTTAAAGGAAATACTTCAGAGTTTAAGGTTGATACTAAGGAATATGCTGATGATAAATTTGATGATCTTACTATTGTAAATAATAATGAGATTATTAAACGACAGATCAAATATAGTGAAGATAAAATAATAGCAAAAAGGGATTTTTCAACTATTAAATACGATCTTGCTTTAGATGTGCTGTACAATTCCTGGAAGAAATTGGAACAAGATAGAAATATATCGATAAAAATACTTCTTGCATGGGATTATGATGATGATATTGACTTTTTGGAAGAGATAGGAGTAAGCAACGATTTTAAATTCCCAAGTGTAAAACAATACCGGATTAAGATCGAAAATATTTGGTCTACGAAGGAAGAACTTCCCAAAAGTTCTTGGAGACGGTTAAGAAATAATGCAATAAATATCGATAGAAATAATTTTAATAATTTTCTTCAGGATTTAAAAATAGAGCTCGGTCTACCAAAAGCAAGTTTAGATATCATAAATAAAGGTGACCTGGAACAGATTACGATCGATTGTTTAAAAGAAATTGGCGTAGGTATTTATCCTAACCATGAAATTTCTCCAGATGGTATTCTTCTGAAACTGATGAATATAGTTAAAAATGCAAGAGCTAATCAGCGGACATTAAAAACGGATCAAATAGTTAGTGCCTTGGGTTTGGTTGTTGGTTATGGAAATATAGAGCAATTGTTTCCTGTTGATTTAAGCAGTAATATCTATGACGAAAATGATTTTAAGAAGTTTTACTCAGAAATCTGTAATAACGAAAAGACGATTTTAATCGGTGAACCAGGATCAGGAAAATCATGGTTTGTTACTAATTTTATCGAATACCTTAAATCACAAGATATTTTATTTGCCAGGCATTATTGCTATACAAATTTGGATGATATATTTTATACAGGCAGGGTCACTTCCAATATATTCATGGCAAATTTAATTAATGATATTATGCTCGCTTATCCAGAGTTAAAGGATAGAAAGACATCTAGGTTTGGTATTGACGAAAGCGAACTTCAACTATTAATTGATAGCATTGATAAAGAAATTGTTTTAATAATAGATGGGCTTGATCATATAGAAAGGATCAAATCTTCACATGAATCTACTGTTGGGACAAATAAAACTGACATCATAGAGATAATCAAGAGAATGAATGTGCCTGCAAACGTGAAAATTGTCGTTGTATCGCAACCAGTTTCAGAAGTTTTAGAATTATGTGAACAAAACTATACGCTCACTGAAATTAAAAACTGGGATGTAAATACAATTGGTAAATATCTTGAAATTAGAGGTATTGGTAGGTGTGAAAAAATATGTGCGGAATCATTAAGTAGTTATTTGTTAACTAAGAGCAATGGTAACCCTCTGTACGTTACTTATCTGGTCAATGAACTTTCAAAATCCAGTGTTCTGGATTCATGGGAGTATACTCTTTCTTCCATCCCGGATTATAATGATGATCTAAAAAATTACTACGACTATTTGTTAAAACAGATTGATGAAGACCATAAAGTAGTTTATGTACTGTCTGGAGCCGCTTTCTATTTGAATATTGAAGAACTGAAGGCTATAACTGGTTTAGGTAGTTACGTAGAAAAAAGAATAAAGTTATTACGCAGCATACTTAAAGAGAGTGCCGTAAATGGTGGATTCATAATTTATCATGAAAGTTTTCGGCGATATATACTTGAATTGCTTGACAGGAATGGGCTCTCGATTTATGACAATATATACAAAGATCTTATTATGTGGCTTGAGAGTACAGGTGTATATAGTAATATTAAGGCGTTCAACAATTTATTCCGGCTGTTATATGAATCTGGTCAGTATGATAGTCTATTGAAATATGCAAATGTAGAGTTTATTAACGAAAGTTTCTTTAGAGGTTATGGATTTGATGTTATAAAGAAAAACTCAGATTATATTGTAAAAGCGGCGACTAAGAAAAAATCATTTTCAAAATTAGTGTTACTTTCAGAGCTATCTAGTATTGTATTGAATGCAGAGTTCTACTATGAAATATATGCTGAAAAATACTTAAAGTGCGTTGGACAAATACATGGATTTCAATGGTTATGTACAATGCTTATCTATGAAGGAAAAGCAAATATGCCTTTTAAGGAAGGATTGAAAGTTTGTTACTCTTGCTCATATAACTTTGTTATTCCACCATGGAAAACATATATTAATGGAATGATAGAAAATAGTAATTCTCGCAAAACCCTTAATGCGGATGAACGAACAGAAGAACTAAAATATTTAACTGCTGCAGCGATTGATATGAATAGGAATGAAGACTATGTCATTCGCTACGCAACCCATAGTGGATATAAAGAATATATGAAAATTGTACTAAACGAGTACATCCATCGAAACAGGTTAGAGGAACTCATTTCGCTTCTTACAGATATGGAATTAATGGAACAATGGCGAGGGTTGATAGAGGGGACTGATCAAGAAGATTTAAATGAAGAATATATAAAAGATATTTTCAATACAGTGAAAACAGCAGATAGCATTTATAGTGATAATACAGAAAGTAAAATTAAATACTTGGTCGCAAATGCTATGAAGATTTATAAAGTATATTCTTGTGATGTAGATGAATTGATTGAAGAAATTACTGATTTAAGTTGGTTTCACAATTGGATTATCTTTGTTTTTCAAGCCTGTGCACTTGAGAGCGAAAGTGAAATCAACGGAAATAAATTAGTGCAACTTTATTCGAATTTAAATCGTGTAACAGCGGTAGCAAATCATGGTATACGCACCATGGATCTGTATGGTTTGAGACAAGAAATTTATGATACTATCCAGAAACCATTACGGAATGCTATTTTATGCAAGAGTGAATGGGAAAAAATCCTTAGTATAATTGTTGAATCTTCAAATGATACATTTGTCACTTTACAAAATGCAATGATGGGTCCATTAACGACTGATAAATTATTTGAACTCGTTTCTGAAATTTCGAATGAAGAAAACTATAGCTTTGTGTTAAAGCATTTTGGTGATGTGACTGAAGAACAAAAAACAAGTAGAATACATATGGATTTAGCTGATTATTATTTGCAGAAATCTATATTTCTGTATAAGAATAGACATGAGCGGCAGGGAGTCAATGAATTTCGCAATGCTATAAAAATGATAATGTCATATGGTCAACGTAGGGACAGAACTCTAAGTAGGCTAATGGACACGGTTGAAGATATCTACAGCATAGATTCCCAAAAAGGCAAAAGGTGTATAAAGCAATTAGGTGCAATGTCAGTAGCAGCAGTAAGACAAACTGATGGAAAAGAAACAAGTGACTATGAGAATGAGTGGTCACAATTATTATGCAAATATGATCCTGAACTAGCATTGAAGAAATTCATAGCAGATTCGGAGATTTATAAACATTCTTGGATTTGCGAGAATACACTAGAAACTATACTTACTGATTGGCTAACACCTAGGCACTCAAGAATCGGAAACGCCCTGTTTAAGTCTATGCCTAATAAAAGTAGTAGTGATTTCATACAGGCTTATCTCAATAATATTGCTGTGTTGGACAAAGATAAAGAGGTGCTCCTGGCGAGAACATCCGTTGTTGATCTGATCAGTAAATTTAAATTTAATGATGATGCAGATGCATATGAAGTTGAAGAGCAGTTTATAGAAACTGTTTCATCTTTATGCAATAAATATGATATTGATTGTAATTTGCTTGAAGCAGAAAAGTATTCAGTGCAAGCTTTTACCGATAAAGATAATCATACCCAAAGCACAGAAACGTTTAGCGGTAAAGGCATAGATGAGAAAAACATATATGAAGTCTTTGGATTTATGAAATCATATGGGTATTCTGAAGAAGTAAACAATGCTGTCAAGGTATATCTAAAAAATATAAAAGAAATGTCGCAAGAAGTGATGTTAGCTATTAATCAACTTATTGATTTTGCTTTTGAAAGTCCTGTATCTAGAAAATATTCGGATATTCAAGAAAAAGTGATCTGTATAGGGAGAATGGATGAAATTATAGATGGTGTAAAGGCGTATCTCAATCTGCGAATCTATCTTATTAAAAAGGATAGTCGGTATCATAAATATAATAGTTATGAATTTTTCTCGAAGGCTTATGATTTAGATAGAAGGTTGACTGTTGATTTATACTTTGAGTATTTTGGGAGTATGTTTAAACCTTTCGAAGGTGTTAACGAGATATCGGAAAGCATAATAAAAATACTGTCGCACCTTGATGAGTGGAAAGAAGAAGTTTTAGTATTGTGGGATATAGTTTATGATGTTATTGATTTACGCTTGAGTTGCAGAGTACAGATTGAGTGGGAAGAAATTGAGAGGAGATTTGAAGGATATTGCATTGAAGAATTGTTGTTTCATGTGTTATTAACGAGGTTGCGTTATGGAACGGCAGATATTCATAAATTAGTTTTTGCTTCTCTTGAAACACTGCTTACAAGAAATACAGAGAGAAGTATGTTTATAAAACCCTTTAAGCGGGTTTTGGCGAATCATTCTGAGTACATTAATTTGAGCATTGTTATGTTGATTCAATTAGTTGAAGATATGTACTCTCATGAGGAAAGAGAGAAGTATAAATTAGTGAATCTTGATGATTATATTTGTATCACTGCACGTGGAGATGATGGGTTCCTATTACAGTTCATGTTAAAAAGTGAGATTGAGCAAAGAGTAAAGCCTGAAGTTGACTCTACTGATCAAGATTTTAATAATTTTATTTTGCATAGCTTTAAAAGTATAGATTCTAGGTATAAATTGCTTGAAGATAGAGGTGTAGTGGTTGATGATTATATCCTAGGATTCTTCAAAGAGATTCAGAGTGAAAGCAATAGGAGATATTTGTCTGACATATATTTGGATGACAAATCTAGTCTTTTGAAGGATAATATCCAGATTCATAGCGATTATATAAAGGCCATTGGTAATGCGGTCATCAATAATTTGTATTGTACTGAAAAGAAGGAGAATGTTTCAAAATTAAGAATTCTTGAAGATAAAGAATATTTTTACCATAGCATTAGAGAAGATGTTTTCCTGCTAAATGCAATTAGTAATTCAGTAATAGTAAGACCTAATGGAATTCCACATCCAGTGGATGTAAATGATAGCGTATCTAGTATAGATGAGAAAGACTGGATCCGATTAGCACATATTGAACGAGAATATATGTACACGAAAGATTTATGGAGAGCTGGGGGCATTGGCGATAACTGTAAGATCCGCCAGGCTTATTCTGCTATGGGTTTCGGTGAAAATAAAAGACTGCCTTTATATCATGATTCCTATAGAGGTTCTGTTCTTGATCATATTTATCCTAAACATATGTACAGGCCAATGGCGCTTAAGGGAAAACAGGCCGTTATTTTTACGGACGCAGTGATGGGATATGACCCATTTTTGACATATTATCGATATGATTATTTAGCACTTACATTTGAAGTTCTTAGTTTATTAGAAATAAGAATGACAAGTGCAGACAATGGGTTGATTGGAATAGATTTTGATGGGAATTGTGTGCTTAAGTACCAAAACTGGTGTACATATAAAAATTTAATGGGTGAACAGGAAAGAACACCCGTATTAAGAGGGAGCCAGCTTCTTATTAAAGAAGAAATTTTTGATAAGTTAGTAAGTAAAATTGGACTTAATCCATATTATTATAGTAAATGTGATTTGATTTTTGGCGGATAAATTTATAGATAGTCGTCAGTGTATTTAAATTAGTAGTGGTTGATTTGTGATGCTAGAATAATAATACATTTAGTATCTTTGGTGGAGTAGTAGCTGAGGATTTATGTAAATCATATTCACATAAAATTTGTTCATTTAAGAAAGAAAATGATAATTTTAATTATGTCTATTAATAATCTCAAGCAATCGTTAAAGAGCTGTTTAACAGAATGTTGAACGATGTATCTTTATAGGACTAGTTGAGTTCTCATTTAACATGAATGAAACATATGTTATATACACAAAATTCATAGAGAAATATTATCCAAATCGCATTTATTGCGATTTTTTTATTAGAAAGTGATTTATCGATTAAAGTAATTCTTTTCACGAGATTAATACAGAAAGGATTAAACATGTATTTAATAACAATCAAAAACCCGCTAACAGACCAACAAGAAGAACTGTCACTCCCTTTAACGGAGAGACAACTTGAACTTAGACTTAAGGACAACGGGATAACGAGTATCAGTGATGCAATACAGTTAAGTAACTTCATCAATGACGGCACCGATTTTCCACAACTACCAATTAATATCATCTATTCTGGAGATATCTTTGAGATCAATTTTTTAGCGCAAAGAATAGAGTCACTCTCAATAGAAGATCAAGAGGATATGAGTGCTATGATGAAAGCATATGATGTGAGTGATATTTTAGATCTTATCAATCTGACATATGAAATCGAGAATGGTACTTACTCTGTCATCGAAGAAGTAGACAACCACTTTGCACTTGGAAAATGGTTTGTAAAAGAGCATTATTCCCATATGCCTTCAGTTATTTTAGAGAACATCAACATAGATGATGTTGGATATGAAGTAGATCAGTTTGTGTTATGCGGTAAATTCTTTGAAGGAGGTTATGTATATGAAGAATGCCCACTAACACAAGAAGCATATGATGGGATCATACTACCTGATTTCGACTACTTAGATGATCATATAGCTAAGATTCAAGTGACAAATATCAGTAATGCAAGAAGCACATATTTAAAACTCCCGGCATCAATCTATGCTTATCAGAGACTTTGTCAAAAGCTTGATTGTACCGGTATTCACAATAGCAATATAAACATCGATCCGTCAGTAAATATGCTTGGAACAATTATGAGGTTAGGGGACAACTTTAATCTAGCAGAGTTAAATCAGATATGTTTACAGATTGAGGCAATGGAGAGTAGAGATAGAAAGAAACTTGCTGCTATTTTGGAGTATGTTTCTTTAACCGATGAAGAAAGAATATATTATAAGTTTGGATTGACGGATTGCACATTAAGTAATCAATTGATGACACTAGTTCATCACCTAAATGACTTCGATTATTTTGAGAGTATTCACTCTCCAAGAGATTATGCCTATTACTTAACGACAGAGTCAAACACATTTGATATTGCAGAAGAGTTGATTCCGTATGTAAATTTCGACCAACTTGGAGAAGATTGGACAAATCAAGAAGAAGGTATATTTATATCAAGCGGTTATGTCATCGATGAAACACCGGATCGTATCCTAGAGCAAAGTGAAGAATTAGAACTATAAGGAGGTAAACAGTATAGACAGTTTTATATCATGGGTAGGTGGGAAGAAAGCATTAAGAGAAATCTTAGTCGATCGTTTCCCTGTATCAATCAGTAAATATATCGAAGTATTCGGAGGAGCAGGATGGCTTCTTTTTTTAAAACCCAAACACGCTCAACTTGAAATCTATAACGACTTTGATTCATCTTTAGTAAACTTATATCGATGTGTGAAGTATCACCCGGATGAATTGCAAAGGCAGATCGACTATATGCTGCCATCCAGAGAAGACTTTAAGGAGATTAAAAACTTAGAAGATATCAACGCCGGATGGACAGATATTCAGCGTGCAGCAAGATTTTATCAGCTCATAAAGTTTAGCTATGGATCATCAAGAACAAGCTTTGGTGCCAGAGGAATTAATATCGACAATGCTGCTGCTACATTAAAACAAGCACATAAGAGACTATCAAAAGTAATCATTGAGCATAAAGATTTTGAGAACCTTATTAATCAGTACAATGAAGAAGGTTCTTTTTTTTATTGTGATCCGCCTTACTATGAAGCGGAACATTATTATAATGTTCCTTTTACTAATGATGATCATTATCGTTTAAGAAAAGTACTGAAGAATATTCAGGGTAAGTTTTTACTTTCTTATAACGATTGTGATTTTATATGTGACTTGTACAAAGACTTTCATATAGAGAAGGTCACAAGAATGCATAACCTACAGATGGGAGGTGAGAATGAATATGCAGAAGTAATTATCAGTAATTACGACACAACTGAAAAATCAAGGACAAGACCAAAGCAGATCAATATGTTAAGTTGAAAGGAGAATGACTATGACAGACGAAAGACCAAAATCACCAATAATCGGAGCGGATGGAAATATCTTAAATCTAATGAGTATTGCATCACGCACGCTTAAACAACATGGATTTGAAGATGAAGCAAAGGAAATGAACATCAGGATTAGTACTGAAGCAAAAGATTATGACGATGCTCTGAATATCATATCAGAGTATGTTGAACCGGTAAGTGAAAATGAGTTGGAGGATGAATATGAGTTATAAGAGATTTACACGAGAAGAGCTATCTAAGGTAAAAAATATTTCTATTACCGATTACATGCGAAACAAAGGATATGAATTAAAACCGCTTAGTAAAAATGAATTTAAAATTGCAGGTTATGGCGGTCTTATTTTATCGGAAGCTGAAAATGTCTGGTATTGTTTTGCAGCATCAAGAGGAGGAGGACTTATACAATTAGTTATGTTTTTAGAAAATACGAGTTGGAAAGAAGCAGTACAAGATATTCTAAATTCTTCTGATGAACAGACTGTAAAATATGATCGATCTAAAAGCGAGAAAGATAATCTACCTCTTATACGACCAGAGAGAAATCCTAATGCAAAAAATGTCATTGCATATCTTTGTTCAACAAGGATGATTGACTATGATCTTGTTATCCAGTGCTTTAAGAAAAAGCTTCTTTATCAGGACAAACGAAGGAATTGTGTGTTTGTTGGTTATGACAAAGAAGGTCATATTGGACATATTCATTTAAAAGGAACCAATCCAAACCGATCATTCGCTAAAGATATTTCCGGTTCTGATAAGTGTTATGGTTTCTCAATACACGGGCAAACGAATACTGTATTCGCATTCGAATCTCCGATCGATCTGCTTAGTTATATGAGTCTGCAAAAGAGACTTGACCTCGAGTTAAACGATAGTTATATTTCTCTTTACGGAACAAGCAATCAAAGACTTATGCAATACCTTATCGACTATCCGGATACAAAAGAGATTGTATTATGTCTCGATAATGATGAGGTAGGAGAGAAAGCAACGCAGGAAATAACAAGCACATTAAACGATCAGTATAAGGATCAATATCAGATTAGGATTGATAAACCGCAGCTTAAGGATTTTAATGATACGCTGATTTATTCTCTAAGAGGAGAGTCAAAGCTAAATCAACATGCTGAAATGTGATGGTGGGTTACCTCATTTAGTGGAGGGCAAGCTACGGCTCGGTTAAACCGAGCCAGAAAAAAGCGGGACACCCGCACCCATCTTGAAGGGAAGTGATCAAAGATAAAACTAAGAATCATTACATCGGCTTTAAACTGAACGACGTCGAATACGAAACCGTATTAAAACGGATAGAGCAATCCGAATTAAGTATCAGCCGTTTTATGCTAAACATAGCTTTAAAAAAAAACATCATCGTTGTTCCCGAAGTTCGACTATTTACAAAAGAACTTAACCACATTGGAAATAACCTAAACCAGCTTACCGTTCTTGCCCATAAGGGCCACATTGAGACGGTTTACTTAAATGAAACACTGGATGCCCTTAATCACATCTACAAAGAGCTGACCAGGATTCGGAGGTGAAAAAAATATTGCTGTTATAAAGTTTGCCTCAGGCAAAAACCATAACCCGGCCGCCCTAAAGCGCGTCATAGATTATATTACAAAGGATGAGAAGACCAATGTCTTACTAACCTATGGTAAAGATATCAATCCCGAAACTGCCTACCATGAAATGATACAGACCAAAATCGATTTTCACAAAGAAGACGGTATACAGTATAAACACTTAATCCAGTCTTTTGCCGATTATGATAAGATCATACCAGAAGTAGCATACAAGATTGGGAAAGACTTTTTGCGTCATCCCATGTTTGATGGTTTTCAGATGCTCATGGCGGTGCACCGGGATAAGGAACATCTGCATATTCATTACGTTATCAACTCCGTCAATTCCGATACCGGGCGAAAGTGGAACCAGACGAAACAGGATTTATACCGCTTAAGAGATTATTCGGATAAGCTTTGTAGAGAAAATAACCTTGTGGTGATCCCTGCTACTAAAAACGGTAATGTTCTAGCTGACGGAGAATATCGAAATAGGCTGAAGGGTACCAGTTGGAAACATGAATTATGGCTGGCAGTTAATAACACGCTTAAGTTTGCTACAGGTAAGGATGACTTTATAAAGAAGATGAAATCACTTGGCTATGGTGTGAGTTGGACTGATAGTAGGAAATATATTACATTTATCACAGAGGATGGAAAGAAGTGTCGAAACAATAAGCTTTATCCTCCGGAAAACTTTACCAAAGAAGAAATGGAAAGAACATTCTTATTAAACAGTCGGTATAATGCAAATAATAAAAATGATACTGAAGAATATGAACTGCTAATTAGAGCAGTTATTTTTTTACTTGAAAATGGAGATGATAATGAGAAAAGATATCCACTATCCCATTTAGAAGGTAAGGCTCTTAATGAATACTATGAAGAAAAAAAGAAAGGACTTGGATATGAGAGGGAACATGAAAGATAAATGTAAGGGAGTAAGGAAATATGCATCAAAGATATGTTCATTATAATAGCGACTGTCTAGGTTGTATCCATTTACTAAACACGGAGACAATTGATCCATATGAGCGGTGTTACTATGATGAGGAAGACGAGCCTTATGAAATGATGATCACCTGCAGTGAGAGTCATTGTATCTTGGGTGAGGGGAATATTTAAGGATTATACAGTGAAGGCTAGAAAGAAATTTCTACTATTCATCCTCTATAAACTCATTCTTATTGTGTTTAGCTTTTACATTTCTCAAGGAATTTATCAAGTATTACTGACCGGTCGTATCGAACTTTGGAAACTCAGATATACGGTAATTATAAACAGCATGATGATGAGTGAAGTGCATCGGCTGTTATTTTTATGTCTTAGTGGGATAGGGACGATGATACTTCTAGCTCTCATGTTTTTAGATCGAAAGAGTTACGAGAGTAAGTTAACTACAATCACACCACAAATCTCTACACCCATATCGGTAGGACAAAAACAATACGGCAGCGCAAGATGGATGCGTGATAAGGAGAAAGATCAATACTTTTTAAATGGATACGGTGTTGTTATAGGAATGAAGAAAAAGTGGGGTAAGGAAAAGATCTATACCATACATGAAGATGTTCACACGCTTTGCATCGGTGCAACGCGATCCGGTAAAAGTAGAAGCGTGGTACTTCAAACCATCGGAGTTCTTGCTGGGGGTAAAGAGAGTATGATTATCAGTGATCCGAAAGGAGAGCTTCATGCGTACACGAAAGAGTATCTAAAAGAAAAGGAATATAAGGTAGTAGCAATTGATTTTAGAAACCCCTTAAAAAGTGCGCGGTATAACTATCTGCAACCGATCATTAACGCAGTTAATGAGGGTAATATCCCTAAAGCGATAGAGCTTACTTGGGATCTAACAACAGTACTTGTCGGTGAGAGTCGTGGAGAGAAAATATGGACGCATGGTGAAGCCTCTGTTATAGCGTCAGCTATTATGAGTGTCGTATATGACAATCAAAGTAAAACAGATAGTATCTATCAGAACATGAGTAATGTTTACTACTTTATTGCTGAAATGACAAAAGAGATCAGTGGTAAGCTACCTCTTGAAAACTATATTAAATCACTTGATGATCATCATCCTGCTAAAGGTCTTCTATCTATCAGTGAAGTTGCACCCAATAAAACCAGAGGGAGCTTTTATACTTCAGCCCTCACAACACTGCGTCTGTTTACAAACCCGTTAATTTATGAAATGTCAAAAGAGAGTGATTTCGATCCAGTACAAATCGGAAGAGAAAAAACAGCTGTTTTTATAATCCTTCCGGATGAGAAAACAACTTATTATCCACTCGCTTCCCTTCTTATTTCTCAGTTTTATGCTGCGCTTATAAATGAAGCGGACACACGTGGCGGAAAGCTTAAAGTAAGAATCAATTTCATCTTAGATGAATTCGGGAACTTTACGGCAATACCTGACTTTGCCTCTAAACTGACAGTTGGAGGTAGTCGCGGTATACGGTTTGATTTATTTATCCAATCACTCTCTCAACTTGACGAAAAATACGGGCGTGATATCTCCCGTACTATAAGAGGCAATTGTGAAGTGTGGATCTACCTTAAAGCAAATGACCTTGAAACACTGGAAGAGATATCAAAGAAACTTGGTCAATATACCGTAAGTACTTATGCGCTTAGTTCAAGCAGTAGAGAGTACTCAGCTAGCACGCAAGGTCAGAATGTATCACTTACTGCAAGAGAATTACTAACTACCGATGAAGTAAGAGCGATCAATCGCCCTTATGCGTTAGTATTATCGAGCAATTCACCAGCGATTATGAACTTACCTGATATTAGTCAGTATCGCTTTAATACGTTTTTTGGTATGGGAGATAAAGAACATAACAGACTCTTACGTAAAAGACGAGAAAGTGAACGCAGAGTAAGAAGTACCGGAGAAATTGACATGAAACTTTGGAATGTGTGGAAATACTATTCAGCACAATTAAAAAGAGAAACAAAAGTGTTCACCTATAACAGAGCACTACAAAAAGAGACAAAGGAGGAATCAAATGAAAAAGATACGAAAGATAACAAACAAACTTAAAAGGATCTTGTCGGTTACGATGATGACGGTAGGGTCGTTTTTTATTAGACTGCCAACGGTAGCTGCTAGTATATCAAACAGTAAGATAGCACAAGGGACACAGGAGTTAATATCTGATCTTACAACATGGCTTATGATTCTTGCACCGGTTGTTTCCGGTGCTCTTATTATCTACTTTTTTATTAGGCGAAGCGCAGCGGATGAAATGGATCAGAGGAGCTGGAATAACAGAATAACAACAGCCATTATATCGTGTATTGGCGCGGTGCTTGGAAGTGTATTATTAAACCTAATTATCGGATATTATATGTGAAAACATAGGTAAAAAAGTAGCATAACATAAAAACATAGGTAAATTTCTTTATTTTTTTACCTATGTTTTATTGACAAGGGTAAATAATAGTGATATTCTTCCTATATAAATGAGGTGTGTTATGAATGGATATAAATTGCCAAAACTCCCGCCAAATGTTGAATTGGAAACAAGAACAGTTTTAAAACACTTAGCGAAATCAAACAGAGCATTAGCAGAATTAAAAGGATATGCTGATACTATACCTAATAAAAATATTTTGATAAATGCAGTTATGATCAATGAAGCAAAAGATAGTTCAGCCATTGAGAATATTATCACAACGCATGATGATTTATATCGAGCAATCAGTAATGTGTCTAATGCGAGTCCTGCAGCAAAGGAAGTTGTTAATTATAGAACTGCTCTATGGTTTGGATATGAGCAGGTGAAATCTCTTGAATTGATCACAACAAACATGATTATTGAGATACAGAGTATAATAGAAGAAAATCGTGCAGGAATAAGAAAATTGCCGGGTACAGTTTTATTAAATGAAGCAACTGGCGAAACTGTATATACCCCACCTGCAGGTGAAAAAGAAATTAGGGATTTATTGACAAATCTCGAAAAATATATCAACGAAGATATTGATGATACCGATCCATTAGTAAAATTGGCGGTAGTCCATTATCAATTCGAAAGCATTCATCCTTTTTATGATGGCAATGGTAGAAGTGGGAGAATAATAAATGTACTGTATCTTGTGTTAAAAAAATTACTTGATAGTCCAATTCTGTATTTGAGTAGATATATTATTCGTAACAAAGATCAATACTATAGACTTTTGCAAGAAGTGAGAACAAAAGAGAACTGGGAAGAGTGGATTATATATATTTTAAATGCGATAGAAAATACTGCTGAGGAAACACTGCAACTTGTCAAAAAAATCAATCAAGAAATAGATAAGATGCGTCTAGAAATCCAAGATAAACTTCCTAAAATATATTCTAAAGAGCTCATTGATATACTGTTTTATGAATTCTATACGAAAACAGTATATATAGAAGAAGGTTTATCCGTATCAAGAAAAACAGCAGTTAATTATCTTAAAGCTCTTGAGAAGGAAGGATTTATAACTTCTGAAAAGATTGGTAGAGAACGAATCTACAAAAACAAAAGGCTGTACGATCTGGTTAGGCATGGTTGATATTTTATATGTAAACTGAGTATTAGACAGAAAGTTTTCAAAAGATATTTTATTTAAACACGTATTATATACGTGTTTTTATTTTAAGAAGTACCGTGTAAGAAGGAAGTGATTGGTTTTTTATTTCTTACTAGTGCTGATTGATTACATACGATTATATTTCTCTTTCAAATGAGATCGTACTTCATCAACACTGTAGGTTGCATCTTCATTCAATCGCGATAATTCTGCTTCTAATAATTTCAAGCGTAGTGTAAATATTTTTTCGCGCTCTTTAAAAGCTTTGATACTCATTACAACCAAATCGTCTTCACCGTTTTTAGTTATATAGATGGGTTCAGTTGAATCACGAGCAAGCTTTGAAATTTTATCATAGTTATTAATTAAGCATGCAGATGACAGTGCTATCATTCCTCTTCACCACTATTCTTTGAGAAGCGTTTTTTTTATTATAGCACGATAACAATATATTTTAGAAAGGAAGTGATTCTATTTCAGCATTATTAATTCTACTTATTGTAGGGATCCTTGATGGAGCACTCATCTTTGTCGATTCCGCATTAAGTTCACTTATACCGATGAGCCTATATGCAGAAAACTTCATGGGAACTCTCGCCGGAACGAACAGCTTTAACACTGTTTTTCAAATATTCTTTTCTCTTGGGATCTCGCTTATTGTACTTAAGTTTTTAAAAAAAGGCTTTGAAATATACATCTTATGGACAGATGGAGATAGTGAATCCGATCCTCTAACTCTCGTTACAAACTTTATTAAAGCGATTGTAGTAGCGATCTGTTTTCCAACTCTGTACGGTTGGTTTGCCGGTATCGTTGAAGAGATCAGTAATGAAGTGATCGATCAGATCGGGCTTTCAATGCAACAAGATATGGCGACGATTATAACCGGGATATCAACTGCAGGACTTTTTGCTGCGATTATATCCCTAATCTTTTTTATCTGCTTTTTCTTTTTGTATATCCAGTTTCTTATGAAGGGTGTAGAATTATTAATCTTAAGAATCGGAATACCGCTTGCTTGTAGCGGCATAATGGATGCAGATAAAGGAATCTTTAAAACTTATACGCAGAAGTTTGTACAAGCACTTACAGCGATTGTGATTCAATTAACCCTTGCTAAACTTGGTATCGCCCTAATGATGAACCTACATGCATTTTGGGGTATCGCGTGTATGCTTTTAGCTATTAAAACACCGAGATTTTTACAAGAATTTCTTATTACAACAAGCGGTGGGCGTGGTCTTAGCACTGTCTATCAAACCGTACAGTTAAGCCGCGCGGCAAAAGCGATCTTTACGAAGTAGGTGGACCTATGGATACATTAAAGCAAATATCAGATTTATTAATAATCTTAATAAGAGTGGGTGTGATACTGCGTATTGTCCACTCTTTTATTATGATTGGTGTAAATGAAGAAGAAGTAGGAAAGTATAAAAAAAGAATGAAGCATGCGATTATCTTTTATATTGCAAGTGAACTTATATGGCAGATAAAAGATATTGTTACGAAGTATTATTCTTGAAACAAAAGAAAGGAGATAACAAGATAAATAAAAAACACCTATATATCCCGCAAGGGATCAAACTAAAACCCGAACTATTTACCGGGTTTTCATCTAAAGAACTAAGAGACGCACTTCTTATGATGGGGATACTATCATCACTGGTGCTTCTCGTTTTTATGGTATCGAGGAATGTTTCTGCAAGTATTGTAATGATTGTGACATCCGCTTTTGCAAGTGTACTCTTTACCACGAAAGATCAAAACAACATCAGTGTGCTTATGCAGGTTAAGTATATATTAAGATACTTACTTTCGCAGAAGTATTACCCCTATACCTATCAAAGTATCTATGGAGGATTGGAGGAAGAAGATGAAAACGAATATAAAAATCAGTACGCTAAACATACCTTCGAGCGCAAAACTGATCTACATGCTACTTACCGTAAATGCAAACCGTAAAGGAGAGATTGCAATATCGGTAAATACGATTGCTAGAAAGCTTGGACTCGGAGCATCGACTGTGCGTAGAAATATTAAAAGACTTCATAAAGAAGGGCTAATCTATATCTGTCCGCAGTACGAGAGTAACGGTATGAGAGCAGTTAATATTTATTATGTGAAAAATATCTAAGGAGGAAGTAAGTGAAGTTAGTATATATCACATGTGCCACTAGCGGCAAAAGTACTACCACTAAATCTAAAGCTATCTCGTATTGTAAATGGGCATTAGGAAAAAGAGTGATTCCCATAAATCCACGTACGATTTTTTCTGAGTATCTTAGCAATGAAGATGAGATTGAAAGAGAATACATTTTAACCTTATCACTTAGTCTTATCAGTAAGTGTGATGAAGTTTGGTTTGTTGGTTTTACACTAAACGGAGTTATGAGTCAGGAGCTAAGATACGCTCTAAAGTTTCGTAAAAAGATCCGATTTATCAGTGAAAGTCAGATAAAACAGGGAGGGACGAATGAAACTATTTACCATTAACACGTTAAAGTATCTAAGGTATAAGCTATGAGTCTATTATCAATCTTATCAGTTGTAATTACGATCGCTTGTAGCCTTTTCATACTCTTACTTAAGATTAGGAAAAAACCTGTAAGTATTAAAAGTAAAAGACAGATACTAACCAAAGAAGAAATAAGCGCAAGTGAGATAACAAATATCATAGATATTAAAGATAAGTTTTTATACACAAGAGATAAGATGATCTTTACGTATCTTAAGATCAGTCCGGTTAATCTTGACTTACTCTCTTGTCGTGAAAAAGAATCTTTATCCAGTATCATAAGCGCAGAATTATCAAGAGAGACAAAACCGTTTAAGCTGCTTGCTTTAGGTAGACCGGTTGATATTACTCCTCTGATTGATAAATATGAAGTACTCTTATCTTCAAGTAAGGATGCAAAGCAAAAGGAGTTATTAAGGCTTGAAATGGATCAAATGAAAGCGTACATGTTTTCAGAAGAAGTAATAGAGCGTCAGTTTTTTATCGTGCTGTGGGAGGAATATTATAAGGGGTGTGAAGCGGAAGTTCTTAAAAGAACGAGGGAGTTTGCACTCTCATTTCAAGCTGCGCATATACGCTGCGAGATATTAACTGAAAGCGCGATTATTAAGCTTGTAAATATGATTCATAATCCTGCTTTTATCCACTTAGAAGATACGGAGTATACAGAGAATATTCCGATACTTAAAAAGAAAGGAAGTATATAATTGAATAGAATAAAAATGATCCTTTTACCACTGCTTATGATAGTAGTGGTATTTTTTAGTACAACTACCGTCAGCGCTGCAACTAACATCGTGGGTAGTGCCTTTTCATCAACTGATGGTACAAGCGGGAAGCTTGTTATTAATTCAGTCCACTCGTCAATTTCAGGGAACACATGGAATGTATCGATGGACTGTACAATCAACATGGTCAATTCATGGCTTTACACAGGAGGAGTTAATTATGATCGCTATTTTAGCGCAACAATAAATGGGGTAAGTGGCCCTTCACTAAAGATCAAAGATAAAACCGAATCATGGTATAGCGGAACAACGCATAACTTTACTTACAATATGAGTCTACCGGTAAATCCAGACCAGAATGTCGTTTCAATATCTCTAAAGGTTGTAGACGGCAACGGAAATTTAAGTGATGTTGCGACATTTAATAGTGGGAGCGGGTATACCGTAAGCTTAAAAGCTGTGCAGAAGGCAACCGGGCTTACATTAAATCTAAGCAGTAAAACACTTTATACAAATGAAACATTCACGATCATACCGACGGTTACACTATCTAACACATATGATAAAACCGTAGGCTACACTTCAAGTAATACGACTGTTGCAACGGTCTCAAATACGGGTGTCGTAACAGCGAAAAAAGCAGGGAGTGCGGTTATTACGGTAAACACGATGGATGGAAGCAACCTAAGTAAAACAGTCAGCGTTACTGTAAAGCAATATGTGACGTCTATTTCGCTAAATGTTTCAGGACCTATTCTTTACACAGGTGAGACTCTTACACTTACAGCAAGTGTATCGCCAAGTGATGCAAGTAGTAAAACATTATCGTATCAATCATCAGATACTTTGGTTGCGACTATAGATGAAAATGGGCTTATCACGGCACTAAAAGCAGGTAGTACAAATATTACCGTACTTGCAACAGACGGAAGCGGAGTATCAAAAACAATAACACTTACCGTTAAGCAAAGAGCGACAGATATCGACTTGTTAAACCCAATAAGCGAACTTTATATAGGTAGTACACATCAACTGGATATGCTCATCTTACCTGAGGATACATCAGATAAATCAGTAACTTATACGTCAACTAATCCGCTGGTTGCAACGATTTCAGATTCAGGTCTTATTACACCACATTCTCGTGGGCTTGTAACAATAATGATTGTGACAAATGATTCAAGTGATTTACATTACAATATAGCTTTTACTGTGAAACAGTATGTTGAAGGTATTACACTTCAGAATGCGAACTTAACACTTTACACAGGAGAAAGTGAAACGCTTTATCCTACCGTCTTTCCTGAAGATGCTGATAACAAAGCCTATACTTTTACCTCTTCTGATTCTTCGGTTGCAACCGTTAATGAGATCGGGAAAGTAACTGCGATAAAAGCAGGAAGTACAACTGTTACGGTAAGTGCTGTAGATGGAAGTGGGGTTTCAGTTGATGTAGAGATCACCGTAAAACAATATGCAGAAGATATTAGTCTTACTGAAAGTGAGCTTATACTTTCAATTGGGGAAAGTTATGATATTAACGCATCAGTCTTACCTGAAGACACAACCGATAAGGCGCTCCAATATGAATCGAATGATACGAATGTGCTAACGGTTAATGAGTATGGAACTATCTACGCGAAGAATCCCGGCAATACTGATGTAATAATTACAGCAACAGATCGTGGGATTGTATCCGCTACCTTACATGTCGAAGTTGTAAAACCGGTTGAAGAGATAAAAGTAGAAATCAGTGAAATAGAACTATACACCGGACGTACTGAGATAATCGAGTATTCGGTTTATCCAACTGATGCTACAAATAAGAACGTCTCTTTTATAAGTGATCATCCCGAAATTGCATCGGTTAACCAAAGCGGAGAAATAACTGCGTTATCTTCCGGTAGTGCAACTATTACCCTTTCGGCTGAAGATGGTAGTGGCGTAATAAAGACAATTGATGTTGTTATACGACAAAGTATTTCGTCTCTTACGATTAAAAACAATGATATAGCATTAAACGTAGGAGAGTGCATGCCGCTAGATGTTTTAATTAATCCACTTGATGCCTATAACAAAGAGCTAACGTATACTTCATCAGATCCTTCGGTTGCAAGTGTTGATAATAGTGGGAATATCGCTGCTCTCTCGTCCGGTAAAACTGTCATACTTGTTCGATCTACCGATCAAAGTGAGAAAGAGTTACGAGTAACAATTAATGTTATAAATCCAGTTAAGAGTATTAAATTTGAGAAAGATTCATATGAACTTACAACCGGCGAGAAACTTTTACTTACCGTTAATATCCTACCGAATGATGCGGATAATAAAGCTTTGATATTCGAGTCCTCAAATGAAGATATCGTTCGTATTAATAACAAAGGTAATGTAACGGCAGTACGTGAAGGGACTGCCCTGATTACAGTTTATAGTAAAGAAAACAGTGAGATTACGGATACTTGTATCATTACGGTAAAGAGTAAAGATGTAAGCATACCAGTCATTAACGACCAACCTTTAAATGAACCTAAAACGAAGGATCAAACCGTAAGTGAAAACAAAGATCATAAAGACACGTATGAAGAGATTGCAACCGATAAGACATCTGATAGTGAGATAACGGATACCGTTGATCTTACGATTACGCGAGAACCCATGCAAAGAGAAGAGGCAACAAAGAAATACAACTGGTATGAGTATCTCTTTGTCGGATTGGGTGCATTGAGTTTTCTTACATGCCTCATCTATTTGATTTTCTTTCTAAAGAGAAGAAAAGATGAAAGCGAGAGTTATAAATATGATGAAAAGAAAGAATAAAGATAAAAGCCTGGAAGTTAACAGAGAACTGCTGAGTGTTATTACGCCAATGGGCTTATCTTTTAAAAACAACATGCTTACGATCGGTGAGTATTTATCAAAAGCATACGCAGTTATAAAATATCCGCCGGAGGTGGAATATGGATGGCTTAAGCGTCTAACCAATATACCATCCAGCATTGTAGCTATTACGTTTCGGCCGATTGATAGCGCTACTTTTATTGAGAGTTTATCAAAAAGCATTATACTTTTACGCGGTAATGCTCAGAGTTTAAAAGATCCACTGCAAATAAAGCGTGCAGAACGCGCGGCAAACGATGCGGAAAACATGATGGTTCAGATTGATACTTCTTTAGAAAGTGTCGGTATGATAAGTGTTATTGCGCTGCCGATGGCAAGAGATAAGAAAGAGTTTGATCAACTTAATCGTAAGTTGCAAGGTGTATTTGCACTTAGTAAATGTAAGATAAGAACGATGTCGGCTCTGCAGAAGCAGTGCTATCAAATGATTTCACCTGCTTATCCTATTAATACCGATATTGAGGAGATTGTCGGTCGTGTAGTGCCGCTCTCTACTTTTTGCGGAGGTTTTCCTTTTGCTTCAACGGGATTTAACGATGGTAATGGCTATTATTTAGGAAAAGATGTAAGTGGTGGACTAGTCATCTTAGATAGCTGGAAGAGAGGAGAAGACCGCACCAATACAAATATGACGATTATGGGTGTAGCTGGTGTGGGCAAGAGCACTGCAGTAAAGCATATCGCACTAAGTGAATATATGATGGGAACAAAGATCATCGTTATTGACTGTGAACGTGAGTACAAAGAATTAACAGAATATTTAGACGGAGATTGGATTAATTGTGCAGGAGACGTAAGTGGTTTAATTAACCCACTGCAGATTCGTTCGTCCCCACAAGGAGAAGAGGATAAAGGGATGGGGGATATGGCGTTATATTTAAAGACGCTGGATATCTTCTTTTCACTATATTTAACTAAGCTTAATGATAAGGTAAGGGCATTCTTAAAGGATGTGATCATTGAGTTATATGAGATGCACGGTATAACTTGGGATACGGATATTAAAGGTTTGAAAGATGAAGATTTTCCCACTTTTTCCGACCTGTATAATTTGATTCATAAAAAAGCTGAAAGTACGCAGAATGAGCATTATTCTGAGTTATTACTACTCCTTAAAGATATCGTTAGGGGTTCTGACGCGTTTATATGGAATGGAAAAACTAATGTTAAACTTACTTCTCGGTGTATCTGTTTTGATACCCATGATCTGCAGAATACATCTGATCACCTTAAGCGCACGCAATACTTTAATATCCTAACGTATTGTTGGCAGCTTATAAGTGAAGATCGAGACGAGAGAGTACTTCTTATCTGTGATGAAGCTTACCTTATGATCGATCCAAAAGTGCCGCAAAGTTTAGTTTTTCTTCGCAATGTTGAAAAACGAGCGCGTAAATATGAAGCAGCTGTTGCGATTATCAGTCATTCCGTTGTGGATTTCTTATCCCCTGAAATAAAGCTGTATGGGCAAGCGCTGCTTGATATTCCTTGTATTAAGATCCTTATGGGAACAGATGGAGCGAACTTAAAAGAGACGAGTGAACTTTATAACTTAACAGAGGTTGAAGAGGAACTTTTGGCATCAAAAAAGCGCGGTCAAGCATTAGTGATGATTGGTAATAAACGTATGAATGTACAATTTGACATTCCAGAGTATAAGATGAAGATTATTGGAAGCGGTGGAGGGAGGTAGTGATAAGTAAGCTTCTAATGATCTTACTCAGTCGTATAAGAGATGAAGATAGTAGGAGGCGTTTATTTGTAGTCTTACTCGCCCCACTTATTGTGGTGATCCTTGTGCTTACGATGCTAGCTTATATACTTGCAAGTTCGGTAGAGTCTCTGTCTATGTATTTAGATAGTGAAGAAGAATATAGTATCGTACGATCTTTTAAATCAGAGAATGATAGCTTAGTTGAAGATTATTTAGATTTATCCTTTAGCGGAATTTATCCTCTGCCTTTTGATTACGATGGTGATGTTAGAATCACTGATGATTACGGATACCGAATCCATCCGATTACAGGAGAATATAGGATGCACTGGGGTATTGATTTTGCCACAGTGCATCATTGTGAGATTAAATCGATCGCAGATGGGGTGGTTACATTTGCAGACGTGTATGGCACATATGGTAACACTGTGATAATTAAGCATGAGACATTGAGTGAAACCTTTTATAGTTTGTATGCACATTTATCTGAGATTGAAGTTTATGAGGGAGAGGTTGTTGAACAAGGGGATGTGATTGGGTTAGAAGGAGGTAGTAATGATGATCCTAATTATGGAGCATCGACTGGACATCATCTTCATTTTGGAATTATGGATGAGAGTAGGGGGTATGTGGACCCGAAGCTGTGGCAATTTTATAAAAAAAGATAAAGCAATTCATCTCTATGGCATGAATAATTTAATGTGTGTTAGATTATATTGATAAAGCAATATCGTTTTGTTTAACAAATTGCTTATAAAATATAATATATAGAATAATCGCGAATATCCCCGTAAAAATATCAGATAGGGGCATTGACCAAATAAATCCCTGTACGCCCCATCGATTACTAAGCATAATAAGCGCCGGAACATAGAAAAGTCCTTGTCTTCCAATCGATAAAATAAGTGATTGGACAGCTTTTCCAAGAGACTGAAAAACGACGACAATCACCATTTCTATAGCTGTGAAAGGAATCGAAAAACAAAAAAGTCGAAGTATCATGGCCCCATAGTTAATCACATCAATATCATTTATAAAAAAATGAAGGATAGGATTTGCAAAAACAAAACAAACAGATGAGAATAGTATGCCCATTAAAAGGTTGATCTTCATGGATGTTTTTATTGTATCGAACATGCGCTTGAAATTTTTAGCTCCGTAATTGTACCCGATAAGGGGTTGACAACCGTGTGCTAATCCTATAATAAGCATAAAAGGCAAATCAATTGCTCGAAATGCAATACCATTGGCTGCAAGTACTAAATCACTGAAATTTGCAGCGTAATTGTTGGCTAAAATGGATCCAAAACTCATTAGTACCATGCCAAGAGAAGCAGGGACTCCGATTTTTATGATGTTCCAGAAATAGTATTTATTAAACATAAAAAAATTTGGTGATATTGATATAAGATGAGATTTTTTTGTATAGAATAAAATGTAATATGAAAAAGCCAAAATATTACCGATCGCAGTAGCTACGGCTGCACCTTGGATGCCCATGTTTAAACCAAATATAAATATCGGGTCTAGGATTATATTGATTGCACTACCCAATACAGTGCCTATCATTGCTTGTTTCGTAGCCCCTTCCGCTCGCAGCAGTCCACTCATTGTAAACTGCATACCCATAAAAGGTGCAGCAATAAGGATAATGGTGAAATAATTAAGGCTGTACGGAAAGGTTGCTTCGCTGGCACCTGCAATTATTAAGATAGGCCCTCTTAGAACAAAACCTATTAAAGCAATCGAAAATACTACCGCAAATGCAGTCCAAAAAGCAATGGAACCCGCATTGCTTGCATTTTTGGTATTGCCTTCGCCAAGTAATCGAGATATAAGCGAAGCCCCTCCAACAGCGAAAATATCGGCAAATGCTTGAAGCAAAAAAACGATTGGCATACATATTGTAATCGCTGCAACCATATGAGGATTATTTAGCTTGCCAATAAAAAACATATCAGTCATGCTATAGATAGCATGGATAAGCATTGACAGCATCATCGGCACAGATAATTTGAAGATGGCTTTTTTAATTGGTATGGATTTTAATATTTCGATACGATCTTGATCTTTACTTGTTAGCTTGTCTTGTTGCATATCTTCACCTTCGATGACATTCTATTCTATGATATCTAATATCTTTTGAGCTTCCTCTTTTAGTAAAAAGAGATATCTTTTTGCAATATTGACCATTACTTCTTGCTCGAACTCACTTAAATTTTCGAATGCCTTTTCTTCTATTTCTTCAATAGGGGTTACGTATTTTTGTACGAATTTCTTTCCATAATTAGTAAGAACAATATATTTGCTTCTTTTATCGATATCGCTATCAATAAGTGTAACGATATTTTTTTTAAGCAGCTCTTTTAATGCGGAGTGGACTGTTTGTTTACTAATTGTCCATTGGTCTATTATGTCTTTTGACGTACATTTTTCCTTGACTTGAGTAATGCAGAATAACACCCAAGATGCACTATGTGAAATGCCACTTATTTGGGCGAACTTGTGATATAGTGCATCGGTCTCTTTCCATATAGCATAATATTGCTGCAATCTTTCATTTTTCATCGCGTGTACCTTTAATATTGCAATATAGTCTGATATCAGACTATATTGAAGCATATCATAATCTGCAGTTAAATGTCAAGCAAAGAAATCTCAATTAAAAAAGAACCGTTATTAATAAAAGTAAAGGTTCTTTTTTATTATGGGATGCAAATTTCAGAAATCGTTCCGGAAACAAGTATGAGTGTTTCAATGTCATTTTTTTTAATAGTATCAAACACTGCAATTTTTTTAGCACCTTATGTGCCAGTGATAATTCAGAATATATTTTCTATTGAAGGATATGCTAATTCATTTTTCTACATTGGTCTGATACTGATTATTGGCAGCGTACTGTCCGCAATATTTAGATTAAAAAGAAATCAAGGAGCCAATTAATTTATTTATAAAAATACGGTCCTCCCTTTCTATAATAATATAGAGGAAACAAGAGGTTTATTCCTCGTGTCTCCTTTATATGTTTCTCAGGATATTTAGAACAATTATAATTGGTAATATTAATATCAATCACAATAACAGCAAACAAACGTACAAGATTTTTTGTCTATTTTACGCAAAAAAAACTATCAATTATTGAAAAACAATAATTGCATCTAAACCATTATTGTTTATACTGATGCGTTGCATCATTTTTAATGCATAATCAATTAATTTTTCACGTTTAGTTATATTTAAATACCATAGATAGAGTTCGCAGGAGTATTGTACAGATTTTTCATATGTCAATTTATCAATATTATCATCAATAAAAGGCTCAATACGACTATCCATACCTGCTATTGCTGCGAAGTAAAAGCTCGCTCTTAATTCGTCCATTTCTTCTGATATATATTTATAAACCATGGGGATTGAAGCTTCGTATTCTTCTATGCTTATTTCGTTGACACATTCGGAAGAAAATTGTGATGAAAATCTTCTATAAGCATTATCATCAAATAAACGTTTTTGATGAATGCATAATGACATTATCATTTGAATTAGAGGATCCTCCGAAGGGAGAAGTTCTTCGACTTGTTTTTGATATGATTGTAACATTTCAGTGTAAATATATTTTGCGATTCCACTTTTTCCTCCCTTAAAGTGATATGCTATAGAGCCTGGATTTACTTTTGCTTTGGTGCATATTTCACTGTATGAAGTTTCCAAATATCCTTTCGAGTAGAAGAGCATTTTACTATATCTTAAAATTCTGTTTTTAGTTGAAATTCCAGTTGCATAATTTGCCATATCTATCTCCATTGACAGTCAAGTATGTTTTTTTATATAACTAGTATATTACACAAATCTGTTGTATGCAACTTACTACAGCATTTTAATAGAAGCATTTTTAAATATTGAATAAAAATAGTACTTGACAAATATGAAAAGTAATATTAAAATTTAAGTAGCTTAAATTTAAGTTACTTAAATTATTTTTTTATGAATATTTCTAGAATCAATTTACGAAGTGTTTTTCCATCTAGCACAAGAACAAAAAATCTTAAGTAATTAATAATGTATTAATTTCATCATTTTAGGTAAATGATGGGTTAAATAAAAAAAGGAGGACATGTAAATGTCAAATGATGGGTTAAATAAAAAAAGGAGGACATGTAAATGTCAAATGATGGGTTAAATAAAAAAAGGAGGACATGAAAATGTCAATAGAAATGTCGAAAGGCAAAAGGATTTTATTCATTATTACTATTTTACTGACTAATATCGCTGTTATGGGGGACAACGTACTGTATCCGATTATCTACAATTTGTATGAGAGTTTTTATACACAAATTGGTGCAGTTAACTATATTGTTTCGGGTCCATTGTTAGTAATCTTTATTGCATCACTCGTTGCAAGTAAACTTCTGCGAGTGATGACAAAAAAGACAATGCTAATCATAGGTGGAACAATATTCGCAATATCGACAATAGCGGGTGCTTTGGTTGATAGTGCTATCTACATGGTAGTTATGCGTACATTTACCGGTGTTGGACAAGCATTTGTAAATGTTGCTGCGGTAGGATTGATCGCCGAAGTATATATGGACGAGAAAAAACGTGGTTGGTTCATGGGCATATACAATTCATTTATGGCAGCAGTTGGTGCCGTTTTTGGATTGATTTCAGGATTCTTAGCAACAGTAGATTGGCGAAATTCATACAACACATATTGGGTTGCTGTACCTATGGTTATCATGATGATTTTATTCTTGCCAAGTATCAGACCTGCAAAAGATACAGAAGAAAAGCAGATAAAAGTTAAAGGGAAAGCTTTTAGCTTAAATTTTTGGGTAATCATTTTCAGTCTCTCGATTGTAACTATTGCTTTTAATATGATGGCGTTTTATGTATCGGTTTATGTAGCAGAGCATGGTATGGGTAATGAGGCAGTTGCAGGGATAATGAGTGCTTGTATAGCAATAGGAAGTGTAATTTTTTCAGCAATATTTGGATTGTTATATGGGAAATTTAAAAAGAATACTCTGATGTTTAGTTTTGCAATATTAGCAATTGCGTTAGCAGCACTATACTTTGTGCCACAAACTGTGGTTGCGGGAATAAGTTTTGTATTAGTCGGTGGTGCTTATGGTATGGCATTTGCTTTTTCATATGCACATGGATCTGCCATTGCACCAGAGGGCAAAGTAGATGATGCAATAGGTATTGCAACTGCAACGTATGCTATAAGTGGTTTTGTTTCAACATATATATCTACCTGGTTAATGGATGTAATGAATACAAATGGAACTATCACACCAACGATAATTGTACCATTAATTGCAATGATAGCATTTATTGTACTATACCCAATGATCACTAAAGAAAAAACTGTACGAATCTAAAATTTTATTTAAGAGATTCATTCGAGTGTTGCAACCTCGATATTGATTAAAATGAATAATAA
Source organism: uncultured Anaerofustis sp. (assembly GCA_963674555.1). Classification (GTDB taxonomy): domain Bacteria; phylum Bacillota; class Clostridia; order Eubacteriales; family Anaerofustaceae; genus JBGMEA01. The sequence goes on along the minus strand of OY771429.1, from coordinate 714,667 downwards.
AGGAGTATATATGGATACTAAAGTTCTTTTACAACAAAGACAGGAAAACTTTCTAAAAGCAGCAAATCGTAATAATCCTGATTATGTTCCAGTCCTAGCATTTCCCAGTGGCGGGGTGATAGAGTTTGGTAATACTACGTTTGCAGAGGTGGTGGATAAGCCAGATGAATATAAGGAAGCAATGATGCAGGTTTGGGAACATATATATGCAGACGCCACTACAGGACAAGGGATTTGGTATTATCCACATGCAAAAGATGTTATGGGTGAAGTGCAGAATTATTTAGGACCGGATGGTATATCTCTAGAACATGTTCAAAAACCAATGATGTATGAAGATGATTACGTTGAGTTTAATAAGGATCCTGAATATTTTGTAAATGAAGTTTTGATGCGTCGTAGATATCCTTGGATGTTTACTGAAGAGCTTTCAAGTGTAACAAAAAAATTAGAAGTAATCGTCAGTGACATGATGAATTATATTTGGGGCGGAGTCAATGTAGAACTTGATTCTCTTTCAGCAGAAAGATTCGGAATAGTACCTATGATGACAATGGATCTGCCGATGGCAATTAATCCTGTAGATCAACTTTTTGATTTCTTCCGTGGCTTTACTGGTACAATGACGGATTTAAGAAGACATTCATCAGAAGTCCACGACGCACTTGAAATACTGTGGGACAAAAGATGTTTTCATTTTGATGAAGTTGGATTTGAATTTCCCTACATTCAACAATGGCCACATATGCCTGCATATATGAATATCAAACAATTTGAAGAATTCTTTTGGCCATATCAGAAAAAAATCATTGAGAATATTTATAATAACGGGAATAAGCTTTATATATTAATAGAAGGCCGCTGGAAACACCTTCTTGAATTCTTTAGAGATGTTCCCAAAGATAGTTGTATTCTCAATTGTGATGATGATGATGTAATTGAAGTATCAAAAGCAATTGGTGACCATCAGATCATTATTGGCGGTGCAAATATAAATAGAACAAAGATGGGTTCAAAGCAAGCTAATATTGATTACACAAAAAAGGTATTGGATGAGTGTGCTGGTACAGGAGCATTTATTTTTGGATGTGATAAGTGTTGGGTTTGTCCAGGTGATGTGAATCAAAATTTAATTGATGTATATCAATATGTACATGAAAATGGGAACTATTAGGAGGATTACAATGGAAGAAAGAAGCTTTGACGATATTATTGAAGCTATGATGAAAGATGAGAGTTGGGATATGTCGGTGGAGGAAAGATCAATGGTTCTCAATGATTTTGCATGGACATTGAACGAATTGTAGAATTGATTTGGATTTACATCTACTGACGGATATTTTGTAAAACATCGTTTTTGATAATGATTTGGATTAAATATGATTTAAGTTGATCCTGAAAGTTTTTGCTTTTATTACTTTCAGGGTCAACATTAATAGATAATAATAATTCCATCGTTGTCGATGTTATATAATTGCCAAAAACTATATTTGGTTATGATGAAGGATTATTATATTTCCAATATTCAAGAGTCTTTATGATGGTATATAAGATAAGATTAAACATTTATGAAAAAAAATTATAAGGAGGGAACTATGTCAAACAGAGAAGAGATGACTCACGAAGAAAGATATTTAGCTGCTGTAAAATGTGAGCCAGTAGATAGAACAGCTTATGATACTCCGGATGCAGGATTAATAGGCAAACTTGGAGATCCAACGTATACGCCGGGGGATCAATATTTAAGACCAGAATGGGCAATGGATCAAATTATTAAAGGTGCACAAAAATATGGAGGGGATACAATACCAAATTTCATGTATTACGCTGGTCTTTTTATGAAAGATCCTTCAGGTATTACTTATCTTACACCTGGCAAAGATATTGATAAAGAACTAGGACCAATGGCAGAAGAAAGTAATCCGATGAAAGTTGAACATTATGATTTTATTATTGAAAATGGTGTGCAAGCTTGGGTTGATAAATATGTAAAGCCTACATGGACAGCAGAATATGATAATGAAGAAGCTAAAGGCTTTGAATTGCTTGATATATTTGCTAAAAAATGTGTCTCTGCAGAACTAGAAGGGTTTAATCCGGGATTGATCCCTTTCACCTATGGAGCAACTACTTTTTTATCAGTTGCACGTGGATATAATGATTATCTTAGGGATTTTCGAAAGAATGCCGAAAAGCTTTTGATTGTTTCGAAGATGGTAAATGATTGGGAGATAGCTAATACCAAAATGATTTGGGGTGAAGGTGATTGGCCGATGTTCTACAAAACATCACTTGGTCGATGTGATACTGCAACAGTAAATATTGAAAAATTTAAAAGATTTGTCTGGGATCCAACTATTCAGTATATTAATGACCAACTGATTGATACAGATGTTGTACTAGTGTTACATATGGATGGAGATTATAGTGAAGCTTCTGATCTATTCTCCAGATTGAGGCCTAAGCACACAGTTGTTCAATTAGATGGATTTACAAATCATGAAAAGGTGGCTGACGTTTTTGTGAAGAACCAATTATGCATGGAAGGAGATGTTCCATCGACAATGTTCACAATGGGAACACCTGAAGAAGTATACGATTATTGTATAAAATTGAAGAAACTATATGGGCCGGGTTTGATTTTAAATGCAGGTTGCTGCCATCCTGTAAATGCAAAATTAGAAAATCTTCAAGCGGTAAAAGAAGCAGCATATGATATGCATTTCTAGCAGCAAATATTATCTAACGAATAATTTATAGTTAAAGGAGAAAAAAATATGATTGACAAAATTGCAGATTTGATGGCTGAATTAGAGGATGAAGAATTGTATGAAGAAGTTAAAAATGCCTTAGAACAAGGAGTTACTAAACTTGAAATAATAGAATCACTACAGAAAGGGATGGATATTGTTGGCGAACGTTTTGCATCAAAAGAATATTATATTGCCGAGTTAACTTTTTCAGCGGAAATTTTCGAGGAAGCATCAAAATTATTTGAGGATGATGATGTGCAAGAAGAAGCAAAATATGGGAAATTTGTTCTGGGTACGGTTTATTCTGATCTTCATGATATCGGGAAGAATATAGTAAATTCGATTTTTAAGTGTAATGGTTTTGAAGTGATTGATATCGGTATTGATGTTCGTCCTGAAAAGTTTATTGAAGCGATTAAAGAACATAATCCAAATGTAATAGGAATGTCTTGTTTATTATCAACTTCAGTTGATCCTATGAAAGATTGTATAGATCAAATACGAGCAGCTGGACTAGATAAAGGCAGGATGATTCTGATTGGAGGTTCGCCAATAACTGAGAGTATATGTAATTATGTGGGTGCTGATGATTTTGTTAACGATGCTCAAAGAGGCTTTTTGAAAGCTAAAGCTTTTGTAGAAGCGATGTAAGATGAAAATAATAGTAATAGGTGGTTTTCTTGGGAGCGGGAAGACCACAATTCTTCTAGAACTGGCTGGTTTAATTGTTGAGCGGTACAAATCTAACAATAATATCCCTATAGTAATTATCGAAAATGAAATAGGTGAAGTAAGCGTAGACAGTGAGATGCTTACTGGCTTTAAAGTAAAAGAATTGTTTGCAGGGTGCATATGTTGTACGCTTACATCTGATCTCATAGATAGCATAGAGCAGATCAAGAACGACTATTCGCCCGAATATATCATTATTGAAGCAACAGGATTGGCCGATCCAAGTGTGATTACAAAGACAATAAACAAATATGTAAAAGTATTCGAAAGTATTTATACGATTACTATTGCAGATGCTAGTAGGTGGTACGAGATTCTTGATTATATGGATATGTTTCTTCCGAAACAAATGAAAAGCGGCGATATAATGATCCTAAATAAGATTGATCTAATTGATAAGAAAACACAAAATAGGATCATAACAGATTTAAAGATTATTAACCCAGAAACAGAAATATATCCTATGAGTGCAAACAAAGGCATAAAGGATTTTATGGAGAAACTATTGGAAGGAGCATTATGAAGCAAAACGACAATCACGAACATGATGAACATTGCCACTGTGGATGTAATGCTCATTCGAATAAGGAACATGATTATGAAATAAATATCACAACTCATGAAATGTCTGTGATTTGCACCTACAAATTTTGTATATACAAATCGAAACCAGAAACCGAAAGAATTATATATGCCATTATTGAGTCAATAGGTCAAGAGACAAAACAAGCAAAAGGTCATATAGGGCATATTAAAGCAATCGTGAAAAGTGAAGGAGAGAGATATAGAGTATCTCTTACTGATGAAATAATTAATAAACAATTGCTAGAATCAGAGGGAAATACGATTGAAGGTGTAGCGATTGTATTTGGGCTTAAAAAGGAGAGATTTCAACAGATAGTTGATAAGATACTGTCGAAATACCTATAGATTAAGTTGAAAAATATTTGAAGTTATCAGACAAGACAAACTATACATAAGGGTGACAATTGGAAGGAACGAGATATTCGTTGAGATTAAACGATTTATTATTTTATGATTGAAAGGAATAAAGAAATGAAAAAGAAAGAGTTTTTTATTAAGCTAGCTATCTTATGCGCTGGGTATGGAATGTTTTCAGACGCAGTTGTTGTGCCGCTTATCTCATCAATATTTACTGAATATCCTAATTCGAGTACATTTATTATGAATTTTGTCATCAGTGGGCCAGCACTTATAGCTATTCCAGTCTCATTGATCAGTGGTAAACTTGCACAATATATAAGCAAAAAAGATATATTAATTGCAGCATTTGTAATATATATTATTGGTGGTGTCGGGGGTGCCTATACACAAAGTATGGTATTTCTTGCAGTGATGCGAGGTTTGTGCGGTGTTGCTGCCGGTTTAATTGGGGTGGTGGCATATGGACTTATCGGAGAACTATACACAGATATTAAAGAGCGCGGGAATGTTATGGGGTGGTATGCAGCTACCTCAGCGATATTTGGTATTGCTATGACATTTTTTGCCGGTATCATAGCAGTAAGTAGTTGGAGAAATGCTTTTTACATTAATGCTTTTTCAATATTTTCATTGTTGTTAGTTATTTTTTTCTTACCAAGAACTTCACCAGAAGGCAAACTGGAAAAGGATTCTGATGATGTATCAACTGTGAAGTATCCAACAAAAAAAATGTTCGCTTTGCTATCTGCATTCTTCATTATAGGCGCATTGTATTGTGTTATTTATTATTGTATAGACATATATGTAGCTGAAAAGGCATTGGGCAATTCGGTTCTATCTGGCACATTGACGGCTATAGGAACAATTGCAAGTTTTATAATTGGAGTTTTATTTGGAAGGATATATATACATACTAGGAGATTTATGCCTGTAATATTCTTTTTAGGTTGTGGTATAAGTTTTGTAACTCTGACATATGCAACGAGCAGTTTACTGGTCTCAATAGCAGCTGCGGTTTCAGGAGCGTCATATGGGATGGCTCTTTCATACTATGCGATGGTTGTTTCTGAGATAGTACCCGAATCAAAAATGAGTCTTTCAATGTCTTTTTACCAAGTAATTTTTAATGTATCAATATTTTTAGCGCCGTACGTACCTTTGATTATTATGCAATTTACAAAAGGGGAAACATATGCAAGTACTTTTGTATACATAGGAAGCATTTTATTAATAGGTGGATTAATTTCATTGGTACTGGCATTGAAAAATCGAAATCAGAGTATAGAAAATATTGAAAATTCTAACATTTAAAGGATTAGTTCAAATTAGTAAAGGTTTGAATAATTATCTATTGCACGACGATATTATCTATTGTTGTTTTGATCCTTTAAACATAAAGAAACATATCGTCTTGCAATCTTGTTTTTTTATTACAAGTGAGATATAGTCTATCACATAATTTTAATGCATTTAATACCATATATAAATTTAGGAGGAATATTATGTTAACTAAAAGACAAAATTTATTGGAAACTATTAAAGGAGGAAAACCTGATAGGTTTGTAAATCAATTTGAATTTATGGAACAATTTTGGGCCGATCCTATTACGGCGGCAGCCGAAAGTTGTGAAGAGTTAGGCCCTGGATCCGAGGCGAAAGATATTTGGGGTATTACATGGCGATGGCCGGAAGGAACGCCAGGCCAATTCCCGGTACATGATGATGAACACAAAGTGTTAAAAGATATAACGATATGGAAAGAAGTTGTAAAAGAGCCGAAACTTGATTATTCTCAAGAAGAATGGGATATTTTTCTCCCCGATATTAATTCAATTGACAGAAGTGAACAATATGTTGCATGGGGTGTTTTCCCCGGTGTATTTGAATTATTACATTCATTGATGGGGATGGATGATTGTTTAATGAATCTATATGAAGAACCAGATATAATGCATGAACTTATAGATTTTATAACAGAATACTATTGCAAATATGCCAAATTGATTTGCGAGCATTATCATCCAGATGCTCTATATCATCACGACGACTGGGGCTCACAAGTGAGTTCATTTATGTCACCTGAAATGTTTGGTGAATTTATTGTACCTGCGTTTAAAAAAATTTATAAAACTTGGAAAGATAATGGTGTAGAATTAATTGTGCACCATAGTGATTCTTATGCGGTTAATCTGGTTCCGCAAATGATAGAGATGGGAATTGATATTTGGCAGGGATGTTTAACGACAAATAATGTTTCTGATTTGATAAAAAAATATGGCGGTCAAATTAGTTTTATGGGCGACTTAAATAACGGTGTTCTCGATAAAGCAGATTGGACCCCCGAGTTGATTAAGAAGGAAGTAAGGCGAGCATGCACGACGAACGGGAAATTATATTATATTCCAAATTTGACACAAGGTGGACCTTTCTCAACATTTCCTGGAGTTTATGAAGCAGTAAGTGAAGCTATAAATGAGATGAGTGAAGAAATGTTTTAATAAGAATTTTGATCATCTTCAAAAACAGAAAATTAGTCAGCATTACGGTTATACAAATAAGACTATCATAAAAAATATTACCACTTGACAATAAATGAGGAGGATATGTAATGATCATAATAGGCGAGAAAATTAATGGAACGATACCAATCGTAAAAAAAGCGATTATTGAAAGGGATGTAGATTTTATCCAAAAAAGAGCACTCGCACAAGCAGAGGCAGGCGCAAATTTTATTGACGTATGTGCAAGTGTAGATTCCGACAAAGAGAAAAAAGTCATGAATTGGATGATAAAAATTATTGAAGAAGTAGTAGATACTCCATTAGCGATTGATAGTCCAAATGAAAAACTTTTAGCAGAACTTTGTCAAACGACAAAAAGAGCGGGGTTGCTTAATTCAGTGAATGAAGAAGGAACGAAATGTGAGACAATATTTCCGATGATGCAGGGAAATACATGGGAAGTGATCGCATTGACTTGTGATAAGGAACATGGAATTCCAATGGATGTTGAAACGAAGGTGGATATTGCAAAACGTATGATAGATAAAGCCGCAAAATATGATATTGTCCCCGAGCGGATACACATTGATCCAGCAGTAATGGCACTTGCGACGGCTTCGCAGGCAATGAAGAATTTTGAAGACTGTATCATAAAAATCAAAGAGTATGCTCCAAGCGTAAAGATAACTGGAGCAATCAGTAATATTTCATTTGAAATGCCAATGAGAAAGGTTATTAATCAAGCTTGTATGGTAATGGCTATACGAGCAGGGTTGGATTCAGCGATTATGGATCCACTAGACAGAGAAATGATGGGAATGATTTATGGAGCCGAAGCACTTGCAGGAATCGACAAAAGCGGAAGGAAATACAATATGGCATATAGAAAGGGGAAAATAGGTCCAATTAAATAGTGACCTCCATTTTGATATATCAGTAAAGAAGGCAAGTATAGCGAATAATATCTTTTATGACTTTGTTTGCCTTCTTTACTGGAGAAACAAGAAGGCGTATGATATTATTTAGAGACGGATACTTAATATAATATCTCAAAAATACTTACTTTTTTAGAGATATTATAATATTATGAATCGCTTAAATTAGCAGTGATAACCACGTATGTCCAATTGGTTATAGCTGTTTGTTTTTTATTGAGTGTAAGAATGAAGATTAAATGAATTCTGAAAACAAAATTTTACTTCAAAATGAAATGGCAACAATTTCGATGAGCACGCTTTTGTTACGATGTCTTTACCATTAATGATATTTAGGATTATTGAAGTTTTTTTATAGTATAAATTATGATCAATAATATATCTTATTAATTTGTTAATATAAAAGTTTTTCGAAAACTTTATTTCGGCATCATGATATTGATTTTCTGTTTGTGTATAAAAAATTTTTTACAATATTGTTGACTTTAGAATCATCTTGGATTATAATTTAATCGCAACTAAATTTAATCGTACTTAAATATTTTTCGCATGCGATATTCAAGTTAATGATTAACTCAGTTGTTATTCATATTGCCTTTTAATATTGTGCTGATATGAAACAACTAAAAAACTTCTGTATACGATCAATTAGTTGCAAAAATATATTCTCATTTAAGAAAGGAGACTCTTATGTCAGAATTAAATTCAACTATTTCCTCCGAGCAGGAAGTGGAAGACAAAAAAAGACTTAACAGATTAAAAATCATATTTCCCTTATATAATTTTACTACTGCAGGTTACTTCAATTTAGAAGGTTATTACCTCACATTTTTCTTAACAAATGTTTACTTGTTTTCAGTTAATCAGACAGCAGGATTGGCACTTATTTCATCTGTTTTAGCTTGGGCTTTTGCTCCAATTTTTGCAACTTTTGTTGATCGGTTTAAATTTAAGCAATCCAAATATTGGCCATGGTTAGTGATGGGTTTTACAGGTGTTTTAGGATCTTTGATGCTGATTATGTCAATTCCTGCATTGGCGGGTGGTAAAAATCTTTCTTCACTTGTCCCTTTGGTTTTTGTGCTAATAGTTGTTGTGCGCTTATCTGAACAACTGATGAATGTTCCTATGCAAGGTATGTTTCCTAAAATGGCAAAAAGCCCGGGAAATAGACAATATTTTGCTGTATCACGTAAAGTTGGATCTGAACTAGGAAAAGCACTTTTTGGTTACATATTACCACTTGCGCTCGTCGCGTTCACTGCAGCATCATCCGGAAATGAATACAAAGGTTATATGATTGCAGCCATAATATTTTTTGGACTCCCATTGATTACTGGATGGATTTTAGCACTTTTTGGTGTAAAGGGATCATATGTAGAACGTGAAGGGATTGCGGATGTTGAGAGAGCGAAAGCTAAAAAAATTCCTCTTTCAGCGGCTTTAAAAACGCTCTTTACAAATAGGCCAGTTTTAGGACTTTTCTTGTTTTTCACATTACATAAAACTGCATTCTTCATATATGTTGCATACGGGACATACATATTTACTTATATTCTCGATATTAATTTACTGGGAGCTTTTTTCACATTATTTAGTATCGGTGCAGTTGCAGGGGCTCTAGCTGGCAGAATTTGGACGAAAATCTTCAAAGAATCTAAAAGAAGTTGCGTTATGGCAATGGGTGCTCATGTAGCAGTAACAGCGATAATCGCAATATTTTTTAAAGGACTCTCAACGCCAGTTTTTCTTGGATTATTTGCGGTTTCGACATTCTTTATGGGGTATGTTAGAAAACTGGGTTCAACCGTTATTTGCAGCATCAGCTGATTATGGTTCTTGGAAAACCGGTGCGCGTGCAGACAGTTTAATTATGACTGTATTTGGACTATCAGTTAATGTATCCTGGGCAATGACTCCTGTTCTTGCTGCGATTGTACTCAACGCAGTTAATTATACTGAATTCGTAGCAAGCGGTGCAGCAATAAATGATACGGTTGCTTCTGGACTTACTTTCTTGTTTGCCTGGTTACCATTAATCTTAGCAGGCATTTCACTAGCAAGCTTAATATTCATTTTCAATTTGAATGACAATAAAATTAAAGCAATCCAAGAAGATCTTGCGGCTGGTAAAACAAAAGAAACTTCATCATTGGAAATTTCATAAATGTAAATTGTGACTTGTTACAAAAATAAAATTAGGACAGCATAGTTATATGCTGTCCTAATATGCATAAGCAGTAATGAGTTTATCGATTTTCAATTGCTATATTAAATTTATCAAGCTTAATGTCAATTGTATCCAGTAAATCAAGTGCTTTATCTATTCGTTTTGTTAATTCATCATAGTTTTAAAAAAAGATAGTGAAGCTCATAATAATAACGAGCTCCTTCTGTGAAGTCAAGTTCGTTTATGTGTTTATCTATGTATAATTCTATAATAGCCATCCATACCTTCAGATGCAGCATGGTAAAAATCTGTACGTCTTTTATTCATTCTTTTTAACATTATTGAATGTGGTTTTTCGTGCACCTTCGAAAAAGTAAAGTCAAAATTATCTCTTGATGATTCTTTTTTTACTGAGGTAATATTGCCAAATAAATCGACGATACGCAGAATCATTAAATACTAGTTTTAAATGCAAACCCAATGCAAGCATTATTTGTTGAAGTTCATCCTGTTCTGGAAAGATTAATAAGCTTGTTTCATAGAATTGTTGCATAAGGTTTTCATATATTTTTGAAGCGATATTAAATTTATTGGTAAAATGATAAGCAATCGAACCTGGATTGACATTTGCTTTTTTGCAAATTTCTGCAAAAGTAGTTTCATTGTAACCTTTCTTATAAAAAAGGTTCTTGCAAGTTTTCAGTATTTTTTCTTGAGTTTCTAAACCAGTCGCGTAGTTTTTCAATAAGAAATAATCCCTTTCTTAATATATCTTATGTATTTTAATATTATAACACAGGTTTTAGTATTAGTTTTATACATTAATAACAAATTTATATACAATTAAATTTTAAAAATTAAAGAAAAAAAATTGAAAATTGTTGACATAAGCAAATAATCATGTTAAATTGTAACCGTACATAAAATTAAGCGTGCTTAAATTATATAGATAAACACTGATTTTGTCTGTTCTATCAATAACATTGCAGTGCATCAATATAGTGTTCGGCATTGTGGCTTAATTTGAAAAATAATAATATAAAAGGAGACTATATTCAATGTTAGATTCGTCTAAAATGCGTGAGGAACGTACAGAAAACATGACTGCAGTGTATGGCAATAAAATACCAAAAAGAGTACCGATTAGCATATCTCTTTCATCGGCAATATTAGCTGATTATGCAAAAGTAGATAGAAAAGCTGTATATTGGGACCCTTCACTTTTAAAAGGAGCTTTGAACGAGTTAAGTGATAGAATTCCATCGGACACAGCTTTGTATTATGGAAACACGTATACTCCGGTTTCAACACAAACATTGGGTGCTATTCATAAATTGATGTCTGATAAAGGTTATATGCAACATCCTAATACTCATTGTATGGAGGATACAGAATATGAAGAATTATCTAAAGATCCTTATGCATTCATATTAGATAAATGTATACCAAGACTCTATGAACATCTAGATCCTACGTTGTATGGTGGCAAAGCAATAGCTGCATTAACACAGGAATCAATAATGCAGCAAGTAGTGAGAAGCAAGGATTTTTCTATGATAGCTGAATTAAATGAAAAATTTGGTTACTTTGAAGGATTTGGAATGGGAGGATTCGGACGCGCTCCAATGGATTGGATAGGCGATCAACTTCGAAGTTTTTCTGGTGTATTAAGTGACGTAAGAAGACATCGTTCAAAGTTAATTGATGCTTTAGAAGCTTCATATGCAATGTGCTATAAAATAGCTTTACCTCCTGATTTGAATAATATCAATAGAAATGCAACTACAGGTTACCAGCTTCATATGGCTACTTACCTCAGAGGAAAAAGACTTTGCAGAAGTATGGTTGCCGACTTGGAAACGAATGGTTGAAGATCATGCCTCTTTAGGTATTAGAACTGCTGCTTTCTTAGAACATGATTGGACAAGATTGTTAGACTATGTATATGATTTGCCAACTGGTTCAGTATTTTCATTTGAATATACCGACGCAAAAGCAATTAAAGATAAGTTAGGTAAAAAACACATCCTTGAAGGAGGATTTCCTCTTGTCAACCTTACGACTTGTACAAAAGCAGAAATAATTGACAAGACAAAAGAGTGGCTGGATATTATGGCACCCGGTGGACAATATGTCTTTTCTTTCGATAAAGGCCCATTATCTTCATCAGATATAAATATTGAAAACCTTATTGCTGTTTGTGAAACAGTACGTGACTATGGTGTATATGATAATCCAGGGCAAGATACAGGTGAGATTTTCAGTAAAGAAGATTATACACATTCAGTTGTGCCTGAATTTAAGAGTAAATATTATACAACATGGGAAAAATATAAGGAAGAATTTCCGAACACTTCAGAGGAGGCTAAATCCGTTGTAATGGGAGCTGAAGACTCTCTTCTCGCACTCATGTTTTTGATGACATGTTAGATCGTAATCAATAAAGAATAATCAGGATAATCAAGTGATTTACACTGAAATAAAGTAAGTCACTTGATTTTTTTACTTTAAAATATCCATGACAAAAAATAAATTCAATTCGTAATGTATGGTTGATTAAAGAATTTGATTTAAGTACTATCAGAATTATTTTAATAGAAGCATTAGGTATTACCTGCATTTACACTATTTTTAATACTGCTGCACTTAAGTATACAAAAGAAAAATAATGGGTGTTAGTGTGAATGTCATATTGTCTCGGAAAAACACTCCGTTATTTTGATAGTTAATACAATTAAGTTGCAGTTAAAGTATTTGGAATATAATATTGTTTATTTGATTAATTATATAAAAATGTATTGACAGAATGAGAGCTCAATGTTAAAATTAAGCGTACTTATAATTAATTATGCTTAATATTCTGATCGTTCTAATACTATGATTTTTGTTTAATGCATGCAATTGGATAAAAGTCTCTGTCGTGGTGCAAAAAAAGAAAGTGAAGACTATTATAATTGAGTATATGTACTTAACTATATTTTATTATAAAGGAGTCTTTTATGTTATTAAATATGTCTAAATCTAAACAAGTTCTTCTGTTTATCGGACTGATAACCACGACATTTGCAGTAATGTACTCTACGATTTTCCAAGTTATCAATTACAATATTTATGATGCCTTCCCAGGACAGATTTTATTGGTTAATTTCTTTATTTCAGGTCCATATGTTCTCGTCATGTTAGTTTCATTTATTTCTCCTGCAATCTATAACAGAACTAATAGAAAAACAGCTTTGCTAGTTTCATGTATAATCTTTACGATTTCTGCACTACTTTTTACGCATCAGAAAAGTATTTATGGACTGATTGCTGTTAATTTAATTTGTGGTGCAGCATCAGCATATATCAATGTTTCAGCTGTTACAATGATTGCAGAATTATTTATTGATGAGAATATAAAAGCGAAATATTTAGGATACTATAATGCTGCAATGGCAGTTGTAGGTTCGTTATTCTCGGTTATTGCGGGTTATCTCGCAAAAGGGCATTGGATGGGTGCTTTTAACACTTATTGGTCTGCTGCAATTATGACATTATTGGTAGCTCTACTTATTCCAAGCTTACCAAAGAATATTTTTGCTAAAAATAAAGAACACGAAAGTAAAAAAATACAAATTAAAGCAAGTATTACCCAACTTCCCATCAGATTTTGGATACTTACTTTAAATTTTATTATATTAGGTATAACTTATTTTGTGCCACAATTTTTCATGTCTCTTTATGTAGCTGAAAATGCTCTGGGCGATATAACTTATGCTGGAATAGCTTTATCGGTTGACACTGCTGGGGGTGCAATTTTTGCTTTTTTATTCTTCTATACCTATAAAAAATTTGGAAGTTATTCATCAGTCGCCGCGTTTACTCTTATGTCGGTTATCCTTTTTCTTCTTTATTTTTTCCCTCATCCGATCTTGATGCCTATCATCCTTACATTAATGGGAGGATCGTATATGACTTCAATCGCATACGCGTATCAAGAGTCGTCAAAAATAGTACCGAGTAATTGTCTATCACTCGCAATGGGTATAATTGTAGGAGTCCAGTATATTGCTACATTTTTGGCTACATATATTACAACGAGTCTCATGGGTCTGCTCAACACAACAATGCTCACTCCAGTTTTAATTTTCCCCGCTATTTGGATATTGGTTTTTGCAGCTGTTGAATATATTAGTATAAAATCATACAAAAAAAGACAACTCGAAACGATGTAATCTAAATAAAGAATAAACTTTATTTTAAAATCGGATATTGTATCAACAGTAACAGGTTTAGAGTTTCATAATAAATGTAACCTAAACCTGTTTTTTGATATGTTATTTAATTCACTAGAGTTTTTCAATATCCATCTGGATTTTGTGCATACAATTAGGCATAGCATTATTTTCGGAAAAACAGTAAAATGTCAAAATATTATAATTTTTTAAAATTATATAATTTGTATTGACAAATAATGATTTAGTGTATAGAATTTAAGTGCACTTAATTTATTCAAGTTTATGTATAAGGCACAAGTAAAATGATGTGCAAATGTGAATTAGTAAAGGTAAAGTAAGCATATGCAAAACTTTTTAAGTGTGATTTCTTATACGAGTAGATAATAAAATGAATGCAATTAACAATCAAAGAAAAATTAGAGTAAATATAACACTTTCTCGAGAAGTGAATGAAATTGTTCCAATTTTATTAGCCTATGAAACATATGCTCTGTCATACAACAGATTAGGAAGTAATCTCAGAAGGTTAAATGATGCGATAGATCATACGTTTGCAAATGATATTGCATGTGATGGATACTATAGATTCAATGAATATATCCAGTCTGAGAGACAACGAGATTTTTCCTTTGCTATTAAGTTAAAGTTATCTAGTTTAAATTATGTCGAAATGTTGCGAGATACAGAACTGTATAGTTTACTTTATGATTCTGTTTTGGAATATAGATGTGGCACATCAAGTACTCTTAATGTAACTAAGCAATCGACAAACAATGGCTTGCAATTAAACGATCATTGTATAGTTCATCCGCTTGATTTTATATTGGAACACTGGATGACATTCAGTGAGCTTATTACGATAAAGCGCAAAGATCCGGATAAAATTTTGGTTATTATTGATATTTTAACTCAAATAATGCTAGAAGATTTATCTTGGTGTTATAACAACAAACAAACAACTTATTACACAATGACTATGACATTGCCGACCTTCCTAAACTCACAAACATTTAGAGAGCTATATTATCCGTTTTTGTATAAAGTTGGCAGGCAGGTAATCACAAATGGCGATGTGCTTACGCTCTTTATGCAAAGAGATTGTTCGCAGCATTATAAGACACTTACAGAACTTCCGGATAACAAAGGAAATATTATTGCGATTACTGAAGAACAGAATCTAAAACAACTCAAGCACATCCTTGGAGATAAAATGTGTATTGGTGGGGGACTTACAAGTAATCTACTTGATTATGCATCAGAAGAAGAATGTGAGGATGAGGTTAAGAGGTTTATTGATCAGTGCGCTCCAGGCGGTGGATTTATGCTATGTAATCCAACTGTGTTAAATAATATAAGTGATACTAATATTATAAATCTTAAAGCGGCAATACGAGTAGCCAGAGATTACGGAAGTGATTAAATATCTAACGTATGTGATAAATATGATGCCGTTTATACAGATCAATAAACCAAACAAAACGTGAAAAGGCTTGTGGGGTTCTTGTATAAATTTATGTATAAGTAGACGGCATCATACTTATTATTAATACTTTATTTTATAGCAACAGAGAATATTTGAAATTACCTACTCATTTGTTTAGCCTCCCTTTTTTGTAGCAGAGCAGATATGATTTCTTTATGATACAATCTTCTCTGCTACAAGAAAATAATAATCAGTTAAGGAAATATATGAAGACAGCAGTACTGGCATGTAAGACGCTTGAAGATGAACTACGCTATGCATAAAGTATAGTTGAAAGTGGATAACGATATTTACATAATAGAGTCAGAGCATAATCGACCCGACAAATTTCGGATATCGATTCAAAAAGAATTAGACAAGCTCGAAGCTTACGATCGAATATTATTAGCTTTCGGTATATGCGGTAATGCAACGATAGGATTAAAAACCGGATCCTATGAAATGGTCATTCCAAGAGTGGATGATTGCATTTCACTTATGATTGGTTCAGTTAAGAAGCGAGAAGACATCATTAAAGAACATCAGACTATATTTTTAACACAAGGATGGCTGAACGGAAAAGAAAATGTTGAAGTAGAATATAGGCATGCAGTAGAAAAATACGGAGAAGATACAGCTAAAGAGATCATGGATATGATGTACGCTCATCATGAGATGCTCTCGGTAATTGATACGAATGTATATGATATAGATAAGATCATACCACGAAGTAAGCAACTAGCTGAAATATTCGGATTGGACTTCAGTGTAGTTAAAGGCACAACCTCGTATATTGAGCAATTACTATCAGGTCCAAGGGATAAAGAGATGTTTGTTACGGTTTCTAAGCATAGTGTTGTTAGTATTGATATGTTTGGTGTGATAGGAAATTAACTTTTACTTAATATAGGTTTCCATATTTTATATATAGCAAAGTAGGTAAGAAGTGCTTTACATGTGGGGTAGGGATAGCCGCCTTTTTATACTTACCTACTTTGCTAAGTTGAAAGTAAATCATTTAATTTTATATTCAAATCGCCATCCATAGGCACCTTTATTGGTGAAAGATCCTTTCATTATTTAAATGTAGGAGAGATAAATACAGAAACAGTTTTATCTCTCCTACAGCTATTATTTCAATATGTGTATAGTTGCGCAATATAAAGAGATTGTATATTGATTGAGGGTGTTTAAATTTCAGTGAAAAGTACATTCTAATTATTTCACTATCAGCTGGTTTTTTTTATTAGTGTGTTACATATAATTTATATGAATAAAAATATTTACAAAAAGTTATTGACAGATGAATTATAGCTATGATATAGTTTATGTAAGATTAAATTTAATCTAAGTTAAATTTATAGCGCTATTAAAAAATGAGGAGAATTATTATGATAACGGAAATGTCAAAAACCAAAAGAATTTTAGCTGTTATAGCTATTTTATCAACAGCTATTGCTGTTATGGCAGACTTGGTGCTTGTACCTGTCTATGGTCCAATATACCAGACCTACTGGGAAAGCATGGGTTTTGTCAACTATTTCATCTCCGGTCCAATGTTAGTATTAGTCATTGCATCACTACTTACTGCAATTGTGATGAGAAAAATAGATAAAAAAGCTGTTATGATTTTTGGAGGTGTAGTATTTGCAATTGGTGCAATTTGTGGCAATCTTTTCCTAGATAATTTCTTTTTGACAAATCTAATGCGTACGCTTGTTGGTATAGGTGCTGGTGTTACAAACGTTGTAGCAATAGCTTTAATTTCGGATTTGTATGTAGATATTAAACAGCGTGCGAAAATCACCGGATTTTATAATGCTGCTTTGAGTATCGTGGGATCACTATTTAGTTACTTTGGAGGTTTTATTGCTCAAAGAAGTGGCGTATGGTCTAATGTATTTCATCTTTATTGGTCAGCAATTCCAATGGTTATTTTATTAGTTTTATTTATCCCGAGTGTTAAACCTGTAGTCAAAGAAGAGAATATCGAGAAAGTTGAAGGAGCAAAAGAATCTTTAGGATGGAGATTTTGGTGGCTTTCGTTCTCATTCTTTATCTTCAATGTGATATTAGGAGCAACAGTTTTATATTACTTATCTCCATATATTTTTGAAAATGGAATAGGTGGTGCCGAATTCGTTGGTGTTGCTGCAGGAATCAAATCGATAGTAGGATTTATATTATGTTTAGGTTTTGGATTCCTTTATGGTAAACTAAAAAGAAATACTATTACACTCATGTACTTAATTGCCTGCAACAACTTTGTTGTTGTTGATATTATTCCCTACAGCAGCAATGGTACTGGTAATTGGAACGATATGTGCTCTAACTTATAAAATAGCTATGCCTTATGCGTATGTGCAAGGATCAGCAATTGTTCCTGAAACTAGAACAGGGGACTCGGCATCTATTATTACCGCGGTATATGGAATTGGCTCTTTTGTAAGCACATATTATGCTACTTGGCTTCTAGGCTTAATGAATACTGATGTGTTCACGAAGACTTGGATTATAAATGTAATAGTGTTGAGTGCGATGTTTATCGCAGAAATCTTTATTACTTCTGTTGAAAAGAAAAAATTTGCAACAGAGTGATTATTTAAATATTAATGGGTATATTTATTTAATAATCATATAATAATATATAATTGTTGATTGCATTGAGACAAACACCGCCGTTACGATGGTGTTTGTTTTATGTCAGTCTTAATTCTTATTAGTAGAAAATCCAATTTTTAAACAATTTCAAAAATAGTTCTGTTAATCCTCTTAATCTGATAAAATATAAATGTAATAATTTATCAGGGGATGAAGCGTTGAGTAATTACAGCAATGGTTTAGCAACGAAAAATAGAATTTTAGATGTGTGTCGAGATTTGTTTATCAATTTTGGTTATAAAGATACACCATTTGGAGAAATTTGTAGAATATCTGAAGTTAATCCAGGTTCTATTTCTTATCATTTTGGTTCTAAAAGAAATATTGCATCAATTATCTACAAAGAGACAATGCATCACCTCAATGAACGTGCAGCTCAACTGTTTACTGAGGAAGATTCCTTACAGCAAATTATGATTGCTTTAGGTATTCATATAAGCCTTTTGTTTGATTATCCTAAGTATCGACTTTTTTCTGCACAATATCTATCTGAGGGTGCCTATGACGACAATCTTATGGATTACATCGATGTTGTTCCGGAAGCTTATGATGTAACGGCACAATATATCCATAAAGAGAAATCCGATTTTTTATTTGCTGCTTTTTTGGGAATGGATGGTCATATTGAATCATATATTGATATGCATATTGATGAGCTAAAGTTTGAAAATATTTTACGTTATTACTTTGAACTTCATTATTTATTTTTAAATCAACAAGAACTCGAAGATAGGATTGAAAAAATATTTTACCAGTTAGATGAATTAACGATTATGATAGATGGATTTGACATTATTATCAATAAAAATATATAGATCTTTTTTTAGAAAGAATTGTTGTATTTTTCTCAGAAGTTTATTTATCAAATGTCAGATGACTATATTTGATTGATAACATAAATAATGAATGAAGTCTCGATTGAACGAATATAATAATTCGTAAATTCGTAGCTGACTAGTTGATAAAAGTATAATTCTTAAAACACCTTTTAAATATCTAAAGGGTGTTTTTTTGTTGAATATTTGGAATCATGAAAAATTAAATGTATTTTTTTTACATCTACAGTGCAAGATAATTATCTAAAATATATCTACTCATTACTTTTTTATTACAGATGAGTTTTCGTTTGAAAAGTATATATTTGATTATAATATTATATATTTAAAAAAATATATAATTATATTGACAAGCTTAAAATTATAAACTATAATTTAATCAGACTTAAATTGTACCTAGGTTAATATTTAAAAGTAGTATATCTTAAATAATCTTGATAGGGGTAAAGTATGAAATCAAATATAAGTAATCAAAGTGTTAGATACAATGTGTGGAATAAAGATCAGTGTCAAGAAGTTGTGAATTCAGCATTTCGAATTTTAGAAATAACTGGTTGCGAGGTGCAAAATAAAAATGCAAAGCAATTATTGAAGGAAGCAGGTTGCATTGTTGTTGACAACAATGTGAAGATTCCGTTTTCACTATCGCAGTGGGCGGTTAAGCAGGCACCTTCAGTAGTTACGCTTTACGACAGAAAGGGAAAACCCGCCATAAAACTTTCTCCTTATCATGTCAATTTTGGCCCGGGTATTACTCTTACACAAATAGTTGACTACAAAACAGGTGAAAGGAGGCAAGGAAGAAAAACAGATGTTGCCGATATCGCACATCTTATTGATGCG
This sequence comes from uncultured Anaerofustis sp., assembly GCA_963674555.1. Taxonomy (GTDB): domain Bacteria; phylum Bacillota; class Clostridia; order Eubacteriales; family Anaerofustaceae; genus JBGMEA01. Next base: position 694,612 of record OY771429.1, on the reverse strand, counting down.
CTGCCAAATATTGCATGGGCAAGCGCATTGATATCGATAGCTGACGTTAATTATAAAATAGCAGATATTGCAGAAATAAATATATTACTCAAAAATACAATTAAGCCGATTATGTATTGGGCGCATAGTACAGAAAACCTTCAATATGAATTTGAAATGTTCGAAGAAATTGCGGGAGGTGAAGAAGCATTTAAATCAAAACCATTCGCTATTAATTTGATATGCCCAATCAGTCCTCTGACCCATACGGATAATGGCATGGAGCAAGTAATGTATATGGCAAAAAAAAGGGCACCTATGACATATATTGCAGGTGTTGGTTTTGGGCTGAGTGGTCCTATAACATTGCCTGGGAGTATCGCAGTGGGATTGGCAGATACTTTGGTTGGTTTGATTGTTAGTCAATTAATTAACCCTGGGACACCTTTCGTAGCGAGTAAATTTAACGACAATATTAATATGAAAACATTAACAATGGCTCATTCAAGACCTGAACTTATTATTGCACAATGTGCGACATCTGATGTATTTCGTTTTTTAGATTTACCTTTTTGTTCGAATTTTGGTAATACAGATAGTGGGATTTTAGATCCAATTGCATCATTTGATAAAGCTATACAATTATATTCCTGCATGTTATCAGGTACTAATATGTCATTTGCTATTGGATCATATGAGGCCGGTGCTTTAGCAAGATTGGAGGATTTCGTTCTTTGTAATGAAATTATCGAATATGTAAAAGTATTGGTAGATGGTATTAATTTATCTGAGGAATCTCTCGCTGAGGATGTAGTAGATGATATAGGACCCGGGGGTAATTTTATATCATCACCGCATACAATAGAACATATCCATGATTATTACGTGCCCGATCTTATGGAACCTATTACTTTTGATCAAGCCAATACACTTGACAATAATCTCCAAAATCGATTACAAAAAAGAATCAGTGAAATATTATCGGTTGAAGTGCAAAATTCCTTATCTAAGAAAGCTAGTTTTAAACTGGATGAAATTTTAGAAAGAGCTGAAAAAGAATTGAGTTCAAATTAATATATTAAAATAAAACAGATTACAAAAATTTATTATTAAGACTTATTGCAACAAAGTCAAAGTATGGAGGAAATCAATGATGTCAAAAATAAATGAAATTACGGAAATAATTACATCAGGAAAAGTGCAATTTGTGACACCGCTTGTTGAAAAAGCGTTGGCTGATGGAATAGAGGCTAACGATATTCTTCAAGCAATGATTGAAGCGATGGAAGTCGTTGGAAAGAAATTTACCGATGGCGATCTGTTTGTGCCAGAAATGTTAGTGTCAGCAATGACAATGCAGAAGGGAATAGAAGTAATCAAACCATTTTTAACTGGAGATGCAGGTACATCTAGAGGACGATGTTTAATCGGGACGGTAGCAGGTGATGTACATGATATCGGAAAAAATCTTGTGTGTATGATGATTGAATCATCAGGGTTTGAAGTAATTGATTTAGGTGTAGATGTTTCAAAAGAAAGATTTATAGCGAATATGCAGGACGCAGATATTATATGCTGTTCTGCACTACTAACAAATACTTTGGAAGCTCTAAAGGATACAGTAAAAGAAATAAAGACGATTGACAAAACAAAAAAAGTTTTAGTAGGTGGTGCTCCTGTTACTCAGAATTTTGCTGACGAGATCGGTGCAGATGGATATGCAAATGATGCTGCAAGTGCAGCGCAGAAAGCAAAGGAAATTCTTATGGCGGATAATTAATTGAATCTATTGTCGAATATCGCTATAAATTCACATGAAAAGGTATTAGCTGAAGGGGGAAAATATAAGTCAAATTCAATAGTAGTTGAGGGAGTGTAGATTTATCGATGAATAAAATTTTTTGTCCTAATTGGTGTCCTTATAAGGGGAAAGACAATTGCGCTTATCAATGTGAATATAATAATTCTAAGATTAATAATAGTAAACATATTAATGATATTTGCGATAGGACTATCTTGTCGAGAAAAAACATTGGTAATACTCTGCACGAATAATATAGAATATCGATGTTATTCACTACGTTCGTATGAATTTATTATTTTAAATCTATTCAAACCAAAGTTGCATATAGCGAAGTAGGCAAAGAAATGCTTTGCATAAGCTGAGAAATAGCTAATTTTCTATACTTGCCTACTTTACTAAGTGAACGAAAATAACTTAATTTTACTTTTAAATCACAATACATAGGCACCCTAATAGGTGAAAGATCCTTTCTTTATTTAAATGAAGGAGAGGTAAATACAGAAACAGTATTTATCTCTCCTACAAGTTTTATTTCAATAAGTGTGTGTAATTGCGCAATATAAAGAGAATGTATATTGATTGAAGGTGTTTAAATTTTAGTAAGAAAAAAATTCTAATTATATCACTATCAGCAATCGATGGTTTTTTTATTATTGACTTATTTTAATTGAAAGAGTAAAGGGGTATGGTTGGGCGTTGGGAGACATATATTGGTAGATACCCATGAGCTTCTATTTGTTTTTTAGATAAAAATAAATAGGAGAAAAAAGTGAAAAAGAAAAAATATCTATATGTAAATAATAAGAGGATAGAAGTAAGCAGTGGCGTCTACAAAGAATTTAATAAACTTGTATGTAAGCAAAAATACGGTAAACGTAAATATCTGAAACATACCATGCCACTGAAGATAGACGTTGATAGGAAAATGCATCTCGAAGATGAGGTCGTAGAAAAACTACTCATAGAAAAATTAAACCACATATTAAAACAGCTTGAAGAAGAGGAATATCAACTCATCTTCGAGCTGTTTTTTAATGGTAAGTCTGAAAGAGGCCTCGCGAGAGAGTGGGATATGCATCCAATGACAATTCATAGTAGAAAAACGCGAATTTTAGAGAAATTAAAGAAAATGATGGAAAAATAAAAAAAGTTTCGTGCAAAGTGCTTAATATTTGACGTTTAATAGTGAGGGGAGTTTTACTTCCAATTGATGATTGACAACTAAATAATATATCCATCTTAAGTACATTCCTTACAGGAGCGCAGGTGCGCAAAGCAGTATAAGAAGATACGCGACGACTACTTTTCTAAAAAGTAAGAGCGAGAAATATCTGTCTTAAAATAAAGTGTGGAAACTTCAACTGCGATGACCCGGTAGGTAAGGAGATAATGATACTTCCGTCTGGCTAACGTAAAAGTAAAGGGACGGCTCGGCATCGGAATGCGGAGAGGCTTATTAATAAGACCTATGACTGCCTGTGATCCAGGGGAGGCTTAAGATGGATCTTTATTTTAGAGATTGAGTTGAAAGAATATGGTAGTTACTGCATTCTTTGAGTTTAATTTATTTCACTTACAGGAGGACAAAATGAGTTTAACCGGATTTTTTGATTATAAGCAAAACATAAGTCTAGCTCAAAAACATAATGAACTTATACTAACAGAAGCAGAGAATATTATTAATCGTTATGGAAAGTACACCCTTGGTTATATTGAGCTGCAGGAACTTCTTGACATCGGTAAGAATAATGCTTTTGCCCTTCTAAATAGTGATACGTTTCCGGCTATTTATATTGGAGGTAAGAAATCGGTTACTGTGCTTGCGTTTGTATTATGGACCTTAAAAGACGTTTGTTAATTCCCAAAACATCTGGACTTAGACACCTTGTTGTGACTTACTTGCTTTGAAAGAACGATAAAGGGGATAGGTGTATGACAAAAGTAACAAGAAGAACCAAAGGTGAGGGATCGATCTACCTTGATAAGAACCGTAAACTATGGATCGCACAACTAACCTTAGGAACCAATAAAAAAGGTAAAAGAGTACGAAAGACCATAAGCGGTAAGACTAAAGTTGAAGTCGTCAATAAGATGAAGAAGTATTTAAAAGAAGATGATACTTTTGTAGCCTCGTCTTTTGCAAAGAATGATGCTCCTATTGATTTCTGCGAATATGCGAAGTACTTTCTTAATACTTATAAACGACCTGCAGTAAAAAGTTCAACCTTTGCATGGTATTGTCATATGCATAAACATATAGAGAAAGAATTTAGAGGACTTGATCTAAAGGATGTAAGTCACATCAAAGTACAGAACTTCTTAAATAGCATAGCAAGAACAAACGTAAAAAGAAAAGCAATGTCCCAGTCCTGTATCAAAGGGTTTGCACTGTTGTTTAAACAGATCTTTAAACAAGCACTAAGAGAAGAACTAATCAGCTACAATCCATTTGATAAAGGTATTGTGATACCAAAGTCTGATAAGGTAACGAAGGAAGTCAAACCACTCTCAAAAGAAACCTGCAGGCAGATCTTAAAAGCATCCGAAACATCGAAGATCTATAAACCCCTTATATATACACTATTGTTTACCGGTATGAGAATAGGAGAGGTTATGGCGCTGAAGTGGGAGAACATAGATAAGAAGAAAGGTATTATCTATGTAAGAGAAGGAATGAGCAGACAGAACGTTATAGATGAAGATCTAAATATCATCGAGCGCAGAAGCGTTGTGTCGAGCACTAAGACGTTTAATTCGGTAAGACCGATAACGGTAGGTAAAGAAGTCTTTGAAGCCTTAGATGAGTGGAGAGAGTACTTCTTAGCAAACAGTATATATAAAGACAGTCCTTACAACGAATATGTATTTCTTACGAAGCAGGGTACCTTAAGAGATTACAACTGTTTTAAGAGGCAGTTTAAAAACTTCCTTACAAGAAAAGGGTTTGATGGAGAACATATCAACTTCCATCAGTTCAGACATACGTATGCAACACTACTTATAGATAATGGAGAGAATCCAAGGGTAGTACAAGAACTACTAGGTCATAAGGATGTACAGACTACACTTAATATTTATACCAGTGTGAGTATGGACTCCCTCAAGAGAGCGACAAGCGGATATGCTGATTTGTTTAAAGAATAGGCATACAATAGGCATACAATAGGCATACTTAGGCATACGGGGAGATGACGAGAAAAAACAAAAAAAGAAACCATCGAAAAACGACGGTTTTAAGCCATAAAAATGGTGACTCATCAGGGGCTCGAACCCTGGACACCCTGATTAAGAGTCAGGTGCTCTACCAGCTGAGCTAATGAGTCACTTAGCTACAATATGATACTATATTATTTGGCTAATTGCAAGATGATCAGCTGCAAAAACTGCAACAAAATAGGATAGTTTCACAATTTATTATTGCATAAAAACGTAAGATATGATACGATATGAAAGCATAATGCCGAAGTGATGGAATTGGCAGACGTGAAGGACTCAAAATCCTTTGTTGGTAACAACGTGCGGGTTCGACTCCCGCCTTCGGCACCATGAGATCTACACCGATAATTTAAGGTGTACGCAGTTGATAAGTTTACTTATCAACTGTTTTTTTTGTATGCAGTAAAATCGTTGCTATAAACAACTTAATGAATACGTAGATGTTTTCTCGGTATTTAGTAAAAATATACTTCCTCATTCGGTATGATATGAATTTATTTGATAATGGGCAATTCAATATTGATCGGATCATTTACATTATCATGCATATAGATATATAAGTATTGTCCTTCCGTATATTCTCTGTCATACGCGTGACCTGTCCATGCTTCGTAGAAATACATGTTGGCCAATTCGAAATTCTGGATGGAGATCTTTAACCGTGTCCAATCTTCAGGGATCGTTTCATCGGAATCTGCCAATGAGAATGATCCGTAAACATCGTCATCCGCCACATCTTTTGCATCATCGCCTTTTAATATTGCAAAGGGTTCATAATATTCTTCCATCTCAATATGCAACTTAGCAGTATGGAGTCGGACCGCGTTCGTCATATTCCCATCATCATCGCTAATATAAGCCTGTCCATAAGGGAAATGCTTGATAGCGTAGCCAATAAGTTGTGAAAGTGACGTATTGATATAAGAAATATCCGTCGGGAAACAAATGTCAGCCAATGCTTCTGTAAAATCTGCATCATTGATGATCGTTCGGGCGTACACACCATCCTCTTGAGGATAGTAATATTCCACCGTATCATCGATGAATTTCAGATAATAGATTTGGTTGGTATGCTCTTCTCTTTGATCATTTTCTGGATCTCTAATGTCGGTATAAACAGTCGAGTTCTTTTCGATTTGCACAATTTTTTTGTCCGTATCAATTGACACTTGATACTCTCTGATATGGTCAGTTTTAAGTGTCACTTCCAATTGGATGTGCTGAGCGTTTTCAATGTGTTCGTTCAACCAATCTTTAACTTCCAAACTCTATACTAAAGGTTTTCCTATTATAACCAAACCGATGATCAAAGCCGGAAGCAAAATTGACAGCAATGATATAGCTAACGCCTTAGAAATTTTATCGTTCTTCATGAATATCTCCTTCGATTAATCTGTGTACATTTAGTCTATACTGCAGGCAGTTCAAATTCGATCGGTTCGTCAAAGTCATAATAAAAATACAAAACAAAAAATTGGGTATAGGGGTAATCTTTTTCAATCAAGCCGTTCTCATAAGGTTTATCATTCCAAGTTTCATAGGCGTAAGCAACAAATTGCTTCATGTCATAAAATGTAAGTCGCAGTTTTAATATATCCGAAGAGACTTTTACATCATCAATATAATCCACGATAGTATATGAACAACCCGCAACACTGTTCAAGCTTTGCGGATCATCACCGTTTAAAATTGCAAATGGCGTATAAAGCGGCTCTGTGATGTTGTCATAACTTGTATTGTAGGATGTTTCTATTTTGCCTTCATCTTTTGTAGTGAATATCGGTAAAGTGCTTTCTCGTATAAACAAGGATATATCACTGGGAAATATCAACGCAGAAAGCTCTTTGGCAAAATTCGCGTCAGCAAAGATCATCACGTCATAATTTCCGTTCTCATTGGGATAATAATAATATACTTTGTCATCCGCTATTTGGATGTAATAGATTTGATCGCTATAGGTGTCGGCGTAATTTCGCTCATCATTGCTACGTTCATAGTCATATTTATAGTCCGTTAAAACATGCTCGATCTTTACCGTTTGCTCTTTCCGTACAGTACTGACGAGGTAATGATCAATCGTATTGAGGGGGACATTCGGCAAAGAAGTCTCTTCTCCCTGTGTGTCAATGGTATTTTGCGTGTATACGCAAAATTCAAACTGCAAGTAATCTCGATCTAGTAGATTCTCTTGAAGTAATGCTTTGACTTCTTCATCGATTTTTCCTACTGATGGACCTCCTGCACTTTGTATATAACCCAGTAATGCGAATGCAAAATATGCGACAAGTATCATAGATGTAAAAAATATAATTATTTTCGGTGTTTTTTTGAAAGACATAACGGATTACCTTTCTTATTATTACGTGCAACTGAGGTGGCAGAGCAATACACATATTTTGAGAATATATATAGATACTTCTGTAAAATAATCAATGCAATATTTAAGAGAAGATTGCACGAAAATCAAATTCTATGAAAGACATCAATCAACTTCTTCTATAATATAAACGATATTTAATGGAAAAAGTTACACAGATTAAAGGACTATTTAATAAAATTATACTTATGTAATCTTCATGTGTCAAATAAGGGTAAATGAAGCAAAGAAAAACTTGATATATCAACATCATTATTTAGATGGTGGTATATCAAGTTCTTTGTTTTAGGTAAAGCCGTTTATTATAAAATTTTTTAAATTATTAACCGAGATACGCTTCTCGAACTTCGGGTGATTCGAGCAGTTCTTGGCTGGGGCCGTCAAGTAAAATGTTTCCGGTTTCTAAAACATAACCGCGATCGGCAAGTTGTAAGGCACGGTTTGCATTTTGTTCAACAAGCAAAACTGTGGTCCCGGCTTCATTAATACTCTTGATTATATCAAATATCTCGTCAACTAAAAGCGGTGCCAAGCCCATTGAAGGTTCATCCAATAATAGGAGTTCGGGTCTGGACATTAAAGCACGTCCCATAGCGAGCATTTGTTGCTCTCCGCCACTCAGTGTACCTGCGACTTGTTTGATTCGTTCTTTTAAACGCGGAAAGCGTTTAAAAACTTCGTCAAAGTCGGCGTTCATACGTTGTCCTTTTTTATGGATATAGGCACCCATTTCAAGATTTTCTTGTACCGTCATCTTAGAAAAGACTCGACGTCCTTCGGGTACTTGTGCAATGCCTAAGGGCAAGATCTTATGTGCCTGCGTTTTTGTAATATCTTTGTTTTTATAGGTGATGCTCCCTTTTGTCAAAGGCAAAAGACCCGATAAAGAGTGCAGGATCGTTGTCTTTCCTGCGCCGTTTGCACCGATCAAAGTAACGATCTCGCCTTGTTTGACTTCAAAATCGATCCCTTTTATTGCGTGAATATTTCCATAATATACATGCATATTTTCTACTTTTAACATTTGCTATTCTCCCAAGTATGCTCGGATAACATCCGGATTTAATTTGATTTCATCGGGTTTTCCTTCTGCGATAATTTTTCCGTAATCGATCACGATTATTCTCTCGCAAATTCCCATAACCAAATGCATATCATGTTCGATCAATAGGATCGTCATATCAAACTTATCTCTGATAAATCGGATCGTTTCCATCAAGCCGGAAGTTTCATTCGGATTCATGCCGGCTGCGGGTTCATCCAATAACAACACTTCAGGTTCAGTCGCCAGTGCGCGCGCGATCTCAAGTTTTCGCTGTTGTCCGTATGGTAAATTTTTCGCTAGAAGATATGCGCAATGTTCCATATTGAATACCGATAAAAGCTCTAGACATTCTCGCGTAGATTCGGATTCTTCTCTCCAAAAGCGAGGTAGTCGGAAGACTCCTTCAGCGATCGTATATTGCATTCTGTTATGCATTGCGATCTTAATGTTATCAAGCACGGTCAGATTTGCAAACAGACGTATATTCTGAAATGTTCTTGCCATACCTAATTTAGCTATGTCATAGGGTTTCTTACCGATCAAAGAGTGTCTGTAGACTTCATCGTGTCCCAATTCTATGCTTCCTGCGGTAGGTGTATGTACACCCGTGAGCATGTTAAATACTGTGGTTTTTCCGGCTCCGTTCGGTCCGATCAAACCGACCAATTCGTTTTTTTCCAAAGAAAGCTCAAAGTTATCTACAGCGATCAAGCCGCCGTAATTCATCGTAAGGTCTTTGACATCCAATAAAGCCATTATGCCGTACCTCCTTCTTTGTCCTTCTTACGGAATATTTTTTTCACTGCTGCCAACGCTTTTTTAGTTGATAATTCAGCTGTTCCGAATAACCCTTGCGGTCTAAAGATCATCATTAAAATCAAAGCGAGTGAATAAGCGATCATTCTGTAAGCGTCAAATCCACGAAGTGCTTCAGGTAATATCGTAAAGACAGTTGCGGCTAAAACAGATCCTGTGATCGATCCCAGTCCGCCTAAAACAGTGATGACCAATATATCGACTGATTTCATAAAGCCGAAATTTGTCGGAGCTATGAAACCGATCGTAAATGCGAACAATCCTCCGCCGATGCCACCAATGAAAGCTGATGTTGCAAAACCTGTTACTTTATAGAACGTTGTATCGATACCAACGGATTCCGCTGCGATCTCATTTTCTTTGATCGAGAGGATAGCTTTACCGTGTCTGGAGCGCGATAACATCATGATTACCGCAACACATACAACAGTGATGATATAGACGTTTGTAAAGTTAGCGATTTTGGGGATTCCTGTAAGTCCTTGAGCACCGTTGGTCAAACCAGTTAGATTCGTTACGACGATCCTAATGATCTCACCGAAGCCCAATGTCATGATACCCAAATAGTCACCACGGAGTCTCAGTGCAGGTATACCGATAATGATCCCTGCGATACTCGCCATGATCCCGCCTGCGATAAGACATAAAATCAATATGACTGTACCCGGCATGCCTGAATCTTTAAGAGCAATTCCGAAGATCGCTGCGGTATAAGCGCCGATCGACATAAAGCCCGCATGCCCCAACACTAATTGTCCCATAAAGCCCGTACTCAAATTTAAGCTTGCTGACATAATAATATTGATACAGATCAGCATAATGATCGTTGAAATATATCGATTCAGTAAACCAAAAGAGATCAGCAGTTGGATAGCTATATACACGGCTATCAAGGCGAGGGTATTAATAAAATAATATTTCTTAGTTGATTTATCCAATTTACACTTTCTCCTTTGTATTTTTTCCTAATATACCTGAGGGTTTTACCAGGAGAACGATTATTAGGACCAAGAACACGATCCCATCAGCCCAAGCTGTTGAGATATAAGCTTTTGTCATATTTTCAATGATACCGATAATAAAACCGCCTAACATAGCTCCGGGGATGATACCGATGCCACCGAGCACAGCGGCTACAAATGCTTTTAATCCCGGCATGATTCCCATCGTAGGCCAAGCTTGTGTATATGCGATGGCGTAAAGTACACCACCGAGTGCGCCAAGTGCAGAACCTATCGCAAAAGTCAGTGTGATAGTTGCATTGACATTGATTCCCATCAATCGAGCTGCGGCTTTATCTTCCGATACTGCACGCATCGCTTTGCCTTGTTTTGTTCGTTTAACAAAAATCTGTAGTAAGATCATAAACAGTACAGATAATCCGACTGTGATGATCGTTATCCCATCGATCGTAACGTTTCCGAATTGGATGGGTTCGATCAATTGAACCGCCGGCATTCTTTTTGGATCAGTCCCCCAAATCAGTTGAGCGATATTTTGGAGCAGTAAACTCATTCCGATCGCTGTGATCAAGACTGAAAGTCGGGGAGCTTTTCTTAATGGAGTATAAGCGATTTTTTCTATAGTAATGCCTAAAACGGCAGTTAGCATCATAGCAATAAGTAATACTACTAAAAACGGCAGGGTAGAATTAACAGCTAAAATATATGCAAAATACGCACCAAACATCATCATTTCGCCATGTGCGAAGTTGATGAGTTTTATGATCCCATATACCATGGTATAACCCAGTGCGATCACGGCATAAATACTGCCGACTTTAACAGCATTGATAAGTTGTTGTAACAATACTTCCACTTTGTACCTCGATTCTCTAATGAAGGTTAATATTGTTGGGTTACAATTCAAATATATAGATAATATCAGTAGATAAAATGATTTAATAATAGTTTATTGAATAATGGTTAAATTTAATAAGAGAATGAACGAAGATTAAAGATGGATGAACTTAGAAATCTAAATCCACCCATCAATTGTTTCCCTATTTCACTTTTCAGGATATCCTTCTAAGTTAATTTACTAAGGAGTAATTTTATCGAATAATGTGTAAGCGCCGTCAACGACTTGAATCATAGCAACACTCTTTTCAGGATTGCCATCAGCATCAAATGTTACATGACCTGTTACGCAATCTTTATCTGTTAATGCAAGTGCATCGATGATCGCTTGGCTGTCTGTTGATCCTGCAGCTTCGATAGCGTCAGCCATAACGTAAACTGCGTCATATGCCAATGCACCTAAAGCATTCGGAGTTTCATCATATTCTGCTTCATAAGCAGAAATGAAGTTTTGAACGATGTCAGACGGGTCATCTGTTGCGTAATGATTTGCGAAGTAGAAACCTTCAGCTTCAACAGCGAAATCATTAAGGATTCCATCCCAACCGTCTCCGCCTAAGCAGATGATATCGCTATCCATAGCAGCTAATTGTGCTAAGATAGGTCCTACTGTAGCAGGATAATCCGGGATAAACAATACGTCAGCGCCTGCATCAACTATTTTTGTTAATTGTGCTGAGAAGTCAGCATCGCCAGCTGCATAGTTTTCAACGATTACGTCGAGACCAGCATCTTCGCAAGCTTTGATGTATTCTACAGCAAGTCCGTCAGAATATGCATTCCCTAAGTCATACAATACGGCGGGTTTCATAGCGCCTAAAGTATCAACAGCAAATGAACCCACAACGAGTCCTTGATAAGCATCCGTATAGCATACTCTGAAGACATTTGCGCCTTTTAAAGTAACTTCAGGATTTGTTGCTGTCGGAGAAAGAATAGGCATATTATCAGCAACTGCTGCATCCAAGAATGCAAGTGTCGTTCCTGAATAGGTTCCGCCGACAATAGCGACAACTTCGTCTTGTTCTTTCAACTTATTGTACGCGTTTACTGCTTCAGCCGTATCAGCTTTTGTGTCGTAAGCGATAATTTCGATCATTTGACCGTCGATTCCGCCAGCGTCATTAATTTCTTTAGCTGCCAATTCAGCTGCTTGCTGAACAGGAACGCCGTGAACTGCACCTTCTCCGGTCAACGGAGCAAGTACACCGATTTTGATTGTATCAGAAGAATCACTGGTGCATCCTGCAAATGAGAAGACCAAAAGAACTGATAAAATCACTAGTAGTGCTTTTTTCATTTTTTTTCCAACTTTCTTAATTATTTTTTTCCATGCGTTACAAAAGCGTCTGAAACAACAAAAATCTTGCATCGACGCCTTTGTCAAACAAGTTAGAGTTATTATACCAAAACCCTATATAATATACAAGCTTGTTTTTACGTTTTTCTTGTTTAAATTTATACTAATTCGGTTTTTGCGTTATTTTCAATAGATTTTTTTAAAAATCGATTAGATAACTATAGTATATGATTGTTTGTGATTTATTATTGTTTATATATCATGTTAGTTGTACACATATATAATATCAAATTTCCGAGATATACTTTTGAGGGAGTAGGAAACCGGCAAAGAGACAAATAGAAATATTGTTATCTATAAACAAATGTGCTATATTAATGAATAGAATTTAGACAAAAAGATTGGAGATCAAAATGAGTGTTGAAAGCGTGAGAGCATTTTTTATTGAAAATAATCTCGATTATGAGATATATGATTTTGAAGAAAGCACAGAAACGGTTGATCTCGCAGCAAAAGCGCACGGTGTTTTGCCGAATCAAATCGCTAAAACAGTAGCTTTGACACAAAAAGATAAAAACATCCTACTTGTGACAGCAGGTGGCGCGAGGATAGATAATCAAAAATATAAAGCTGTTTTTTCTCAAAAGGCAAAAATGATGACATTGGATGAGGTTCCTGAAATTACCGGACATCCTGTTGGAGGAGTTTGCCCTTTCGGACTTAAAAATGATATGGATATCTATATCGATGTTTCTTTGTATGCATTCGATTATGTATTTCCTGCAGCGGGCTCTCAGCACACATCTATAAAAATCAAACCATCCGAGTTGCTCCAAATTACAAATGCGACAAAAGTGGATGTGTGCAAATAAAGTGATTTAAATTGTATCGGAAAGTATTTTAGATGACTATGATGAAAAAGAACCATATCGTTGATGGGATGAAAGATGCGTTACCGATCGTTTTCGGATATGCTCCTTTAGGTATAGCGCTGGGTATTATGGCAAATCAAATCAGTATGTCAGGTTTACAGATGTTTGGAATGTCAGCGATCGTATTTGCGGGGAGCGCACAATTCGTAGGGATCGATATGCTATCGACCGGATCTGCCGCTGCGTTGATCATTATTACAACTTTTTTTATCAACTTCAGACATTTTCTAATGAGTGCGGCATACTCACCTTATTTTCAAGACACCAAAACATCGCATTTGCTTTTGATGTCTTTCGGGATAACAGATGAATCCTTTGCAGTGGGTATCAATAAATGTAAGAATGATCCGGAGAATGCATCGATCAGTTATATTCTATCGCTCAACACAACGGCATATATCAGTTGGATCATATTTACGGTAATAGGCGTCTATCTTGGCGATATTATTGTGGACTATCATAAATTTGGATTGGATTTTGCGCTAACGGCCATGTTTATAGGCCTGATATCATTGATGGCGACGGATAAAAAAAGTGTATTCGTATGTGTATTATCCGGATTTTTATCTTTGTTATTGCTTAGGCTCGGTGTTCAAAATTATAATGTTATTATAGCCGCTGTTATAGCAAGTGTTATTGTGGTTTCTATCGGAGAAAGATATGAACGTAAGTAATATAGATATACTTTTAATTTTTTTTGGAATGATGGTTGTAACTTATATTCCACGGGCGCTACCTTTGACGATATTATCAAAAATATCTTTGCATCCATTTATTCTGCAGATTTTATATTATATCCCAATCGCGATATTAGGCGCTTTATTGTTTCCGACCGTGCTTATGAATGACGGGAATATAGATATTTCTTTGGGTAACTATAAATTGATCGCTGCGGTATTGACCACAATTGTAGCTTTTTCGTTTAAAAAATTGTTTTTGACGATTATGAGCGGTGTGATCTTCATGTTTCTATTGGTAAATATTTTTTGATTTAGATAGCGTGCTTTTTTAGGAACAGAAGAGGACTTGATTTATTGAATGAATCAAGTCCTCTTTTATTATATTTTTAGCTGTGAGTTGCTTTTATGAAGTTGTACGATAGTTTTACATCAATTATATAAATATTTTACATTTAAATTGATATTCAATTTGCAAGTCTTTTTCTTTTAAATTATAATTGTTTTATAACAGAAAAACGGAGGGGATATCCATGCGCGGTGTAATCGACATAGGATCCAATACCATCAGACTATCGATCTATAAAATTCTCGAAGACGATCAGATCATCCATATGTTCCATAACAAAACATTCGTGGGGCTTGCGGCATATGTGGACGAACTCGGCATGCTGTCTGATAAAGGTATCAGTAAAGCCGTGGATGTGTTGAATGACTATAGAGAGATTATCGATATTATCGAATTGGATACGATTTATCCTTTTGCAACTGCTTCACTTCGAAACGTGATCAACACAGGGGAAGCTTTAAAAGCCATCGAAATGCAAACAGGTTTTGACATTGATATCATTTCCGGTGAGGAAGAAGGTATTTATGACTATATCGGCGCGAACCATGAGCATCAATTTTGTGATGGATTGCTGATCGATATAGGGGGTGGCAGTACGGAAATTGTGTCGTTCGAAGATGGGCAGATTTTAGATGCGGTATCAATTCCTGCAGGCGCATTGAATATGTACACGAAATTCGTTGAAAAAAGCCTCCCGACAAAAAAAGATATAAAACAAATAAAGAAGTATGTTCTTAAGCTATTAGATAAATTCCCTGTTAAAGTTCAAAAGAATCCAACTATGTGCGGTGTGGGAGGCACAATAAGAGCAACATGCAAATTGAATAACGATCTTTATGAAAAACCCCGAACAAATAAAGAGTTGCGTATTAAAACCGTTAACAAGATGATCGATTATTTTGAAGGCGGCTCTAAGAGCAGTATATTGGAGCTTGTACAGGTGATCCCCGAACGTACGCATACAATATTGCCGGGCATGATCATTTTACGTACCGTAGCAGAATATTATAATTGCAAAAAAATAGTTGTCAGTGAGTATGGATTGCGTGAAGGCTATTTGATTTCACAATTATCGGAAGGTAAGAAAATTGTATGAGCAAGAAAAATTCGGAATATGAATTCATGCAAAATCGAGAGCTTTCGTGGCTTCGGTTCAACGAACGTGTCTTGCATGAGGCTAAGGACCCTTCTGTTCCCTTATTGGAACGCTTTAAATACCTTTCAATTTTTACAAGTAATCTCGATGAGTTTTTTATGATCCGAGTCGGTAGCTTGTATGCTCTTGCATTGGTCAATAATTCCGCTGTTGATAATAAAACGGGTCTATCTCCGAGTGAACAGTTAGATCAAATTTATGATACAGTCATTCCGCTTTATCAACAAAGAGATGACATCTATGATCAAATCGTTGGAGAATTATCGACTTACGGTATTAGTGCTCTTAGAATGGAAGATCTCAATGACACTGATCGAAAAATCGTAAAAAAGCACTTTAAAAGAAATATCTTGCCCTATTTATCTCCACAAATCGTAGACAGACACCATCCTTTTCCACATTTGATAAATAAAGATATTCATATAGTAGCGTACTTACAAGGACAGAAGAATAAGCTGCTTGGCATCATTCCTATTCCTTATTCGCTACCCGATGTATTATTTTTGCCGGGTAATGAGATCAAATACATTTATATGGAGCAGATCATTTTAGAATATGTTGAGAGTATTTTCGGCATGTACGAAGTTTTGGAAAAAACATATCTTTGCGTTACAAGGAATGCCGACATTACCGCAGACAATGATTTGTTTGATGAAAGTGTAGATTTTCGTTTGGCGATGAAAAAATTGTTATCAAAAAGAAATCGATTATCTGTTGTGCGACTTGAAGTTGCATCTGATCTGAGTGATGAATTTGAAGACCTTATGTTTTCAAAATTTGAGATAAAACAAGAACAACGTTTCATTACGAAATCGCCAATGAAATTGGATTATGTATTTTCGTTGGACAAGAAATTGCCTTCATCGATGTGCAGAGCAATGTATTATCCCGATTTTGAGCCAACCCTTTCGGAGAATGCTTCGTTAAATGAAAGCATTCTCAGGCAGATCAGAAGAAGAGATTATTTGTTCCATCATCCGTTTGAAAGTATGGATTTCTTTTTAACAATGATCAAAGAAGCCGCCACAGATCCTAAAGTCATATCGATCAAAATGACGATATATCGCTTGGCACGAAAAGCTAAACTTGTTGAGTATCTCTCGATGGCAGCTGAGAACGGAAAAGAAGTTACAGTAATCATTGAACTTCGAGCTCGTTTTGATGAACAAAATAATATTGACTGGTCGGAGAGACTTGAAGAAGCCGGTTGCCGCGTGGTCTACGGCTTCGATGAGCATAAAGTGCATTCCAAAGTTTGTCTTATCACGTATCGTTATAAAAACACAGTAACATATATTACGCAGATCGGTACGGGCAATTACAACGAGAGTACGGTCAATCAATATACGGATCTTTCATTATTTACGGCAAATCAAGAAATTGGCCGTGACGCTGCGGAATTTTTTAAAAACATGAGTATAGGTAGTTTGGATGGAATCTATACACATTTTTTAGTTGCGCCAACAGCGTTAAAACCAAGCGTATTACGCTTAATAGAAAGAGAAGCGTTAAAAAGAAAAGACGGTCGAATCGTGATGAAATTAAACTCGATCACGGATAAAGATATTATACTCGCATTATCGGAGGCTTCTCGATCAGGTGTAAAAATAGAATTGATCGTTCGTGGTATTTGTTGTATTCTTCCTCATGTACAAGGAGCAACGGATAATATTAATGTAACAAGTATAGTAGGAAGATATCTTGAGCATTCGCGTATTTTCAGATTTGGTGAAGGTGATGAACAACTGATCTTTATTTCATCCGCTGATTTGATGACTCGCAACACGGAACGCAGGATAGAAGTTGCTTGTCCAATCTTGGATAATGATATCAAGAATAAAATCAATCATATTTTAGACATTGTATTATCAGACAATATTAAAGCTCGTAATATGCTTCCAAATGGGCAATATGAACGAATAGATTCCGAGAGGGATCCAGTCAATTCTCAAGAATATTTGATGGAAGAAGCTTCAATTAGGACCATCGATCAAAAGATCAACGATATTCAGCATGAGCTTGGGCTATGGGATAGATTGCGAGTAAAGCTGATCGATATACTTTCACGATAAATAAAGTATATTAAAATCAACTTTTTTATTCTTTGTTGAATTTCATAGTATTTTACTGTTATTTCGGAGGTTGATGGTATAATAGAACCAAGAATAGCGATTTGGGAGGATGATTATGACAAAGAAGATAACCGATAAAGTAACATGGGTTGGAAAAATCGATTGGGAATTAAAGAAATTCCACGGAGATGAGTATTCGGTTCAAAGAGGTTCATCTTATAATAGTTATTTGATCAGAGATAACAAAACAGTCCTCATAGATACCGTCTGGAAACCGTTTGATAAAGAGTTTGTTTCTCAGCTGAAAGATGAGATCGATCTGGATAAGATAGATTATATTGTCGTAAACCACGGTGAAGTAGATCATTCAGGTTCTCTTGTTGAACTGATGAGAGATATCCCAGATACACCGATTTATTGCACAAATAACGCTGTGAAATCTTTAAAAGGACAGTATCATAAAGATTGGAATTTTGTTACTGTCAAAACCGGGGATGAACTTGATCTCGGTGAAAATAAGTTGATATTCATCGAAGCCCCGATGCTGCATTGGCCTGATACGATGTTTAGTTATATGACAGGAGAGAATATTTTATTTTCAACAGACGGTTTCGGACAACATTATGCGACTGAATTGCTTTATAACGACAAGGTCGATCAAGATGAATTATACGCTGAAGCAAAAAAATATTACGCGAACATACTTGCGCCATTCAGTGCGTTGGTCACGAAAAAAATCAATGAGATCATAGCGCTTGATTTGCCTTTGGATATGATTTGTCCGAGTCATGGCGTGATATGGAAAGATGACCCAATGCAGATCGTAGACCAATATTTAAAATGGTCAGATAACTATCAAGAAGATCAAATATTGTTGGTTTATGATACGATGTGGAATGCTACGCGTATTATGGCTGAGTCTATTGCAAAGGGTATTTTATTGGAAGACCCAAAATGCACTGTAAAATTAATGAATTCAGCAAAATATGATAAGAATGATATTATGACAGAAGTTTTTTCATCCAAAACAATTTTGGTCGGATCATCGACGATCAATAATGGATATTTACATTCGATAGCCGGAACGCTTGAAATGATCAAAGGTTTGAAATTGAAAAACAAAAAAGCTGCGGCATTCGGAAGTTATGGATGGAGCGGGGAATCTGTGAAGTTGATCAACAAAGAAATAGAAGCTTCAGGATTTGAATTGATCAATGAGGGGATCAGAATCCAGTGGAAGCCTAATGAGGAAAATATACAAGAATGTATTGATTTCGGCAGAGAGATCGCTAAGGCTTAATCACTTGTATGCACATATTTTAAACGTATAAAAAATAACGCAACTTCATACATAAGTTGCGTTATTATATTTGTAATTCATTTTTACGATTCATTACGTTCTATCAATTGTTTTAATAAATCGATCGTATCATGCGACACGTCAAAATCAAACGATTCGATCGTCCCATTTCGAGCGGATGCGCCAAGTGCCGGATCATATGGGATTTGGTCCAGTAGTCGAATTTCAAAATTATCCGCTAGTATTGAAACAGAACTTTCTTTTTTATCATCAACACTGAAATTCTCGATCAATCCGAAGATATTTACTTGATTCATTTGCGCCAAATTGAGCGTTCTGGAAGTGATGATACACGATAGTTCGCTTGGATCCGTGACTGCTATCATACCATCGATGCTATCTATTTGAAAAAGCATTTGTGTAATATCAGCGGTATCGGAAGGTGTATCGATAATAAGCAGGTCGATGTTTTCCCATATCACATCAGTCCAAAATTGTTTTGCATAGGCAGCTGCTTTTAAGCCGTCCCAATACATAGGAGCTGATGGATTTGACGTTAGTAACGGCATTGAGATGACTCGGATCCCTTTGGATGTTTTTACGGGATACATACCGCCTTTTATAAGTTCGGGAGATTTATCTATCCCAAACATAAGGGAAAGACTTGCGCCTGATAAGTCGCTGTCGAGCAGTCCGATCGTATAACCTAAGTCAGTTAATTTGCATGCAAGCATTGCCGAAATAAGAGATTTTCCGGTGCCGCCCTTTGCCGAAGTGATCATGATCGAAGCCTTTACATTCGATGATCGGTGCATCGCGTTAACATCGATATCCATTTCATTTTGAAATTCTTCTTCAGAACAATCTTCTCCGCATGTGGCACAATCGTGTGTGCAATTATCTTGATCCATTTATTTACCCCATATGATTTTTTGAATAATTTTAGATCGAGTATCTCGATAAATTAATTATACCATGCGAGTCGATATGAAACAGTAATGAAATCACATTAAAATTTAATCCGACAGATATTATTGAGTGACTTGGTTATATGATATAATGAAGATTGATTTGTTGGGATATGATCCAAAGGTCTGTTTTCACATTTATCATATCTTAAATCGGAGGAAAAGCAATGAATGCTTTTGAGGAACAACTGAACCTCGAAGAAAAAATAAAATTATTGTATATTATGCTACTCTCGAGATATTTTGAAGAGAAAGTCAATGAACTTTTTATGCAAGGAAAGATCCATGGAACGACGCATTTAGGGATCGGACAAGAAGCCAATCATGCAGGTGTAAGCGCCGCTTTAAGATCCGATGACTGGATACTCACAACACATCGAGGACACGGTCATTATCTCGGAAAGGGAGGATCGGCACGTTCTATGATGGCGGAGCTTTTCGGATCAAAGGATGGCATCTGTTGTGGATTGGGCGGATCGATGCATTTAACGGATATTCAGCATCACAATATGGGTAGCAGCGGAGTCGTTGGAGGCGTATTGCCTTTAGCGGTCGGTATGGGGTTTGCTTTAAAATATAAGAAACAATCACAGATCGTCTTAGGCATGTTCGGAGATGCCGCTTCCAATCAGGGGATGGCATTGGAATCGTTCAATCTCGCATCTGTTTGGGAAGTGCCTGTGTTGTTTTATTGTGAAAATAATATGTACGGTATGTCTGCTCCGGCTGATAAATTCGTAGGCGGAAACAATATACCATTACGTGCTGAATCTTTCGGTATAAAGAGTAAGGTCGTTGATGGAAATAACGTTATGGATGTTTATAACGCAGTTTATGAAGCGGCAGAATATATTAGAAAAAATCATAAGCCGTTCTTGATAGAGTCGAAAACTTACCGTTGGATGGGACATTCCAAAAGCGACGTCAGAAGTTACAGGACAGCTGAAGAAGAAGTATTTTGGAAAAATAAATGTCCGATTGATTCCTATAAATCATATTTAATAGAAAATGATCTTATTACGGAAGATCAAATCACTGCGCTAGAAAAACGGTCTTCAGATGAAGTAGAAGAAGCTGTTGGTGCTTGTATACGGCAAGATGCGCTCTCATTTGAAGAGATGTTGGACTATGTATATTGTACGAATGCGGGAGGATATTCGTCATGACGATGATATCTTACGCGCAAGCCTTGCGTGATGCGATGCGTGAAGAGATGCATCGCGATGAAAATGTTTATTTGCTAGGCGAAGATATCGGCTTGTACGGCGGATGCTTTGGCGTTTCACGTGGTATGATCGAAGAATTCGGTGAAGATCGTGTCGTTGAAACGCCTATCAGTGAAACTGCATTCACGGGAGCCGCAGTAGGTTCGGCGCTACTGGGATTGCGACCGATCGTAGAGATCATGTTCGGAGATTTTGTTTCATTGACCGTAGATCCCATTATTAATCATGCGGCAAAGTATCATTTTATGACAGGAAAACAAGCTACCGTTCCTATGGTCCTACGTACACCGTTCGGGTCAGGGACAGGTGCGGCTGCACAACATTCTCAGTCTCTCGAAAGTCTTTACCTAAACACACCCGGTTTGAAAGTGATCATGCCTTCTACTCCTTATGATGCAAAGGGTTTGCTCAAAGCAGCGATAAGAGATGATTCACCTGTGATGTTTTTCGAGAATAAATTACTGTACAGGACTGAGGGAGAAGTGCCTGAAGAGGAGTATATTTTACCGATCGGTAAAGCTGATGTTAAAAAAGAAGGCAAGGATATTACGATCATCACTTATTCGCGAATGGTCGAAGTATGTCTTCAAGCTTCTTTGGAATTGGAAAAAGAAAATATATATGCGGAAATAGTTGATTTAAGGACATTAAGACCGTTGGATATCGATACGATCGTTCAGTCCGTTAAAAAAACATCAAATGTTTTGATCGTTTATGAGGCTCCTCAATTCGGAGGATTCGGCGGAGAGATCGCTGCTCAGATCAATGAAAGCGAAGCATTTTATTTTTTAGACGCACCGGTCAAAAGATTAGGCGGAGAAGAAACACCGGTTCCATATAATCCTGATCTCGAAAAAGAGATCGTGCCTACGGTAAATAAAGTTGTTACCGCAGTTAAAGAGATATTATCATAAAAACGGAGAGTTCGATGGGTAAGATACCTATTTCACCGAAAGCAAAAAAATACGCTGAAGAGAATCACATTTTGATAGATGGGATATCCGGCAGCGGCGCTTATGGCAGTATTCGCATGTGCGATTTGCTTGATATTGATTCAGGTAAAAAGATCACCAGTGTTGCAAAAAAAATGGCGGAATATTATCAAATCGATCTTGCTGATGTAAAAACAAGCGATCAAACAATAAAGAAAGAAGATATTTTACGTTATACCAATCTAGCTGAAATCAAACCTTTAACGCAAAGAAGAAAGACGATAGCGAATAATATACTACAAAGCATCAATAATTCAGCACAGTTCACTTTGTTTGCGCAAATTGACACAACGATTTTGATGGAATTTTATCGTCAAAAAAAAGCGGACATCATGCAAACTTTTTCAAAGAATTTATCATTCACGGATATCATGATCGCTGTATTGGCAAAAACACTTTTAAAAGTGAAGAAGTTGAATGCCTCATTGCGAGGGGATAGGCTCCATGTCTATAATTACGTAAATATCGCCCTTGCTATTGCAAGCGGCGAAGGTGTTGTCGCTCCTGTAATAAAGGGAGCGAATATGATGGACCTATCTGAAATCATCGATTCCCGAACAGATTTTATTTACCGTACCAAAGCAAATACTTTGCTTCCGGGGGAACTTGACGGAGGCACATTTACATTGTCAAATTTAGGCAATTCCTTTGTGACGTATTTTACACCGATCATCAACTATCCGCAAAGCGCGATTTTAGGTGTCGGTAAAACCGAGAAAAAATTGACTTTGTCGGACGGAAAATTGATCGAAAAAGATGTGACCTATTTCAGCTTAACATTGGATCATCTAATACTCGACGGTAAAGACGGAG
Source organism: uncultured Anaerofustis sp. (assembly GCA_963674555.1). Taxonomy (GTDB): domain Bacteria; phylum Bacillota; class Clostridia; order Eubacteriales; family Anaerofustaceae; genus JBGMEA01. The sequence goes on along the minus strand of OY771429.1, from coordinate 671,731 downwards.
ACGATTTCTTTGTTGTCTTGGATGAGATCATCAACCATCCGACTGAATACATTCGTTAAAACAATATGAGGTAAATTATGGGACAGTATATACTGATGCCTAAATTAGATATGTCTATGGAAAAAGGTATGATCGTTGAGTGGCTTGTCCAAGAAGGGGACATGATCCGAAAAGGCGATTATATCGTTGAAGTTGAAACAGGTAAAGTCAGCATTCAAATCGATAATACGAGTGTTGAAGGGACGGTTTTAAAGATATATTATGAACTTGAAGATGAAGTTGAAGTATATAAACCGATCATGTATGTCGGAAAACCGGGCGAAGATCCGCCTACTGAAGAAGAAGCAAAATCATTTGTTTCCGACGAGCAATTATTATCAACTGATGAGGAACAAGAGAAGAGTGACCGAGTTATTTATGATTACGATCTGATCGTTATCGGAGGAGGTCCGGGAGGATATACATGCGCTATAAAAGCAGCGCAACTCGGTAAGAAAGCTTTGATTATAGAAAAAGATGAGATAGGCGGTGTTTGTTTAAATAGGGGATGCATCCCGACAAAGGCCTTTATAAAAAATGCTCAAGTTTTACAAACGATAAAAAATGCTAAAGAGATGGGCATAACCATTGAAAATTTTCATGCGGATTGGTCAAAAGTAATTGAGCGTAAAAATGATGTGGTAAAAACAATGCGTAGAGGGATAGATGTTTTATTGAAGCAGAATAGCATCAAATTCTTACATGGAGAAGGCGAGATAATTGCTTCAAATACAGTTCGTGTTGGGCAACAAAGTATCTCAGGCAGATTTATCGTAATTGCAACAGGCAGCCGTCCGAAAGACAATGGTTTTACAAACGAAGATACTTTGTCTATTTTGAACAGTGAAGAAGTATTAAATCTTGGTACTTTACCAAATTCAGTTGTTATATACGGTGCCGGAGTGATTGGCATTGAGATGGCTTATGTCTTTAATGAATACGGCGTGCATGTAGATTTGATCGATCAGAATACCAGAATATTACCGAAAGCAGATAAAGATATTTCAAGGATATTATTCAGGACATTGAAAAGCAGCGGTATCGATATTCATCTCGAGGAGTCGATCTCGGATATTAATAATGAAGCTGTAAAGTTATCTGACGGAAAAGAATTGGTGACTGAAATGATTGTTGTCGCTAATGAGCGAGAGGCAGTCATACCGGAATCTTATACTGAATTAGTCGATATTTCAAGTAGATTTATAAAAGTCGATGATCAGATGAAAACTGCAATCCCTGATGTTTTTGCGATAGGTGATTGTACGGGCAAGATGTTTACCGCACATAAAGCTATAAGAGAAGGAGTTGTGGTAGCCGAAAATCTCTTTGGACAGAAAACAAAAATAGATTACGCTACTGTACCTACCTGTTTATTCTCATATCCCGAAGCAGCATGGATCGGCATGACCGAAGAAGAAGCGCGTGCAAAAAAAATACCTGTTAAAGTAAGCAAGACACGTTTTGCGTCTATTGGGAAGGCATTGGCTGAGGGAGAATCACAAGGCTTGGTAAAAGTGATAGCCGACAGTCGTTGGGATGAAATACTCGGTGTACATATCATCGGTGCGAACGCGACCGATATTATCGCTCAAGCAGCGATTGCGATGACTTCCGAACTTTGCAGCAGTGATATAGCCAATACTGTATTTGCGCATCCTACTTTCTCGGAAGCCTTTATGGATGCTTGTGGTGGATTAAATTAAGAAAAAGTTGCGATATTATCGCAACTTTTTTTAAATCTAAAAAATAATTATTCTTTTTCTATAATGTAGCATAATGCTGTGACTGCATCTTTTTCATCCGGACCTTCTGCTTGTAGGGCTATGCGAGCTCCCGGTGTAAACACAGATGATAACAAACCTAATATCGATTTGGCATTGATCTGTTCATCTTCATGGATGATGTATATTTCGGATTGATATTTGATTGCTGTTTGAACGAATTTTGAAGCCGATCGAGCATGAAGACTGCCTGGGTTTTTAAGCTTGGTATGTTTTGTGTACATACTGTCTGATACCTCCTATTATGCCGGAACATAAATTTTTCAACATGTATAGTATATCATTCACACTTTAATGCTTCCAAGCTTCATTAGATATTTTAATATTTAATTTTTATATTCAAAATCTATTTTTTAACTGATATGCTTACTCCATCGCCGATGGGTAATACAGTTGTAAGTAAATTGCTATCCGAATTTATGGTGTCCAAAAACGATCGCATTCTCTTTACGATCGTGATTTTACGTCTGATCAAAGGTTTTTCGCCTGAGACCATTCCTCTGAATAAAACATTATCAGCGATCAATAGACCATTTTTCTTAAGTAAGCGAATACAATCATCCAACATATGGATATAGTGCGCTTTTGCACCGTCGAGAAAAATCATATCAAACGTTCCTTCAAGTTCCTCTAAAGCATTTCCCGCTTCATCATGGATGATCTTGATTCGATCTTCTAACTGCATTCTTTTGATATTATCTGTCGCTTGAATGAAATATCTATCGTCGCGTTCGATCGTGGTGATATGTCCGCTTGTGCCCATAAATGATGCAAAGAAAATAGCGGATGCTCCAGCAGCTGTCCCAATTTCTAAAATAGATCGGACCTGATTCGATCGAATAAACAAACGGATCAATTGCAAGACTTCGTCAGTGATCACAGGCACAGATAAATCAGCTAAGTCAGATTTAAATTTGGAAAGTTCCGGATCCAGTGATATTAAATCACGGATATATTTTTGTGTGATCCCTTCCACGGTTAATCCCAATTTTCACTGTATTTATTAATATTGTTTTGATGTTCGCTTAATGTTTCAGCAAACGCGCTTGAACCTGTCCCGTCATTTTTGGAACAGAAATAATAATAATCATTCTCGTCCGGATAAAGCGCAGCTAACAGCGCGCTCTCTCTGAAATTCGATATCGGACCTATCGGTAAGCCTGCATACACGTAGGTGTTATAAGGATCATCGATAGCGGTTTGTTGGCTCGTAAACGTAAATTGATAATCTTGGAAGATATATTGCAGTGTTGCACATGATTGTAAAAGCATACCATCTTCAAGTCTGTTATAAAAGACACCCGCTATGATGGGCAACTCTTCATCCAAGATCCCTTCTCGTTCTACTACAGACGCCATTGTTACGATCTCATCGATCGTCATGTCAAGTTCTTCCGCTCGGTCGTAGTATTCATCAAGGAATATCGAATCAAATTTATCCAGCATTTTGGTTATGACGTCTTGCGGAGTTGCGTCCGCGTAAACTTCATATGTATCACCGAACAAATAACCTTCTAATTTATATTGTCTGTCATCAGGTACAGAATTTAAGAAGGCATATTGTTGTTGATAATAATCGAAATTATTTTCAATCTCAGCTAAAAATTCATCTTTAGTGAATAAACCGGTTTCTTCCAGATAATCGCCAACACGGTTAAGATCCAATCCTTCTTTGATCGTTATGGTCACCGTAGCCTGCGGTTGTCCTTCGATAAGTTCATCTGTCAATTCTTTGCTGCTCATACTTGTGTTAAAAGTATATTTACCGGCTTTTAGTTCGCCCTGTTTATTTTGAACCTTGACATATATCTTATAGACAGTGGCGCTTCGCACCAAGTTATTTTCTTCTAATAAATTTGCAATATCATCGAGTGAAGATCCCGAAGGCACCTCAACAACAACAGCTTGATCTGTGTTTTCGACAGGTCCTAATATGTAAGATGTCAACACAAAACCAACGGCAACGATGAGTAATATGATCAATGCGATCTTTACGAATTTTCTGTTTTGTTTTTTTGATTTTTTCTTAGATCTCTTTTTAATTCTCATTTTTGAACCTTTCATTTGATTCCATGACTATTATACCAAAAAATTAAATCCTACCAATCTTTTAGCATGATTTATTTTATAAGACATAATTTCGGATAGTGCTTAAATAATTAACATAGTATAATCAAATGGTATAGATTATTAGGATATAATCAATAAATAATTAATAATATTCCTAAAATCTATTGAAAAATAATCGATATAATGTTACAATTCATTGGCATATATTATTCGGAGTAAAAAAATGTTTTCAAAAAGAGTATTAGCAATCAATGAATCCCCAATCAGAAAATTTACATCCCACAGCGAACAAGCAATAAAAGCCGGCAAAAGAGTTATTCCATTAAATATCGGACAACCTGATATCCAGACACCGGATGCTTTTTTTGACGCGATCGCAAGTGTTGGACCGACAGTAGTTCCTTATACGCCTTCTAAAGGGATCGACGAGCTTCTGGAAGCTTTCGCAGACTATTATGAAAGAAACAATATCCCTTTCGAAAAGGAAGATATATTGATCACAAACGGCGGGAGCGAAGCGCTTTCATTTACATTTTCCAGTTTGTGCGATCATGGTGATGAGGTTTTGGTTTTTGAGCCTTACTATACGAATTACAATACGATCGCTAAAATGGTAGGCGTGAATTTAAAGCCGATCGTTACGAAACCCGAAGAAAATTTCAGATTACCTTCTCAGAAGGAAATGAATGATCAAGTAACCGAAAAAACAAGAGCGATCTTGGTGACAAACCCCAATAACCCAACCGGATTGGTTTGCACACGTGAAGAAATCGAGAATGTCATTAAAACGGCGTTGGATAATGATCTATTCATTATCGCGGATGAAGTATACAGAGAATTCATCTACGATGATACGGAATTTATAAGCTTTACGGAATATCCTGAAATACTACAGCAATTGGTCATTATCGATAGTATCTCAAAGCGCTTTAGTGCATGCGGTGTTCGTATCGGTTGTTTGGCTTCCAAAAATAAAGAATTCATAGCACAAGGTTTAAAATTATGTCAATCGAGATTATGTGCACCGTATATAGAGCAAGTCGGTGCAGCTGCCTTATTGAACAGCGATCAATCTTGTATCTTTGAAGCAGTCGATGCTTATAAGGACCGACGTGATGTCTGTATGGATCATATCAACCAAATGGATGATGTAAGTTGCCAATGTCCGCAAGGTGCCTTCTATTTTATAATGAAACTTCCGATCGAAGACGCCGACGATTTCACCGGATGGCTCCTTACTGATTTTGATATCGACGGAGAAACGATCATGTTGTGTCCGGCGAAAGAAGCTTACGCGACAGAGGGAATGGGCATGAATGAGGTCAGGATCAGTTATTGCGGTATAGACGAAGGAGAATTGGCAAGAGCAATGAATATATTGGATCAAGGTTTACATGAATACAGAAAAGTAAAAGGACTGCAATAAAGCAGTCCTTTTTTTATTTATTTGAATTTAAATATGTCTTAATGCATCGATCGGATTTAGTTTGCTGGCTTTACGTGCAGGCATAAATCCGAATATGATCCCGATCCCCGCTGAGAATCCGACCGCAAGAAATACTGTAGATGCGGACAGTATAAATTGAATATCGATCACGGCAGCGACAACGAATGAGATCGCCGCACCCATTACCAGACCGAAAAATCCCCCAAACAATGATAAGAATATCGATTCGATGATGAATTGCAGTTGTATCCTTGAAGGTACTGCGCCTAAGGCTTTTCTCAATCCGATCTCGGTCGTTCTCTCGGTTACGGATACCAACATCATATTCATGATACCGATCCCGCCGACGATCAATGAGATCGACGCGATACCGGCAAGCAATAATGCCATTAGATCCGTTACTTCAGTGAGAGCATTTAGCATATCCTGCATATTGAAGATCGAAAAAGAATCTTCTTTATAATTGAATGCTTGATTCAAAACAAGATTGATATCTCCAACGATCTGTTCAGATTGTGAACTGTCCGACATATATACATCGACATTGCTTATTGAATGGACTCCCAAAACTTTCATTGCTGTGGTATACGGGATGACAACATTGTCATTGATCGATTGAAATGAGAATTGTCCGCTGTCTTTTAAAACCCCTACGATCGTAAAGGTATGACCGTTAATAATGATCTTCTCTCCGATCGGGTTTGTACCGATATACAATTCTTCTTTTATATTATTCCCAATAAGGGCGACATATGTTGAATTCTCGACATCAAGAATATTCAAAGCTCTTCCATCCGCAACCAATTCATCGTCAGCTTTGAAATAGTTTTGATTTTTGCCTTGTATCGAAACGTTTGTTTTTACATCTTGGCTGGAAGAAACAGATGTCATCGTTTGGATGGTCGGTGAAATATTACTGATGTTTTCTATCTCCGATAAATTCTCCAAATCGTTCTCGCTGAGACCTGATTTCAATGCTGTTCCGGATATCTGGATCGTGATCCTGTCTGCGCCCAATGCAGAGATCTGATCGGTGATTTCAAATGTAGCACTTTGCATGATAGAAATCAATGCAATGATCGACGCAACACCGATAATGATCCCCAATATCGTTAGGAAAGAACGCATCTTATTGTGAATGATGTTGCTCCATGACATTTTGATGCTTTCTTTAATCATGTTCCAAGTCTCCCTCCGATAATTTACCGTCGATTATATGGATGATCCTGTTCGCGTAGCTTGCGATATTTTGATCATGTGTGATCATTACGATCGTGCGGCCTTCGGCATTTATCTCTTGAAAAAGTTCCATGATCTGCGTGCCTGTCGTTTGATCCAATGCGCCTGTCGGTTCGTCCGCAAGGATAATCGTCGGTTCGGTCACGATGCTACGCGCTATCGCAACACGTTGTTGTTGTCCTCCCGATAACTGTGTAGGAAGATTCATTAATTTATCTCCCAGTCCGATTCGGGTCAATATTTCTTCTGCTTTTTCTTTACGCTCCGAAGACGGCGTGCCTGCATAGATCAACGGCAACTCGACGTTTTCAAGCGCTGAAAGTCTCGGAAGCAATTGAAAAGATTGGAACACAAAACCGATCTCTTTATTCCTGATCTTCGCTAATGCATATTCATCTAATTGCGCAACATCATTGCCGGATAAAATATAGTTTCCGGAAGTAGGAACATCAAGGCAACCGATAATATTCATTAACGTTGATTTGCCTGAACCTGAAGGACCTAAGATCGATATAAATTCCCCTTCAACGATACTGAGACATACATTATTCAATACCTGCTGCTCTTCGCCACCCATAATGTAACTTTTATTTACATCAGTCATTCTTAAGATTTCATTACTCATTATAAATCCTCGTTAAACTATCGTTGTTGCGGACCGAAAGTTTGAACTGTTTGTACCATAGGAACGAACACTGAATCGCCTTCGTTTAATCCGGATAATATCTCCACATCCAATCCATCTGTGATGCCCAGTTCAATATAAACAGTATCCAGCCCAGATTCATTTTTAATATAAACAAAAGGTACATCTTCACTGTCGTACTGAATAGCAGTCATCGGTAGGATCAGTGCATCGGATGTGCTTTGATTCAGGATCGTTGCTTCCGTGCTCATCCCGACTCTGATATCATTATCAGCGGGTATTGAGATCACGGCATTGAAATACGCGACACCATTCACATAAGTACCTTCTTTGGATACCTCAACGACTGTTCCGGTAACATCTTTATCTAAAGCATGTATCGTAACAGTAGCTTCAACTCCTTCTTTTATAGCTGAAAGATCATATTCATCAACTTTTATGCTGATCTGCAAATCGGAATAATCTACGATCTCCATGATCATAGAGCCTGCCATGATCTGTTCGTTTTCGCTTACATAAATATCGAGCACTTCTCCGTCGATCGGAGATTCAGCGATTGATCCGTACGTTGTTTTGTATAGGTCATCATCTTCTTCAATCAATTCACCGACTTCAACGCGAAATTCTTTGATCTGTAAGACTTGATTCGCGTAAATGATTTTGCGGTTCTTTGCTTCAACATTCCCCGAAAAGCTGTAATAGGTCGATATATCTCCGCGTTCCACAGTGACATCACTGCCTGCGTATTGTCTCGGCATCAGTCTTGGTATCACAAATATCACTACAGCGATAATGACCAATACAATAATGATAATATTTCTTTTTTTATTTTTTTTCTTTTTAACAGTTTCTTGCATGTACGTTCTCCTTTGATAACAGACATTTTATTTAGTTTATCATTTCTTGTTCTTATTTGATCAATAACTTTGATTATTTTTTTATATTAATGATTTTTTAATGTATTATTGTATTAGTAACTTAATACAATAATACATCGATTATTGTTAAAAGTCAACTGTATTATGTGTATGATCGAATTAATTTAGAACTTCATTAAATACACGCAAAGCGTTTCTGTAAAATATTTTTTCGATTTGGCTTTCTGTGAAATCGTCTTTCAGTAATGCATCGATCAAAAGATGAATTTTTGAAATATCACTGATCTCAAGTTCACAATCTACTCCGTCAAAATCACTGCCTATCGCAAGGATGTCGATCCCGCCGATCTTATGGATATATTTGATATGTTCAACGATATCGGAAACACGGCTTATATTTTGATCACTTAAAAAAAGCGCATAGAAATTGATGCCGCACACGCCGCCTTTGTCGGCTAATATCTTGATCATATCGTCCGTTAAATTGCGCGGATGATTCTTGAGCGTACGCGCATTCGAATGCGATGCGATAAAAGGAACTTTGGATGTTTTTGCCACATCATAAAAACCGCCGTCCGAGAGATGTGATACATCGATGATCATTCCCAGTTCATTCATATGTTCCACAGTTTCAAATCCGAATGGTTTCAAACCTCTCTGCATGTCGTTTTCTTTACTGCTGTTTGGATACCCGAAACAATTCTCATGATTCCAAGTTAAGCCTATCATGCGTACGTCACTTTGATATAAAATATCCAGCTTTTTAAGGTCGCCTTTTACGCTTCCGCCGTCTTCGATCGATAAAAGTGTGTTGATCTTGCCATTCTGTAAATCAGCGATCTGTCTTATCGGAGAAATCGTTTCTTCGTTTTCTAAGATCAATTCTTTATAGAAAGCAATATACTTTTGCATTTTTTTGAAATCATAGTCGTTCAATTCCTTAGAATCGTACAAAGCAAAAACCTGGATATACGAATCAGCTTTTTCCAATTTATTCAAATCGATATGATGATCATTCTTATCCAAGCTATGTGAATCTTTTTTATACAATTGATAGATCGTGTCGCAATGTAAGTCGATCAATTTCATGTTAGTCCTCCGTAAAAAATGTTTGTATTATTAGTGATATTTATCGGAATTTTAGACAAAGCTTGCATTCATTATAGTACTGTCGTAATATATATCTATGTATAATTATAATTTTTTTCAAAACAAGGATTGCAAATTCTATCCTTGCCATAAAAACATCCAAGATGATCAATTCAATTGCTTGTTTTGCTATTGTCCGCTTTACGCTTTAGGAGAAAAATGCGGGGGAAATTATAAATACACGGACAAAGGCATAAAAGATTGCAGTGATTGTAACATCCCGCATATGAAAGATAATTACGAGTTGATAACTGGCAAAGTTAAACTCTTGATCGATTTGGTGCGAAAAGGTGATGAGTCGGAATGACGCGAAATCATTATAAAGAATTTGCGCAATATTATGATATATATGGACAAGGTTTTGATTACGATATCTGGTTCAGATATCTTCAAGAGATAAGTTCGATAAATGACTTTTCAGGTAAAGAGATACTGGACCTTGGTTGCGGTACAGGGAATCTGCTTGTTAAATTTGCGAAAAAATCTGCGAATGTAACAGGTGTGGATCTGTCAAATGAAATGCTTTCGATCACCGCCGATAAATTACATCGTTTTAAAAACAATGCTTTATTGATCCAAAAAGACATAGCTGTATTTAAACAAGATAAAAAATTTGATTTTATATACAGTACATGCGACACGGTCAATTATCTTTCTTCCGAATCTTTTTTATCAATGCTGAGAAATGTTTCGGATATGTTAAGTGACGGTGCTGTATTTACTTTTGATTTGTTGAATCAAACTTTTTTTGAACAGCTCGGTAAAAAGGACAACTATGTATTTGATTCGGTCAAATTTAAATTCAAACGAAAAATAGAAGATAATAAACTTATTACTAATGTACGAATCATCGATGGAAAAACGCGCTTTAGCGAAGAGCACATTCAATTTTTTTTGGATCTTGATATGATAAAAAAAGCGATCAATGAATATGAGTTAAAATTATATGGAATCTTTGATATTTACTCCTTTGAACCCGCTACAAATGATTCCGAGAAATTTCAGATAATACTTCAAAAAACATAGAAAGAACTTGACAAAGGAAGTTGTTTTTCATATAATAAGTCTTGCCTTTTAAAAGATGGTCGCATAGCTCAGCTGGGAGAGCACCTGCCTTACAAGCAGGGGGTCGTAGGTTCGAGCCCTACTGCGACCACCATTTTAATAGATAACCGTACTTGATTACATTCAAATGCGGCCCGGTAGTTCAGATGGTTAGAATGCCAGCCTGTCACGCTGGAGGTCGAGGGTTCGAGCCCCTTCCGGGTCGCCATATTTTGCCTAGGTAGCTCAGTCGGTAGAGCAGTAGACTGAAAATCTACGTGTCGGTGGTTCGATTCCGCCCCTAGGCACCATTCATGTATTATGCGAAAGTGGCTCAGCGGTAGAGCATCGCCTTGCCAAGGCGAGGGTCGCGGGTTCGATTCCCGTCTTTCGCTCCAAATGGCGGCATGGCCAAGTGGTAAGGCAAAGGTCTGCAACACCTATACCCCCGGTCCGAGTCCGGGTGCCGCCTCCACTTAGTTTAAGAGATGCCGAAGTGGCGGAATTGGCAGACGCACAGGACTTAAAATCCTGCGGTAGCGATACCGTACCGGTTCGATTCCGGTCTTCGGCACCAATATATATGGCTTATATAAGCCATTTTTTTTATTGCAAAAATATTCTAAGATCAAAGATGAAATCTATATTGAGTAATATATTAAATATAAAATCAAATCAGAAAAAATATTTATAAAAAGAGATTCAAAAAAATGTTTCGATTATATTTACATCATGTTATACTGTTTATAGAATAGTAGATCGTTTTCCTATAGATGTATTCAATGCCCATGAAATCAAACGCGTGGATTTTACATACGTTTGTTTTTTTCAGGATGTTATATGCATATTTAGGATCGGTGCAGACGATCTAATAAATGATATTAGAAGGTATTTTCTATATCCTATGTAATATGCACCAGTAATTTATAGTTTCATTAAAGGGAGGATACTATGACTATTCCAAAATTTGACGAAAAAGAACTCAATGTTGTTGGGGAGATTCCGGGACGTTTTCCTGGGATGCCGGGCACTCCGCTGTATGATTTTCCTGTTACGCGCAGAGAAGCTTACAAGGCATTGATGCAAAGAAAACCTGTCTGGCAAATAACCGGGATGGAAGCAGGATTGCTTACACCGCAGTTTTATCCGGATAACGTAGCGCGTGGTTTCATTTTTGAAACACTTCCGATCGATCAATCCGAATACGGCGGAAAAGATATGTTCGGAATCGAATGGGTATACGTACCGGTTGTTGGTGGATCGATCGTAAAACCGGGTGAACCGACACTTGCTGATGCCAATGAGTGGTATGACAAAATCGTATGGCCGAATATCGATGAATGGGATTGGGAAGGTTCTGCGAAAGCAAATCAAGAACGTGTAAACGGTGATCAATTCGTTACTCACTGGATCATGAACGGTTATTATGAAAGATTGATTTCGTTCATGGACTTTGAAGGCGCAGTAATGGCAATGATCGATGAAGATCAGAAAGACGCTGTTAAAGACCTCTTTGAACATTTAACGGATCTTTATATCGATATCGTAGATCATTTTATCGATTACTTCGGCGCAGAAGGATTTTGTGTGCATGATGACTGGGGTTCACAAAGAGCACCTTTCTTCTCACCTGCAACTTGTGCTGAAATGTTAGTACCTGCTATGAGAAGATTGACAGATCATATCCATTCAAGAGGATGTTATGCTGATTTCCATAGTTGCGGACATTTGGAACTTCAAGTTCCGAATATGATCGCTGCGGGTTGGGATACATGGCAAGGTATGCCGATGAATGATACACAAATGCTTTACGAAAAATACGGTGATCAAATTTTGATCGGGGTTATTCCGGATGAATTCGATCCCGAAACTACTACAGAAGAAGAACAAAGAGCCGAAGCGGCTAAATTTGTTGAGAAATTCTGTGACCCGAATAAACCTTGTTATGTCAGTCATTACGGAGCAGCTGCTCTTACACCTGCTTTCAGAGAAGAATTGTACAGACTTTCACGAATCAGATATAGCGAAGGTAAATAATCAAATCATTTGAAACCTTTAAAGCTGACGCATTTGCGTCAGCTTTTTATTTGTGGACTCTATTATTTTATGCAGTGGAAAGATATATTTGCATTTTTATGATTTCTGTTATACTATAGTTACTGGACTTTTATTCTATATGAATATCTGATATATGATAATTTAACCATGATCTGATATAAAGGAGACTTCGAATGCAGAAAATTATAATGAATAACCCTATCGTTGAAATGGACGGCGATGAAATGACACGAATTATTTGGCAAATGATCAAAGACGATTTGCTTTTGCCGTATATCGAACTCAATACAGAGTACTATGATTTGGGGCTCGTGCATAGAAATGAAACAAATGATCAAGTAACGATCGATGCCGCACTTGCGACTAAGAGGCATGGTGTTGCGGTCAAATGTGCTACGATCACGCCGAACAGCGCACGAATGAGTGAGTATGATTTAAAAGAAATGTGGAAAAGTCCGAACGGCACGATCAGAGCGATCCTCGACGGTACGGTCTTTCGCGCACCTATTATCGTAAAAGGGATATCTCCATATATACCGACATGGACACAACCGATTATTTTGGCAAGACATGCCTACGGTGATGTGTATAAAAATACCGAATCAATTGTTAAAGCTGGGCAAAAGGCTGAGCTTGTTATCAGCGACGCAAACGGTGAGTCAAAACGCATGCTTATCCAAGATTTTGACGGAGACGGTATAGTGATGGGTATGCACAATCTCGATAAAAGCATTGAAAGTTTTGCCAGGACATGTTTTAATTACGCATTGGACGTACAACAGGAACTTTGGTTTTCTACTAAAGATACGATCAGTAAAACTTATGACCATCGCTTTAAAGATATTTTCGCTGAGATCTATGAAAATGAATATCAAGAAAAATTTGAAGAAAACGGCATATCCTATTTTTACACTTTGATCGATGATGCGGTCGCGCGTGTCGTTCGTTCAAACGGGGGCTTTATTTGGGCCTGTAAGAACTATGACGGTGATGTTATGTCTGATATGGTAGCGACTGCTTTCGGCTCTTTGGGGATGATGACTTCCGTACTTGTTTCGCCGGATGGGGTATATGAATATGAAGCTGCACACGGCACAGTTACTGCACATTACTACAAGTATCAAAGAGGGGAACAGACTTCAACGAATTCTGTTGCAACATTATTCGCGTGGACGGGGGCACTAAGAAAAAGAGGCGAACTTGATAATAATGAAGATCTTGTCGCTTTTGCGGGAAAACTTGAGGATGCCACGATCGCTACGATCGAAGAAGGCGTCATGACCGGAGATTTGGCTCGACTTTCCAATGATCCCAATAAAAGATCGGTCGATACCGAAACATTCCTCGCTGAGATCAAATTGCGTTTAGATTCGCTTATGAAATCATAGATAAATAACTATAAAGAAAAAAAGGAAGGCATTTGCCTTCCTTTTTATTTTTTAAATGAACAACGTTTCTTCAAGTAAGCTTTTAATTCGCGTTCTTTTCCAGGTTTTACATTTACATAGGCTGTCATTCCTAACAAATTTGAGATGCCTTTTTTGGGGTTAAATCTGAATTTCACGATATTTTTTTTGGCTATTTGTATAGTATCATATACACGTATACTTGAATAAGGCAGTATCCCACTTGATGTGAACATACCGTTTTCATACATCCCTTTCTGGGAAGTTGCTAATACTATTGCATTAATAAAATAAAATATCAGTGCGATCGGGAACAGGATATAAAATAATTGATAGTTTTTTTCGGATTGGTCGTATATTGCGCTGAAAATCGTAAAACCCATTAGCAATGTGATCAAGATCAATTGCACTGCAAAGTCGGAATTCTTTATTCCGCTTAGTGTAGGCAGTATCAGTTCCCCCAGTCTTTTTTTGTTTTTCAAAGTCGTAACAAGTAACAGTACAGATAAAGCGAAAAATACAATAGCTAAGATAGCTTCAAAATTAAACAGTTCCTTCATCGATAGCTCCTTTCGTATTCAATTTATGATGATAGATTGTTCGTCCGTCCAGTATCCAAACTTTTTCGGCGAATGAGCCTTCTTCCGTTGATTGGAGCGTGCGCTGCATTTGATTCATCCTGGAATCCAGCACATCAAGATAATGCAGCAGTTCCGCTTCGGCAAACATAGGTGCTTTGGGACTGCCGAATTCCGGATGATAATGATGTGAAAGGATCATGTGTTTTAACAGTAAGGTCGTCTCGGTATCGATCGATAATTTTTGTGCTGTCGTGTCTATCATGCATATCGTTGTAATGATATGACCGAGCAGTTTACCTTCGATCGTGTAATCGGATACGATCCCGTTGAAATCACTTTCCATCTCGCTGATCTTTCCGATATCATGGATCGCTATACCCGCATAAACGAGATCCTTGTTTAAGAATGTATAAACATCAAGCAAGGGTAGGGCGCATCGAAACATCGAATATATATGATACAGCAAACCGCCTTTTACGGCATGATGAAAGTTCTTTGCTGCAGGATAATACATCAGTTTATCTTTATTTTCTTCAAATATCGCTAATACAACTTTTTTTATATCTACATTTTCGATTTGATTTAGCAGATCAATAATTTTCTCATACATTTTTGCGGGAGGATAAGGTGCGGTGTCTATCAATTGAGCAAACTCTTCTTCGGAAGGTTGTGTTTTTTCGAGCTCGTTGATCACAAATTGAAGTGCATTATTGTATTTTTCAACGCGTCCTGAGATCTTTGCCGCGTCTCCGGTCGATATCTCGGCATCTTTGATCGAAACTATATCCCACATTTTTGCGGATATCTCTCCGCTTTTGTCTCCCAGCACTGCATCTAAATATTGTTTGCCGTTTTTGGCGGTTTTGATTTCATACTTTTTCAGAAGATATATCGCATCGACTTTATCTCCTTCTTTCAGAGCATTTATTAACACCGGAACCTCCTTATTTCGATGAATTGTTTTACAAATTGTTCTTTTGATATGTTATAATAGTAACATAAAAATTATATTTTACATCGAATATTTTTTGTATTTGGCGGTAAATCTCATTTTGCCGTTTTTTGAATAATCTCAGTGCCGTAGAAAAGATATTTATCAGAAACTTACGTAAAGACCATGAAGGAGAAAAGTAAATGAATCATTTTGAGTATGCTCATTCGATCGATGATCTGGGTGTAACGGTTATCGAGAATTCATTTATAAATCATTATATGCCGAAAGCCAGAGGAGACTATGTCAAAGTCTATCTTTACGGCCTTAAATCATGTGCATATCATAACTTTTCCCCGTCTAACAGCGATATAGCCGCAGCGCTTCGTCTAACCGAAGGAGATGTGATCAGCGCATGGAAATATTGGGATTCAGAAGGTGTCGTTCGCTTTATACAAAATGATGATGATTGCACGATAGAATTTGAAACGATCTCATCGAAATTATTTATCAACGGTAATGATACCGCGAAAACCAAACCAAAGCGAAAACGATCTTCAGTCAGCGTCAAGATCAAACATATGAACAAAGATATTGAAGAAAAAGTAGCGCGCCCTTTGACAAAAAACGAATTGGAAATGTTCCAGTCCTGGGCTGATGAATACGGATTTACGCCACAAACGATTGTATTGTTGATATCCGATTGCATCGATCGTGATAAGAGAAGCGTGAATTACTGGCAGAGTATGGCTCTTGTTTTTCATGATGCAGGCGTTAAAACGTATGATCAGGCTCAGCAATTTATCCAAAGCAGAAATGCGCGTTGGGGGAATTATCAAGAAATACTCAATTATTTGGGCTTTTACAGATTAGCTACAAAGCCG
Source organism: uncultured Anaerofustis sp. (assembly GCA_963674555.1). Lineage (GTDB taxonomy): Bacteria > Bacillota > Clostridia > Eubacteriales > Anaerofustaceae > JBGMEA01. Next base: position 655,578 of record OY771429.1, on the reverse strand, counting down.
GAAAAAACATATATAGATAGATGGTTCGACGAAGATCATTTCACGATAGATGACATCAAAAAGGCTTGTGATGAAACCGTAAAAACGAATCGTCCGAGTATTAAATATGTTGATAGTGTCTTGCGATCCAACAGCCCCGGAAGGAGTTCATCGAGATCAAAAGTAAAAAAAGATACGATAAAAATGCAATATGACCATAATTATGATGTGGATGAGATAGAAGAAGCACTTTTTGGAAAAGAAGATAACGATTAGCGGTGGTGAGTATGTTTTCTGATATTAAAAGAAAATATGATGCTAGAGTTGCAACGCATTTAAAAAATTATCAAAATAACAAGCGTGCTGTATTGGAAGAAATCCCCAGTATACAGCATGATTTGAGCGAGATCAATTCGGTGTGGATCGAATCTTTAGCCGGAAAAATAACTGAAACGCAACGAGAAAAAAGAATTATAGCTTTAAGACAAAATATTTCCGACCATTTAGCAGATAATGGCTATGACGAAAATGTCCTGTCTTATCAACCTTTATGTCCGATATGTGAAGATAAAGGATATAAAGATGGAAAAATGTGTGTTTGTTTGGAGCAAATGTTCATCGATGAATATCACAAACAATCGAATTTGCAGCATATGATAGCGCAAGAAAACTTCGATACGTTTGATGAGTCTTTGTTTTCGGATGAGAAGAAAAATGGCAATAAATCGCCTAAAGAAAATATTTTAGTTGCGAAAGAAGCTTGCTTGTCATTTATAGAAGAATTTGATTCGATCATCAGAAATATCCTATTTGTCGGCGGAGTAGGGACAGGTAAAACTTTTTTAACGCATTGTGTTGCTAAAGAACTTTTGGAACGATGTAAAACGGTTATGTACTTTACTGCTTATGATCTGGTCGAGAAATTTACAGAAATTTCTTTAGGACAAGTTGACCGTGACAGTAAAGAACTGCTTTGGAATTGCGACTTATTGATCATTGATGATCTTGGGTGTGAAAGGCAGACGGTGTTTTCACAGAATTCTTTATTCAATCTTTTAAATGAAAGGTTGGTTCGGAATAAATCTATGTTGATCTCTACGAATTTATCCGTTAAAGAATTGCAACAAACATATAATGAACGCATATTTTCTCGTGTTATGGGAAACTTTATCGGTATCCGATTTATCGGTGATGACCTAAGGATTAAAACGAAAAGGTCGTAAACAAATAAAAAAACGCACATATATGTGCGTTTTTTTATTTGATCATTTTCATGATTTTAGCTCTTTTTAAAAGTAATCCCGCAGGCAACCCCAAAGCGATACCCACTAAATTCAACATGACTTCAGCGGGGACATTCGCAAACGGAACGATCCAATTACCGTATAATAAGACTTCCGCTAAATAATAGCCGCCGACATCGATGATCGCTGCCAATAGCAATCCGATAATTAAATTGAACGTTTTGTGATGCGCTTTATTGACAAAATAACTTAAAATGAATACCTGAGAGAAACGTATCACAAAGGTAAACGGAGCCCAAGCGGCCCACGGGCTCATAATATCATATAAAGCCATTCCTACAGCTACGGAAAGAGCTCCGTACACCGGCGGAAGCAAAAATGCTATGGCTACCGCCATTGCCGCTCCGAGATGCATCAGTGTTCCTTGTCCCGTACCTACAGGTAAAATGAAATTGATATTTGTAAAAATAAAAGTTGCCGCGGCCATTACGGCGCAATAAGGCAGATAATGAATAAATTTTCTTTTCATGGCACTCCTTGCTGTATTTGCTTCATATATATACTGTTTTTATATGTTTATGCTTTCATTTTTTCGGCTTGATCGTGGTTTGTCAATGTGGTTATAAATTCATCTATCCCACCGTCAAGAACTTCATCCAATTTATATAAAGTCAAGTTCACGCGATGATCGGTCACACGACCTTGCGGAAAGTTATATGTGCGTATGCGTTCACTTCTGTCTCCTGAACCTACCTGACTCCTTCTGCTTTCCGCGATCTCATCCTGTTGTTTCTGCTGTTCTATTTCGTAAATACGCGCTTTCAAAATCTTTAGCGCCTTATCTTTATTTTTAAGTTGTGATTTTTCATCTTGACAAGCGACTACAAGACCGGTCGGTAAATGGGTTATCCTGACAGCTGAGTCGGTCGTATTGACGCTTTGTCCGCCGTTACCAGATGATCGATATACATCGATACGTAAATCGTTCGGGTCGATCTCGATCTCAACATCTTCCGCTTCCGGAAGCACCGCGACTGTGATAGCCGAAGTATGGATCCGTCCGCCGGATTCCGTTGCGGGAACACGTTGTACTCTGTGTGTTCCGCTTTCGTATTTTAATTTCGAATAAGCGCCTTTACCTTCGATCAAGAAAATGGCTTCTTTATATCCGCCGATGCCGATCTCGTTCACTGAAAGCATTTCAACTTTCCATCTGTTTCTTTCGGCATATCTTATATACATACGTAATATATCACCCGCGAAAAGAGCTGCTTCATCACCGCCGACTCCCGCGCGTATTTCTACGATGACGTTCTTTTCATCATTCGGGTCCTTCGGTAATAATAAGATATTGAGTTCTTCTTCGATCGATTCCTGTTTCGCAAGTAGATTTTGTATATCGTCATGGAGCATTTGTTTGAAATCATCATCCGGATCGTCTTCCAGCATCGCCTGATTATCTTCCAATTGTTGCATTACATCCGAATACTCTTGATATTTTAAAACGATCGGTTCCAATGCCGCCCGTTCTTTCAAAATATTCGTATATAACTCTTGATCGTTCATGACTTCGGTCTTGACGATCTCTTGATTCAGTTGGTCGAATTTTGTTTGCAGTTGTTCCAATTTGTCAAGCATCTGTATTCCTCCGATCGGTTCCTTATTATTATATAGTAAATCGCTACTTTTTCAAATATATTTTGTTTTCCTTACTGAATGTTATCAATAGATAGGATGCAAAAATCTGCACATGTTCATAAACATGTGCAGATGAAATTATAAATGTCTATCAAATTGTTTCTCTATGGGATATATTTTTTCAGTTTATCACGCATATCGGTTTTTTCCCAAGGCAGGTCAAGGTCATTTCTTCCGAAATGTCCGTAAGCCGCTGTTTGTTTATAGATCGGTCTTCTCAGATCAAGATGAGAAATAATGGCGTCCGGCCTCAAATCAAAATTTTCATTGATGATCGATACGATCTGTTCATCATTGATAACGCCTGTTCCGAATGTATCAACAAAAATGCTCAGCGGTTTCGCTACACCGATCGCGTACGAAACTTCGATCTCGCATTTTTTCGCTATTTTAGCTGCGACAATATTTTTTGCGATATAGCGTGCCATATAACAAGCGGAACGATCTACTTTTGTCGGATCTTTTCCTGAGAATGCTCCGCCTCCGTGTCGTGCATAACCACCGTAAGTATCAACGATGATCTTTCTGCCTGTCAGACCGGAATCGCCTTTAGGTCCGCCGATGACGAACCGTCCTGTAGGATTGATGAAATATTTTGTTTTATCATCGATCATATCGGATGGGATAATGGGCATTATAACATTCTCAATAATGTCCTTTTCCAAAACATCATGTTCGATATCAGGGTCGTGTTGCGAAGAAATAACGATCGCGTCGATGCGGATCGGTTTGTCTCCGTCATATTCTACGGTAACTTGTGTCTTTCCGTCGGGGCGAAGATAGGGCAGTGTTTGATCTTTGCGTACATCGGTCAATCTTTTTGCTAATTTGTGCGCATAGACGATAGGAAAAGGCATCAGTTCTTCGGTTTCGTCACAAGCATAACCGAACATTAAGCCCTGATCTCCTGCGCCTGTCGAGCAATCCTCTTCGGTTTCTGTAGATTTTGCTTCAAGCGAGCAGTCGACACCCATAGCGATATCCGTAGATTGTTCATTGATCGCCGTAAGGACGCCGCAAGTTTCAGCATCAAAGCCAAATTTTGCTCTGTTATATCCGATCTCGTCTACTGTTTGACGGACGATCTTTTGAATGTCTACATAACAATCCGTTGTGATCTCACCCATCACAACAACAAGTCCTGTCGTTGTGGCAGTTTCGCAAGCGACGCGCGCCATCGGATCTTCGGCTAATATCGTATCTAAAACAGCATCGCTGATCTGATCACACATTTTATCGGGATGACCTTCGGTCACCGATTCTGATGTAAAATAATGTTTCAATTTTTACCTCCATTTATTTACACCCTGTATTTAGTCTATTCGCAATAAAAAAACCTCATTGTTGAGGCGTATTTTATCCTCATCATTCAGAATTTCTTCTGTAGGTATTAGCACCGTGCTCTCACGCCGGTTGCCGGGCTTCATCGTGCCTATTCACTCAGCCACTCATAATAAGGGTGTTATTCAATTTCGTTTATCATTATAGCATATTATTTTTGTTTTTCAAGGAAAGTGCGATCAATTATTAACAAATTTCAGTGTGTTTTAAAATAAAATCAGACTAAAATAAGTAACAACACCTTGCCCATTATTATATCGGATTCCGATTTTTGGAGCTAATTTCATAACAAATATTCCATAACTCTCTACAGCGGGAAACATACGCTCAGGAAAGCGACATGGATCCTCAGGATAAGTACAATTTTTGCATAGAGTGCATCCTTCAGTGGATAAGACTAAGGCAGTCGGATAAAATTGACGAAAATCTTTAGCAATTAGTTCTGTAATAGCTTCGTGCTGGATTCTGGCATCCATCCAGCCCTTTAAGTCAAATTGCTCTTTTACTTTTGTTGCGGTGGTGAATAATAGTGCATGTTTGTATAGAAGCACTTTTTCTTTGCAACTTTCGACACTGCCGACGGCGGGCGGACATGCCCAACAGGATCCGTAACCTCGGCAACTGTTTTGCTCGCAGAGTGTACGGACTTCATCATCAAATATGATTTCTTTTGGATCAAATAACACTGCTTCGTGGATCTGATATAATTCTGGATGCATCGTAATCTCTTGTGCAATGTTCATTTTTATACCTGCATAATAATTTATATGAAAATATATTCTCTGTTATATCAAGATAAAGGAAGATTCGCTGAATAATAGAACGTTATATGTTCTAATACAATCAAAGTGAAATATAATTAGAATATTTTGTATCTATTGTAGCGTTTAATGCATTATGATTCTTGTGGGATTTTTTTAGGAAAATATTGATACAAATATACAAGCATATTCCCATTGTAGAGTTTACGGTTTTTCGTTGGTTTTTGTCCGAACAGTTTCGGGAATTTTTCATTTCCGCACAGGACGAATAATGTCCATTCATCCAAGCGGTCGTAAACATCTTTCATATCTTTATAGATCTTTTCGGTTTCTTTTCGTTCTCCTATACGTTCACCGTAGGGCGGATTGCATATCATAATTCCACATTTTTTCTTGGAACTGAAATCTCTGAAATCCAAGGTTTGGAAAGAAACGTAATCTTCCACACCGGCTCTTTTCGCGTTGTCTCTTGCCGACTTTAAAACACGTCCGTCTATATCGGAGCCGAGCAGGCGTAACTCGGGTTGTTCGCGCATAGCCGCAGCTTCGGATAATATCTTATTTTTATCATCCTGTGTCAACAGTTCCCATTTTTCAAACGCGAATTTTCTTGATAATCCGGGTGGGATATTGGCTGCGATCATGGCTGCTTCAATGATAAAGGTTCCCGATCCGCACATGAAATCCGCGAATTGTTGTGTACCGTCGTAACCGCTCAGGCGAATAATACCGGCTGCTAAAGTTTCTTTCAAGGGTGCCTCTCCCGCGGATATTCGATAACCTCTGCGATGTAAACTCGCGCCGCTTGTATTGAAATACAGATGCGCAACATCATTTTTGATCGTTGCAAAAATAGGGTAGTATGCGCCTGTCTCCGGTAGTCTATCACAGTTAAATTTACTTCTTAATCGTTCTACGATCGCTTTTTTGATAATGCTTTGGCAATCGGATTTTGAAAACAATTTTGATTTCACGCAAGTAATTTTTGAAACATTGAATGCGCTCTGTTTATCCAGATAAAGTTCCCAAGAGAACTCTTTCACGCGGTCAAACAATTCATCGAATGTATTGGCAGGAAAACTGACCAGATCGATCAAAACTCTGTTTGCGGTACGCAACCATAAGTTCAACCGATAGACATCTGTAATATCTCCCTTGATCGATACTGCACCGTTCGCACTTTTTTCGATCTCAAAACCAAGTTTTTGTATCTCACGTTTTAAAACGGTCTCCAAACCGAAAGTGCAAGTTGCGGTGATCGTGTATTCCGTCATTGAGTTCCTCATTTCTTAAGATAGTTGTTTTTTTATCTGGTTGATCCTGTCGCGCAGCAATGCCGCTCTTTCAAAGTCTAAGTCTTTTGCGGCTTTTTTCATTTCTTTTTCCAAATTATCGATCACGGTTTTCGGATCACTGCCTAGACTGTGTTTCGGTAACTTGTTTTTCTTGCCGTAAGGGGCATTTGCATCCATAACGATGGAAGCTTCGATCCCGTCCGTGATCTCTTTTATGATACTCATAGGTTGTATATCATATTGTTCGTTGTATAAAATTTGTTTCTCGCGTCGCCTATCCGTTTCGTCTATGGCTCGCTGCATCGAAGGAGTTATTTTGTCGGCGTACATGATGACTTTACCTTCGGAGTTTCGCGCGGCTCTTCCGACAGTCTGAACTAATGCTGTTTCACTGCGAAGGAAACCTTCTTTATCTGCATCTAAAATTGCAACAAGACTTACTTCGGGGATGTCTAATCCTTCACGAAGAAGATTGATACCGACTAAGACGTCATATACACCCGAACGAAGATCTTTGATGATTTTCATTCGTTCCACCGTGTCTATATCCGAATGTAAATACGCAACTGAGATGCCTGTTTTCCCGATATACTCAGACAGATCTTCTGCCATACGTTTGGTAAGCGTTGTTATCAGTACGCGATTTCCTTTTTCAAGCGTTTCGTTGATCTGACCGATCAAGTGCTCTATTTGACCTTTTGAAGGTACGATCTCAATAATGGGATCGACCAAGCCTGTAGGACGAACGATCTGCTCAACGATCTGTGCGGAATGTTCGACTTCATATACATTCGGTGTAGCCGAGACAAAAATAACTTGATTGATCTTTTTCTCAAACTCGTTGAAATCAAGCGGTCTGTTATCAAAAGCCGAAGGAAGTCTGAAACCGTAATCGATCAAATTCTTTTTTCGAGAATGATCGCCGCCGTGCATTCCTCTGATCTGTGGAAGCGTAACATGGGATTCATCAATGAACATAATGAAATCATCCGGAAAATAATCGATAAGTGTGAAAGGTGGGTCGCCGGGCTTCGTTTGATTGATATGTCTTGTATAATTTTCGATCCCTTTGCAATAACCCATTTCGCGAAGCATTTCAATGTCATAGTTTGTTCGTTGCATAAGTCTTTGTGCTTCGACCAATTTATTTTCCCGACGCAGTATTTCCAGTGTATCATCCAATTCTTTTTGAATCGTTTGGATAGCGATCTGGGTATTTTCGGGTGTTGTAACATAGTGCGATGCAGGGAAAATGCTTACATGATTCCTTAAGTACTTTATCTCGCCTGTAAGCGGATTCAACTCGCTTATGCGCTCTATCTCGTCTCCGAAAAGTTCAACTCGAATAGCGGAATCGTTTGATGACGCAGGAAAGACTTCTAAGACATCTCCGCGAACGCGAAAAGTGCCGCGGTGAAAATCCAGTTCATTTCTCGTATACTGTATATCCACGAGTCGTTTTAGTATCTCATCGCGATCTCTTTGCATACCGGGTCGCAATGAGAGCACTAAGTTTTCATAATCGATCGGACTTCCCAAACCGTAGATACAACTTACGCTGGCTACGATTATAACGTCTCTGCGTTCTGATAGGGAAGCCGTAGCGGAGTGTCGCAGCTTATCGATATCATCATTGATATCCGAATCTTTTTCAATATACAGATCTTGACCCGGGACATACGCTTCAGGCTGATAATAATCGTAATAACTTACGAAGTATTCAACAGCATTGTCCGGGAAATAGCTTTTAAATTCGTTCGCAAGCTGCGCTGCCAGTGTTTTATTATGTGCGATCACCAAAGCCGGTCGTTGGACTTCTTCGATTACTTTAGCCATCGTATATGTTTTTCCCGAACCCGTAACCCCAAGTAATGTCTGTCCGTGCATACCTGCTTTAAGGCCTTGACTAAGCTCTTTGATCGCTTGCGGTTGATCTCCTGACGGAGCGTAATCGCTATTTACTTTGAATTTATTCATACCTATTTACTCCGAAATCATATCTCGATCGATCTGTCAAACAATAAGAAAGCGCATAAAAGTATACCGCCTACGGTCACAAAGCTGTCTGCGACGTTGAAAACCGCGAAATTGATGAGACGGAAATCAAAGAAATCTATAACGAATCCGTAATATAAGCGATCGATCAAATTACCGATCGCTCCGCCGACGATCATGGATATGCTTATGATAAACCATTTTTTATCGGGTTGTCTTTTTAATTGTCTGATCAAAAAATAAATCATTACGCCAATGACGATCACGCTGAATCCCGCTAACAGTGTAGCATTGCCTTTGAATATACTGAATGCAGCTCCTGTATTTTTTGCGTAGGTCAAATGAAAAACATCTTTTATCAACGGAATGGTTTCATACGGTTCCATATTGGATAAAACGATCCATTTACTGATCCTGTCGAGAATGATAATACATAAAATGATGATTATATAAAGCATATATTTCTCCTGTTGGTTGTGCTGAAATACTTTTTTGTAGTGTTCTTATTATACCATAATCATATACACAGATATATACTAATACTAAGCTATATGTTATAATCAAAACAGATACATACAAGGGTGATTTATGAAAGATTTTTTCCGATTCGATAAAAAGTATTTTAAAATTTCTTTTTATGCTGTTGTCAGCCTTTGTTGTGTTGTGTTATTTTATGAGATCATATCAAATTCGAGCAATTTTTTCGAGGCATTATCTTCATTTATAAGGGGGTTCGTTCGAATCTTCGCTCCGTTTATTTACGGATTTATTATTGCTTATCTTTTACATAAGCCTGCGAATTGGACAGAGTGCCAATTCGTTAAAATAAAATTCTTTGCTAAAAGATCACGGATGGCACGTATCCTTGCGGTCATGCTCGTTACTTTACTGGCACTGTTTTTGATGACACTTTTCTTTTACGCGATCATCCCGAATATCATTGACAGCGTATCACAGATCGTCGAGCAGGCGGATGATATAATTAATCCTCTGCAGAAATTGACCGATAGGATTTTCAGTAATGAAGTTGTTTTGGCATTTTTGGATTTTGCGAACGTAAATACGACTGATATTTCACAATCGGAACTACTGTTGAATTTGTTATCATCAGGACAAGCTTTGCTTGAGTCTTTTGCTAATTACTTATTAAGCTTTATATTAAACACCGGTGCGTTTTTATATAACGTGTTTATAGGGCTTATGGCAGCGATCTATATCAATGTTGACTTAAAGCAATTGAAAAATCAATTTAAAAGCTTCTTTTCGGTATTGCTTCCCAGATCCTATCATAAACTAAGCCGCATTACGAATTTGGCGGATGAAATGTTTTTGAAATACCTTTTCGGTAAAGCACTTTGCTCGCTTATTGTGGGTATTCTGTTTTATATAACTGCATCGATACTGGGCGTAGAATATGCTTTGTTGATTGCATTGATCGTAGCAGTGACAAATATGATCCCATTTTTTGGGCCTTTCATCGGGGCGGTCCCCGCATTTATATTCGCCCTATTATCAGGTGTTAATATTGCGATTATCGTTGTTCTTGTCATTATCGTTATACAGCAGATCGATGCTAATCTGCTTGCTCCGAAAATTATAGGGAATATTGTTAAATTAAACGGATTTTGGATATTGGTCGCGATCATTATCTGCGGAAAGATCGCCGGTATCATCGGAATGATCGTGGGTATCCCGATATTTGCTATGCTTCGTACTTTGATCCGCGAGTGGATCGAGAAAAGAAGAGATATGCTTCAGGAATAAAAGCTCAGATTCTCATTGTGGTGTATCTAATTAATATGAAGTTTCAGATCGATTCTATCGTATATTCGAAGTTGTATATTGTATAGATTTGATCTTTTTATTTTTGCATAAATAATCAAAATATAGAAAAAGATGTATTGGATTATTTATTTTACAGTATTTCTCTTATGTAGATAACGTTTACAATGCAAAAAAAGGGATCAAGATTTCCATTTTATGGTTTTAATTATAAGCGTATTGTGGTAGAATCTTATATGACATTTTGCTTTTATCAAAAGAAAGCTTTTAGGAAAACAGCTGAAAAATCAGCAGGAGATAAAGAACTATGAAATATCCATGTGTTGAAGTTAAAGAACCGAATTTATATAAAGATATATTCCCGTATGAATCGATACCGCTTGCGAAATTCGAAGGCGGAGCTTTTCTGCCTGAAGATATTTGGGTAACGGATACAACATTGCGTGACGGACAGCAGTCTATGCGTTCTTTTACGGCGAAGCAATCTGTTGAGATTTATGAATTTCTTCATAAAATCGATAACGGTAGCGGCGTGATACGTCAAGCTGAGTTCTTCGTGTACAGTGAAAATGACAGAGAAGCGTTGATCCGCTGTTTGGAGTTGGGGTATGATTTTCCCGAAGTAACTACATGGATCAGAGCAGTAGATAAAGATTTTGATTTGATCAAAGATCTTGGTGTAAAAGAGACAGGAATGTTGATGTCTTGCTCGGATTATCACATTTTTAAGAAACTCAATTTAACAAGAAGTAAAACTATAGAGCAGTACATGCATGTAGCGGAAACTTCTTTGAAAGCCGGAATACGTCCGAGGTGTCACTTGGAAGATATAACGCGCGCAGATTACGATGGATTTGTTGTACCGCTTGTGAAAAATTTAAAAGATCTATGCGACGGATACGGTATACCCGTTAAAGTGCGTGTGTGCGATACATTGGGAGTAGGGGTACCGTTTGAAAAAAGCGAACTTCCGAGAAGTGTACCTAAACTGATTCGAGGAATGCAGGAAGAGTGCGGTTTGAAAAGCAGTGAGATAGAATGGCACGGACATAATGATTTTCATTTAGCCGTTGCAAATTCGATGTCGGCTTGGTTATACGGATCTTCTTCCGTAAGCACGACTTTGTTGGGTATCGGAGAAAGAAGCGGTAATACGCCATTGGAAGGGATGCTTTTTCAATACGCTCAATTAAAAGGCAATACAAAAAAAATACGTTTTGACCTTTTCACACAGGTAGCCGAGTATTTCAGCCGAGAGTTTGATTATGAAGTCCATGAGAAATATCCGCTTGTAGGTGCCGATTTTAATACGACAAAAGCAGGGATCCATGCTGACGGTTTATTGAAAAACCCTGAAATCTATAATTCGTTCAATACAAAAACGATATTAAACAGATCTATTATCATTAAGATAAATCAATCGAGCGGAACAGCAGGTATTGCGGGTTGGATCAACGGCCACTATCACTTGTCAGGCGATGAGAAGATCGACAAACATGACAAACGAATAGCTGATATAAAAAATTGGGTAGACAGTGAATATGAAAACGGCAGAACAACGAATATCAGTAATAAAGAATTAAGGATACTCACAGAAAAACATTTTCCCGAACTTGCAATAAAAGAAAAACAAGATAATTTTACTTCTACTGAAATGGATTTGGAGGTCTGAGATTGAAATTACCATTAGCTGAGAAAATCATAGCAGAACATTTGTTAGAAGGTGAGATGATACCCGGAAGTGCGATATCGATAAAAATCGATAATACTTTAACGCAAGACTCTACCGGAACGATGGCTTATCTCCAATATGAAGCCATTTCGGATGAACCCGTTAAAACAAAATGCTCTGTTGCTTACATCGATCATAATATGCTTCAAACAGGGCCTGAGAATATGGACGATCATATATATATACAGTCTGTTGCCGATAAGATCGGTGTAATCTTTTCAAGACCCGGAAACGGTATTTGTCATAGATTGAATTTGGAGAGATTTTCAAAACCCGGAGAAACGCTTTTAGGTTCTGACAGCCATACGCCGACATGCGGAGCTGTCGGCATGATCGCGATCGGTGCAGGTGGATTGGATGTAGCTGCTGCGATGGCGGGAAGCGGTTATTACTTGAACATGCCGGGGATCATCGGTGTGGAGCTCACAGGCTCTTTACAGAACGGCGTAAGCGCAAAAGATGTAATTCTCGAAGTATTGCGTCAATTGAGCGTGAAAGGCGGAGTAGGGATGATCGTGGAATATTTCGGCGAAGGCATTAAATCTCTAAGCGTATCGGAACGCGGTGTTATTACAAATATGGGTGCTGAACTCGGAGCAACGACTTCGATTTTTCCGTCGGATGAAAATACGCTTAAGTTTTTGAAAGCTCAAAAAAGAGAAGAAGATTATATTCCCCTTCAAGCAGATAAAGGGTGCACTTACGCAAAGACGATAACGATCGATCTTGCGAAATTACAACCGCTTGCAGCCTGTCCTCATAGCCCTGACAGCGTGAAATCCGTGGATGAAATAGCGGGATTGAAGATCAATCAAGTATGTATAGGTAGTTGCACCAATTCTTCATTCGAAGATCTTATGACTGCAGCTAAAATTTTAGACGGTAAAACGATCGACAAAAATGTATCATTTTCCGTATCACCCGGTTCGAGACAAGTATTGGATATGCTTGCAAACAGCGGAGCATTATCGTCATTTATCAATGCCGGTGCGAGGATATTGGAATGCGGTTGCGGGCCGTGCATCGGTATGGGACAATCACCGAATACGAAAGGCGTAAGCTTGCGTACTTTTAACAGGAATTTCAAAGGACGAAGCGGAACAACGGATGCGGACGTCTATTTAGTCAGTCCGGAAACAGCTGCTGTATCCGCTCTGTTCGGAAAAGTTACTTCGCCTATCGGACATGTATCCGATAAAGTCAAGGAACCGGATGTTTATCCGATCAACGACAATATGTTTGTGACACCATCCTGCGATAACACAAAAGAAAGTATCAAAGGTCCGAACATCAAACCGTTCCCAAAAGCGTTTGCGCCGAAAGAAACTTTAGTAGCTCCTGTTGTTACGAAATTGGGGGATAATATCACAACAGATGATATTATGCCTTCAAACGCACACTTGCTTCCGTATCGATCGAATATAGAGTATTTATCAGAGTTCTGTTTAAGACCGGTCGATCCCGAGTTTGCAAAAAAAGCAAAAGACAGTAAAGATGGATCGATCATACTCGGAGGACAGAACTACGGACAAGGATCCAGTAGAGAGCATGCAGCATTAGCACCTTTGTTTTTGGGTGTCAAAGCTGTTCTTACGAAGTCATTTGCTCGGATCCACAAAAATAATTTGATCAATAACGGTATCGTTCCATTGATATTTAAGGACGAATCGGACTATGATAAAATCGATGTTGATGATGTGATCCAAATTGACAACTTTGCTGATTCTTTGGATCGGGAAGAAATACTCGTAACGAACAAAACAAAAAACCAAAGTTATACGATGTTACTTAAAGCTTCCGAAAGAGAACGCATGTTATTAAAAGCAGGCGGGCTTATCAATCATTTAAAGACGTTGGTTGCTTCATAAATAACTTCAATAATAAAAGCTCCGAGCAATTATGCTCGGAGCTTTTTTGTGTTTTGCTATCGTCAAGTAATGTTAAAGTTTTTTTATCTTTGCATAGCCTAAAATAAATTTCTTGACTCCAAGTCCCGCAAAAGCAGCGGTGATGATCGCATCATCATCCGAGTTATCCATAGACACAATGGTGCCTTTTCCCCATGCGGGATGATCGATCGTGTCACCGACGTTGAAAGTTTTTGCTTCCAATTCAGGATTTTTGGTCGCTTCTTTCAAAATTTTAGGCGTTTTTACTACAGTTTTTGTCGTCGTTGTTTTCTGTTCGACCTTTGGTTCATGGACATGTGTAATAACAAGTTCTTCCGGTAATTCTTCTATAAAGCGAGATCGTTGACGGTATTCACCCGATCCGTACATCTTTCGGTATTGAGCGTAAGATAAATACAGCATTTCCCTGGCTCTAGTGATCGCCACATAGCATAAACGGCGTTCCTCTTCAAGCTTGGTGACATCATCCATAGATCTGGATACGGGGAAAATACCTTCTTCCATCCCGGGTATAAATACCACGTTAAATTCCAACCCCTTGGAATTATGCATCGTCATCAACAGTACTTGCCCTTCATCTTCTCTCATAGAGTCCGTACCCGCTATCAATGATGCATTTTCCAAAAATGCTTCCAAAGATGCGTCGTCGCTGGTTTCTTCAAATTCTTCAGCTGCATTGATCAATTCATGTAGGTTTTCGATCCTGCTTTCTTTATTATCGAGTTTACCGTTTTGTAATACTTCGATATAACCGCTTTCCGTAACTGCTTTTTTTACACCATCATGTAGCGAATGATGTAAGCATTCGTCATAGATATCAATGATCAACTCACCGAATTTCTTTAATTTTGTCCCCATCTTAGCCGAGATGGACGGTATGGCTTCCGCATTCAAACAAGCATCTAATATTGAGATGTTTTTAAAATGCGCATAGTCGTTTATTTTATCGATCGTCGCGGTGCCTATCCCGCGCTTTGGAGAAGCGACAGCTCGTGCGAAAGCGATGGTGTCTTTATTGTTGGCTGCAAATTTTAAATAGGCTAAAATATCTTTTATTTCAAGTCTGTCATAAAATCTGGTGCCGCCGACGATTTGATAGGGTATATCCCTTCTCATCAGGCTTTCTTCCAGTATACGGGATTGTGCATTCATCCTGTATAAAACAGCGACCTCGCCGTATTGTCTGCCGGAATCCTTTAAATCGGCAATTTGTTTTGCGATGATGTCGGCTTCTTCGAGATCTCTTTGTGTTGCGAAGAGATGTAATTTTTCACCGGGCGCTTCGGTTGTCCAAAGCTTTTTGCCTTTTCGAGATAGATTGTTTTCAATGATCTCGTTAGCGGCTTGTAAGATATTTCCCGTGCTTCTGTAGTTTTGTTCCAATCGGATGACATTTGATTTGGGATAATCTTTTTCGAACTCCATGATATTTCTGATATCTGCTCCGCGCCACCCGTAGATGCTTTGATCGTCATCGCCGCAAACACAAATATTTTTATGTTTTTGCGCAAGCATGTAGGTTATCTCGTATTGAAGACGATTTGTATCTTGATATTCATCAATAAGGATATATTTGAATCTGTTTTGAAACAGTTCCAGGATTTCGGGATTTTGTTTGAATAAGATGATCGTATTGAATAAAAGATCATCAAAATCCATAGCATTGTTTTCTTTTAATTTTTTTTGATATGTCGTATAGATCCTTCCGACTGATTCATAGCGTGGCTCATCGCCGTACGTCTCATCAAAATCTTCGGCTGAAATCGCATCATCTTTTGCTTTTGAGATAACTTCACGTACACTGGCTGCGGATATCTTCTTGCTGTCTAACTCTAACTCATCGATTATTTTAATAATCAAGTTCTTCACATCAGATTCATCATAGATGGTAAAATTACTGCCGAATCCAATCTTATCGCCATGCATACGAAGCATTCTCGCACAGATAGAGTGGAATGTGCCCATCCACATTTCATCAATATTTGGGATACCGAACGTTTTTATTCGTTCTTTCATTTCACCTGCGGCTTTATTCGTAAAAGTCAAAGCTAATATTTCATATGGTTTTGTGTTTGTATTTTGTAAAATATATGCAATGCGATGTATGATCGTCCGTGTTTTTCCGCTTCCGGCTCCAGCTAAAATCAATAGTGGTCCGGCTGTGGACAGCACGGCTTTTTGTTGCATCTCATTGAGCTCTTCGAGCAAATTCATATTTTATCTCCTTCTTTTAAGGGCAGGTTAATGATCATTTTGGTTCCCTTAGATTTCTCACTTTCGGCGTAAATTTCGCCTTTATGAGCTTCAACGATCCACTTTGCGATCGATAGACCCAATCCGGTTCCGCCTTCTCGTCTTGTTCTTGCTTTATCTGTTCTGTAAAATCGTTTGAATATATTGTTGATATCTTTTTTTGCTATACCGATACCTTGATCCGAAATAGTGATTTGTGCGTAGTGTTTAAACTTATCTGTTGTGATATGTACTTTCCCGCCCTTGGCACTGTAATTGATCGCATTATCCAAGATGATATAGATCAATTGGTTGATCTTGCTGTGGTCTCCTAAAATATGCAAATGATTCTGCTTAGGATCGAATATGATCTCAACATCTTTTTCCGCGGCTGCGGGTATAAATTTGTCGGATATGCTTTTGCATATCGCATTTATATCGAGTTCGATGATTTGCATTTCTTCTTGATTAAGATCTGCTTTTGCCAAGAACAGAAGATCAGATATCAGTTTTTCCATCCTTTTGGTTTCATCATATGCATTATCGATCCAATTGATTTGCGATTCAATAGTGTCTTCTTGAGATGCGCGAACAACGTCTAAATTCGTTCTCACGATAGTCACAGGTGTGCGCAGCTCATGGGAAGCATCCGCGATAAGTTCTTTTTGTCGCTGTATGCTTTCTTGAATCGGGATTATTGCTCTTCCTGCGATAAAATAACCGCTAATGAAAGATAGTGTGATGCCTATAAGTCCGGCGATGATCAAAGCGTTAAGTAATCGGTCTGCCATACTATTTTTCGCATCCATATTACTGATCGTTTGAATATAGCGTAAATCGCCGTTATCATTTGAAACAATTGTGGTACATACACGAATATTGATATCGTCGTAATTATATGTGTGTATATAGTAAGTTCCGTCTGCTTCGGAGATGATTTTTTCAGAGAAAGTATTTTCTAAAAAAATACTTGTGCGTATGATATCCAACGCATCGAAAGATGTTTTAAAATTACTGCGGTAGATGATCAACTCACTTGTTTCATCCCAAATTCCGTAAGCAATGGAGCTGGAAGACATTTTTTCCGTAAAAATTGTATATTCCTCATCCAAAGCGGCGTTTTCGGGTGTAGTTTCTTTGTTTTCGATGATCGTGATATATCGTTTCAATTCATACGCCGAATTAACCAGGTCTTTATCCGTATTATTGATCGCATTGAAATTTACATTAATGAAAACGAAAACTGAAATGAAAAACAGGATTGCAAAGAGCACGATAGAATTGGTCAATGTTAATTTAAAACGGATCTTATTAAGCATCTTTATCCTCTTTTAAAATATAACCCAATCCTCTTTGAGTAACGATTTTTACGCTGCTGTCACTGATTTTTTTCCTTAAATAATGTATGTAAATCTCCACTGTGTTTTCGATTGCTTCACTGTCGAAACCCCAAACGCTGTCCAGTAAAAACTCTTTCGAAATTACATTATTGGCATTGCGCATCAATATTTCAAGGATGTTCATTTCTTTTGCAGTTAAGTTGACTTCTGTTTCGTTGATCGAGACGACTGCATTATTAGTATTTAACGTAAGATCGCCGAAAGTAAGTGTATCTTGCGAGAACACATCCGGGCGCCGCCTTGCCAACGCTTTTACACGAGCGATCAATTCCATAGTAGAAAATGGTTTGGTGAGATAATCGTCCGCACCGGTTTCCAAGCCGAGAACTTTATCATCGATACTGTCTTTTGCGGTAAGAAGCAGTATCGGCGTTAAGATATTTTTGTTCCGAACTTTTTTTAAAACTTCCAAACCGTTCATTTCAGGTAACATTATATCGAGAATGATCACATCATAAACGTTTTTTTCAGCTTGAATCAAGGCCGAAATACCGTCGTAGACAGCATCAGTCATGATATTGTTCTTTTCCAGCATTTTACATAACGGTTTAGAAATGCCGATTTCATCTTCAACGAGTAATACGCGCATCAGTCATTTTCCAACCTTTCTGAAGTAAAGTCAACAATATCTTTTTGTCTATTACTATTATAGATGAAAAAGATGCGATTTCAAAATTTTATCGCAAAACGTTGAAAATTAAAGATTTATTTAAGTTTTACCATGTAAAATAAACGTAAATAAAAAAAAAGCTTTACAAATGCCATTTTTGGTGTATAATCAATTAGAATAGGAGTGATGATATATGAATTGTCCACAATGCGGATATAAGTTCTTAGGAAAAATTGGAAGAAGAAAATATTTTTGCAGTAATTGTTGTTCCGAAATATTTATTTCAAACAATAAATGTAAAGTCATGAGTTTAAATGAAAAAGGGATTCCTACCGTTATTCAAACAACGGTTGCAAAAGAATTGTAATATCAGAAATATTAAAGCACGGCAAGAAATTGTCGTGCTTTTTATTTTTTTACAATAGAAGTATCGGTAAAATGTGATAAGTATATTTTATCGTATATATTTGATAATTTCTTGTAAGCTTCTTCAGCGTAACATGCTTCTCGAAAGATGCCAAATACCGCAGTGCCGGTTCCACTCATAGATTCGGCAATCGAACCTTCTTTGCGAAGAAGCTCTTTTATTCTATCTATTTGTGGGAAATTCGCTAACAATACTTTTTCAAAATCATTGATAAGCATTTCACGTAACGATTTTTCGTTGTTACCATCCAATGCGTTGTGAAGCATTTCAAAATCAAGTTCTTCAGAAAGGTCAAGAGAATCGATCATTGAATAAGCCACTTTCGTGCTCATGGAGTAATGTGGTTTGATTATAACTATAGCATTTTTATTCTTTATAGGTAGTGGAGTTATCTGATCTCCGATCCCTTCACAAAGCGCTCTTCCACCATATATCATGAAAGGTATATCTGCACCAACTGTTTTTCCGATTTCCGCAAGTTTTTGTTTTGGTATTTTCAAATCATATAGAGCATTATATGCGGTCAAAGCAGCGGCACCATCTGCACTTCCGCCCCCAAGTCCTGCTTGCATAGGTATTTTTTTATGCAGTACTACTTTTAAAGCGTTTTGAGGCTTATCGTCATATTGTTGTATCGCTTTAATGCATTTGTATATGATATTGGTAGGGCCGCAATCCAATGAAGGATCATTCGATTTTATCGAGATGGTATTGGCTTTTTTAAAAAATAGATCATCACTCAAGTCGACCGATTGCATGATCGTTCTAATAGTATGATATCCGTCATCTTGCTTTGAAAGGACATTTAATCCCAGATTGATTTTAGCATGGGCTTTTAAATACAATTCGCTCATGATCGATCGTCCATTTCTATCTGCTTTACAGCATTTTCGGCACTTTAAATGTGCGGTCTTTTTTGTCAGGCGCATTTTGCAATGCGGCATCTATGGAAAGACCCGGCTCAACGATATCTTCTCTGAAGACATTGGTGTTCTCCAGTACATGTGTCATAGGTTGGATATCTTCGGTATCCAATTCATTAATTTTGGCAGCATAGTCTAATATGTCAGATAAGTCTTTCGCAAGAGCTTCTTTTTTTTGGTCATCAAATTTTAATTTTGCTAATTCTGATGTGTAGGTCACATCGGCTTTCGTTAATTTCATCATGCCTCCAAATAGATCTAATAATTGCCTATTTATTTGCTCATCATTGTACAATAATCTTATGGTTCAGTCAATAGAGAGCATTTGTTTGAACGTATCTTCATCTATTATCTTTACATTTAAGTCTGAAGCTTTTTTTAGTTTTGATCCCGCTTTTTCCCCGGCAAGGACATAGTCTGTTTTTTTACTGACACTTGAAGTAACTTTCCCTCCGTTTTGTTCGATCAATGCGGAAGCTTCATCTCTCGTGAAATCTTCAAGTGTCCCTGTAAGGACGAATACCTGATCTTGTAACGCAGTGCTTTTTTTGTCTTGCAAATTGCGCATGTTTAAACCGAGCTTCTCTAATTGATCGATCATTTCGATATTTTCTTCCGAAGCAAAGTAATCCAAAATCTCTTTTGCCATAACAGATCCGATATCATAAATGTCAGTTAAAGTTTGCTCGTCTGCATGCATAAGCGTTTGCATTGTTGAAAAAGTTTCGGACAATATTTTTGCGCTGGCCTTTCCTATAAACGGTATGCCTAAAGCAAATATCAGATTCGATAAATCGTTGTGTTTGGATCGTTCGATCGATTCGATCAAATTATCTACGCTTTTTTCTCCCAACCCTTCTAGTGTATTCAGGGTATCTCTATGGTCTTTCAGCGTATATATATCGCCAATAGTCTCGATAAAACCTTCGTTCATCAGTTTTTCGGATAGATTATCACCTAATCCTTCGATGTTCATTGCATCGCGAGAGACAAAATGTTGTATCTTTCTTAAGACTTGCGCGCTGCAATACTTATTTACACACTTTGTTGCGGCTTCACCTTCGATACGCACAACTGGATGCGAACATGCAGGACATACTGTAGGCATTTTAAATATTTTTTCATTCCCCGTGCGTTCTTCTTTTACGGAGCGGACAACTTCAGGTATAACGTCGCCTGCTTTGCGAATGATGACCTTATCACCGATACGAATGTCTTTCATCTTGATATTATCTTCATTGTGTAAAGTCGCTCTGCTGACTACGCTGCCTGCGACCGGAACGCTTTCCAGTTCTGCGATAGGCGTAAGGACTCCTGTTCGACCGACTTGTATCGATATATCATTTAATTTTGTTTCAACTTCGGTTGCCGAGAATTTATAAGCAATCGCCCACTTGGGGTTTTTGGATGTATAGCCCAGTAGTTCTCTTTGCGCTAATTCATTTATTTTAATGACAACGCCATCGATTTCGTAAGGAAGGGATTCACGTTGCTCCTCGATAGCATGAATGATCGTTATAACTTCGTTTATATTATCGGTTAAATGATAGTCGCTTGTTTTAAAACCAATTCTTTTTAAATAATCCAATGATTCACTGTGTGTGTTAAATGCTTTATTGTCATCTGATTCGAGGTTGAATATATAAATATCAAGCGGTCTGGATGCCGTTAGTTTGCTGTCCAGCTGACGTATGGATCCAGCTGCTGCATTTCGAGGATTGGCAAACAGCGGAAGATCTTCTTCTTTTCGCTTATGGTTGAGTTTTTCAAAATCGTTTTTGGGTATCAATACTTCGCCGCGTACGATCAGACTATCCGATTCATTTAATCGCAAGGGAAGAGTACGTATTGTCTTAATGTTCTCAGTCACATCTTCGCCGACTTCTCCGTCTCCTCTGGTAGCTCCTTGCGTAAGAATGCCGTTTTCGTACGTTAAAACAACGGTCAGTCCGTCGAATTTGTGCTCGCATACATATTGATATTGATCCAGTACTTTCGATACTCTTTGATCAAAATCCAAAAGATCTGTTTCACTGAAAGCATTGCTTAAACTTAATTGCGGACTTTCATGTCTGACCTTTCGGAATGCATCAAGCGCTTTCCCGCCGACTCTTTGCGACGGAGAATCCGGTAAACGGAGTGTCGGATACTGTGTTTCCAATTCGATCAATTCTCGCATCAAATCATCATACATTTGGTCCGAGATCTCCGGGGTATCCTGTTCATAATACAAAGCATTGTGTCGGTTGATCACTTTCGTTAATTCATCAATCCGTTTTTTAGCCAGATCTTCGTTATCTATCTGATCATATTCCATACTCATCTTCTATCCGTTTAGGATCCTTTCCGTGTTTTTAAAAGAGATCTTTGCTACTTTATATAACTCTTCTTGCGAATGGATTTTTAAAAATTCTTGGCCTTGTATATCGACTGCAGCGGATGCGCCCAATGGGAATTCGAATCGGTATTCTTTACTCATCTTTTTCATCTTCTCAACAAATGTCCAGCGCGCGAGAATACTGGCAGCTGCCACCGCGATATTCTGTTCTGCCTTCGTTTCCTGAGCAAGATCAAGATCAAATCCGGTCAACTGATCTTCTACCCAATGAACACTGCCGAATTTGTCTGTAAGAATGCGTCGACAATCAACATTTTTAAGTACATTTTTGATTGCTTGTGCATGTGCTGTTCCCAAAATCGCATTGATGTTTTTCACTTTTACGTAGTGATCGTTAAATGCCTTGTTAGGTACAACGATAACACTGTAATACGGGCATATCTTAATGATTCGCTTTGTAAGTTCAGCTATAGTATTATCATTCAGCTTCTTAGAATCTTTGATGCCTTCTCGTTGAAGTTGTTTGTATTGCTCTTTATTCGTATAAACGGCAGCGGTACATAACGGACCGAAATAATCACCTTTGCCGGCTTCATCAGTACCGATCAGCGGCGGTGCGAAGATGTAGTATTTTTCGTTATTGATTTGACCTTTTGTATCTGTATAAGATGATAGAAATGCTTTTAAAGTCGGATCGGTTATTTGTGAATTATCAAGTTTGATCTTACCTTTTGTATTTTGATAAACGCGCACCAATTGTTTTGTTTTATCATTTTGCGCATAGAATTGTACGCCGTAAGCTATTTCTTGTTGGTCTACGATCGAATACCCCATCCTAATCAGCGATTCCTGTAAGCCGAACAAATAGTTATTGTTCATCCAATTTGCTCCTATATCTTCGTAGTATTATTTTAACATACTATTTGAAATGTGGGTATATGCGAGCAAAAACAATTCTTTAAATAAGGGTTTACTTCTTAGCGTATGAGTGGTAGAATATTAATATGTATGAGTGGGTGTGCCCACTCATTACGATTTATTACGGTATTTTTTAACATTATGAGGAATGATATGCACAATAAAATCGTTGATCAGGTTGAAAGTTACGTGGAGCCCATCCTTGCGGAAAACAATATGGAATTGGTTGACATAGAATATAAAAAAGAAGGTCCCAATAAAGTATTGCGACTATACATTGAATTGTCAGAAGGAAGGATATCTTTGGATGAATGTGCGGATATCAGCAAAATAGTTTCCGCAAAGCTCGATCAAGAAGATATTATTAAAGAGCAATATGTTTTGGAGATATCCTCGCCGGGTGTAAATCGTGTTTTAAAGAAAGAAAAAGATTTTATAAAATTTATCGGATCTAAAGTAGATGTTTCACTGTATGAAGTGGTCGATGGATACAAGAAATTCACTTGCACCTTGACCGATTATTCAGACGGAGAATTTACTTTTACAATTGATGAAAAATCGATCATTGTTCCCACAGACAAAGTGGGAAAAATCAATCTACATTTTGAATTTTAGGAATCGGTCAGGGAGGAAGAAATGAAAAGTAAGAAGAAAAACTCAGCAGAGAATTCTTTAAAAGATTTTATCGACGCTTTGGATGAAATACAAAGGATCAAAGGAATAGATAAAGAAGAACTGATATGCGCTGTGGAAGCGGCATTGATTTCTGCATATAAAAAAGATTATAAAGGCGGACAAAACGTTAAAGTTGAAATAGACAGAGAAACGGGCATCATGACTGTTTTTACACTCAAAACAGTAGTCGAAGAAGTCGAAAACTCTATGGAAGAGATCAGCCTTGCGGATGCTCAAACCATAAATCCAGAATACGTGTTGGAAGATATTGTTGAAATAGAAATCGATCCCAAAGATTTTGGGCGCGTAGCCGCGCAGAATGCAAAGCAATTGATTCTTCAACGAATCAAAGAAGCTGAGAGAAATATGATATTTGATACATATTTCGAAAAGAAAGATGAGTTGGTGACTGGTACCGTTCAACGCGTTGAAAAATCCGATGTATATGTAAATCTCGGGAAGACCGAAGGTATTATGAATTATTTAAATCAGATCCCTTCGGAACATTATTACCCGGGAATGCGCATCAAAGTATATATTACAGATGTTATCAAAACCAATAAAGGACCTCAAATATTTTTGTCAAGATCTCATCCAGGTCTCATCAGAAGGTTATTTGAATTTGAAATCCCCGAGATTTACGACGGTTCGATTGAGATCATGTCAATATCAAGAGAAGCTGGTAACCGAACTAAAATCGCGGTTCTTTCGAAAGAGGATGGCATCGACGCGGTCGGGGCTTGTGTTGGGCATAAAGGGACCAGGATACAAAATATCCTAACCGAAATCGGAGATGAAAGGATTGATGTTGTTGAATACAGCGAAGATCCTGAAGTGTATATCAAAAACGCGTTAAATCCCGCAACAGCAAAAATCGTTAAAACAAATGAAGATGAACGAACTGCTCTTGTTGTCGTAGATGATTCGCAGTTATCTCTTGCTATCGGCAAGGACGGTCAAAATGTACGTTTGGCCGCAAAGCTTTCGGGATGGAAGATCGACATAAAAAATGAAGAGCAATACGCAGAAATGTTAGATGAATTGGTTGAAGAAGAAGTTTCCGATGAAATAACAGATGAAGAAGAGATTAATTTGTTCGATCAAAATGTACTGGAAGATGATGAAATAATCGAAGAATCGGAAGAAGATGTTGAGTCAGATACTGAGGATGCCTTTTCAGATGAGGAACTGCTCGAACCGCAAGATGAAGAAGAGAGCGAAGAATAGGATTATAATTATTATAGGTAAGAATCATGAAAAAGATACCGATGCGCACATGTGTTATGTGCAAAACCAAAATGGATAAAAGAGAATTATTGCGAATCGTTCGTGTCGCTGATGATGGTATTGAATTTGATCCTACTGGTAAAAAAAACGGCAGAGGTGCGTATTTATGCACAAAACCCGAATGTATAGATAATATTCGCAACAGTAAGAAAATCGCGCATGCATTGCAAATAGATGCCGGCGCAAAAGAATTAGACAATGTCATAACTGATATAAAGACATATTTGACAAAATAAGATAAAGGGGAGGGCAATCAATGTCAGGTAAAAAAGTATATGATTTAGCAAAAGAGTTCGGAATGCAGAGCAAGCAATTTGCCGAGCAATTAAAAGAGATAAATATCCCTGTTAAAAATCATATGAGCGTTCTTTCGGAACAGCAGGAAAAATACTTCAGGAATAATTTTATTGTTGAGGACGGTCAAATTATTTCCAAAACTCCTGCAGAGATCAAAAAAGTAGAAGAAAAAATAGAGTCTGAGCGTAAATCCAGAGAGAAGAAAGTAAGCAGTCGCAATAAATCAGCAGATCAGAAAGAAGAACAAAAAACACAAAAGAGTGAAAAGCGTTCAAGTTCATCTGCAGATCGAGGGAATCGACCCGCGAAACCTTCACAACGCTCAAACAGTGATGGTAACAGATCATCCGCAAAAAAAACCAATCGGAAAAACAATGATGATTCTTCGGATCAATCGAAGAGGACAAAGAAAGATAATAAAAATAAGTCCGCAAATAAGAGCAGAGCGAAAACGCAACAATCGGTTGACGAAAAACCTGTAAGGAAATTAGACAATACAAAACGGACTAAGGGTTCAAAAAGTAGCTATAAAAAGAAAAAGCTACAAGAAAAAGAAGAAAAAGGTCTTGTTGAAGGAACGATCATGGTTCCGGTAAATATCACAGTTTCGGAACTTGCACAAAAGATCAATGCCCCTGCCACGGAACTGATCAAGTTATTGATGGGCTACGGTGTTATGGCAGGAATGAATCATACGATCGACTTTGATACTGCTTCTGTCATATGTGAAGAGTTGGGTATTGATATCCAATTGGAAGAAGAAGAAGATATCATTGAAACAATTTTAAATAAACATTATGAAGATCCCTCAAAGTTAAAAACACGTCCTCCGATCATTACGGTCATGGGACATGTTGACCACGGAAAAACGTCATTGCTGGATTTCATTCGAAATACGAATGTTATTTCCGGAGAAGCAGGCGGTATTACACAGCATATCGGTGCTTACACAATTAATATGCACGGAAAACCGATCACATTTATCGATACACCGGGGCATGAAGCGTTTACCTCAATGCGTTCACGCGGAGCTTCCGTCACAGATATGGCAATCCTAGTCATTGCAGCCGATGATGGAATCAAACCGCAAACAATTGAGGCAATCAACCATGCTAAAGCCGCGGAAGTACCGATTATCGTAGCGATCAATAAAATAGATAAGCCTGAAGCAAATCCGGAACGAGTTAAGCAAGAATTGACCGAACACGGATTGGTGCCCGAAGATTGGGGCGGCGATACAATATGTGTCAACGTTTCCGCAAAAACGGGTGAAGGTGTTGAGAATTTACTCGACATGGTATTACTTGTCGCTGAAGTTGAGGAACTTACCGCAAACTTTGAAGAACATGCCGTTGGTACGGTATTGGAAGCGCGTGTTGACAAACAACGCGGTGTGACGGCATCTTTGCTCGTTAAGTCGGGCGTTTTAAATGAAGGTGATACGATCGTAACGGGTACTTTGTACGGAAATGTCCGTGCAATGACTAATGATCTTGGAAAGCGGATCGATCATGTCGGTCCATCAACGGCAGTTGAACTTATCGGTTTGAATGAAGTTCCTGAAGCAGGTGATAAGTTCTTCGTGGTCGAGAGTGAAAAAGAAGCTCGTAAGATCACAGAAAATCGTCAAGACAGGATCAAGCGACTCGAAATGAAGTCAAATGCCCCTGTTACGTTGGATGAATTGTTCAATCAAATCTCGGAAGGACAGTTAAAAGAAGTCAAACTTGTTGTAAAAGCAGACGTACAAGGTTCACTTGAAGCTTTAAAACAATCCTTGGCAAAATTAAATCATACCGAAGATGAAATTAAAGTATCAGTGATACACGACGGCGTTGGTGCAGTGACGGAAACTGATGTAAATCTTGCTGCAGCATCCAATGCATTGATCATCGCATTTAATGTCAGAGCAGATAATAACGCAAGAGCCGCCAGTGAAAAAGAAGGCGTAGAGATCCGATACTATACTGTCATTTATAATGTTCTGGAAGAGATCGAAGATGCTATGAAAGGCATGTTGGATCCGGAATTTAAAGAAGTGATCACAGGGACTGCTGAAGTAAGACAGTTGTTCAGATTACCGAACTCCAGCGTGATCGCCGGAAGCTATGTGACTTCAGGGACGATTCACAGAAAAGATCAAGTCCGTATCGTAAGAGACGGAGTCGTCATTTATGACGGCGTACTTTCTTCGCTTAAACGTGTAAAAGATGACGCAAAAGAAGTTGCGAGCGGATATGAATGCGGTATCATTATCGAAAATTACAATGATGTCAAAGTTGATGATATCTTAGAATTTTATATAATGGAAGAAATACCGCGAAAATAAACTTAAGGAGAATGACAATGTCATTCAGAGTCGAAAGAGTCAACGAAACCATAAAAATGGAATTGAGTCAATTGATCGAGCATGAATTAAATGATCCTCGGATACGCGATGTGGTTATCGGTATTACATCGGTGCGAACTACTCCTGATATGAAATACGCAAAGGTGTATGTAAGTGTTTTCGGAGATGCCGAAAAGAAAGAAGAGGTCATGCAAGTGCTCGAAGGTGCAAAAGGGTTTTTACGAAGAAGCGTTGCTTCAGCATTGACCACACGCTATACACCCGAACTGCACTTTGAGATAGATGATTCAGTGGATTATGCAATGCATATCGACAAATTATTGAAAGAGATCAATGATGAAAATTGAGATAAAAAAATTTGCAGAACTGATAAAAACAATGGATTCTGTTTTGATTTTTGCACATAAAAACCCCGACGGAGATGCAATAGGAAGTGCGGTCTGTGCGGGGCTTTTATTGAAAGAATGCGGTATCGATGTTGGATATTGTATCGGTGAAGATAAAAAAGGATATCTCTCTTTGTTTGAAGAAGGAGTGCATTTCAAAGATGAGATAAAAAGCAACTATGATGCTGCGCTTTTGATCGATACATCAACGCCTTCTTATGTTTACGATAATGAAAAAATCGGAAGATGCGATAAGATTTTTGTGATCGATCATCATGTAAGTAACGAAGGATTCGGGGATTACACTTTTCATGATCCCACAGCAGGAGCTACCGGTGAGTTGATTTATCAATTGGCTGTTGCAATGCAGATCACAATCACAAAACAGATGGCACATGCCATTTATCTATCGATCATTGACGATACAGGTAATTTTACTTATTCAAACGCAACAGGAAGAACACATCAAATCGTATCTCAGCTATACGAAGTTACAGATGATTTTTACACAATACCCGAAAAATTAAAGATGTATCCCAAAAGCAAACTACTCTTAACAAAAACTTTTTTGGATAATGTTAAATTTTACTATCAAGATAAGATGATCATTGCGACATTGTTTCTGGATTCGGACATCGATTATCTGAGTATGGACACAGATGGATTGATCGATATGATCCGACAAGTACGCGGATGCATCCTATCGGTTTTTGTAAAAGAACTTGCGCAGGATAGCTATAAGATCTCCATGCGAAGTGCAGACGATAATTTAGATGTATCGTTGATCAGCGGCACATTTGGTGGTGGCGGACATAAAAAAGCAGCGGGTTTTGAATTTCACGGGCAGTACGATGAACTTATAAAATATTTTTTGGAATATACAGAAAAATTATGGATGGATTCATAGTTGTAAATAAACCACAGGGACCTACGAGCCACGATGTGTGTCAGCGCTTAAGATATATTTTGGGTGAACGGAAGATCGGGCATACGGGGACATTGGATCCTATGGCTGAAGGCGCACTTTTAATGATGGTTGGGCGCGCTGCAAGACTCTCAGAATATCTCGTGCTGGACGATAAAGAATATACTGCAGGGATCCGCTTTGGTTTAAAAACCGACACTCAGGATATTTGGGGAGAAGTTCTTGAAGAGACAGAACCTGACATATCTCTACATAAACTGAAAGAAGCTATAGCATTTTTCACAGGAAAAATACAGCAAACACCACCTGTTTACTCGGCGAAAAGGTATCAAGGCAAACATCTTTATGAATATGCGCGAAAAGGGGTTGAAATAGATATCCCTTCACGTGAAGTTGAGATCTACGCATTGGAATTAATTGAGCATTATTTACCCGAGCAAGCGACATTACATATAAAATGTTCAAAAGGTACTTATATTCGTACACTTTGCAATGACATCGGAGAGAAGTTAGGGTGCGGTGCGGTCATGGATTCATTGGTTCGGACTCAGATCGGTCAATTTTCTCTTTCAGATTCTTATACGATCCAACAGATCGAACAAGCTGTAGAGAATGGTGTAATCGAACAGTTGATCCTACCAATGGATATGCCGATCAAGCATTTTTCTAGGATCGATGTGCAACCCGAAAGTGAACGGATCGTTATCAGCGGAAACCCTTTGATCGCAAAAAATTTATTCAAAGAGTACCCGGACATTGCAATCGATTCATTTGTACGTATCTATTTAAATGATAAGCTCATAGCTGTCGGAAGAAAGACAGATGAAGATACTTATAAGCCAAATAAAGTTTTTAACTGATATACTTTAATTTTATGCAGGATTCTGAAAGAGGAAAAGCAACATGCAGATCATAAGGAATTATACACAGTCGTTTGAATCCGAGATCCCTATTGCGGTAGCATTGGGTTATTTTGACGGACTGCACTTGGGTCATCAAAAAATCATTGAGTGTACCGATATACCGAACTTTAAAAGAGGTATTCTTACATTTACGAATCAGCCTGCCGGTTTTATTGCACATAGCAGAAAACCGTCAAGATTATTAAGCTTGAACGATAAAGTTGAAATGATGGAAAAAATGGGTACCGAGTATCTGTTTTTATATGATTTCACCGAACAAATAAAAAATATGCATAAAGATGAATTTATCGATATTTTTTTGGTGCAGCATAATGTCAAGTTTGCTGTTGCGGGGTTTAATTTCAGATTTGGAAAGAACAAAGAGGGAGATACAGCCTATTTGCAACAGGCATGCGACAAAAGAGGTATTCAAACACTTATCATTCCTCCTGTTCGATATCAAGGCAAGGTGATCAGCAGTTCTCTAATACGTAAAAAATTGTATGAGGGAGATGTTTCGATTGCTTCGGAGATGCTCGGTAGGCCTTTCTATATCAAAGGCGAAGTACAACACGGGAAGCATCTTGGCAGGACGTTGGGTATACCGACTGCAAATGTCCATGTAGCAGATGATATCATCGTTCCGAAATGGGGTGTTTATCAAACGAAAGTCACGATCAAAGATAAAGTATATAACGGTATTACGAATGTCGGGAACAACCCAACGATCAAAGGTGATCAACTTCAGATCGAAACGCATATTTTAGATTTTGATGATGATATCTACGGCAATGAAATAATGATCGAATTTGTACAACACATTCGAGATGAGATAGCTTTCTGTGATATTTTAGCTTTAAAAAATCAAGTACGAAAAGATATAGAGTTTGTGAGAAATTCATTGGATGCCATTCAGAAAAAAGGAGAATCTGTTTTATGATCCCATATGTTATTGTTGGTATTATCGCATATTTATTAGGGTGTATCCATCCTTCGTATCTGTTATGCAAAATAATAAAGAAGACGGATATACGTGAACAAGGATCAAAAAACTCAGGCACATCAAATGCTACGATTATTTTAGGGTTGAAGTACGGTGTTTTAACTGCGGTCATTGATGTATTAAAAGGCTCATTTGCTGTATGGGTCGCTGGATGGTTGTATGGTACTATGAATCCCACATTGCTTTATTTCGCGGGATTTTGCGCAATTCTTGGGCATATGTTCCCATTTTATATGAAATTCAAAGGTGGCAAAGGATTGGCAACTTTAATGGGGATCGCTATTCCGCTTCATTTTTATATGGCTTTAGTCATGTTGATCTTCTTAGTTTTAGTCACTGTTATTACGGATTATATCGTATTGGGAACCGCATGTGTATGCGTCATATTTTTTATCTGGACATTTGTGTTATACGGATTCGCTCCCGCTACATTACTGGCGGCAGTAATCGCATTCGGCATTTTATATAAACATCGTATTAATTTTGTTCGTATACGCAAGAAAGAAGAGATCAAAGTCTCACAGGCGTTTAAAAAGAAAAAATAATTTTTAGAAACAGGTATGATCTATGAAAGCATCCATTCACACATTAGGATGTAAAGTTAACCACTATGATTCTCAAGTAATACTTTCAGATCTGAGCGCGCAAGGGTATGAGATCGTTCCGCCTGAAGAGGCAGATGTCATAATCATTAATACTTGCGCTGTAACGAATGAAAGTGAAAGAAAGTCACGACAACTGATCCGAAAATTCAGAAGAGAACATCCGCAGAGCATTATTGTCGTAAGCGGATGTTTTTCAGAAATCGATCTTGAAGGTGTGAAACAAAGCACGGATGCGGATATTATAACGGGAACGCATAACCGATCACAGATCCCAATTTTGATCGAACGATTTATCCGAACAAATGAAAAGTATTCGAATATTGACGAATGTAATAAAGCTGAATCCATACCAATGGATTTTTACGATAAGACCCGCGCTACTATAAAAATACAAGACGGTTGCAATATGTACTGCACATATTGCATTATCCCTTACGCGCGAGGTAGTGTAAGTTGTGTACCCGCAGAACGTATCATCGCTCATATCAAGGATTTAACTATAAAAGGTTATAAAGAGATCGTTTTAACGGGTATCCATATTTCATCCTATTTAAGCGATAACGGAAAGAGATTGATCGATCTTATCGAAGAGATCGATTCGTCTACAACGATCACGCGTCTTCGCTTAGGTTCATTGGAGCCGAGGCTGTTAACAGAAAAGTTCTTAAGCAGATTAAAAAAAGTAGATTGTTTTTGTCCGCATTTTCACATTTCGTTGCAAAGCGGAAGTGACCAGATCCTTAAGCGAATGAACAGGAAATACACGACAGAAGAGTATGAAAATAATATAACCAATATAAAAAATATTTTTCCGAATGCTATGATAACTACCGATGTAATCGTGGGTTTTCCCGGTGAGACCGAGCAAATGTTTCTTGAAACAATGGAGGCAATCAAGCAAGTCGGATTTTTGCATGTGCATGTATTCCCGTATTCTCCGAAGAAGGGTACGCCTGCTGCGGAATATCCCGAACAGATCGATAAGCATATCAAAAGAGAAAGAGTTGAAAGATTACTTGCTTTGAGTCATAGTATTCAACAAGATATATATAAAAGATCTATAGGAAATATATATGAAGTATTGGTCGAAAAGATCGATTCTAAAGGTTTATGTGAAGGTTACAGCAGAAACTATTTACCGATTGCCTTTTATTCGGATATCGATCTAAGCAATCAAATCGTTTCTGTACAAGTGAATGATTATACAAATGATAAGCTCATTGGTGTCCTTAGTGAAAATGTCTGAAGAAATCATTTATACGATAATGAACTGGGATCTATCTGCGATAAATAGATTCCGATTGATTTCCGATAGATGAACGTGGTATAATGGATCATATTTTCAATAAATGCAAACGCTAAGAAATGGAGACTCCTATGGAAGATTGTTTGTTTTGCTCTATTGCGAACAAAGAGATACCGGCAGACATCGTGTATGAAGACGACAAAGTTATAGCCATCAATGATATTGCGCCGCAAGCGCCAGTGCATATCATCATATTACCGATACAACATTTTGATAATATATTGAATGTCCCTGCGGGTAATGATATTATTTCGCATATACATACGGTGGCAAACAGGCTGGCGATTAAACATGATATCGCACAAAGCGGTTTTCGTTTAGTGAATAATTGCGGTCCTGACGGTGGACAGACAGTGGATCATTTGCATTATCATTTATTGGGTGGCAGATACATGGAGTGGCCCCCCGGATAAATCATACCTGAAGATGAGTTTATAAAAATCAAAAATAATCGCATAATCATTGACTTAAATCCTATGTTTGATATAATAAGTATTACGTTAAGAAACGTATACCCACAACAGAGGGGAGGGTAGAAATATAATGTCAGAAGTAAAATTACGTGAAGGCGAAACATTGGAAAGTGCCTTAAAACGTTTCAAGAAAAAAACAGCACTGGCAGGTGTTATGTCTGAAATCAGAAAAAGAGAGCATTATGATAAACCCAGTGTCAAGAAAAAGAAAAAAGCTGAAGCTGCCAGAAAGAAAAAAAATAAAAAGAAATAGTATCATGATCGCGTAAGCGATTTATGGTTGGTTAAGAATTTTAGCCTCTTGCAGCAGCGCAAGGGGCTTTTTTACGAGAGGTATATATTATGGCTTTAAAAGAACAACTTATGGCGGATCTTAAAAAGGCAATGAAAGAAAAAGACACCGTTGCAAAAAATGTTGTAACGATGGTACGAGCTTCGATCTTGCAATATGAAAAAGATAAGAAATCGGAACTTGATGATGATGGCATCATAGAAATAATTGCGAAACAAGTAAAACAACGTAAAGATTCGTTGGCAGATTTTACAAAAGCAGACAGACAAGATCTTATTGAGACCACGAATCGAGAGATCGAACTGTTGATGAACTACTTACCGCAACAATTGACCAAAGAAGAATTAACATTGATCGTTCAAGACGCTATCGAAGAATTAGGTATAACTGAAGTAAAACAAATGGGCAAAGTCATGGCGCATGTAATGCCTAAAGTAAAAGGACGCGCTGACGGAAAGATGATCAGCGAGATCGTAAAAGAATATCTGAATCAATAAATTTTAGCGAGGTCACCGACATGAAATCAGATGATCGGTACGCGGTATCCTTATGCCTCATGGGCGAGAACTGTAAATATAGCGGTGGGAATAACTATGCACCAAAAGTCATCGAATTCCTTGCGGATAAAAAGGTAATAGGGATATGTCCTGAAATTGCAGGGGGCTTATCTATTCCGCGTGAACCGTGTGAAATCAATGAGGACAACGGGACAAGACGCGTCATCACTTTATCAGGGAAAGAGTTGACCGATTCGTTTTTAAAAGGAGCAAGAGATTCATTAAAGCTGCTTTGTGAAAATAACGTTAAGTATGCGATCTTAAAATCCGGAAGCCCTTCTTGCGGCTATGGACGGATCTACGACGGATCTTTCACGGGTCAATCTATTGACGAAAACGGAATAGCTGCTGAACTCTTTATGCAAAATGGCATAGAAATATTTACTGAAGAAGACTTTAAATAAAAAAACTGTCAATCACTGACAGTTTTTTTATTTTATTTATCTAAATTTTGAAGATAATCATCGATGCTTGCTGCTGCTTTTTTACCAGCGCCCATCGCAAGGATAACTGTGGCGGATCCTGTTACCGCGTCTCCTCCGGCAAAGATCCCCGCTCGGGACGTCGCCAGATCATCATCAACGGTTACAAATCCATGTTCGTTAAAATCCAATCCTTCGGTTGTTTGATTTATGAGTGGATTGGGTAGGGTTCCTATTGCCATGATGACTGTATCTACTTCCAAAACAAATTCGGAATCATCTTTCACGATCGGGCTTCTTCTTCCTGAAGCATCAGGTTCTCCTAAAGTCATTTCTACGCATTTGATCGCTTTTGTATATCCTGAATCATCTCCGATGATCTCAATGGGATTGGAAAGAAGCTTAAATACAATGCCTTCTTCTTTTGCGTGATGGACTTCTTCTGCTCTTGCAGGCAGTTCTTCCTCACCTCGTCGATAAACGACATAAACATTTTCCGCGCCCATACGTTTTGCACATCTGGCAGAATCCATTGCGACATTGCCGCCGCCAACTACCGCGACTGACCGGCTCTTGATCAGTGGTGTGTCATAGCCTTCTTTATATGCTTTCATTAAATTGATCCTGGTCAAATATTCGTTAGCCGAGTATACGCCCAGAAGGTCTTTTCCGGGTATGTCCATAAATCTCGGTAGCCCCGCGCCCGTTCCGATAAATATTGCCTTATAATCGTCCTCAAACAAATCTTTTACAGTAAGTGTCCTTCCGATAAAGGTATTGGTTTGAATGTCAACCCCCATCGCTGATAGGCGTTCAACTTCTCTTTGAACGATTTCTTTCGGCAATCGGAATTGCGGGATGCCGTATACGAGCACTCCGCCCGGTGTGTGTAAAGATTCGAATACCGTGACTTCATAACCTTTATGTGCCAGATCTCCGGCGCAGGTCAAACTGGCCGGTCCAGAACCGATCATTGCGACTTTAATGCCATTTGTTTGAATTTTTTCAATCGGGCGATCATTGTTTTGCATATTCCAATCCGCTACGAATCGCTCTAATCTACCGATGCCAACGGGTTCGCCTTTGATCCCGCGGACACAATTTTTCTCACATTGAAGTTCTTGCGGACAAACTCTTCCGCATACTGCTGGTAACATATTTGTCTGTGCGATGATCTCTCCAGCCAATGCCGGATCACCTTCTCGAAGTGCTTTTATGAAATCAGGTATCTGGACATTTACCGGACAACCTGATACGCAAGGTCTGTTTTTACACTGTAAACAACGATTTCCCTCGTTCACAGCCATTTCATAGGTATAACCGTTTGCTACTTCTTCGAAGTTCTTATTTCTAACATTAGGCTCTTGCTCGGGCATGACCGTTTTTGTTTTTGAATTATTCACTTCTAAGCCCTCCCAATAATCGACATTCATGATATTTTTCTTCTTCGATATCATGGTAAATATTATTTCTTTTTTCCAGAGAATCGAAATCAACCAGATGCCCGTCAAAATCAGGTCCGTCTACGCAAGCAAATTTTGTTTCACCATCGACGGTCACTCTGCATGAGCCACACATGCCGGTCCCATCGACCATAATGGAATTTAAGCTAACGATCGTCGGTATGTCATATCGTTTCGTCAATAAACTGACGTATTTCATCATCGGCACGGGTCCGATCGCTATCACTGCATCGTAAGTAGCGCCTTCATCCAACAGTTTTTGCAATTGATCCGTCACAAGACCTTTTATTCCGTACGTACCGTCATCTGTGGTTATAAAAAGACGATCGGAAACCTCACCCATCTCTTCTTCCAATATTACGTGTTCTTCGCCTCGGAAACCTAAAATAACATCAACGTGACTGTTTTTCTCATGCAATTCTTTAGCTTGAGGATAAATAATAGCACTTCCGACACCGCCACCGATCAAGCAAACATTCCTGAAATCACGCAACGGTGTCGGCAGACCGAGAGGTCCCAGAAAATCAAGGATAGCATCTCCTTCGTTGAGTTGATTTAACATATAAGTAGATTGCCCTACGATTTGAAATATGATGGTAACAGTGCCTTTTTCTTTGTTGATATCGGATATCGTTAAAGGTACGCGTTCACCTTTTTCATCCAGACGGAAAACAATAAACTGTCCGGGTTTCGCCTTATTTGCGATAAGTGGGGCTTTTACTTTCATTAATGTAACATTTTCGTTTAGCATTTTTTTCTGTTCAATTCTATACATCGGAATACTCCTTGTCGCCGGAAAAATCTTTATAGGTGATCGTACTGCCCTTTGGTAATTTCTGTATCAAAGGATGATCTTGTTCGCTTAAAAGTTTAATATAAACTTCATAATCCGCGGGTTCTATTTTTAATGACAGATCTAACCGGGTCGCCATATCTTTCGCTTTATCCATAAGGTCTTTAGGGATATTTTGTTCTGTTTTCATATAGACGATATTTTTATAGTTTGCGTAAAGTTTTTTATAAATGGTTTCTGCGCGCTCATCTCCGTATCGAGCACTTGCGTGTTTGAATTCATTTGTAAAACTGTTTTTTGTTGTCAACCATCCGCGACTAACAAATACAGAATCTTTTCGAAGTGTGTTCAAAGTATCATGATTTGACAGAAAGCCGCAGATGCAATCATCGATTTTCGGATAATAGATATCACAATGCGTGGCATTGATACCTATCAAAGCATTCCCGCATAGTCCGAAACTCAATAGTATTTCATCATAATCACTTAATAGATCGATATTTCTCTGCAATTCGTCATGTAGTTTCTCGGGATGATTATGATAATCTTCGTCCAGCCAAAATGTATCAAGCACAGCATTTGTCTTCTGTATTGCTTCATCTAATTCTTTTTGTATGATCTTACAACCGATCAGTGCACGTTTCAAATGAACCCTCTGTGTTTTGTTAAATGTATATCAATTATAATTTCTTTTACAATGATTAGCAACCGTATGCAATAAATAAATGGCGAACGTTTATAATATAAAACAATTTTCTTGATTCAAAAACAAATTATGATATAATGAATACGATTTAAGAATCAGGTATAAAATATCAAAATAATATATGAAATTTTATATGAAAAGAGAAAGTATATGAACTATCAAGAAGCAATGGACTTTATCCACAGCGGTTACAAATTCGGTATGATACTCGGATTGGATAACATTACGTTATTACTCGAATATTTGGGTAACCCGCAAGATGATTTGAAGTTTATCCATCTTGCAGGAACGAACGGTAAGGGGTCTACTTCCGCTATGTTGGCAAGTGTGTTGAAAAACTGCGGCTATAAAACAGGACTTTATATATCGCCGTATTTAGAACGTTTCGGTGAACGAATTCAGATCGACAATGTTGAAATACCGGATGATGATTTAGTGGACGCTACGATGATCGTAAAAGAAGCGTGCGATAGAATGGTAGCCGAAGGGCATCAACATCCGACGGAATTCGAAGTCGTTACGGCCATCGCAATGGTATATTATAAAAAACAACAAGTAGATATCATAGTGCTTGAGGTCGGATTGGGCGGAAGACTTGATGCGACGAACGTGATCTCATCGGCTGAAGTCGCAGTGATCACCAGTATCAGTTTTGATCATATGGCTTATCTTGGGAATACTTTAAAAGAGATCGCTTATGAAAAAGCAGGTATCATCAAAGAGAATAATGATGTCAGTATTTATGCGCTCAACGATAAAGAAGTTATCGACGAGATTAAAAGAAATGCCGAAGAAAGACATGCTCGTGTTTATGTAAATGATCCCGATGATATCAAATTACTTGATACCAGCATCGACGGACTTAAGATCAAATATTTAAAACAAGATTCTAATTTAGGGATTGATGAATTTGTGTTGCCCATGATCGGCGATTATCAAGTTTACAATGCTTTGAATGCACTTACGGTGTTGGAGATTTTAAAAGATAAAGGTTGGAATATTACGACAGAAGCTGTATTGAAAGGCTTAGAAACAGTCAGATTTACTGGTAGATTTGAAATCATGCACCGAGATCCGATCATCGTGATCGACGGAGGACACAATATCGAAGGGATCACATCGTTTGTGAATAATATTAAACGATATTTCCCGGATAAAAAAGTCATTTTATTCTACGGTATGTTGAATGATAAACAAGTCGATGAATCAGTCAATTTATTGACAACCATCGCTAAAGAGTTCTTCACACTGACACCAAGCGATCCTCGCGCTGTACCTGCAGAGGAAATGACAGCATTTATTCATGAGAATTTTCCGGATATGCCTTCGCATGCTTTGCAATCGATCGGTGAGATCAAAGACCACGTAGATATGAATAAAACAGATGAGATCTATGCATTTACTGGTTCACTTTATATGATAGGCTCAGCTCGTACGGAATTAACAAAATTGATCAATCAATCAAAAAATTAAGATAAACAGTAAACAGCCGACTTTACGTTGGCTGTTTTTTAATTCGAATATACGATGATGATTTGCTTGTTAAAAAAATAGACATACCGATAGAAATGTTATATAATATATTATTGCGATTATTTGTCTGTTTGACATGATATAAATAAAAAATCACGGAGGAAGCATGAAAGAATACGGCTTAAACGAACTACGAGAAATGTTTTTATCGTTTTTTGAAAGTAAAGGACATTTAAGGCTTGATAGCTTTTCACTGATCCCATATAACGATAAAAGTTTATTATTGATAAATTCAGGAATGGCACCTTTAAAACCATATTTTACCGGACAAGAAACACCACCGCAAAAGCGTGTTACGACTTGTCAAAAATGTATCAGGACTCCCGATATCGAGAATGTAGGTAAGACCGCGCGACACGGTACTTTTTTTGAGATGTTAGGCAACTTTTCTTTTGGCGATTATTTCAAAGAAGAAGCAATAGCGTGGGCATGGGAGTTTTTAACTGAAGTCGTTGGATTCAGTGAAGATGTTCTTTATGTAACAGTATATGAAGAAGATGATGAAGCATTTTCTATTTGGGAAAATCAGATCGGCGTACCGAAAGAAAAGATCGTACGTATGGGTAAAGAAGATAATTTTTGGGAGATCGG
Source organism: uncultured Anaerofustis sp. (assembly GCA_963674555.1). Classification (GTDB taxonomy): domain Bacteria; phylum Bacillota; class Clostridia; order Eubacteriales; family Anaerofustaceae; genus JBGMEA01. Next base: position 616,427 of record OY771429.1, on the reverse strand, counting down.
TTTGGGACCGTGCGGTCCATGTTCTGAGATCTACGTTGACCGCGGAGAGAAATTCGGTTGCGGAGAAGATGGTTGTTACGTCGGTTGCGATTGTGACCGATATGTAGAAGTATGGAATTTGGTATTCACACAATACGATAAAGACGAAGATGGAAATTATAATCTTCTCAAACATCCGAATATAGATACGGGTATGGGCTTGGAACGCCTTGCGGCAGCTGTGCAGGATGCAGATAATCTGTTTGAAGTTGATACCGTAAAATACGTTTTGAATTATATCTGCTCATTAGCAAATGTGACTTATCAAAAAGATGCAAAAAAAGATATTTCGATACGCGTGATCACCGATCATATACGCAGCGTTGTTTTTATGTTATCTGACGGGATCATTCCGTCGAATGAAGGACGAGGATATGTTTTGCGACGTTTGCTTAGACGTGCGGTGCGTCACGGAAAATTGCTGGGTATCGATGATTTGTTCATGGTAGATGTAGCAAAAAAAGTGATTGAAACTTCTAAAGATGCGTATGCGTCTCTGGATAAAAACAAGGATAGTATTTTAAAAACAATCGAGATCGAAGAGATCAATTTCAATACAACGATCGCGCAAGGATCTGATCTGATAAAGCAAATCATTACGCAAACCAAAAAAGAAAAGTCAGAACATATTTCAGGTGATGATGCATTTAAACTGTATGATACATACGGATTCCCACTTGAACTTACGATTGAAATAGCCGAAGAAGAAAACTTGAGCGTAGATGTTGAAGGGTTCAACACGGCTATGGAAAAACAAAAACAAATGTCCGCTGAAGCGCATCGTAAAAAAAGTGCTGCCGGTTGGAAAGATGATTTGACACAGATCGTTTCGCAACTCGAAACAACGATCTTTACGGGTTATGATCAACTCAGCGATCGTTCCGAAGTCGTTTGTTTGATCAAAGATAACGAATCAGTCGATACCGTAAAGGTCGGAGATACTTGTATCATGATCTGCGCACAAACGCCTTTCTATGCACAAAGCGGTGGGCAAGTCGGAGACATCGGAACAACGGAAAATGAACATTTCAAAGCAAAGGTAACCGATGTTACCAAAAGCGGAGATAAATTTATACACGATCTGCTGGTAACCGAAGGGCAACTTTCTGTTGGTGACCTAGTCGATTTGTATGTCGATGAAACACACAGGATGGATGTTCAAAGAAATCATACAGCAACGCATTTATTACACAAGGCACTAAAATCGGTTTTAGGCAACCATGTTAATCAAGCGGGTAGTGAAGTAACATCAGAAAAACTTAGATTCGACTTTTCTCATTTTGAAAAAGTAACGGATGCACAGTTGGCACAGGCCGAAGCCATGGTCAACGAAGAGATATTAAAAGGCACGGATGTCGTTTATTTCTATGCGGATATCGATGAAGCAAAAGATATGGGTGCAACAGCACTTTTCGGTGAAAAATATACAAAAGAAGTGCGTGTGGTGAAAATCGGAGATTTTTCAATGGAACTTTGCGGAGGATGCCATTTGGAAAATATAAGCAATATCGGTCTGTTTAAGATCATAAGCGAAAGCAGTGTTGCAGCAGGCGTCAGAAGAATAGAAGCGGTTACAGGCCGACAAGCTTATCAGGAAGTCACAAGCATGCAACGATTACTCAACGAAGCTGCAGATGTTGCGAGGACAACACCGAAATTACTTACACAAAAATTGTCGGATATGACTCAGACGATTTCAAATCAAAATAAGGAATTAAGTGAAATAAAACAACAGATCAGCGCAAATGTTGCAGGAGATTTAGTATCGTCGAAACTGAATATCAATGGCATTGAGACTATCATTCAATATATCGATAATAACGATATGAATAGCTTAAGAACATTATCTGACGAGCTTCGTGAAACGATCGGAAGTGGCATTGTTGTTTTATCATCATTTTCTGATGAGAAAGGATCTCTTATCATCAGTGCTACCAAAGATATCGTTACAAATGGATTCAGCAGTAATGATTTAATCAAAAAAATGGCAGATAAAATAGGTATTCGCGGAGGCGGAAGACCCGATATGGCACAAGCAGGTCTTAAAGATATCCAACAAGCTAAATCATCGATAGAGATCGCCAAGCAAATATTGGAGGAAATTCTATAGTATTATACAAATATCAATTGTATAATGTATATTCAAGATTTTCCGTTTTTAAAACGATTTCTCTTGTAACTGTATTTTAATTCATGTACACTATAAACACGGTAATCCGTTGATACATTTCAATGTAATGTATTTTAGGGGAGGCATATCATGGAAAATTCACAAGATACACAAAAATTTGATCTTGAAACAGAAAAAAGCTTGCTTGTGAAAAATACGATGAGCAGCGTTAAAAGTGCGCTTGAAGAAAAGGGGTATAATCCCGTGAATCAAATCGTGGGATATATTTTAAGTGGGGACCCTACTTATGTTACATCTTATAAAGAAGCGCGTACTCAGATTAGCAAACTCGACAGAGACGACCTCTTGGAAGAAATCGTATCATACTATTTGATTCATAACGACTAAGCAGTTTTTTGAATAAATCCAAATATATCTGCGTAACGGGATACGTGTGATCGCATACCGAGCGTGAACCTGATCATGGTATCTTTGCAGAGAATGAATAATGAACCTCATATAATTTCGCATGGATTATTTCATGTGTCTTTATTGGTATATATGAACGTTTTTTAATTGAATAAAAATATCGAAGCATTGGTAAAAGCGATGTGTTTTCAGGATGTTTTATATTCTGTATTTGAACTGATCGATCGTTTTTTTGGTACGCAGATTAGTCTGTAGAGGCTATTCACAGTTCACTTATCAAGATTTTCCGGGATAATATCTGTTTTAATAATAGGTTTTGCCTTTGTGTGTTTATCGGATTTTTTCACGTCATGTTTTGAGTTGATTTATTTAATTAAAAACCGAAAGGAGTTTCATTGTTAGAAGGTAGGATATTGTGCCTTGATCTGGGATCACGGCGTATCGGTGTCGCGATGAGTGATTTATTGGGTTATACTGCGCAAGGACTGGATACGATCCAGTCGCAAGGTGAACAGTCTGATATCGCTGCAATAAAAGATTTGATTGAAAAACATCAAGCAATAAAGCTTATTATCGGCTACCCTTTGAATCTGGACGGCAGTGAGGGAGCAAAAGCAAAAGCCATCCGCGAACAATACGAAAAGATCGCGGAAGCCGTACCGTGTGAAACGATTTTGTGGGATGAACGGTTTTCCACGAAAGAAGCGGAGCGTGCATTGGATGCCGATAATGTGCATTGGAAGAAAAAGAAAAAAGCTATTGACAGAATGGCGGCACAAATAATTTTGCAAAGCTATCTTGACAGTCAAAGTATAAAATAAAAAGATAATTTTAAGGAGAATAATATGTATGGAAGATAATAAAATTTTGTTGATCGATGAAAATGGTCAAGAAGTTGAATTTATTATTGATGATCAATTCAATTTCGAAGATAAAGTATATTTGGTTCTTTGTGAGAATGAAGATAGCGATGATGCTTTATTGTTTCGGATCGACGAAGACGAAAATAATGAATTGGTATTGAATGAAGTAGAGGATGAAGATGAATTCAATCGAGTGAATGAATTTTATCTGAAGAATATAGTGGAGTAAAAATGCAAGGACAAAATAATAACAATAAAGACAACAACAATAGGCACACAAGAAACAATCATAACGGACAATCTCGAAAAAACAACTCAGAGAATGTTGGTTTCAAAGTCATCCCTTTAGGTGGACTTGGCGAGATCGGTAAGAATTTCACGATTATAGAATGTGAAGATGATATCATTATTATCGATTGCGGTATAAAGTTTCCCGATGGCGATATGTTCGGTATCGATCTGGTTATTCCTGAATTCAGTTATTTAGATGATAAAGCGGATAAAATCAGAGGTATTTTTATTACGCACGGGCATGAAGACCATATTGGAGCTATACCTTATTTTATGAAGAAATACGGGACGGTACCGATTTATGGTACCAAACTGACAATGGGACTTCTTGCAAACAAGTTGGCTGAACACGGACTTACGAAGAAGGCCGATCTTCATATCGTAAAATACAAATCTGTCATCAAAGTAAAAGGATTCAGTGTTGAATTTGTTACGACAAATCATTCGATCGCTGACAGCAGTGCTTTGTATGTTAAATGTAAAGGTGGGAAAATATTCCACACCGGAGACTTTAAAATCGACTTAACCCCTGTTGACAACCAACAAATTGATTTAGGCAGAATGGCACAGATCGGAAAAGAAGGGGTCGATCTATTGATCTCGGACAGTACAAACGCTGAAAAATCCGGTTATACTCCGTCCGAGTCAACCGTAGGAAAAGCTTTTGAAAGTTTGTTCTCAGGTGTCAAGAAAAGGATCGTAGTAGCATCCTTCTCAACCAATATACATCGTGTGCAACAAATTTTTGACGTTGCTAAAATGTATCGAAGAAAAGTAGCTATCAGCGGCAGGAGCATGACGAATGTAGTTTCAGTCGCGAAAGAGTTGAAATATCTCAAATATAAAAATAATATCGTTATCGATCTTAAAGATGTCGATAAATATCCACCTGAGCAAGTTGTATTGCTTACGACCGGTTCTCAAGGTGAGCCTATGAGTGCATTAGCGCGAATGGCTTCCGGAGAACACAGACAACTGCGTATAACGAAAGACGATTTTGTAATTATTTCCGCATCGCCGATCCCCGGAAATGAAAAGACAGTAGCAAATGTTATAAGCGATCTTATGAAACTAGGTGCTGATGTTGTTTATCAAGGCGCAAGCGATGTGCATGTTTCGGGACATGCGTGCCAAGAAGAATTAAAAATAATACAAGCTTTGATCAAACCTACACATTTCATGCCTTGTCATGGCGAATATAAGATGTTGCACAAACATGCGGAAATTGCCAGGATGATGGGAATAGCAGATGAGAACATTTTTGTTATGGAGAACGGAAATGTACTGGAAATAAACGGCAAAGAATCAAAAGTTTCAGGTTCGGTAGAAGCCGGAATCACATTGATCGATGGTTTGGGTATAGGAGATGTCGGTAACATCGTATTGAAAGACAGAAAGAAATTAAGTGAAGACGGCTTGTTTACGATCGTTGCGACATTAAATCAAAATGGATTGGTAAGCGGTCCGGATATCGTATCAAGAGGGTTCGTTTATATGCGAGAAAGTGAAGATCTTTTAAACGAAGCAAAACTGATATGTACGAAAGCGATCAATAATCATACGGAGAATTTCTATGATTATAACGCGATCAAAAACGATATAAAAAATGTTTTGGAAAAATTCTTATATGATCAAACCAAAAGAAGACCGATGATCTTACCGATATTGATGTATGTAAAAAATAACGGGAAATAAGGAGGATGACCTCAAATGAATATTTATGATGAATTGGACAGATTGGTAAAAGCTATACAATCTTCCACAGAATTTCAAAATTACAAAAAAGCAGCCGAAACATTAGAAGCTGATCCGAAACATGCACAAATGGCTAAAGATTTTATTACAGCGCAAGTGCAGATCAGTACAGCTCAAATGCTTGGACAGGAACCCGACAGCGAAATGATTGATAAGTTTAACGCCTTATATACAGCGATATCGGGCATTTCGGTAGTAAATGATTTCATTCAATCTCAAATGTATTTTTCAAGGATCATGGAGGATGTTTCAAAAGCAATTTCAGAAGCGGCGTCTTTGGATGTCAGCTTCCTGAAAATCATCCCCGATCAAATTGATGAATAACCTATATGCTGCATAAAGATAAGTTGAGTATTAGAAAACAAAAAAAGCAGGGAACCTGCTTTTTTTGTTTTCTATCGCTAGATTGTACCTTTTAAATGCTGTGATATAATAGGCGTAACGGTTGATAAAAACGATTGGAGCATATCGATATGAAGATCAGTGTGATGGGGTGTGGAAGATGGGGTACATTCATTGCATGGTATTTGGATAGGATAGACCATGAGGTAAAATTGTGGGGACGGGAATCGTCTGCCCATTTAAAGATATTGCAAAATGAAAGAAAAAATAATTACTTGGAATTGAATGAGCGTGTTTGTATAACCACGGATATGCAAGAAGCGATCGAGCATTGTGAGATCATGGTCATATCGATCAGTTCGCAAAACTTGCGTGCTTTTGCGCATACACTGGGTTCTTATCCGATTGACGGAAAAACCATTGTTTTGTGCATGAAAGGTTTGGAGAATAACACAGGCTTACGCCTTACACAAGTAATCCATGAAGTTCTTGGAGATCGCGTCAAGACTGCTGTATGGGTCGGTCCGGGGCACGTGCAGGACTTTGTTGCGGATAAACCGAATTGTATGGTGATCGATTCGGATCATTCGGATCTTAAAATAGAATTGGTGCATGCTTTTGCATCGGACTTGATCCGTTTTTATTACGGAACGGATTTGATTGGAACGGAAGTCGGTGCGGCAACCAAAAACGTGATCGGTATCGCCGCGGGTATTTTGGACGGATTGGACCTTACTTCATTGAAAGGTGCATTGATGGCAAGAGGTGCCAGAGAAATATCCAGGTTGATCGAAGCGATGGGCGGGAATAGTTTGACCGCTTATGGGTTAGCACATCTGGGCGACTATGAAGCAACACTCTTTTCTCAAAACAGCCATAACAGGCATTACGGTGAGGTTTTGGTCACAAAAGAACCTTTTGCTCATTTGGCTGAAGGAGCGGAAACATCGAAAGCTTTAATGAATTTGAAAATAAAATACGGTGTCGAATTGCCTATAAGCACAGGCGTTTTCGAGACGATACATTACGGAAAGGATCCGAGGCAAGTAATATCCGACTTGTTTCTTCGAAGTTTAAAAGATGAATTCTCATAAACAGATGACACTTGTTAAAAAGTACATATACACTTGTGTAGCTGCATTCATTTTTGCAGGTGCAGTGATGGCTTTGCGTCGCACATCTTTGATCGATTTGAATATTGCTCGTCAATTTCTTACGGTGTTACCGGTGTTTTTTTTCAGCATAGGCGTATGTTTTTTATTGATCAGCATTGTACATTTTATCCAATATCCTTTGAAGGAAACACGTATATTATATTATATCATTTACGCGTTTTTCCTGGGGATTATTCTTTATGAGTATTTTGCGGCGAAACAAAGTGATTATGATTTCAATGTCTTTCAAATTATAGCATCTGCATCCGGTTTATATGCGGTTATGGTACTGCATGATCGTTTTACGAAAACAACGCAAGAGACAGGAGGTAAAGAATCATAGATATTTTTAAAATATTACACGAACAGGATGTCAATAATAATCTGATCGAAGATCTCAGGCGATTTAGAGAACGCTTTTCGCTTTCGGATGAGGTAAAAGATCGGGTAGTGGAACCGTATTTCGTTTTTTACGGAAAAGAGATATGGGAAATGGGGATCGCTGCGCTCTTGCAGGGTGAGAATATATTACTTAGCGGTCCAAAAGCAACGGGAAAAAATGTTCTATCGGATAATCTTGCTTATGCTTTCAATAGGCCTTCTTATAATGTGTCATTTAATATCAATACGGACAGTGCTTCATTGATCGGTACAGATACATTTGAAGATAATGAAGTGAAACTACGCAAAGGTCCGGTTTATCAGTGTGCGCTCAATGGAGGGTTTGGAATTTTCGATGAAATCAATATGGCAAAAAACGATGCTGTATCCGTACTGCATTCCACATTGGATCATCGTAGGATCATCGACATCCCGGGATATGAAAAGATCGTTTTAAATGAAGCAACGCGTTTTATCGCAACGATGAATTATGGGTATGCCGGAACAAAAGAATTGAACGAGGCACTGGTTTCGCGTTTTTTGGTCATTGAAATGCCGGAAGTGTCGCAAGAAACATTGATGCGACTGATGCAAGATATGTTCCCGACGGCAAAAGTAGAAAGTTTATTGCAGTTTTCAGGACTGTTCCTCGATCTCCAATTAAAAGCATCGAACGGCGAGATCTCAACGAAACCCCTTGATCTAAGAGGTCTCTTAGCCTCCTTGAGGACGGTGCAGGCAGGTCTGCGTCCGTCAGTTGCTATAAAGATGGGGATCACGAATAAGAGCTTTGATATTTTTGAACGTGAGATCATTGATGATCTTGTATTGACAAGGATACCGTCTGAGTGGGAAAGTAAAGATATATTCGATTAAAGCAGGTAGTGCATGAACCGTGATAGATCACTTGATATAAGAGAATATGAGCTGGAGCTTGAAAACAGGATCAGAAATTTGATCTGGTCTGTTAGCGGCAACTATGATCTTACAACTAAAATCGATATTGACGCATTTGAACGATCTAAATACATAGCTTTGTACGATGCCATTTTACAAGGAGCATTGGACAAATATTTCGATCGCAGACAAATCATGTTGTATTTAGCAAAGAAAGTTTTTTTAGGAGCTGATGAATCCATAATTCTGAACATTGCCCAACTTTGCATTGAATCAGCCGTATATTTGAATATCGAAAGAGAACGTAAAGGCGTTAAGTCTATACGTAAAAAGGCTTTTGAAGATATCGCTGAAATGGATTTCGGCAGATTAGCATCTTCCTTGTTGGGACAAGTCAGATTAGCTTTGATCAAAGAATATCTATATGGTGAAAAATATGTTGGTGCTCAGAATGTGGTCACGATCACAAAAAATATTCTGAACCTCTCAACGAACGCCGATACGATGGATATTATTGAAACGGTCGATAGGATCTATAATACTTATATCGATCGTTCTTTTGAAAGAACACACGGAACTCTCGCTGATGTATTGGCTGTTCCGAATGAGAAATTATTCGAAAACGAAGAATTATCACTAACGGATGAATTATACGGGGAACACTTAGATAGACATTTAGAGCAGTTGTCTCAACAAATCTCAAATTTTCAGCCTGAACAGCAACAAGAAACAGATCAAACTGATTCCGCTACGATCATATGTATTGATGAAGAATCTCTGAAAAAAATGGATACCTACGTTGCGCTGAATTACGGTCCTTCATATTTAACGGATCAAGAGTCGGAACGCATCGATCGTTCTTTATGCAGAGGTATACATTCCGATTGCAGTATATATTTTACTGATGGTATCTTGCATGGAAATCAAGCGGTAAATTATCAGTATAAATACGCGGCAAAACAGTACGAAAAAAACAAGATGGTTTATTACAGACATCATAGACTCGTTAAAAGAAATATCGCTGTTTTATCCGATATCATTCGAAAAGCATTTGTGCTCCGCAATCAAATAGATGAAGTTCCCGCGGATCATGGTCGTTTGGTTTCTTCACAGTTGTGGCGCATCGACAAATCGGCGAAAGGGTCACTTTTCCGTAAAACAATTAAAAACAACCGACTTGATTTTGTCGTAGACATATTGATGGATGCGAGCGGCTCACAAAGCTCCAGACAAGCTGAGGTCGCAATGCAAGGATATATCATAAGCGAAGCGATGAGCAGTATGGGTATACCGACCAGAGTCATGAGTTTTTGCAGTTTTTGGGATTATACCATTATGAGGAGATTCCGAAAATACGATGATGATAGAAGGATCAACGACAGATTGTTTGAATATACCGCTTCATCGAACAACAGAGACGGTTTAGCTATCAAAGCCGCTGTTGACGGACTTTTAAAGCGCGAGGAAGAGAATAAGATCTTGATCGTACTCAGTGACGGACGTCCAAACGACATCAATATCAATCGACCAAACAGCAGAAATCCTCAACACTACAGCGGAGACGTGGCGATCAATGATACAGCGCATGAAGTAAGGTCAGCGCGAAGCAAAGGCATCTCTGTTCTGGGGGTATTTGCAGGAGACGAAAAAGATTTAATCGCGGAAAAAAAAATCTTCGGAAGAGATTTTGCGTACATCCATAACATCGCTAATTTCTCAAATATCGTCGGTCAATATTTGAGAAAACAAATCGATATTTTATGATATTTACGACGAATCTTGATTATAAGCGGCGGTTGAATTAACATATTCAACTTTTTTTTCAATAACTTATAAAATATTGTATAAAGCTGTTGTCTGTACATTTTGTTTGTGCTATAATGGCGTATACGAAATTTAAAGAAGTGGGTGAGAAAATGGCGACTTATAAGAAAGGGATTGAAACCAGGGAAAGAATCTTTCAATCTGCCAAAAAAATGTTTTATCAACATGGGTACAAAAGTGCTACGATTGAAAAAATCGCGGCTGATGCTAAAGTGCCGATCGGACTTGTAAATTATTACTTTAAAAAGAATGACATACTATCGATCGTATATACGCAGTTCATTGATAATATCAGAACATGTATCGACGAACAGGCATCAAATTTGATCGAAAATCCTCTCCAAAGACATATTATCTTTACAAGAATTTTTTATACGATTATGTTGAGTAATGACAAAAACAGAGAATTGTATAAAGAAATCTTCATCAATCAACTTGTAGAAGCTGATGCAAACGATTTAATCGGGAATGAATTGATGGATATCATTCGTACATTCGATATCGATATCACAGAATCGATCTTCAGAAGATTGATGATCGCAGAATACGGAGCACGTCGTGAATTATTGATGGACAGATACGACAGATTGGATCCTGAAAAGAGTAAGGATTTTATCAACTTCCTTGCTACGATTTCAGTGAGATTAGCCGGTGTTGATATTAAATTGATTTTACAAAATGTTAAAAGAGCAGAAGAGATCTTCAGACAAGTTGATTATTCAACAGTCAAGTTCTTGATCTGATTATATGAAATATATAAAAACTTCCGGGTTTTACCGGAAGTTTTTTTGTTGTGCTTTTAGAATTTAATATTTGATCAGATAATAGTATCTGCTGAGAGCATGTCAAGTGCTACTTGTACATGTAATGCAGTACCGATCCAAAAAACATCTTCGTTGAATTTTACTTTAGGGTTGTGCATCGGATAGGTGCATCCATCTTTTATCGAACCTGCGCCAAGCGATATAAAACATCCGGGGACTTTCTGCATGTAGAAAGCGAAATCTTCGCCTGCCATGATCGGCTCGGTGTTATTGATAATATGATCTCCTACGATCTTTGCAGCAGATTCTACTGCGATGTCCATCATATTTTTCGGGTTTTCAAGTGCAGGTGTAAGTATTTGAAAATCCATTTTGTTTTCAGCGCTGTAAGCATTACAGATACCGTTCGTTAAGGCTTCTATTCGTTTTTGGATCATTTGCGTAGTTTCCGATTTGATCGCACGAAATGTTCCTTTGAGTTTAACGGAATCGGGAATAATATTGAAAGCCGTACCTCCACTTATCATACCGATTGTAACCACAGCCGGAACTGCGGGGTCGATATTTCGCGATACGATTGTTTGTAAAGCAGAAACAAGTTCCGAAGCGATTACGATCGGATCGATCGAAGAATGCGGCATGGCTCCGTGCGCTCCAGCTCCGATGATCTCGATATCAAATTTCGCCATTGATGCTTGGGAAGGTCCTTCTGTATAGAATATATATCCCGTCGGTGCCGGAGTTGTTAGGTGCAAACCGAAGATCGCTTCTACATCTAACAGAACATCATGTTCTTCGATCAAGGTTTTTGCGCCTAAACCGATTTCTTCACCGGGTTGGAAGATAAGTTTAACAGTACCTTCAAAAACGTCTCTGTGTAAATTCAATAGTTTTGCAGCACCGAGCAACATGGCGGTATGCCCGTCGTGTCCGCATAAGTGCGCTTTGCCGTTATTGACAGATTGAAAAGATAGTCCGGATTCTTCATCGGAAGTCAAAGCATCCATATCAGCTCGAATGGCTACGGTTTTTCCGTCAGCATATCCTTTTACCGATGCGACAACACCATAGTCATTTAATCTTTCATAAACCACATCGAATGAATCCAGTTTACTACACACAAAATCTACGGTGTCCTTCAGATCCATACCGACTTCAGGGTGTTGATGGATATGCCTTCTCCACTGTACGATCTCTTCTTGAAGATTTTGGGCTTCAGAAATGATATTGAACATTGTTGCTCCTTCTATGCACTAAAGAAATTTAATTGTGATATCTGAATGTAGGTTTCAATACCCACGGCTAATATGTTTTCATCAAAATTGAAATGGTCACTGTGTAGCGGGTAAGAGTCTTCGTTTTTATTGATACCGAGTAACATAAAGAGTGAAGGAATCTCTTTTGTGTAATATGAGAAATCTTCCGCTAACATAGTTTTTTTCGCGAGCACGAAACGATCAGCGAGAATAGGTAGGACTTTATTCAGAAGATCCTCATCATGGATGATCGAAGGATACATATACTTGATTTTTAACTCGATTTCAGATCCGGAGGATAAAGCAAATCCTTCGCATATTTTTTGCATCCTTTCCACGATCTTTGTTTGTGTTTCTTTATTGAACGTACGAATAATACCCGTAATACGGGTTTCTCCCGCAATAATATTTAAACGATCTCCGCCGTTGAAAGTTCCGATATGTAGTAAATAATCTTCCAAAGGGTTGAAATCTTTCATCGTCATACTATGTAAGGCTGTAACAAGTTGAGCACCGATGAGGATCGAATCTTTACCGTTCTGCGGCTGGGCGCCGTGAGCGGATCGTCCTTTGATATCAATATAAAATTCTATGCTCGATGCGAAAAACTCGCCTGATTTTGTTGCGATCATTCCATAAGGATAATCGGGTGAAAGATGAAAAGCAAAGACGTGGCTCACATCATATTTTTTCAATAATCCTTCTTCAATAATCTTTTGCGCACCACCGGGTCCTTCTTCAGCGGGTTGAAAAACCAGCAGGATATTATTTTGTAGTTGGATTTTTTCAGCAATTATATATTTCGCATATGTTAACAACATCGCTACATGACCGTCGTGACCGCATGCATGCATATAACCTTCGTGTTTTGATTTGTAATCTACATCGTTTTGCTCATTTATAGAAAGACCGTCTATGTCGCTTCTTAATGCTATAGTTGTGTCTTGATGCATATCAATAAAGCATACGACACCGGTTTTTGCTACTATCTCGTAAGAAAGATTCAGTACCGTTAAATAATCCGTAATATATTTTTGTGTTTTGTATTCTTCGAATCCAATTTCCGGTATCATATGAAGATCACGCCGGACCCTACGCGCTTCATCGGAATATGCTTTGTTTATCATATTTTCTCCGTTTTTTTGGAAAGTGTATTTTTGTTTATTCTAATTATTATAATCGATATTATCAGCTTGATAAATAGGAAAGAAAAATTAAATACAAATTTCATGCAATTATAGGTAAAATCATTATGCGTAAGCGAAATAAAGCTTTACTTTTTATGTGATACCTGCTATTATAAGACAAATATAAGTAGAGGCGCGGGTTTAAAGAGTAGCTCAGAGGATCTGGACAAACAGAAATGAAACTGAGTGAAAGGGAAAACCGCCGAGATCACAGCAGATTTGTCTTTGTTGTTTTTGGGTTTATCGTTAAGAACGGTAAGACTGTCATCTTCACAGATGGTGTGCTACTTGATTATAGAGGGATCTATTATTCAAGCCGGCATATTGCCGGTTTTATTATTTTGAATAAATATGTTATGATTAAAGGCAGAGGTATGAACATGAAACAGTATAACATAGCAGTTGTAGGCGCTACGGGAGTAGTGGGACAAAAAATGATGCAAATATTAGAGGAACGTAATATTCCTGTTAATAATTTTTATCCGATGGCATCAAAACGATCCGCGGGAAAAGAGATCGAGTTTAACGGAAAAAGATGGAACGTTGAAGAATTGACAGAGCATTCGTTTGATAAAGACATTGATTTCGCTCTATTTTCCGCAGGTGGATCAACAAGCTTACAGTTTTCACCTATTGCGGCTCAAAACGGTGTGATCGTGATCGACAACTCCTCGGCTTTCAGGATGGATCCTTCGGTTCCGTTAGTTGTTCCTGAAGTAAATGCTGAAGCAGCGTTATCGAATAACGGCATTATCGCTAATCCGAATTGTTCGACCATACAAGCGGTGGTAGCTTTAAAAAGCTTGTATGATCGTTATGGAATAAAGCGTATCGTATACAGTACTTATCAAGCAGTTTCGGGATCGGGTGTAAAAGGCATCGCGGATCTGGAAGGCGGGGTAGAGGGAAAAGAAGCCAATTTCTATCCGCAACAGATTGCTTATAATTGTCTGCCACATATCGATGTATTCGCAGATGACGGATATACCAAAGAAGAATTAAAGATGGTCAATGAAACACGTAAAATCTTTAATGACCAAAGCTTAAGAATAACGGCGACCGCTGTTCGTGTTCCTGTTATGTTTGGCCATAGTGAAAGCATAAATGTTGAAACAAAGAATCCTTTTGAAATAAATGATATCTTTGATATGTATAAAAATGATCCTTCCGTTGTTTTGATGGATGATATAGAAAATAATATTTATCCGACTCCGTTGATCGCAGAAGATTCGGATGACGTTTATGTCGGACGAATCAGAAGAGATCTGTCTGTAGATAACGGACTGAACTTATGGGTAGTCGCTGATAATATCAGAAAAGGTGCTGCTACGAATGCGGTGCAAATAGCGGAATATCTTATCGAAAAAGGCGTTTTTGACGAGTAAGGTTCGATAAGTCAAAAACGAAATTAAGGAGAAAATTTAATCATGATTTTTAAAGGTGTATGTACAGCTTTGGTTACCCCTATGCGCAAAAACGGCATAGATTATGACAAAATGGAAGAATTGATAGAATGGCAGATAGAACAAGGTGTTGATGCTATATTGCTTACGGGAACGACCGGAGAGTCCCCTACGGTATCAGATGCCGAAAAGAAAGAGATGTTTCAAAAAGGTGTTCAGATCGCGAATAAACGAGTGCCGATCATTGCAGGTGTAGGTACGAACAGCACTGAGCACATCATTAAATTAGCTGAATATGCTGACGAAGCTCAAGCAGACGCTTTATTGATCAATAATCCTTATTACAATAAATCGAGCGATGAAGGGATCATCGCAAATTATGAAGCAATAAGTGATGCTGTGGATAGACCGATCATTGTATACAATGTGCCTTCAAGAACAGGCAAGAATATAGAAACTGATTTGGCATTAGCATTATGTGAAATAAAAAATATCGCGGGATTCAAAGAAGCAAGCGGTGATATTTCTCAAATAGCTGCGTTGATCGCAAAAGCACCGAAGGACATTACGGTATACTCCGGAAACGATAATCAAATATTACCGATTTTAGCTTTAGGCGGTATGGGTGTTATATGCACATGTTCGAATATTGTGCCGAAATTATGTTGCGATATTACAGACAGGTTCTTTGAAGGCGATTTGGACGGTGCGCGTGCCAAACAATTTGAGTTGTTTGATCTCTATGATGCGATCTTCAGTGAGTGTAATCCTATTCCTTTAAAAACCGCAATGAATATGGTAGGGATGGATGTCGGGATCATGCGATTGCCATTGGTACCGTTAAGCGGGGAAAAGAAAGAGAATTTAGCTCGAGTATTGGAACAGTACGGTTTTGAATTGATCGATCGTTAATAACTATTTAAGGACGAATGAGATGAAAGATATTTCGATTCTGGTATGCGGCGTTAATGGCGCAATGGGTAAAGCCGTTGTTGATTGTGTGGCAAATATGGATAATGTAACCGTTCTCTCAGGATATGATAAAATAAGTGAAAATAAATATCCGTTTCCCGTATATACGGATCTAAGTGCGATCAAGGAAGATATTCAAGGTGTTATCGATTTTTCACACAGCAGTGTCGCAAAATCGATCGCTGAATATTGTGCGGAAAATAAAGTACCTTTGGTGAGCGCGACGACCGGTATCGACAAGGATACAGAAGAATATTATCATGAAATTTCAAATTTGATCCCTGTATTCAGAAGTAAAAATTTTTCTTATGGGATCAGTGTGATGAAGAAATTGATCGAACTGGCTACAATGCTTTTGTTCGAAGATTACGATATAGAGCTTATCGAAGCGCATCATAACAAGAAAGCGGACGCTCCGAGCGGTACGGCTCAGATGCTATTGGAAAGTATTGAGAAAAGCTCCGATACGCAATATGAAATGTTGTACGGACGATACGGGAATGATTGCAAACGAAATAAGAACGAAATTACCGTTCATGCTTTGCGAGGCGGTACGATCGTAGGGGATCACACCGTTATGTACGCGGGAGAAGACGAGATCATCTCCATATCACATAAAGCCTTATCAAAGAAAGTATTTGCTGTCGGTGCAATAAAAGCGATGCGATTTATCGCACAAAAAGAAAACGGATATTATTCTATGGATGATATTACAAATAATGAATAATGCAGGAGAAATAAAATGAGCGAACAACAATATGATTTTTCGGATCCTTATGAGCTGGCAAGATATGTAAAAGATTCGACAAAAGTTACACCGGTGAAATTATATGTAAAAGGTGATTTGGAGCAAGATGCAGTGAAGGATCTTGAATCCTACGGCGCGGAAGGTTCGTATGTGATCTTTTGTGAATACGATCAAGCGGTTGCTTTTTTAAACGATAATAAGGCAAAGATCGACTATCACCGTATTGAGAACGACAGAAGAAATTCCGCGATCCCATTATTGGATCTTACTGAAATTCAGTCAAGGATCGAACCGGGTTCATTTATCAGAGAAGGTGCCATCATCGGAAAGAATGCGGTTATCATGATGGGCGCAGTTATTAATTTGGGCGCTGTAGTCGGTGATGAGACCATGATCGACATGGGCGCTGTTCTTGGTGCTCGTGCGACCGTAGGAAAACGCTCGCATATCGGTGCCGGTGCTGTATTGGCTGGTGTGTTAGAGCCACCGAGTAGTACACCCGTGATCATAGAAGACGATGTTTTGATTGGTGCAAACGCAGTTGTATTGGAAGGTGTTCGTGTCGGAAAGGGCGCGGTCGTTGCGGCGGGAAGCGTTGTAACAGAAGATGTACCTGCTGAAGCCGTTGTAGCGGGTTCACCGGCAAAAATCGTTAAAATGAAAGATGAAAAGACCATATCAAAAACAGAAATATTAGATGATTTGCGCGGCAATTAGAAATGATAAGATCAACGGAGATCAACCGTTGGTCTTTTTTTATGTGGACACTGTTCATCGAAAGTGAAATATGATTGATTTAAAAATACTATTATTGGTCTTTATCTGTTGGAATGGAGCTTTATTCATTCTTATCGGAGTAGATAAATATAAAGCAAAAAAAGGTAATTTCAGGATCCCCGAACGCACTTTGATCTTATCGGCTTTTTTTCTGGGATGGTTTGGTATTTGGATCGGTATGCGAGTCTTTCACCATAAGACAAGAAAACGTTCTTTCAAAGTGATGATTTTTATAGCATTCATATTTAATTTGCTTATTGCTACGCTTTTTCTTTATCTCAAGAAGGCTATATAAATTTGTGCCGAGTTTGGTGTTCAAATCAATATTATTTACTATGTCAGTCGTTGTTGCGGTTCCATAATGGCGCATATTTTCAAAGGCATATGTATTGCTTTTTATCGTATATGATGATACGATATGTTAAAGATTTTCTAAATAGAGGAAGTAATTTAGAGATACAATGATTTTGTTGAAAGACGCAGTAAGTAAATTAAATGACGAAGGATTGTTGGTTGAATGTATTAACATCGATCCGCAAGCTATCGTTTCATATGTATCGCATTATTCAAAAGACATAAAAAAAGATACGTTGTTTGTATGCAAAGGTATCAATTTCAAAGAAGATTATCTTAATGAAGCGCTAACGAAGGGCGCCTTTTGTTATATTGCCGAAGAACAGTACCGGTTTGCTCAAGATGTGCCTTGTGTTATCGTCAATGATATACGCAAGGCGTTAGCTGTAATTGCCGGATGCTATTACGATTATAAAAAAGATACTCCGGAGATATGCGCAGTTACCGGTACAAAAGGCAAAAGTACAGCCGTACATTTTTTGACCAATATTTTAAAAGAAGATGCGCGTAAAGTTGCCTACGCGACTACGGTCGATATTTTCGACGGCGTTGAAAAATATGAATCCACTTTAACGACTCCCGAATCTTTGGACTGCCATAAATTCATTCATTCGGCAAGAGAGTCCGGATGTGACGACTTTGTCATGGAAGTCTCTTCGCAAGCTTACAAAATGAGCCGTATTTACGGTTTAAATTTCAAGTATGGCATATTCATCAATATTACCAATGATCATATCAGTCCAAACGAACACAGTGATTTTGATGACTATTTTGCATGTAAACTAGAAATCGTTAAAAAATATGAAAACGCGGTGATCAATCTTGATGGTCCGCATGCAAAACGGGTTATTGAGACTGCTAAAAATGCAAAACGCATCTTAACGTATTCCATAAATGATCCGAAGGCCGATATCTATGCTAAGAATATTGTTCGCAAAGGATTTACGACTTCTTTCGAGATCGTTACGCCGACGTATGAGATCAACGCTACTGTTATGATCCCGGGAATATTCAATGTCTCAAATGCTTTATCGGCAGTTGGCATCGCTTATCTTAAAGGTATAGACCCGAAAAAGATCGTTGCAGGCATCCAAAAAACACGAGTGCCCGGACGAATGAGTATCTATGAAAAAGACGGACATACCGTGATCGTGGACTATGCACATAATAAAGACAGTATAGGAATTGCTTTGAAAGCGATCAAAGAGTACTATCCGGATAAAAATATCCGGATCGCATTCGGTTGCCCGGGAGGGAAAGCCTTACAGCGCAGATATGATATGGCGCAAGAAACAGCAAAATATGCTAAATATATCTACGTAACATCGGAAGATCCTTCTTTTGAAGACCCAATGGCAATCGCAAGCGAAGTTCAGAGATATTTAAATGAGATGGATTGCGATAATGACATTATAATAGATCGGCATGAAGCGATCAAACAAGCTATTTCCGAGATGGGAAGAGACGATCTATTGCTCATTGCAGGCAAAGGCAGTGAACATTATCAAGTGATCCGTGGTGTTGCTGTTCCGTATGAAGGGGACACGGAACTTGCGGATCGCTATATCAATGAATTAAAATAATCGGTCTAAATCGATTGATGGAGGTAGACATGAATATTTTTGAAGAAAGAGAATCACAGGTCAGATCATATTGTCGGAGTTTTCCGGTAGTTTTTACAAATGCTAAGATGGCGACCTTGGTCGATGAGAACGGCAAAGAATATATTGATTTCTTTGCGGGTGCGGGTGCGCTAAATTACGGTCATAATAATCCGTTCATTAAAGATAGGATCATTGACTATATAGCGAATGACGGCGTTATGCATGCGTTGGATATGTTCGCGGGAGCAAAGGCTGAATTTCTTGAAATCTTTCAAGAAAGAATACTAAAACCGAGAGGGCTTGACCATAAAGTCGCTTTTTGCGGACCGACAGGAACGAATGCGATAGAAGCAGCCTTGAAGCTGGCACGAAAAGTAAAAGGACGTTCAGGGGTTTTTGCTTTTACAGGTTCTTTTCACGGAATGACTCTTGGTAGTGCTTCCATAACAAGTAACGAAGATCTAAGAAAAAGTGTTGGCGTTTCTTTGAGCGATGTGACTTTTATGCCTTACCCCTATGGTTTTTATGAAACATTCGATACGATCGAATATATAGAACAAGTACTAAACGATAATCACAGCGGGGTAGATAAGCCCGCGGCAATATTTTTGGAAACCGTGCAATGTGAGGGTGGCGTATGTGTCGCTCCGATAGAGTGGTTGCAAAGGTTACGTGCACTGTGTGATAAGCATGATATCCTTCTTGCTGTGGATGACATCCAAGCCGGTTGCGGTCGAACGGGTAGCTTCTTTTCATTTGAGCGCGCGGATATCATTCCGGATATCATCGTATTATCGAAGTCGATCAGTGGATATGGATTACCGATGTCATTACTGCTGATGAAGCCGGAACTTGATATATGGTCTCCGGGTGAACATAACGGTACATTCAGAGGTGTTCAAATAGCTTTTGTTGGGGCAAAAGCCGCGATCGAATATCGAGAATCAGTCGATTTAGATAACGAAACAAAACGAAAAAGCGAATGGTTACAAGCATTTATCACTGAAAACATCTTACCGTTGTCCGATAATTTTGAAATGCGTGGACTCGGTTTGGTGATAGGTATTGATGTAAAAAACGGTGTTTTGGCAAAGAAGATAACCACAGAATGTTTCAAGCAAGGATTGATCATGGAACGTGCGGGCAGAGATGATGAAGTTTTAAAATTTATGCCGCCGCTGATCATAACGGACGAAGAATTGCAAAAGGGCAGTATGATCGTAAAAGATGCGATAATAAAAATGCTTTCATAAGTTGAATAAAAAAAGACCGGATCGAACGATCGGTCTTTTTTAGTATTCTTATTTAAATGGTTGAATATCATTTGTTTTTCGTATAAGTTGTATGGATCGAATATACATGATGATCACATACGGGATGAAAATAAGCATAACAAAATCGAAATTGACAAAAAGGATAAAGTCGTAAAGCGCATGTATCATTATAGGCATAAATAAACTCATGAACTTGTAATATCCGGCGCGTCTCACCGCAACTTTTCCCAATGACATATAATACCCCATCGTAATAGCAAACATTGCATGCGCGGGAACTGCAGTAAGCGCACGTATGATCGCGGTTGATGTTCCGTATTGGATCACATAGAAAATATTCTCGACAGTAGCAAACCCTAACGAAACCATTACGCAATATATGATCCCATCATAAATCTCATTATAGCTGGGTTTATTATAAGCGTATAATTTTACGGCAAAGAATTTCACAGCTTCTTCGATGAGCGCTACGCCTAATAGTGCATATAAAAAGATATTAAAGAAGCCATAAAGGCTCTCCGGAGCAACCGGTACGAGATTTTCCAAGATGATCGCAGGTATGACCGTAAGCGCACCGACTACAAATAGGATGATCAAAAGCGGCGTAGGTTCTTTTTCGAACCTATCGAATTTCAATACGATGAATAAAATGACAGCAGTCGGTAAGACCGCAAGAAACATATTTAAAAACATATCAAGTCCTTTTCACTTTTTATACTCAGTATAGCATACTATGCGTGTGATGAAAATAAAAACCTTATTTACCAAGCGTAAAATAATCATACAAAAATTTGTTTAGATCCGTATAATATACTATAATGAAACATGGTATAATTTCAGATTAAAATTGATAAATAAGCAATTGAGAGGTCAATATGGAATATAGGATCGCAGAACAATATTATGGGTTTGAATTGAAAGACAAATGGTACATTTCCGAAGTCGCTTCGGAAGCGTATCTTTTTGAACATTTGGGTACAGGAGCTAAACTACTGTACTTAAAAAATGATGATGACAATAAAGTATTCAGTGTAACTTTCAGGACGCCTCCCGTTGATAGTTGCGGCACACCGCATATTATGGAGCACAGTGTTTTATGCGGTTCGGAAAAATATCCGCTGAAAGAACCTTTCGTGGAATTGGTAAAATCGTCTTTAAATACCTTTTTGAACGCTATGACTTTCCCTGATAAAACAATGTATCCTGTTGCAAGCAAAAATCATGCTGATTTTAAAAATCTTATCGATGTCTATTGCGATGCGGTATTTCATCCTCTTATCTCGAAGAATAAATTCACATTCTATCAAGAAGGATGGCATTACCATTTAGAAAATAAAGATGACCCGATCACGATGAATGGGGTCGTTTATAATGAAATGAAGGGAGCGTTCTCAAATCCGGAAGAAGTAATGATGCGCCATGTGCAATTATCACTTTATCCCGAGACTGCTTATGCATTTGAATCCGGTGGAGATCCGGACGTTATCCCCGAACTTACTTATGAAAAATTTATGGATTATTATGATTCATACTACCATCCCTCAAATAGTTATTTCTACCATTACGGAGATTTGGAGATCGAGCCTTATCTTGCCGCGTTGGATCAAAACTATTTAGCGGATTTCGGTAGGATCGAGATCGATTCGTTACCAGATAAACAAACTCCGTACGCAAATGCAAGAGATCTTGAAATTTCGTACTCGATCGATGAGAACGATACAGAGGATAATAAGGCATACTTTACCGCAAACTATAAAATAGGA
Source organism: uncultured Anaerofustis sp. (assembly GCA_963674555.1). Taxonomy (GTDB): domain Bacteria; phylum Bacillota; class Clostridia; order Eubacteriales; family Anaerofustaceae; genus JBGMEA01. The sequence continues at coordinate 594,240 of OY771429.1, read as the reverse complement.
CAAGCAGAAGATTCCGTATTGTTATTCAGCATGAATGTTTTAGTTAATATTCTGATGAATTCGGATGCTTCGCCATTAAAAAAGGCATTGCTCGACGCTGATATCGCTGATGAAATCTCATATCATTTTTCAACCAGTGTAAGAGAACCTTATATGACGATCATCGCGAAAAATGCGAAGGCTGATAAGTATGACTTGTTTATTGAAACGATCGATAAAACATTGTGTGAACTTGTTGAAAGCGGCATCGATGGAGACATCATAAAAAGCGCTTTAAACGGGTTTGAATTTGATTTAAGAGAAGCCGATAGCGGCAGTTATCCGCGTGGTTTGCTTTACAGTTTTGATGTAATGGATAGTTGGCTTTATGATGCAAAGCCGGGCATCCATCTTGAATATGAACCTTATCTGGCATTTTTGCGTGAAAACGAAAACAGTGCGTATTACACACAATTAATTAAAGAATATTTACTCGACAATACACATAAAAGCACGATCCTCCTTTTGCCGCAAAAAGGATTGGCATCAGCTAAAAATAAAGAAATAGCAGAAAGACTTCAAAAATATAAAGAACAATTATCGGAAAATGATTTAGATGAATTGGTGGAAACAACTACTGAACTTATCAGAAGACAACGCACATTGGATTCCGAAGAAGCAAAGAATTCGATACCTGTACTTTCGGTTAGCGAGATCGAGAAACACCTCGACGAGCCGAATTTTACAAGCAAAACCTATAAAGATTCCACTTTATATTTACATACCGATAAAGCAAGAGGGATAGCATATGTAAATATCAATTTCCCGATGGATGCATTTATAATCGAGGATGTCCCGGTGTGCTCATTGTTGGCATCGATTCTGGGAGTCTATAAGACCCGTAATTATTCCGAACTGGCTTTAGCAAATGAAATCGGGATATACTTAGGAGATATCAATATCGATATTTATACACATCAGAGTGTAGAGGATGTAAATGCGTTTGAGAGCAAATTCGGTTTTGATGTAAAATCTTTGGAAGGCAATTTGCCGAAACTTTTTGAAATCAGCACAGAAGTTCTTTTGAATACCATCATTGATGATGCTGACAGATTATATAAAACGGTATCGGAAGAAATATCGAAATTCGAAGCAAAGATGATCAACGGCGCGCATGTTTTTGCTTTAAATAGACTAAATGCTTATATGAGTCCGCGCGGCGAGTATAATGAGTATACAAACGGTGTTGCTTATTATAGATATCTATCGGAAGTCAAAGAACAGTTGGAATCGAAGGATTATCAAGTAATTGAGGACTTGAATCGTGTCAAAGAAATGCTTGTTACCGCCTACAAAACTGACATTCTGCTCATGTGTGAAAAAGAACAGAGTGATCACGCTTTCGAGCAAACTGAACGATTTATCGATACTTTACCGAATCATCAATATCCAAAAGCTGAAATGAAACTTTTGGGTGAAGGTAACAAGAACGAAGGTATCATCATACCGTCCAATGTGATGTACGTCGGCATGGGATATAATTATAAGCTGCTAAACTATGCTTATGATGCTCGCATGCTTGTTGTAAAAAAATACCTGACGTCAGTTTATCTTTGGGATCATATCCGCCTGCTGGGTGGAGCATACGGTGCATTGATGAGTATCGATAAAACAGGTATGCTTGCCTTTGTTTCTTATAGAGATCCCAAAGTAAAAGAAACGATCGAAGCATATCAAAAAATCCCGCAAGATCTAAAAGGACTTGAATTGTCTTCGCAGGATGTTAATAAATTGATCATCGGAACCATCAGCAGTGTGGATGCGCCTGTTCCGATCTATGTACAGGGTCGCAAGATGCTGAACAATCTTTATAAAAACGACAGTTGGGAGAATCAGCAGAAAAACCGTGAGATCATCCTTTCAACAACAGCAAAAGACATCAGCGATCAATTCGAATTATTTGATCAGGTCATTGGTAACAGTAACATTTGTGTTGTAGGTGCTGAAGGGAAGCTGCAAGAGAATAGGGAGTTATTCGATAACATATACAGTGTCATGAGGAAGAATTAAATGAAACATATTTTCAGCAAAGTATTTTACATATTGTTGGTGTTGGTATTTATCTTTACGCCGCAATCCGTAAAAGCGGCATCATATGATTTTGATCAGTATTCGGATACCGATATGGGAGTCGTTATTTACGAAGCCAATTCAGGAGATATTATCATATCAAGGAATGCTTCCGAAAAATACTATCCCGGAAGTATTACGAAGATACTTACCGCGATTACCGCATTAGACTATTTGTCCTTACAAGATGAGATCACAGTCACACAAGAAGTATTGGATATGACACAGCCCTACAGCAGTATCGCGCATCTGCAAGACAATGAAATATTGACTTTTGAGCAATTACTTTACGCAATGTTGTTACCTTCCGGAAACGATGCAGCTCTTGTGATAGCGGTTGCAGCAGGCGAGAAGATCGCACCCGAAGAAAACTCTACAGTTCAAGCGTATTATTATTCTTTTATTAAAGAAATGAATTTAAAAGCGCAAAAGCTTGGTATGACAGACAGTCATTTTGCAAACAGTGATGGATACGATAACGAGGATAATTATTCCACACCGATGGATCTTATCATTTTAGGGAAAGCTGCTTTGGAGATCGATGTATTGAATGATATCACTTCTACAAAATATCAATTCGTTGAGAGCAATAAGGTAAAACATCATTGGTACTCAACAAATCTCTTCTTTTATCAATCATTCGATGCGCTTGTTGGGTATACTTCTTCGGTAAGTGGCAGTAATCCGTTTTTTGACAGCAGGATCACAGGATTAAAAACAGGATATACGGATATCGGAGGCCGCTGCTTGTTGTTTTCCGGTCAATCGGAAGATATGGACTTGATCGGTGTTGTTCTTGATGTGCCGCCTTCGGACAGTAATGAGATATGGAGACGTTGCAGTTCATTGGTAGATTTTACTTTCGAAAACTTCACTTGGATGCCTTTGATAGATGATACGAACAGGATATATGAATATAAGGTATCGAACCATGGTTTTTTAGCCAGTTCGATATTGGAACTTACAGCTATAGAAGATGCGTCTGCTTGTATTGATAATGAACTTGCAACGGGGATATCAACGATCATAACAATTGATCCCGAAATTGCACAACTTAAAGATAACGGTAAGCTGCAATTGCTTACCGATATACAAGAAGGCGATAAGGTTGCGTATATGACCTTTTCGAACGGCGATACGCTGATAAAGACGGTTGCGTTTATTGCAACGGAAGATTATGCAAAAGCAGGCTTCATAGACTACGCATTGTATGCTGCGATAGCCTTGTTTGTCCTTTTGTTTATTATACGTATCATCGCAGATATAAAACAGAACAGAGATAAAAGGATTCGAAGAAATGGAAAAGTTGTTTAAGAATCTTGAACTGAATATCATTTTAGAACAAGTTGCTTCTTATTGTGCAACACAGACCGCAAACGAACAAATTTTAAATTATAATATGCTAACAAATAAAAACATCCTTGAAGATCTACATGCAATATTAAAATCTGCAGTAGATATATCGTATGTAAAAGGACGTTTTCCGATCAGTGGGTACGTTGAAGTATCTGCGTTTATTCAGCATGCGCAAAAAGGCGGTGTGCTAAGGGAAGGAGCATTGCTTTCTATCGCAACTGATCTGCGCATCATTAAACAAGTCAAACAATATCTTTTGCCTGAAAAAGAAAACAATGAAAGGTTTCCGATATTGGAAGAATTTGCGGATGAGTTGTATCCTATTGTACGTCTTGAAAAATCGATCTCGCAAGCGATCATTTCCGAAACAGAGATCGATGATCATGCATCTCCGCAATTATATGATATACGTCGAAAAATTCGGAATGCAAACAGTAGCATCAAAAACAAATTAAACAGTATTATTAATTCACAAAACAATAAAAAATATCTGCAGGATGCGATCATCACGATCCGAAACGGACGATACGTGGTGCCTGTAAAAAATGAGAACAGATCACAGATCAACGGTATCGTGCATGATAGTTCATCGACCGGCATGACACTTTTTATCGAGCCTATGTCTGTCGTTACGCTGAACAATCAGCTTCGCGAACTTGAAAATGAAGAGTTAAAAGAGATCGAAAGAATACTTAAAGAACTATCGGAGTATGTAGGTGATAATGCCGAAGTTCTTTCAAATAATGAACGTGTTGTTTTATCGTTGGATGAATATTTCGCAAAAGCGGAGTATGCGATATTAAACGGACATACCAAACCGGAATTGATCGAAGCACGTAATATTCATCTGAGAGATGCATACCACCCTTTGATCCCAAAAGCTGACGTCGTTGCATCTGATATTTACATCGGAGACGGCTATACGCAAATTGTTATCACCGGACCAAACACCGGTGGTAAGACCGTTACGCTTAAGACATTGGGACTTTCCTGCTTGATGGCACAATGCGGATTGTTTATACCCGCGGGCGAAGGTAGCAGCCTTTGTGTGTTTGATCAAATTTTTGCGGATATCGGCGATGAACAAAGTATCGCGCAGAGTTTAAGCACATTTTCTTCACATATGACGAATATCATATCGATCCTTTCGCAAGTGGACGATCGCTCACTCGTACTATTTGATGAACTCGGAGCCGGAACGGATCCGTCCGAAGGAGCGGCACTTGCTTGGGCAATCTTAACGAAAATCAAATCTTCGGGTGCATTATCTTTGGCAACAACACATTACAATGAGATCAAACAATATGCTTTGATCACCGAAGGTGTTGTGAATGCGAGCGTGGAATTCGATGTGGTAAATTTGAAACCAACTTATAAACTGAATATCGGACTGCCCGGAAAATCTAATGCATTCGAAATATCAAGACGCTTGGGACTTACCGAAGATATACTGTCAGACGCCGGAGAAGTCTTGACGAAAGACAGTGCGGAATTTGAAGATATCTTAACGCAATTGCAAAATAAACTTAAAGCAGCCAAAGATTCTTATGAACGTGCTGAAGCGCTGTCTGTCGAAAATAATAGGATCAACCAATCGTTGCGGGAGAAACAAAAGACTTTCCAACAAAACAGGGATAAAATGATGACGGAAGCAGCGCTAGATGCCAAGAAGATCATCAACGAATCGAAACAGAAGGCTAAGGATATACTTGCTGAAGCAGACAGGTATGCACAATCGACCGCAAAGAATACGGATAAAAACCGAATTGATGAACTTACAAAAGATGCCTTGGAGCAGATCAATCAGCATATACCGACACATGAAGTCTTAAAGCAAGATACGAAAAAGTCGGACTACAAATTCAATAAGTCAGATGAAGTCTACATTCCCGATCTGAAAGCTGAAGGTATCATATTAGATTTAGATGGTGAACAAGCTTTTGTGCAGGTCGGAGCCATAAAGACAAAGATAGCACTTTCAAAACTTGTGCCGCAAAAAAAGAAAAAACAGAAGAGTTACGCATATACCGGGATGAGAGCACAATCATTCACGCCGCGCTTAGATATACGCGGGATCACTGCTACAGAAGTTGCGATCGAGGTCGAAAAATTCTTGGATGACGCGGCTTTGGCAGGTGTTCAGATCGTTACGATTGTGCACGGTAAGGGGGATGGAATATTGCGTAAAGCAGTCGATAACGTTTTGCGCAGACATCCTACGGTACAGAAATTCAGAATAGGTGGATTGCAGGAAGGCGGAGAAGGTGCTACGATCGTTTATTTAGAGTAGTTTTTGTATGTTTCTTTATAATCGGTTGCGCAACCGAGATACTTCCTATATAATAGATATGATTTTGTGGACTATATATCATTTTAACAATAATCGGAAGGTGCTGTTTGATGGGCAAAGAAAAATTTGAAGCTTTTGTCTTAAGAGCGGTGAAATACTCCGAACATGATAAAATGCTGACATTGTTTACAAAACAGAACGGCAAGATCAGTGCTGTAGCCAAAGGTGCGCAGAGTTCAAAAAGTAAGTATATCGCTTCCGCTCAACTTTTTTGTTTGAGTGAATTTATCTTAAATACATCCATTAAAATGCCCTATGTCGCTTCCGCTGAAGTTATAAGAGGATTTTATGGATTGAATAAAGATATCGAACGCTTGACAGCCGCAAGCTACTGCGCGGAATTGGTCAATGCTTTGTATGAGGAAGATGTTGAAGATCAAATTATGTTCAGCCTCTTATATCATACCTTAAATTTATTGGAAAAATCCGATGTAGCCTATGCAAATATCATTGTTATCACATTTATTCTTAAATTTATGGGTGTCAGCGGTATGTATCCGATCCTGGATCGATGTGCGATTTGTGAAAGAAAAGCGCGGAGTTATCATTTCGATTTTGATGCGGGTGGAATGATCTGCCCCGAATGTAAGACGAATAACAATGTGATCATGCCGAAAGTAACGGCAAAAGAATCTGATTTTTTAAATGCATTGTTGTATATCGATCTAACAAAATTAACGACTATTTTATTACCGGACATCAAAACACAAAAATATTTATTAAAAATAATTAACGATTATCTTATATATGCTTATGGGAAAAAGATCAAAAGTTTTGATCTATTGTATTCACTTTGAAGGAGAACAGAATGTCACGAAAATTATCAATGAATGAAATTATCAGCATCACAAAAATGAGAGGTTTGATCTTTCCCGGATCAGAGATCTACGAGGGATTGGCAAACGCATGGGATTACGGCCCTGTAGGCGTGCTGATGTTGAATAATGTAAAAAATGCTTGGATGAAGAAATTCATTTCAGAATCACCGTATAATGTTGCGGTTGATACAGCGATCTTAATGAACACGAAAGTATGGGAAGCCAGCGGACATTTAGCGAATTTTAACGATCCGCTTATGGATTGCAAGAATTGCAAAAGTCGATTCAGAGCAGATAAATTGATCGAAGAAGATATGCTGAAAGATCAGATCGATGATAACGCTGACGGTTGGTCTAATGAGAAGATGGAAGCTTATATCGCAGATCACGGCATTAAATGTCCGAAATGCGGATCGATCGATTTTACGCCGATCCGTCAATTTAACTTAATGTTCAAGACTTTCCAGGGCGTAACCGAAGAAAGTGCCAATACATTATTTTTAAGACCCGAAACCTGCCAAGGTATTTTTGTGAATTTTAAAAATGTTCAGAGAACGACACGTAAAAAGATACCCTTCGGGATCGGGCAGATCGGTAAATCGTTTCGTAATGAGATCACACCCGGGAATTTTATTTTCAGAACGAGAGAATTCGAGCAAATGGAACTTGAATTTTTCTGTCATCCCGATGAAGAAATGAAGTGGTTTCAATATTGGCGCACTTTCTGCGCTGAATTCCTCTACGCACTCGGAATTGACAGAGAAAATATTCGACTTCGCGACCACGCACCTGAGCAATTGTCGCATTATTCCAATGCTACGACAGATATCGAATATAATTTTCCCTTTGGTATGGGTGAATTATGGGGGATCGCTGATAGGACAGATTACGATTTAAAACAACATGAGGAATTTTCAGGCAAAGATATGCGTTATATCGACCCTGTAACAAATGAAAAATATCATCCTTATTGTATAGAACCTTCGGTGGGTGCGGGAAGGCTATTGCTTGCTCTTTTATGTGAAGGGTATGAATGTGAAACACTGGAAGACGGCAGTGAAAGAAATGTATTCAGAGTACATCCGTATATCGCTCCTTATAAGGCTGCTATCTTACCGCTTACAAAAAAACAATCCGAAGCAGCTGAAGAATTGTATATGATGTTGGCAAAAGAATTTGATTGTGAATTTGATGTCAGCGGTAATATCGGAAAACGCTATCGTAGGCAGGATGAGATAGGCACACCTTTCTGTGTGACCGTCGATTTCGAGACTGCGGATGACCAATCGGTAACGATCCGCGAACGGGATTCCATGGAGCAAGTACGCATACCGATTTGTGATGTAGCGGAATATATCAAAGAACGCGTAAGATTTTAATTTATAACCGAATAAAATAATTGAACCGATCAAGATCATCTTGATCGGTTCTTATTGTAGTTGGCTTTGCATTTCTTTGATCAAAGCGATCATAGCTTCTTTTGATGTGATTACATTGATCTCATTACGCATCTTTGCACTGTTCGGCATGCCTTTTGTATACCAGGCTAAATGCTTTCGAAATTCCGCACAAGCAATAGGCTCATCTTTAAAATCCAATAAGTGTTTAAAATGGCGAATCGCTACATCCAGTTTTAAAAGTGGATCGGTTTCTTCATAGCTACCAGCTTGGTTATATTCTTTGATCTGCTCAAAAATGAACGGATTTCCCATCGCCGCTCTTCCGATCATCACACCGCTGCATTTTGTTGTTTCTTTGATGGCTATATACTGTTCGACAGAAGTAACGTCACCGTTAGCGATAATGGGTATCGATGCTATCGCTACGGCTTTTGCGATAATGTCCCAATCAGCCTTTCCTGTATACATCTGATTTTGTGTCCGTCCATGGATCGCTATTGCTTGCACGCCGCAATCTTCAAGCGTTTTGACCGTTTCCAAACAGTTGATATGATCTTCGTCAATACCGATACGGATTTTTACGCTGATTGGTTTTTCGGAAGCATTGACGACTGCTGTTGCGACTGCTGCTACTTTTTTTTGATCCGAAAGCAAAGCGCTACCGTCACCGTTTGAGATGATTTTTTTTACCGGACAGCCCATATTGATATCGATAAACGCAAAAGCACTTTCATTCAAATAGCGTTTGATCGCTTCCTGAATCGAAGTTATATCGTTACCGAATATTTGTACTCCTGTATTTTTCTCATTTGGAGCGAGTGCCAAAAGATCTTTTGTTGCTGTATTGTTGTAATACAGCCCCTTTGCGCTCACCATTTCACTGGTCATCAGTCCTGCACCGTGTTCCAAACATATCCGTCGGAATGGCATATCCGTAACACCCGCTAACGGAGCAAGACATGCATCATTTAGATGAAGCATGTCTTTAAAATAATTATCGTTTGTTTTTATCATACAGTATTTTCAGTCCTTTTAAAGAAAGCATGGGGTCGAAAACATCTATAACATCCGTATTCGGAACAATGATCTTTGCATATCCGCCGGATGCGACAGTTTTGATGTCATCCCTGCCGAGTTCTTTTTTCATTTGTTTTATGATGTACTCCACTTGACCGATATATCCGTAGACCAGCCCCGCTTGCATACTTGTGATCGTATTGGATGCCAATATGCTTTTCGGTTTTTCGATCTCGATCTTCGGTAATTTTGCTGCTTGTGTCCAAAGCGCATCCGCAGATATCTGTATGCCCGGAGACGTCACTGCGACATTGAATACGGCATCTTCAGTGATATAGTCATAACGGGTTGCCGTTCCGAAATTCAGTACGATAATAGGTCCCCCGTAAAGTTCGTAAGCGGCGATCGCATCAACGATTCGATCTGCGCCTACTTCTTTGGGATTTTCTGTTTGCACTTTCAGACCGGTCTTGATGCCCGGACCGACTAACATCGGCGTGATCTTAAAATACTTTATGATTGCGCTGGTCAATGTGTAATTGATATCCGGCACAACACTTGAGATGATCACATCTTCGCAATCATCAACAGATAAATTTTTTAAACTCAAAAAACTCTGAAACAAGACCGCTAATTCATCGGATGTTCGTTTCGTCTTTGTAATGTATCTGAAACTGCCTATTAATTGATCTTTTTCAAACAGTCCGATTTCAGTTGTCGTATTTCCTGCATCGACTACGATCAGCATTATAGATCACCTCCAATTTATTTATATTGTTTGTTTCTTTGTTTTATTGTAAATCGTTACAACGGCCGACATTAATACAGCATATACCGCTGCTTCCAGAATAGCACTCGATGTTATGATGCTAATTAAGATGGTTTTAAACGGTACGCCGAATTGCGCAACAATTTCAGCTGCATATAAAACATACATCATTGTCATGACTAATACGGTATTCGTAATGGCACCGATCGCACCTGCGATCGCACCGCCGATAATACCCAAAGAAGTTTTATTCTTGATGAATTTAGATACTGTTTTATATGCAAGCCACGGTGTTATACCGATAAATATCCTCGGAAGGACAGACAATAATGGATTGATAAACAGCGGATCGATCGGACTGAGTGGCCAAAGAAGCGCACGTAATAGCGTTACGACACCCGCTAAAAATCCCATGATCGCTCCGTCTTTTAATCCATATACAACACTGACTAACATAGTCGGCAAAAATATCAAATAAGCCGAACTGGCAGCAAATGAAGGCAATAAGCCTATAAAATTGAATACGACAGTTAAAGCGAACATAAGCGCCATAAATGTCGTTTCCTGTGTGGATTTGAATAATCTTTTCATAATTTCCTCCGTTCTCGTTCTTAAAAAATGTAGATACAAGACGATGTATCGATTATAGCATAGTCGTTAAGCATAGCAAAGGCGAAGCTTATTTTGAGCGACAAAAATGTTGCTATTTTACGGTATTTGTATTATGATATAGAATATATGTTCTATAAATATAAGTCAGGTTCGAAAGTATGTTTTAATATAAAATTCATAACTGTGCAGACTTTCTTATCGATATGTTATATGCTACAATACAATCTGGAACGGAGAAGTCAATGACTGATTATATAAAGATAAAGGGCGCAAAAGAAAATAATTTAAAGAATATCGATATCGATATACCCAGAAATCAATTCATCGTATTTACGGGATTGAGCGGATCGGGAAAATCGAGTCTGGCTTTTGATACGATCTATGCGGAAGGACAAAGACGATATGTTGAAAGTCTTTCAGCTTACGCAAGACAATTTTTAGGTCAAATGAATAAGCCTGATGTGGAAAGTATTGAAGGTTTATCGCCTGCGATCTCTATCGATCAGAAAACAACGAACCGTAATCCGCGATCAACGGTCGGTACGGTAACGGAGATATATGATTATTTACGATTGCTTTACGCGCGTATCGGTATCCCGCATTGCCCTGTTTGCGGAAAGGTGATCGAAAGTCAAAGCCTCGACATGATCATAGATGAGATCATGGCAGAGCAAGAAGGTGCAAAATTTCAAATCCTTGCTCCGGTCGTGCGGGGGGAGAAAGGACAATATAAGAAACTTTTAGAACATCTTGCTAAAGAAGGATATGTTCGCGTATATATTGACGATGAATTATTTGAGTTAACTGAGGAAATTAACCTCGATAAAAACAAAAAACATAATATTAATGTCGTAATAGATAGATTGATATTAAATGACTCTATCAGGAGTCGTCTGTCTGACTCTGTTGAGACTGCATTGAAGTTGACGGAAGGGTTAGTCATCTATAAATCCGAAGATAAAGAGATCCTTTACAGCGAAAGTTATGCTTGTCCCGATTGTGGTATCTCCATGAGCCAACCCGAGCCGAGAGATTTTTCTTTCAATTCTCCTTTCGGCATGTGCCCGGAATGTAACGGGATAGGGTATCACCAAAGGATAGATACCGAGCTTCTGTTCCCCGATAAAAATCTTTCATTGAATCAAGGAGCTTTGGCTTTTTACGGTAATGATGAAGACGGATATTATTTTTCGATCATCCGCGAATTAGCCAACTATTATGATTTCTCGCTGGATACGCCGATAAAGGATGCGCCGCAAGATTTTATGGATGCATTGCTTTACGGTGACGATCATATTATGCATATTTCTTTTACCAGTCATTTCAGCGGACACAGAGAACAAGACGTGATCTTTGAAGGCGTTGTGAATAACATGTATCGAAGATTTAAAGAAACATCTTCGGATGCAATGAGAGAACGTATCGAAAAATATATGTCAAATATCCCGTGTGATGTTTGCGGCGGGAAAAAACTGAATCCGAACAGTTTAGCCGTTACGGTAGGAGATAGCAATATTATCGATCTTACCGAAAAATCCGTTGCGGATTGTTTAGCTTTTATAGAACAACTGGAACTTTCCGAAAAAGAGCAATTCGTATCCAGATTGATTTTAAAAGAGATCATAGGCAGGCTCGGCTTTTTAAGTAACGTCGGGTTAAACTATTTAACTTTAAGTAGGAGTGCAGGATCATTATCCGGCGGAGAAAGTCAACGCATACGTTTAGCCACACAGATAGGATCCCAATTAACAGGGGTATTGTATGTTTTGGATGAACCAAGTATTGGGCTTCATCAAAAAGATAATTCGATGTTGCTTGCAACACTCAGACATTTGACGGATATCGGCAATACGTTGATCGTTGTTGAACACGACGAAGATACGATGCACCACGCGGATCATATCGTCGATATCGGTCCGGGTGCTGGGATAATGGGCGGTGAAGTCGTCGTGCAGGGCAGCCTGCAAGATGTGATGGACTGCAAGGAATCGATCACAGGCGAATACCTTTCGGGCAAGAAAAAAATAGAGACTCCGAGTGAACGTATGTCGGGTACAGGGCATCAACTTACAGTATACGGCGCGCATGAAAATAACTTAAAACACATCGACGTTTCATTCCCGCTCGGTGCGATGAATTGTGTGACAGGTGTATCTGGATCGGGGAAAAGTACATTAGTCAATCAAATACTCTATAAGGCTGTTAGTAAAGAATTATATAGATCTCATGCTCGCCCCGGAAAGCACGATAGGGTCGAAGGTATTGAATTCATCGATAAAGTTATCGATATCGATCAATCACCGATCGGCAGAACGCCGCGATCGAATCCTGCCACTTACACAGGTGTATTCAATTTGATTCGTGATTTGTTTGCCAGTACATCCGAAGCAAAAATGCGCGGATATAAAAAAGGCAGATTCAGCTTCAACGTAAAAGGCGGACGATGTGAGAGTTGTTCGGGGGATGGTATCATTAAGATCCAAATGCATTTTCTTCCGGATGTTTATGTGCCGTGTGAAGTCTGCAAAGGCAAACGCTATAATAATGAAACGCTGCAGATCAAATATCGTGGGAAGAATATCGCGGATGTATTAGCAATGAGTGTCGATGAAGCACTTATCTTCTTTGAACATCATTCAAAGATATACGATAAATTAAAAACGTTGCATGATGTTGGATTGGGTTATATCAAACTCGGACAGCCTTCCACTACACTTTCAGGCGGTGAAGCTCAAAGAATAAAATTAGCTTCCGAACTTTCGAAGAGAGCGACAGGTAACACATTATACATCCTTGATGAACCGACTACGGGACTGCATCTAGCTGACGTGGATAAGCTCCTAAAAGTCCTACAGCGTCTGAGAGACAATAATAATACGGTCATCGTAATCGAGCATAATCTTGATGTGATCAAGTGTGCCGATCATATTATCGATCTTGGCCCTGAGGGCGGAGATAAAGGTGGAGAGGTAATTTGTGCGGGAACACCGGAGCAAGTCGCAGCGTGTGAGAACAGTTATACCGGTCAATTTTTGAAGAAAATATTGTAAAGAGTGAGTTAATAAGGGTAAAATATAAGAAAAGGTTAAGGAGATACATGTGCCCAGTATAAGAGCCAAAGTGATCGATCGTTTTCTGCAAGCGGTGGATGTAAAAGATTCCAAGGTATTAAAAGCCGCAGAAAAACTGCGACATATTCCTTTATATATTCGTTTCGAATTTGCTACCAGATCGATCAAGATCCACGGTGAGAATGTTGTGATCTTTCAGCAGAAAAAAGTTTATCAGAAACTTCCGATGATGCATATTGTTTTTTTGCACGGAGGCGCTTATGTTAGAGAAGCAACGGCTTTACATTGGCGATTATTGCGAACGCTGATAACGAAATTAAATTGCAGGATCTCTTATGTTGATTATCCATTGGCACCGAAGCATACCTACAAGGATACAAAAACGATGGTTCTTAAAACTTGTGAAGTGTTGCAGAGTCTGTATCCGAAAGACAGTTTTGTGTTTATGGGAGATTCAGCAGGCGGTGGATTGGCATTGGCATTGCTGCAAACTTTGAAAAAAGAAAATAAAAATATGCCGCAATCAACGGTATTGTTTTCACCTTGGTTAGATATCAGTATGCAAAATCCCGAGATCGAAAAGTTCAAAGAATTGGACTTAATGCTCTCGGTTGATGAATTGATAGATGATGCAAAATCTTATGCCGGGAATGATGATCCGCATACGCCGTTTGTTTCTCCGATCTATGGTGAATTTGACGGGTTAGGCGATGTAGCGGTATTTTACGGTACACATGAAGTTCTTATGCCTGACTGTTTACTATTGCAAGAAAAAGTCAAAGATTCAACCTCGAGGTTCGTCTTTTACGAATTCGAAAATATGCAGCATGATTTTATTTTATTACCGATACCCGAAGCAAAAGATGCTATCGATAAAGCTTGTGAATTTATTGTAAAAAATAAATAAAACGGCCAATCGGCTGTTTTATTTTTTATAGTATTATTTTTTTGATTTGGTTTTTCGTTCCGAAAGATAAAGCCCCAATAAAGTTAAACCAACTCCGCACATAGCGATCGGTGTGATCGTTTCATGCAGGATAAGTGCTGAGGCTATAACAGTCACGACAGGAACAATGTAGATATATACACTTGTTTTCACGGCGCCCAATAGACTGACCGACCAATTCCAACTGACAAAACAAAGTGCGGAAGCACCGAGCCCCAAGAATAATATATTCAACAGGTTTCGTGTCTCGACGAGACTGCTGATGTTCGGATTGAAATCCATGATAAACAGTAAAGGAATGATAAAGATCAATCCATATAAAAATATCCGCCTCATGGTAGCGATGATATTAAAACCGTGTGCACTGATCTTTCGTAGCAATACAGAAAAGATCGCCCAAACTACAGCGGCTAATGCCGCAAGGATATCACCGATAGGATTGAGTTCTAAAATACAACTGCCGTTGAACATAATCAAAAAAATGCCGGTTATCGCGATAAGAAATCCAATGAAAAACTGTGCTCGGAGTTTTTCTTCTTTTAAGAAAAAATGAGCGATAATCGCGGTTATCATAGGTGCGATCGATACGATAACGCCTGCATTGGAAGCAAACGTATATGTCAATGCGACATTTTCAAATAAAAAATACAGTGACACACCGCATAAGCCTGCGGCCATGAAAAGTAGTTCGGTCTTGAAACTTTCGGTTTTAACTCTTTTTGGATGTATGACCCATAGTGCGAGAAAGCCAATCGTGAACCTGCTGAACAAGATCTCGATTGGTGTAAAATCAATAAGAAGTACTTTTGTTGATATGAATGTCATCCCCCAAGTAACCACACTTCCTATCGCTGCCAAATGTCCTGCTGTCATCTTTTTCTGCATACTGTTAGTTCCCTTCAAATCAGAGCGTTGATCTATATCAATTCATCGCAGTATATTTTTCTCTAACCTCGACGATCTTACCGCATGTCATGCTGCCTTCGGGGCACGCACCCGATAAACATCTCGGACCTGCGTTTTTAAATAAGATCGGTGCAACTTCTTTTACCAATTTTAGCATTTGATATGCGAGTTCCCTGATCTCCCATTGTGCTCGTTCGCAACAGCGTTGATTGAAGAAATGTCGCAATTCTCGGGCATTCATGCTTACAACGATCTTTGTTTCACAAGCATTCGGAAGCACGAATCGAGCATCTTCGTTTGCGATCTTTTCTGCGGCGGCGATTGCTTTTTTTTCGCTCATACCTTCTTTTATTAGGCGATTTGCCGTATCTTCTTGAATAAGTTCTCTTAATTTACAATATGAGCTTTGTAAATTATCCATTGTTTCGATAAATATTTCATTTGCCTTTTGACTTTGTGATATATTGGGTGGTATAATAAAGTCAAAATTATTTTCCGAAACATATCGTTGCGATTGTTGTGAGAAACTTGCAACGCGATGTCGAACCAATTGATGTGTCAACACACGACTGACACCTTCTATCGCAAAAGTAAACGTAGCGTGTTCAATCGGAGAATAGTGACCCATATTCATTAAAATAGTAAGAAATTTTTCAATTTCAGTATCTGTTAAATCTTGATCCAGTTCAGAAGCCCCGCTATGCGAATAACATAATTTTGCGGCTGCGGCAACGGTTTTTTCCGGATCGGGTGTATGTCTGAGAAGTTCAACTTTTAATTGCGTTTGCATTTTGCTCTCCTAACGATTTTCTATTATTTTATCATATGTACGGATAAATTGTTTTGTTTTTCTTATTATTTATTTCAGATATATGTTATTTCCCAAACGGGTAGCATTTTTTTTATCGTAAAACCACAAATAGTGTGATATAATATCTTGCAATCGATAACATAACTTAAATTAATCATGTTTGTAATAATATCGTTTAATCGATATTTGCAATAAAATCAGAAAATGGAGTATCACAATGGAAATTAAACATGCCACGTTTAAGGCGGGGATCCATCCTGCTTATAACAAACAGTTTACCGATCATCTTCCCATTGAAATAATGCCTGCTCCCGCAGAGGTCGTATTACCTCTGTCTATGCATATAGGCGCGCCATGCAAGCCTATCGTAGAAGTAGGGCAAGCAGTTAAAATGGGACAATTGGTTGCTGAGGCAGATGGATTTGTATCTGCAAATATTCATGCGAGTGTTTCCGGAACAGTAAAAGCTATCGAAAACAGACTTACCGGAAACGGACAAAAATCCCTATGTATCGTTATTGAAAACGATTCACAAGACGAATTATCAGATGAGATCAAGCCGATGGCTTGGGAGGATCTTTCTGTTGAAGCATTGTTGGAATGTGTCGCCAATGCGGGTATCGTAGGGATGGGTGGTGCGACTTTCCCAACACGGGTAAAATTAGTCCCCCCTGCTGATAAGAAGATCGATCATATCATCATAAACGGTGCTGAATGCGAACCTTATTTGACTAGCGACCATGCAGTTATGCGCGAACACCCCGAGAAAGTCATTGGCGGATTGAAGATCATGATGAAGATCCTCGGTCAAACAAAAGGATATATCGGAATCGAAGATAATAAAGAAGACGCTATACAAGCGATCCAAGCGGCTGCGGATGAATCGATCGAGATTTATTCTTTACATACAAAATATCCGCAAGGTTCGGAAAAGCAGTTGGTAACAGCGATCACCGGAAGGGAAGTACCTTCGGGCACACTACCTTCGGAAGTCGGTTGCGTGATCTCGAATTCAAGTACCGCAATGGCGATATACGATGCCGTGACATCGGGGATGCCGTTGATCGAACGTGTCGTGACCGTAACAGGTAAGGGCATCAATGAACATGCAGTATTGCAATTCAGGATCGGCACATTGGTCAGCGATATCATTGAATATTGCGGAGGAACGACCGCAGATGTTGAGAAAGTGATATTGGGCGGACCGATGATGGGCTTTGCTATATTCGATACCGCTGTTCCCGCAACCAAAGGAACCAGCGGGATCTTATGTATGAATGACGAAGAAGCCTATATGTTGGAACCTTCAAACTGTATCCGATGCGGAAAATGTACGGAAGTTTGTCCGATGGGACTTATGCCTTTGTATATAGCTAGTTATTCACTTAACGGTGATTATGATAAAAGTGATGAGTACAACGCTATGGATTGTATTGAATGCGGAAGTTGTGCATTCATATGTCCTGCGCGACGGCCTTTAGTTGCTTCCATCAGAGTAGCAAAAAAACATATTCAAGCTAAACGTAGGAAGGACGGATAGGAAAATATGAGTGAAAAATTATTGACAGTATCATCCTCGCCTCATATCAGACAACAACAGACGACGCGATCTATCATGACGGATGTTTTGATAGCATTGGCACCCGCAAGCGTACTCAGTGTAGTATTTTTTGGGTATTACGCGCTCGTTTTGATCGCGATATGTGTCGCTACGTGCATCTTGACTGAGTGGATGATGCAAAAAATATTAAAACGACCGATAACGATATCCGATATGTCGGCTGTTGTAACCGGCGTTTTGTTGGCTTTGAATCTACCGATCCATGCAACTTGGTGGATGGCGATAATCGGTTCGGCATTTGCAATTATAGTGGTAAAACAATTATTCGGCGGATTGGGACATAATTTTATGAACCCCGCTTTAGCCGCAAGAGCATTGCTGGTGGCATCTTGGCCAACATCGATGACGGGAAGCGCGTTTCTACCGGTCGATGCGATATCTTCAGCTACACCATTGGGTATCTTAAAAGAAGGCCTTTTAGGTACTTCCGGTGTGGTCATGCCCACAAATTTGCAATTATTCTTGGGTGGCCCAGATGTATATGGTTGCATCGGTGAAGTAAGCGCGCTGGCTTTGTTGATCGGCGGTGCTTACCTTATATATAAAAAAGTTATTACTTACCATATCCCTGCGGTATATATCGGAACAGTTATTATATTTACTTTACTTACGGGACAAGGGTTTAACGGGATGTTGACTTATTTGTTTGCCGGTGGCTTGATGATAGGCGCAATTTTTATGGCAACGGATTACGCATCTTCTCCCGCGACTAAAAAAGGTCAGGTGATCTATGCGGTCGGATGCGGATTGATCACTTGTATCATTCGTTTTTACGGAGGATATCCCGAAGGCGTATCTTACGCGATACTATTGATGAATGTCGCAACGCCATTAATCGATAAATTAGTGAGAGCAAAAAAATACGGCGAGGTGAAGAAAAATGCGTGATATATTAAAATTATCAGTTGTACTTTTGATCATCTGTGTCGTAGCATCCGCTCTATTAGCTTATACCAATGAATTGACTGCACCGATCATCGCATCAGCGCGTGAAGAAAGCGCAGCGGGTGCAAGGTTGATCGTTATGAGTGAAGCGGATGACCTAAATGAAAAAATGTCGCAAGAGCAATTGGAAGAGATTGCTGAGAAAAGCGGACTGTCTACAGAGATATTAAAGGAAATATATATTGCTAAAAAAGACGGTGAAGTGATCGGGTATACCTATACTTGTACGGTAAGCGGTTTTGGCGGAGCCATAGATGTTCTGACAGGTATTTATCTTGACGGGACAGTCGGTGGCGTTCAAGTCTTGAATCATAATGAAACGCCCGGATTGGGCGCAAAAGCTACAGACGAAGAATGGATCTCGCAATATACCGATAAAGATGTTAGCAGTGAATTGACTGTTATTAAGATTGGAACTGCGGGCGATACCGAGATCGAGGCGATCACAGGTGCAACGATCACGTCGAAAGCGGTTACTTTAGCTGTTAATGATGCAAGACTTGCTTTTTTAACAATGCAAGGAGGAAATTAATATGAAATTTACGAAAGTATTTTCAAATGGTATATTACACGAAAATCCTGTTTTCAGATTAGTGCTCGGTATGTGTCCGACCTTAGCGGTGACTACATCCGCAACGAACAGTATCGGTATGGGTATATCGGCAACTTTTGTTTTGGTTTGTTCTAATTTCTTCATTTCACTTTTAAGGAATGTAATTCCACCGAAGATCAGAATACCCAGTTTTGTCGTTGTTATCGCGACATTTGTTACAGTCGTTCAGATGGTATTGGAAGCATATGTCCCCGCTCTTTACGATTCGCTTGGTGTATTTATTCCGTTGATCGTCGTAAATTGTATCATCTTAGGACGTGCCGAAGCATTTGCTTCGAAAAATAGTGTATTCCTTTCTGTCGTAGACGGGCTTGGCATGGGTCTTGGTTTTACTTTGGCAATTACGCTTATAGGATCGATCAGAGAGATATTGGGTGCTGGAACTATCTTAGGATTCAGCATTCTCGGAACTGCTTATCAACCTATGTTACTTATGATATTGCCACCGGGTGCTTTCCTTGTGCTAGGCGCATTGATGGGTTTATTGAATATGTTACAGGCTAAGAAAAAAGCTAAGGAGGGTTGCTAGAGATGAAACTTATATTGATCTTACTGAGTACGATTTTTGTAAATAACTTTGTTGTAGTAAAATTCCTTGGTATATGTCCGTTCTTAGGTGTGTCGAAAAAAACCGATACAGCGATAGGCATGGGTATGGCAGTCGCCTTTGTAATGGTTGTTGCCAGCGCTGTAACTTATGCAGTACAGTATTTACTTCTTGAACCTTTCGGTTTGGGTTACTTACAGACGATCACTTTCATACTGGTCATCGCTGCTTTGGTGCAATTGGTCGAAATGGTTTTACAAAAGATCAGCCCGGCATTGTATCAGGCATTGGGCGTTT
Organism: uncultured Anaerofustis sp.; assembly: GCA_963674555.1. Taxonomy (GTDB): domain Bacteria; phylum Bacillota; class Clostridia; order Eubacteriales; family Anaerofustaceae; genus JBGMEA01. The sequence goes on along the minus strand of OY771429.1, from coordinate 574,052 downwards.
ACTTACCGCTCATCACAACAAATTGCGCAGTGCTCGGTGTCACGATATTGAACATAGACGCAAGCTTTAATTTGATAGAAGCTATTTTCAATGGATTGGGGGCCGCTATCGGTTTCACTTTGGCCATTGTATTATTTGCGGGTATCAGAGAGCGCTTAGAGCTTTCAGCGATTCCCAAAAGTCTTCAAGGATTTCCGATCGCATTGATTTCAGCAGGGCTGATGTCTTTGGCTTTCTTGGGCTTCCAAGGGCTTATAGCGCTATAGACGGAGGAAAAACAGACAATGAATAATATAACAATTGCAATTTTAATCGTTGGCATCATGGGGATCGTGCTCGGTGCGGGACTTGCCTATGCCTCGAAAGTATTTGCGGTCAAAAAAGATCCTAAGATAGCCGAGATCAGAGATGTATTGCCCGGTGCAAACTGCGGTGCATGCGGATTTCCCGGATGCGATGCGTTAGCTGAAGCTGTTGCCGCAGGCACCGCTCCTGCGAATGCTTGCCCTGTAGGTGGAGCGGAAGTCGCAGCAAAAGTCGGTGAGATATTAGGTGTCGAAGTCGATTCGAGTCAACGCATGGTGGCTTTCGTAAGTTGCGGCGGTGACAGGGAAAACAGCGTAAAGAAATATGCGTATTACGGTGTTAAAGATTGTCAACAAGCAGCTATGACTATGGGTGGTGATAAAGGTTGTCCGTACGGATGTTTGGGATACGGTTCCTGTGTGGATGTATGTAACTTTGATGCGATATTCGTCAATGAAAACGGCTTGGCGGAAGTCATACCGGACAATTGTACATCTTGCGGAAAATGTATCGAAATATGTCCCGAAAATGTGATACGACTTATCCCTGACAACAAAGCAGTACACATCAGATGCAATTCTCATGATCGCGGAAAAGAAGTCACGAATGTTTGCAAAGTCGGATGTATCGCATGCGGACTATGTGTTAAGAATTGTCCCGAAGATGCGATCACGCTCGAAAAAGGCGTAAATCTTCCTGTGATCGACTACGATAAATGTACGGAATGCGGAACATGTGTGGAGAAATGTCCGAAGAATACAATTTTGGATATGAGAAGATTGAGTGTTTCAGAAGACGTAACAGAGGAAGCGGTAACATAAAAATAAAAATCGAATGCAGTATGCATTCGATTTTTTGATTGATGAAAAGACGATCTTTCAAGGCAGATATTTCGATTATTTTCTTTGCAAAAAAACCGAATATTTGTTATGATATGAGTTAATATTAATATCGGAGGAAACTATGGGTAAAATCGTGAAAGAAGGGTTCACTTTTGATGATGTGCTCTTGATCCCTCAAAAGAGCAGTGTAACACCGAGAGATGTGGAAGTAGCCACTTATCTTACAAAAAGGATCAAATTGAATATCCCACTTATCAGTGCTGGCATGGATACCGTTACCGACAGTCGTTTGGCTATCGCTATGGCTCGTCAAGGCGGTATAGGAATCATTCATAAAAATATGTCTATCGAAAAACAAGCTGAACATGTGGATAAAGTTAAAAGAAGCGAGCACGGCGTAATAGTCGATCCGTTTTATTTAACGGAAAATCACGTTGTGGCGGATGCTTTGGAGTTAATGGAAAAATACCATATATCGGGAGTACCGATCGTACGCGGGAAAAAGCTCGTCGGTATCATTACGAATCGCGATCTGCGTTTTGAGAATGATCCCACCAGACCGATACATGAGGCTATGACGAAAGATAACCTGATCACTGCGCCCGAAGGAACGACATTGGCGCAAGCCGAATTGATATTAAAGCAATACAAAATAGAGAAATTACCCATTGTTGATGAGGAAGGCAACTTAAAAGGCCTTATCACGATCAAAGATATAGAGAAAATTATACAATACCCTAATTCCGCAAAAGACAGTCACGGAAGACTAGTATGCGGTGCAGCGGTAGGCGTTGGACCGGGCAGTATGGAACGAATTGCGGCTTTATATGACGCGCATGTTGATGTTATCGTAGTCGATACGGCACACGGTCATTCCGATAATGTTATCAATGCGGTCAAGCAAATCAGAGAAGCTTATCCCGATATAGATCTTATCGCAGGGAATGTTGCAACCGCTAAAGCTACAAAAGATTTGATCGAAGCAGGAGCGGACGCTATCAAAGTAGGTATCGGTCCGGGATCGATCTGCACGACTCGTGTTGTCGCAGGCATCGGTGTTCCTCAGATCAGCGCCGTTATGGATTGCGCGGAAATGGCAGATAAATACGATATACCCGTTATCTCCGACGGCGGGATCAAATACTCAGGAGATATTACGAAAGCGATCGCGGCGGGCGCATCAACCGTTATGATCGGAAGCTTACTTGCAGGTACGGATGAAAGCCCAGGTGAAACGATCATTTACCAAGGCAGAAGATTTAAGTCTTACAGAGGAATGGGTTCGATCGGTGCTATGGAACAAGAGCACGGAAGCAGTGACCGTTACTTCCAATCGGGACAAAAGAAATTGGTACCCGAAGGTGTTGAAGGAAGAGTCGCATTTAAAGGCTCTGTTTCAGAAGTTATTTTCCAAATGGTCGGCGGTCTTCGTTCCGGTATGGGTTACTGCGGATGTGCAACGATAAAAGAACTCAAAGAAAAAACTCAATTTATTAAGATAACTCCGGCTTCACTTGCTGAAAGCCATCCGCATGATATTTCGATCGTAAAAGAATCACCGAATTATTCCAGGGAGTATTAATCGAATATGGAAAAAGAAACGATCATTGTACTGGATTTCGGCGGCCAATATAATCAGCTTATCGCAAGACGTGTACGCGAAATGAACGTATACTGTGAGGTGTTGCCTTACGATACCCCGACTGCGGTCATTAAAGAAAAAGATCCGCAAGGGATCATTTTTACCGGTGGCCCTTCAAGTCTTACTTCTCCTAATGCGCCGATTTGTTCGGATGATATTTTTGAACTCGGTGTACCTATCCTTGGTATTTGTTATGGGATGCAATTGATGGCAAAAGTATTTGGCGGAAAAGTACAACATTGTGATGTCAGCGAATACGGAAAAATCCAGGTTGCACTCGGCGAGAGTGTTTTATTTGAAGATATTCCGAAACAGATCAATGGCTGGATGAGCCATACGGATCATGTTGCAAAAGTACCTGTGGGTTTCGTAGCGACGGCTGAGACTAAAGATTGTCCGATTGCGGCAATGGAGAATGTTTCTGATCAATTTTATGCTGTCCAATTTCATCCCGAAGTTACGCATTGTGAATTCGGGAATGAGATATTGGCGCATTTTTTATACCGTGTTTGCGGTTTAAAGGGCACATGGTCAATGAAGGATTTTGCCGTAAGGAAAGTAGAAGAAATCAAAGAGATCGTCAAAGACCGAAAAGTGCTATGCGCATTAAGCGGAGGCGTAGATTCTTCTGTCGCAGCTGTTTTAGTACATAAAGCGATCGGTAAAAACCTGACTTGCATTTTTGTGGATCATGGATTATTACGAAAAGATGAAGCGGACAATGTTGAGAAAGTCTTTTCGGAAAACTTCGAAATGAATTTCATAAGAGTAAACGCTGCGGAACAGTTTTTTGAAAAACTGAAAGGCGTTACCGATCCCGAACAAAAAAGAAAGATCATCGGCGAACAATTTATCCGTGTCTTTGAAAGAGAAGCAAATAAACTCGAAGACATCGAATATTTATTACAAGGAACGATCTATCCCGATGTGATCGAGAGCGGAAATAAAAACGCCGCGGTTATCAAGAGCCATCACAATGTAGGCGGACTTCCCGAGGATATGGCATTTTCGTTGTTGGAACCGTTAAAAGAATTATTCAAAGACGAAGTGCGTAAGGTAGGGCGGGAATTACAGATCGATGATGCGATCGTAGAACGTCAGCCTTTCCCCGGTCCGGGACTCGGGATCCGAATTATGGGCGAAGTCACACCCGATAAAGTAGAGATATTACAAAACGCTGACGCGATCTTCCGAGAAGAGATCATGAACAGCGATTACAAGAATACGATCTGGCAATATTTCGCTGTACTACCCGGAAACCGCACGGTCGGTGTAATGGGGGATGAGCGAACATATGATTACACCATCGGGCTTCGCGCGGTCACAAGTGTGGACGGGATGACGGCTGATTGGGCTAGGATCGATCTTGATACCTTAGCGCATATCTCAAACCGTATCGTCAATGAAGTCAAACACGTTAATCGTGTTGTGTATGACATAACCAGTAAGCCACCGTCAACGATTGAGTGGGAGTAGAAAAAAGCATCGATATATCGGTGCTTTTTTATTTAGATTTTTGTAAGTAAGGTTCATCTTCTATATTGTCGTTTTGTCTGATGGCTATGTCGCATAAAAATATATTTGAGCATACGCTAAAAAACGCCTTAAAAAGGCGCCTAAACTTTGAACACGAAAGGATTGACGTTGGAATAAATTTTTAATAAAATGAACATGTTCAGTACTGAAAAGGAGCACAGCATGAAATACAGTGAAACTAGAGATCATCTCGTTAAAACAACAATGATGTTGCTTAAAGATGTTTATGAGTTGGAAGAGATTACGGTAAGGAAAATAGCAGAGGAGGCTAATGTGTCTGTCGGGCTTATTAACTACTACTTCGATTCTAAAGACGATCTTCTCCTCGATGCGATAAACAGCATTATCCACACCGATTCAAGATCTGGGACGAACAGTTTATACAATTCAAACATAGATCCTAGGCGACGGTTGCAACTATTTTTGCATGATCTCTCGGATTTGCTTGTGGACTACAGACAATATACAAATATGACGATAAAGCATGAGCTGATTAACAAGGGCTTTGAAACAGCGAGCTTTATTGAATCTGTAATTCATGAGATAAATCCGGAGTGGACAATTGATGAGGTGAAATATTTATCGATCCAGGTAATAGTTCCTTTGCAAATAATTTTTTTCAAAGAAGATGCTTTTTATGAATACATCAAATCAGAAAAAACTTATTACGAAATAATTGATACGATATTGGGGAATCTTGGACTACTTTAACTGTATATGTGAGTAAAACATTATGTGCCATTTATCCTTAGAGATTTATTTCTTACACGCTACATCAAAATTTTTAAAACATATTACTTTAGAAAGGATATATTAACAATGGAAAAAATCACAAAAATACTATCAATCACACTACTCTCAACGACTATGATCTGTGGATTCTGGCTGACTTCACAAGAAGGAATAGAAGCTAGTTCAATTACATTTCATCAAATTACGAGCTTAAGTGGCATAATATTTACACTGTTTGCATTTCTACTAAAAGATAAAGTAAAAAATAATGCAAAATAGGATACATATTCTTGCAATCAGTGCGAGTCCGAGGTATGGATCAACTGAAAGACATCTAGAATATTTACAAAAACTACTGGTTGAGAAAGATCCTTTAGTCAACATGGAAATAATTTGCTTACGCAATTATGACATTAAGCCATGTCTCGGCTGTACAGTATGTTACGAAAAAGATGAATCATATTGTCCTCATAAAGATGATTTGATGAAAGTTGTGGCAAAGATGCGCGAAGCCGATGGCGTAGTCTTCGCCAGCCCGACATATGTGATGAACGTTTCAGGGCTTATGAAAAACTTCATTGATAGGCTATCTTATGTCTGCCACCGTTCCGAGTTTTTCAATAAAGAAGCTATGCTTTTTACTACATGTGCCGGTATGATAGGAAGTCAACAATCGCTTAAAAGCATGAGGCATGCCGTGTCTGCTTGGGGATTTGATATTTCGTCACAAGTTGGAGTAGTCACCGGGATATATAAGCCACAAAAACCAAATGAGCAGGGCGCAAAAAAAATCATATCTGCTGCAGAAAAAATCCTACGTGACATTAATCATAAAGCTTATTTAAAACCAAATTTCTTAGCGCTTGTCAGTTTTAGATACAGACAGATTTGTTACAGCAAAGCCATTGCTGAGGGGAATTCGTCATATGATTTGCTTTATTGGCAAAATAACAATTGGATAGGGAACAACTTTAATTATTTTATACCGATAAAAATTAATTTCGTACGTAAGGCAATTGTTTTTATCGTAACATTACTTGTAATGAATTTGACATAATTGAGTGCTTGCCATAATAATAAATGCGCAGAATTGAGGTATTTTTAAATAAAATTTTAAAACTCCATTAAAAAAACACCGATAATATTATCGGTGTTTTTTATTGTCTAATGCACATTCTTAGTTATGGCAGTTGCTTTTTTCTTATCTTTTAATTCGCTTTTGTTTTCGTCTATCGTTGCGATAACGTTGCGCAGATCGTCTTGTGTTTTCGCCAACATATTGGTGACGTATTCGATCGAACGTATACGCAGTTTGTTGGCTTCCGCTTTTGCGTCACGCATGATAGCATCCGCTTCCGCATAAGCATTTTTGGTAATATTATTCGTTTCGATGAGATGTTGTTTTTGTGCGCGCGCTTCTTCGATCAACGTATCAGCTTTTCTCTGTGCTGCTTGTTTGATGCGTTCTTCATCTTCAACGATCTTTTTCGCCATTTTTAAATCATTCGGTATCTCAGCTCGGAATTCATCGATCATGTCCAGAAGTTCTTCTTTATCAAGCATGATCTTTCCGGTCAACGGAACCGTGGATGCGTTATTGATCGCATATTCAAGTTTTTCCAAAATATCAAACATCTGTGTACTCATAAGTTACCTCCGAGGGATATTATATTTTTCGATCAATCTATTTAAAACAGTGGGTGGGACCAATAGGCTGACATCGCCGTGATAAGAGGCGATCTCGTTGACCATACTGCTGCTGACATAAGAATATTGATTGCTTGCAACAAACATAACACTGTCAACTTTATCGTTCAGTAAACGGTTCGTCAATGCCATTTGGAATTCATAATCAAAATCCGTTAATGCGCGTAATCCGCGAATGACGGTATAAATTCCTGTTTGTTCGCAATAATCTACCATCAAGCCTTCGTAGTGTGTCACGGTGATTCGTTCTTTGATGTCTTCAGTGCATTCCCGCACCATCTCCATACGTTCCTCGATAGAAAATTTACTTTTTTTATTTGGATTGTTTAAGACCGCTACATTGACTTTATCGAATATTCGAATACTTCTTTTTATGATATCCAAATGCCCGTTTGTTATAGGGTCAAAACTGCCGGGATAAATCGCAATGTTCATTTGATCTCCTCTTTAACCTGTTGTTTACGTCTTATGAAATAAAGGATCGTTGCGGCGTATTTTTTTGTTTTATAAATTTCCGCGTCAAATTGATTTTCATCTAAAGTGTTTTCAATGCCTTGTTCTGCTATGATGATCCCGTTCGGTGTAATTATTTCTCTGTCTAAGATGGTATTGATGACCGCATTGATTTTACTGTATTGATACGGTGGATCTACGAATATTATATCATACTTGTTCGAAGTTGATAACAGAAATTGTTCAGCATCTTTTGCTATCACTTGGAATTGTTCCTGCGATTTTGTTTTGGCTATATTTTTTTTGATCAATTCAACACTGTCTTTATTGCGCTCGACTGCATCCGCAAACAAACAACCGCGGCTGACCGCCTCGATCGCTATCGCACCGGATCCTGAGAACAGATCCAGAAAGCGGCTGTCGTAGATGTATGGGCTGATAATATTAAATATATCCTCTTTTACTCGATCCGTAGTCGGTCGAATATCCTGTGTTTTCGGTGATAATAATTTCATGCCTCGATATGTTCCGCCTATAACGCGCATAATGACCTCTTTCTTTAATTAAGTACAATGTTTTCAGATCTATCAAAAGTTTGTTCCATAAGTATATCAAGAAATTTCTTATCATCTTTATCTTTTGATATCAGGAGTTTATGAAAACAAGTTTGAACATTTGTGAAAAGCTCGGGATGTTCAAGCGCTTCGAATATGATCCCGTTGCTTTTACCGCTTTGCTGTAATCCGTACAGTTCGCCGCTTCCTCTTAAGCGCATGTCTGCTTCAGCGATCTCAAAACCGTTAGTCGACCTTTCGAGAATACGCAGGCGCTCCAATGATTTTTCGCTCGTTGTATCGGTTTGTAGGATACAATAGCTTTGTATATCCGATCTCCCGACTCGACCGCGAAGTTGATGTAACTGCGCCAAACCGTAACGTTCGCTGTCTTCGATCAAAATAACTGTCGCATCGGGAATGTCTATCCCGACTTCGACAACTGTTGTCGCAATTAGGATCATAGTTTCGCCGAAAGCGAATTCATTCATGATCTCATCTTTTTCTTCGTCTCTCATCGCTCCCGTCAAACACGCAACAGGATAGGGGGCTAATCTTTCTTTTAGTTCTGCATACAGATCGCTTACATTTTGCATAGTCTCGTCTTCGATCGCCGGACAAACAATAAATGTTTTTTGTTTTTTTTCAGCTTCTTTCATAATGAAGTTATAGATACGGTCATTAGCTGATGAATTCACAATGATCGTTTTGATCTTTTTCCGACCTTTTGGATATTCATTCAGTGCACTGATATCTAAATCTTGATAAAAACTCAGTGCAAGCGTTCGAGGTATAGGTGTCGCGCTCATCACTAGCACATGAGGCTTGTATCCTTTTTCTTCCAGAACCGCTCGTTGCGCAACACCGAAACGATGTTGTTCATCGATCACGATCATAGATAAATTATGATAAACGACATTTTCTGAAAATAGCGCATGTGTTCCGAAAATGATATCTGCTTCTCCGGATTTGATTTGCTCTAAAACCGTTCTTTTCTCTGCGGTTTTCATAGATGAATGTAAAAGTACGCACTGAAATCCAAATTTTTCAAAACGTGTTTTGTGTTTTTGGAAATGCTGCTTGGCAAGGATCTCTGTAGGTGCTGTGAAAGCACTTTGGAAACCGCTTTGTGCTGACATAAAAACAGCACATAATGCAACCGCTGTTTTTCCTGATCCTACATCGCCCTGCAAAAGTCGGTTCATGCGTTTGCCTGAGGTTATATCATTTTTGATATCTAGCACAGCACTTGTTTGAGCTTTTGTTAAAGAAAAATCAAACTGATCAATGAAAGTCTTTAGTTGTTCTGTTGAGAATATATGACCGATATCTTGTTGAGAATCTGTTTTTAAGCTTTGGATCGTTGCAAGAAAACGCATAAAACGCATAAATCGAAAATATCGTATACCAACATTAAGATCATTCACCTTATCGTCTATCAGATGAATCGCTTTGTAGGCATCCATTCGTGTCGGTAGATCGAACATTTTATTGATCCACTTAGGAATGATGTTAGCAAACGTTATATGCTCAATCGCATATTGTATATAGGATATCAACTGTTTTTGATTGATATGATTGATGCGTAGAGGATAGATCGGATAAAGACCTTCTTTTAAATATGTTATGCGGTCTGCTCTTTCCGATTCGGGGGATAATAAGTTGAAGACACCGTTCTTGATCGCCACGGTGCCATATAAAATATACTCTGTATTTTCAATAAAATTTGTTTTTCTGAACGGTTGGTTATAGTAGATCACTTGGAATGAAGCATCTTCACTCTGAAACGGAAGGATCGTTATGTTCAGTTTTCTATGAATATAATTGGTATGACCTCCGCCAAGATATTTTCCGACGGTCAATACCTTTTCTTTTTCTTCAGCGCTTGAAATAACCTTTATTTGACCGCGATCTTTATAAGTGCTTGGATAAGTGTTTAATAAATCATGGATCGTATAAATGCCTTTTTGATTAAGTGATTCTTGCTTTTTAGGGCCAATGCCTTTGATAGAAGTGATCGGTTCATTTACTCTGAGCATATTATTCCGCGCTTATGATATAGTAATATAAAGGTTGTCCGCCGTAAAACAATTCAATATCGATCGATTCATATTGTTTTTGCAGAGTTTTAAGCATTTTTTCCGCATCTTTTTGTTTCACGTCCGCTCCGTAATAAAGTGTCAAAAGTTCAGTGTCGTTTTGTACAAGTTTTTCTACTGTTTTTAAAGCAGCGTTTTGTACGTTCTTTTCGCATATTTCAATATCACCTTCTATGATACCTATAATATCGTCTTTTTTTATTTTGACATTGTTAAGTTCACTGTCTCTTACCGCATAGGTGATCTGTGCTGTGGAAACGTACTGTAAAGCACCCGACATATTTTCAACATTTTCCGCAAGATCGGAAAGCGGATTGAAATTCATTAATGCGCTGATCGCCTGGGGCACGGTTTTTGTCGCTACGACTTCCACATTTTTGGTGCTGATCTCTTTTGCCTGTGAAGCAGCGAGGATAATATTGCTGTTATTCGGAAACAGAATATAATTTTTCGCATTCGTTTGCTCGATAATATCCACAAAATCTTGTGTAGACGGGTTCATGGTTTGTCCGCCTTCGATCACATAAGTTACCCCTAAATCTTTCAAGATCGTAGAGAGCCCTTCGCCCGGCGAAACGCTGATCAATACATACTCTACTTCTTCATCTGAATATTTAACGGTATTCGGTTCGTCTTGCTTTTCAAAGAGCTCACTATGTTGCTGGCGCATATTCTCGATTTTAATTTTTGTCAATTCTCCGCAACCGGCAGCGATCTTCATTGCAGTCCACGGTTCATTCGTGTGGACATGTATTTTTATGAGCTGCTCATCTTGAACAACAACAAGGGAGTCTCCTAATTTGATCAGTTTATCGATCAACATCTTCTCATAACTTTCATCTTCATAAGTCATAATCAAAAATTCTGTACAGTAAGCAAAAAGGATCTCGCTGTTAATCTCAGAACTGAACTCGGTAGTTTCAACTACCTCAATATTGTCTTTCAATTCGATCGGAGCTCCTTTCAAAGATTCAAGTATCCCATGAAAAATAGTCAGCAATCCTTCTCCACCGGCATCAACTACGCCGGCTTCTTTTAATACCGCAAGCAAATTCGGTGTATTTTTCAAGGATTCTTTACCTTTATCAATGATGGATTCTAAGAAGAGGATACAATCATTGTATGAAGATGCGTTTTCGACCGCAAATTCGGCCATTTCTCTCGCGACAGTTAAGATCGTACCTTCCGTAGGTTTCATGACCGCTTTGTAAGCCATATCAGATGCCGACTGAAGCGCTGTAGCTAAATCTTTGATGCTTAAAACGGGTTTTCCTTGGCATGCTTTGGAAAAACCTCTGAATAATTGTGAGAGTATTACGCCTGAATTGCCTCGAGCACCCATTAAAGCACCGTTAGAACATACGAATGTAATCTCGCCGATCGTATCTGCTTTACTTTCATTCATTTCCTTAACGGCATATTGTACGGTTAGAGCCATATTGGTTCCGGTATCTCCGTCCGGGACGGGAAATACGTTTAAATTATTTACGGCTTGCTTATTATTCTCAAGATTAGCATATCCGCTTTTTAAAGCGGATCTAAATAAATTGGAGTCAATTTCGACAATCATTTTTTCACCTCATTATGCTCTGACGCTTTGCACATAGACATTTACTTTCTTTACTTTTCTCCCTGTTTGTTTTTCCACGTTGTATTTTACGGTATCGATCAAGTTTTCAGCAACAGCCATAACTTTAACGCCGAATTCGATCACGACATACAAATCAATAATAAGTTTGTCATCTTTCTCAACGTGGACTTTGACCCCTTTTCCTAAATGTTCTTTTCTTAATAAGTCGATTATATCATCAGCAGCACCTTTGTTCGCCATACCGACAACACCAAAACATTCCATTGCGGAAATCGCCGCAACCTGTTCGATATATTCGATTGAAGAGTTGTTTTCTCCATATGTATTCGAAGTGTTAGGATCCATATAATAGCCTCCTTTTAGGCGGATTTTGTATGGTAAACAAATTATAACATAATTTCAAATTTCAGTAAATATTATTGTCTGTATAATCTTATTTACCGAGCAGCTAGATTCAAATAAAATATTAAAAAATCCAGTTGCATTTATCAAAATGTTTGTGATATAATGATATGCGATGTTTTCGGGGGAAAACAATGAGTTATATTATGATTTTTTAACTTATATAAGTAATATTAAGTACGAAAGATCTTATTGATAGTAACAATATAGGAGGATCAACTATGTCAAAACAATGCTATGTATGTTCAAAAGGCACTATTTCCGGTAATACGGTAAGTCATTCAAATATTCATACTAAAAGAGTTTGGAAACCGAATTTGAAAAAAGTAAGGATCGTTGAAGAAGGATCCGTCAAAACGGTTACGGTATGTACAAGATGCTTGCGCTCCAATAAAGTAGAAAGAGCGTAGGCTTTCTTACATATTTATATTTTGCTATTTAAAGAACAGGCCACTGTTCTTTTTTTAGTGCTTAAGGTTCTTTTATTATAAAAAAACATGAAGCACATATCCTTCTATAGAATCGTTGCTGAATTATTCATTAAATAAACTAAAAATCAAAAAAATATTATTTATATGGCTGACTTTATAGTTTTAATATTATATAATTAGGTAGTGTCTATTGAAAAAATTAGGGGGAAATATGGATAATATCGATAGGAAAATAATTGAAGCGATGTGCCACAACGGCAGGATAACGATGAAAGAACTTGCCGGCGAACTGAAGTTATCGGCACCCGCAGTAGCTGAGCGAGTCAAACGCTTGGAACAAGCAGGCATCATAAAAGGGTATAAAGCGATCATAGATCGCAAGAAATTAGGACAATCGATCACTGTCTTTATTAATTTGAATATTCCCGCAAGCCGCTATGATGAGTTCAAAGAGTATGCGGACGGCGCTCTGGAAATCGGTGAATTTTATTATGTGACGGGTCAATATTCATTGATCGTCAAAGCGTATGTATCCGATACGGAGCATTTGGCGAATTTATTGGAGAGAACTCAAGTTTTCGGAACAACGGAAACTTTTGTCGTGATGTATTCTAAAATCAAACAAGAATTATTTTAATCGATACAAATTAGAACAATGATGATCGCTCAAGGTTTGTTTGCGAGTTTATAATAATAAATGTGCGCATTTAAATATGCGCCTAAAAGCAGTATCAAGCTGGTTAAATACAACCATGCAAGTAAAATAAAAATGCCGCCAAGACTTCCAAAGAGCAATCCAAAGCTATTTACGTGATTGATATAGATTCCAAACAGAGCAGACCCGATGATCCATAACAGTGCCGCGGAATATCCGCCTATATAAACATCTTTTAGTCTCAGTTTTACATTCGGAGCTGATGCGTAGATAACACAAAATATTAAACCCAAAAGTATAAAAGTGATCACATATCTCAGATAGGATAATAGTGTGATGAGATGTATCGTGAAGAAATGCGCGAACAGATCGTCTATGCCGTTTATGATCACTTTACCGAAAACAATAGCACCCAGTGTAAGTATAAAAATGCAGACAAATAATATCGCAAAAACAAATGACGTGATCCAGAATTTCATAAAATTCCGATCTTCCAAAGTATGATAGACTTTATTTGTTACGCGCATTAAGCCGCGCGCTCCTATAGAAATAAAATAGATCGTGATGAGCAAAGTCACAAATGATAGATTCGAAGAATTGACGATCTCGGTTAATATCCCGTTCACTGCATTATATGCTTGTGTCGGTAGGATAAACTCAATGTAATTGTAAATGTCTTCCACGGGTAACATAAGTTTACCCGCAATCGTTACGATAAACATGATCAACGGGATAATTGCCATGATCAACGAATATGCAAGTTGTGAAGCTCCTGCGTAAAGATCATTGTTCGCAAAAGTCTGCAGCATTTTTTTTAGGATATATTTTGTTTCTGTTTTTTTCATAATAGCCTCATATGGTATTATAACATCAAGGAAATCTATTTAAAATATTATTATATATAATTTCAAGAACGCATATTGATCAAACGACAACCTTAGAGATATCGGAGTAAATATGAATACGCGAAATAAAAAAGATAAAAGTAATCATTCGTCAACAGTATTTATTATCGTTTTACTGATATTAACGGTGCCGTTTTTATTTAATACGCTAAATTTTTTTGTTCAAAAAATACGTTTAGAAGCAAGGAAAGATGAGCTCATACGATTAATCAACGAAGAAAATGAAAAAAAACAATTGTATTTAGAGGAGCTCAATAAAGTCGGAACGCCGGAATATTATGAATATCTTGCACGTAAATATCTTGGATATATTTATCCGGATGAGAAAGTACTTATTATTACGGTTCCGGATGCTCAATAGGTGAATTATGTTATTTGACACTCATGCCCATTTGAATGACGATGCATTTTCGTTAGATTTAGAAGATGTTATTGCATCGCTCGAAAATTCCGATGTAATCGGTGTGCTCAATTGCGGTTTTGATGAACCGTCAAGTTTAGAAGCGGTGGAATTAAGTCGGAAGTATACGATGTTTTATGCATCGGTCGGAATGCATCCGCATGATGCCAAACTCTACAACAGCGAATTTAAAGAAAAGCTATTAAAATGGTTATGCTTACCGAAAGTAGTAGCGCTTGGAGAAATCGGCTTGGATTACTATTATGACCATTCTCCGAGAGATGTCCAGAAAGAAGTATTTGTGAATCAGATTCAGATAGCCGGCGAAATGAAAAAACCGATCATTGTGCATTCTCGAGAAGCGGTGCAAGACACGTTTGATATAATAAACAATAATCTTACCGGAGAAAAACCCGGTGTATTGCATTCTTTTTCACAAAGTAAAGAAATGCTTTTTAGATATTTAGACCTTGATATGTATGTTTCGATATCAGGCGTTGTTACTTTTAAAAATGCATTCAATGTTCGTCAGATGGTAAAAGATATTCCGTTAGACAGACTGTTAATCGAGACTGATTGTCCGTATATGACCCCTGTGCCTTTTAGGGGCAAGAGAAATGAACCGCAATATGTACGGTATGTCGCAGAAAAGATCGCTGAGATCAAAGAGATGTCGTATGAAAGCATATGTGAAATAACTACTCGTAACGCATATGAATTTTTTAGGATCAAAAAAACACAGGATCATTGAATCCTGTGTTTTAATTAACATGCAGACAAATTTATTTTGCAGGGACTTGGTCATACAGATTTCGCGATAAAGCAGTCTGTGTGTCCGTATCCAGTGTTCCTGTATTTGAAAGATCATTGTTATTTTGATACCACTCAACTGCATCTCTAGTGGCTTCTCCAAACGTCCCGTTGATCTCAGTATCTTCGGCTATATACCCGAGCTCTTTAAGGATCTGTTGATAGGTTAAGATTTGCGGACCTCTTTTGCCCATCTGATAAACAATCGATTCCGCATCCAAAGAGTCCATAGTGGGTTTGTCCAAAATACCGTTGACATCTAAGTCGTTTAACTGTTGATATTGTAAAACAGCGCTTTGAAGATCGACATCAAACTTATTGTCTTCCGGATAATCCATATAGTCTAAATAGTAGAGTATATATTTATAATCTTCAATAAAATCAGAAGAATCATTCAATTCATATGAGGATGATTTTTCGGAATCAACTCCCGATGGATCGTTGACATATAGTTCATCCATTGAAGAAGTGTAAGCGATATACATTATTTCATCGGTAATGTTTAATTTGCTGCTGTGTTCAAAATAAAATTCTGCATCAAAAGATGAGAATAATACCAAAACCATGAAAGTAGTGATAACATAAATCAGTAAAGGTTTGATTTTCAGCATTTTGACTCCTCAGTGCAACTTTGTCACTATTTTATCATAAAGTGAACCTGTAAATAAACAATGTTCATTAATATTAATTCTAAACTGCTTAAAAATACTTAGGTTTTATTATATAATAAATTTAGGTGGAATATGTCATGAGTTATAATGATGATGTAAAAACGTATTTATCTAAAGTATTGGAAGATAATCATACAGTAGCAGAAATTGAATTGTATGGATTGTTACATGGCGGTTTAATTTTTATCATAAAAGGGCGCGGTGCGATGCAACTCCGTTTTGAAACCGAAAATGCCGCGCTAGCGAGAAAATATTATACTTTAGTCAAACAACTGTTTTCTGTTACTGTAACGATAAGCAAGGTTATAAGAAATCGATTTGGTGAGAAACACATCTATATAGCAGATATAACAGAGACAGCTGATTGCCTTGAAATACTTCGATATTATGATATGATCGATGTCTCGTCATATGAAATATCACGTAAAATCGATTTTTCACTTATTAGAACAGAGAATGATAAAAGGGCGTATCTCAGAGGGATTTTTTTATCCGCAGGATATATTGCGGATCCCCAAAAAAATTATTTGATCGAATTTCGTTCAGATAGTCAAGAATTATTAAATTCTCTATATAAGTTACTTTTGGAATATGACATAGAATCAAAAATTCGAAATAAAAAGAATGAAGGGCTTTTATATATCAAAAAATCTGAAGATATCAGTATGATTTTAGCTTTATGCGGAGCTTATGATTTTATGTTGCATATGCAAGACAAAATGGCTATGAAAGATATGCGTAATAAATTGCAACGTTTAGTCAACTGTGATACAGCCAATGTAAGCAAAACGATAGAAGTGTCTTTACGGCAACAAAATGCTATCGATAAAATATCAAGATCGATCGGTCTGCAGAATTTACCTGAATCGTTGATCGAAGCCGCGCAACTTAGGATCGATAATCCGGAGAGCTCACTGAGTGAGATGGCCGCCAGTGCTACCCCTCCGCTCAGTCGCTCTACTTTAAATAAACGACTGACTAAAATCATACAGATCGCTGATGCTTTATAATACAAACGGAGGATGAAACCAGTGCAGAAAAGCAAAACTGCGAACAAACCTAAAAAGAAACCACAAACGACAACAAAACGGCAGACAAAAAAACCAAAAGATCCTTCTCTGAGAAAAGAGATCTATGGTTTCATTTTAGTTTTTGCGGGACTTTTTTTGTTGTACTGCTATTATGCCGCGAATGCGGGGATAATCGGGGGTTTTATTTCCGGAGCATTGATGAGATTGATGGGGGCAACCGGCAGTTTAATTTTAACCGCAGCCATCACATTACATGGATTGTTGCTTCTGATGAAATTCAAGCCTTTTTTGGAATATCACGGCAGTAGCTATTTGTATATATTGGTTTTAAATGCCGTAACGATTGCCGGTTTCGGATTTCGAGACATGAACCTTTATAAGATCACTGATGTGCATTTTTTCGAACTTATATGGACACAAACAACTCCCGGAGGTTTTGTAGGGCAGTTACTCTCAAAAATTTATGTGACATTATTATCTTCGGTCGGTGCTTGGTTGTTTGTAGTATTGGTCAGTATTATTTCATTTATTCTTATCTTTCGAAAAGGAATCGTAGAGTCTGTTCGCAATAAAACCAATGATTTAAAAAACAGCCAGAAAACAGAGCGCAAAAAAGCACCGAAGAAACAGGCTAAAAAAGATTCGGATGATTTGATCGTCCGCATTTCACAAACGAATGATAAATTATTTATAAAAAAAGAAGCCCAGAATAAAAGTCAGTTTGAAAATACGAAACGTAAAGGGTCTCCTCTTGAAGATTTTTTAAGCGATCATCAGGAGGATAAACAACGTGCTTCTGTAAAGAAGATCAGTCCGATAGATGTTTTTGTTAACAACACAAATATGGCGTCTCAAAATGATACGGAAGTGAGTCAGAAGGAATCGGTTTCCCAAAAAAGAGCAGTTTCCGAATCTAATGAAACTATAAAATCGGAATCAAAATCACAAAGAGGGAAAGATAAATACATTTTTCCTCCGTACTCTCTATTGGATTCTACTGTAGATAAGAATCAAAATAATGAAAAGCAAGAGATCTTAGCTAACGCTTCGCTATTGGAAAAGACTTTATCTGATTTCTCGATAGATGCAAAAGTATCCGAGATATGTATGGGACCGACGGTTACGCGCTATGAATTGCAGTTGCAACCGGGTATCCGCGTCAGTAAAGTAGTCAATTTATCCGATGATATTGCTATGTCATTAGCGGCTCAACGCGTTAGGATCGAAGCGCCTATACCGGGCAAAGCCGCAATCGGCATTGAAGTTCCGAATAAAGAGACTTCAGTTGTTAAATTATCGCATATCATAAGAAACAAAAAGTTCACAACAAATTCTTCACCTTTGGCAGTCGCTCTGGGTAAGAAATTGTCCGGCGAAATGCTATTGATGGATATTACAAAACTTCCGCATTTATTGATCGCGGGGGCAACAGGATCCGGTAAAAGTGTTTGTATCAATACGATCATTATGTCTATCTTATATCATTCTTCTCCGGATGATGTCAGGATGATCTTGATCGATCCTAAGATGGTCGAATTAAATGTATATAACGAGATCCCGCATCTATTGATCCCTGTTGTTACAGATCCGAAATTAGCTTCGGGGGCACTAAATTGGGCGGTAAGAGAAATGACAAGCCGTTACGAAGCATTTGCGGAAAATAAAGTGCGTGATATTGATGGCTACAACAAGAAAATGCAAAAAGAAGGCGAAGAAAAATTCTCGCACATTGTTTTGATCATTGATGAACTCAGTGATTTGATGATGGTTTCGGCACAACAAGTCGAGACGGCGATCTGCAGACTTGCGCAATTAGCCAGGGCAGCCGGAATTCATCTGGTTTTAGCTACACAACGACCTTCCGTCAATGTTATTACAGGTTTGATCAAAGCGAACATCCCATCGAGAATATCTTTTGCGGTTACGAGTCAAGTGGATTCAAGAACGATTTTGGATATGGGTGGCGCTGAGAAATTACTCGGACAAGGTGATATGCTTTATTATCCTGCCGGATTAAGCAAACCTATACGCGCGCAATGTGCTTATATAAGTGAAAAAGAAGTGGAAAGCGTTGTAGACTTCATCAAAAAGAAACGCACCGCTGAATACGATAACGAAGTGATCGAAGATATTAAATCCGGAAAAGAAAGTATCGGCATAGATGATAATGAATCGGATTTCGGAGATGAGCTACTGCCGCAAGCTATGGAAGTCGCATTTGCCAGGGGACAAATATCCACTTCGATGATACAACGAAAACTACGAATAGGGTATGCGCGCGCCGGAAGGATCATTGATGAAATGGAAGAGCGTGGATATGTCTCAGGACCAAACGGATCAAAGCCTAGGGAACTGTTGATTAGTGCCGAGGAATTCGCTCTATCAGAAGAACAAGGATAAATAAAATGGAAATTTCAGAGGGTCGATTGGGACACAAAATCTTTTTTCTAACATTGGGTTGCCCCAAAAATACTGTGGATAGTGAAAATATGGCTTTTCTGTTGCAGGAAAGCGGATATCAAATCACGCATGACGCTTTGCAAGCCGATGTGATCATTATCAATACGTGCAGTTTTATTCACGATGCCAAAGAGGAATCGGTTCGTTCGATATTGGAATTATCATTATTAAAAAAAGACAATAATAGCCTGCGTATTGTAGTTACTGGATGTTTGGCTCAACGATATGCAAATGAATTGGAAAAAGAATTACCTGAAGTCGATTTATTTATTGGTACTGGTGATATATATGATATCGTAGAATTGTTGGATCAATCGAACAAAATACATGTGGAACATATCAACAGAACAATTGTCGAAACAAAAAGGATACTCTCCACACCTGCATACACGGCTTACATTAAAATTGCTGAAGGTTGCGATAAGCATTGTACCTACTGTATTATCCCGCAATTAAGGGGAAAACAACGAAGTCGAAGAATAGAGGATATACTCTCCGAAGCGCATTCTTTAGCCGAAGACGGCGTAAAAGAGATCATATTGATCGCTCAGGATACGGGAGAGTATGGGACTGATCTATATCAGGAACGAAAACTATTTGAATTATTGAATGAATTGAATAAGATAGATCAACTGAAATGGATCAGATTATTATATGTTTATCCTGAAACGATTGACGATCGTTTAATCGATGCAATTACGGGCAATGAAAAAGTATTGCATTATGTAGATATTCCGTTTCAGCATATCAACAATGATGTGCTTACAAAAATGGGACGAAAGACAAACTCGGACAATATTTGGACGTTAGTAAAAAAACTTCGCAATAGAATACCTGATATGGCGATCCGTTCGACATTTATCGTCGGATTCCCGGGGGAAACTCCGGAAGCTTTTGAAGAACTTGCGGATTTTTTAAGAGAAGCTGAATTGGATCGTGTAGGTGTATTTCCTTATTCGCAAGAAGAGGGAACGGCCGCCGCTTTAATGAAAGATCAGATCCCTGAGAATATCAAGCAAGATCGATATGAATATCTTATGGAATTGCAAGAAGAAGTTTCCGATAACAACTTAGCGAAAAATATCGATCGCGTATTGGAAATATTGATCGAGGAAAAATTGGAATCAGGTGTTTATGCAGGACGAAGTTATTTGGATGCTCCCGAAATAGATGGGGTCGTGTATGTGCACTGTAATAATGAACTCGAACTCGGCGGATTTTATAATGTAATAATTGATGACGCGATGGAATATGATCTGATCGCGACTTGTATTGATGAAATAAAATAAAAAGAAAAGGGCAACATATGAATATTGCGAACAGAATAACGATCACAAGGATCGCCATGATCCCGATTTATATGCTACTAATGTATATTGATACTTTATGGAGTATTTTGGCGGCAGGTATCCTTTTTATTTTAGCTTCCGTCACGGATTCATTGGATGGTTACGTAGCGCGGAAAATGAATATGATCACCGATTTCGGCAAATTCCTGGATCCATTAGCGGACAAGCTTTTGGTTTTGGCTTCAGTCGTTATTTTTATGGGGTATGGTCGTATTGCTTCTTGGGCAGTTGTGATCATAGTTGCAAGGGAGTTGATCGTCACCTCTTTTCGATGTGTGGCGGCATCAAAAAATAAAATACTTGCGGCTGATATTTACGGAAAATTAAAAACGATCTTTCAGTTGATCGCTCTGTCTGCGATGCATTTTGAAGATCTTATCGATCGGTTTATCCCTGTTATACACATAACACTTATCATTGATATTATTTTTTATATTTCTTTGATATTGACGATTTATTCCGGATTCCATTATATTTATAAGAATAGGAATGTTCTGTTCTAGAAGAAAAGAGGCACTATTACGAAAGCAATCATTATTTCTGTCGGGGACGAAGTATTAAGCGGAGATGTAGTCAATACGAACGGCGCATTTTTAGCAAAGGAACTTAACGATATAGGTATCGTAACAGTTGAGCAACATGTCGTACCTGATCAACAAAACGCTATCGATCATATATTTAAACAAGCATATTCATTTGCGGATATTATCATAACTTGCGGAGGTTTGGGACCGACTGAAGACGACTTGACAAAACAAGCGATCAGCGCGTCTTTAGGGTTATCTTTGGAGTTCGATGAAATTGTCGCGGAATATGTTAAAGCATATTTACAACAACGCAATCTGACTAATCATCCATTCCCTTCGGCATTGTGCATGATGCCGAAAGGTAGCAGGATGCTGCAAAACGATCATGGAACGGCCCCCGGAGTCGTACTGGACATAGAGGGCAAAATGGTCGTGATGTTCCCCGGTCCGCCAAGAGAATTAATTCCAATGTATACGAATTATCTTAAGCCAGAATTGATCGATAAGAATCACAAGATGTTCTTTGAAAAATGTTATATGACGAGCGGAGTGGGCGAATCTTCATTGGAAAAAGCTTTGCGAGAGAAAGCGATCGAAAATGATCGATATCGTATCAATACTTATCTTACGGAAAGCGGAGTTATGGTCAAAGCGATCGGGCAAGGAACAAGCGAAGAAGATGCGTTAAGGAAAGTGATGCAGAACGATCAATCAGTCAAAGAGATCATCGGTCCTTTTTTGTACAGCGAAATAAAAGAAGAAATTTGGCAGTCAGTAGGAAGAAAACTCAAAGAGACTTCTATCACGCTATCAGCTGCAGAATCATGTACGGGCGGTTTATTCAGTTCTTATCTAACGCGTGTTTCGGGGATATCTTCTGTATTTAGAGGCGGTGTTGTCGCATATGATAATCAGATCAAAGAACGCATATTAGGTGTCTCGAATGCTACACTAGGTCAATACGGCGCGGTGAGTAAACAAACTGCCGAAGAAATGGCCAACGGTATTGCCGAATATTTTGAAAGCGATTGTGGTATCGGTATTACCGGTATTGCCGGTCCCGATGGTGGATCGGAAGATAAGCCTGTGGGCTTGGTCTATGTTTGTGTAAAATTTAAAGGAGAAATCGTAACAAGGGAGAATATATTCAGAGGAAGCCGTGAAATGATTCAAAAGAGAAGCGCGTTATGTGCTTTTCAGATGTTAAACGAATTTCTGAATAAATATTGACCTTTATACAAAAATAATATATAATAGAACAAATGTTTGAATAAGGAGAAACAAGCATGGCTGATGATAAACAAAAATCGTTGGATTTAGCGCTCAAAAGCATAGAGAAGAACTTCGGAAAAGGTTCGATCATGAAACTTGGTGAAAAAGCTGAGTATGGAAGCATGGACGTGATCTCGACTTCTTCAATTTCTTTGGATATGGCGCTTGGCGTGGGTGGTTTGCCGCGCGGAAGGATCATCGAAATATACGGTCCGGAATCATCCGGTAAAACAACTGTCGCTTTGCATGTTGTTGCGGAAGCGCAGAAGAACGGAGGCATTGCGGCATTCATAGATGCCGAACACGCGCTTGATCCCGTTTATGCGCAAGCTCTCGGTGTTGATATCAATGAGCTTATCGTTTCTCAGCCGGATACCGGTGAACAAGGATTAGAGATAGCCGAAGCATTGGTGCGCAGTGCTGCGATCGATGTTGTCGTTGTAGATTCAGTTGCTGCTCTTGTGCCGAGAGCTGAGATCGAGGGTGAAATGGGAGACTCTCATATAGGTTTACAAGCAAGGCTTATGTCACAAGCATTGAGAAAATTAGCCGGTGCGATCAATAAATCGAATACCACAGTAATTTTTATTAATCAATTAAGAGAAAAAGTCGGCGTAATGTTCGGTAATCCGGAAGTAACACCGGGCGGGCGCGCTTTAAAATTCTATTCGAGTGTTCGTTTGGATGTAAGAAGGACCGAAACGTTGAAAAACGGAACCGATATGATCGGTAACAGAACGAAAGTAAAAGTTGTAAAAAATAAAGTTGCACCACCGTTTAAGATCGCTGAATTCGATATTATGTACGGTAAGGGCATTTCCAGGGAAGGTGATGTCATCGATATGGGTGTAAAGGTCGATGTTATCGAAAAAGCCGGATCATGGTATTCGTATAACGGCGAAAAGATCGGTCAAGGAAGAGAGAATTCCAAGAACTATCTGATTGAAAATCCTGAGATCTGTAAGGATATCGAGAATTTAGTTAAAGAGAAACTGGTTATGAAACCCATATTGAATTACACACCAAATGATTGAGTATAACTATAAAATAAATATTTTTAAAAAAGCAAACTTTATGGTTTGCTTTTTTATTTCGATCGATAATATCAATAATCTTGATTATTGAATGTTCAAAAAATAATAAGAATTATCAAATATTGCGCTTAAAAAGCTTCTAAATATGTAATAATATGATATAATAATGCTGTATTAATTTAGAAATGTTTCAATTAATTGATATAGTAATGCAACTTAGATAGTAAGAATTATTTTATGTAGCTTATTGAAAACAGAATAGGAGGTCTATATGCCATTATATGCTTATATACTTATAGTTGTGGCATTCGTCGTTGGCGTGATCCTTGGCGGATATATACGAAAAGTGATCAATTCCGGAAAGATTGAAAATGCACAAACGACTGCTGCAAAAATTGTTGAGGATGCCTTGAAAGAAGGCGAAAATATAAAAAAAGAAAAAATATTGGAAGCAAAAGACGAAATATACAATTCCAAAAAGGATCTTGATAAAGAGATCAAAGACAGACGAAGCGAAATACAGGCGCTTGAAAAAAGAATGATCCAGCGAGAAGAGCTTTTTGATAAGAAAAGCGAAGCTGTAGAAAAAAAAGAAGAACTTTACAATAAGAAAATAAAAGATTTTGAAATCAAAGAAGGAAAACTGGAAAAATTACACCAGCAACAAATTAACGAATTAGAAAAAATATCGAAATTAACGTTCGAAGAAGCAAGACAAATTCTTCTGAACGATGTTGAAAAACAAATATCAAGAGAAACTGCATTACTGATTAAAAACAAAGAATACGAAGCTAAAGAACAAGCCGATAAAAAAGCCAGAGAGATCATTACGTATGCTATACAAAGATGTGCTTCGGACCATGTTGCCGAAAGCACTGTTTCTGTTGTGAATCTCCCCAGTGATGAAATGAAGGGGAGGATCATCGGCAGAGAAGGACGTAATATCCGTACGCTTGAGACGCTTACCGGTATCGATTTGATTATCGATGATACACCTGAAGCAGTCGTACTGTCGGGTTTTGATCCTGTTCGCAGAGAAATTGCGAGGATCGCTTTGGAACGCTTGATCGTAGACGGACGTATCCATCCTGCAAGGATCGAAGAAATGATCAAAAAAGCAGAAGCCGAAATGGATGCCAAAATTCGCGAAATGGGCGAACAAGCATTATTTGAAACGAATGTGATCAAGCTTCATCCCGAGCTTTCTAAATTGATCGGAAGATTGAATTACAGAACAAGTTACGGACAGAATGTTTTAAAACATTCGATAGAAGTATCGCACTTGGCTGGGATCATGGCTGATGAACTTGGCGCAAATCCGCGTATCGCCAGACGCGCGGGGATATTACATGATATCGGTAAAGCCATAGACCACGAAGTCGAAGGCCCACATACGCAAATCGGTGTGGATCTGTTGAAGAAATATAAAGAATCCAGTGAAGTGATCCATGCTGTGGAAGCACATCACAATGATATTGAACCGACAACGATCGAAGCTGTGTTGATCCAAGCTGCCGATGCAATTTCAGCGGCCAGACCGGGCGCGAGACGCGAAACATTGGAAAGTTATACGAAACGTCTTGAGAAGCTTGAAGATATCGTTAAATCGTTTGAAGGTGTTGATAGATGTTATGCTATTCAGGCCGGACGTGAGATACGTATTATGGTGCGTCCTGAAGAGATCGATGACTTGGGTATGGTACATGTTGCCAGAGAGATCGCCGATCAAATTGAAAACGATGTTGAGTATCCCGGACAAATCAAAGTGAATATCATTAGAGAGACCAGAGCGGTCGATTACGCAAAATAAATGATCATAACAAAACGAAAGGCGGAGTAATCCGCCTTCTTTTATGGAGGACATAATTGAATATTCTTACGATCGGGGATGTCTTCGGTAGACCCGGAAGGAAGTTACTGACTGATAAAATCAAACAGATAAAAGAACAATATAACGCGGATTTCGTTATCGTAAATTGTGAAAATGCTTCCGGAGGAAGCGGCTTGAGTGCACGGAATGCAAATGATTTATTGGATATTGAAGAAGTCGATGTGTACACAAGTGGCAATCACATTTGGGACAAAAGAGACGTCAATAATATTATGCAAGAGTCATCAAGATTATTGCGCCCCGCAAATTATCCGGAACCTTGTCCCGGCCGGGGATATGGGATATATCGTGTGGGAGCGGTACGTATAGGTGTGATCAATCTATCCGGGACGGTTTTTATGAGCAATCTGGATAATCCATTCCATGTTTTTGATAAGATATATGAGCAAATATCGGATCAATGCGATTTCATATGTGTTGATTTTCATGCGGAAGCTTCCAGTGAGAAAATTGCTTTCGGATATTATGCTGATGAACGGTCTTCAATTATTTTCGGTACGCATACCCATGTCCAGACTGCGGATGAACGAATACTTGCATACGGTTGCGGATATATAACTGATATCGGAATGACCGGACCTCTTGACGGAGTGATAGGCGTTAAGAAAGAAATAATCGTAAAACAATTCCTTTCGCAAAGAAGGTCAAGATACGAAGTCGCCGACGGCGCGACACAATTAAACGGAGCACTTTTTGAACTGGACGAAGCATTCAAATGTGTAAATATCAAAAGAATATTTGAGATATTTGATTGATAAATTTATAAGTTAAAAGCAGTACGACAATGTCGTACTGCTTTTTTTTACATCTTGACTGACTATCAATCTTTACTTTTTCTCTCTGAAAGCAGTATACCGTTATTGGAAATATGATCATGATCGTTTACGTGGTAGACAGATATCACATTCAAGTCAGGATCATCCATAGCTTGTTGAACTTCAATTTGCATTTGCCTGGCCATAGCTGATAGTTGATCTTTACTTAAATCCGGTCCTTCGATGATCATTTCAAAGTCTTGCGTATCGACAGCGATACCATTGTCATAAATTGTATCATATTCGTTGAAAAATATTTTTATACTCGGAGCTTTCATAGCTTGACGCGCGCATGCGTATAATTTCTCTGCAATGATGTCTTTGGTCTCTTTTGTGAGCTTTTCGCACATAACATTGATCAATGGCATAGTGACCTCCCAAAATGTATCTAAATATATTAATA
Organism: uncultured Anaerofustis sp.; assembly: GCA_963674555.1. Taxonomy (GTDB): domain Bacteria; phylum Bacillota; class Clostridia; order Eubacteriales; family Anaerofustaceae; genus JBGMEA01. Next base: position 547,534 of record OY771429.1, on the reverse strand, counting down.
AGATAAATATTTACAGTATTTTAAAATTTCTTTTTTCGACTTTGATCAGCCCATCTTTCTGCATTTTTCCTAATTCCCTTGACATCGCACTTCTTTCAACACATAAATAGTCAGATAATTCATTTCGTGTAAACGGTATTTCAAATGAAGTCGATCTGTTCTTTTCTGCTTGTGTAAGTAAATAAGACATGATCTTTTCTCGTATCGTTCGTTTTGTGATGATCTCGATTTTTTCGTTTAAATTTAAATTCTTCTGCGCAATGATCTTCAACATATTTGAAATAAGTTTTGAATGGAACTCACAAGCATTGCTGCAAGTAGTAACGATTTTTTTAAATTTTATCATCATGATCTCACAGTCCGTAATTGCTAAAATCGTTTCATTGCTGATCGAGATCCCGGCACAAGCAAACGCTTCACCGAAAACGTCTCCCTCTGATAACTCAGCAATGATGTTTCTGTTTCCATTGATATCTTCTTTTATTACTTGCACATTGCCGGATAGGATGACGCCGACAAAATCGACTATATCCCCGGCGATCATGATGAAGGTGCCTTTATCGTATTTTTTTTGTTGTCCACCCAGACAAGTTAGCATTTTTTCAAGATCATCCGTATGTATCGCGTCGAATAAAGGTGATTTACTCATAAATATTTCCTTTTGTTGCATTTGCAACATAATTCTTAATTGTATTTTACTACAATATACGTAGGAAATCAATTGGAGGAAACAGATGATCAGAAAAATTATTACTATTGATGAAGATAAATGTAATGGTTGCGGACTTTGTGCAGATGCGTGTGATGAAGGTGCGATCAAAATAATACTTGGAAAAGCAAAACTGGTACGCGATGACTATTGCGACGGACTGGGGAACTGTTTACCCGTTTGCCCGACAGACGCGATCAGTTTTGAAGAGAGGGAAGCTCTTGCTTTTAATGAAGAAGCTGTGAATATGCATAAAAAGGTCATCGACAATGCTGTTTCTTCATGTGCATGTCCGGGATCCGCGGCACAGAGTTTAGAGCATGATCAAACAAAGGAAAAAGTTTTGATAAATCAATCGGCTCCATCGAGATTGTCACAATGGCCTGTACAAATAAAACTTGTGCCAATCAATGCACCTTATTTTGACGGAGCGGATCTGTTGATCGCGGCGGATTGCACAGCTTTTGCGTATGGGAATTTCCATGAAGATTTTATTAAAGGAAAGATCACATTGATCGGTTGTCCTAAATTAGATGCGATCGATTACGCAGAAAAGTTGACAGGGATAATTGCCAATAACGACATCCAAAGTATAACTGTGGTCAGAATGCAAGTGCCATGTTGCGGTGGGATCGTTGAGGCGGTCAAAACAGCGTTAAAAGACAGCGGAAAAATCTTACCTTGGCAAATCGTCACGGTAACCAATGACGGAAGAACAATATAAGAAATATATAAATAAATTTAAGGAGATACACTATGGATAAAATGTTTTGTTTTCAATGCGAACAGACAGCGGGAGGAAAAGGCTGCACGGGAAATAAAGGCGTATGCGGTAAAGAAGCAGTGACTGCCAATCTACAAGATGCGCTAACAGGAAAACTGATCGGACTTGCGCGTACGATTGATCAAAGAAATCCTTCTGCGGACGAAAGTAGATTGATCGCTGAAGCGCTTTTTGCGACGATCACAAATGTGGATTTTGACGCAGCAGATGTTGATAATCTTGTGAAAAAAGTTAGTGACGCAAAAAACGCTTTACCTGATCCGAAAGAAGATTTTGATCTTGCACTACTATGGGACGAAGAAAATGATGATTTACGATCACTCAAATCGCTGATTTTATTTGGTATCAGGGGAATTGCTGCATATGCTTTTCATGGGATGGTTCTTGGGTATACAGATGCAGACTTAGAAGCGTTTGTCATCCGAGCACTTAAAGCTATCGGAGAAGATCTGTCTTCAGATGATCTATTAGCTCTTGTTATGGAGACAGGCGAAATGAATCTGCGTGTAATGGAATTATTGCATAACGCAAATACCGAAACCTATGGTATACCTCAGCCTGCTACTGTCGGAATGACGATCGAAAAAGGGCCGTTTATTGTTATAACCGGACACGATCTTTTGGATTTGTATTTATTATTGGAGCAAACGAAGGATAAGGGTATCAATATTTATACCCATGGTGAGATGTTGCCTGCGCATGCGTATCCTAAACTGAAAACATATCCACACCTTAAAGGTAATTTTGGTACGGCATGGCAAAACCAACAGAAAGAGTTCGATAATATACCGGGGGCAATATTATATACCACAAACTGCATTATGCCTGTAAAAGACGGTTACAAAGACAGAGTATTTACGACAAATGTTGTAGCCTATCCGGAAATGGTACATATCGGTGAAGATAAAGATTTTACGCCTGTGATCGAAAAGGCTCTGGAATTGGGTGGATACAAAGAAGACGTTCTTATGCACGGGATCAACGGAGGCAATACCGTAACGACAGGATTCGGTAAAGATACCGTACTTTCAGTAGCTGATAAAGTGATCGACGCTGTTAAATCTGGTGCGATCAAGCATATTTTTCTTGTAGGCGGATGTGACGGAGCAAAACCCGGAAGAAATTATTATACGGAATTTGTTAAACAGACACCTAAAGACACTGTTGTGCTAACATTGGCATGCGGGAAATATCGTTTTAATGATCTTGATATCGGTGAAATCGGTGGTCTGCCGAGGATCATGGATATGGGGCAATGTAACGATGCATACAGTGCGATCCAGGTTGCTGTAGCTTTAGCCGGCGCCTTTGATTGCGATGTAAATGATTTGCCTTTGACATTAGTTTTATCTTGGTATGAACAAAAAGCAGTTTCCATCCTTTTAACATTACTTTCTCTGGGTATAAAGGATATGTACATAGGACCGACTATACCCGCATTTTTATCCGAAAATGTTGTTGGTTTATTGGTCGAGCAGTTTGCTTTAACACCGATCTCGACACCTGAGGAAGATCTAAAAAAGATATTAAACTAACAGTCAAATTCAAATAAATAAAACGACCGCAACATCGTTGCGGTCGTTTTTAACTTATAAGGACGTACGGACTTTCGCATACAATTGATGTTAATCGGTTTTTCTGAATCTTTGGTGAAGTAGCTTGTGCTCATACTGCTTTATTGTTAGAATGAGTCTATAAAATATATTCAAAAAGAAAAGAGGACTGTTTATGGAAAACCCAAAAAAGAAAGTCTCATTATTTTTTATCGCTGCTATTGTATTTGCGGCTTTGGCACTTATATGTGTGATCAGTAATATGGTCTACTATGTTTCTACGATCAAAGAGTACATGGCTTACGGTTATACCTTTAAAGAAGTTGCGCCGTATATTTATGTGATGTTACAACCGCTTGAAATCTTCGGAGGTGTTTCGCTTATATTGTTTGCGCTGGATGCGATCCTAAAAAAAATGCCCGACTCAAATAAAAAAGAAGTTGAGCAATCATTTGATGATGTATCGACTACATCAGAGGAGTAGCAAGTATTCTCAGAGTAGAGTTGAAAAATCTGACATAGATTGGTAATGTGTTTTATAAATGCTATAATATTAATAGGAAATATTTCCTATTAATATTATCTGAAGGGAGACTATTATGGATCCGACAGCTTTTTTTAAACTTACTTACGGATTGTTTGTCGCAGGAGTTGAGTATGAGGGGAAAGTAAATGCTTGTACGATCAATACTGCTGCTCAAGCTACTGCTGAACCTGCACAGATGATTGTAACGATGCAGAAATCAAATTTCACAACTGAGCTGATCTTAAAGAAAAAAAGCTTGACAGTCTCCGTACTGTCAATCAATTGTCCTGTTGATGTTGTCGCCAACTTCGGTTACAGTAGCGGAAGAGACACCGATAAATTTAAGGATATCGCTTTTAAAATCGATTCAAACAAAAATCCTTATCTGGCCGATCATACCGTTGCGATCATGAGCTGTAGCGTCACACAGGAGATAGATTTGGGGACACATTATTTATTTATCTGTGATGTTCTTGAAGCAGAAGTGACTTCAGAATATCCGCCGATGAGCTATACAGATTTTAGAACATTAAAATCTGGCGGCACAGTTGCTGGCATGAGTAAAGAAGAAACAGCAAATAGAGAGAAAAAAACCCGATATGTTTGTTCTGTTTGTCATTACGTTTACGACGGTGATATTCCGTTTGAAGATCTGCCGGAAACATATAGATGCCCGGTGTGTGATCATCCAAAATCTGTTTTTATTGCTGAAGAATATTAATAAGGTCAAATACATACGAAACAAATATCTAAAAAAAGAAGTGAATAACTTCTTTTTTTTGTAATCTTACCGATTCAAAGACACAGCTAGGATTTTTGTATACATTTTTCTATAAATAAGATAAAATATAATATATACAAATGATCAATATAGCTTGGTGGGGGTATTGATGAGAAAAAATATTGGTTTCATTATAGGGTTTATGGTTATTGTCCAATTATTTTCGATGCGGATCGTATCCGCAATAGATTTTGACGTGCAAGAATCTTATAAGGCAATTTACATTATATATTCGGGTGAAGCTATGGGTAGCGCTTTTGCAATTGGAAATGAGTATGTTTTAACAAATGCGCATATTATAGACAATGTGGATGATATTAGATTGCATACTTATGAAGGAAAACAATTTGATGCAGATCTTGTATTGATCGATGAAACGATGGATGTCGCGCTATTGAAGGTGCCAAAAGGAGATTTGGTATATTTAAACGTTTCTGATTATCATGATGTGCCTTTGGGAGATGAAGTATATGCTGTAGGAACACCCGCTAATTTCTCCTTTTCATTAACAAAAGGGATCTTATCGGCGATAGACCGAAATATCAGCGGGCAATATTATCTGCAAACAGATGCGGCGATCAATGAAGGGAACAGTGGGGGGCCATTGTTAAATGCTTACGGGGATGTGATCGGGATGAATACATTAAAATTGATCGATCAACAAGGGATCGGATTTGCTTTACCCATGACCTTTTTGTGCCAATATATTTTAGAAAATGAAATCATTATAGCCGAACAAGATGAAGTGATAAAAAAGTTGGCTGAAGTTGCCGATAATACGCAAATATCCGGGACGGTGTACTCATTCGGAAACACTTTTTCAAAGCAAGATGAGGTCGATGAATTAAAGCAGAAATATCGCTATTTGGAAATAGCAGTCGCATTATTGATTGTTACAAATATCATCACGTTATCTGGGCATGCAATATACAGAAAAATTACTAAGAGAAGTTAGGATAATAAAAAAATCGCCGCAAAATTCGGCGATTTTTTTGTTTAATCCGGTATCATCGTCAATGATATTCTTTTTCTTTCCGAGTCAACGTCCAACACGGTCACATCAACGATATCGCCGACTTGTACGATCTCGAAAGGATCTTTTATGAATCGTTCGCTCAATTTACTGATATGCACCAGTCCGTCTTGATGCACACCAATATCAATAAAAGCGCCGAAATGTGTAATATTTCGTACAGTACCTCTTATCTTCATTCCCGATTTCAGATCCTTCATTTCCATAATTTCTTTTTTGAATGCAACGGGTTCTAATTGCTCTCTCGGATCTCTCCCGGGTTTTCTTAATTCTTTTATGATATCTTCCAAAGTGTATTCCCCGATATCCATACTGTCGGATAAATCATGTGTATTGATATCGTTAAGCTTATTGGATAGACTTTCATCGAATATTTGAACTAAGGATATGCCTGCTATATCAAGTAATTTCTCTGCTACAGTGTAACTCTCCGGATGGACACCGGTTTTATCGAGTGGGTTTTCTCCGTTCTGAATGCGAAGAAAACCCGCGCATTGTTCAAATGCTTTTGCTCCCAATCCTTTAATTTGCAGTAATTCTTTGCGATCTTTGATTCCGTTATTTTCAGTAACATAAACGCGTATCGCTTCAGCGGTTTTCTTTGATATCCCTGCAACATAACCTAATAAGGCGGAAGACGCCGTGTTGACATCAACTCCGACAGAATTTACGGTATCTTCAACAACATTTTCGAGTGCATGTGCCAATTCCTTTTGGTTTACATCATGCTGATATTGACCGACCCCGATATGTTTCGGATCGATTTTGACAAGTTCAGCCAAAGGATCGCGTAGTCTTTGCGCTATTGATACAGCTCCTCGGATCGATACATTCAACTCCGGGTATTCCTCAGCACCCAATTCAGAAGCGGAATAAACACTGGCACCGGCTTCATTTACAACAATATACTCCACTTTATTATCAGAATCTTTGATCGTGTCTGCAATAAACATTTCACTTTCACGACTGGCAGTTCCGTTACCGATCGAAATGATATCAACATCATACCGATCAATATAATCTAAGATCACTTTTTCTGATTCTTTTATGCGATTTTGCGGTTGTGTCGGATAGATCGTATCATATCCAAGTAAAGTGCCGTATTTATCGATCACAGCAATTTTACATCCGGTCCTGTAAGCCGGATCAAATCCCATGATCACTTTATTTTTTACTGGAGGTGTAAGGAGAAGATTTTTTAAGTTTTGTGCAAAAACAGTGATTGCGCTTTTATCCGCTCTTTCGGTCAAAGTCGAACGCACTTCTCTTTCAATGGAAGGAGCTATCAAGCGCTTATAGGCATCTGTTACAGTTTGCATTAATAATTCAGAAGATTTGTTTTTTATGAAGTGCTCAGTTATTTGCGCAATGATATTTTCCAGTGGAGCTTCGACAGTTATTTTTAATATGTTTTTAGATTCTCCTCTATTCATTGCGAGTACGCGGTGGTCGGCAATCAAACCGATTCTTTCTCGGTAATCATGATAATTTATAAATACCGTATCGCTTTCAGCGGATTCTTTCTTTACGGATGAAACGAAGGCTCCGTATTGAATTGTTAAGTTTCTTGCGATATTGCGGTAAGTTACGTTTTCGCTGATCATTTCTGCAATAATATCGCATGCGCCCGAGACCGCATCTTCTGCGGTTTCAATCTTTCCTTGTTCGACATATGTTGATGCGATCTTATACACCTCACTATCGGACAATTCTTGCTTTAGTATTTCATCAGTAAGCGGTTGTAGACCTTTTTCTTTTGCAATAGTGGCTTTGGTCCTTCTTTTTGGTTTGTGGGGCAAATATAATTCTTCCACATCTTTTAATAATGTGCATTTTCGGATGTTGTTTTCAAGTTCGTCTGTTAAAAGATCTTGCTTTTCGATCAGACGTATAACTTCTTCTTTTCGTTGTTCTAAGTTTTTTAAATAGGCGTAACGTTCGTCAAAATCACGAAGAATCGTATCGCTCATGTTTTGGGTAAGTTCTTTTCGATATCTGGCGATGAAAGGTATCGTATTTCCGTCTTCTATCAAATCAACGGTGTTTTTCGCTGATTGTTTAGATATTTGAAATTCTTTTGTTAATTGTTCTACTATATTCATTTATTCCTCTTAATTCAATTATTATCCAATCTGTGATAAATGTTCGATCAGGATCTTAACGCCTATAGCTATTAAAACAGTTCCGCCGATGAAAGTAGCGATCTTTTGATTTTTGTTGCCTATGAATTTTCCGAATTTCACACCGACATAGGACAATATCAGTGTGATCGAGCCGATCATCAGGATAACCGGTAAAATATCGATATTTAATACGGCAAAACCAATACCTGCCGCAAGCGCATCAATGCTCGTTGCAACAGACAATACCAATAATTTTGAAACATTCATTTCGCTGATCACTTCGTGTCCCTTATTCATCTTATACGCATCGATGATCATTTTCAGACCGATAAAGCCAAGGAGTCCAAAAGCGATCCAATGATCAAAACGTTTGATGTAGACAGAAAATAATAAAGTTGAATGATAACCTATAAACGGCATAAGGGCTTGAAAAAAACCAAACGATAGCGGAATTAAAAAATCATATATAGGCTTTGATTTGGTTGCGGCACTAGATGAAGCACTGACTGAAAAGGCGTCAATAGATAGCGCAATAGCTGTAATAATAACATAATATAACGACATATAGACCTCTGATAATGTATTTAGACTGAGTATTATCATACTCGATATCGGCTTTTGAATCAATCAAATTAAATGAATATGTAGGTATTTTACTTCATATGTATTATAATGAATATAAATAAATGATACGGAGGTAGGATCATGTGTGAATCAACCGCTTATTTCAGTACACCTAACGGTGAAGAAAAGATCATGGAAAATGTTGTTTTTGCTGTACCGTCTGAAGACAGTGTCTTCTTAGAAGATATCTTAGGAGATCAAAAAACAGTTAAGGGCAAGTTAAAAGAAATCAAACTTCTTGAACATAAAATATTGATACAACAATAAAAGTTGATTGGATTACTGCACTTAGCTCATATTTTTCATGTACGCAATCCTTTTAATATCAATGGATAATTATTGAATTTTAGACGACTGATATCGTTTTCTTAATGAATAAATGAACAAAATTCTATGCGTTCAATAAAATGGGACAGTTTTGTCCCATTTTAAATTAATATTGAATGATTTTTTCTAATCATCGTAAAAAAGCATTGAATTGTATTAGGAAGAATGGTAAAATAGCTGAGATAATAAATAGAATTCAATGATTCATCTTGTTTTATTTTCTAAATCATCAAAAATTCTTTATTCAATTATCTAAGTGAACAATATCATTATCACAATAAAATGTTTATGATTGCCCGAAAATTCATTCAAAAAGGCGATTGTAAACATTTACATACTATAAGGCGTTCACTGAAAGCAAGAGTACTTTCATCTTTATAGGAGGAGATTCAATGGAAATCAAAAAATTTACGTCTGTTGAGGAAATGGAGGCTGTTTCCGAAGTATTGTCAAATCTGGCGAAAGAAAGATTTGCTGAAACTTGGGCTGACAGAAAACAGGCACAAAAACCACAATGTAAATTTGGTGAAGAAGGAGTATGTTGTCGTATATGCTCCATGGGACCTTGTCGTATTACACCAAAAGCGCCCAGAGGTATTTGCGGGGCTGATGCAGCTGCAATAGCAGGAAGAAACTACATACGTGCCGTTGCCGGCGGTGCATCCGCACACTCTGACCATGGTAGAGATGTAGCACATGTATTACACATATCATCGCGAGACGGTAACTACATTATTCGCGATGAAGCAAAGCTTATAAAAATAGCTAATGAGTGGGGAGTAGAAACCGAAGGCAGAGATATTTATGATATCGCTCATGAAGTTGCTGAAGTGGGTTTGATGGAATACGGAAAACCTTTCGGAACACAAAGATTTACAGAAAGAGCAATCGAATCAAGACAACAAGTTTGGAAAGACGCTGATGTCGAGCCTCGTGCTATTGACAGAGAGATCGCTACGATCATGCATATGACAACAATGGGTTGTACATCAGATCCTGATGCTTTGGTCAAACAAGGTATCAGAGCCGGTTTGGCTGATGGCTGGGGCGGTTCCATGATGGGAACGGAGTTTACGGATATTTTATTCGGAACACCGATGCCGAAGGAAACCGAAGCCGATTTGGGTGTTTTGGAAAAAGATATGGTCAATATCATTATTCACGGACATGAGCCTGCATTATCAGAAATGGTTGTTGCGGCGTCTGAAGATCCGGAAATGATACAATATGCAAAAGATAAAGGTGCAAAGGGTATTAACATTGCGGGACTTTGTTGTACGGCAAATGAAATCACAATGCGTCACGGTGTTCGTATGGCAGGTAACTTCTTAATGCAAGAAAATGCAGTGCTTACAGGAGCAGTTGAAGCTGTTGTTGTTGATATTCAATGTATTTTCCCCGCACTTTCGTCTTTGACGAAATGTTATCATACAAAATTTATCACTACTTCACCTAAAGCCAGGATCCCCGGATCTATTTATATGGAATTTGATGAAGCTCGTGCTTACGATATCGCTAAAGAAATCGTAACATCCGCGATTGATAATTATGAAAACAGAGATAACACGAAAGTATATATCCCTGCAACGAAACAGTCAGCTACAGTAGGATATTCTTGTGAAGCTATCGTGAAACAACTGGATACAGTTACCAATTCATTTGTGGATGAAACCGGAACATATGAACCGCTTGTTCAATGTTTGAAATCAGGCGTTTTAAGAGGAGCAGTCGGGATCGTAGGATGTAACAATCCGAAGGTTCGACCGGACTTCTCCCATATTGAGATTATAAAAGAATTGATCAAAAATGATATAATCGTTGTTGCTACGGGATGTTCGGCTCAAGCTGCCGCAAAAGCAGGGTTACTTTCAAAAGAAGCGAAAGATCTTTGCGGTGACGGTTTACGCACCGTATGTGAATTAGCGGATATACCGCCTGTATTGCACATGGGTTCTTGTGTTGATATCAGCCGAATTTTACTTTTGGTAAATGACGTAGCCGCTCAATGGGGCGTAGATACCACGGAACTTCCGATCATCGGATGTGCGCCTGAGTGGATGAGTGAAAAAGCGGTTTCTATCGCAAATTACGTTATAGGTTCGGGAATCGAAACATTCTTGGGCGTAGAACCGCAAGTAAAAGGATCAGATAAAATGATGGAACTCATCACTGACGGGACAAGAGAGCTTGTCGGTGCGGGATTCGTAATCGATACAGATCCTGAAAATCTTGTTAAATTAATGATAGAAGAAATAGAAGAAAAAAGAACAGCATTAAATATCTAATTTAACTAAAGTAGTTAAGGTGAAATAAGAATGAAAATTGCTATAACCGGAAAAGGTGGGGTCGGGAAAACGACATTCACTGCTATATTGGCCCGTTTATATGCCGATGAAGGAAAAAATGTTCTTGCCGTCGATGCAGACCCCGATGCAAATCTGGGTCTTGCATTGGGGTTTTCGGAAGATCAATTGAAGGATATCGTTCCGATATCTCAACTGAAGAAATTGATCGCAGAACGAACAGGTTCATCGGAAGAGAACTTCGGGAAGTTTTTTAAGATCAATCCGCGTGTGGATGACGTACCTGAGAAGTATGCAAAAGAAGTTAATGGCGTAAAGCTTTTAACATTAGGTACCGTTGAAACAGGGGGAAGCGGTTGTGTATGTCCGGAACATGTTCTTTTAAAGAGATTGGTTTCTCATTTAGTCGTGCATAATAAAGATGTGGTTATCATGGACATGGAAGCCGGTATCGAACATTTGGGTCGCGGCACAACGGGAAGTGTAGATCGCTTCATCGTAGTGATCGAACCCGGAGCAAGAAGCATTCAAACCTATGAAAAAGTAAAAGAATTGGCGCTCGATCTGGGAATAAAAAACGTCAGTGTCGTAGCGAACAAAGTCCGAAATAAAGAAGATGAAGAGTTTATAAAAGATCGTATAAAAGATGATTTGTTGGGATTCATCCATTATAATCAAGAGATCATCGATGCAGACAGGCAAGGGCAATCGCCGTATGACCTGAGTGAAGAAGCGATCGAAGAAGTAAGGATAATCAAACAAAAAATCGATAATGATTATGAGTCATAATAAATAATTTTTAATACGGGGTGAAATAATGACACTATTCGACAGAGTCTTTGACGGCTCAGATGAAATGTATGATTTAGCTGTAAAGAGTGTAGATGAAGCAATTACCAAATACGGAGCGGACCACAGCGTATCCTTTCCGGATACCGCATACGGACTTCCGGTCATTTACGCATTTACAAATACGAAAGTAAAAACACTTTCAGAATTGAAAGACACATTGGATACGATCAAAGATATGATGTGTCACGATAAAAGAACAAAACATGTATTTACAACGGGTATCGGTACGCTTATGGCTACCGAGATCATCGAAGCAGTGAAATATGTGGATGAACCTGAATTTTACGGTGATAAATATCACGGACACTTATCGGATGCTGAAATCCGATCATTGGGTGTTCCGCTTGTTACCGAAGACATTCCAGGTGTTTCGGTTATGATAGGACCGGCACCGACAGTTGAGATCGCAGAAAAGTTGATCAAAGACTATCAGACCAAAGGGATCATGGTTTTCTTGGTAGGAGATATCATCGATCAAGCATACGAAGCAGGCATCAATATGAGCTTTGATCTACGTATCGTTCCGCTTGGACCGAATCTTTCATCCGTAGCACATGTTATCAGCGTTGCGTTGAGAACAGCTATGATCTTCGGTGCGGTTCCTCCGGGAGACTATGACGCGCTTTTGCGTTATACCTCAGATAGATTGTTTGCATTCGTAAATGCATTTGAACCAGTTGATGATATGACTGTCGCCTGCGGTGGCGGTGCGATCGCTATGGGATTCCCGGTCATGACGGATCAAGTTGATAATGTTTGGGAAGTTCCGAAGAGATTGATCATTCAGCAGGATTATGATGAATTAGTAGCTACTTCGTTAGAAGCAAGAAATATTAAAATCAAAATCACTGAAATACCGATACCGGTATCCTTTGCAGCTGCTTTTGAAGGTGAGATCATACGAAGAAAAGACATGCATGTCGAGATCGATGGTTCCAGAGTAGATGCTTTTGAATTGGTAACGATGAAAGAAGCGAGCGAGATCGAAGATCATAAGATCGAGATCATTGGAAAAGACATCGATGAACTGGATGAGATCCCCGGAAAAATATCGATGGCAGTAATGGTAGATGTTGCAGGCAGAAGTATGGAAGAAGATTTTGAGCCTGTGCTTGAGCGAAAGATCCATTATTTTTTCAATTACATGGAAGGTGTCATGCATACAGGACAAAGAGATATGATCCGTGTTCGTGTAAGTAACGATGCTTTTGAAAGCGGATTTCGCTTAAAACATTTCGGAGAAGTTCTTTACGCTAAAATGAAGGATGAATTCGATTCTGTTGTGGATAAATGTCAAGTCACCATAATTACCGATCCTGATAAAGTCAATGATTTGCGACAGAATGTAGCAATACCCACTTATAATAAGAGGGATGAAAGACTTATGTCTCTTACAGATGAAAGCGTTGACGTTTTCTACAGCTGTACATTATGTCAATCATTTGCTCCTTCACATGTTTGCGTCGTAACGCCTGAACGAACAGGACTTTGCGGTGCGGTAAGTTGGTTGGATGCGAAAGCTACAAAAGAATTGGATCCGTCAGGACCCTGTCAAGTGATCGGAAAAGGCGGCTTGATCGATGAAAATATCGGCGCATGGGAAGACGTAAATGAAGCGGTCGAAAAATTATCACAAGGTGCCTTACAACAAGTTACATTGTATTCACTTATGAATGATCCGATGACAAGTTGTGGTTGTTTCGAGTGTATTTGCGGAATTGAACCTTTCTCAAACGGCGTTGTTATCGTTAATCGTGAGCATTCGGGACTTACTCCGCTTGGAATGAGTTTTGGAGAACTTGCTTCAATGACGGGCGGTGGTGTCCAAACCCCGGGATTCATGGGCCACGGTAAACACTTTATCGCTTCAAAGAAATTCATGAAAGCTGAAGGCGGTATTGAGCGTATCGTATGGATGCCGAAACAATTGAAAGATACGGTAGAGCATAAATTGAATGCAACCGCGAAAGAATTGTACGGTATCGAAAACTTCTGCGATATGATCGGAGATGAAACGACAGCAGCGGACGGAGAAGCTTTGATCGCTTTCTTGACTGAAAAAGGCCATCCGGCACTTTCAATGGAACCGATGATGTAAGTATTAATTTTAGATAAAAGAGTGCGCATTCTGCGTACTCTTTTTTACATATCTTCACAAGAAAGAATATGTATTGTATAATAACAATACATACGAAAAACTTCGAGGTGCTGAATGCAAAACAGAATCGATCGATTTTTAGAAACGAATCATATGCACGAAAATCAAATATCGATTCCTGAAATACGGGATATTTTTTTAAGCGAGATGCATAAAGGGCTTAGAGGAGATGAATCTTCTCTATGCATGTATCCATCATATATACCGATCGAAAATGATTATAAAATAAATCGGTTTCGCAGGATCGTTGCTGTTGATGCAGGGGGAACACATTTACGCACAGCACTGGCTCTGATCGATGAAACCGGATCGGTGAAGATAGAAGGATATGAAAAACATCCTATGATCGGAAGACATGAAACGCTACGTTCGGATGAGTTTTTCGATATATTTACCGGACTCATAACACCGTATCTTTCGGATGCAGATGCGATGGGGATCAGTTTTTCTTTTCCCGGTAAAATTACACAAGACAGGGATCTGATCATCGCAGGAATGGCAAAAGAAATTGATGTCGAGGGTATTGAAAATCTCAGCTTGCGTGACAGCATATTATTTGCGATCAAAAAAAGGGGCTATGAAGAGTTGCCGATCATTTCTGTTAATGATACGGTCGCATCTTTAGTCTCAATCATCGCTATAAATGATATGCAAAACTATGATGCAGTAGCGGGATTGATCGTAGGTACCGGTACCAATACGTGTTACAGAGAAAATTGCAAGAATATCAAAATACCGGGCTATGCGCATACAGGTTTACATGATATCATTAATGTCGAATCAGGTAGTTTTGCAGGTTTTAGAGGTGGAGCTTTTGATGAAATGCTCGATAGAACTTCAGCTTTGCCGGGAGACCATATTTTTGAAAAAATGATCGGTGGGAAATACTTGGGCGAACTCGTATATGTCACATGCAAAGAAGCGCAGAAAGAAGGATTGATTTCCGAGGAATATGATCTGATGTTTTTAAATAATGCTACCGCAAAAGATTTGGATCATATCTTGCTTGAAACACCGCAAAACAATCCTGAAAAAGTTATCAGAAAAATCGCACAGAATATTGTTGATCGCGCGGCAAAATTGATAGTCGCAAATCTATCAGCGATCCTTGCAATACAAGGATCGCATATCAATAAGGCCTTGCTCTCTGTTGAGGGATCAACGATCAAGAAATTAGCAGGACTGGAAGATAAAGTGCGTGCAGGATTAAAAGAATTGTATAAAGATACGACGATCGAATATGTAACTACAGATAATGCTGTTTTGATAGGTTCTGCCATCGCAGCTGCTTTGTGTACGATGTGATCTGACACTTGCATAATGATCGCATATACAGGCATCGGTTTTATTTTAAGGAGGATGCTATGAAGATATTAGTTATAAATTGCGGGAGTTCTTCGCTGAAATATCAATTGTTTGATATGATAACAGAAGAACATTTAGCGAAAGGACTAGTTGAGAGGATCGGGTTGGATGAGGCAACATTTAAACATCAAAAGTCAAGCGAGGAAGAACTCGTTTCAATTGTTGATATCAAAGATCATGCGCAAGCTGTGCAGATCGTCTTGGAAGCTTTAACGGATCCTAATATAGGTGTATTGAAATCAGTCGAAGAGATCGATGCTGTCGGGCACCGCGTATTACACGGTGGGGATCGATATTCTGAAAGCATTGTGATCGATAACGATGTTATCGATCAGATCAAGGCATGCATACCGCTCGCTCCGCTGCATAATCCTGCAAATTTAACAGGAATAGAAGCTTGTCAAAAACTCTTTTCGAATGTACCGATGGTTGCGGTTTTTGATACGGCTTTTCATCAAACAATGCCAAAAGAGGCTTATACTTATGCGATCCCGTATGATCTTGCAGCAAAATATCATATTCGAAAATTCGGTTTCCATGGCATAAGTCATCAATATGTATCGGAAAGAGCAAAGACTTTAGACAAGACACACGCATCAAAATTGATCACTTGCCATTTGGGAAACGGTTGCAGTCTCTCAGCCGTAAAAGACGCAAAAAGTATCGACACAACTATGGGGTTAACACCACTTGAAGGACTGATTATGGGTACAAGGAGCGGTTCGATCGATCCGTCGATCGTCAAAGTACTTTCCGAAAATGAAAATTTTACGATAGAAGAAATCGATTCGATCTTAAACAAAGAATCAGGCGTACTTGGTATATCAGGGATTTCAAATGATTTCCGTGATTTAGAGCAAGCGCAAAAAGAAGGTAATGAACGAGCGAAACTTGCATTAGATGCATTTTATTATCATGTACGATATATGATCGGTGCATATGCGGCTATATTAAATGGCGTTGAGATGATCGTATTCACAGCCGGAATAGGAGAAAACTCTCCCGAAAGCAGACGGCAGATATTAAACGGCTTAGAATATTTGGGGATTTCAATCGATGAACAAGCAAATGATACGCGAGGTGAGGAAATTGTCATATCAAAAGTCGATTCCAAAGTAAAAGTTATGGTCATACCGACAAACGAAGAATTAATGATCGCACGCGAAACGAAGAGACTTGTAAAAATATCATAAATATCCCTTAAACCGTAAGCTTTTCCATAATTCGCTTGACAAAGTAATGTAGATAACTATATAATATTATGGCATGTTGATAGATAGGCACGGCGCGAAAAAATGATAATAAATATTGCCGAACTTCAGAAAAATCAAAATGAGCATTTCTCTATCGATGAAACGTTCCATGAACTTTCTTTTGGGGAAGATTATACGATCAGTCCACCTGTACAAATAACCGGTGAATTGTGGTATGAAGATGATATTTTGATCATTCTGGCTGAAAGCCGAATTACCGTATCGACCAAGTGCGCAAGATGTTTAAAAAACATTATTGTTCCGATTGAACTGAAGATCGAAGATGATATTCCAATCGATGAACTTCTTGAAACATACGGTACCGAATTCGATGTGCGTGATTTATTGAAAGAACAAATCATATTGAATATGCCTGTAAGGCTTTTATGCGATCCGGATTGCAAAGGATTATGTTCCGTTTGCGGCAATGACTTGAATATTCAAGAATGCGATTGCGACAAGGACGGTAAGATCAATCCTCAATTTGCGGATTTAGCCAATTGGCCCATTGAAACACAAGAAGAGTAGGAGGTGTAATAATGGCAGTTCCAAAAAGAAAAATATCAAAATCAAGAAGAGATAAAAGAAGAGCGAACTATAAACTGACAGCTCCGGCTCAATCGATTTGCCCGGAATGCGGTGAAATCAAACTCCCGCACAGAGTTTGTTCAAACTGCGGTACTTATAAAGGAAAAACAGTTGTAGCAGTTGATGCTCAATAATCAGAATGTTTAAAGAAGGCTACTGCATCGGATGCGATACGGTAGCCTATTCTTTTTGTAAAATACCAACATTATTGGGAGGTAGAAATGACGATTTATTTGGATGCTATGGGAGGAGATCACGCTCCGACTGAGATCATAAAAGGTGCGTGTCTTGCAGTTAAAGAATATCAAACAGATGTAACGCTGATCGGCAATGAAGATATTATAGCGGATGTAATCCGTAAAGAAAATCTTTCGTATGATCGAATCACAGTGATCGATGCAAAAGAAGAGATAGCGATGGACGAAGAACCGGCTTCCGCAGTCAAACGCAAAAAGAATTCATCCCTTGTTGTCGGCGCGTCAAAGATCAAAGAAGACCCAAGTTCTATTTTTGTTTCAGCCGGAAGTACCGGGGCATTACTTGCCGCCGCATTATTGTATACCGGAAGGATCAAAGGTATTCAAAGGCCTGCGTTGGGAACGGTATTACCAGGGAAAACGCCGACGCTCTTAATAGATAACGGTGCGAATGCGGAATGCAAACCTGAATATCTTGTCCAATTCGCTTTGATGGGAACGATCTATATGAAAGCATTGTACGGCATTGAAAGCCCACGTGTCGCTCTGGCGAATATCGGATCTGAAGAAATGAAAGGTAATAC
Source organism: uncultured Anaerofustis sp. (assembly GCA_963674555.1). Taxonomy (GTDB): domain Bacteria; phylum Bacillota; class Clostridia; order Eubacteriales; family Anaerofustaceae; genus JBGMEA01. The sequence continues at coordinate 529,774 of OY771429.1, read as the reverse complement.
GCTGTATAAAGAGACATTCAAGCTGTTAAAAGAAACGGATTTGAATTTTATCGGTAATTTAGAACCGAAAGAATTGCTCAACGGTGTTACCGATATCATCGTTTGTGATGGATTTACAGGAAATATCATTTTAAAAAGTCTTGAAGGATGTTTTGGTTATACGTTTTCTCTCTTAAAAGATGTATTCATGAAGAGTGTCCCGAATAAACTTGCCGCATCGGTATTGAAAAAAGATCTTGCCATCTTAAAAAACAAGATGGATCCGACCGTTTACGGAGGTGTTCCGTTACTCGGGATCAATGGCGGGATCATCAAAGCGCACGGTAACAGCAACGCCAAAGCATTTAAAAATGCCGTTAGGCAAGCAATCATTTTTCAGGAAAACAATGTTATTGATAATATAAGAAATAGGTTGTAAACAGCGATAAAATTATGGTATAAATATACTATGGAATTATTTATTCAGACATGAAGGAGGACTGATTATGGTTTTTGAAAAGGTAAGGGATATGATCGCTTCGCAGATGGAAATCGATGCGGATACGATTACAATGGAATCATACTTTGTTGATGATTTAGGTGCGGATTCATTGGATGTTATGGAATTGATCATGGCTTTCGAAAGCGAATTTGACGTTGAAGTCAGTGAAGAAAGCTTAGAGACGATCAAGCAAGTAAAAGACATTGTAGAATATTTTGAAAATGAACAATAAAAATTAAGGGCTGTTTGCAGCCCTTAATTTCATTTAAATGAGATGGAGGTGATCGAATGGATGTGAGTCGTTTTGAGCAGATCATTGGGTATCATTTTAAAGATCAAAGTCTGTTAAAAACCGCACTGACACATAGTTCTGCGATCAACAAAAAGAAAACTACGAGCAATCAAAGATTGGAATTTTTAGGGGATGCTGTTTTGCAATTGATCATAAGCACATACCTCTATCGAGAATTAGAAGAGCAAAATGAAGGTTCTTTGTCAAAACTTCGTTCTTTAATTGTTTGTACAGATTCGTTATTCGTTGCTGCGGAAGACATCTTATTAAAAGAGTATATTATTCTCGGTAAAGGCGAAGAGCTCAGTGGCGGACGTGATAAAAAGAATATCATTGCTGATGCCTTTGAAGCGTTGATAGGTGCTGTGTATATGGACGGCGGTTATAAAACAGCAGATCGTTTTGTGCAGGATAAATTAGAGGATATTATAAAAGATGCGTTGCATGGTCAATTGACCTATGATTATAAAACAATGCTCCAGGAATATGTGCAATCAGAGAATCTGGGCGAACTGAAATATGAGCTTGTGAAAATAAGCGGGCCTGAGCATGAACAAGTTTTCTATTCATGCGCAATGATCGATGGTAAATGTTATCAGACCGCAAAAGGTCCCAACAGAAAACAATCGGAACAAAATGCAGCGGAAATCGTCCTAAGAAAACATAAAGTCATCGTACAGTAAGGGGTTCCGAAATGATACTAAAAAAAATCGAAATATACGGGTTTAAATCTTTCGGCAAAAAAACCGAGATAGATTTCAATGAAGTTGTAACCGGGATCGTAGGACCAAACGGAAGCGGGAAAAGCAATGTTGTGGATGCCGTAAGATGGGTATTGGGCGAACAGCGTGTAAAATCCTTAAGAGGTTCAAAGATGGAGGATGTCATTTTTTCGGGCACCGAAGAAAGGAAGCCTTTAGGTTACGCGCAAGTGGTTCTTTATCTGGACAACTCATCTCATATATTTGCTACGGATTATGAAGAGATCAGCATCACGCGAAGATTGTTTCGTTCCGGAGAAAGCGAATATTATATCAATAAAGTGCAATGTAGACTAAAAGATATCCATGCTTTGGTTATGGATACCGGTCTGGGTCGCGAAGGTTACTCAATCGTTAGTCAGGGACAGATCGAATCGATCGTAAATGCCTCAGCAGCTGAACGTAAATTGCTCATCGAAGAAGCCGTAGGTATCGTTAAGTATAAAGTTAGGAAATTAGAAGCGGAACGCAAACTTGAAAGAGCGCAGAATAATATGTACCGCGTGATGGATATTATTGCGGAATTGGAAACACGACTGCCGAACTTACGAAGACAATCCGAAAAAGCTGAGAAATTCATTACCTATAAAAATGAATTGAAAGATATAGAAGTTAATATTTTTGTTCATCGAATGGATAGGTTAAAAGAGCAGGCTTCTAAATCGTATTTTAACAAAAAGGCACTTGAAGAAAGTTTGTCCGGTATCGATACGGAAATCGATACGCTTGATAAAAGCTATAATACATTGAAAACACAAGTAAATTCTTTTGATGACGAGATCGCTCAAATGAATGAAAAAATACATTCCTTGATCACAAATTTTGAAAACTCAAAGACTGAGATCTCTGTCGCAAGAAGTAAAGCTGAAACTTGCGAAGTATCTATCTTGGAAACGAATAAAGAGATCGAGCAACTAAAAAAAGAAATCGAAACGACCGAAGCGCAATCTGAAGAGCTTAATAAAACTTTGGAAGCCGTTAAGGATTCCTATAATAGGATCAAAGAAACTTATGACGTTCATAAAGCAAGCGCGGATAGTATCGGTAAGAAATATCATGACGGTGATTCATATCTTTCTGAATTAAGAGAAAAAGTAAATGCTTTAGAAGAAGAATTGGATGAAAAGCAAAAAAAGATCAATGATCTTAAGGCCGGCATGCAAAACAATCAATATTTACTTAAGCAACTTTCAACAGATATTGAAGATCTACAGGTCGTTATAAGCGAGACTGAAAATAATTTGGCCATAGAAGATTCTTTCAACACTGAACTTGTAAAAGCTAAAGAGACCCTCAATGTTCATCAAAACAACTATCAAAGATTGTTTGACGAATATGAGGATTATAAAGACTCCGTGCAAACTTTATTCACAAAAATGCAGACTGATGAGGCCAGATTGAAATTATTGGTCGGATATGAAAATAACCGTCAAGGTTATCGTTATGGGATCCGAAAACTAATGGAATATAAAGTGACAAATCATATATCGGACAAAATCTTCGGCACAGTGGGAGATTTGATCAAAACCGACACAAAATATACTACAGCAATCGGAAATGCGTTAGGGGGGTCAATCAACTATGTTGTTGTAGACAATGAAACAACCGCAAAAGAATGTATTGATACACTTAAAAAGAATAAATGGGGAAGGGTAACATTTTTACCGAAAAATGTTATAAAAAGTTATCCTTTACATAAAGACAGCTCACTTGAAACAATGAACGGTTATATTGCAGTCGCAAGTGATCTGGTGGAATGTGATGATCGATTCAATGAAGTGATCAAAAATCTATTAGGGAAAGTACTCGTGATAGATCAGATCGATAATGCAATTGCGATCGCAAAAAAAACTTCACACAAATATAAATTGGTAACACTTGACGGAGAAGTATTTTTCCCCGGAGGAGCACTTGTCGGCGGTAAAACAAAACAAGACGACGAAGGTGTGCTTAGCAGAAAAAATGAGATAGAAAAACTAGAAAAGTCAGTCGAGGAATCTAAAAATCAATACGAAAAATTATTAGGCGAAAAGAGTGTTTTCGCAGAAAAGATCAAGCAAGAAAAAACATCCATCACTGAATCGCAAGCTACATACGATATATTGAGAGAAGAAAATGCGGTTAAAGTGGAACAGATCCGATACAAAAAAGATCAGATCGAACGCGCAAAAGAGCTGATCTTAAAAAAAGAAACCGAGAAAGATAATGTGTTCAAACGTATTGATAAAAATGAAAAAGAATTGATCGAGTTGAACAACACTATTATTGAAACACAGGGATCATTGGTAGATATGCGTAATGAAATGAATAAGGCATCTTCAGGTGGGTATAAAGAAGATTATGTCGACGCGATCAATTTATTGAATGCTTCCGAAGTGGAACTTGTAAAAACACATGAAACGACTTTACAGTGGCAAGAGCGTTTGGACAATACAATGGAGCGTTTGGATGGTTTGAACAATCAATTATTGCTCAAAGAAGAAACGATCAACAAATTGACAGATGATCTTGATGCGCTTCGCGCGCAAATAGAATATTGCACAGAACTTGACAGAGATTATGATGCAACCAGAAAAGAAGCCGATGAAAAATATGATATATTGGTACGGCAAAAAAAGACGGTCAACGAAGAGTACATACGCGTTAACGACGCGATCATACAGTTAAATAAAGACAGGAACGCAGTAACCGAACAGTTAAACAAAGTAGATGTTTCGATCGGGAAAGTAGAACTTGAGATGGAACATCTTCAAACAGGTATCTTAGAAGATTATTCATTAACGTATGCTTCCGCATTAGAGCATCGCACTGAGATCGAAGATCTTGAAAAGAGTATTGAAACTGTTACTGAATTAAAAGACAAGATACGCAAACTCGGAAATATCAATGTAGAAGCTTTAGAAGAATATAAAGAAGTCAAAGAACGATTCGATACGATGACCAAACAAAAAGATGATTTGAATGATGCTAAAGATGAGCTGACAAAAGTGATCAAAGATATTTCAGCAAGTATGGTGCATCAGTTTATGCAACAGTTCAATTTGATCCAAAAAGAATTCAATTCCGTGTTTAAAAAACTGTTTGATGGCGGAGAAGCTCGTCTGGTGTTGACGGATCCCGATGATGTTATGGAAAGCGGCGTAGATATCGTAGCACAACCTCCAGCTACTAAACTAAAGAATATCGCTGCTCTGTCGGGAGGCGAAAAATCGATGACTGCAGTATCATTGATCTTTGCGATATTGAATATAAAACCCGCACCGTTTTGTATTTTGGATGAAATCGATGCGGCTTTGGATGATGCAAACGGTGTGCGTTTTTGCGAATATCTCGCGTCCATCAAGCATAAAAACCAATTTGTGATCGTTACACACAAGAAAAAAACGATGGAGATCGCTGATGCCTTATACGGAGCATCGATGGGACGAGAAGGGATCACACAGATATTTTCTGTTAAAATGAATCGAGAGACCGCTAAAGGGGAAGTTAATGCAGGATAAAAAAATCATTTCCGGCTTTGCGAAAACAAAGAAAACATTAGCTGAAAGAATTAAAGATGTTTTTACAGGGACGATCGATGATACGTTATATGAAGAGTTGATAGAATGTCTCATACTCAGTGATGTACCTTATTTAACAGCGGAAAAAATTATTGAAGAAGCAAAGGACTCTTTATCACGATCTTCAATGAACGATATCGAAACAGTTAAAAAAGCGGTTGCGGAAAGTGCGTTGCATTTGTTGGAAACTAAATCAAAACCGATGCATATCGAATTTCCCGCTTTGATCTTGGTAACAGGCGTAAACGGCGTGGGTAAAACGACTACGATCGCTAAATTAGCTAATCTGTTTAAACAACAAGGAAAAAGTATATTACTAGCGGCAGCCGATACCTTTAGAGCGGCAGCAAGCGAACAACTTGCAGTTTGGGCCGACAGATTGAATATACCGATCATAAAAAGTTCCGAAGGACAAGACCCTTCGAGCGTGATCTATGACGCTTTGGATTCAGCTTGCGCACGCGGATATGATGTTGTGCTTTGTGATACAGCCGGAAGACTTCAGAATAAAAAGAATTTGATGAATGAACTTGAAAAGATATATCGAACTTGCGAAAAAAATAAGCAAGATTATTCTTTATATACATTACTGGTCCTCGATGCGATGTCGGGACAAAATTCGATCAATCAATTAAAACTCTTTTCTGAAGTAGCTAAACCGGACGGAGTCGTACTTACCAAGACAGACGGATCGGCTAAGGGCGGTGTCCTCTTGGGTATCGCTGACGAAACGGATATTTCGATATGGTTCTTGGGAACAGGAGAAGGGTTGGAAGATATCGCACCTTTCGATGCTGAATCGTATACCAATGCTATATTATAAAAGACAGTCTTTCGACTGTCTTTTTTTATTTTCATCTGGTTCTGGAATACTTTGAATTTCCTCGTCTGCCGTAGTTCTTTTTTCTTTTCGTATTTTTTTTAGGATGATTGTCTGATGGTTTATCTGTAGATATTTTAAAGTTGACTTTTTTATTCTTGATCCGGGTGTTTTGCATCACATCCAAAACTAATTTACTATTCTCCGTTAGCATCTCTACAGTGGTATGATTTTGATAGATCTGGATCTTGCCGATCGCCTTTGAAGATATTCCTGTTGCTTCAACGATTGCGCCTACGATATGATTCGGAGATACGTCTTCGTTTCTGCCGATATTCACTTCAACGATTGATTTGGAAAATGAATCGTTATGGTTGAAGCGTCTCTCTTTATTATTTGCACTATCATACTTTGATGTTATATCTTTGATCTTTGGCATGATCGTTTTGTCTTTTTCGTCAAGCATACCTAATAATGCTGCGGCAATGCTTGATCCTGAGTATCCTTCTTGAACGAGTTCGTCTATGAAAGGTTCCCAATCTTTATGTTCATTTTTATCGATTGATGTCTTTAATTTCTCAGCAAATTTACTTTTATTTTTTTTGTAAATGACTTTGCTTGACGGAAGCTCCTCAAAATCAATTTGAGCCTTTACGATACGTTGAATTTCTTGTACTTTTCGCAATTGTGTTTTGTTGGTCATCAATGTATAAGCGTTGCCTTCTTTTCCCGCACGAGCAGTCCTTCCAATTCGATGTATATAATATTCAAGCTCTTGCGGGACGTCATAATTAAATACTGCATCGATATCGGTTACGTCTATGCCTCTGGCAGCTACATCGGTTGCTACGAGAATTTTGATTTTCGCGTTTTTATAGTCCGTCATAACTTTTGTTCGAAGATTTTGCTTCATGTCGCCGTGAAGACCAACGCTACGGTATCCATTGTCGTTTAAACGATCGACTAGATCATCGACCATTTTCTTGGTGTTGCAGAAAATCAATGCTCTTTTTGGTTGATGATAAGATAGAAGTAAATATAACGCATCTGTTTTTTTATTGTGCGGTACCATATATGCCGATTGTTCGATGTTTGCTACTGTCTTTTGTTGGCTTTCTATCTCAATAAGTTTCGGATCGTTTTGAAATTCTCTTGTGATCTTTAATATGGTTTTTGGCATTGTTGCGGAGAAAAGGATCGTTTGTCGTTCTTTCGGTGATTCGGACAGAATGTGTTTGATGTCTTCATAAAAACCCATATTAAGCATCTCGTCTGCCTCGTCCAGAATAACCATGCGCAAATGATCAAGTCTTAAGGTGCGTCTTCGCATATGATCCATTATGCGCCCCGGCGTACCAATGACGATATTAGCTTTCTTTAATTGATGGATCTGAGGTTGCATTGATTGACCGCCGTATATCGTGGCTATCGATATGTTCTTTTTGTGTTTGGCAAATTTCTTGATCTCTTCGCTGATTTGCAGTGCAAGCTCTCTTGTTGGGCTTAAAACCAGCACTTTTGCGCGATTGCTCGCATCTTCTTCCAATGATTCAACGGCGGGTATTCCAAAGGCAGCTGTTTTGCCCGTTCCCGTATTTGATCTTCCTGTGACATCTCTGCCATCTAAAATAAAGGGGATAGCTTCTTTTTGGATTTGTGTCATTTCTGTATATCCGATATCTTCGATTGCGCGAAGGATCTCTTCGGATAACGCAATGTCTTTAAATAATGTTGGTTGCATAGTTCTCTCTTTCTCAAAAAAAAGCAAGGACATGTAAATCCCTGCTCAATATCTAATTCATAAATTTAACATATAAAATATTATATCATACATTAGAATCATTCCGTTATTCATTTTAAAAAATTTTGAATAAAAATTTATGGTGCCTACCGATATATTTAGATGTACTTACTTAAGCACAAAATATATCCTATTCAAAGTATAAAACGTATTTTGAATCTGTTTCGAAGAACAATTCACGATACGGAGCGATATCTGTCTCTTCGTACAGGATAACACCGTCTAAGTATTCCTCATTCTTTTTAAAGATAAAAGCTTTATCCGTAGTATAAGCTTGGTCTACATATGTCCCTGATTTTGTTAAAAATCCTATGTCTTCGGGTCTGTCTTCAGCGCTTTGGATCTTTGCTGTCTTTTTTAGAAGGGGTTCAATCTTTAAAGCGATATATTGTTGCATATCTTCTTCACAAACCGGTTGATAGATGTATTTTTCCGTTTCTTCCATAAAGACTTCAGCTACTTCTTCGCAACTGGGTTCGGAAAAATCAAAGTCCTCTAGGTCTTCTTCCCATAAATAGCGACTCAGCCATCCCGCACAAAGCGCATCCGCCGGATCAGCAAAGGTTTTTTTAGACATCAAATAAACGTCTGTTCCGCTTCCGAAAGAATTCTCATCAAAATAGGTGATCCTACGGATCTTCTTCTTTGGTAAATTTGAGAAATAATATGTTATTTTATCAAGTTTTCCTAATTCTTTTTCTAATGTATCACTGAGCATACGATTCTCCCTGTGAATATTTGCTTTATTATATCATACTTGTTTTTTTGAAAACAAACAACATTTAAACATAAAAAAGATTCGCCTTTTCAGGCGAATCTTAAAAAGTTATTTTGTCTTACATCATTGGCATTCCGCCCATTCCTCCGCCTGCCGGCATTGGTGGATCGGGTTTCGGTATTTCCGCAACGCTTGCTTCAGTTGTTAAGAACATTGCCGCAACGCTTGCTGCATTTTGCATAGCGCTTCGCGTTACTTTTGTAGGATCTATGATACCGGCTTCAAACATGTCTACATATTCGAAATTCAAAGCATCGAATCCCATTCCTTTTTTCTCATTAATCAATTTTTCAACAATGATGCTTCCTTCGATACCTGAATTATAAGCGATCTGACGCATAGGTTCTTCGATAGCACGTCTAACGATTTGTGCCCCTGTTCTTTCGTCGCCGTCGAGTCCGTTGATCAAAGCATCTAAAGCTTCAACAGTTTGCAACAGAGCAGATCCGCCGCCTGCTACGACGCCTTCTTCAACCGCTGCGCGGGTCGAGTTCAAAGCATCTTCTATTCTGTATTTTCTTTCTTTCATTTCGGTTTCGGTAGCTGCGCCTACTTTGATGACAGCTACTCCGCCTGATAATTTTGCTAATCTTTCTTCGAGTTTTTCTCTGTCGTAATCCGAAGTCGATTCTTCGATTTCTCGTTTGATCTGTTTCTTGCGATCATCTACAAGAGACATATCTCCCTTGCCTTCAACGATTACCGTGTTTTCTTTATTTATCTTAATAGATCTTGCTTTCCCGCATGTTTCCAAAGACGCGCTCTTTAGATCCATTCCCAATTGATCGCTGATCACTGTAGCACCGGTGACTAGAGCGATATCTTCTAAGATAGCACGTCTTCTGTCACCGAATCCGGGAGCTTTAACTGCTACACATTGGAAAACGCCTCGTAATTTATTGATAACTAAAGTTGAAAGTGCTTCACCTTCTACATCTTCAGCGATGATCAAAAGTTTTCCGCCTTGTTGAACCAATTGTTCAAGTAAGGGAAGGATATCTTGTGCGTTAGAGATTTTTTTATCGGTGATCAAAATACTAACATCTTCATAAACAGCTTCCATTTTTTCGGTATCTGTTACAAAGTAAGCAGATAAATATCCTCTGTCGAATTGCATACCTTCCGTAAAGTCAAGTTCCGTCTGCATGGTTTTGCCTTCTTCGACCGTGATGACACCGTCTTTTCCTACTTTTTCCATTGCGTCTGAAATCAGTCTTCCGACTTCTTCATCATTTGCTGAAATAGAAGCTACTTGAGCGATAGAAGTTTTATCGTCTACAGGTTTGCTTGATTTTTTCAATTCATCCAAAACCAAGTCTGCTGCTTTTTCGATGCCTTTTTTGAGGATCATCGGATTTGCGCCCGCTGTTACATTTTTTAGGCCTTCTCTGATGATCGCCTGCGCAAGTATCGTAGCGGTCGTTGTTCCGTCACCTGCTACATCGTTGGTTTTAGTCGCTACTTCTTTAACTAAAGCAGCTCCCATATTTTCAAAAATATCTTCGAGTTCTATTTCTTTTGCAATGGTAACGCCGTCATTTGTGATCGTAGGCGATCCATAAGTTTTTGATAATACAACATTTCGACCTCTCGGCCCCAATGTTACTTTAACTGTGTCGGCCAATTTATTAAGTCCAGTCTCTAATGCGAGTCTGGCTTCTGCGCCGTGTTTAATATCTTTTGCCATTATTCTACCTCCTTAATTATTCCGCGATAGCTAGAATATCGCTTTGTTTGATAATGAGAAAATCTTCATCATCGATTTTGATTTCAGTACCGGCGAATTTGCTATAAATTACAACGTCTCCGACTTTTACATCCAAGGGTACTTTTTTGCCATCGATGACTTCACCAGAGCCCACTGCTACTACAGTAGCTTGCAAAGGCTTTTCTTTTGAAGTATCTGGAAGAACGATCCCGCTTTTAGTTGTAGCTTCGCTCTCTTTTACTTTTAATACGACTCTGTCGCCCAATGGTTTTAAATTCATAAACTTACCTCCTTACAGAATATTGGAATTTTATGATTTTTATCGATGTTAGCACTCTACCTTATTGAGTGCTAACAATATTTTACCATATTTTTTTTTATTGTCAATAATTTATTCGTATTATATTTTTTATTCATCTTCTTTTAATGATTAAAATAATATTAAGACTTATTTTAGAAATAAATATTTCAAAGTGCGTTCTTTAAAGTAAATATTTAGTATGCTATAATGAAACAAATATATACTTGAGAGGTGCATGATGTTTCGTGCCACAACAATATTAGCGGTAAGAAAAGACGGTCAAACAACAATTGGGGGAGACGGACAGGTAACTTTGGGAGAAACGACCGTAATGAAGAGCACTGCGGAAAAAGTAAAGACGCTTTATGGAGGAAAGGTTGCTGTTGGCTTTGCGGGAAGCGTAGCTGACGCATTTGAGCTTTCCGAGAAATTCGAAGCTAAGATAGAACAATATTCAGGTAATCTTCCAAGAGCGTCGATAGAATTGGCCAAAGAATGGAGAAGTGATAAAGCTCTACGGAAGCTCGATGCACTTCTGATCGCATGTGATAAAGAAAATGTATTGATCATATCGGGTGGCGGTGAAGTCATTGAGCCTGAAGACGGCGTAGCTTCGATCGGTTCCGGTAGCATGTATGCGATGGCTGCTGCACGCGCATTGACACGCTTCAGTGATATGTCAAGTGAAGAGATCGTTAAAGAATCTATGCAGATCGCTTCCGAAATATGTGTATATACGAACGATCATATCAAAACAATAACACTGTAAGAACAAGAAAATTAAGATAGAGAAAGATGGTTGATATTATGAAAGATCTCACACCTGCTCAAATCGTAAAAGAGTTGGATAAATATATAATCGGACAGGATGATGCGAAAAAATCGGTCGCTATCGCTTTAAGAAACAGATATCGAAGAAAACTGTTAGACGAAAATATGCGTGATGAGATAACGCCAAAGAACATTATTATGGTTGGTCCGACAGGTGTCGGTAAAACAGAGATCGCGCGAAGACTTGCAAAATTGGTCGATGCTCCTTTTATAAAAGTCGAAGCCACGAAATTCACTGAAGTGGGGTATGTGGGACGTGACGTGGAATCGATGATACGTGATCTTGTCAATACTTCTATTCGTATGGTCAAACAACGCGAGATCGATAAAGTGGCTGAGAAAGTGGAAGATATCGTAAACGAACGATTGCTGGATCATATCGTGCCTATTCGAAAGCAAGCTGACGGAAAAACACCTTATGATATGTTTTTCGGAAATCAGAAAAATCAATCCAGTCCCGCTCCTCAAGAAGTGATAACGGATGCGGAAAAAGATGAGTTATTATCAAAACGCGAAAAAATAAAAAAAGAATTACTCGACGGAAGACTTGAAGAAATGATGATCGAAATCACCGTGGAGTCTTCACAAAGTTTACCTATAGGTATGATCGGCGGAGATAACGGCGGTGAAGAGATCAGCATGAATGTTAACAATATGCTGGGTTCACTCTTTCCCAAGAAGAAGAAAAAACGTAAAACGACTGTTTCGCAGGCAAGAGTAATATTTACAAACGAAGAATCACAGAGATTGATCGATATGGATGCGATTACGGAAGAGGGACTGCGTGCCGCTGAGCAAGACGGTATCGTATTTTTGGATGAGATCGATAAGATCGTCAGCGGTAGTTTCAAAGGTTCAGGACCGGATGTCTCACGCGAAGGCGTGCAAAGAGATATCTTGCCACTTGTAGAAGGCTGTACGATCAATACAAAATATGGGCAAATCAAAACAGACTATATCCTATTTATCGGTGCGGGTGCTTTTCATACAAGTAAAGTATCGGATTTGATCCCTGAACTACAAGGTCGATTTCCAATAAAAGTTAAGTTGAACAATCTTACGGAAGATGATTTTTTGAAAATCATCACACAACCGGAAAACGCGTTGATCAAACAATATCATGAATTGATAAAAACGGAAGATGTGGACCTTTCGTTTGATGCTGACGCACTTGCATTACTTGCAAAACTTGCCTTTATGGAAAATGAAACAAGCGAAAACATCGGAGCAAGAAGACTGTATACCGTGTTTGAGAGATTGCTTGAAGAGATATCTTTTTACGCTTCGGATTATGATCAAAAAGAATTTGTGATAACAAAAGATTACGTAAAAAATGTCTTTAAAAACGAAGAAGAAGATTTCATGAGGGATACGAGTAAATATATCATTTAGACGTTTCGATAACGTTTGTATCATGAATATGAATACACTGAGAAAGTGCGTATTTATGCTATAAAATATTTGCCAAATAATGATTATTGTGGTAAGATATTTAAGCGTAAAATCAAATACACACGCATATTTTAGGATTTTCTTGGTTGCATCTTGACAGATGATGGAAAATTCAAATTTAAAAAGTATGCGGAGGTAAAAACCTAGGAGGAAACATGAGTCGTATATCAATGAAACAATTGCTTGAAGCAGGTGTCCAATTCGGACATCAAACCAGAAGATGGAACCCGAAAATGAAACCGTACATCTACACTGAAAGAAACGGCATTTATATCGTAGACTTACAACAGACCGTCCCGATGATAGATGTTGCGTGTGATTTTCTGCGTAGCGTAGCTGAAGAAGGTAAGGGGATCTTATTTATCGGAACTAAGAAACAAGCCCAGGAATCAGTAGAGCGTGAAGCAAAGAGATGCGGAGCACACTATGTAACGCAACGTTGGCTTGGCGGAACAATGACAAATTTCAAAACCATCAATAAGAGGATAGATAGACTGCACAAACTTGAAGAAATGGAAATGGACGGCACATTTGATGTGTTGCCGAAAAAAGAAGTACTCGACTTAAAACATGAAAGAGATCGTCTTGAAAAATTCTTAGGCGGCATCAAATACATGGAAGAATTACCGGGAGCGGTATTCATTGTCGATCCTAAGAAAGAAAAAATCGCTCTTATGGAAGCAAAGAAATTGGATATACCGGTTGTAGCAATCGTTGATACGAACTGCGATCCTGATGATATCGATTATCTCATCCCGGGCAATGACGATGCAATACGTGCAGTTGCACTTATATCAAAAACTGTCGCAGATGCGATCTTGGAAGTTAAGCAAGGTGAATCGTTCGATACTGATGAAGATAGCGATGTGCAAGAAGATATTGATGCTGTGAATGAGGTCGAGACTGAAGTAGTCGAAAATTCGGAAACAGTAGAAGAAGAACAAACTGAAGAATAAAATATAAAGAGGTTATCAATAGATGATTACAGCTAGTCAAGTTAAAGAGTTAAGAGAAAAAACAGGCGCCGGAATGATGGATTGCAAAAAAGCATTAACAGAAACCGACGGCGATATGGATAAAGCAATCGCTTTCTTAAGAGAAAAAGGCCTTGCCGCTGCTGCAAAAAAATCCGGTAGAATCGCGTCTGAAGGCGCGGTGGGTTCATATATTCATATGGGCGGAAAAATAGGCGTACTCGTTGAAGTAAACTGTGAAACGGATTTTGTAGCGCAAAATGATGCATTTCAAACATTTGTAAAAGATTTAGCCATGCATATCGCTGCGGCTAATCCAACATATATGAATAAAGATGAAGTGCCTGCGGAAGTGATCGAATCAGAAAAAGAAATCTTGCGCAATCAAGCGATCAACGAAGGAAAACCGGAAGCTATTGCTGAAAAGATGGTAGCGGGTAGGATCGCTAAAATGTATAAAGAAGTATGTTTGATGGAACAATCTTATGTCAAAAATCCTGATTTAACAGTAGAAGAATTGTTGAAAGAACAAATTTCAGCTATTGGTGAAAATATCATCATCAGGAGATTTGTTCGTTATCAAATGGGTGAAGGACTTGAAAAACGAGAAGAAAACTTTGCCGAAGAAATCGCAAAACAAATCTCGAATGCTTAAACTATTAAGGCACATTTATATGTGCCTTTTTTCAAATGTATTTATCTGTAACACTATTAATATCGGGAGAAATGAATGGAAGCAAAATATAAAAGAATACTGCTGAAAATGAGCGGTGAAGCATTAGCGGGTGAAAAAGGATTCGGACTGGACAACGAGACCTTAAGCGAAGTGTGTAAACAGATCAAGCGTATTTCAGAGCTTGACGTTGAGATAGCAATCGTTGTTGGCGGAGGTAATTTTTGGCGCGGCAGGACAGGTGTCGGCATGGACAGATCTACGGCCGATTACATGGGCATGCTTGCAACAGTAATGAATGCATTAGCTTTGCAAGATGCTATGGAACGTGAAGGACTTACGGTGCGTGTGCAATCAGCGATCACGATGCAACAAGTTTGCGAACCGTATATCAGACGCCGTGCAATAAGGCATTTGGAAAAAGGCCGTATCGTTGTGTTTGCCGCAGGAACCGGCAGTCCGTTCTTCTCAACTGATACAACAGCTTCATTAAGGGCTGCTGAGATCGAAGCGGATATTATTTTGTCAGCTAAAAATATCGATGGTGTCTATGATTGTGACCCACTGCTATATAAAGATGCTAAGAAATTCGACGAACTCAATTTTATTGAGATAGTCGATCAAGGATTAAGAGTGATCGATTCTACGGCAGCAACATTATGTATGGAAAACGATATTCCTTTATTGATCTTTTCACTTACACCGGCTGAAAATATTATCAAAGCGGTGTGTGGCGAAAAAATAGGAACTATGATAAAATAAACAGAGAGGTGTTATATGATCGGAGATCTTGAAAAAAGAGTTAAAGAAAAAATGAAAAAGACGGAAGAAACTTTTATTCACGACTTATCTATGTTAAAAGCGGGAAGAGCTAATCCGCATATGTTGGATAAAATAACTGTGGATTATTACGGTGTGCAGACGCCGCTTTCGCAAATGGCGGCTATAGCATCGCCTGAAGCAAGATTACTTACGGTACAACCTTGGGATGTTTCTCTCTTGAAAGATGTTGAGCGAGCGATCATGGCATCGGATCTAGGATTAAATCCTTCGAATGACGGTAAAGTTATCCGCCTTATGATTCCTCAATTAACGGAAGAGCGAAGAAGAGAACTTGTTAAAATCGTTGGAAAAACCACGGAAGAATGTAAAGTTGCGCTAAGACATATTAGACGTAGCGGCATCGAAGAGCTTAAAAAGGCCGAAAAAGCAAAAGAGATCACGGAAGATGATTACAAAGACGGTGAAAAAGCTATCCAAAAAATATTGGATGATTTTATAAATCAAGTCGATGAAATCATGAAAAATAAAGAAGAAGAGATCATGACAGTATAATGTGTGATAGTAACATCAAGCAAAATTTTGCTTGATGTTTTTTATTGCCTTAGTATTTCATAAATGTCGCTATTCTATTTTGCAGTGTATTCTATTTCCTGTAATTATGTTATAATGCTAATAATGTATCAATTGATCGCATTTGGAAAGATGTGAGCAATTTTAATACAATGATATAAAATAATTAGATGGAAGATTAATTTATGGATATTAATGATCTACCGAGGCATATAGCTGTGATCATGGATGGCAACGGAAGATGGGCTAAAAAGCAAGGGATGATCCGTACCGTGGGACACAGATCGGCAATGGACACTGTAAAAATGGCGATCAATTATTGCTCGGATAAAGGGATCGATGTGCTCACTTTATATGCTTTTTCCACTGAAAATTGGAAAAGACCTAAAGAAGAAGTCTCAGTGATCATGAATCTGATAATCGAATATTTGCTTAAAGAGACACCTGAAGTAAAGAAGAAAAATGCTGTGTTTAATTTTATCGGTGATTTGAGTAAAATACCGAAAAAATCATTGGAAGCAATCGAATATGCTGTTTTGGAAACAAAAGATAATGACGGTCTTTTGATCAATATAGCGCTCAATTACGGTGGTAGAGATGAGATCATCCAAGCCGTAAGACAAATAGCTAAAGCTGTAGAAGAAAAATCAGTATCAGTTGACCAAATTTCACCCGAGTTATTTTCGGAACATCTATATACAAAGGGGATGCCGGATCCCGATCTGATCATTCGATCAGGCGGAGAGAAGCGTCTTTCTAATTTTTTGACTTGGCAATCCGTATATTCCGAATTGTATTTTACGGATAAATTATGGCCGGATTTTGATGAACAGGATTTTGATGATGCGATTCGCTATTATCAAACGAAAAATAGACGCTTCGGAGGTCTGAGCAAAAAATGAAACAGCGTATCATAACGGGTGTTATAGCTTTTTTGATATTGGTTGTGTTGATCGTGATTGGTAAATGGGCATTATTTTCTGCATTGGTTATCGTGAATGCTATGGCAATGTTTGAGTATCTTACGACGGTTTCACAAAAAAAAGATATTCTTGATATCATTTTTCATACTATGATCGGTACGATCATGATCGCAGTGAATGCCTTTTATCCGAAGTATCTACTGGCTGTATTGGTGCTCGATATTATTTTGGTGTTTACAAAAGACATTATACTCAAAAGCACCAATACCGAGAAAACAATCTATACCGTTTGGGGTTCGATCTATATTTCATTTTTTATATCACTGGCGGCAGGAATCGTTATGGGTCCACACGGTGTGTATATCCTTATGATGATGCTTATTGCATGTGTGGCGTGTGATACATTCGCATATTTTATTGGGATACGCTACGGAAAGCATAAACTCAGCCCACATATCAGTCCAAAGAAGTCCGTAGAGGGCAGTGTCGCAGGATTTATCGCAGCTGTCATAATTTGCTTGATAGCCGGCTGGCTGCAACCTCTTTTCGGTCAGGCACAGATCCGATTTGTCTTTTTTATACTATCAGGATTGATATTAGGCATTACGGCGCAATTCGGTGATTTAGCGGCTTCCATGATTAAACGTCAATTTGGCGTAAAAGATTACAGTAATTTATTGCCGGGACACGGTGGCATCTTGGATCGAATCGACAGTCAATTGTTTGGTTTTGCATCGATGTATATATTTATTCAGATGTTTTTTCCAATGTTTCTGAAATAATCTGGCACAAAATATATTTACTCAATAATAGAATAGGATGATTAAGAATGTTTTTAACAATAGTAATAGCAATATTGATTTTCGGATTGTTGATCATAGCACATGAATTCGGACATTTTATAACAGCAATAAAATCAGGAGTCACCGTTGAAGAATTCTCAGCGGGTATGGGACCATTATTGTTACAGAAAGAGACAAAAATAACGAAATTTTCTTTAAGATTACTTCCAATCGGCGGATATTGCCGAATGAAGGGTGAAGACGGAGAAGATTATGAAGAAGGAAGTTTCAACAGCGCAAAAGCATGGAAAAGGATCTTGATATTGCTTTCCGGATCCGCCATGAATTTCATCATCGCTATTTTGATATTTTTTATCATTTTCATGATGATAGGTACAGCGACTAATTCAAATGTTATTACTGATTTTTCCGAGGATTCTCCTGCTTACAATGCCGGCATCGAAGCGGGTGACAAAATCGTATCGATCGATGGTGATGATATCCAAACATGGGATGAGATCACCGATAGGATCGAAAACAGTAACGGAAATCCTCTTTATGTAGGTGTTGAAAAAAGTGACGGATCGATCGAATATTATTCGATACAGCCGTATTTGAATGAAGAGCAGGGAGTTTATAAATTTGGGATATCACCCGAATTCAAACCGAATGTTCTCTCATCGATAAAAGATGCTTTCGGATTCTTTTGGATGTATATCAAATTGATCTTTGGAATTTTCATCGGTATTTTTAGGGGAGAATTTCAGCTCAGTTCACTTACCGGTCCAATAGGCGCTACTGCGATCTTAAACGAATATATACCGCAGGGCATGATATATGTGTTAAATATCGCAGCTGCAATTTCGGTTAGTTTGGGATTCTTTAATCTTCTGCCGATCCCTGCATTAGACGGAAGTCGCGTCATGTTTGTGATCGTAGAAAAGATCAAAGGATCACCGATCAATAAAGAAACGGAAGGAAAGATCCATTTGATCGGGTTTGCGGCATTGTTGATCTTGGGTGTCTTGATCGCTTACCAAGATATCGTAAATCTCCTATGAATAGGAATGTAACATGAGAAATACAAGAGAAATAAAAATCGGCAACGTTAAAATCGGCAAAGATAATCCCATCGCTATTCAATCCATGATCACTGTGCCTTTGACAGATACAGAAAAAGCTATCCGACAAATTATCGATTTGGAAAATGCGGGGTGCGAGATCGTCCGTGCAGCGATCTCTGACAATGACGCTGCGGATGCTATCAAAATAATTACTCAGAATATCCATATTCCATTGGTTGCGGATATTCAGTTTGATTATCGTTTAGCGATCCGTTCGATCGAAAGTGGTGTCAGTAAGTTGCGTATCAACCCCGGGAATATAGGTGGGAAAGAAAAAGTCAGTGAAGTTGTGGCTTGTTTAAAAGAATACAAAATACCGGTACGTATCGGCGTGAATTCCGGTTCGTTGGAAAAAGATATTTTGCAAAGATATACGCATCCATCAGCTGAAGCTCTTGTGGAGAGCGCTAAAAGAAATATAGATTATTTCAATGAATTCGGATATGATGACATTGTTATTTCTATTAAATCCAGCGATGTTGTTGCGACATACAAGGCAAATCAGATATTTGCATCGTTATACGACTATCCTTTACATCTGGGTGTAACGGAAGCCGGTGCCGATATGAATGGTATCATACGCTCAAGTGTCGGGATCGGTGCTTTACTTTTAAATGATATCGGCGATACGATCCGCGTTTCATTAACGGGAGAACCCGTACAGGAAGTATTCGCTGCAAAAGAGATATTAAGTGCGTGCAATCTTCGAGAAGAAGGCGTGCGCATCGTTTCATGTCCGACTTGCGCCAGATGCCATACCGATCTTCTTAAGATCGTTACACAGCTTAAAGAAAAGACAAAAGACTTCAGAGAACCAATTACGGTCGCAGTGATGGGATGCGGCGTAAATGGACCCGGAGAGGCAAAAGAAGCGGATATTGGAATCGCTTGCGGTGATGGAAAAGGTGTTTTATTTAAAAAAGGTCATATCATAAAAAGTGTTCCAACTGATAAAATGATTGAAACACTCTACGAAGAGATCATGCTCTTAAACTGAAACGAACAAAGGGAAATAAAGTGAAATTAACAAAAGATATGCATACGCATACCTACTATTCGCATGGGACTGCAAGTATTGAAGAAATGGTCAAGGCAGCCGTTCAAAAAGGATTAAGTGAGATCCATATCACTGAACATGGGTATGCGCATTATTATGCAAGGAAATTAAACAGAGCGAAATATCTGGAGATGTATGAACAGATCGAAGCTCTTCGGATACAATATCCTCAAATTCGGATCGTGTTTGGTGTTGAAGCCAATATTTTCTCAATGCAAGGTGATATTGACATCAAGAATGAAGATCTGGAACTGTTTGAAGTAGTGAATGTCGGTTTTCATGTGATGTGTAAAATGAAGGATTTGATGAGCTATATTAAGATACACACGCTTGCTTTTTTAGCATATCGTTGTCATTTGCGATTTTTACAATCGGTATCAGAAAAATATTGTACCGAAGCTATGGTGCATGTGTTAGATCGCTACAAAATTCATATGATCACACATCCGATGAGTAATTACAGATTTGACTTGGAAAAAGTAGCGAATAAATGCGTTGAAACGAAAACTATACTTGAAATCAATAATTCAAGAGGGCGCTTGAATGCGCACGAAGTTAAGCAAATAAAAGATCTTGATGTGACATTTGTCGTAGGCAGTGACGCACATGTGCCCGAAGATGTGGGAAACTGTACGAAAGGATTCGAGATCATAAAGCAAAGCGGAGTGGATATTGGGAAAGTTTTGAATGTAGAATAACGGTTTTTCGCTTTTCAAATAAACAGATGATCTTAAGATCATCTGTTTATTTATTATCAATCAACGTGTATATAGTCTGACTTTCTTCGTAAGGTATTTGATAATAGATGTTATCAAATCTTATCAATATCATTTTCGTTTTATTTTCATCATACCAAGCTTCATAGGTGTCTATATACAAATTATTTTGCGTTGATTTTCTGTAATTGATAGAAATCAAACAATTACTGATACCATAAGACGATGTTTCGGATGCCGATAGTTCAGTTTTCTCATCAAAGGCTTTCATAAAGGCAGTAACATTTTCATCAATTGCCAGTGTTATCGTTTTATAAGGTCGGTTATCAGTTTCAACTTCGGTGTTTTTCAATTTGTAGATATCTACTTTTACACTGACCACTTCGATTTTATTACTGATGAATTTATTCCTTAGATAGATACCTACCATCGTAAAACAAGCCAGTAATATGAGTACAAACAGTAGAAATGCTAATATTCTTCTCATGGTATCCTCTTCATCCCTTTTAATAATTATATTATAAAGGTGCTGGCCCGTTTTGTCCATTATTATGAATAAATCTAATTCTGATGGGAGCATGGTATCAACATATAATGGCTGTGGTATAATATTCAGTATGATAATATTTTATCAAAGGAGTGGCAAGGATGAATGAGATATTTACAAGAAGAAGCGTAAGAAAATATACAGGTGAACTTATCGATGAAGAACAAATCAAAGAAATTATTAAAGCCGGAATGAATGCGCCCTCTGGTAAGAATCAACAACCGTGGCAGTTTTGGGTCTTTGATGATAAAGCTCTTATTGACAGTTTGGTTGAAATTTCACCTCAATGGAAGCCTTTGGTAAGTGCGGGGCAAGGGATCGTTGTTTGCGGAGATCTATCGATCAATGATGACCCTGAGTATTTATTTATCGATGCCGCCGCAGCTGCGCAAAATATTCTTTTACAGGCAGAGGCAATGGGTTATGGAGCATGTTGGTTAGGAGTCGCTCCCGGACAAGACCGAATAGATGGAGTTCTGTCAGTCCTAAATTTGCCGGAAAATCATCTTCCGGTCACCCTTATCGCTATTGGTTTTAAGGATGAAAAGAAAGATATTAACAATCGCTTCTTATCCGGACGTATCCATTTTTTGAATAAGTAAAAAAAAGATGCATATGCATCTTTTTTATTTCGATTAATTACCGCGAACAATATCATACGGCCAGTATTGGATACCGCCAAGATTACTCACATTCGTATAGCCCATTGAACTTAAAATCGAACAAGCGCTTGCTGCTCGAGCTCCGCTCAGACAATATACGATCAATTCAGCATCTTTATCTTTAGCAACTTTACCGATACCGCCATCTAAATTGTTTAAAGGAACCAATTTACTGTTAGGTATATGTCCTTGTCTGTACTCATCGGGGGTTCTTACATCGACCAATACTGCATTTTTATTTGATTCCAAAACACTTTTAGCTTCTGAAGGGGAAATTGTTTTATAACTTTTTTTACCAAATAACATTATCTCTTTACTCCTTTTGGTTTGTGTGTAATACCAGTATAGCGTATTCAAAATAAGATTATCGGTGACTTTGTTACGGTTTCAATAATGCGTGCAATTGATCTGTTTGAGATTTATTTTATTGTGGAAGTTCTCCCAAATCGCTTTGGTCGAACCCCTCACTGATCTTTTCGGTAATGTTTTCTATAGTTTCTTCTGCTTTTTCTTTGAATTCTTCAGATTTTTCCGAAACTTTTTCTTTTAATTCCTGTAAACTGTCCTCTGCCTTCTCTTTGAATTCTTTAACCTGTTCATCGGTTTTTTCTTTGAGTTCTTCGAATTTATCAGCAGCTTTTTCTTTCATCTCTTCAAAAGTGTCGTTTGCCTTATCTTTGAGTTCTTCTGCTTTTTCAGATGCTTTTTGTTTAAACTCATCAAAATTCTCATCAGCTTTTTCGCGCATCTCTCCGAGCTTTTCATTAGCTTTTTCTTTGAAATCATCGAACTTTTCATCAAATTGTTCTTTGAATTCTTTCGCCTTTTCAGCAGCGGAATCTTTCAAATCTTCTGCTTTATCTTTTAGGTTATCCATTGCATTGTCTAGATCATCTTTAAATTCGCTCATTGGTTTCCTCCATAAAATTTATTCTTTGTAATCATTATAACATACTTTATAGTCCAATATAGAATATTCTATTGAATTTACAATTTGCATATTTATATTTTAGGTCTTACATCTATTTAGACTTTTTACGAGACAAACAAAAAACACTTCGATCAATACGAAGTGTTATATGATAAAAATGGAGCTGATGATAGGAATCGAACCTACAACCTGCTGATTACAAATCAGCTGCTCTACCGTTGAGCCACATCAGCATGCGGTTTATTATATAATATACTTTGAAAAAAATCAAGCATTTTTTCTATATTCATAAGTCTATTTCAGATTCAAAAAACAGCTTTTATTTTTTGATGACCCATGTTAATTTATTTGCTAAATATCAATCTTATTTTTTGAAAAGACGTTTATATAATTCACGTTTTGGGACATTGAGCTGTAATGCCAGTTGTTTTAAAGCATCTTTTCTTTCGTTTGAGGAAGATAAAATCATTCGATACATTTCGTTTAATTCATCATCACTTATTATTGAAATATCGATCTCATCTTGATCTTGTTCGATACCTCTGTCTATAACCATCACGTACTCACCTTTGATCGGTTCTTCTAAAGCTTCAAGAAGTTCAGAAGCTGCTCCTCTAAAGGTTTGCTCGTATAGTTTTGTGATCTCTTTTGAAAGAGCAATTTGTCTTTTCGGTAATATGGCATCGATATCTTTCAGGATCGTTTTTAGTTCATGCGGTGACACATAAAACACTGTGGGAAGTGTGTTGTTCTCTAAAGACAGAAAAATTTCTTTGCGTTGATTCTTTTTCTTCGGTAAAAAACCAAAAAAAGTGAAAGAAGAGATATCAAAACCCGAATAGATCAATGCCGGAAGTAATGCGTTAGCGCCCGGTATAACAATCAAGTCTATATTGGAATCGATCGCTTTTTCTACCAATATGTTCCCGGGATCAGACAGCAAGGGTGTACCTGCATCAGATATCAATGCCGCTTGTTCGCCGGCGAGGATCCTATCGATCATTTGGTCAGCGGTCTCGTATTCATTAAATTTATGTAGGCTGATTAAAGGTTTTTTGATGTCGTAATGATTCAACAGTTTGATAGAGTGGCGTGTGTCTTCACACAAAATATAATCTACTTCTTTAAGAATTCGAAGCGCTCTGAGCGTAATATCTTCCAAATTTCCGATCGGAGTGGATACGATGTAGAGCGATCCTTTTTTATCACTCATTGAAGTAGTTACCGAGTATGATCGTTTGTTCTCTATCCGGTCCGATCGAAATGATGCCGATTTCTACGCCACATAATTCTTCGATTTTATTTACATAACGTTTTGCGTTATCACAGAGGTCTTCAACACTTTTCGCAGAAGATATATCTTCGTCCCATCCGTCCATTTCTTCATAGATCGGTACGCATTGTTCAAGTATGTTCAGTTCAGGCGGGAAATCATCGATCACAGAGTCATTGTAACGATATCCCGTACATATTTTTATTTTATCCAATCCTGTAAGGGTATCCAATTTTGTAAGCGCGATACTTGTTAGTCCATTGATCCTGGCTGAATATTTCAGTATCACCGTATCAAGCCATCCGCATCTGCGCGGACGTCCTGTTGTCGTGCCAAATTCAAATCCTTTTTCCCGTAAAAACTCCCCGGTCTCATCAAGCAATTCAGTCGGGAAAGGTCCGCTGCCGACTCTTGTCGTATACGCTTTAGCGATGCCAACTACTTCATTTATAGCAGTCGGTCCGACACCTGTACCGATACATACGCCCGCTGAAGTAGGATGAGATGATGTAACATACGGATATGTTCCGTAGTCTATATCGAGAAGCGTACCTTGTGCACCCTCGAAAAGTACTTTACTGCCTTTTTTAATATAATCGTTTAAAACCACTGAAGCATCCGAAACATAGGGTCTCAACATAGAAGAAATCTCAATATATTGTTGGTATATTTCATTGATGTCTAATGGAGTTTCATTGTATATTTCTTGTAATTCTCTATTGATTTTATTAACATTGTTCGTAAGTTTTTCCAAAAATACATCTTTGTCCAGTAAATCACAGACTCGGATGCCGATCCTTTTTGTTTTATCGGTATAACAAGGGCCTATCCCTCTTTTGGTCGTACCAATCTCTTTATCTCCAAGCGATTGTTCGTTTAGAGCATCCAATAATTTGTGGTAGGGCATGATCAAATGTGTTCTTTTATCGATCAACAGATTGTCGAATGACAAACCCTGTTCTTGCAAAATATTCATTTCTTCTGCGAGCCATATTGGATCGAGCGCTACTCCTGATGCAATGATTGAAGGTTTGTTTTGTACGACGCCCGAAGGTATCAAATGGAGTTTATAAGTAATATCATTTGCGATCACGGTATGTCCGGCATTGTTCCCGCCTTGATAGCGAACAACGACATCTGCTTTGTCCGTTAAAAAATCCGTGATTTTACCTTTTCCTTCGTCTCCCCATTGTGTTCCTACGATTACCAAACTGCCCATATCTACCTCCGTTATCGATCATGTTTAATGTAACTTCATTCCGAAATGTATTGTATCATAATCAAAGACAGTTTTGAAAAGATATTGAAATAATATTAAAAAACTATTAATATTTGACATCAATGTCGGTTCTTATTGTCATTATTTCTCTATTATGCTATACTTTTTATACAGGAGGTTGGTATGTATGTCTCCGAGAGCTGAACGATCAACATCACCGTTGAACATCTATCATGTTTTGATAAACGGTAATAACAACGAAGCAATTTTCATAGACGATGACGATAAACAAATGATGGTCGATATACTATTTGAAAAGAGTAGTGATAATGCATATGATTTTTATGCGTACTGCATTTTAGATAACCGCGCTAATTTACTCATTCGTCCCAAAAATGAAGAATTGCCCAATATTATGAAAAAAATTAATACGACCTATGCATTGTACTTTAATAAAAAATATCAAAGATGCGGTCATGTTTTTCAAGATCGATATAAAAGTAAAGCAATAGAAAATGATTCCGAGATCAAATCAGTTATAACATATATTCATAATAATCCGGTAATAGAAGGCATATGCGAACATCCTAAGTCGTATCTATATTCATCTTACAATTTGTATCGAAAGCATAATAGAGAAGATAAGCGATTTGCAAGAAACGATCTTTTTCAATTTGAAGAAATAGCACTTGAGGATATATTGGATTTTTCACATCCGATTTTTGATCTAACCGATGCATTTTATTACGATGAATGTTATGCAAATATAAATAAGATAACAAAACAGAGCATACAGCACTTTTTAAGGAGGCACCAGCTGACGATTGAAAAAATCAAACAAAAAGAGTATGCTGATTATAAGGAAACATTGGTGATTATGATCCGAAAGAATACGGGATATTCTATTCGAAAGATATCGGGCTTACTTGATATCAATCGCGGAGAAGTTTACAAGATCATCAATCAAATGGAGAGTAACGATGATTTGCCAAAAATGTAATGAAAAAGAAGCAGTTGTTCAATTTACGAAGATAATCAATGGCGTTAAAACGGAAATGCACTTATGTGAAAGATGCGCAAGCAAAGAAGCTTTAGAAAGCTATCAAGTGAACGTATCAGGATTGATCGACGAGTTTTTAAATATTGAAAGTAACGTTGAAGATGAAAACGTAGAAAACGAAACACTTGAATTGGTTTGTCCGAATTGCGGTCAAACATCTGCAGAGCTGAAAAAAACAGGTAGGCTCGGATGTGATGTTTGTTATGAGACCTTTGCGGATACATTGGAACCACTAATTAAACGGATACATGGAAGAACGGTACATACTGGTAAAATCGCTAAAACCGGTGGGCAAGCACTTAAAATCAAAAGAGAGATATCCGAAATTCAGCAAAAATTGGATGAAGCGATCCGAACTGAAAATTACGAACTTGCTGCGGAGTACCGCGATATCATAAGATTATTAAAACAAACAAACGAAAATGAACCTGAAACAAAAGAGTAAAGAGGCTGCACAATGAGCGAGAAAAATAAATACGTTAATGATATAGCGATTTCGACAAGGATCAGACTCGCAAGAAATGTCATGAGTCTTCCTTTTCCGGCTCGTGCAAGCGATGAGATCACAGCTGAAGTGAATGAGCAAGTAAAGCATGCTTTGCTCGGAAACGAAGCATTAGCGGGATACGGATTTCATTACACAGATTTGGATAACTTAACTGAGCAGCAAAGACTTTCTTTTGTAGAGAGACATTTGATCAGTCCCGATCTAGGTAAATATTCAAACGCGGGAGTCGTCATCAACGAAGATCAAACACTTTCTATTATGATCAATGAAGAAGATCATATAAGATTGCAATGTATACTTCCGGGTTTCACACTTCATGAAGCGTTTGATATCGCGAATGAGATCGATGAAATGATCCAACAAACAGTAGATTACGCATTCAATGATAAATACGGCTTCGCGACTTGTTGCCCGACAAATCTCGGTACTGCTATGCGGGCAGGTGTCATGCTACATATTCCCGCGATAATATTAAAATCCGAATTGGGGATCATCGTTAGCATGGCAAACAAATATGGTCTGGCTGTAAGAGGTATTTACGGAGAAGGAAGCAGTGCGCTTGGAGATCTTTTCCAGATCTCGAATCAAAATTCATTGGGTTTAAGCGAAGATGAGATTATTAAGAATATCCATGCGGTAACCAAAGAAATTATTAAAATGGAGCGTTCGGCAAGGAATAATTTGCTGATAGAAAACGAAGATCAGTTAAAAGACAGCATAAGCAGAGCGTACGGTATTTTGACTAACGCACATATGATAACGACAAAAGAAGCGATGAAGTTGTTGTCTCTCCTAAGGATGGGCGTAGATATCAATATTATCGAAAATATCCCGGTTGATATTTTAAATCAACTGATGATCAATATACAACCGGCTACTTTAGCACTGGAACACAGTGCGGTCGGTGATGTAAAAAGCAGAGAGATCCGCAGAGCGGAATATATAAAAGATATGTTATACAATAAGAAATTGATGGAGGACTAATAACATGGCTGGATTTGAAAGATACACACCCAAAACACAGGACATCATGTTCAATTTGACGCAAATAGAAGCAAAAGAGTTGGGACATAATTTTATCGGTACGGAGCATTTGCTGTTATCGATCTTAAAACATAAAGATAATATAGCAGCACAAGCATTAGATGCTTTAGGTGTTACTTATGATTTTGTAAAAGAAAACGTAATCGAGATCGGTGAAAAACTCGATCCGATCGAAGCGGATTATCGCTTGCCGTACAGTGTCCGTATGAAAAGTGTGGCGGAATTTGCTGTATTGGAAGCGAATATGATGTCGCAAAAATACATAGGCCCTGAGCATTTACTTCTCGGAATGTTAAAAGAAGGGGAAGGGATCGGCGCTAAGGTTCTGAATAAAGCGGGATTGAATTTTCAGTATGTCAAGAAAATGATTGTCAATATACTCAGTAAAAATCCTGCAGCCGCAGAATTTCAAGCTGAACAAAAACAAGAAGGTGGACCACCTCAGAAACAAGGCAAGATGATCGAAAAATACGGTAAAGATCTGACACAAATGGCACAAGAAAATTTATTGGATCCGGTTGTCGGACGAGAAAAAGAAATCGACAGAGTAATACAGATCCTTTCAAGGAGGACAAAGAATAACCCTTGTTTGATCGGTGAACCTGGCGTGGGTAAGACAGCGATAGCCGAAGGTCTTGCATTGCGTATCATTGAAGGAAATGTTCCCGAAACTGTAAAACACAAGAAAGTGGTTACACTCGATCTATCCGGAATGATCGCAGGTACAAAGTACAGAGGTGAATTTGAAGAGCGATTGAAAGAAACCGTCGATGAGATCAAACGCAATAAAGACGTGATATTGTTCATTGATGAATTGCATACGATCATAGGAGCCGGAGCCGCAGAAGGCGCTATGGATGCAGCTAATATTTTAAAACCGTCTCTTGCGCGCGGAGAGATCCAAGCGATCGGTGCCACTACATTGGATGAATATCGAAAATATATAGAAAAAGACGCTGCATTGGAACGTAGATTCCAACCTGTAAAGGTAGAGGAACCTACTGAAGAAGAAGCGATCAAAATATTGATGGGACTCAGAGACAAATATGAGGCGCATCATAAATTGGAAATAACAGACGATGCGATCGTAGCAGCTGTGGAATTGTCTTCCCGTTATCTTACGGATAGATTTTTACCGGATAAAGCTATCGACTTAATGGACGAAGCAGCCTCCAAAGTGCGAATGGGTCAATTGACTGCGCCGCAGGAGGTTAATGATCTTGAGAAAGAAATCGATCAATTAGAAAAAGAAAAGGTCGACTTTATCAAGATGCAGGACTATGAGAAAGCAGCTGAAGTTCGAGACAGACAAAAAGAAACAAGAGAAAGGCTCGCTGAGATCAAAAACGAATGGAGTACGAATAACTCTATCAGTAATTCCACAAAGGTTACCGAAGATGAAATAGCATCGATCCTTGCGGATTGGACAAACATTCCTGTTAGGAAGTTGCAACAGGAAGAAAGCGATAAATTGCTCAAATTAGAAGAGATCCTTCATGCAAGGGTCATAGGTCAAGATGAAGCTGTAACGGCGGTTGCAAAGGCTGTCAGGCGTTCTCGTGTAGGCTTGAAAGATCCGGATAGACCCATAGGATCATTTATCTTCCTTGGACCGACAGGTGTCGGGAAAACAGAGCTTTCAAAAGCTTTGGCTGAAGCCGTGTTTGGACAAGAAGATGCTATCATACGTTTTGATATGTCTGAATATATGGAAAAACACACAGTCGCGCGATTGATCGGAGCTCCTCCGGGATATGTCGGGTATGATGAAGGTGGGCAGTTGACTGAGAAAGTCAGGCGTAAACCATACAGTGTGATATTGCTTGATGAAATCGAGAAAGCTCATCCGGATGTCTTCAACGTGCTTCTGCAGATATTGGATGACGGCAGGATCACAGACGGACAAGGCAGGACGGTAGATTTCAAGAACACGATCGTGATCATGACATCTAACGTCGGTGCGAACTTGATCAAAAAACAAAGCGTGTTGGGTTTCAATGATACCGTAAACGAAGATAGCGAATATGTGCGCATGAAAGATGTTTTGATGAATGAATTGCGCAGAGCATTCAAACCTGAATTTTTGAATCGTTTAGATGAGATCATTGTTTTCCATAAATTGGATGATGCACATATCCAAAAGATCATAGAAGTCTTACTTGGACAGTTCGCAAAACGCGCTTCAAGTTTAGATATCGATCTTACTTTTACGGATGCTTTGAAAGAGCATATTGCAAAGACGGGCACAAACCTTGAGTACGGAGCCAGACCTTTGAAACGTACGATACAAAGAGAGATCGAAGACAACATGAGTGAAGAGATGTTGAAAGGCAATCTTGCACCGGGCCACAAAGCCGTTGTAGATGTGTTAGACGGAAAAGTCGTTTTTACACAAACAGTTGAAACAGAATAAGAATTATCAAAAGAATCGGTTTACAGATATCTGTAAACCGATTCTTTATGTTACAATAAACTTCAGTGTACATTAAAACTTAACGGAAGGTATCAATGAAAAGACTTTTTAATTTGTCGTATTATCCTATCGTGATGTCTTGGTTTGACAATGATTTTAAAAATGTTGAAAAATTTCTCATCAGAAATAATCTGGACGGTATCGAGATCTTATTCGATCAAGATCCCGATATATCATGCATACCTAAAGACTTGGTGCTCGGTGTGCATTTGCATTATGCACCGACATGGATGGAATACTACAAGCAAGACAAAGTAAATTTGATACGTCAGTATGGAAGTTACGAAAACGCAGAGGCTTATTTCGGATATGATTGGGAACAAAAAACCAATGAGAGATATCTGAAAGAAATCGATTATTGTGAAAAACTTGATGTTGATTATGCAGTGTATCATGTTGCGGATATAGGATTAGACGAAGTTTTTTATATCAATCCTTTTAGACATAATGATCAAGAAGTGTTGGAAACAAGTACTGAACTTATCAATAAAGTGTTCTGCCAAAATCATCCGTTCGATTTATTGTTTGAAAATCTCTGGTGGCCGGGTTTGCGATTGGATGATTATGAATTATCAAGAAATTTTATTGAGGGCATCTCTCATTCGCGAAAAGGCTTTGTGCTTGATATAGGTCATATGATGGCAGATATTGGAACTATACAAACCGAACGAGAAGCGACTATTGCGATCAATAAACGGTTAGAAAATTTACGTGAATTGAAAGAGGATATAAAAGCAGTGCATCTTAACAGCGCGCTAAGCAGCGAGCATTTAAACAAAGACCATAGTGATGCTTTTGAATTGTTTAAACAACAAGATGATGTATTTGAACGTTTGATGTCCGCGCGTGAACAAGTAAGAAATATCGA
This sequence comes from uncultured Anaerofustis sp., assembly GCA_963674555.1. Lineage (GTDB taxonomy): Bacteria > Bacillota > Clostridia > Eubacteriales > Anaerofustaceae > JBGMEA01. The sequence goes on along the minus strand of OY771429.1, from coordinate 498,802 downwards.
TCTGCATGTTCCTTTTTACGATAACAGTATCAATGATGTTTTAAAACAAGCAAATCCTTCTCATGTCGTTTTTGAGTTTTTAGCATCGAGCCTTGATCAATTGGAGCAGTATATCAAAATACAATCCGAAGTCCTTGACAACTGATTGCTTATTATGTATAATTCAACTAAATTAAATAGAAGCATCTTAGGTGCCTGTGATAGGGATAATAGGGAATCGAGTGTAAATCTCGAACGGACCCACCACTGTAAGGTTGAGGGATATACGTTTACCACCGGAGACGGGAAGGTGTATGTCATCCGATGAAGCTGAGTCAGGAGACCTGCCTAAAGTGTATGTACAATTAAGTAAAGGTAAAGCTTATGGATTTTAATCCATAAGCTTTTTTTTAAAAAAATATTAATGAGAGGTAGAAATGAATTTAAAAGAAACTGTAATGACGTATGTCGAGGGCATAACCGATATCGATCAGGAAGCCAAACAACAAGCGGAAGAATATAATATGGCTTTATTGAAAATACCGATGAGTCTCGGTCGGATCGAAAATGTTGCGATACAACTCGCATCAATCACAGGCAAAGTAAAAAATGATATGAAAAAGAAATGCATCATTATGATGAGTGCGGATAATGGGATTACAGCGAAAGGTGTGTCATCAGCACCGAAAGAAATAACCAAAACCATGACAGAGTGTTTTTCGAGTTTGGTAACAGGGGTAGGCGTCTTTGCGCGTGCCGCTAATGCCGATTTGATCATTTATGATGTTGGAGTTGATGCGGATATTACTGATAAAGCTGTTATCGACAAGAAAGTGAAAAGAGGCACGGATGATTTTTCTGAAGGCCCTGCTATGACTTACGAAGAAGCTTTGGAAGCGATCTTGGTAGGGATAGAAGCCGTCAAAGATGCGGTGGATAAAGGCTACCAAGTCATTGGTACCGGTGAAATGGGAATAGGGAATACTTCAAGCAGTACTGCTGTGGTGTGCGCATTAACGGATACCGAAGTGTCGCAAGCAGTAGGCAGAGGTGCGGGATTGACAGATGAAGCATATGAGAACAAGATCGCTTTACTGAAACAGGCGCTTGAAATAAATCAACCCGATCCCACAGATCCGATCGATGTATTGGCAAAAGTAGGCGGACTTGATATCGCAGGATTGGTAGGAGTATTTCTGGGAAGTGCCTATTATAAAGTGCCTGTTGTGATCGACGGATATATCAGTTCAGCTGCCGCTTTGATCGCGTACAGATTACAGGACAAAGTGAAAGCTTATATGATCGAATCTCACATAACAGAAGAGATCGGATATCAAGCGATCATGAATGAAATGAATTTGGAACCGATGTTTAACTTACACATGAGACTCGGGGAAGGCAGCGGTTGTCCATTTGCATTCTTTGCGATCGATTGCGCCAATTCGATGATGAATCATATGTTCACTTTTGAACAAGGTATGTGCAGTGAAGAATACGTTGGCAAAATAGATGAATTGTCTTTCTGATTAAAAATCATTTTTTTGAAAATATATGATTATTTCAAGGAAACAATTTGACTTAAACTTAGGCATATGTTAGAATGATTCCGAAAAGGTACCCAAAATAATACCACTTTCCGCTTATTGGATAAGTGGGATGAACTGCAGCAAAAGAGTGCTCTCATTTGGGAGCCTCTTTTGTTTTGTTTGTTTCATGTGAGCAAAAAAATAAGACCGCAGCGCGGTCTTATTTTTAATTTGCTTAGTTTGTGCTTGTAACCGTTACATTCATAGTCGGCAAAGCAGTAACGTCAGTTGTGTATGTGTCATCAAGGATGTTCGATGCAATACCGTCAGTATCGTTAACGAGTGCAGCATAGATCATGTCGTAATCATCCATTGTGAAGTTCATCATTGTGGAATTTTCCATAGCCAAAGCGACACCGTCTACTTCAACACCGAGAGAAACACTGGTTCCGCCCGGGAATGTGCCTGCATAGTAAGCAGTAAGAGCATCATATACGGATGTTTTTAAGCCTTTCATTGCAGATGTGATTACTGTTGTTGATTCGCTGGATTGGTCAACGTCAACACCGATAACAGCTCCGTTGTTTGCTTCAGCAGCTGCCATGATCGAGTTGCCGATAGCTCCGCCGCATGCGAAGATAACTTCAGTTCCGGTTGCATACCAGCTAGCAGCTGTTGTTTGTACTTCAGGAGATTCCGAGAATGTTCCTGTGTAGTAATATTTAAGATTGACATTAACACCCATTTCATTGGCTGCATAGTCAGCACCTTGAACAAAACCATATCCATATCGTACGACCGCTGGAACAGCGATCCCGCCCATGAATCCTAACTCTGTATAGCCTTCCATAACTGCTGCATATCCTGCAAGGAATCCGGCTTGTTCTTCTTTATAAAAGATAGAGTAAGTATTCTCACCGATCGTAAAATCAGGTGCAGCATCGTCATAAGTTGCCATCGTACCCCAGTCTGTTACGTTATGCGGTGATCCATCCAATAATATGAAAGATACTTCAGGATAAAGAGCTTGTGCTTTATGGATCGGATTTTCAAAGAGATATCCGGGTGTTACGATCACTTTTGCGCCGCCTTGAACAGCCAAATCGATCGCATCCAGGTATGCTGTCATAGATTGTTCAACCGGTTGATAGTACTTGTAACTTATGGAGTTTTCTTCAGCATATGCTTCCAAACCTTCCCAAGCACCTTGGTTGAATGATTTATCATCGATTGTTCCGATATCGGTCACAAGAGCAAGTTCGTATGTGTCCGATCCGCCAGAGCATCCGGCAAACGAAAAAATCAATACTAGTACAAGTAAGATTGTGATTATTTTTTTCATTTTTCCCTCCTAATTTTTGTAATGAATTATATCCATTATCTACGTAAAGTTTACCCCAAATTCTTAAAGAATTCAAGTAAATTATGGCACAGAGCGAAATAATTTCAAATGTTTGAATATATATACAAGAAAAAATATAAGTATGCAGATCGCTTTATTTCAAGATGAGCGTTTGTGACGGCTTCGTTAAAAACTCTGTCGGCGGAAGATCATTTTGATATTTTTTATAAACTTTTTTTGTGTTATAGATCCAGTCCATTTTATCATATTTTTTTTCGGGTAAGTGCGTCACGATTACTTTTAAAGGATTCATATTTGAGATGATCTTTCTTCCTGCGGATAATCCGATAAACGGGAAAGGAACTATCATATAATCCACATGCTTTTTAAACATTGCTGCGTTTTCAAAATTAGATAAAGAAGCCTGTGCGTCTCCGACATGCAAAATTGCTCTATTCTTCAATTCAAATAAATACGCATAATTTTCCACACCTTTATACGTTTCACCGTCATGTGATAGAGATATGGCTTCAAAGGGGATTCTGTTTAAATTCATTTGTAAAGATTTATACAGAGGTAAAGTGATCGGACGAATTTGCGCTGCTAAGAGTTCATTGTAATTAGAACATTTTGAAAGCATATCCAGAACGGATGCCGTAGCAACAAGTTGGGTATGTTTATTCCTTCGCAGTATTTCATTTGTGAATTCAGCCTCAAAGTGATCGGTATGGTGGTGGGTAAAAAACATTAGATCTATATTGTTGTAGGGTTCTTTATTCATCAGCATTTTTTCGATCGTTTTATGCTCAACAGAAAAATAAGGCTTTGGTGTTTTGGTATGTACACCGTCTATCATTACTTTAGTATCTTTGTATCGAAGGATAACGCCTGAATTTGCGACATATATCAATTCGATCTTTGCTGTTGAAAACATGCTAAACCACCCTTAGTTTACTATATACTCAATTATTATATACGATGTGATCGACGCAAGACAATAAAAGAAGACAAAAACTAATTTTTTTTTAATAGTTTCTCAATATTATGTTAATTGCTTTCAAATATATTATAATTATTATAAAGATTTTACACGGTGATTTATGAAAAGTAACGAAAAAGAGATCTGGGATCTTTCAAGAAAAACTTCTTTTAGCTATAAAAAATGTGAAAAAGTGTTGTTGGAACACAATAATGATGTTGATGCTGCTTATGAACATTTGATGCAATTGAAAAAGAACCCAATAGAAGTTATTACAGATAGTGCACATGCATTCGTAACGGGTGAACGCGGCAGAAAATTTATTATTTATGATAATGAAAAGGTCGTACTTTCACTACCGCTTATATTTCCGTTGCTTTTTTTATTCTTTTTTAATATATTATCTTGGGTAATCGCATTGTTTATTTTGTTGATCGTTTTGTTTAATATGAACATAAAAATCGAATCCTCTGCAAAAAGGAAAAAGGCAGGTGTTCAAATATTCGATGTTATGCAGTATAATAAACAAAAAGGAACAACAAAAGACGAAAATAAAAAAAATAACGATGAACCGCATACGGATTATCACGAAATAACGATCGAATAGGGAGGAAGAAAATGAAAAGAGTATTGATCATAGAAGATGAAGTGAAAATTTCGAGATTTCTACAATTGGAATTAAAACACGAAGGGTATTCCTCCGATGCGATTGCTGATGGTAGAGAAGGGTACATTATGGCGCAATCCGGTAATTATGATATCATCATTCTGGATCTGATGCTTCCGAATCTCAGCGGGATCGAGATTTGTCGTAGATTAAGAGCCGAAGGTATCGATACGCCGATCATTATGTTAACTGCTAAAGACGATGTATCCGATAAGGTTACCGGACTTGATGTCGGTGCGGACGATTATCTTACAAAGCCATTCGCAATAGAAGAATTGCTTGCGAGGATGCGCGTGGCACTGAAAAAACAAACGAAGAACAATGAGACACCTGTTTTAAAAGCGGGAAGACTTACGCTCGACCGAAACAAATACGAAGTACATTTTGACGATACATTGGTTACATTGACGAAAAAAGAATTTGAATTACTTGCTTATCTGATGAAAAATAAAAATCTTGTTTTATCACGTGAGCAAATCGTAGAAAATGTTTGGGGATATGAATATGAGGCTGAAACAAATGTAACAGATGTCTATATTCGATATTTACGAAGTAAGATCGATGAAGTTTTCGGTACGCACTATATCAAAACAGTGCGCGGGATCGGGTATCAATTTAAAGATGAGTAAAGTTTCGAATATATTCAGGAACTATAAATATTCTCTAAAAAGGCGCATATCTGCCACATATATTTCTATTTACATAATTGTATATCTTATTGTACTGATTTCATTTAGTATCGGGTATATATATTATTCATGTACCCAATTTACTTCTCACACACCAGCGATCGCTGAAACCGCATTGAAAAAGTTAAATAGTGTCGGTGAGATCGACATGGATGAATTACGCTTCGAACTTTTGGCGCTCAGCGAAGACCAGGGAGCTTCCGAGATATTGATATTCAGTACGGATGACCAATTGATCGTTTCGACATCATACGGACAATCGATCGTGAACTATTTTGAAGACAGTCAGCGTAATATCATCACATCATTTTTCCCTCAAATAACAAAATTGGATCAAGGTTATTTTACGGATATTTATATTGAAACCGACACAGCATCGGGCTTCAAAGTAGTAATATATTATTCCTTGGCAACTGTTTTCGGTACCTATCTCTTTATTGTTAAGCTATTGGCTTGGATATTGGGCGGAGGACTGATTTTAGTTGTTTTGATCGGTTTTTCACGAACAGAACAAATGCTCAGGCCTATTTCCGAAGTAACGAAGACGGCTAAACAAATCAACGGGGATAATTTAAATTTGCGTATCGGAGATCAAGGTGCACAATTTGAGTTGTGTGAGTTGATCGATACGATCAATCAAATGATGGATCGAATTCAAGCTTCATATGATAAACAAAAAAGATTTGTATCAGATGTTTCACATGAACTTCGCACGCCGATAGCGGTCATATCCGGCTATGGCAGTATGCTTAACCGATGGGGGAAAAAGGATCCTGAAGTATTGGATGAGTCGATCGAAGCGATCATCAATGAAGCAAAGAATATGAATGATCTTGTTGAAAAACTTCTTTTTTTAGCTAGACATGACAATGATAATATCACTTATGAGATAGCATCCGTGAATGTCAGTGAATTGTGCGCAGAGGTTATCAAGGAAACAACTTTAGTGCATACTGATTTCAAAGTTAATCTTGATATCCAAAAAAATGTTATCGCTCAAATCGATGAAATGCGTATTAAACAATTATTTAGAATATTGATCGACAATGCTATCAAGTATTCTTCGGATCGTAAGGAGATCGATCTGGCATTAACGAAAGATTCGTCAGAGTTTATTTTTAAAGTTACTGATTACGGTGTGGGAATATCGAAAGAAAATTTACCGAATATATTCGATCGATTTTTTCGAACAGACAGTTCGCGAACAAAAACGACAGGTGGGTACGGGTTGGGACTTGCAATCGCGAAGATCATTGTTTTGGGACACAAAGGAAAAATTCATGTAAAGAGTAAAATTAAAGAAGGAACGGAAATATCCGTTCGCATACCTCTAAACAACTAAACAAAGCAAATTAAAAAGCATGCGTAAGCATGCTTTAATAACTCATTTCCAATATTTCCATCAAATCGACTTCAGCTAATTCCGCAGGGTTTCCATTGAGTTTCGTCGTTGAAACAATATTGTAGAAATCTTCTTTTTTTACACCAAGTTGTGACAGTGTCGGTATTTTTAAATCTGTCGTCAGTGTTTTTAATTTTTCTGTTACCGCGCGTAACAAAACATCATGCTTATCGTATGAATATTCTATGCCCGATAAGATCGAACCGATTTGAGCGAATTTAGCAGTCGAAGGACTGTTAAGGTCATATTTTTGAATTTTTCGCATGTTCGTTAATGTTGCCGCAAATAAGATCGAAGCACAGATCGCTCCATGAGGAATCCGGTATAAGGCGCCTATCGGAGAAGCGAACCCGTGTATCACGGTAGTAGATGAATTCATGATCCCGATACCTGACAACAATGCTGCATAAGACAAGTTACTTCTTGCAGTAATGTCCGAAGACCCTTCAAAGCAAGCATATTTTAAGTTTCGTGTAATTTTTTCCAGTCCCTGTATCATTAAGCTATCTGTAAATTCATTTGATGCGGTTGATGTATAGGCTTCAAGCAATTGACAAAACGCATCCATTCCGCTATATGCGGTCACAGGAAATGGACAACTTACGGTTAATTCCGGGTCGATGATCGCGACATTGGGGAGTAGGATATCAGCTCTTAACGAGTTTTTAAAGTGATTAGGTCCGTATTGCGCAATGACTGCGTTATTTGTCGCCTCACTTCCTGTTCCTGCGGTTGTGGGCACTGCGATCATAGGGATCGCTTTTTTGTCCAAGGATTTATTCCCACCAAAAGGCAGGTAACTTAAAACACTTTCTTTTTGAAGGATGATCGATCGCACAGCTTTTGCTGTATCAAGCACACTTCCTCCGCCTATACCCACAATTACAGAAGGTAATTTTTTTCTGTATAGGGCACAGATCTCGTCGATTGAACTGACAGTGGGTTCATCCTTTACTTTATAAATACGGTATGAGATCGACTTCTCATCAAGCGCATTAAATATTCCCTCTGATTTTTCTTCACAATATAAAGAATTCTCTCCGGTAAAAATCAGCACGTCGTTACCGAATCTCAGAATTTTTTCCGGTAACTTCTCAATTGTTCCTTGACCGAATTCAATATCATTCGGTATTTTAATAGTAAAAGAATTCATATGTATACCTCGGTTTATTGTCCATATTATACAATATTTTTTTGATATTTTATAGATATTTGATTTTTCTTTAGAGAAATTACTATTTTATTTTGGTTCATTTAGCTTTATTTTTATAGTATAATGAATAAAATATCATACAGGACGGATGGCATGAAAACTTTATATAACAGTACAAGAGATAATTCCAATAAATATACTGCCTCACAATGCATTTTGAAAGGAATCAGTGATGACGGAGGATTGTTCGTAACAAGCGATATCGACCGTATGCATTTTGATGCGGAAGAATTTATAGGACAATCCTACAATGAAATTGCAAAAGTTATTTTGTCAGCATTCTTCAGCGATTTTACTAAAGAGCAGATCGACTATTGTGTCGAACGCGCATACAACGAGAAAAACTTCGATACGACCGATATTTTTTCAATGAAAACTATAGGCAGCTTCAGTTATCTCGAACTCTATCGTGGAAGAACGATCGCTTTTAAAGATGCGGCACTTTCTATCTTGCCGCATTTAATGAAATGCGCAAAAGATAATTTGGGCGAAAAACATGATATTATCATCCTCACAGCTACGTCAGGAGACACCGGTAAAGCTGCACTAGAAGGTTTTAGAGATGCAGACGGGATCGATGTGATCGTGTTTTATCCGTATAAGGGTGTGTCGGATCTTCAATTGAAGCAAATGATGACACAAGAAGGTAAGAATGTATTTTCAGTTGCTGTCAAAGGAAATTTTGACGATGCACAAACGGCTGTTAAAGAAATTTTTAATGATGAAGATTTCAATCGTACGCTCAATGAAGAAGGTAAAATTCTTTCATCCGCAAATTCGATCAATATCGGACGATTGGTTCCCCAAATCGTATATTACTATTATACTTACAGTAAATTGCGAGAACAAGGGATCATCCAACCCGACGAATCTGTTAATTTTGCCGTACCAACCGGTAATTTCGGTAATATTTTAGCGGGCTATTATGCATATAAAACAGGATTACCTGTCGGGAAATTGATCTGCTGTTCCAACGATAACAATGTCTTGTTTGATTTCTTTGATCGTAAAGTATATGACAGAAAAAGGGATTTCAAAAAAACGATCTCGCCGTCGATGGATATATTGATATCGAGTAACCTCGAGAGACTTATTTATGAATTCAGCGATCGTGATTCGGTTGAAGTTACAGAATATATGCATCAATTAAATACAGACGGAGAATATACGCTTAAAACCGATCATCCTGATTTTAAAAAGTTTTACGGTGGCTATGCGACCGAAGAGGAGATAAGAAGCGCGATAAAAGATTCTTATGAAAATTACGGATATTTGATCGATACACATACAGCAACGGGATTTAAAGTATACCAAGATTATATACGTAATACATCTGACAAGACACATACTGTGATTTTATCAACGGCAAGTCCGTTTAAATTTTCAAAAGATGTATTTGGTTCCATATATAATGACAAGCTCGAAGATGAGATAAAGTATATGTATGAATTAAGCAGGAAAAGCGGCGTCCCGATCCCGAAAGCGATCGATGGGATCGAATCACGACCCGCAAACAAAGAGATCGTTGTTGATAAAGGACAGATGAGGGATACGATCATTAATATTGTGAAGAGGGTGGATCAAAGTGTATAAAATCATATCATATGCAACAAGTGCCAATATGGGCCCCGGATTCGATTGTTTGGGTGTATGCTTATCTATGGCAAATACCATGACATTTACCGAATTCGACGATGCGATCATAATCAACAATCATGCTGATACGATGCGAAACAGGTCAAATCTTATTATTTCCAGTTTGTATGATACATGTGATCTGTTGGGTATTCGATTGAAAGGTGTAAAGCTTGATATAAAAACAGTGATCCCCCTAGCAAGAGGATTGGGAAGCAGTGCTTCGTGTATCAGTGCAGGCGTTGCCGCAGCATTTATGTTTGCCGGTAAAACACCCGAAAAGAAAGATATATTTGAAATTTCAGCAAAACTTGAAGGGCACGCCGATAATGTCGCACCTAACATATTCGGCGGCATGACATTGGCTTATCGCCAGGATGAGCAGGATCGTTGTATCCAATACAAGATCCATGAAGATTATAAGTTTATTGCGGTCATACCGGATTTTCAATTGTCAACACAAAAGGCGAGAGAGGTAATGCCAATTGCTTATCCGCGCGAGGATGTTGTTTTCAACCTGAGTCGGGTGGGTATGCTTATCAGCGCGATACAAGTCGGCAATGATGATTTACTCAAAGTTGCATTGGAAGATAAGATACACCAACCGTATCGCATACCGTTGATCAAAGGATATGAAGATATTCTCGAAATTTGCAATGAAAGCGGAGCGATAGGGACCTATCTCAGCGGAGCTGGACCAACGATCATGGCGATCGGAAAAGCCGATGATACGGCTAAAAAGATCATGTACGGATTGAGAGAGCGAAACATAAACGCCCAAGTTGAATCTTTAACCGTAAATTATGAAGGGTTGGAGTGTTACCAACTTAAATAAAGCATAATAAATAAACAAACCGGGAATCAAAAGAATGGCAAAGTATTTATACGGTAGAAACATATTGATCACAGGCGCAGGATCGGGCATAGGTTTAGCAAGTGCAGAATTATTTGCTTCCCAAGGCTATTGTGTTTGGGGTGTGTCACGCAGTTGTGAAGAAAGTGACAAACAATTCGGTGATGGTGAAATCAGAATGCGTAGGATGGATGTGACTGATGAGGCTTCCATCCGTAAAGTCGTGAAAGAAATCGATGACGAGGTTCAAGATCTTGGGATCGTGCTTCACTGCGCCGGTTTTGGTATCGCCGGTCCTGCTGAGGACACACCGATAGATATGATCAGAAAACAAATAGAAACGAATTATTTCGGGGTAGTGAAAGTAAATTCTGAAATATTACCGATATTTCGAAGGAATGAAAAAGGTTTAGTATTAGTTATGGGGTCAGTAGCGGGGATCATATCGATCCCGTTTCAATCACATTACGCATCTTCGAAATTCGCTTTGGAAGCGTATGTTGAAGCTTTGCGTCTTGAGTGTGCTCCTTACGGTATAAGAGCCGCACTGATCGAACCCGGTGACACTAAGACAGGTTTTACCGACTCCCGAAGGATCTGCAGTTCGGATTCATCTGTATATAATGCACGTTGCGTGAAAGCAGTCAATCAGATGGAGAAGGATGAGCAGAAAGGTAAGTCGCCAAAGACGGCAGCAAGGGTTGCATATGCTCTTTCGGAAAAATCAAATCCACCGATACGTAAGATCGTAGGGTTTGATTATAAAACATTAGTACTTTTAAAACGAATTTTACCCTCACGACTCGTTGAAATGGTTTTAAAGAAAATATACTTATCATAGAAATAGCAAAGTTAGGGGACAAAATGAACATAATTTCATGGAACGTAAATGGTTTTCGAGCGATCATCAAAAAAGGATTCGAAGATATATTTCAAGAGTTAAATGCAGATATATTTTGTATCCAAGAGACAAAATTACAAGCAGATCAACATGATTTTAAACCTGAAGGATATCACCAATACTGGAATTATGCAGAGAAAAAAGGATATTCCGGTACGGCTGTATTTTCAAAAGTCGAGCCGTTAGAAGTCACATACGGTATTGGTCAAACTGAGCATGATAGCGAAGGGCGTGTCATTACGGCTGAATACGAAGAGTTCTACTTGGTCAATTTATACACACCGAACTCCCAAAGAGAGTTGGCTCGTTTGTCCTATAGGATGGAATGGGAGAAAGCATTCCTTGCTCACATCCGAAAATTAGATGATACAAAGCCGGTTATACTATGCGGCGATCTGAATGTAGCTCATAATGAGATCGATTTAAAAAATCCTTCTTCCAATAGGATGCATGCGGGTTTCACAGATGTTGAACGCGAGAAACTATCGATTTTGCTTGGTAAAGGGTTTATTGACACATTCCGATATTTATATCCCGATCTTGAAGGTGCATATACATGGTGGTCCTATATGAACAATGCCAGAAAAAATAACTCTGGTTGGAGGATCGATTATTTTATCGTATCAAAAAGATTGATAGAATCTCTTGATGATCAGATCATACACAGTCAAATTATGGGAAGTGATCATTGTCCGATCGAGTTAAAGATATTTTAATTGAAACAAAAAAAAGGAACGAAGAGTTCCTTTTTATTTGCATTATTTAGCTCATCAATATATCATCCGGAGTAATATCAGGTTCATTGGTTTCTTCCGATTGTTCCTCTTGCTGAGGTTGTTCTGTCGCTTTTTGATCTGTCGAAGATTCGCTCGGATGTTTTCGCTCTTCTTTTTCTGCTTTTTTCGCAGCTTTTCTTTCACGTTCTTCTTTTTCTAATTTTTCTCTCTTATCAGCGCGTTGATAAACTCCGATAAATGTAATAATGATGCCGGCACCGATCAAAGCATACCCGATGATGTCGGTTGCGGTCATAATTTGATTTTTAAATAATAATATCAATACACCTGCTGCCCCAGTAATTAGAGCTGAAATGATACTGCCTTTTCGTTTGATCTTTCCTCTGATCACACCGTATAGGAGCAACAAACATCTCAATATCCCCCAAACGGCTACAACGATGATCATAATGTTATTTGCATTTGGAAGTCTTAGCCAATAAAAAAGCAAGAATATGAGACTCACGATAATGCTTGTGACACCGATCAATAGAGGAGTTCTCCAATCATCATCGTCATCTTTATATTTAAATGCGGCAATTGCATCGGTTATACCGACAAACATCAAAAACAATCCTAATGTAATAAATATGATGGAAGAAGCAGTAGCGGGGAAGAGTTTGAACATAATGCCGAAAATAAACAACATTAAACCCAATAAAGTATTCTGCAGCCAATTTGATTTTTTTTGTACTTTTTGTACTTTTTCTTCTTTATTTTTTCTCATCATTCTCATCCTATTCTTTTCAGTTCCTTTATTTCAGTATAGCACGCTGTGGAAGAATTAACAATTCAATATATATTAATTCCGCCTTAAAAATATATGTATTATTTGTAATTAAAAACTGAAATTTACTATGGGTGAATCGATTCATTTAAATAAAAAATCTTTGATAGTTACTATCAAAGATTTTTTGTTATCCTATGAGTCTGAATCTTTATCTTTTTTCCAGAATTTTATTTGTACATCTCCGATCTTCATCTCGACTTTTTCATATCCTGAATCAGTCGCTTCCGTTTCGGTGATATTCGTATTTTTATTCGGTGGTACATTATTCTTTCTGGGTGGTGAAAAACTGGGTTTGCCGCTGTTATTCGGTTGGCGGCTTTGCATAACATACACACCTGTACCCATTTGTGTATTATCTTCGGGAAGATCATTTCTGGAGCCCTTTTTAAATTTATAGTACGGATTTTCTACTATGCGTCCGTTTACGATAATGAAAGGACTTTCGGTATCAACATTCAACGGTTGATCGTTCTGTACATTTTTGTTAAAGTCTAAACGTTCTTTTTCCTCCGAAAGATCTTTTTCGATCACTTCGCGAGCTTCTTGCAATGCATCTGTTGATAAGGTTAATTCATCATTGTTTTTTGTAGCATACTCAGATTCCAGCGAGTCGATCTGATCGATATCCTCTTCAACTTCATTATCATATTCATAATCGTATGCATCGGTATTTTGATAAGCATCTTCAGTTTCATCATCTTCATATGCATCGTATTCGGAGTCTTCTTCATCATCCTCATCTTCAACATAGTCGTCAGTATCAAAATATCCTTGAGCATCTTCATCTTCTTCAGAATCGATTTCATCTTCTTCATCGAAATAGTATGCTTCGTCTTCTTCGTCATCTTCTTCTGTATCAAAAAGATAGTCGTTCGATTCGCTGATTTCTGCTTCGTCTTCATCAACACCGAATACTTCTTCAAACGCTTCATCATCGGTTTTAGAGGTGTCGGTCAACTCTTCTTCTTCGACAGAAAACGTATCCGCTTCGAGTGATTCGCTCATTTGTTCAAGTTCGTTCAGAATCTCTGTAGTGTCGGTTTCTTCGTCCTCTTCTTCTATTACGATTTCTTCCACCAAAGAACTTTCTTCGGTCAGTTCAGCATCTCTTTCATTGAATAATTCATTCAATATTTCGGTATTTGAGTTCGATTGATCTTCATCCGCAAAATCGTCTTGCGCTACATTTGGATCAAGGTCGGGGAGTTCTCTTGAAAAAAGGCTCTCATCCACATCATCGTCATCATCATCTGTTGAATCTTCGAGTTCGTTGATATTGATATCGCCGACTGTATAGTCTCTTCCGAAATCTTCATCTTGTTCTGAATCTTCATCGAACATGAAATCGCGCCCCGAGTCTTCAAACTCATCTTCATATTCATCGTCATACTCGTATGTTACACCCAAAAGTACATTTTGTATAACACCAAAAATACCTATAGCGATCAGAATCGTTCCGGGTGAAAGCACTTCCGCAAAAATACTTGGTAATGGAAGCGGAATGATACCGCCTAGGAACGGGAAATTTGTTGTTGCGCTTGATAAAGCGTAAATGGCTGATTCTTCAATAGACGCTGCTGTTAAACCTGCTGTTTGCAGAGCAGTCAAGGATATTGGCATCTTCCCACCGTTTATGAAAGTAACAACAAAATTGGATACTGTTCCGAATAGCAATATAAACATCCAGATATTCAGATTCAGTATGATCCCCAAAAGGAGCAGAATATATCCGCCTAGCAATAAGAAGTATGTCCAATCTGTTATCAAAGCGATCCCTGCGGCATTACCCACTCTTACGGTAATGAACAACAACAGTGAAATAATAAATAGGAAAGAAGCTTTGATATCGGAACTTAAAATATTGGCGAAACTGCCTTTGCGTATAAGTCCGATAATGATCGATAATACTGCAATTGAAACCAAAAACATACGAATACCTTCCTCAAATAATATAAATGTCCAGAATTTTCGCTTAGTTATGATGCGATACATGAAGTTACATGATCGATTAACTAATTTATTTTAACATAAAAATATTTTTTTTTAAGTACAATTTCATTTTTTTAAATTTCAGTTTCGATCAAACCGTAGTTGCCGTCTTGTCTTTTGTATACAACGCATACTTGATCGGTGGTTGCATTAAGGAAAACGAAGAACTGATGTTCAAGCAATTCGAGTTGAAAAGTTGCTTCTTCAGGTGTCATAGGCAAAAGCTCAAATCTTTTGTTTTTAACGATAGTCGGATTTTCAAGTGCTACTTCATTTTCAATATTGTCATAACGGATCGAATCGTAATTTCTTTTTTTGAACTTTTCTTTATGCTTGATCAGTTGTCGTTCAATCCTATCGATTGCTTTATCTGCAGCTGTTCTTAGATCAGGATCCGAAACTTCGCTACGCAAAAGAGCTTTTTTAAATTTGATCGTGATTTCAGCTTTGGTATTTATTCCTTCTTCGGTAAACATAACGTGAGCGATCGTTTCATTCGTGAAATACTTATCCAACTTTTCAAGGCGTTTATCGACTTCGTCTCTGATTGGATCTTCAACATAAATGTTCTTTGAATTGATTACTGTTTGCATAATTACCCCTCACTTTATTGTATTGAATTTTTATCGAGAAGAGCAGTCGCAACGGTTGCAAAATATATTGTGTCAGCTCCAGCATCGATCAATAATTTAGAAAGAGCCTTTAAAGTTGCCCCTGAAGTGATGACATCATCTATCAAAAGTATTTTTTTCTCTTTTACAATATTCGGGTCATTTACAATAAAAGCATTCTTAACATTTTCTTGTCTTTGTTCTGCTGAGAGTGTTGTTTGGTCTTTGATATCAGGTTTCTTATCAAATAATTGATTATATATTATTATATCACATTTTTTATTTATTGCATCCGCTATAATGGCAGATTGATTGTACTTACGCTCAGTGAATGTTTTTTCGCTTACAGGTACGTAGGCAATGGCATCGATCCTATTTATCCAGTCCGTAGATCGAAGTTTCTTGCTTAATAGTTCACCGCATCTATAAGCAACATCCGGTAAATTATTATATTTAAAGTCGTAAATGATCTTGTTGCTTACGTCATCGTATAAGAATAGGGATAGCCCGTCTTTTAAAAGAGTTTCTTTGTCTGTGCAATTTATACATACTTGTTTTGTCGAATCGTCTGGTAATGGATTGCCGCAACTTAAGCATAGTTTGCTGTCTGTAAAGGTAATTTTATCTTTGCAGTTATTGCAATATGGATCTTTATGGAAGAAAAGCACACGTTTGCAGACTGAGCATCTTGCTATGGTAGGGAAAAGAAAAGTTGTGAGGGCTTTTTTAGTATCATTCCAAAGTTGCATAATACAATAGCCTTTCATTTAGCGCTGAGTATCTTTTTTGGGTTCGGTTATTTCGTATCATCGCTCCTAAAACTCTTTTTTCTCCTATCAATAGCACACTTTGTTTTGCCCTTGTTATAGCTGTATATATCAAATTACGTGTCAAGAAAGCGGGATTACCGCTGTATATCGGTATAATGACGGCATCGAACTCACTTCCTTGGCTTTTGTGGATCGTGATCGCATAGGCAAGCGTGATGCAAGTTAATTCGTTGAACGAATACACCACAGCTCTTTCTTTTTCAAATAATATCGTTACTTGTCGATTTACCGGATCGATCGCAGACACGCTACCCATATCCCCGTTAAATACTCCTTCACCTTTTTGGTGGGTTTTGATATTCTTCCATTCGATCGTGTAATTGTTTTTTGTTTGCATGATTTTATCCCCCTCCCGAAGCGTGTAATTCGGTATAGCAACTTCATCTTTTTCATCCGAAAGAGGGTTCATGATGGCTTGTAATTGTTTATTTAGATTGATGACTCCCGCATCACCGTTTTTAAACGGCGATATGATCTGCAGTGTGTCTTCTTTCAATTTTCTCAGAATGTTATAGCTGTTTGTTCTAATCATGTCCAATAATCTGGATGCAATTTTCTGCTGTGTAACTGCATCTATAAAAAGGAAATCTTCTTCGTCATCTTTAAACAATGGAAGTTGTCCTTGATTTATTCTGTGTGCATTGAAAACGATCGGGCTTTCATCTGCCTGACGAAAGACGGTTTCCAATTTTATCGTGGGGATCGTAGTACTCTCGATCATGTCGGAGAGTACATTTCCCGGACCGACAGATGGCAGTTGATCTGCATCTCCGACAAATATCAAAGAAGAGCTTTCATTGACTGCTGACAATAAATGATACATCAGCGGAAGATCGATCATACTCATTTCATCGATTATGATAAAATCTTCTTCAAGCGGGTTATCTTCATCGCGGTTAAACAACATTGATTGCTCAGTATAGGAGTTTGTCTCAGATGCATAAGGATTGTATCCGTATTCTAATAGTCTATGGATCGTTTTTGCTTCGTATCCACATGTCTCTGTGATCTTCTTTGCCGCGCGACCGGTAGGTGCCGCAAGGGTAAATTGCTTACCCAATAAAGACAGTATATAGATGATGGCTTTTATGATCGTTGTCTTGCCTGTTCCCGGCCCCCCTGTTATGACACTCACTTTTTTTGTTACGGCACTTACGATCGCTTTTTTTTGTATATCATCTAAATGTATCGCCATATATATTTGATACTTATTGATATATTCTTTAATATCATCAGCTTGAATGTTTGCATCTTCAGAAGAAATCGAAATAAGTTTCTGCGCGGATTCTGCTTCGCATTCATATAAAAAAGGGAGATAACATCTTCGTTCCTCAGAAAACTCATCTAAAATGATTTTTCCGCTGTGGTAAAGAGATGTGATCTCATCTTCGATTTTATAGGCTGCGACACCTAAGATCCTCGCAGATTCTCGGATCAATATTTTTTCGGGTACGTAACTGTATCCCCTTTGTATCGATAACGTTATACAATAACGTATACCGGCTATGATCCTAACAGATGAATCGGATTCGATACCTACGTTCATTGCGATCGAATCTGCTTTGACAAAGCCGATACCGCTGAATTCTCCGATCAATCGGTAGGGGTCGCTTGTAACAACTTCAACGACATTTCCTCCGTATTGTTGGAAGAGTTTATATGCGGTATTGGTTGAGATACCGTATTTCAACAATCCAATAATTGCTTCTCTTTCTTCTTGTTGTTCGATATATGCTTTATGGATCGATCGAGCTGTTTTTTCGCCGATACCTTTTACTTCGACTAAACGTTCAGGTTGCGTTTCGATAATATCTAAGATTTGAGACCCGAAGTATTCGATCAGATCTTGCGCTTTTTTTTCACCAATACCCGTGAGCATACCACTTTCCAAATAGTGCTTGATGCTTTCGATGTCTTTCGGAGCTTCAATAGAAAAATCGATTATTTTAAATTGTCTGCCATAATTCGGGTGTTCGTACCATTCTCCTGAAGCCGATATTTTCTCACCTTCCGAAATCGACATAATGATTCCGGTCGCTGAGATGAGTAAGCCTTCTTGGTCGATGTCCAATACTGTATAGTAGTTCTCGGGGTTTTTATATATGATTTTTACAACGATTCCATTGATTGTATCCATGTTCAAATTATAACATAAAACAGATGTTTGAATCCACAGATTTTGATTTACTTGCACCTGATTCTCCGAGAGTAGAAAGTTAACGATATGGGAACAATATTGCAAAAGCCCTTACACATAATATGTAAGGGCTTTATTTATTAGCTTTGTATTTTATAAAAAACTTTTGCGCCTGCGTATGTAGCATATAAATCTGCTTTGCTGATCAATTCGTACGGAGCATGCATCGTTAAGACCGCAACACCGTAATCAACTGTATAGGCACCGTAATTGGCTAACATGTAAGCAACCGTTCCGCCGCCGCCTTGGTCGACTTTTCCCAGCTCTCCTGTTTGGTATACAATATTATTTTCGTTAAAGAGTTTAGTCAGTTTAAAGAGATATTCACTGTGCGCGTCATTGCTGCCTGATTTACCTCTGGCTCCGGAGTATTTTTCAAGTACGACTCCGTTACCCAATAATGCAGTATTCGATTTATCGAAAGCTTCACAAAAATTGGGGTCATACGCGCATGAAACATCCATTGACAGCACGTACGATTTTGACATAGCTCTTTTCATATCCAATTCCGAATATGCTCCGCTAAACAATTCAAGAACTTCCGAAGCGATATTTTCAAAGAATTTACCGTCCAGGCCGGTAGATCCTACACTTCCGATCTCTTCTTTGTCTGCAAGAATGCATGCGCAAGTTCTTTGCGGTTTATCAATATCCATAATTGCCTTTAAAGCCGGATATGCACAAACTCTGTCATCGTGTCCGTAAGCAGCGATCATGCTACGATCAAATCCGACGTCACGCGGTTTGCCGGCAGGTACGATCTCGATCTCAGCGCTGATGAAGTCTTCTTCTGTTATACCGTAGGTTTCGTATAATATTTTTAAGATATTGAATTTAACCTTACTCTTGATATCTTCATCGTCGATCGGAATACTTCCTACGATTACATTAAGCTGCTCACCCGTTATAACTTTGGATCCTTTTTTCTCTAACTGGTCAGCAGAAAGATGGATCAACAGATCGGATATAAAGAAAACAGGATCGTCATCATTTTCTCCAATCGATAAGTTGATCGCTTTACCGTCTTTTGTGTAAATCAATCCGTGCAAAGCGAGCGGGATAGCTGTCCATTGATATTTCTTGATACCGCCGTAGTAATGCGTTTTGAACATCGCGAGGTTAGAATCTTCATATAAAGGCATTGCTTTTAGATCAAGTCTCGGAGAATCGATATGAGCTGCTGCGATATTCATCCCTAAACTCATAGGCTCTTGACCCATTACAAAAAGCACTACGCATTTATTTTGATGGTTGTAATAAAGTTTCTCGCCTTGTGATATTTTTGTTTTTGTATTTATTTTTTCTGCCAGATCTGTAAATCCGTTTTCTTTTGCCAAATTTATTGTTTCAATAACATATTCGCGTTCGGTTTTTGCATCGGTTATGTACTTTGTATACCCGTCTGCAAAGGATCGGATATCATCCGGTTTATCCCAAGCAGTCTTTTTTTCATAACTGATTAATTTATTCAGATCTTTATTATTCATTATTTGACCTCCCATACATCCATAAATTCTTCTATTTCAACGGGGTCTTTGAGAACATCCGTTAAAACTTCACACCCTTTTTCGGTTACACGCACATCATCTTCGATCCTTATACCTATGCCGTATTTTTCAATATATAAGCCGGGTTCGACTGTAATAACCATATTCGGTTCCAAGGGGATATTTTTATCGCATACGTCATGTGTATCTAAGCCTAATGAATGCGAAACACTGTGATAATAATAATCGCTTACTTCTTTATCCTCACTGATAAGTCCGATCGCTTTTAATTCTTGCGCGTATAATTCAATAACGATATCATTCAACTCTTTTAATGTAACGCCCGGACGCACAGAATGTATAACTTTTTGGTTGGCCTTTAAAACGATATTATAGATTTGCAGTTGTCTTTCCGTAAATTTACCGTTGACCGGGAAAGTACGTGTGACATCTGAATTGTACCAATTAAGGCTTGTGCCGCAATCCAACAATAACATTTCTTCATCTTTCATTTTGCATTGATTGGATGTGTAATGAAGGGTCACGGCATTGTCTCCCGAAGCCGCGATGGTATTAAAGGCGGTTTTTCCACCTCTTCTTTTTACGACATATTCAAAGCATGCTTGAATTTCATATTCGTGCACCGTGGGTTTGATGTTTTTAACCGCTTCTTCAACGGCTGCCTTTGTGATCTTACAGGAGGCTTTGATCATATCGATCTCTTCTTCTGTTTTGATCATTCTCATGGGTACAGTAAGTACCGACAGATTTTTAATTTCCAACAGCGGATAACGTTTTGTCATATCAAAATAGGTAAGGTTATTAAGCGTTTGCGGTCTTCCTTTTTGTATATCATCAATATATAAAAAGCACTTGTCAACGCGATTTGCAATGATATGAGAATGGATCAGATCATCCATTTCATCCAAATATATAATTTCATCGATACCGCTAACGGACTTGCAATCGTCCTTTGTAAGAAATTTTCCGATCCATTTCTCTAATAATTCATCGATCCTCGGGATACAAAGTATGGCCTTTTTCAGGTCTTTTGTTTTAACGAACAAAAGCTTTATATTCGGCGTAGCGATCCCTGTAAAATAAAAGAAGTTCCTATCTACTTCAAAAGGATATTCTCCGTCCAGAGACATAAATTGATTTATACCGCTATGTATTAAACCTATCGATTTATTGGGGAATTTCTCAAAAAATTTATTGCGTCTGTCTATATAAAATTGTTTATCCATTTTCCCTCCGTAATTCTCTATTATCAACAAAAATATTGGGATATAAATAATCTGGATTTATAATAGCACAAAACAGTTTTAACTGCAAATATACGATAAACGAGTTTTTTACGAAAATATTTTTCCGGTATTGCCAGAAACCCTATCATTCTGTTATGATATAACCCATAGACAGTATTTTGATTAAGCAGTATTGAAACAGGAGGTATTTATGACGAAAGTTGAAATATACACGACAAGGACTTGTCCTTATTGTAATAAGGCAAAACGAATCTTAACGTCACAGGGATTGGAATACAATGAGCATGTTTATCGATTCGATACACCTGAAATGGATGCGTTGATAGAAAAAACGGGTTGGTTCACAGTTCCTCAAATATTCATCAATGAAACATTCATAGGCGGATGCGACGATCTGCAGGATTTAGTCCGCAGAGATAAGCTAAAAGAACTTTTATATCGCATGCTTTTCAATATTAGAAATTCTAATCTAAAAAAACCGTAAATGAATTGCATAATACGTCTAAAGAATTTATAATGGTAATAAGAAAAATATATGAATATGTTCTTATGTATTCAAGAAACAATGAGGTGAGCGAAATGGTGAATTTAATTTGCGGGTCGATAGGCAGTGGAAAAACGCAGAAGTTGATCGATGGTGCGAACGATGAATTGCGAAATACAGATGGATTGATCGTCTTTATTGACGGGTCGAATAAACACCAATTGAATATAGATAAGGAAATTCGCTTTATTAATGCCAAGGAATTTATGATCGATAATACCGATAAATTCTTTGGCTTTCTTTGCGGGATTATTTCAGGGAATTATGATATTTGCAGCATCTATATCGATAATATAGAATCACTGACTATGGTAGATGATACCGAGGCTTTAAAAGATATCATCAGTAATATCAATGACATTGCGAAAATCAACCAAGTGGTATTCCACATAACACTCAATACACTCGATCCCGAAGTGGTCGATATAGATCGATATGAACCTGAACCGGTCTAATGCGACAAAAAGACCTTTATTTTAAATATTCGGAATATTTAAAAGAAAAGTACGGACATAAAGTTTATAAAATACCGGTAGCGATCCCTGTGTCTTGTCCCGTAAGGGATGGATCGATCTCATACAAAGGGTGTATTTATTGTGGACAAGATGCAACAGGGTATGAATCACATGATCCTCAAATACCGATCGAGGGACAAATAAAACATAATATCGAATATATCTCAAAGAAATACGGGGCAGATCATTTCGATATATACTTTCAAAATTTTACGAATACATTTTTACCTTTAAATGATTTTGAATCATTCATCAGACGGGCTTTGCTGACAGATGATCATATTCAGAGGGTAACGATTTCTACGCGTCCGGACTGTATAGCGAAAGAGTATTTAGATATACTTTCGGAACTGTCCCTTTTTTTTCATGTGGATATTACGATTGAATTAGGTTTACAGAGTATCAATCCCGTTACTTTGGAAAAAATCAACAGGGGACATTCATTAGCAGAATACATCGGAGCGATGAATTTGATCAATCGTTACGGGTTTGAAACATGCACGCATTTGATCACAACATTGCCTTGGGATAGGGACGATGATATAATAGAGGCAGCAAAAATCATCAGTGTACTGCAAGGAACCAGTGTAAAATTGCATAATTTGTACATCGAAAAAGATACGATATTGGAAAAGATGTATATAGACAAAGAATTGGAAATGTTATCTTTAGAAACATACATCAAAAGGACAGTCGATTTCATTGAATACTTAGATCCTCAGATCTCTTTGCAGCGCTTGAACGCGCGTGTACCAAAAGACGTAAGTGTTTTTTCTAATTGGGGTAAGAGCCATTGGGTATTGACTGATTTGGTTATTGAAGAACTTAAAAAAAGAGCTTCTTATCAAGGGATCAATTATCATTACGGGTGTGGTTCGCAAGTACAAAAATTCATTACCGGAGCAAACGATGGATGCTGAAGAATATACAATTGATTGGGATATGTTTTTATTGCCGTATCAACAGGCGACTGATGAACTTTATTTAAAATTCTCAATTTTACAAAAACAATATCAAGACAGAGGAGAATATTCGCCGATACAAACCATTTATTCTCGCGTTAAAACACCTGCGAGCATCTTGGAAAAAGCAAAAAAACATGGATTTACTAACGATCAAATCGATTATATGATCAAAGACATCGCCGGCGTGCGACTGGTGACGCAGTTTGAAGAAGATATAACCTTATTATATAAGTTGATCAAGCTTCGAAATGACATGAAAATTGTTTCGATCAAAGACTATCTTTCAAATCCGAAAGAAAGCGGATATAAAAGTATCCATTTGATCATCGAATATGATGTGAATACGATCAATGGTTTGATGACTTTATTGTGCGAAATACAGATCAGGACAATAGCAATGGATTTTTGGGCAACTATCGAGCATTCATTGAATTATAAATATAAAGATAAAATGCCGGAGGACGTAAAGACCAGGCTCGTATCGGCAGCAAACGCAATGAATAATATCGATAGGGAAATGGGTAAGATCCGAGATGAGATCACTGATGCGCAACGGATTTTCAGACAGAAGTCTTTGGTTCTGAATTCGATCATAGAAAATTTAAACAAGTTGACCCATATGGACCAAAAAGACAAAGTCAAAAAATATTATAAGGTATTTACTGAAATGAGAGACAGTGGAAACACGGTGCAACTCAGCTTACTAAAAAAAGAATTGGAACAAGAGATCATAAAACTATCGAATGAATAACATACGGAGGATATTATGGCAATTATTACAAGTAAAGAAATGATGTTGAAAGCATATAAAGAAAAATATGCTGTCGGTGCGTTCAATGTAAACAACATGGAGATCATTCAAGGTATTATGGACGCGGCATTGCAAGAAAAGTCACCTTTGATCCTTCAAGTCTCAGCGGGGGCAAGGAGATACGCAAAACCTATTTATTTAGTCAAACTGGTTGAAGCGGCTATGTTGGATACGGGATTGGATGTTGTTTTACATCTAGACCACGGGGAAGATTTCGATATATGCAAAGCATGTGTTGATGACGGATTTTCGTCTGTCATGATCGATGCGAGTAAACTTCCGTTTGAAGAAAATATCGCTCAAACAAAACGTGTAGTAGAGTACGCGCACGCAAAAGGTGTTGTTGTCGAAGCGGAACTGGGAACACTTGCGGGTGTGGAAGACGATGTAAGTGTTGCTGAAAAAGATGCTTTGTTTACAGATCCCGATCAAGCAAGTGAATTTATCGAACGTACGGGTATCGATTCATTGGCAATCGCTATCGGAACGAGCCACGGAGCGTATAAGTTTAAGGGTGAACCGAATTTGGATTTCGATAGACTTCAAAAAATAACGGAACTCGTACCGGGTTTTCCGATCGTCCTTCACGGCGCATCAAGCGTTCCGAAAGAACTTGTAGATAAATGCAATCGGTACGGCGGGAATATACCCGGAGCACAAGGGGTCCCCGAAGAAATGCTTGCAAAAGCCGCTACAATGGGGGTTGCCAAAATAAATATTGATACGGATCTCAGACTTTCCATGACTGCAGCGATCCGTCAGGTGATCGCGGAACAACCCGAAGTATTCGATCCGCGCGTTTATTTGAAGCCTGCCAGAGAGGCTATTAAAAATATCGTAGCGCATAAAATGAAAAACGTACTTCATTCGAGTAATAAATTGTAAAAAATACATATCTAAGGAACAGATCATGGGGTATTTCTCAACAAGAGGTTTGAGAGGCAGTACGCTTGAAGAATTGATCAATCGAACTAATGGGCAGTATTTTGATGACGATTTAGCCGTCATACAAAAACTGCCTACTTCAATTAAACCTGTTGAACTCGACAGTAACAAAGGTGTTATCACATTAGCGTATTTTGATGAAAAAAGCACGGTAGACTATATGGGCAGTGTCCAAGGGATACCGATTTGTTTTGATGCAAAGGAAACGGCTAAAAAGAATTTACCGATCGCTAATATTCATGAGCACCAAATTGATTTTATGGAAAAATTCATGCTTCAAGGGGGTATTTCTTTTATCCTTGTACATTTTACTTCAATCGACAAATATTTCCTTCTTGAACTCGAAGTCCTTAAAAAATACTGGAACGATGCAAAAGAAGGAAAACGTAAATCTATTCCTTTAGAAGCATTCAATGAAAAACTGGAAGTATTCAGACATAAAAGATATTTACTGCATTATTTAGAGGGTGTGCAGGCTTATTTGAGCTTGGATGAAGAGGAGAAATTATTTTGATCACTGTACAAATCAATGGCAAAAATATAGAAATCGAAAAAGGAACGAAATTGGAAGATTTGGTTCGATACGCTAGGACTGATTATTTGATTTGCGGCGCATATGTTAATAATATTATTAAAAGCTTGAAATATCAATTGACCGAACCAATGACGAAAGTTGAATTCATTGATATTTCACATGAAGCCGGTATGCGCATTTATGTCAGTACCTTGTTTTTATTATTTTCGAAAGCAGCCTATACGGCATTTCCGTATCAGAAGATCTCGATCAACTATTCTTTGGGTGGCGGCATATTTTGTCAATTTACGGATGGTTCCGTAATGGAAGAAAATGATGTAAAAAAAATAAAGCGCCACATGCAAAAAATGATCGATGAAAGATATCCAATCATAAAGCATAAAATATCTTGGCGAGACGCTTACGTGTTCATGCGGGAGGATAAAATATCAAGTACGACTGATCCGGAACTATTGCTTTATTTGCATGCTCAGAATGTTTCATTATATGAAATTGACGGATTCTACGGATATTTCTATTCAAAAGTATTATCCGAAACATCGAGCGTGTATTTATTCGATCTGATCAAATATAAACCCGGGTGTGTGATCTTGATTCCGGATATGAATGATCCGAATAAAATCAGAGAATTTGAGCGACAAGCTAAATTACATCACGAATTCCAGGAATATGAAGATTGGTGTATGCGTTTAGGTGTTTCCGATGTCGTATCGTTGAATAAAAAGATTGAAGATCACAACAGTATCACGCAGCTAATTACTGTTGCGGAAGCAAGGCATGAGCAACATATAGCCGAGATGGCTGAGCAGATCTATGAGGAACGGGATAATAAGCGTATCATTCTTATCGCAGGACCTTCTTCAGCAGGCAAGACAACGACATCAAAGAGATTGCGCACACATTTGATCGCCAGAGACTTGCAGCCGATCGCGATCAGTTTGGATAACTATTTCGTTGACAGGGAAGTAACACCCAAAGATGAAAACGGAGAATATGATTTTGAATCAATACAAGCGATCGATATAGAGAAATTCAATCACGATCTTTTGAAACTGATGGCGGGGGAAGAAACTGAAGTGCCACTGTTTGATTTTCACGAGGGAAAACGCTTACCCGTCGGGCAAAAACTCAAAGTGGATCTCGACAGCCCGATCATTATTGAAGGCATACACGGATTGAATGAAAAATTGACTGAACATATACCGAAAAAAAACAAGTATAAAATCTATGTCAATGATTTGACACATTTGAATATCGATCAAAATAATCGCATACCGACTTCTGACGTTCGACTCTTACGCAGGATCGTAAGAGATAACACTCAAAGAGGGCATAATGCACTTGCGACTATTTCAATGTGGCAATCAGTAAAAAGAGGGGAAGAAAAAAATATTTATCCATATTCGAAAGAAGCGGATTTTGTTTTTAATTCATCTCTGTTATATGAATTAGCTGTTCTAAAAAAATATGCGGAACCCGTATTAGCGCAGGTTCCGACTGATAGTATCTATTATGCCGAAGCAAAAAGATTGTTGGATTTCCTTTCTTTTTTCAGACCGATCGAAGATGAATCCGCGATTTACACGAATTCGATTTTAAGAGAATTTATCGGTGGGAATGTGTTTGATAAATTATAAATATCCAGGCATTTATCAATAGGTTTATATTAAAATATGATCATATGAGTTTTTATGAAAAATGGGGAGGGGGAATGGGTATGTCAAATAAATCACTGGTTGCTATTTGTCTTTCGATCATTATCGGCTTTGCTATGTTGAGTGCTTCTGTGATCTACGGATTCAAAACTTATACTTCTACCGTAGAAGTAACTAATATGCGTTACGAAATGGTTGCAAATGGCTATAATGTTTTTGTTTTTGACAAAGCAACAGGGACATATTGGCAAAAATTTATTGATATGAATGAAGGACCGACTGATTGGACTAAAGAGACCGTACCGATCGAGTAAGTGTTATAGATTTGTTGAAGATCCAAAAACAGACTTTCGTCACTGCGAAAGTCTGTTTTTTTCTTTTTTAATAAGTTATGCGGTTTCATGACCGTCATGGCATGCATCACAATCGCCGATACAGCCCACTATAGGCAAAGGATCGATACCTTTATTCTTATAATAATCAGAGATTGCCGAACGTATTGCTTCTTCAGCAAGAACGGAACAATGTAACTTCGCAGGCGGAAGCCCGTCAAGTGCCTCGGTTACGGCTTTATTGGTGATCTTTAAAGCTTCTTCTATCGTCTTTCCTTTGATCAATTCGGTTGCCATCGAGCTTGTAGCGACAGCCGCCCCGCATCCGAACGTTTTGAACTTGGCATCTGTGATCACTTCGTTTTCATCTATCGTAAGATACATTTTCATGATATCTCCGCATTTCGGATTGCCGACTTGACCGACAGCATTGGCTCCTTCCAATTCTCCGACATTTCTTGGGTTTGAAAAATGGTCCATTACTTTTTCACTGTACATGATTATTCACCCTTCTCCTTATTCTTTAGAAAATCTTCATACAACGGGGACATATCGCGTAAGCGTTGTATGATCAACTTCGTTTTTTCGATGATATAGTCTATGTCTTCCATTGTGTTTTCTTCGTTTAACGTAAATCGTACGCTCCCGTGCGCTACTTCATGTGGAAGACCGATCGCAAGCAATACATGTGACGGATCCAAAGATCCCGATGTGCATGCGCTGCCGCTGGAAGCGCATATACCGTACATATCCATCATTAATAAGATCGATTCTCCTTCTACAAACTCGAAAGAGAGATTGACATTGTTGGGGAGTCTGACATCTCTCGATCCGTTCAATCTGCTGTTGGGGATCGTTAAAAGTTCATCGATCAATTTATCACGCATTTTTTGTATTATTATCGCATTGTCTCCCATGGTGGATGTAGTCAATTCCAATGCGGAAGCTAAACCTACGATACCCGCAACATTTTCGGTGCCTGCTCTACGATTATTTTCTTGGGCGCCGCCGTCAATGAAATTATTGATCTTCACGCCTCTTTTGATATACAATGCGCCCACACCTTTAGGCCCGTGAAATTTATGTGCTGCTATCGAGAGTAAATCAACGTTCAACGCTTTGACATCGATCGGCAGATGCCCTGCGACTTGTACGGCGTCGGTATGAAACAAAATACCTTTTTCTTGAGCGAGCTTTCCGATTTCCGCGATAGGCTCTATCGTGCCGATCTCATTATTTGCATACATAACAGAAATAAGTATAGTCGTTTCTTTTATGGCTGAGCGAAGATCGTCCGGTGATATAAGTCCGTCTTTGTCAACATCCAGATAGGTAACTTCAAATCCTTCTTTTTCAAGTGTTTGAAGTGCGTGTAAAACCGCATGATGTTCGATCTTTGTGGATATGATATGATTGCCTTTTGCTTTGTTTGCGCGTGCGGTACCTTTTAGTGCCCAGTTATCGGATTCACTGCCGGAAGCAGTGAAAAATATTTCTTTAACATCTGCGTTAAGCAACTTAGCTACTTTTTCTCGGGAAGTATTTACAGCTTCTTTGCTTTTTCGCCCCAATGAATAAATACTGGAAGCGTTGCCGTAAAACTCCGTAAGATAAGGCATCATCGATTCCAATACTTGGGGATGCAGAGATGTTGTAGCAGCGTTGTCTGCATAAACTGTTTTTTCCATAACTTGCCTCCTTAAATGGAACAAGAGATAATATTATATCAATTATATCGGTTATATCATACTATGTCAATAGGATATTAGGGTATATAAAATATATCTATGCATGTTTATCAGAAATATATATAAATAGTATATTACTTATTCTTATAAGATTTAGTTGTCTTCTTTTGTTCTATAGACTATTTTTATCGGAGAACCTTTGAACTCAAACGCTTCACGCAGTTTTCTTTCTAAGTAACGTGTATATGTCTTTGACGTTAGAGAAATGTCATTGACGAACAGTATGATCGTCGGTGGTTTTACACTTACTTGAGAAGCATAATAGAGCTTTAGATGCCTTCCTTTTTTCGATGGGGGAGTGTTCATTGAAACTGCTTGCCCGATAACTTCGTTTAATAAACCGGTCGATATTCGTTTTTCATATTCTTGCATGATCTCGTTGACTTCCGGCATGATCTTATCCATGCGTTTACCGTCGATCGCTGAAATAAATAATATGGGCGCGTAGTCTATAAAGTGCAGTCTTTGAGCGACTTCTTTTTCCATCTCGCTCATTGTATTGGTTGTTTTATCGACCAGATCCCACTTATTAATGACGATCAACGTGGCTTTATTGGCATCTTTGATAATACCCGCGATTTTCGTGTCTTGCTCAGAGACTCCTATAACAGCATCTATGATCAATATACAGATATCACAGCGTTCGATAGCTCTGACTGCTCTGAGCATAGCATAATAGTCTATCGGAAGATCAGACTTTGTTTTGCGTTTAATACCAGCCGTATCGATCAGAATATAAGGTTCATCCAGATAAGTAAATTCCGTATCGATAGCATCACGAGTAGTTCCAGCGACATCACTAACGATCAATCTGTCTTCACCGAGTAATGTATTGATCATCGTAGATTTCCCGGCATTCGGTTTCCCGACAATGGCTATTTTTGTGCTATCCTCTTCTTCAGCTCCCATTTTTTCTTCGGGGAACAACTCAATGACTTTATCCAACAAATCTCCTACTCCCAGACCATGTTCCGCGCTGATCGGGAGAGGATCGCTTAGATTTAAATCATAAAATTCATAAGCCAGATAGGCATTATCCCAATTATCGACTTTATTAACAGCCAATATATATTTGGAATTGCTTTTACGGATCATTTCCGCGATCTCTTTGTCTGCCGCGGTGATCCCGTCTTTTGCATCGGTTATTAAAATGATAACATCAGCCATTTCCATTGCAAGCTGTGCTTGTCTTCGCATTTGTGCCAAGATCACATCACTGCTTTGCGGCTCTATGCCTCCGGTGTCGATGATATTAAAAGTATTGCCGCACCACGTGCTTTCAGCAATAATTCGATCCCGAGTCACACCTGGTGTGTTTTCGACGATGGAAATGCGTCTTCCTGCCAATTTGTTGAACAATGTCGATTTTCCCGTATTCGGTCTACCGACTAAAGCCACATAAGGTTTATCCATGATTTACTCCTTAAATCTTGCGCAATATATCAAGCAATCCCTCGCCGGTAAACGGGGCTATGACACAGTCAATATGCAGTGCTTGTTTTATATCTGCTACAGTCACGTTATCCAAAAAAAGATCTTCGTCGTCTTTAAGCATATTTGATGGAATAATGAGCGTATTTGCATGATCTGTTTTTTGTAATTGCTTTATGATATCAGCCCCACACACAAGTCCCGAAGCCGTAACAGATGTCCCAAAGAAATGATTCTCGATTGCTACTGCATTTATTTTTATTGCAGAGTGCATTCTTTCGATCTGATCGATTTTCTCTATCAAGATAGGATATCCCAAAACACCTGTGATGATCGTAACATCTTTTGTATTAATTGGATGACCATTTTCTTCAAGTTGAAAATCGATCTCATCCATAAAACTTCTAGCGATCCCAACACCGTTCTCATACTGCAGGTAATCATCATAATAGGCATCAGGTGGTATGGGTTGCTTGGCTAAGATGAAAAATTCATCTGATGCGTAAAATAGATGAGTATCACTTAATGCTTTAGCTTTTTCTCTGTAGTTTTCAATACTTGTAATTACTGCTTTTGCTCCCGCTTCATCAAATTGTGTTAATGCAGTCAAATTTTCTCTGTATTTTGTAAGCCCGACCGGTACACAAGAAAGGCTTTTTATAGAAGGAAGCAAAGAAAGTATATCCGAAAGTGTTTTTTCAAGTTGTTCTCGGTCATTATAGCCTGGGCATAATACCAGTTGAACGTTGAATTCAATGCCGCCACTTTTCAGTTTTTCAAGCTGAGTCATGATCTTTTTCCCTTGCGGATTTCGAGTCAGGGCGATCCGCAGATCAGGGTCGGTAGCATGAACGGATATATTCATGGGGCTTAATTGATACTTAATGATACGATCCAATTCTTCATCCGTTACATTCGTTAGGGTAATATAGTTACCGTACAGAAAAGATAAACGATAATCGTCATCTTGGAAATATAAAGTATCCCGAAGGCCTTTAGGCATTTGTTTCATGAAACAAAAAATACAATTATTTGTACATCGTTTCGGCAGATCAATCGTAAGATGTTCAAAACTGATACCTAAAGGTTCAAAGTAATTATTGATTATTTTGATGGTTTTGATATTATCGCCGTTTTGGATCGTCAGCTCGAATTCTTCTTCGGACGTGTCCATCATATAATCAATAATATCAAAATCTGTTTTTCCGTTCAAAGCCAAAACGATATCGTTCTCGTGTATTTCGTATCGTTCAGCAAGAGTTTCGGGTTCTATCGATGTGATTCTTTTTTTCATACAATGTCCTTGGTTTTTATCCAAAACAAATCATCTAAACCGAACGAATTTCGGAAAAAATATTTTCGTTTGGTGTTACATAGATCGTATTATTATCCGTATAGATCACTTTACCTAAAGGCGATCCGGAAGGTTTCTTTACATATTTGACCGAAGTGTAATCCACGGGAACGTTTGAAGATGAACGCGCTTTTGAATAATATGCTGCCAGTTTCGCTGCAGTCATCAAGCTCTCGTCACTGTAGGTCCCGTGATTGGTTTTTAAGATCACATGGCTTCCCGGGATATCTTTTGTGTGAAACCAGATATCTTCTTTCCCTGCATATCGTAGCGTCAGTCGATCGTTTTGCTTATCGTTCTTACCGATAAAAATATCGAATCCGTCATTTGTCTTATAATGATAGGGATGTGATTCGACGGTTTGTTTGCTTCTTTTTTTCTTTTTCTTTATGATATTTCGTTGCGTTAATTCTTCAATGATTTCATCTGCATCCGATTGATTTTGCGCGTTCGATAAATAGTACAGTTGAGATGATAGATAGTATATTTGCTCTTCGGATTCCTTGATCAATTTTGTTAAATACTTGATTGCGTTTTTGGCTTTCGTATATTTTTTAAAATACATTTGCGCATTCATTGAAGGGTCGTAATCAGTGCGTAAGGAGATTTTTAATGCTATACCGTTGGGATCGAAAAAGTTATTAACTGTGATATGATCCATGCCTTTTTTCAATAAATGCATATTTGAAAGCAATAGGTTGCCCTTTATATTATATTGTTCGTAATCTTCCGCTTTTTCAAGTTCGCTTTTACGGATCAGTAATTTATTTTCTTCTTTCGCAAGCAGCAATGTTAGTAACTTTATCGTAGATTCGTATTTTTGACGAATGTGATTCGATACACTTTTAGACAAATAAAATTTTTCAGCGGTTTTATTGATCGATTGAAAAATCATACTGTCATATCCATTATATAGCGAGTAAAATCCATAGGAGAAATCTTTATATTTTCCTGTTGGATCCGTGTAGATATAACTTTCTTTTGTATCTATCGTCTTAAAGAAATCTTGTACTTTCTCTGTTATGCAAAGCATATCTTCCTGAGTTGCAGTGTCCAAGGTCTCTGATGGATCAAATTGATTATTGATCAATATGCTTGCTGAGAGTTGATTGGAGATGCCGCTAAAGACATTGACCAATGCATTTTTCATAGATTTTTCCCGATAAAAACTCAAACGTTCAGCAGTTTCATAGATGTCAAAAACAAAAGGATTTATTTTTTGGTTCGGAGGATACGAATATTTCTTTTTCGGCATCACTTCGCGTACCGAGCTTTTTAAAGTGGAAACGTGTTTTATGGCATCTATTATTTCGCTGTTTGTGTTGCTGATCAGAATGATATTTGAATGCTTTCCCATGATTTCCGCGATTAAAGTCAAATTCAATAAATCGCCACCTTGATCGAGTGTTTCGATTTTAATCTCGATTATTCGATCAAAATCTTTTTGAGAGATGTCTGTTACGATCCCTCCAAGCAGATACTTTCTAAGTACCATACAAAAAGTGGGTGGATGATCGGGAAAGTCATATTTTTCATCGATCAAGTGAACCCTGGGAAAAGACGGGTTTGCACAAAGTAACAAAACACTTTTTTCACGATCAGAAAAGTATAAAACGAGTTCGTCTTTTACAGGTTGATAAATTTTAGATATTTTTTTACCGACAAGTGTATGCTGTAATTCTTTCGTTATTGCATATGTGCACAGTCCGTCAAATGGCATTTTTCACCTCATTTTTCAGATCACAAAACCACCGTTTGGACTGATTACTTGTCCGGTTATAAAATCAGCTTTCTCGGATGCTAAATACAGCAGCAATTCTGCAATATCATCGGCTGTTCCCAATTTTTGCAAAGGTGTTTGTTCGATCAGATCTTGAATTTCATCTTTATTTAAGTCAGCGATCATTCCTGTATCAACGACGCCCGGTGCAACACAATTAACGGAAATATTAGACGGCCCGACTTCTTTTGCAAGAGCTTTGCTCAAGCCGATCACGGCTGCTTTTGCTGCTGAATAATGCACTTCACATGATGCGCCGACAATGCCCCACACAGACGATATATTAATGATCTTTCCGCTTTTTCTTGCGAGCATGTTTGGCAGAACACTTTGGCATGTATGGAAGATGCCGTATACGTTAACCGAAAACATGCGACCCCATTCTTCCTCACTGATATCCGTAAAGAGTTTTTGTTGTGCAATGCCTGCATTATTGATAAGAATATCGATGCGTCCGTAATTATCGAGCACTTTTTCAATCATCGAATCAACTTGTTTTCTGTCTGAGACGTCAGCTTTTACGATCATGCCGCTATAGTTATTTTCATTTAGATAGGCAACGAAGTCGTTTGCGGAGTTTTTGCTCGTATTGTAATTAACAGCTACCGTATATCCGTTTGCGGCAAACAAAGCTGCGGTCGTTTTACCGATCCCTTTTGCTCCGCCAGTGATCAATGCAACTTTGTTCATTTTTCGCCTCATACTTTAAACTTCTTACATTATAACGGTATTCTGCTATCAAAACAATGTTTTATAGCTGTTAATCTTGGGATATTTCAGCGCAAAGAATTTCAAAACATGTTACTATCGTAGCTAAAAAAAAATGCGTTCAACGCATCTTTTTTACGTAGGATTTATTCCGGATATAGCGTATTGGATTCATTAAGGTGCTCCAAAACATCAAGATAATTTTGCGCTTCTTTCTTGGCTGTTTTCAGATCCATATCGCGACAATTTCCACATTCTACTTCCGAGGCTCCGGGGATAGCGCCTTCAAAATTTACTATAAATCTGAATAGTTCTCTGATCAAGTCGGCAATTTGTTCGGACGAATATGCCCCATGGAATATTGCATAAAACCCGGTTCGGCAACCCATGGGTCCGAAATATACTATTTTCTCTTTATAATTAACATCATTGCGTAGATAAGTAGCCCCCAGATGTTCGATAGCATGCGAAGTTCCTGTGGATAAAACATCATTTGTGTTGGGCCTTTTCATGCGAAGATCAAAAGTTGTAAAGATCTCATCTCCAAACCGATCGGTCCGTGAAACGTACAATCCTTCATTCAGTTTAGTATGGTCGATCGTGAAACTCGTTATTCTTTCCATTTAGAACTCCTTTGAAAGTTGTTTTATTCTTTTATAATGTGTTTAACTCTGCCCACTTGGTCACCTTCATGTAACATGACTTTGATCCCATGCGGATGTGAGTAACTCTTTGTCAAGATCCGTTTTACATGACCACGCGTTAATTTGCCCGATCGTTGATCTTTTTTGAGTACGATATCCACTGCGGATCCAATCTGTATATCTGATCTAAGATTTCCGTTCATTTTTCTCCTTAGTATCTATAAATAGTGTTTAATCTGTTTTCTCTATTATAGAGCGTTTAAACACGCATCGCAATTATTTATTAAAACAAAAAAAGACAGTATATTGACTGTCTTTTAAATCGGTTGCAAGCTAAGCTCTTTCCATGTATTCTCCCGTTCGCGTATCAATACGGATCTTATCACCAAGATTTACGAACAAAGGTACGGTCACGACTGCGCCTGTTTCCACGGTAGCGGGTTTTGTCGCTCCGGTTGCTGAGTCGCCTTTAACACCCGGTTCGCATTCAGTGATCGTTAATTCTACAAAATTGGGTGGCTCAACGCTGAATGCTTCGCCTTTGTGGAATTTGATCGTAGCGTTCATGTTTTCTTTTATATATAATACCGCATCTTCGACTTTCTCATAATCCAATGGTATTTGTTCATAGGTTTCAGTGTCCATGAAATAATATAATGTACCATCATTATACAGATACTGCATTTCTTTGGTATCGATATGAGCTTTTTCGAATTTTTCATTTGGGTTAAATGTTCTTTCGACTGTCGATCCTGTCTTGATATTTTTGATTTTTGCGCGTACAAATGCACTACCTTTTCCGGGTTTTACATG
Source organism: uncultured Anaerofustis sp. (assembly GCA_963674555.1). Taxonomy (GTDB): domain Bacteria; phylum Bacillota; class Clostridia; order Eubacteriales; family Anaerofustaceae; genus JBGMEA01. The sequence continues at coordinate 462,888 of OY771429.1, read as the reverse complement.
TTGAAAGTCAACGATGACATAGATATCGTTATCCATTTCAAACGTAACACCTTTTTTAAAATCATTAGCTGAAATCATATAGTTCTCCTTATGACAATTTGTTTTATACTTATTTCTGAATTGATTCGAAGTTATTTATCAATAATATGTCTTATGAAGGATCTTTTCTGCAATATTATACCATAACTAAGCGACAAAGTATAATTTTTTATGCCTTTGCAATTTGATTATTTAGCAACACTTTTGTCTTACGGATGGATGCAATTTTTGCATCTTTTAAAATCTCAAGGTTTTCACGCAGCGCTTTGACGATGTAATTTGGATTCAGTATTGCATTGTTTCGAAGCGATAGTTCACATTTAATATAGAGATTGTTATCCTGTCTTACGCAATCAAAAGATTTTATATTAGGCTTAATGTTTTTTTGTATCAACTTTTTTTTCTTGTTGCGTTTTGTCACATTGATCGCTTCATTCGATTCATAATAATGTTTAATATCATCACAGATACTTTTTGGTAAGCCTTCATCGTGCAGGATTATTTCATATTCACCCCAGACTATAAGATCCGATAGATTATCCGCATTATTATCCAGTAACTCGACATGATTGATAACTATCGAATCCGGTAGAACTTCTGATAATCGAATTTTTATCTCTTCCGTATCTTGTCCGCTTGACACATAGACATCAAGGTATTCTTCCGCAGAACTGACAAATAGGGACAAAGGCGGGGAATAACTCATTTTAGGATGCGGGTTAAAACCTTCCGAGTACGCTAAGTCGATTTTTGCGCGACGGAAAGCACGCTGAAACATTTTTTGCAGATCTAAATGTGAAATAAAAATCAGATCATCGTTTTTTTGATAACATATTCTATATCTCAAAATCACACCTGCCATATTTATTGCTGATCCCGCAATTGCTGCAAGTTTCGTAACAATCCGAAGTCGTAGCGGCTTCTTTGCTTTTTTTTGCTTCTTGTATAAAGAAGTCTTTGTCTACATCGATATCGATAAAATCCCACGGCAAAACATCTTCGTAGCCAAAATGCTTTTGTGCAAGTTCATAATAATTCAAGCCGGAATCCGCAAAAGCTTTTTCCCAACCTTTCGGGTTATAGTGATCGGGCCATGAGTCAAAATAGCACCCATTTTGAAAAGCTTTGATCAAGGTTTGGTTGAGTCTTCTGTCTCCGCGAGCAAAAGCTGCTTCTATGATCGATAATGATGCGTTGTGGTAATTGAATTTGACTTTTCGGTTTAATGTGCGCTGCAATATTTTTTGTTTTCTTTCAAATTCTTCAGCTGAATTTTGTCCCATAAATTGAAACGGTGTAAAAGGTTTCGGCACAAAACATCCGACACTTACTGAAATCGCAGGGAATTTACCTTTTAAATTCAAACCGTAGTATAAATCGATTATTTTATCAACCAGTAATGAAATAGCTTCTACATCCTCATCGGTTTCATATGGCAAGCCGATCATAAAATATAATTTTATCTTGCTAAACCCTTCTTTAAATGCTTCTTCCAATGTAGATAAAATATCCTCTTCGGAAATATTCTTATTGATAACATCGCGCATCCGTTGACTCCCGGCTTCAGGTGCAAAAGTCAATGCTGTTTTACGGACTTTTTGAATCTCTTTGGCGATCGAAACGCTGAATTTATCGATCCGGAGAGAAGGTAAAGAAACCGAAACTTTATCGTTCGCATAATTTTCGTTGACATAACGGATCACCGCTTCGCATCCTTTATAATCCGTTGTGCTAAGGGATGCAAAAGAAACTTGTTCGTAGCCTGTCGATTCTAAAAGTGCGCTTGTTTGCGCATTAACGGTTTCTATGCTTTTTTGTCTGACAGGGCGATAGATAAAACCTGCTTGACAGAAACGACACCCTCGCGGGCAACCGCGCATAACTTCTTCCATAACTCGATCATGCACAGGTTCTGTAAATGGTACAATGAATTTATTCGGGTAATATGACTTATTAAGATCACTTACGATCCTGCGGTTGATAATATTCTTTGCATTAGGATGAAGTGATGTCCTTTTAATTCTGTTCTCATCGTTATCATATGACACTTCATAAAAAGACGGAATATACACTCCATCAATTAAAGCAGCTTTTTCAAGATATTCTTGTTTGGTTTTGGTTTCTTTATAAAGGCTCATTAGTTCAGGTAAAAGTTCTTCTGCTTCTCCAATAATGATGATGTCAAAAATATCACAGAACGGTTCCGGATTGACACAGCAAGGCCCGCCGGCCATAATAATTGGTGCGTTATCGTTTCGTTCTTCACTGGTTAAAGCGATATTTGCCAGTTCTAACATATAAAGAACATTCGTCAGACTCATTTCATACTGCAAAGAAAAACCGATAAAATCAAAATCATTTAACGGCGTAAATGTTTCGAGTGCATATAAAGGTAGTTCATTTTTTTTCAGCTCGTAAGCCATATCTGGCATTGGAGCGAATACGCGTTCACAATTTACCCCATCAAGATCATTGAGTAAACTGTATAATATTTTCATGCCCAGATGAGACATGCCGACTTCGTAGCTGTCAGGAAAAGCAAATGCAAAATTGATCGCGTTCGGATCTTGATCCTTTACAGCTGAATTATATTCGCCGCCGATGTATCTTGCAGGTTTTAATACGTTCGGAAGAATATCTTTTACAATTTTATCTTTCATATTTCCTCACTTTATTTTTCAAATCATATTATATCAGATTCAGACAATAACTGGAATATCGGCAGTAGCGTATTATAGAAAAGATTAGAATTCTCTAATGTAATTGCTTTATAGAATAAATTATTATAAAATAGTACCATTCGCTTTTATAATAATAAAAATACGAAATTATTCAATATGCAATCATATATAATGCAGTTCAAATTCTAGGAGAATTTACATTCATGATCAATATAAATGCACTGTTAAAGCAACGTTGTGAAAACAACGATGTCATTCAAGTCGGCATTGTTGGGGCAGGGCAGATGGGTAAAGGATTAGTCAGCCAACTTTCATTGGTAAAAGGAATGAGAGCAGCGGTAATTGCGGACCATACTTTACAAAAAGCCATCGATACTTATAAGCTAGCAAACATTCACGATGACGATATCGTTATCGTACGAAACGCGAAAGAACTTGAAACGGCGATATCAAATGGAAAATTTGCCGCATGTGAGGATTCAGATATTATATCTGAGTGTGATCTGGTAGATGCTGTTGTAGATGCAACGGGAAATACGGATGCAGGTGTTTTAATAGCATTGGGTGCTATCAACAACGGTAAGCATATTATTATGTTGAATGTGGAAACGGATGTAACTGTCGGTCATATTCTACAGAGATACGCAAAGGAGGCCGGAGCAGTTTACACCGGCTCCGCCGGAGATGAACCCGGAGCGGTCAAAGAATTATATGATTTTGCCGACATGATCGGTTTGGAAACTCTGGTTATCGGTAAGGGAAAAAACAATAAAGTCGATCTTACATGTAATCCGGATACAGTGTATGAAGAAGCTGTTGCAAGGGGTATATCACCCAGGATGCTTTCATCATTCAAGGATGGAACAAAAACGATGGTGGAAATGACTTGTATGTCAAACGCTACCGGATTTTTACCTGACATTCGCGGAGCACATGGACCCAAAGCAACATTAGATAATATTGTGGATGTGTTGTCTTTAAAAGAAAACGGGGGCATATTGAACAGCTATCATACGATAGAATACGTAGATGGAGTAGCTCCCGGTGTGTTCATTATTGTTACAACGGATCTTCCGCAATTACATCATCAAATACAGTATTTAAAAGTGGGGGACGGTCCAAACTATCTCTTATACAGACCTTATCATTTGTGCAGTATGGAAACACCGATCACTGTGGCACAGACAGTTTTGTACAATCAACCCACAATAGCTCCGTTACCTGAAAAACCGTATTCCGAAACGATAACTATAGCTAAAAAAGATCTTTCAGCCGGAGAGCTGCTGGACGGAATAGGTGGGTACAGCGTTTACGGTAGTTTTGAACGATACGAAGTTGCGAAAAGCGAAGGTTGCGTTCCGATTGGGATCATCACTCCGAAGACAAAAGTTGTAAAAGATATTAAAAAAGGTGAAGCTATTACCTATGCACATCTGCAATTTGATGAAACATCACCAGTATATCAATTAAGAAAAGAACAGGACGAAATGTTCCGATAGATTCTTTGATACACTGAAGTAAATTCATAATATTTTATTGAATGAGCTATTGTAATCATGTATAATGAAAGCAGTAATGGAGGTGTGCTTTATGAGTGATTCAAAAAAAGCGATACTGGCCTCAGCAGTAGTGGTTTCCGCGCTTGCAGTAATTGCAACGGGCGTGTTGGTATTTAAGAAAAAACATGATAGAAAAAAAATGGGCGGTCGCTTGATTCGCGTCAATTATAAATTCTCGAAAGAATTCGATGATTGATCGTATTGATTTGCCAATTGACGTGCATTGATGATACACATTTGATTTTTCTAAAAGACGTTGATCTAAGCGTCTTTTTTCATCATAAACACACTGAGAATAATTTATTGGATCAATAGATTTTTTCTTGAAAATTTGATTATTCTATGCTATAGTATTCATGCATTATTTGTGCTGAAGTGGCTCAGTCGGTAGAGCAATTGATTCGTAATCAATAGGTCGGAGGTTCGATTCCTCTCTTCAGCACCATTTTTATATGATGATAAAAGACTCTTCAGATATCTGGGGAGTCTTTTTGTAACCTTTTTGTAGGCTACAATTATTATTATAATAAACTGTGAATACACGGTACATATAATAGTATAGTATCCGTAAATGCTATAAAGATGTATAATATAAATGATAATAGAAAAGATAGGTGTAGACTATGTCAATCGGTTATGCGTGCATTCATATCGGTAGCGAGAAGACGAAATTATCGTCAATAAGAATTAAAAATGCTACGGAAACGAATCTTAAAAATGTGATAGAAAGCAATTTAAACGCTTTAGAAGAAATCATTCGATATAATATTGAAAACGATATCCGTCTATTTAGGATCAGTTCCGATATTATCCCGCTTGCTTCTCATCCTGTCAATAAAGTTAAGTGGTGGATTGAATTTGAGGATCGCTTACGATCCATCGGGCATTTGATCCGCGAATCCAAAATGAGAGTGTCTATGCATCCCGGTCAATATACTGTCATCAATTCTGTCAGAGAAGATGTCGCTGAGAAGTCTATTCATGATCTGATATATCATTGTAGATTTTTGGATTCATTGGGATGTGACAGCTCAGCCAAAATTATCTTACATATAGGCGGTGTCTATGACGATAAATCAAAATCGATCGATAGATTTGTAAAGAACTACCAAAGTTTAAATCAAAATATAAAAGATCGTTTGGTTATAGAGAACGATGATAAATCTTATAATATTCAGGATGTTATATATATTTCGGAGCAAACAGGTATTCCTGTGGTATTTGATAATCTCCATCATCAATTGAACAGTCCGCAAACCAACTTAAACGAATATGAATGGATAGAAAAGTGTGCTGACACTTGGAAATCACAAGACGGAAAACAGAAGATCCATTATTCGCAGGAGAGCGGAAATGGAGCTCGAGGAGCACATTCAAACTATATTAGTGCATCAAAGTTTATAAAATTCTATAAAGACCTTGTATCTAAAGATATTGATATTATGTTGGAAGTGAAGGACAAGAATCTTTCGGCGATAAAATGCAATCTTTTGTTAAAAAAGGATCTTAAGATTAAAGATATTGAGAAAGAATGGACAAGGTATAAATATCTCATATTGAGTAAATCTTCGGATATTTATAATGAGATTAGAGATCTTTTGAAAGATAAATCAAATCCTGATGCGTTACAATTTTACACCTATATTGAGTCCACGTTGTCTATTGAGAAAAACCCGGGTGCGGAAATAAACGCCGCGCAGCATATCTGGGGATACGTCAATAAAAAAGCTTCAGATAGTGAAAAGAAGAGATTTTTGTTATTGATCGATCAATATCAAAACAGTGAGATATCTAACAAAACGATAAAGACTTTTCTATTTAGATTGGCAAAAGCGCAGTCAGTTGATTATTTGATTGAATCGTTGTATTTTTATCTGTAAGATCTTTAATTGCGTGTTCGTGTTTTTTGTGACGGGCACAGCTATTGATTACGAATTATTTTCGAGGTGGCTTAGGTATGCGTTTTTCGCCTACTTTCGTGATTTGAGCTTATGGTAAATGTTCGCGGTTGCCTACAAATGATAATCATTAATCAAGATTATATACCAACAGGTGCAAGTCTCTTCTCTCGCATCGCAAAATCACTCTTCGAGTTTATCAAGGCTTGGTACAATCGCAAGCGGATCCATGGATCCATAGGCTATCTGACTCTGTAACAGGCTCATGAGCAATATCTTGCTTCTGTCGCTTAAATAGTTAAACTGTTTGTGTCCACTTTATTGACGTAGGTCCATATCCTTCCATATAAGGGAATTTACATATACGCATTAGCATAAACTTCAGAATTGAATTTAATGTATATTTTAAGGTCTATTTGCATGTGTGCTTTTTGGAATAATTTGAGAATTAAATTTGCTGATAGTGTGTTCTCATAGATTTGCTTTGTGGTAAAATAATATGGAAAATAAGTCTAATTGATGATAGTTAGAGTTATGAAGGTAGGCGTAAGCAGAGACGCAGAATTCTGGTGAGATATAATCAATCCAACAGATCCTCGCGGACCAACTTCTAGGAAATGGAGCGAACATTTTTATGAAACTTGGCATTGGCATCGATACAGGCGGCACCTACACAGATGCAGTGATCTATGATTTTGAAGGTAAAACCATCCTTTACTGTTCCAAATCACTGACTACGGGAGAGAATCTGGCCATAGGAATCCAAAACGCCCTTGACCAGTTGCCCGCAGCGCTTTTAAATGAAGCTGAGATCGTCTCCCTGTCAACCACCTTGGCTACCAACGCATGCGTGGAAGAGAAAGGGGGCCGAGGTAAGCTGATTTTCATCGGTGCAGATAAAGATGTGATCCTTCGCACCGGCAAAAGCTACGGTCTGCCTGGAAACAGCGAGATCTTCTTTCTGGACGGAGAAGTGGATCAACGTGGCGAAGTGGTTCGGGAACCAGATTGGGACACCTTTATCCAGAACTGCGAAAAATGGGTGGCCGATGCCGATGCCGTAGCCATCGTGCAGCAACTGGGCGTACGAAATGCGTCCACGGAACTGAAAACCAAGGAGTTGCTCACATCTGTTTACGGTCTTAATGCCATCTGCGGACACGAATTGTTTTCCGATCTGAATTACATCAAGCGAGGCGCCAGCACTTTACTCAATGCCCGGTTGATCCCCGTAATTCAGGATTTTCTTGCAGCCATCAAGTCCTCCCTCTGCCAGCGAGGCATCCACGCCCCTGTAGTTATTGTCCGCAGTGACGGCAGCTTGATGAGCGAAACCTTCACCACTGTCAGACCGGTGGAGACACTCTTGTGCGGACCGGCTGCCAGCGTTATGGGCGGTACGGAATTAACTGGCGAAAAGGATTGCCTGGTCATAGACATGGGTGGCACCACCACGGATATTGCCATGGTGAAAAACGCTGTCCCCGTGAAAGCCCGAGATGGCGTGAAAGTGGGCAAATGGCAGACTTTCGTGAAAGCCGTCTACATCGACACCTTTGGACTTGGCGGTGACAGCCGTGTCTTTACTGATCGCAGTAATGGCCTATCCCTTGGCACCAAGAGGGTCACCCCTTTGTGTATTGCAGCTGCACAAAATCCCGGCATGGTAACCAAACTCAAAAATCTGATCCGCACTCCTCGGGGCATCAAAGATCCGCAGCATGAATTTTTCATCTTGCTCAGGGATATTGAAAAGAACATCCAGTACAATCCGGAAGAGCGCCTTTTCTGCAGAGCCTTGAAAGAAAACGGCCCCTTAATTTATATGGAGGTGGCGCAGACATTGGGTAAAAGAATCTTTTCCAGCCGCATCAGCCGCTTGGAAAAAGAAGGGATCATCCAACGCTGCGGCCTTACACCTACGGATATGATGCATGCAAAAGGTCACTTCGATCAATTCAACGCCGAAGCATCCTGCCTGGCCTTAGATTATCTGTCCCAATACCTTGGACGCTCCCCCGAACAACTCTCGGAGGAAGTTTACGATCTCGTGAAAGAACGGTTATATTTCAACATCGTCCGCATGCTCATGGAAGACAAATATCCGGACTTAAAGCGGGATGGATTGGATTTTCACTTGGAGCAGCTGATCCGGGATGGTTGGAAAGATTGGAGACAAAGGGATGAAGACAGTTTTCTTTATTTGCCCTTTTTCGTTCCGGTGCCTCTGGTTGGCGTAGGCGCTCCCATTCATCTCTTCCTTCCCGAGGTTGCCGCCGCACTAGGCACCAAAGCGGTGATCCCGAAAAACGCAGATGTTGCAAACGCAGTCGGAGCCATCGTAGGCAACGTGACTGCAACTGCAGAGATCACCATCAAACGGGATCCTAAAGGCGGATATATCGTTTTTGCAAAACAGGATAACCTCTACACCTACGACTATCAGGAGGCCTTGGATTTGGCTTTGGAAGAAGCTAAAAGAGCGGCCCTCGACGAGGCAAAAAAAAGAGGTGCATCGGGAGACATCTCCATCAGCATCAAAAGGAACTACAATGAAAAACTGGGCAAGCAAATACCCGAAGGAATGTTTGCAAGCACCACCATTTCCGCTACAGCCATCGGCCGAGTAGTCTTGTGACGGCGACTCACTCTTCCAAAGAAGCTTTTGCCACCTTGTGCCTTGCCTCCATGACAACTAATCAGTCGATATCAGAACAGTATGACCTCTGTGAAAACGATAAAGACTTTTCTATTTAGATTAGCAAAAGCACAGTCAGTTGGTTATTTGATTGAGTCGTTATATTTTTACATTTGAATTCCTATGTAGATATTTTGACTTTAATAATCAGATATGAATGCTATTTCAAGCAAAATAAACAAAGATCCGATAATTAATAAGGATCCTTGTTTTATTGCTAGTATGTTGATAATTTTCAAGGAATATATTTACAGTGATTCCACATACTCACCATCATTATATTTTGCAAGAGCCACTTCTTCTTCCAGAACAGTACAGTCATAAAAGATACATAAAATACCTTCATCGTCTACCTCTGTTTGCGTGATGTTTTCACCTTCCATTTCGCCCATCAGTTCTTCTATTTTGTAATATGTATTCTCGCTTGACCCATTTTCTTCATTAAATAGGAAAATACCACCATTGTTGAAAAAATCAACTATAGGATTACTCATTTTGAATTTCCTCCATATTTTTTTATTTGCATTATACAATTTTTTTTAATAATATTCAATATTTTATTTTCCTATGATAGAATTTTTTTTGCTTTATTCATAGATATTATATGCATTAATGGATGAGATATCTAAATTTATATAAATCAAAAAATAAATTAGAAAAAAATATAGTATTTTCAAAAAATATTTAAAAAATGCTTGACAAGAATTAAAATTTGTATTATTATTTATTTACTCAAAGAAAAGGATCTCCCCAGTACGTGAGTCGCTTCTATCAATTAGCATCAACGGTTTATAAATTGGATGCCGTAAAAAGCAGAAAACGAATAGCCGCTGAAAAAATTCTAAAATTAAAGAGTAGTTCGAAAGAGCATATTCAATGATAATAGAAAAGCTAATTTTTACCGGAAAAATAAATGTGAGTTATCACAAACATTTAGAAGGGTTAGAAGTAGTAAAGAAAGGGGGACGTACTCAATTGCAGTACTCCTCAAAAAGAGAGTAGACAGATTCCGTTAAAAGAATCGATATGTCTACTCTCTTCAATTTTGTGAATATATTGTTTAAAGATCTAATTTCTTAGTTAAGTGTTGACAAATAATATCAGATAGTATATTATTTAGTAGTTTACTAAATAAGTAAATTACTAAATAGAAAAGGGAAATCATGAATACAATCAAACCATTTTTAAATAAATCAGGCCAAATAATTCAACTGCCCAGTAAAAAAACAAAAAGGGAAGAAGTCTTAAAATATCTCGGGACAAAATTTGAGAGTAGCAGAGATTACAAAGAAAAGGAAATTAATGCCATTATAGATGAATGGCATACATTTAATGATTATTTTTTGTTGCGCCGAGAATTGATCATTGCCGGAGTACTTAAGCGAACACAAGATGGCAGCAAGTATTGGTTGGTTGAGAATGGGTAAAAGTTGCAAAAGAAATATAAAAGTATAAATAAAAACTCCTATTTACAAATAGGAGTTTTTTGAATCTTGTATTTAGGGTTGCATCGCACCGAACAGCACCAACCATGCTAATATCGATTTTGCGATCAAGCTAAGAGTGATATAGACTTTTTCTCCATACAAATAATTTTGCCATTTCCCGACTTTCTTATATTGCAATATCATATTGATGGGGAAGGTGTTGAAGGCAATAAAGTAAGTGATGAGTATTGCCCAAACAAACCACGGGACTTGATCATAATTCCCTGTACCGAACATATAAATCAAAATAGCTATCCATGGTGCTATGCCCGCTATAGATCCCCAGATGAACGGTCCCCATTTAATGTGTTCTTTTGATATGCCTGAGTTGAGTTGTTCCATTACAAGTCCGAACATGTTCATCGAAGCGTTGACGATGAATATCAAGAGCAAAGACGCAATGTCGTAGATACCAAATAAGGTTGCGATCAAGACGATCATGATCGAAGAACTCAGGGCATATTCAAACCAACGAAACTTATTGATCCCTCTTTTAAGATCATTGTTATAGATTGTGTTGGTTTTGTTTGGTATAGATATAAGTGCGTGGGCTATTGCTGATATCATCAGGAATATAGCAACACATATCCCAAACGGTAATTCAAACAATGATTTTGATTGAACCTCAAGTGATTGTGTTGCAGGATTGAATGCAATGAAGAATTGGCTTATTGTAGGTGAGAATTCAGCTATTTTTTGAATTACATTAGTCGCAAGAAACAACATTGCTATGCCTTGTATTAAATGTAACCCACCCATGATCAAATTGAATTTTTTTAATTTAACAAATTCATTTTTTTCCATCTCTTGCTCCTACTATTTTCAAAGTTGTGTTGTGCGTTTAGTGTACCAGAAATGAAATTTTCGCATCGACGCGGTATCTGGCAATTTTATTGTTTTCTACAACTGCTTGAAAGCTTTCAAGATATACGGTTTGTATATCTTCGACAGTCTTCGCAGCTTCATTTACAGCATCTTGTGTAGCTGCCTCCCAACTTTCAGTGGATTCCGCTAGAATCTCAATTACTTTTACAACTGACATAATATACTCCTTTCAAGATCTTTTATAAATTGAATATATCACATACATACTCAAAAATCAAGTCAGATCAATATCTGTTAGCATTGTCGCTTAATCTTTGTTGTTGATTGATAAAATTCCGACCAAGTAATTAGAATTCGCCGATAATTTAATACGCTTTATCAATAAAATATAATTTTGATTTTCATAGAAGTATCACTGTAAGTTCAGAAAATAATAAACTGAAAAACATAACTTATACACACTACTCAATTATATTTATTTACAAGGTGAAGTAAGAGTAAAAAACGATCAACCTATAACAGTGTACCTCACCTCAGTAAATAAAAAATATATTAAATGTTTTTGTTTAACATTTTTTGAACTAGACAATATGTAATGTATATCGACCCAAAAAAGAAATACTCTTTTCATTTCTCTTCCTTAATTAAAACTTTTCTGGAAATTTCAGAGAGGTTTTAAACATTCCGTATATTATAAACTGTAGTTTATCAGAAGTATAAGTATCAGCAATTTGTCTTTAAGTAGATATAAAATTGATCATTTATGGTTCATATATCTAATTTGCGATCGTATATCTTGGTTATTTTTTAGTACAAGAGTATAATTATTTTAAAGTGTGAAGATAGGATTTAACAATTATTTGTTTTTTTACAGTTAGGAGGTATCGTAATGATGCTAAACTCTTTGCCTGATAATCCCAATAAAGGGATCGAATTCGATAAAGAAAAACTTCACGATATTTGGCTCGCTGGAGGGTGTTTCTGGGGAACGGAAGCTTATTTCGCGCGTATATTCGGTGTTGCCGAAACTTCGGTTGGTTACGCAAACGGTAAGACGGAAGATCCCACTTATCATGACATACCAAAAACGGGACATGCCGAAACGGTACATATACGTTATGATCCCGAAAGAGTGAGTTTAAAGACATTGCTCGAATATTTTTTCAAGATCATCGACCCAACGCTTATGAATCGTCAAGGCAATGACAGAGGAAAGCAATATAGAACAGGTATCTATTACAGAGATGAAAGTGATCTTTCGATCATCCAAGAGGTTATTGCAAATGAACAAACGAAGTATAAAAAACCGATTGTGACTGAAGTAACTGAGCTTGTCCATTATTATCCTGCCGAAGAATACCATCAAAAATATTTGGAGAAGAATCCAAACGGCTATTGTCACGTTGATTTTTCCTCTTTATCGGAACAACAAAACTCTCCTTCCAAAGGCTATCAAAAGCCTCCTGAAGAAGAATTAAAAGAAAAATTGACACCGTTGCAATACTCGGTAACACAACAAAGCGATACGGAAATGCCGTTTGATAACGAATTTTGGAATGATCACCGAAAAGGATTGTACGTCGATATTACAACGGGGGAACCGCTATTCGTATCGTCGGATAAGTTTGATTCGGGATGCGGTTGGCCGAGTTTTACTAAGCCGATCGAAGAAGATGTAATAAAAGAGAAAAAAGACTTCAGCTTGCTTCGGATGCGTACCGAAGTTAGAAGCCGCGCTGGAGATGCGCATTTGGGACATGTGTTTAAGGACGGTCCGAAAGACAAAGGAGGATTACGTTATTGCATCAACAGCGCTGCGTTACGCTTTGTGCCGTACGAGGATATGGAGAAAGAAGGGTATGGGGAATTGATGGATTTAGTTCAATAAATAAAACAGCACTGTCTTAAATAGACAGTGCTATTTTTGTAAGAATTTTAAATGATATCGGTTTTATAAATCAGTTCCATCTGTTTTAAGAAAATTTCGTGATTATCGGTAAACGTAGCGCATTCATTATGATCGACAACGGTTTTAAATCCTGCTTTGTATGCGCCGTATGCTGTATGGAATACACAGATATCCGTACAGACACCTGCAATATATACCGTATCGACATCATGTTCTTTCAGTATGTCAGATAAGTTGGTTCTATAAAAGGCATCGTACTCGCTTTTGCCTAAGAAAAGGACATTGTCATTTTCTTTATGATCTTGGTACCATTTATTCAGTTCGCCGTACAATTCAGCGCCCCAAGTGCCTTTGACATTATGCGGTGTCCATAAAAGGAAATGATCGTCATCGGGTTCATGACTGTCCATTGCAAATACGATCAGCTCATTATTATTATTAAATTGCTCAAGTCTTTTTAAAATCGGATCTACCGCGTTTTGCGCGGGTAGGTCTGCAGTCAGTGATCCCTCGTCATGGACAAAATCATTGCTCATGTCAACGATGACATAGGCTTTATTCATCTTCATTTCCTCCTATATGCGATATACCGATGTGATACCCGGGATAACCGATACCTTTCCGAGTATTTGATCGACTTGTTTCGTATCTTTTATAAAGACATTCATACTCATATACGCGGTGCCGTCTTTATGGGTCTTGACGGTCAATCCTGTGATACTGACTCCTTCATTGCTTATGATCGTACTGATATCACTAACGAGTCCTTTTCTGTCAGCGGCTTTGATGATGATCTCTGTCGAGAACCGCTCATGATTTGCGCGTTCCTGCATCCAGTCTACTTCGATCAATCTATCGGTATCGATCGTATTCTTTATGTTGATGCAATCCGCTCGATGGATCGATATCCCTCTACCTCGGGTGATGTAACCAATGATCTTGTCTCCCGGTACGGGCATGCAGCATCTGGCGAATTTTGTAGCTAAATCATTATGTCCTTGTACTTTAACGGCCTTGCCTTTATTGGCTTCTTTCGGAGTCGAAAATACAGGCATGACTTCGGGTTCGGGAAAATCTTCTTTAAAATGTTCTTTTACCCGTTGTATCATATATCCCGGTTTTATTCCGCCGTATCCTATCGCGGAGTACAAATCATCCCAGGCATTGAGATTAAACCGTTTTAAAATGAATTCTTGGTATTTACTGTTGATAATGTCATTAAGTTCAAGTTTAGCGTTCTTGATTTCTCTTTCAAGCAATTCTTTGCCTTTGATAATATTTTCTTCTTTGTCGGCCTTTCGGAAATAACTGCGGATCTTGTTTTTCGCATGGGAACTGACAACAACTTTCAGCCAATCTCTGCTTGGACCTTTTGAAGTCGGACTTGTAATGACTTCGACAATATCACCGGTCTGAAGTTTATAGTTGATCGGGACCATCTTACCGTTGATCTTCGCACCGACACAACTGTTTCCGATATCTGAGTGGATGCGGTAAGCAAAATCGATTGGGCAGGCACCCATAGGCAGCTCGATCACTTTTCCTTTTGGCGTGAATACAAAAACTTCATCTGTATATAAATCTTTTTTAACGGCATCCATGAACTCATCGGAATCTTCCACTTCTTGTCCGAGCTCTTTTATTTCCCAGAGCCAGCGAAGTTTTTCACCCAATTCATCCGATCCTTGTTTGCCTTCTTTATATTTCCAATGCGCTGCGATCCCGTATTCAGCGATACGATGCATCTCATTTGTTCTGATCTGGATCTCGAACGGTGTTCCGCCCGGTCCGATAACGGTAGTATGCAATGATTGATACATATTCGGCTTAGGCATAGCGATATAATCTTTGATCCTCCCGGGTATCGGTTTCCACAATGTATGCACCCAACCTAAAGCAGCATAACAATCATTGACAGTGTCCACTAAAACACGAATAGCGGTCAAATCATAAATCTCGTTAAAATTCTTTCCGCTTTCCATTTTTTTATATATACTGTAAAAATGCTTTGGACGTCCTTTGATCTCGGATTTAATGCCTTCGTCCGATAGTTTATTGCTGAGTATTTCGATAACGTCTTGAATAAAAGATTCGCGTTCTTGACGTTTTTGAGCGACGCGTTCGACTAAATCATAATATTTTTCAGGTTCCAGATACCTTAAAGCCAGATCCTCGAATTCCCATTTTATCCTGAATATCCCCAGACGATGTGCGATCGGAGCATAAACATCTAAAGTTTCGTTCGATTTTTCGATCTGTTTACTTTTCGGCATTGCGGATAAAGTTCTCATATTGTGAAGACGGTCCGCTAATTTTATGATGATGACGCGAATATCATTCGCCATAGCAATAAACATTTTTCTGAAAGATTCTGCTTGTTGGTCTTCTTTATTCGCATATTCCAATTGCGTGATTTTTGTTACGCCGTCGACTAATTCGGCAATTTCATCTCCGAATGTTGTTTTAATATCTTTATAGGAATATTCAGTGTCTTCGATCACGTCGTGTAATAATCCTGCAATGATCGTTTGCATATCCATACGTAATTCTGTCAAGATGTATGCGATCTCTATCGGATGTGTAATGTAAGCCTCTCCGCTTAACCGTTTTTGTTTGCGATGTGCGATGTCGGCGAATTGATATGCTTTTTCCAGCAGCTTGATATCTGCTGAGGGATTATATGCCAATAATAGTTTTTTTACATCGTCTATCGATACCAATTACCACACCGCCTTTCTGTTATGATATATCTAAAAATTATTCGTGTAAATTAATGTGTTATTATTAATTATATCATATGTGAAATAATCCGTTTATGCAAGAAAATAATGCTTCGCATGATATGCAAATATATCAATAAATGATATTATTTATTGTAGATATGAATTGAATGAGTAATAGTTTGTCAATTTTATGAAAGAAGAGCGGGTTTTTCTTTTGAAACAAGATACTTGATCCCGTAGAAAACAAGTAACATACATATAATGTAATACCCCAGATTGAACCAAGTCGTTTGAGCGTATCGTTCAATGATCTCTAATTGGAATAGGAAATTTGTCATGTTGAATGTTACGTGTATGATAATCGGTATCAGTATATTTTCATATTTAAAATATGCATATGCCAACATATAACCTAAAATAAAAGCATAGCTGATTTGGATAAGAGAACCGGTGAAATGCATCATCCCGAATATAAGTGCGGATAAGAAAACGGCTTGGCGAGGTTTCATTAATAAGCGTAATCGGTTAAAAAACAAACCTCGCAATATAATTTCTTCGCTGATCGGTGTTAATATCCCTACAGCGAGTATGACCACCAGAAGGTCACCTTGAAAAAAGATCGAAGTCGTATCATTATATTGTGAAAATATATCTCGCATATCAAATATGCTTTGTAAAATGATCAATATGATCGTTAGCGCCATATAAAAGCCTAGGCTAAGTGAGATGGTCGCAAATAAATCCTTAACGGTTAACTTACTTTGATATCTTTTATCAAATGCTTTGTATTCTCTCCGAATAAACATAAGCCCCAATACAATTATAGTTACGATCGCTACAGCGATCAATACAAATGCATTGACACTAAGAAGCCAATCATAAACAGTGTCTTGAAGTCCATCGAAATTGGCCGCGTTTAATTCAAACGAAGGATGCTCTTTTATATATTGCACTACAAATATATTTACAAATACTGTTTGTACAACAAAAACGATGCCCAAGTAAATCAATAAAGGAAGAAAACAGTAGAAAGATCTGCCAAAGCTCGATCGGAATAATTTGTTTTTCATGCAGGCTCCTTTGTTCTTGAAGTCATTATGCTTTTAATAGTATAGCAATCCCAAATATTAATCAATAAAAAAAGAAAAACAGTTGCATTTTGGAAATAAAGTGATATAATATTGGTATTGAGGCGGAGAGGCCTTTTTTTCGTGAAGAAAATTGATGTATACTCCAATCAAAATTAGCAATAAGGGTGTGAAACAATGAGAGTAAAAGTTACGCTTGAATGCACGGAATGCAAACAAAGAAACTATGATACAATGAAGAATAAAGACAAGCCTAAAGAGCGAATGGAAATTAAAAAATACTGCAAGTTCTGCAAAACACATACGCTTCATAAAGAAACGAAATAGCCGCTTTTGCGGAAACGGAGGTAGGACATGGCAAATAAAAAAACGAACACAAAATCCAAATCAAAATCTAAAAGCAAAACACCATCGAAAGTTACGAACAAAAAACAATTTTTTCTTATCCGATGGGGCAAAGGGCTCGTTCAATATTTTATAGGAGCTTTTAACGAACTCAAAAGGGTCAGTTGGCCTACAAGACAAGAGTTGCTTAAAAGTACAGGTATCGTAACACTTATTATAGCAATTTTTACAGTTATAATATATTTCTTCGATACGATTTTTTCCTATCTTACGAATCTGATATATAACCTTGCTTAAGGAAGTGAAAGAATGAATGAAACGAACGGCGCCAGTTGGTATGTTGCGCATACTTATTCGGGGTATGAAAATAAAGTAAAAGCGAATATAGAAGCTACGGTGCAAAGTCGTAACATGGAAGAAGTTATTCTTGAAGTTGTTGTTCCTATGCATGAGGTCGAGGAGACTAAAGGCGGCGTTAGAAAGATAGTTTCAAAAAAGATCTTCCCGGGGTATGTATTGGTAAAAATGTATATGACCGACGAGTCGTGGTATGTGGTAAGAAATACAAGGGGTGTTACAGGTTTTGTAGGGCCGGCTTCAAAGCCTGTTCCTTTAACCGAGGAAGAATTGCGTAATTTAGGTATAAAAGAAAAATTACCTGCTATCGATTTGAAGGTGGGTGATGAGATCCGCGTCACTTCAGGTCCGTTCGAAGGATTCGATGGCTTGATAGAAGAGATCAATCTTGAAAAGAGAAAAGTTAAAGTAAATATTTCAATGTTTGGACGTGCAACTCCGGTTGAACTGGATTTTGTCCAAGTGAAGAAGATATAAGAAATAGGAGAGATTCAAATGGCTAAAAAAGTAATCGGGATTATAAAATTGCAGATAGCTGCCGGAAAAGCAACACCTGCGCCTCCGGTAGGACCGGCGCTCGGACAGCACGGCGTAAATATCATGCAGTTTTGTAAAGAATATAATGCAAAAACCGAAAAACAAGCGGGATTGATCATCCCTGTGGTAATAACGGTTTATCAAGATCAAACATTTTCATTTATCACAAAAACACCGCCCGCAGCGGTTTTGATCAAAAAAGCGATCGGACTTGAAAGTGGTTCGGGAACACCGAATGTGCTCAAAGTCGGTCAAATTACAAGAAAACAACTTGAAGAGATCGCAACGATTAAAATGCCTGATATAAATGCCACCAGTATGGAATCTGCTGTCAGTATGATAGCGGGAACCGCAAGGAGCATGGGTGTTACAGTCGTTGACTGATATCGACTAAATCAATTAATTAGCCGTTAACGTGGGAGGCTTATATACCACAAAGGAGAAAACATGAAACACGGTAAGAATTATACGACAAAAAAAGAAATGATCGAGTCGGCAAAAAATTATGAAATGGATGAAGCAGTAGCGTTAGTTAAACAAGTAGCAACCGCTAAATTTGATGAGACTATCGAGATGCATATTCGTCTAGGCGTTGATTCTCGACATGCTGATCAGCAGGTTAGAGGCGCAATCGTTTTGCCAAACGGCACAGGTAAAGAAAATCGCATCTTGGTTTTCGCTAAAGGTGATAAAGCCAAAGAAGCTGAAGATGCAGGCGCTGATTATGTCGGAGCGGAAGACATGATGGAAAAAATCCAAAAAGAAAACTGGATGGAATTCGATGCAGTCGTAGCTACACCGGATATGATGGGCGTTGTAGGACGTTTGGGTAAAATATTGGGTCCCAGAGGTCTTATGCCAAATCCTAAAACAGGTTCTGTAACAATGGATGTTGAAAAAGCTGTAAGCGACCTGAAAGCCGGGAAAGTCGAGTATCGACTGGATAAATCCAACATCATGCATGTAGTCGTCGGAAAAGCGAGCTTTACACCTGAAGCCCTTAAAGAAAATGTTGAGACATTACTTGAAGCAGTCAGAAAGGCAAAACCGGCTGCAGCAAAAGGGCAGTACTTTAAAAGTGTTGCGATTACAAGCACAATGAGCCCGAGCATTAAAATAGCTGTTGCAAAGCTATAAAAATTGTGTTACAATAAGTTGCATTGAAATAAATAAACCGCAGACAACAGGTGCGAAAGTTTAAATATCCTGTCGAGGTTATGAAGAAGACATTTTATGGCTCTTTATCCTTATTGCGGTAAAGAGTCTTTTATTTTGAAAAATTGTGTGAAGGAGGTGTTCAGATGCCATCAGGTGCAATTCTGGAACAAAAGAAACAGATCGTTAACGAAATAGCGGAAAAAATGAAAAACGCAGAATCTTTTGTGATCGTAGATTACAAAGGGATCAACGTGGAAGACGTTACACAACTTAGAGTAAAAGCAAATGAAGCAGAAGTGGATTATAAGATCTATAAAAATACTTTTTTGAGATTTGCTGCTAAAGAGTGTGGATTCGAAGATTTGATCGATTGCTTTAAAGGAACTACGGCAATTGCTTTTAGCAATACCGATCCTGTAGCTCCGGCGAAACTGATCGCAGATTTTGTAAAAGAAAAGAAGTTAAAATCTTTGGGATTCATCGGTGGAGTGATCGATCATAAAGTAACGGATCTGGAATCGATCCAAAAGATCTCACAATTACCGACAAAAGAAGAGTTGCTTTCTAAAGTAGTAGGAAGCTTGAACGCATCGATAGCAAATTTCGCATATGTTATAAATGCTATCAAAGAACAACAATCGGCTTAAGTATATTAATAAGATAATTAAAAATTATTAAAAGGAATTAAATGGAGGAAATATATAATGGCAGATAAATTTCAATCAATCATTGATGAAGTAAAAGCTATGACAGTTCTTGAATTAAGTGAATTAGTCAAAGCATTGGAAGAAGAATTCGGAGTAAGCGCAGCAGCACCAGTTGCGGGAGTTGCGGTTGCAGCTGAAGCAGCTGAAGAAAAAGATGAATTTGATGTAATCTTAACGGCAGCCGGCGATGCTAAATTGAAAGTCGTTAAAGCTGTTAGAGAAATGACAGGTTTACCGCTTAAAGAAGCCAAAGATTTAGTTGACAATGCACCAAGCACGATCAAGGAAGCAACAACAAAAGATGAAGCTGAAGCAATCAAAGCGAAGATCGCTGAAGTTGGCGGAACGGTCGAAATCAAATAATAAAAAATATTCAAGCGCAATAAGGCATATGATGAAATGATTTGTTTCATCATATGTTTTTTTGTGATAAAATAATAGATAACTTGATTTTTTCGAGTTAATATTTTTATCGTCTTATGTATATAGATTAATTTGAATAATTTATAGTCATTAATGTTATTTGAGGTAATGAATGATATATTTTAGAAAAAAACAAAAAAACAATATAAATGAAAGCACAACTAATGTCGAGACTGCTGAATATACATTGCCACTATTATCAGTCGGTGATGTGATTATAGGTCCGCAGATCAATACAGTGATCGATATCGATAAGAAGGAGTCGCTTCAAGCTATCAATGCGGCTGCAAAACAATCGCATCTTATTTGTTTTGCTTACAACGCGTATCAAAATAACAGTGAGAAAACTGATAGCGCGAAAAAAATATGTTGTATCGCAGACATCAAGGATATGTTACGTATATCAGATAATTCTGTTAGGATCCATATCAATGGCATCAGCAGAGCTAAGATCGTCGAATATATTACTTTTGAGCCTTTTGTGACTGTAAAGGTCGATCCTTTGACTTACACTGAAAATTTAATAGATGACGAAAATGATACTCTTTCTGAAATAATGTTAGAGAGATATATTAAATATATAACACTTATCGGACAATATGATAGTTCAATAGAAAAGCAATTTGAAGGTGTGAATCCGGATGAAGTTGTCGATAAGATCACATCCAACTTACCGTTAACTGCTGAAGAGTATTATACTATTATGGAACTTGATGATACACTAGAAAGATTGAAAAAAACGATAGAAACACTCGCTAATCTTACAAATATCGCTGAGGTCGAATTTGATTTGGAAAAACAGTTGGTGCTGTCTCTTTCAAACGAACAAAAAATCAGATATTTACGTGAGAAAAAGCAAATCATTAATAAAGAGTTGAATGAAGATGATCAAGAGCAATCTATAGATGAATATAGAGACAAGTTGCAAGCATTGCCTTTGGGTGATGAGTACAAAAAACGTTTATTGAAAGAAATGGATCGTTTTGAAATGACACCGATGGGATCCCAAGAAGCATCGGTGATACAGTCGTACTTGGATTACATTCTGGATCTTCCTTGGGAAGCATGTGACGGCGAAAATTTTGATATTCAAAATGTTTCCAAAATATTGGATGAAGACCATTACGGACTTACGAAGGTAAAAGAACGGATATTGGAATATCTGTCTGTGATCAAACTTACATCTTCGCTTAAAAGCCCTATCCTTTGTCTTGTCGGACCTCCCGGGGTCGGGAAAACTTCTATTGCAAAATCAATAGCGCGCGCAACCGAACGTAAATTTGTCCGGGTTTCTTTGGGTGGTATGCATGATGAAGCAGAGATAAGAGGTCATCGTAAAACTTATGTAGGGGCGATGCCCGGAAGGATCATTTCAGGATTGCGTCAAGTGCAAAGTAAAAATCCGGTTTTTCTTCTGGATGAGATCGATAAATTGACCAGAAATATGAGAGGTGACCCTGCTTCAGCTTTATTGGAAGCATTGGATCCCGAACAAAATTCAACATTCACGGATACATATATTGAAGTGCCTTTTGATCTGTCAGAGGTGATGTTCATCACTACGGCTAATGTAACATCGACTATACCCGCTCCGCTATTGGACAGGATGGAAATTATAGAGATCCCCGGATATATGGCAAACGAAAAACTCGAGATTGCCAAAAAACATCTGGTCGCAAAGCAGTTGAAGCTCAATGGCATCACTGAGGATAATTTACAGTTGAGTGATGATGTATTATACGAGATCATCCACAATTATACGAGAGAATCCGGTGTGCGCCAGTTAGAACGCAGTATTGCTTCATTATGCAGGAAAGCTGCAAAAAATCTTGTGATCGACCAACAGAAAACTTTGGATGTTACGGTTAAAAATTTACATCAATATCTCGGTAGGAAAGTGCATTCGTATGATATTGTTGAAGATAAAAAGATCCAAGGTGTAGTCAATGGTTTAGCATGGACAAGTACAGGCGGTGATGTATTGGAAATCGAAGCGGCTATCGCCAAAGGAAACGGCAAGCTTGAGCTTACCGGTAAAATGGGCGATGTAATGAAGGAGTCGGCTAAGACTTCCATTGGCCATATTAGATCCAATGCCGATGAATACGCGGTGGAAGATATCGAATGGGATAAAATCGATATCCATATCCATATACCGGAAGGAGCAGTCCCAAAAGACGGACCTTCCGCTGGTATAACAATGACGACTGCGCTTATTTCAGCACTAAGCAAGCGAGAGGTTTCGCAAAAACTCGCAATGACAGGCGAGATCACCTTAAGCGGAAAAGTGTTGCCGATCGGCGGCTTACGAGAGAAATTACTTGCCGCTAATCGGGCAAAGATCACTGAAGTTATTATTCCGACTGAAAATGAGAAAGATCTGGAAGATATACCTGAAAAAATATTGGATGAACTTAAGATACATTATGCTGACAAAATGGAAGATGTTTATAATATCGTCTTTTTAGGATTGGATAAATGAAGATTCAAAGTGCAGAGTATATCATGAGCGAAGTTGATATCGAGAAATTTCCGAAAGACGGAAAATTTGAAATCGTTTTGATCGGAAAATCAAATGTGGGGAAATCAAGCTTCATCAATTCGATGCTCAACAGAAAATCTTTAGCACGAACAAGCTCAAAACCGGGAAAAACGCGAACGGCAAATTTCTATCTTATCAATCATTCTTTCTACATTGTCGATATGCCGGGGTATGGATATGCAAAAGTATCAAAAAGCATGAAGCGTTCCTTCGGTAATATTATCGAAAATTATCTAGAAAAGCGAGAAACCGATTTTGTTGTATTCTTCCTTGTTGATTTCCGACATGTTCCGACTGAGAATGATATTGCTATGTTTGAATTGATTAAAGGATTCGGCATCAGACCTGTACTGATATTAACGAAATCCGATAAGGTTAAAGAGTCACAAAAAGTAAAAAACAAGCGGGATATATTAAAAACATTCGGATTGGATGACGATGCTGTTTTTACATACAGCATTACACATACAAAGGAAAAAGCAATCATCTGGTCGTTTATCGATGAAATAATCGATTAGAGATACCTTTTTGATTTATCCGCTTGCGAAGTTGAACGAAAAGAATTATAATACATGGAAGTATCATCGGACATTGGAGGTTGCAAAATATGCTCGATATAAAGCGTATACGTAAAGAACCTGAAAAAATTGAAATGCTATTAAACAGACGTGAAAAGATATCGCTTGATCGATTACTTGAATTGGATGAAAAGCGACGCAATTTGATCAGCACGTCTGAAAGTATAAAAGCACAGCAGAATGCTGAGTCGAAACAGATACCGATCTTAAAAAAAGAAGGTCGCGATACCGGTGCCATATTGGCAGAGATGAAAAAATTATCTGCCCAAATGAAAGAGTATAACGATGAGATCGCTCAATTGGATACGGATTTATCACAGATACTGCTGGGTATCCCGAATATTCCAAACGAAGATATACCGATCGGGAAAGATGAGCAAGATAATGTTGAACGCAGAAAAGTCGGCGAAGTGCGAAAATTTGATTTTGAACCTTTGGCACATTGGGACATCGCAGTTAATTCCGGGTTGTTGGATTTTGAAAGAGCTGCAAAGATTTCCGGTGCTCGTTTTTCCATGTTTACCGGGAACGGTGCTAAATTAGAACGCGCACTGATCAATTTTATGCTTGAATTGCATACACGATCACACGGGTATACTGAAATATCGCCTCCGTTTATGGTAAACAGACAAAGCATGGTTGGAACGGGACAGTTGCCGAAGTTTGAAGAGGATGCATTTCATATAACAAATAACGATTATTTTATGATCCCTACGGCAGAAGTGCCTTTAACGAATATCTATCGTGATGAGATCTTAGATTTGGATCAAATCCCTGCATATCTTACCGCTTATACCCCATGTTTTCGCGCGGAAGCAGGAAGCGCCGGCAGAGATACGCGCGGCTTGATAAGAAATCATCAATTCGATAAAGTAGAATTGGTTAAACTTGTACATCCCGATATGTCTTATAATGAACTTGAAAGTTTAACAAAAAATGCGGAAGAAGTATTAAAATTGTTGGAGATCCCATATCGTGTTGTAGAACTTTGCACGGGAGATATTGGATTTTCGTCGGCAAAAACATATGACATCGAAGTTTGGATGCCGAGCTATGATCGATATGTTGAAATCAGTTCTTGTTCTAACTTTGAGGATTTTCAGGCACGTCGTGCGAATATTCGATTCCGAGATTCCGATGAGCAAGTTAAATTCGTGCATACATTGAACGGATCGGCATTAGCGGTAGGAAGAACTTTTGCGGCTCTACTTGAAAATTATCAAAATAAAAACGGTTCAGTAACGATACCTGAAGTTTTAAAACCGTATATGGGGGATTTGGAGACAATATAATTATGGCTAGAAAAATAGGAATTAAACAAACACGAGATACAAAAAACAATAAAGCGAAAAAAAAGAAATCAACGAAGAAAAGAGTGTTGATTATCTTACTGACTACCGTATTGTTGGCAGCTATCGGAGTAACACTATATATATTTTCTGTTGCGCCAAAAGAATATGACACAATAAGTCAAGTTGGTGAAAACCTGTCAAATGAATTGATAGAGATCACTTTTCTCGAAGCCGGGACGATCTCTGAACTCGTAGGTTATGAATTCGATGAAAATTATGTTTATGTAGCTTTGATGTATCAAACCACAAACATATCGGAAAAAACGATCACATGGGAAGATTATCCGTATGTGAGTATCATGCAGTATGAATTGATCGGTACGACTTACGAACAAATAAAAGACAGCGAAGCGGAATATGATTTTAATGCGCTTCAAGCTTATTCCATAAATCACGGGATCGATTATACGATGATCCTTGAAGATATGGATCCCGGGGAAACGCGCATCGATGCCGATATAATTATGATTCCGGTGAATGATTTTGACACAGCAAGATTCTTTATTACAATAGACAGTATCGATACGCTTGTCCAAATAAACGATAATAGAGTATCAGACGAATAACAATATATTTATTAGGATAGCGAATTTTTTAGACTTTGCGGTAGTTTTGTTGCCGCGACTGATGCTACCAGACATTTTATGATATCACCGGGTAATGTTATCAAGAATCCTGAATATAGTAGTCCGACAAATTCGATTTGCAGATTCAGAACATATGTGCCGACCAAATAAAAATATGGAACGCCAACTAAGTATATCGTCAAAGTTCCTATGAGAGACGCAAATAAGTTTCGTTTAAATTTGACTTGCTTCCCGTAGGAGAGTTTCCCAATAATATATCCGGCAGGTATCATGCCTAGCAAATAGCCAAAAGTCGGTTTTAACACATAGCCGATCCCTCCGCCTGAACTGAATATGGGAAGACCTATTAAACCCAATATGATGTAGACGCATACGGCGATGGTAGTTTTTTGACTGCCGAGAAATAATCCCGATAGAATAACAGCAAATGTTTGTAATGTGATAGGAACAAGAGGGAAGGGTATTCGAATAAATGCTGATATGCTCAACAAAGCGACCATAAGCGCAGTTTGTGTTATGAACTGTATTTTTTTAGAATCCACTTATAAATTCTCCTTAAATTATATCGTAATTGTAACAGAAGCAAGTTCTATTGTAAACTAAATTTAATAATTTAAGTTTACAATAGAACGATAAATAATAATCATTAAGAGGTAGCATAGTGTTTGAACAAGAGAAAAAAATAATATTCAGTGGGATACAGCCTTCGGGAGAATTTACTTTGGGCAATTACCTCGGTGCGATCAAAAATTGGGCGGTTTTGCAAGAATCTTATAATTGCATCTACTGCATCGTTGACATGCATGCGATCACAGTATTGCAAAAACCCGCGGAGCTACGAAAAAGAACATTAGAGTGTGCAGCTATGTTACTAGCTTCCGGCATCGATCCCGAGCTCTCTTTGTTATATATCCAGTCACATGTACCGGCGCATGCCGAATTAAGTTGGATATTAAATTGCTATGCGTACATGGGCGAATTATCGCGTATGACACAATTCAAAGACAAATCATCCAAACAGGGAGAGAATATCCGTGTTGGGTTATATGATTATCCCGTCTTAATGGCTGCGGATATTTTGCTCTATCAAAGTGATCTTGTCCCTGTGGGTATCGATCAAAAACAACATATGGAACTGACAAGAGATATCGCGCAAAGATTCAATCAGCAATATTCACCTACTTTCAAAGTCCCTGAAGTGTATTTGGGAGAAAAGGGATCGAAAGTTATGAGCTTGACCGATCCGACAAAAAAAATGTCTAAATCAGATGATAACGCGAATGCGTATATATTAATGAAAGATAAGAAAGATGTGATCATTTCAAAATTCAAAAAAGCGGTTACTGATTCAGAAAAAGAAATAAGATTTGATCCGGAAAACAAAGCTGGTATTTCTAATTTACTCGAGATATACTCTTGTGTGCAAAATATTTCGATCAAAGAAGCTGAGAAAGAATTTGCATCGAAAGGGTATGCGGAATTGAAAGTCGGAGTGGGTGAAGCAGTCGCAGACGGTCTGGCACCTATTCAAGAGGAATTTGAACGTTTACTTAAAGATAAAGCCTATATTAATGAGATTCTTGAAAAAAGCAGTGAAACTGCGGATTATTTGGCGCAAAAAACCTTGCGAAAAGTAAAGAAAAAGGTTGGATTTTACCAACTTTAAAACAGAAGCCCATGCAGAAATTCATACAATTGTAAAGATATATGATACGTGTAAAATATAACTTTATTATATGTTTTATTTGTATGAGTGTTTGTGTAATTTTTTAAAATTTTTCTTGTTTTTTATTTTCGTCTATGTTATACTACAGATGGCGAAAGTCGCTTAACGGGTTTTTTAATCTCCTTAATTTTTACTAAGGATCCTTTAAAAACTATCCGTAGAAATTTAGGAGGTAGTCACATAATGGCTGACAAAACAATCGTATGTGCTGACTGCGGAAATGAATTCATTTTCACAGAAGGTGAACAGGAATTTTACAAAGAAAAAGGGTTTGAAAACGAACCTAAAAGATGTCCTGATTGCCGTAGAGCAAGAAAACAGCAAAGAAATAGATACTAATCTATGAAATGCTCCGCCTGTTTTAATAACAGGCGGTTTTTTTTTATTATACTCGGAAATGTACTTTGTATGATTCGTAACGAATATTTAAACTTAAACATGGATAATGATTTACGATAGGATAGATGAAATAAGTGAAATTGTTGGAAGAACTAAAAAACAGCCTATTGATTACATAGGCTGTTTTTTAGCTCTATTATGAGCCTAAACGTTCTGCCTTATCTAACTTATCTACTTTATTTACGAGTATGAAACCCACAATAAAGAGGATGGCCAGTGACAGTATCCCGTATTTTGATGCTTTCAAAAAGTAAGCACTCGCGGCGAGTAAGATCGGTCCGAGAAAATCCGCAAATTTCCCAAAGATATCGAAAAATCCAAAGTACTCATTTGATTCATCTTTAGGTATGATTTGCGCGAAATAAGATCGAGAAAGTGATTGAATACCACCTTGGGCAAGTCCGACCATAAACGCAAGCGACCAGAATTCCCATGTTTGATCGAGTTGAAAACCGAAAACACAGATCACGATATATATAAGGATATAAGCCTTGATCATTGTGAGTGAACCGAACTTTTTGGCAAAACGGCCTGCAAGGATAGCAAACGGGAATGCGACCAATTGTGTAAACAATAATGCTCCGATCAATTGGATCATGTCAAGGCCGACTTCGACGCCGTATATCGTTGCCATTGATATGATCGTATAGACTCCGTCAATGTAACAAAAATATCCGATAATAAAATATAGCATTCTTTTGTCTTGCTTGATCTTATGCAATGTGACTTTTAATCTTTTAGCGATATCGGATAATTTATCATTACGGTTTTCAACATAATGCGTATGTTTCACATTCTTTAACAAGGGTATACTCATAATAGCCCACCAGATCCCTGTAATGATAAATGAAAGTTTGAATGCAACTTCAGTCCCAATATTGA
Source organism: uncultured Anaerofustis sp. (assembly GCA_963674555.1). Lineage (GTDB taxonomy): Bacteria > Bacillota > Clostridia > Eubacteriales > Anaerofustaceae > JBGMEA01. The sequence continues at coordinate 434,388 of OY771429.1, read as the reverse complement.
AAGGCATTACAGCGATAAATATGATCCCCAGTACAAATGGGATGCAACTTCCGATGTATCCCCACGCATACCCGTTAGAGGATACTTGGTCCATACGCTCATTTGTGGAAACATCCGTTAGCATAGAGTCATAAAACACGTTAGCTGCTGAATAAGCCAAGCGCGCTAAAATAAATATTGCCGCAAAAGCCAACCAATTTTCAGTAAATGTAAAAATAAATAGGCTGACAATACCTATGATCAAAGAAACGAGCAGCATTTTTTTCTTCATTCCTTTGTAATCGGCAAGCGCTCCGAGGATCGGTGAGATCACAGCTAGTATCAATACGGAGATTGCGGTTGCTGTTCCCCAAGAACTCGAGACGACATTTGCGTCAATTCCGCCTTTGGTTGCCAACATTGAAAAATAAATGGGGATTGTAGTGGAAATGATCATAGAAAATGCTGAGTTTGCTACATCATACATGATCCAGCTTTTTTCAGATTTTGTAAATTTCATAAAATAATTCCTTTCACAAAAGTATCATAAGTCAATATTAAATCAATGAAATTTGATTAGTCAACATAATTTATTGTATTTTACTGGAATTTTACACCTTGTTAAACATCGGTGACTTGATATTATCGGGTGCTCTGATATAATGAGTCACTGAGAGGTGCGTTTTATGTCAGATATCCATAATCATATTCTGTGCGGTGATCTTTCTCTGAAAGAATTATCTGACGGAACTTTAAAACAAATTATTGTCGAAAATCGTTTACTTTACGATTTAGGCTGTATGGGGGGAGATATCCTCTTCTATTATCATATATTGAATCATCGATTAAATGAGTGGTCATCCGATATCGGAAACTGCATGCATGATCGGGTTAATTTGATTTTTTCGCTTGCGGCAGAATTTACCGAACAATTAAGCGAAGATGAGATTCGAAAAACAGTGGCTTATCTAATGGGCTTTGTCAATCATCATGCGCTTGATTCGCGAACACATCCGTATATCAATTATCACGCAGGGTGCAAGATCAAAGGCCGAGAAGAAACTTATGCGTATGAATACACGCATAAGAGATTTGAAGTATTACTGGATCTTTCCATGGCCGGTTTTTTGGATCAAACATTAATAGATTGTGAAAGGATAGCCAAAATCGATTTGGCTGAAATAGGGCTCGTAGCACGCCTTTTCCAATTTATTCTTAAGGGTATGGGGTGTGAATCGATCTCTGAAGATATGTTGATCGAGTGTTTGAAAGGGTATAAACGGTTGGTATATTTTTCAAAAAAACAACTATATTTGTATCCGCTTGCTCGTTTGATCGATAAACTAAGTAATAAACCGCATCATATGTCCCGTCCATTTTTTACAATGTCAGATTCAGAGAAAGAAATCGATGTGCTAAATCTGACGCATCGATTGTGGCAGGATCCGTGTGATGCTAATGTCTATTACAATGATTCTTATCCGGATCTATTTTTCAATGCAATTGCAGACAGTGCTGAGCGTATGACGCGATATTATACATATTTGAACGATAAAATCGGTTCATGCGATGAGATCTTTCATGCGCTTTCATTTCTTACGGGCAGTTGCACATACAGTGAATCGGATATGAATATCATTTCATTAATTATCTGAATATGTACAAACTTTATTACTCTTCGTCAGGCAATATCCCGTTGTGATAGATTTCTTGGACATCATCGTTGTCGTCAAACATATCGAGCATTTTTCGAAAGTTTTTAATATGATCTTCATCGACCAATTCTGTCTCAGTTGACGGTACCATTTCAATGCTTGCGGAGATCGGCTGCAAATCGTGAGAGTCGATCATCTGCGATACGGAGTTGAAGGATTCCGGATCGGTCGTGATTTCATAACCGTCTTCACTGGTTTCAAAATCTTCCGCACCTGCATCCAAAGCTAATTCCATTAGTTCTTCTTCACTCAGAGGAATATCCAGATCTAAGTAGATCTTTCCTTTCTTTTCAAAAAGGAAAGAGACACATCCCGATGTGCCGAGATTCCCGCCGTTTTTGTCGAAGATGTATCGTACATCTCCGGCTGTTCGATTTTTATTATCTGTTAAAGCTTCGACGATAACCGCAACTCCGTTGATACCGTAACCTTCATAAGTAATATTTTCATAGGTGTTGTTGCCTAATTCGCCAACGCCTTTTTTAATGGCTCTGTCAATATTATCGTTCGGCATATTTGCGGCTTTTGCTTTTGTAATAGCTTCTTTCAATTTAGAATTACTGTTAGGATCGGATCCGCCTTCTTTTGCTGCGACCGCGATCAGTTTTCCCATTTTGGTATATATTTTTCCTTTGATCGCATCTTGGCGACCTTTTTTGTGTTTAATATTGGCCCATTTGGAATGTCCTGACATAATATTGTGCTCCCTGCTCTTTATTTCTACGTTATTATAGCAAATTGTTATTCTGTCTTCAAGAATAACAATTTGCTAAATCTGCGTATCTTCATCGTTTTTCAGTTCTTCAAGATAGCTACGGATTTTTTCTTCAAATCCTATATTTGTAGGATTATAGTATATTGAATGTTTAAACTCTTCCGGCAGATATGATTGTTTAATATAATGTTTATCAAAATTATGGGGGTAAAGATAACCAACACCGTTTCCCATTTTTTTCGAACCGGGATGTCCTGTTGATCTAAGATGTTGCGGAACTCTTGCTGTCGGTTTGTTTTGTATATCTTTATAAACATTATTGAGAGCCAGATAAGATGCGTTGCTTTTTGGTGCACAGGCAAGATAAGTTGCACCATGTGCCAAATTGATCCTGCATTCCGGCATGCCGATGATCTCTACTGCTTTAAAAACAGCTGTGGCTAAAGTAAGTGCGTATGGGTCAGCATTGGATACATCCTCAGATGCGAATATGACCATCCTACGCGCTATAAACTTAGGATCTTCGCCCGCATAAAGCATTTTTCCCAACCAATACAATGCAGCATCGGGATCGCTTCCACGCATACTCTTTATAAAAGCGCTGATCGTATCGTAGTGTTCATCACCGTTATGATCGTATTTAACTGTTCGTTTTTGAATCGTTTCAACAGCAGTTTGCAGATCGACTGTAATATTACCCTGTTCATCTTTCGGGGTTGTCAGAAATGCAAGTTCCAGTGCGTTTAATGCGATCCTTGCGTCCCCGTTTGACGCATTTGCCCAATGTGCAAGTGCCTCGTCTGTTACTATGATCGGGTAGATGCCAAGTCCTTTTTCTTTGTTTGATAATGTAGCACAAAGTATTTTTTGGATATCATCGTTTGTAAGAGGTTCAAGTGAAAATATTGTTGAACGGGATAAAAGCGCCGCATTGACTTCAAAGTATGGGTTTTCCGTAGTGGCTCCGATCAATATGATCGTACCGTTTTCGACAGAAGGTAAAAGCGCATCTTGCTGCGCTTTATTAAATCTGTGGATCTCGTCGAGAAATAAGATCGTTTTTTTATCATACATCGAGAGATCTTTTTGTGCCGTTTCGATGACTTCTCTGATATCTTTCACTCCGCTCGTTACGGCATTTAATCTAACAAATCTACTTTTTGTTGTATTTGCAATGATATGCGCAAGTGTTGTTTTTCCACTTCCCGCGGCTCCGTAAAAAATGATCGAACTGATTTTATCGGCAGTGATCATCCTATATAAGAGTTTATCCTTTGAAATAATGTGCTCTTGTCCGAAGAACTCATCTAAAGTTTCAGGGCGCATACGATCTGCAAGAGGTGCTGTTTTCTTAATATTTTGTTGAAATTTGTTTTCAAAAAAATTGTTCTGCACGTATGTTCCCCAATACTATTTCTTTAATAAGTTAACTTTATTCTCTTGCCCCTTTATGATGCGAACAATATTATGTCGGTGCTGAAAAACGCCAATTAGTGCAATGATCGCACAAACGATTACATATTCGATCGGTTCGCCCATGAGCCCAAAAGCAAACGGCGATACGATCAGCCCTGTCAATGAAGCTAAGGACACCATTTTAGATATCAATATGATCGCCACAGCGACCACAAATAAAGCCAATGCAATTTTCCAATTCAACGCGAATAGAATTCCAAGTGAAGTTGCGACACCTTTTCCGCCTTTATATTGCAAAAAAATAGGCCAATCATGACCCAAAACCACAAACACCCCACTAAGAATAATCGCTAAAGAAAAACCTGATGTAATCCAAATTGCGAGTCTAACTGCAAGGATTCCTTTTGCTACATCAAATATAAACACAGGAAGGGCTGATTTCAATCCGAAAGATCTTAGGACATTAGTTGAGCCGGCATTCCCGCTTCCGTGTTTGCGGATATCCGTACGTTTGACATGCCATGTATAGATAAATGCTGCATTCAGACACCCCAAAAGGTATGACATCACAGTTGAAAGTGTGGTTAATAGGATGATTTTCACAATATTTGCTCCGTTTTCATATTAATGATAATTGTACATAAAGTATTTTAGCATAGTATGATAATTCTTTGAAAGAATATGAGAGCAATTTTAAATTTTATTCAGCATCAGTCTCTTGCTGAGGTTCGTCATCGGTTATCAATTCAGCATCTGTAGCGATCAAAGCTACGATCAATTCAGGATCATCGGAAATTACACCGTCGACTTCGAGTTGTTTGGCACGTTCGTAATCTGCCTGGGTGTTGACATCTTTTAAAAATATGCTTACGTTACGATTCTGTAGAGAATGAATCAGTGATTGGCTGAATTGGCCAATATCATTCAGAGAAATTTCTACATATTGAAAGTCAAGATTCACATAAAGATTACCCAGATAAATTTTTTGGAAATGATCATAGTTAGCAAGTTCATTATTGATAGGAGCTGTTAAGAGATGTACATTTGTTTGTTCTCGAACATAATCGGTTACTGTTTCATTACCCATTATTGCTACGCGTGTAGAGAGATTATATTGTCGGATTTTTTCGCAGAGCAACACTGCTGCTCTCTCAGCGGAATCTCCATCCATATTGATCGTGATAATAAAATTGGAGTAGGGGAAACTTTCGAACAACGTCTCAATCGTTAAACACCTTAATGTCTGAGATCTGTACGGATATGAGCCGTTTTCATCTTTAAAATTATAGGCGAAATTAATATCTTTTATATCTGTATAAGTTGTTTCGGATATTTTGCCGGATCGATTTGTATAAATACTTAAATCATCTACATCCGCGATCAACAGCTGCTCATCGCTTGTCATGACTATACCAATCGAAAAATACATCACACCGTATGAGGAGGCGGCATTGAAAGAAGCCATTACATTTTCAGGATATTGACTGCCGCATCCTGACTGCGAAGATACGAGCATGCTTGCCTTTGCCGTATTTTGAAAAGGATTGATGGCAATAGCGTCTTTGGGCGGTATTAAGTTTATTATCAATACCAGACAGACTAAAAACAATACGATCCTGCTAATCCGTTTGATAAATTTTAACATATTGTCCTCCGAAACATTCTAATGTATATTATACAATCTGCAAGCATGATTTAAAATGATTTTTCGGAATTGTTTTTGCTGCTACTCATTGCTTTTCTATGATTTTTGTTATAATTAAAAATAAAGGCGGTGAATATAATGTCAGATAGAATGATCAGTTGCACCTTAAAAGATTATCCTGTGCGTTTTGTGATAGCAACTACGACGCAAACAGTACAAAAAATGAACGAAATACATCACACGACACCTACGGCCGCAGCTGCTGCGGGGCGTGTGCTTACAGGTACGGCACTGATGGGTTCGATGCTAAAAAATGATGAAGATATTCTGACTGTCACCGTAAAAGGAAGCGGCGATATAGGTCGCATTACCGCTACCGCTGATCGCTTTGGACAAGTAAAGTGTGAGATCTTAAACCCCGAAAGCGGTGTATATACTAAAAGCAATGGGAAATTGGATGTCCAAAGAGTTGTCGGACAAGGGACGCTCACGGTCATTAAAGACATCGGAATGAGGCGTGCGTCAGTTGGAGAAGTAGACTTAATTTCTGGAGAGATAGCTGAAGATTTTGCGTATTATTTTGCAAAGAGTGAACAAACACCATCGATCGTAGCATTAGGCGTATTTGTACGTCGCGACTTGAGTGTTGCAGCAGCGGGAGGCTATATCATTCAACTGATGCCTGATTGTCCGGAAGAAATGATAGATTTTCTGGAACAAAAGGCTCAGAGTATTCGTTCGATCACGGATATGTTATTAGACGGTTATGATGAGCATATGATCGCTCGTGAGATTTTCGATCATTATCAATACGAGATAAAGAATATAAATGCGGTAAAATATGTGTGCAATTGTTCTGCATATAAAATCCAGAAAGTGTTACTTTCACTGGGGCGCAATGAATTGCAAGATATTGTAAACAGTGGAAAAGATATTGAGGTCGTGTGCCATTTTTGTAATAAAAAATATAACGTAACTATTGCAGAAATCGAAAAAATGATCGAATTTTCTTGATCAATAATTTCATAAAGAATACATTAATATAGTAGAAAATTCATAAATAAATATAATTGTCACAATGTAACAAGAAGATTGACACGCAATTATGAGTATGCTATAATCATACCTGAAGATTAAAAATATCAGTTGAAATATGCTCAGGGAAGTACGAATAATGGATACAAATCAACCAAAAGAACAAGAAAGTTTGTACGACAGTAATCTGGCTACGATATATTCAATGGCATATATGTATGAATGCAGAGATGCAATGTCGGGTGAACATCTTAAGAAAATAAGTGAAGTATCAAGAATATTGGCTTCAGAACTCGCAAAGAATGTAAAGTACAAAGATTATATCGATGACGATTATATAGAAACCGTACAGATTTCAAGTTTATTGCATGATATCGGGAAACTGGGTATATCGGAATCAATACTAAATAAAAAAGCGAAATTAAACGACAGAGAATTTCAACAGGTCAAAAAGCATCCTATCCTGGGTGCCGACAAAATTGATAAGTTAAAAAATGAATTTCCAGGTAATCCCTGGTATGAAATGAGTGCATGTATCGTACGTCATCATCATGAACGGTACGACGGAAAAGGCTACCCTTACGGATTATCTCAAGACGAAATACCACTTTCGGCAAGGATCGTCGCGGTAGCGGATGTGTATGATGCGTTACGCTCGAAGCGGCCATATAAACCACCTTTCCCACATTGGAGAAGTGTTGATATGATCATCAATTTATCCGGAAGTCATTTCGACCCTGATGTGATCAATGCATTTATTGCTTCAGAAAAAGAAATATCAAAGCTTTACTCTTCAACAAGAAAAAAAGTTGTGTTATAATTAGTTGAAAAATAAAAATAATAGAAAAGGCAAATCAAGCGAAAGCTTGTGACGCAAAGCTAAAGGGTCTACGTTTTCCGGTTAACGGATAATATGATTGCCAGTTGCCGTTGTATAAATACAAACGGTTTTTTTAATGCACAATATTCTTTGAGAAGTATGAAATAAACGAAATAAATTCATTCTATCAGCACGAATGAAAAATATATCTACATTATTTGTTTATATCATGTTTATTTCCACCAAACTTCTTTACCCGGAGGCGTTCCATATACGGAGCGTCTCTTTTATTTTTTTATTGACAATCGAGTCTGAAATATGTTAACATATAGAAAATATTCTATATGATTAAAGGTGATAATAAATTGAAATATAGCGGAGAAATAATAGTACATTCAAAATCATTCAAGGCATTAGCCGATCCCAAAAGATTACAGATAATCGAAATGTTATCATGCGGAGAAATGTGCGCTTGTCAACTTTTAGAGTCGTTCGATATCACGCAACCGACCTTATCTCATGATATGAAGGTATTGCAGGATGTCGGACTGGTCACATCACGCAGAGAGGGTAAATGGATATATTATTCACTATGTACGCAGACTTTGGAATCTTTGATCGGCTATCTGAATACGGTCTCAGTGCAGAGTGTGGACTGTCTATGCCATGATTTCGAGTACGAATGTAATAAGTAGTAGGAGTATAAGTTAATGAAAAATAAAAAAGCAGATATGAGTTTTTTTGAAAGATATCTAACTGTTTGGGTATTGCTTTGCATGGTTGCAGGAATACTCATAGGCAAATTTGCACCAGAAATCCCATTGTTTTTAAATAAGTTCGAATATGCGAATGTTTCCATACCGATAGCGATATTGATATGGCTAATGATTTATCCGATGATGATCAAAGTTGATTTTGTCAGTGTAAAAAATGTTAGCAAAAATCCAAAAGGTTTGATCGTTACTTGGGTCGTAAACTGGCTTATAAAACCATTCAGTATGTTTGGGATCGCCTGGTTGTTCTTCTATGTCATTTTCAGCAACTTGATTCCGGCTGAGCTTGCGGGTCAATATCTTTCCGGTGCTGTTTTATTAGGTGCTGCTCCATGTACGGCGATGGTGTTTGTTTGGAGCCACTTAACAAAAGGAGATGCTGCTTACACGGTCGTTCAGGTCGCGACCAACGATTTAATTATTTTGATCGCATTTATCCCGATCGTAAAATTCTTGCTGGGGATAAATAATGTAAGCGTGCCATGGGATACACTTATCTTATCAGTCGTGTTATTTGTCGTGATCCCGCTTATCGCAGGAATATTAACACGTCGATATGTTATCAAAAACAAAGGACAGCAATATCTTGATACGCAGTTTCTGCCTAAATTCAACAATGTTACGGTCATAGGTTTGCTTGCAACTTTAGTTATTATTTTTTCTTTCCAAGGAAATATCATCTTAAGCAATCCGGTGCATATTGCCTTGATAGCTGTCCCATTGATCGTTCAGACATTTTTTATCTTTTTTGTTGGGTATATCACTTCAAAATTAACACATGTACCGCATTGCATAGCAGCTCCTGCGGGAATGATTGGAGCATCAAACTTCTTTGAATTGTCTGTAGCTGTCGCTATTGCATTATTTGGCGCCAATTCACCTGTTGCGCTTGCGACAATCGTCGGCGTATTGGTTGAAGTTCCTGTAATGTTAATACTTGTGCGGTTTGCAAATCGTACAACGCATTGGTTTGAACCTAGCTAAAATGCGCAGAACTGAAGTTGATTTAAAGTCAATATTCGCTGAATATTGACTTTTTATTATAATTATGCCAAGATATCCAATATGTTATTGTTTACGTTAACAATAATAAATATATGTATGCGGGGCAAATGATCAGATGAGAGAAATCGACATAAAAGCTGTTAAGGCATCTTCCGATAAAGAAAAAATGGAAGTTTTTATCAGTAATTATGAATATTATATTTTGCAATACACTTCATCTGTTGTTCATAGGTACATCGATAAAAATGATGATGAATGGTCTGTTGCCTTACAAGCTTTTGCTACTGCGGTCAAAAAATATTCTTATGAAAAAGGAAGTTTTATTCCGTTTGCGGAATTATTGATGAAGCGCAGATTGATCGACTATGTGCGTTCGCAAAAAAAATATGAACATGAGATATTTGTTGACCCCGAGCTTTTTGAATTCAATCCTAAAGATGATGATCAAACCGATATATCAATCCGCTTGAACATGAATGAGAACAATTCGAAAAGCCAAAGCGATGATATTAAATGGGAAATCGATGCGATCGATCAGATCATTAAACAGTATGGATTTACATTTTTCGATTTGGCGGAATGTTCACCGAAAACCAGTCGAACTAAAAAGGCATGTGCGAGGGCTGTGATATTTATACTTAAAACACCTGCGCTGAAAGCGAGCATGCAGTCAACAAACATGTTGCCGATAAAAATAATTCAAAAAAATACGAACCTACCCCGGAAATTATTGGAACGCCACCGTAAATATATAATAGCGGCAAGCGAGATAATGACCGGTAATTATCCCTGTTTGTCTGAATACATGCATTTTATCAAAGAGGAGTTGGAAAAATGAAAGCGGTTATAGTAGATATTGAACACGGAAGTGTTGTTGCTCTGAATGATGAAGGATGCATGGTAAAAGTTAAAAACAATAATTATCAAATAGGGCAGGTGATCGAATTGAAAAAACGAACAAACAATAAACTCATTAAAACTGTCTCGGCAGCAGTGTTATTACTTTTTTTAGGGTTAGGCACTTGGAGTTTTCTATCTCCGTATACTTACGTGAGCTTAGATGTCAATCCATCTATTCAGTATTCTGTCAACAGATACGGGTTGGTTTTGTCAGCTGAAGCTGTGAACGGAGACGGAGCCGAAATATTGGAAGACTTAGATTTGACAATGATGAATATTGAAGACGCGGTAGGAGAAACGGTCGAAGGTATTATGCGTGCAGGATATTTTGACGGAGATGAACCGGGAGGCATCATGCTTGCAACTTCGTGTCAAAATGAAGCGGAAGCAATACAACTTAGAGATCAGTTACAAATCCGTCTCCAAGATGCTGTGCAAGATCGTGAAGGCGTAGACGTAGAAGCTGTTGCTGTCGGTTTAGAACGAGTTGAAGAAGCCCAAGAACTGGGGATGACACCCGGTAAGTTGAACTTGATCGAAAAAATGATTGCAAGTTCTGATGATCCCGACAGTATAAACATTGAAGATTGGATGGATAGGTCTGTTAAAGATATCCAACAAGCGACTAAAGACAATAAAAAAGAAGATAAGCCGATTCCACCCGGACAACTGAAAAAAGAGGAAAATGTGGATTCGGGAAATACTGACACTGAAGCAGATAAACAAAATGATACCGAAAACGGTAGTGGTGGAGAAAACGGAGGAACTGGTGCGGAATAACTTAGCGGGTATTCGTATGTACAAAAAACCGTTTTTCAACACATATTCATCAGGCAAGAGGATAATATTAAAAATATAAACTTGTTTAATTAATGAATAAATACAAAGTATAGGGTATTATGTTCCAGGCAGTTCAACTCGATATATATGTATAGTTTTGTCAATATTCGCATTTATATACAGGGTATTAACAAATATTTAGATATGATAAATCCTATAAGTTGTATGAAAATCATTTATATAAGTGTGTCTATGCTTGATTTTTCCTGAATAAAGATACAAATAGTATTATTGTATATTTATGCAATAATACTATTTGTATGAAAAATCAAATTAATTAATAATTATTAATTAAGCGAGTTAAATATACCAAGATAGGTGAAAATCGTTGTAATGATGGGCTTAAATTATGTTTGACATTTGAAAAAAATTTAATTATAATGAGACATATTTTAGTTTTGCAGAAAATATTCGAATTTTTTACCGATAATTCAAACGAGTTTTACGTTATATTTAGGAGCAATAATTTTATGGCATCATATTTTTTCAAGAGGATACTCTTGGCAATTTTTACGATTTTTATGGTCGCAACGATAACATTCTTTTTGATGAACATCATTCCCGGAGGACCATTTAATGCCGAAAAAAATCTTCCGGAAGCAACATTACAAGCATTAAATGAAAAGTACGGTCTCGATCAACCATTGATCGTGCAGTATGGAAATTATATACTCAAATTAGCACAAGGAGATTTGGGATTATCCTTAAAACAAAAAGGATTTACTGTTAATCAAATTATTTTTTCGAAGTTTCCGGTATCCGCCAAGATCGGTGGCATTTCAATTTTAATTGCTGTTGGGATCGGGATCCCATTGGGGTCTACCGCGGCATTGCATAAAGGTAAAAAACTAGATAGTTTCTTAGTGTTTTTATCAACTGCGGGAATTGCTGTGCCCAGTTTTGTTGTGTGTACCGTTTTAATGTTTTTCTTTGGCGTTAAGTTAGGTTGGCTACCTACATACGGCATTTATTCGCCGCTTCATTATATTATGCCATGCATGGCATTGGCATTTTATCCAATGTCGTACATCGCACGTTTGATGCGGGCAAGTATGTTGGACGTATTGAGCCAAGATTATATACGAACCGCAAAGGCAAAGGGTGTACCCAATAAACTGGTTTTATATAAACATGCACTCAGAAACGCGGTTCTTCCGGTCGTTACATATCTCGGTCCGTTGTTAGCATATACATTGACCGGGAGTTTTATCGTGGAAAAAATCTTTACGATCCCCGGTTTGGGCGGAGAATTTATCAGTTCCATTACCGATAGGGATTATCCGTTGATCATGGGAACAACGATATTTTTGGCAACATTGGTAATTATGATGAACGTCATCGTGGATATTGTTTATAAATTTATCGATCCCAGGATCAAGTTAAAATAAGAAGGGACTGCAACATTGAGTGATTTTCAAAACAAAGATTGGAATACAATAAAACAGACATTAAGCTTTCATTTAAATCCCAACGATTTTATCCCTGCCACACAACAGGAAAAAGAAGAGTCGGATAAGATGCGTGAAAGCGTTACTTATTGGAAAGATGCGCTACGAAGACTCAAACAGAACAAACTTGCGATGGTATCATTTGCCATTATCATCTTTATTTTTATTTTTGCATTTATTTTACCGTCATTTTATCCGTATTCATATGAATATCAAATTAGAGGAAGTGAAAATCTTCGTCCAATGGAATATTCTATCGAGGAACAAGCATTGATCGATTCCGGAGACAATGTGTTTCCACATATTTTCGGTACCGACAACCTGGGACGCGATATGATGATCCGTATTATGATGGGGACCAGGATATCAGTTTTAGTCGGCTTGGTATCAAGTGCTTTGATTTTGGTTATCGGTTCAACCTATGGAGCTGTCGCCGGATATAAAGGCGGTAAAACCGATATGGTCATGATGAGGATCGTGGATATGATTTATACGATTCCTGACATTCTGATCATTATTTTACTTTCTGTTACATTAAAACCTGTTATCATTCAACTTTTCGAAATACCATTTCTGAAGCCTCTTGGTTTATTAGGGGCCGGATTAATCAGTATATTCCTTGTATTTACATTACTATATTGGGTCAGTATGGCTAGGATCGTACGTGGACAGATCTTGATGTTAAAGGAACAAGAATTTGTTACCGCAGCAAGAGCATTGGGTGCAAAACCGAAACGGATCATTATGAAGCATTTGCTGCCAAATTGTATCGGGACGATCGTTGTTACGGCTACGCTGCAAATACCGGCATCAATATTCGTGGAATCTTTTCTTAGTTTTTTAGGCTTGGGTGTTAGCGCGCCTATGCCTAGTTTGGGTTCACTTGCAGCCGTTGGGATAAATGGGATCATCTCATATCCTTACAGACTATTTATTCCTGCAATCGCGATCAGTATCGTAATTTTAGTATTCAATATTTTCGGCGATGGTGTGCGCGATGCACTTGATCCAAAGATGAAAAAGTAGGACGGTTATATGACTGAAAAAGCAAGCTTAGAGATAGCACAAGACAATAAAAATAACGAAAGCAACGATTTGCTATTGGATATGAAAAATCTAGCGGTTTCATTTTTTACACCGCAAGGCGAAGTGAAAGCCGTTGACGATATATCGTACTCACTTAAATACGGAGATATCATTGGTATCGTTGGTGAATCCGGAAGTGGAAAAAGTGTAGAAGCCTATTCCATTTTAGGACTTACGGAACATCCCGGCAAAGTTGTCGGTGGAAGTATTTTATTCGACGGCCAAGATATCGTTCAAATGTCAGAAAATGAATTGCAAGATATTCGCGGTAACAAGATAAGTATGATTTTCCAGGATCCAATGACTTCCTTAAACCCTGTATATACGATCGGGAATCAATTGTTGGAAGTTATATTACGTCACACCGATAAAACAAAAGAGCAAGCTCATGATCGAGCGGTTGAATTGTTGGAATTGGTCGGGGTGAATGAACCCGAACGAAGGTTGAAACAATATCCGCATGAATTTTCGGGTGGGATGAGACAACGTGTTATGATCGCTATGGCTTTGGCATGTGAGCCAAAACTGCTCATCGCCGATGAACCCACCACAGCTCTGGATGTTACGATCCAAGCACAGATTTTAGAATTGATATCTGAACTTAAAGATAAAGTAAATATGTCGATCATATTGATCACACACGATTTGGGTGTCGTTGCGGGGATGTGTGAAAACATAATTGTAATGTATGCCGGTAGAATCGTTGAAACAGGTACTATTGATGAAATCTTCTATAAAACTCAACATCCTTATACGATGGGATTATTGAATTCGATACCGAAGATCAATGCGACAGAAAAAGAACGGCTTATTCCAATACCGGGATCTCCTGTAGATATATTAAATCCCCCGAGCGGATGCTATTTTGCTCCGCGTTGCGAGGAATGTATGAAGATTTGCTTGAGGGAGTATCCACCCACAACACAATTATCGGAAACTCATTCTTCTGCTTGTTGGTTAAATCAAAAAGAACAAATGCAGGAGGAAGGGTAAGCCATGGATGACATAAAATTAGTTGAAGTTCAATCCCTAAAACAATATTTTCCTGTAAAAACAGGAATGTTTAAAACAGATTACATTAAAGCAGTAGATAATATATCATTTTATATAAATAAAGGCGAAACTCTTGGTTTGGTTGGTGAAAGCGGCTGTGGGAAAACCACTGCAGGAAGAACGCTGTTGCGTTTATACGAACCGACCGAAGGCAAAATTTACTATGACGGAGTTGATATTACGAATGTAAATATGCTTCCGTACAGAAGAAAGATGCAAATTGTTTTTCAAGATCCGTACGCATCGCTTAACCCGCGAATGACTGTTGGCGATATCGTCGGCGAACCGATCGATATACATAAATTAATTTCGAATAAAAAAGAAAGAAGAGAGAAGATTATCTATCTTCTTGATAAAGTCGGATTAAACAGTGAACATGCAACAAGATTCCCGCATGAATTTTCAGGCGGACAAAGACAGCGTATCGGAATTGCGCGTGCCTTGGCTGTAGATCCGGAATTTATAGTTTGCGATGAACCAATTTCAGCTTTGGATGTATCGATCCAAGCGCAGATCATCAACATGTTTGAAGATTTGCAAAATGAGATGGGTTTGACATATCTTTTCATCGCGCATGATCTATCAATCGTGAAACATATCAGTAATCGCGTCGGTGTCATGTATCTAGGAAAATTAGTTGAGTTAGCATCCAGTGTAGAATTATATAAGAAACCTTTGCATCCTTATACGCGTTCTTTATTATCGGCAATTCCTATTGCAGATCCGAATATGAGTAAAGAACGTAGCAGGATCGTTTTACAGGGTGATGTACCTAGTCCACTAAATCCGCCATCAGGATGCAGATTTAGAACGAGGTGCCCTCTTGCGACAGAAATATGTGCGCAAGAAGAGCCGGAATTTAAGGATTACGGTTCAAAACATTTTGTTGCTTGCCATCATGTGCAAGAATAAATATTTTTAGATTGATAATTGCTTTGCAATTGTTAATAGAAATTCTTTTAATTAAGAAGGAGGAAAAGTATGAAAAAACTACTAGTGATCCTACTTGCAGCTTTAATGTTGTTTTCGTTGTTCGGATGTACTGAATCCAATGTCGACGAATTAGCTGTATGTGTGGGATCGGAACCCGCAACCATCGACCCGGCTCTTAACTCAGCCGTTGATGGTGCTACGATGCTTGTGCATCTTTTCGAAGGTCTCTACAAATTAGATGAGACAGGAATGCCCGTACCTGGACAAGCTACAGGTTATACGTTGAGTGATGACATGCTCACGTACACATTCACACTTCGTGATGACATTTTCTGGTCAGACGGTGAACCTGTAACGGCTGCAGACTTTGAATATGCATGGAAACGTGCCGCTGATCCGGCAACGGGAGCAGATTACGGTTACATGTTCGAAGTTATCGATGGATTCTCTTATGACGAAGACATTGATATGGCTGTAACGGCGCTTGACGACATGACACTTGAAGTAAAAGTTGCTGCACCTTGCACTTACTTCTTGGAATTAGTCGCTTTCCCGACATACTTCCCGGTTAGACAAGATGTTATCGAAGCAAATATGTCAAACGGCGAAGAAGTTTGGGCTACAGATCCCGCTACATACGTTTGTAACGGACCTTACGCTTTGACTGAATGGAGTCATGATTCATATATCTTGGTTTCTAAAAATCAAGAATATTATGATGTTGCAAACATCGGACCTGAAACCATCAGATTCGTATTAATGGATGATGCAAACGCAATGTTAGCTGCTTTCCAAACCGGCGACTTATTGTTGATCGACGATATTCCTACGGATGAAATCGCTAATTACAGCGAAGATCCTGAATTCTACAAAAAAGGTCAACTCGGAACTTACTATGTAAGTTTTAATACAGAATATGCACCTTTTGACGATCCTATGGTTCGTGAAGCATTATCACTTGTTATCGATCGTAACTACATTGTAGAACAGATCGGACAAGCTGGACAAATCCCGGCTACAGCATTTGTACCGACCGGTATGTCTGATGCTGACACAACATTGGATTTCCGCACAGAAGGCGGAGATTATTATTCAGCAGCAGCAACAGATTATGAAGCTAACTGCGAACAAGCAAGAGCACTTCTT
This sequence comes from uncultured Anaerofustis sp., assembly GCA_963674555.1. Taxonomy (GTDB): domain Bacteria; phylum Bacillota; class Clostridia; order Eubacteriales; family Anaerofustaceae; genus JBGMEA01. The sequence goes on along the minus strand of OY771429.1, from coordinate 417,879 downwards.
GCTGACGCTGGATATCCTGACGGAGCAGGTTTCCCGGTATTCACTTACCTTTATAACACCTCTACAGGACATCAAGCTATCGGTGAAGCTTTACAACAAATGTGGAAAGAAGAATTGAATATCGATTGTACGCTTGAATCTCAAGAATGGAACACATTCTTAGAAACAAGAAAAGACGGCAACTATCAAGTTGCTCGTGACGGATGGTTGGGAGACTATAATGATCCTATCACATTCCTTGATTTATTCACTTCTATGAGTGGTAACAACAATGCACAGTGGAAAAATGCAGATTTTGATGCTTTGATCGCTAGTGTTAAAGTTGAAACAGACAGAGCAACAAGATATCAAATGATGCATGATGCTGAAGACATTCTTATGGGCGAAAGCGTTGTAGCTCCGATTTATTACTATGTTGATATTTATCTCCTTAGTGATTCGGTTGAAGGATTCTATTCTTCACCATTCGGCTACAAATACTTCATGTTCTGCACAGTAAACTAATTTGATAATTAGTTACATAAAAAAGAAGCCTGATAAAGGCTTCTTTTTTTATCGTGAATGACAGTACAAATTCATATTTTTTATTTTAATACTATGTGTTAGCATTTTTTTATATGTTAAAATAAAGTACTTTCCGATTGGCATGGATTCATCATTAGATCAAAGCAAAATGATTCATCTTACAAAAAATATGGATAAATGAACAATCGATGTCTGTTGATTTCTATTTATAGGTATAATAATGAAGGCCATTGATCGAAACAAAATAATTATTTTCATGCTCTATCTGCTCAGTAATATAATATTGGGTTTTGTATTGTTGACTGCTGTAAATTATCAAACTGTCGGATTGATCGTCGTCTTTTTTTCACTTGTTATCGGTTCTATCTTATTGTTCTCAGATTTCTATAATGGCTTAAAAATCGGTGTGTATTTTTTCACAGTTTCATTATCAGTTTTTTTCGCTTACTTAACTTATACTGTATTGACCGGTCTTTTGCATATCAATTTTGCGATTGCTTTATTCACTTGTTTTTTATTGGCATTATCAATGAATATTATCATTACAGTATTGCGGATTCAAAATAAGCTGATCAAATCGATCTATGCTTTCTTTAATCAAATGCATCAGAGCGATTGCGTAGATTATAAGAGATATAGAAAATATTGTAGTGAAGAATGGTTTTCAACACAAAAAAAATGGATATCCAATCAAACCAATGGAATGACGCTTATGCGGATCATCATTTTGATCTCGTTCGGCACTTTAGGGATCTACGGTTTTTTCAATAATACTTTTCAAGTATTTTCCGATCATTTATTATACGACAAAATGATTTTTGCATTTTTGACTATTTTTGCGATCACATATTTTATCCTTGGATTTCGATTTTCGGCGAAGTTTACTTTCTATGCGTCGATCTCACTGATCGCATTTTATTATATACGCCTTACCGTTTATAAGCTTAGTGTGGAAAATATTGAACATGCGTTTATTTTCAATTCGATTTTGGCTCTGTCATTTATCTCGGCTGCAGTATTCTTTTTGTTCTGGTTAAAGAATGAATTGTATTACAGTAATGTTCAAATGTATGAACGTGAAGGAAAATGTATCACGGTTGATTTGTTCGTGCACGATATTATGCCTGTTAGCAGCTTAAAAACATTGATGAAATTTTCGATACCAATGGGTGATTTTAAATCAAATCCCAAAGCATTTACTGCATTGTTAAAATATTTTATACGAAAAAGTCATAAATATAAATCGATATTTGCAGGTTATACGACCGATTTTGCCTTGAATCGCTTGACTTGTTACCTTTATACTTATCCTGAAAAAGCGCACTTATTAAAAGAAGTATTTAACGTTAAAGTTCGAAGAACGCAATACCATATAGAAGATATCACTTACGAATCGGATCCGGAGTGGAATATTTACGAAAATCAATTATATCCGAATAAAGCCGAGTTATGCAGCATAGCAAGTCGTAATTATATAGAAGAATTGTTTATGAAGGGGACTTCATTCGATAAAGAATACGATATCGGATTTTTCATCAATTTTAAAGATAAAGCCGATCCTGTTGATTTTGAAAAAAAGGTTCAGTATTTTGGGCTAAAATTGACGTATGCGTCATATGAAGAAAAAGAATGCTTTGATCATGAATATCGATATTGCGGTGAATACAAAATAAAATCGTATATTACGCCGAGACGGATCGAGTACTTTAACCAATTATTATTAGATAAAGCCGGAGAATACGGTGCTTTGTATTTAGGCGGATGGCAGGTAGAACCTTAAATTGTGATCGTTAATCATTTAAAAATAAATACCATATTGTTTCGGACAAGATATATTTTAAAACAAATTCGATTGTTTTTTCGTGGATAATACTTGTGCATTGATAGACGTACATTTCTTCTCCGCCTCTGTTCTGTCTTTCCATCGAAATGATGCGGTTTATCGATATTGTTACAATTGCTTGTTCGTGGTCTTCTATCTTAAATTTTAACGGGATAGGAAGGCTGTTTTTTTTAAATCGAACGATCATATCCGGCTGTTCGATCTTTGTTTTTTTCATATCGCGATACGTCCATTATATAAAATATTTTACAGATAACTGCGCATAACGGGAAAGTTAGGTTCATCTCCTATACCACCTTTGATCGGTTTGTGGTTACTGTTTAAAAATGAAGCTCGTATTATGCTGTTCTCACCGTATATCGCTCTTAGCGTATCGATCGTTGTGTCGATTATTGATACGCGCTCATTATTCATTTGGTCAAAAAACGAAGTTTGGTAGATCTCACTGCTGCAAAGCTCGCTTACGCTTACGCCTAAAAGGCGGATCGGTTCACCCTTCCAAAGCTCCCTGAATAACATAACACAGGTGTTATAGAGTACATTTGTATTGTTCGTTGCCAATGCGATCTTTTTTTGACAAGAATAAGAATGAAATCCAAAATTTTTGATGCTTATCGATATTACGCTTCCGATCAATTTCTTGGTTCTTAATCTTCCACTGACCCGTTCACACAGAGAAAGGATAACTAACAGTGCATCATTTTCTTCTTTAACATCTGCAGGCAATGTTGTGGAATTCCCGACGCTTTTTGCTTGACTCGAATGTGTTTTGATAGATGAATCATCAATCCCGTTTGCGAAATGATGCAGCATCATGCCGCGACTGTTTTTAAAATACCTGATAAGGATGGCTTGTTTTGTAGTAGCCAGTTGTCCGATCGTATGAATGCCCAGTTTTTTCAGTGCCACAGATGTTTTGCGTCCTACCATAAACAATTCGGATACATCCAACGGCCACATCTTTTCTTCTATCTCTTCTTTAAAAAGCGTATGGGTCTTATCTGGTTTTTCAAATTCAGAAGCCATTTTAGCTAATAATTTATTGCTGGATATTCCAATATTGACGGTAAAACCCAGTTGTTCTTTAACTTTTTTTCTGATCGTGTCAGCCATTTGTATCGGATTGTCGAATCGTTTAACGCTTTGTGTGCAATCCATAAAGCATTCATCTACTGAATATTGCTCGACCAAAGGCGTAAATTCTTTTAACAGTTGAACAAATCGAGCGCTGGCTCTCATATAAAGATTATGGCGTGGTTGCACGATTTTTAACGAAGGACATTTTTTTAGTGCGGATACGATCGGTTCACCTGTCTTGATCCCGAATTTTTTAGCAGGGACCGATTTTGCCAACACGATCCCGCGACGTTTTTCGATATCTCCTCCCACAACGCTTGGGATCGTTCTGAGATCTACGTCGTCTATCCCCAAAGCTGTGCGATAGGTTGCTTCCCAGCTTAAAAAAGCGCTATTCACATCGATATGAAATATAATTTTTTCGTCCATACGTTCGAATCTCCCTCGAGTTTATTATATACGAACAAGTGTTCTAAATCAAGTTTTAAACATCAGTATTGATAATTTTTTTTACGTATTCGTTTTTCAACGAGATCATATTTTGTATAATGGAATAAGCAAAGGAAAATAGGATGAAAAAAATTGAAATACTTGCTCCCGCGGGTGATCTGAGCATTTTGAAAGCAGCGGTTGGTGCAGGGGCAGACAGTGTATATTTTGGAATGCAGGCATTAAACGCAAGAAGGAATGCTATTAATTTTACACGCGAAGAATGTGCAGAGGGAATCCGCTATTGTCATTTAATGGGAAGAAAAGCATACTTGACTTTAAATACGATCATGTATGACAATGAAATACCCGAAGTTATCGACACAATAGCGTTTGCGGCTCAATCGGGCATAGATGCTTTTATCGTGCAGGATCTTGGCGTCTTTAGATTAATCAAAAAAATCTGTCCGAGTGTTGAAATACACGCTTCTACGCAACTAAGCGCGCATAATGTGAATGATTGCAATATGCTTTATGATCTAGGCATAAAACGCGTTGTGTTAGCAAGGGAACTTTCAAAAGATGAGATCAATAGGATAACGAAGCAAACGGATATAGAAACAGAAGTTTTTATCCACGGAGCACTTTGTATGAGCGTTTCGGGACAATGTTACTTTAGCAGTGCGTTGGGAGAAAGAAGCGGTAATCGAGGTTTGTGTGCACAAGTTTGCAGATTGCCTTTTTATGTTGATGATAAACAAAATCATAATTTATCCCTGAAAGATCTATCGCTGATCGATGAAGTCAACGCGCTTGAGGATATGGGCGTGAAAGCAGTAAAGATCGAAGGGCGGATGAAAAGCAGTCATTATGTTGTGACGAGCATAAAAGCGATCAAGGCCGCAATGGATAACAGAACTTATGATGCCAATGAACTGAGGGATGTATTCAGCAGAGATGGTTTTACAAAAGGATATTATGAGTCCAAACTAGGTCCTGAAATGTTCGGGATCCGCAAGGATCAAGATCTGAAAAAATCGATCGATTCGGAACAGAAAAGCGATCAACCCGATTTTATCGATATGCATCCCATAGAGATCGATATGTATTACAAAGCTATCATAGGGAAGCCTTTTTCTCTGACTATAAAGGATCAAGACCAAAATGAAGTTACGCACGAAGGGGATATTGTCCAACCAGCAAAAAAACGCCCGCTTGTAAAGCAGGAAATTGAGGGGCAACTTTTAAAATTAGGCGCAAGTGTTTATAAATGCAAAACAATAGAGGGGATGTCAGATAAAGAAATCTTTCTGCCTATTTCAGCTGTTAACGAAGTTCGGCGAAAAGCATGCGCACAATTAGATTCTATAAGAGAATCGGTAGCCTTGAAAGTTTGCGATACGTCCGGAATAGATATCAAATTTCCACCAAGAGTTTATCCAAAGAAACAATCGATATATGCAAGATTTATGAATACCGATCAAGTAAGCGATGACGTTCTTGATAAAGTAGATAAAGCTTATATCCCTTTATTTTCAATCGAACAATTGGCTAAAAAATCGATCGATAAATACCGAAAAAAACTTGCTGTTGAATTACCGAGAGTATATTTCGGAGATGAAGAGAAGATAATCACTGCGTTGCGCCATGCAAAACGAATGGGTATAGAAGAAGCCCTATGCCATACGATCGGTAAGATCAAGTTAGCTAAAGACGTTGGATTATCAATTGCAGCAGGATTCGGTCTTAATATTACGAATAATTTAGCGCTTCAAGAAATTGCCTCACTTGATGTCAAACGAGTGGTGCTTTCATGCGAGATCAATTTTAAAAAAATCGAAAATATCAGTAATACGCTACCTATAGGTATTGTTGCATACGGACATTTCCCTCTCATGATCACACGGAATTGCCCGGTTAGGATAGAAGTTGGATGTGATAAAAATCATGATTGTTATCTGAATGATAGAAAAGGTGAGAGATTTCCTGTCGTTTGCAATGGCGATACGTGTGAAATTTTGAATCCGCAACCGATTTATTATGCGGATAAAAAAGAGCACCTTAAGGCTTTGGATTTTATTTTGTTGCAGTTTAGCACGGAAAGTGAAAGTACATGCAGTGCTGTTTTAGACGCGTATCAAAACGCACTAAGTGTAACACAATCGAATTTCACGCGCGGTCCGTATCAACGTAGGATCATATAATAAATGCGTATAAAAAAGGATATACAAATGTACATCCTTCATTTTGGAATCGGTCATTCTTTCTCAAATATCATCGTAACGTCTGTGGGTAATGCTAATCCGCATTCAGCCTCGACTGCTTTTAATATCCCGGAGGGTACGGGACAAGTAGCGTGTTTGCAATATTTTTTACATACGGTGTAAACTTCACCTTCGGCAAAAGGTCCGAATATTTCTCCGTAAGCATCTACTTCCGTTAATTCCTCTTCGATCGGTTTGTAAAACTTGCAATCTGTATGGATCGTTACTTTTGCTGTAGAACTGTCTATCTTTTCGGCTTCTACAATTGTTGTTAATTTGCACGGTCCGGGAGTTATTGTCAGTTTCGTCATTTTATTCCTCCGTTTATTTGCATGTGATGCAATTTCATAAATTTATATATAGCATTTTGGTGACTATGAATATAATATACTATTCTAACAAATCAGAAGCACCTTTTCAAGAATGATTCTAAAATAAAATATGTGACGTTTTTTATAATATTCTGATTATTTCTCGCATTGCTAAACGAGAGAACATATGATAAAATGACAAAAACGTGCAATAGATAAGGGAACACATGAGCAGAAAAAGAAAAATCCGTTTTAAGCCCACATGGAAACACTTTTTATTTTTTGCAGTGACTGCACTGATCGTTGTGTATTTGATCATTGCGATCCTTCCTGACAAATCTGTCTTTTTACAAGCAGAAGATTATGTGTTTACCGAAGATGCTAAAATCTATGTTTTTAAACAGCAAGAGTATATCCTTATTAACAGTAACGATGAGATCCATTTCCTTATAGAGGAGGGTACAAACGTTGCCGCATCATCGGTATTATCTGAAGATTATTACATTAAGACACACGAACACTTGCAGAATAAGATCGATGCGGTCGAGTTTATGATCGAAAATCCCTCGATTGATTCCAAATGGGAAATATATTTACTTATAAGCGAGATCAATGATCAAATTATTGTAATTGACGATAAAATCGATGAAGCTGTTTCACAAGAAGACGAAGAACAAAAAAAACTATTACTCGAACAAAGAGCTGCGTTGTTAACACAAGTTGACATTTATAAAAATGCGATGCAATATATTTTTACGCCGACGAGCGAACTCAAAGGTGTATTGAAAGACTATCAAAAATTGATGAATACCGAAGAGTTGCCATTGACATTGAATAATTTAAATTTCGATGTATTCGGTTATATTTTCTATGCAAAAGACGGATATGAAGATATCCTGACGATGGACATGCTTGAACAATTGCCTGAAGGTTCTTTTGATTATATCGATCATATAACACCTAACACGGAACTGAATGCCAGTCAATATATCATCAAAAGTTGTGCTACCGATCGGGTCATGATCGGGATACGGATAGATGGTGATACAGATATCGTAAACGAACAAGTCGCAACAGATTTTAAAAATAAATTATTGAACGAAAACAACATGGATAAGGAAGGCGGCTATTATAACTTTCTTTTCCAACGCATTGATCTGTTAACAAGTTTTCCTGAATTAACAGTAACGTTTGATGATGACACATCAATAAAAGGTTATTTTGTCGATGTTATCCAAGAGGATGATGATAAAATTTTAATGGTAGCGGTAAGGAAAAATATTTCATATTTCAACGATAAAACCATTACAAGTGCCGACCTGCATTTAGAGACGAGCAGTTGCTATGCTGTTCCGGTATCAAGTATTGTTGAAACGGAAAACGGATCTTACATTACGGTAGTGTCAAATTACAGCTTATATACGGAAGTAATTCCGGTCTCTGTTTACAAGACAGAAGGGGATACGGCATTATTGAAAGTATCCGAAAATCCTGATTTGGATAACGGAACTGAAGTCTTGATCGAAGGAGAAGAGCCGGATGGAACCACAGAAAGTATGCAATAATATACAGATAATAAAAGATAATATCGAAAATGCGCAGATAAATTCGCCTTTTTCCGATACTGTTGAATTTATAGCTGTGACAAAAAACAGAAGTATTTCCGACATTGAACATGTTATTGCCTGCGGAGTTTCAAACCTTGGAGAAAATCGTGTGCAGGAATTGCTTGAAAAATACGATTACTTTGGCAATACTGCATCGTGGCATATGATCGGTACTCTTCAAAAAAATAAGGTTAAATATATAATCGATAAAGTTGATTTGATCCATTCTTTAGATAGTATTCCTTTGGCAAAAGAAATTGATAAGCAAGCAAAGAAAAAGGATGTTATGATGAATGTTTTGATCCAGGTAAATGTTGCAAATGAGACAACAAAGCATGGGTTCAATACTGAGCTGTTAGGCGATGTTATTGACCAACTTTCAGTGTTAAAAAACATCAATGTAAAAGGTTTGATGATGATCGCTCCCAATACAGATGATCAAGAATATTTAGAAAGTTTGTTTGAAAAAACCAAAAATATTTTTGATAAGTTAGTGAAAAAAAACAAAATATATGATAATATTAACTTAGCGATTTTATCCATGGGTATGACCAATGATTATCAAGTCGCAATCAAATACGGTTCTAATATGGTTAGGATCGGAAGAGCAGTCTTCAATTAACCGGAGGGTGATATGAGTGGTTTAGATAAAGTTTTGAATGTGTTTGGATTACAAGTCGAATATGAAGACGACGAACAAGTCGGAACTGAAACTGCATCCGCAAAAGAAGAAAAACAAACGCGAACATCGAGAAAACATGAATCGAGAAATATGAATCAGCCGGATGTGAAGATAGGAACTACTGCGGCGCAGGTGATCCTCTTGGAACCTGATAAGATCAATGATGCTGAAAAGATTTGCAACGAATTAAAAAACGGTAAAACAATCGTGATCAATGTTGAAAAATTACGTAAGGAAGATATCGTTAGACTGTATGATTTTGTCAGCGGCGCTACTTATGCGTTAGAAGGTAAAATGAAAGAGATATCCGATAACGTTTTAGTGATCGCGCCAAGCAATGTAGATATTCAAACAAGTGAAGTGGTTTCGACGTCGGCTTACGATTATGAATATGACGACGAGGACGATGAATTCGAATTCTAATAACCAAATAAAAAACGGGAGCGGATTTTATCCGCTCTGTTTCATTTTATGATAAGAGAGGTATGTGTGGGTCAGAAAGATTTTTTATCTTCTCAGATACAGGATGCCGCAGAAAGATCTCACGACGGTAATGCTGTCATCTATCTGGATTTTTATGAGCCGACAATTCAAATGCTCGTTGAACGGGAAATTGTTCGCTATCCTAAAAGCGAATGTCTTTTTTTTGGTGGACATGAGTATTGTGAAAGAAAAATGCTCGCAATCTCATCTAAAGGTAACGAACCTGAATTAGATGATTTCCCGATTACATGTTTGCAAATAGAACGACCGACTGATCAAATAAAACATCAAGATGTTTTAGGTGCGCTTATGGGGTTGGGGATCGAACGTGCTAAAATCGGTGATATTAATATAATGAACGATATGATCCAAATTTTTACGGTTAGTAATCTTGGGGAATATATCTCGGATAACTTAATACAAATCAGCAAATACGATGTAAAAACAAAGATCGTTACAAAGAGCGATGTAATTGCTGTTGAGCCGATATTCAATGAATTGAATATCATCGTGCCTTCATTGCGCGTTGATGCGTTGATACATTCTATCTACAAACTTTCGCGAAACGAAGCGGCTGCTCTTATAAAAGCTGAGAAAGTGAAAGTCAATCATCAATCGATATCAAAACCGTCTGCGAAAGTAAAGACCGGTGATTTGATATCTGTAAGGACAAAAGGACGATTCATAGTTGGAGATGTAACAGGGTCAACAAAAAAAGGTAACAGTAAACTGATCGTTAAGAAATTTACTTAGAGAAAGATGATCCTTATGAAAGAAGAACGGTCTTATACCGTCACAGAAAAATATGACAAAATGCGTGCGGATAAATACTTATCTGAAGTTGTTGAAGGTTATTCGCGTGAGAAGATAAGAGACATTATCAATCGCGGTGATGTGCGGATCAATGGCTGTTTGATCAAACCTTCGACAAAAGTAACGAAAAATGATGTTATCATTATCATAATACCCGAAGAGACGGTTTTGGATGTCAGTGCGCAAAATATTCCGCTTGATATTCGATATGAAGATTCTGATTTGATCATTGTGAATAAACCGCAAGGAATGGTCGTACATCCAGCTCCGGGAAATTATACGGATACTATGGTAAATGCATTGCTTTATCATGCTGAACATTTGTCTGCGATCAACGGCGTGATCCGACCGGGTATCGTTCATCGCATCGATAAAGATACTTCGGGTCTTCTCGTTGTGGCTAAAAATGATTTTACGCATAAAGCTCTGGCTAAGCAATTTCATGATCATACGATCGAACGCGCTTATATCGCTTTCGCACATGGTATTTTTCATCATGCGAAAGGATTGATAGATGCGCCTATCGGGCGTAATCCAAATGACAGAAAAGCGATGGCTGTTACAGATAAAAATAATAAAAGAGCCGTAACACATTATGAATTGATCGATAATTACGACGATTTGGCTTTATTGGATCTGCACTTGGAAACAGGGCGGACGCATCAGATCCGTGTACATATGAGATATATTGACCATCCTGTTGTCGGAGATAAATTATACGGATACCATACAGCTTTAGACGATAGATTCTTAGGTCAATTATTGCATGCGTACAAGCTGGGATTCATTCATCCAAGGACGAAAGAATATATTGAATTCAGAAGTAATGCTCCTGATTATTTCTATTCGATAGATCGGCAAAATAATAAAGAAACTTTAACGGAATTCCTATCAGAAAATCATTAAGAATATTATATAATATAAGGCAGAATATCAGTGAGGAACGACTAATGGAAAAAATATTGATCAATGGGGGACGCCATTTAAACGGCGAGGTTACGATTTCAGGTGCAAAAAATGCTGCACTTGGTATTATTCCCGCAACGATCCTTTGCGAAGATACATGTATCCTTGAAAACTTACCGGATATTCAAGATATCAGAAACTTTATCGTGATGCTTAAAAAGCTTGGGGCTGTTATCACAAAAGATGAACAAGGTAACACGCTGATAGATACACAAGGAATCTCTGCTGAAAAAATTGGCGATATCAAAGAAGAAAGCAGAGAGATGAGAGCATCGTATTATATGTTAGGCGCACTCTTATCAAAATACAATGATGTAAAATTACCGCTTCCCGGCGGATGTGATATCGGAGCCCGTCCGATTGATCAACATATAAAAGGCTTTGAAGCTTTAGGCGCAACAGTTGTCATGAAAAACGGTTTTATCCATGTGCAAGCAGAAAAATTGATTGGCGGGTCTATTTATTTTGACACGGTCAGTGTTGGCGCAACGATCAATATCATGTTAGCGGCGGTAATGGCCGAAGGTACAACTGTTATAGAAAACGCGGCTAAAGAACCGCATGTTGTAGATGTCGCAAATTTCTTAAATTTGATGGGTGCAAGTGTCAAAGGAGCGGGTACTGATGTTATAAAAATCGCGGGTGTAGAAAAATTGACAGGATGCACATATGCAGTGATCCCTGATCAAATTACTGCTGGGACATATATGATAGCGGCGGCAGCGACAGAAGGCGATGTTTTGGTGAAGAATGTGATACCGAAGCATATGGAACCGATCTCCGCAAAATTGATCGAAATGGGTAATGAAGTCATCGAATATGATGACAGTATCCGTGTGATCGGAAAACGTCCATTGATCCCTGTCAATATCCGAACACTTCCATATCCGGGGTTCCCAACTGATTTACAGCAACCTATGGGCGTTCTTATGTGTTTGACAAACGGTGTCAGCAGTATCACTGAAAGCATATTTGAAAACCGATTTAAATATGTAAATGAACTTATCAAGATGGGTGCCGATATTATCGTTAACGGTAATATGGCTGTTTTTAAAGGCGGGAAATCTTTAGATGCATCTTTGATCAACGCAACTGATTTAAGAGCCGGAGCGGCTATGATCATTGCAGGGCTTGTAGCGGAAGGAACGACTGCTATACATGAATTGCAACATATTGATCGCGGTTATGATGATATCGTAGGAAGACTTCGATCTTTGGGTGCAGATATACAGCGGATAAATGACTAAAGAGGATAAGCCTATATGATTTTGACGAGTTTATACAGCGGTTCATCAGGCAATTGTTTGCTGTTTGAACATCGAGATACAAAGATATTGATCGATGCGGGGTTGTCGGGCAATAAGATACAAAGAATGCTTGACGCAAAAGGTGTCGAACCGAGTTCACTCGATGCGATTTTTGTTACGCATGAACACGATGATCATATCAATGGGGTGGGGGTTTTATCGCGACGATTCGATCTGCCGATTTACGCGAACGCAAACACGATGGAATCATTATTGCGTAAGGTCGGAAAGGTCAAAGATGAACATATAAAAATATTCAACACAAATGACGATATCTTTTTTAAAGATATCCATTTACGCTCTTTCAGTATATCGCATGATGCTGTTGAACCCGTGGGATTTAAAATATCCGACGGTAACTCATTTATTTCTATTGCCACAGATATAGGCATTATCGATGAGAATATAAAAGAGAATTTATTAAACTGTGAAATTGTTTTTTTGGAATCGAATCATGATGTAGATATGCTGATGAACGGAAATTATCCGTATTATTTAAAGCAACGTATACGTGGTGAAAACGGGCATTTGTCAAATGATTCGGCGGGAGAATTCTGTTGCGACTTGATCCAAAGTGGCACAAAAAAAATTATGTTGGGTCATTTAAGCCAACATAATAATACGCCTATGACAGCACTTAAAACGGTAAAGTCTATAACTGCGCAAAACGGTATGATATGCGGTAAAGATTATCAGCTGAACATTGCTTTGCGCGATGGAATCAGTGAAAGCCTTTTTTGCGAATATCAATAGATCATGTAAATCATTGTCACGATTGCTATGATGGTTTTTATATTGAGTCGATCGATAAAGGGAATCAATTTACGATAGGATGAAGGCTTACATGAAATCAAAAGTAAGAAATATTGCATCAGGATTTCTGATGACGGAACGATCCTTTCCGGTTCAGCTACATTCTTAAGTAAATCCCGTACATAGGCCGGATCAGATAATAGGTCTTTGTTTGCCTGGATATGTTTTGTAATTTTTTGTTGTATAACAACAAGTATTTTTTCTAAAGTGTATTTTTCTTCCTTCGGGACATTTAATAACTTCGCTAAATTTTCGATCATTGCGACATAGATATCGTTTGGTTCAATACCTATCATTTTCAGCATTTGTTTTATCCTGATTTCAACAGACTCTTTCGAAGTATTTTTAACCTTCAATAATATTCTGAGCAAGTCATCCAAATGATTTTTGAATCTTTTCCCAAATTGATCTTTCAGCAGTAAATATTGTTCCGAAGGGATGTCGTTTGTAATATAGTAAGTAGAACTCAATGATTTTTCAAAGTGACGCAGCGTATCGATATATCCCAATTTAATATGTTTTTTCATTGTTTCAGCAGATTCGCACAGATCAAGGACCAAAGCCTCGCTTGATTGGATCATAGTAATGTCAGCGTTCAATTGCGGAGGTACGGCTATAATATCATCGGTAGAAATGATTTGTGTATTTCCGAATTTTTCTATAATGAGATAAGGGGAATATTGTGTTGAGAACTGGGGATCTTTTGCGCGATTGACCTGAGATATTTGCGGAAAACAGGTAGCGGTAAGCAAATAAGTCGATAATCTTCCGCGAGGTATATCGTCTATCGTTAACATTTCGGCTTCTAAAGTATTTAAAGAAACAGAAACAAAGCCTAATTTTATTTGCGATCTTCTGATAACTTTTTCATCTAAATAAACTTCCAAAGTCTCTTTTAAAGGGTCTAATTCTTCGGTATGGCCTTGGATATATTTCAAAAAAGAACGCTTGAAAAGCTTTGTATCATTTTTTGACCATTCTTCCGCATATTTTTTTGCGATGATCTTATTAACGCCGAATAAGTTTTTGGATGATACGTTTCGCCAAAAACGGATGGCTTTTTCAAAATCGCCTTGCGCGATCAATGCTGCGTTTAGTGCGCCTACGAAGGATCCTGAAACGGCTGTGATATTTATATCAAGTTCTCTTAATGCTTTCCATGCACCTATTTCAAATGAATTCTTTGATCCATCTGAACTCAATACCAAACCGTATTCAGCCATGTTTAACCTCCATTGCTCATTTATAAGCCTTTTTTTCAGCAAAAAGATGTGCTATTTATAATGTTTAACTGATTTCTAATTATAGCAAAGAATGTTCAAAATTAGAAGAGAAAACAAATATATTCAGCAATTTAAAGTAGGTTATGTTATAATTGGAAAATGTCATATCACAGAGGTAATTTTTATGCAAAACAAAAACAGTAAACCCATACAATTTGTCGCAAAAGCCGCAGTAATTGCAGCCTTGTATATCGCTATCGGTGCGATTTTTAAAGCGATCGAATTCGGACCGATTCAACTCAGACCTTCGGAAGCTTTGAATATGTTGGTGTATTTTTCGCCCTCGGCAGCTTGGGGATTGTTTGTCGGTTGTTTGATCAATAATTTATGGAGCCCATTTGGGTTTGCGGATATTATATTCGGAAGCTTAGCGACACTCGTTAGTGGATTGATCGGAAGCAGGATCAAGAACAAGTATTTTGTCGGTATCCCTTCGATCCTCATTAACGGCGTAGTTGTCGCGGCTATCATAGGTGTAATGACAAATACAATGGAGTTATATTTCATTTACTTTCTTGAAGTATCGATCAGCCAAATATTCAGCGTTTACTTGTTGGGCTTACCGCTGTTATTATTCATCGAAAAGAATCAAAATTTAAATCAATTGTTGCGAGATTAAAAGAAGATCCGATCAATTTATGATCGGATCCTCTTTTAATTATTTATTCGGATTTGTAAACACGATCCCCAAAGTTCCCGGTCCTGAATGTGCGCCTATCGTGCAGCCAACCATTTCTTTTATGATTTTTGCGGGCCTCATCTTTTGCAGGATAACATTTATCAATTCGTCTGCAGCTGTTTCATCATCGCCATGCAATATATACAGTGTTTGATCTTCCAATCCTTGAGATAATTCGAGTAAAAGATCGGCCATTCTTTGTTTGATTTTCTTATCGCCGCGTATTTTTTCTTTTGCTACCAATTTGCCTTGCTCATTAATATTGAGTATCGGCTTGATCTGTAATGTTCCGGCTATAGCAGCAGATGCAGCTGATAAGCGTCCTCCGCGTACTAAGTATTCTAGTGTCGATACTGTAAATAAGTGTTCTGTGTGAGCTGTTTCATATTCGATCTTCTGAACAATCTCTTCGATCGGTATGTTTTCTTCGACCATATCATAAGCATCCACCACACTTCTGCCATAACCGACAGTAGCGCATTTTGAGTCCACAATATAAATTTCCGCATTTGGGTATTTTTGTTTGATTTCATCAGCAGCAAGGTAAGCGGTCGAAATCGTCCCTGATAATCCCGAAGATAAACCTATATACAAAACAGGTATCCCTTGAGCCGCATATTTATCAAAACAAGACAAAAAAGCATCGAGTGAGACTTGGGATGTTTTATAGACTGATTTATTTCGCATATCTTGATACATTTGAAATAAATCGATTTCCAACGAAGATTTACGTATTTTGCCGTCGATATCGATATCCATGGGTAGGACTTCGATCGTGCGACCATTTAGCATTGTGTTAGTCAGATCGGCACCGGTATCTGTAACGATCTGTGTTTTTATCATCATGGCATTCACCGTCTTTATAATATAAGTTGAATTATAAGGTCGGAATCTTAAATATCTATTAGAAAAAATAACATGATCGAAAAATTTATTTGGAAGGATATCATTTGATTCGAAACAAAAAAAAGAAGGACCATAGTCCTTCTTTTTTATTTGTTTTCGTAACGTTTTTTAAATCTTCCGACGCGTCCGCCAGTATCAACCAATTTTTGCTTACCGGTATAGTAAGGATGGCAAGCAGAACATATTTCAACACGGATCTCGTCTTTGGTCGATCCTGTTTCAAATGTATTACCGCAAGCACATGTCACCGTGCATTTTTTATAATCCGGATGGATATCTTGTTTCAATCCAACACACCTCTTTTCATATATTCTTATATAAATTCCATAGTAATTTCCATTACAGTTCTTCTATTATAGCAGGCAATTATCAAATAATCAAATATTTTTTAATTGGAAGTATAATTTTTCGAAACCATTGTTATAAAATCTTTATTTGATTTTGTTTTGAGCATATTTTGAATGATCGTGTCAGTGAAATTTCGTGCGCCTAAATTACTTAAAGTTTTCCTAAGCGCATAGGATGCGGTCAATTCGTCTTCGCTTAATAAAAGATCTTCTCTTCTTGTGCCTGAACGCAATATATTTATTGCGGGGAAGATTCGGTTCTCGGCCAACTCTCTGTCCAAGTGTATTTCCATATTGCCTGTTCCTTTGAACTCCTCGTAAATAAGATCGTCCATTCGGCTTCCTGTCTCGATCAATGCTGTGGCCAAAATCGTGAGGGATCCGCCCGATTCAATGTTTCTTGCTGAACCGAAAAACTTCTTGGGGAAATATAAGCTTTCAGGATCGAGCCCCCCCGATAAAGTTCGTCCTGATGAAGGAACGACCAAGTTATTGGCGCGCGCAAATCTCGTGATGCTGTCAACTAAGACGACAACATCTTCACCGATCTCCACAAGCCGTTTACTTCGCTCTAGAACGATCTCTGCTGCCTTAATGTGGTTCATTGGTTTTTGATCGAATGTAGAGTAAATGACGTCGGCTGTTATGCTTCTTTGCATGTCGGTTACTTCTTCGGGACGTTCATCGATCAAAAGTATGATTAACTTCACATCGGGATGGTTCAGCCGTATCGCATTGGCGATCTGTTTTAAAAGTATTGTTTTTCCCGCTTTGGGAGGCGCAACGATCAAACCTCGTTGTCCTTTTCCGATCGGAACGAATACATCCAATATTCGCGTTGAGACGATAGGTTGTGTCGTCTCAAGGGTTAATCTGTCATCAGGGAATATCGGAACCAGCTTTTCAAAATCAGGTCTGTTTACGATAGTCTCCGGTGTTCGGTCATTTACTTTTTCAATATATAAGAGTGCATCATATCGTTCGTTTTCATTCGATGTGCGGATACGTCCTTGTATTTCATCTCCTGTACGAAGTCTGTATTTCCTTATTTGGGAAGGTGATACATAGATATCATCTTCTCCCGACATATAGTTATTGGTTCTCAGAAAGCCGAAGCCGTCAGGATTGATTTCAAGGATACCGTTGTGGGATTGCTCATATACAGACAGATCCTTCTGTGATCCTGCTGACATGATCTTTTTTTCTTCTCGTAGGATATCTTCGGTCAATCTTCCGTTGACTTCTTCGATAAAAAGCATCGCATAATATTTTTCACTTTCTTTCGGAGGTCTGACCTTTCCTTGGATCTCATCTCCGCTAAGCAATTTAAACTTCTGTACTTGAGAGGCGGATACATATACATATTCATCCGAACTTTTCATTTCAGGCGTTTTTAGAAACCCAAAACCTTCGGGCAATATCTGAACAATTCCCTTCATTTCGATACTGTCATCGATAGAATCTTTTAAACGCGCATATTTTTTATCATTTATGGCTTTGGTTTCGGATATTAAATTTAACAGCTCTTGTTTTGACAGCTTACTGAATCCGCTGATGTTCATGTTTTTAGCTTCTGATTTGAGCTCAGATAAAGACATTTCTGAGAGTTCTTTTGCCAAGGTACACCTCCGAGAAGTTCGTAGAAAAATAATAGGACTTTTTCTGATATTCGTTATTGGATCAATAATTGTTGTGATAAAAACTGATATTGAGAGTAATCAGAATCATCAAAGAAAATTAAACAGAATACTTGTGGATAAATAAATCTTTTGTAAGATAATTTATATTATCAAATTGGACAGATTTTGTCAAACAGCTTTTTTTTAAAAAATTATTAAATTTAAAATGTATTCAATATGAGCGATATAAAATACTTCGAAATAATGCTGTGACCAATAGGGGATATCATTGATGGAAGTCGCATTCACGTAATCTTATAATGATTGTCGGCTACCAAATAATTTCTTGGTGTTTTTGAGTCATATGATTACATATCCTGTCAATATTTGCTATAATGTAATCAACGTGTAAGGAAAAGATTTTAAAAAATATGCAAACTAAAATATACGATCTGAATGATGAACAAACTTATCAAGAAGCTCTTTTTGTTTCTGCCGATACGATCCGTAGCGGTGGGTTGGTAGTTTTCCCTACAGAGACCGTATATGGTCTTGGCGCTAACGCATTGGATGAAAAGGCTGTAGCAAAAATATTTAAAGCAAAAGGTCGGCCACAGGATAATCCGTTGATCGTACATCTCGCTGATAAAAAAGATATTAACCAATATACAAAAAATATTTCTCAAGATGCTGAAAAAGTAATTCAACATTTCATGCCCGGCGCCGTTACGATTGTTTTGGAGAAACAAGAATGTATACCCGAAAATGTTTCCGCTGGTCTTAATACGATAGGAATCCGCGTTCCGAGTTCTCAATTCGCACACGATTTCTTAAAAGAATGTGCGGTTCCTGTTGCGGCTCCAAGCGCTAACATATCAGGCAAACCTTCCGCGACTTTACCGAAACATGTACTTGACGATATGGACGGTAAAGTGGATGTGATATTAATGGGAGGGGCATGTGAGATCGGTTTGGAATCGACCGTTGTAGACTTAACTTCAAAACCCGCGCAAGTGCTTAGGCCCGGTGGTGTTAGTATCGAACAACTATCCAAACATATCGAAGTGCAGGATCATAAAAAACTATCCGAAATAGATACTCCTAAATCCCCGGGAATGAAATATACGCATTACAAGCCTACGGCAAGCGTAACAGCACTGTTTGGTAACGATGAAAACATTGTAAACTATATAAATCGATTTGTGTCAAAATCAAATCAAAAAACAGCAGCGATCGTTTTCGACAACATGATTGAATCAATAGATTGTAAGTATCGATTTTCATTAGGGGATCAAAATAAACCGACAGATGCAGCAAAAGTATTGTTTGCGCATTTACGAAGATGTGATGATTTGAATATCAAAGATGTTTTTGTCGCCTGTATGAAACCTGATGGTTTAGGCGAAGCATATATGAACCGTTTAACGAAAGCGGCGGATAGTGTTATAAACGCCGATATTGATGATGATTTCTAAGAGGTAAGATATTTTGAAGCATATTTTATTTGTTTGTAGCGGTAATACATGCAGAAGTCCTATGGCCGAAGGCATCCTTAAAAAATATCTTATCGAAAATAATATGAGTGATCGTTTTTCTGTGTCATCAGCGGGTATTTTTGCTTTTGACGGAGACGAGGCAAACATAAAAAGTGAATTAGTTTGCAGTGAAAACGCTATTGATATTTCAGAACATCAAGCAAAACAATTAGACCAACAAAGTGTAAAAGATTCTGATTATATCATTGCGATGACGAAAGAGCTTAAGACACAAATAGCGAGCCGATATTTAAATGATGCACATAAAATCTATACTTTAGGCGAGATCACGAAAAGACCGGGAAGTAGTATCCCCGATCCTTTCGGACAATCTTTGGATATATATCGTAAGACATATGATATGCTTGATGTATTGATAAAAGAATTGGTGCAACGATTGATCGAGGAGGAATTATGAAAATTGCAATAGGAGCGGATCACGGCGGGTTTGAGTTGAAAAAAAAGATCATTGATTTTTTTTCGGACAGTGATCTTGGATGTGAATTTGAAGATTATGGGACATATTCCGAAGAGAGCGTGGATTATCCGGATTATGCGATCAAAGTAGGTGAAGCGGTAGCGCAAGGTCTTTTTGATTATGGGATCGTCATTTGTTCTACAGGGTTAGGTGTGTCTATCGCCGCAAACAAAGTCAAAGGTATACGAGCGGCTCATTGCACCGATACTTACAGCGCAAAGATGGCACGAAACCATAATAATGCGAATGTATTGGCTCTTGGCGCAAAAATTTCAGGTATAGCGATCGTTTTAGAAATGGTCAGTGTTTTTCTCTGTGAAGATTTTGACGGCGGGCGACATGAAAGACGTGTTGATAAGATCAAACAATATGAGTAAAGGAAGTTTACAATGAGCAAAGTAATGATATTCGATCATCCTTTGATCCAGCATAAGATGGGGATCATTCGCGATAAAAACACCAATCATAAATTATTCAGAGAATTGGTAAGCGAAATTGCGATGCTGATGGCTTATGAAGTCACAAGAGATATGGAATTGACTGACATTGATATCGAAACACCGATATGTGAGACAACAGTCAAAAGACTGCCCGACGATAAAATCTGTATCATTCCGATTCTAAGAGCAGGTTTAGGTATGGTCAACGGAATGCTTAATCTTCTTCCGAATGCAAAAGTAGGGCATATCGGATTATATCGTGATCATGACACATTGGAGCCGATCCCGTATTATTGTAAATTGCCCGAAGAGGTTTGTTCAAACTTGGTTATTGTTTTGGATCCTATGTTGGCAACCGGTGGGAGTAGCATTGCGGCGATCAATTCTTTAAAAGAAGGCGGTGCCGTACATATTAAATTCATGTGTCTCATAGCCTCTAAAGAAGGCATAGAAACGCTTCAGAAAGCACATGAAGATGTTGATATTTATGCAGCTGCTTTCGATGAAGAGATGAATGAAAATGCATATATTGTCCCCGGCCTCGGAGACGCGGGAGACAGATTATTCGGAACAAAATAAATAATTATAATAATTTAAAGATGTGAGGTAGAAGTATGAGACCTGAGTGGGACAAATATTTTATGGATTTGTTGGATATGGTAAAAACACGTTCGACATGTATGAGAAGACAAGTGGCGGCTATCATCGTAAGGGATAAACAAATCATATCCACAGGTTACAATGGTGCACCGAAAGGAATTTTTCACTGTGAGCAAGTTGGTTGTTTACGTGAAAGAGAGGGAATTCCTTCAGGCGAAAAACATGAATTGTGCCGAGGGATACATGCGGAACAAAATGCGATCATTCAAGCTTCGATGCACGGAGTCAGTATTGAAAACTGCGAGATCTACATCACACACTCTCCTTGTGCGCTATGCAGTAAAATGTTGATCAACGCCGGGATCACTAAAATCACATATAAAGGGGAGTATCCCGATAAATTAGCGCTTGATCTTTTAGATGAAGCAGGAGTCGAGATCGTACGATTTACGGATTAAAAAAATAGCGTCTTTAACGCTTTAAATAAAAGAGCTTTTTAGAAGAATATACGAATAATATTTATTTGATTTTTGATTATTCTTTCATATATTAAATATATTGCATGATAACCATTGTAAAATAAAGTAATTTATAAATTTTCGTATAGAAAATTTATAAAAGGTAAGAATATTGTTGAATGTTATGAAATAATATTGTACAATGGTACTAATTTTTGTTAACAAGCAATTCTTGAATGATCGACATGAGTTTTTTCTGATTGTAAAGTTGCTGCATTAACTCATGCTTCTCGGAAGTTATCGTCCTGTTTTTACGGATATTTAATATAATTTCTCGATTTTTTTTATTCTGAAAACGCTGTCATTTTGATTTTTTAGTTAGATGATCCATTCAAACGAACTAAAATCAAAATCGATATGTGAATTAATTACATTAATAAATTATAATGGTGGTGATATTGTAAAATGGCACAGGAAATGATACAAGCTGTTCGCCAAGCAGAGATGAATGCCGAACAAATTGAAAAATCAGCGGTTTCCGAAAGTGACAAGATCGTTCAGGAAGCTAAAAACAAAGCAGAGAATTTGATCGTATCTGTTACGAGTGAGGCGCAAGCAAAGGCTGATAAAGCGTACGAACAAGCAAAACTCGAAGGTGAAAAATTATTGAATAAGGCACTTGAAAGTGTTGAAGATGAAATCGAATCCTTAAAGAAAAACGCGCAAGAACGCGAGCAAGAAGCAATCGATGCGATACTTGCGGATCTAATATAGTTCTCACATCTAAAAAATCTAAATTTCATCAAAAATAAATTAAGGAGGTAATGATCTATATGGCAGTGTTGCAGATGCAACGAATCAGTATTTGTGCATTAAAAAAAGATCGCAAGCAAATCCTAGATCTATTACAACGACGCGGTGTTGTTGAAATCAGTGATATATTGCAAGAAGACAGCGTTTTTCAAAAAACAGATATGTCTTCTTCTCAAGCTGTATTTGAAAAAAGTACGATTGCTGCCGAGCAAGCATTGACTATCTTGGAAGCTTACGCACCTGAAGAAAAGTCGATGCTATCTTCATTAGAAGGCAAGGATCCTATTTCTGGCGAGCGATACGATCATTTATGTTCGACTTGCGATAATGTGATGAAACAGGCGTTTCGAATCATCGATCTTGATAAAGAGATTGCCGAACATAAAGCGAATATACAAAAAGCTACAATTCAGATCGAACCGCTGATCCCGTGGTTGGCATTGGATGTGCCGATGAATTTCAAAGGCACGAAAAATACATCAGCCTTTATTGGGTCATTCCCAAGCAATCTAACACTTGAAGGAGTCTACGAAGGTATAGCAATGAATGCGCCTGAAATCGGAGAATTCAGTGTTGAGATCATCAGTACATCGAAAGATCAGACATGTGTATTTATTCTATGCAGAAAAAGCGATATGACCCAAATGGAAGACGCTTTGAGATCCATGGCATTCATTTATCCGTCATCTCCATCGGGACGTGTTCCTGCTGAATCCAAAAAACTTTTGGAAGAAGCAATAGAATCACACACTTCAAAGATCGTAGAAGCGGAAAGCGAAATCAAAGATTACGCTGCGCTTCGAGATGAAATAAAGTTTATGTATGACTACTATACATTACGCGCCGAAAAATACGGCGTTATCAGCAATTTACTTCAATCGAGACGTACTTTTGTCTTGACCGGTTTTGTGCCTACTATCTATTGTGCACAATTGGAAGAAAGATTGAATGCGCAGTTTGATGTAGCGATCGAGTTTGAAGAAACGACTCAGAATGATGATGTCCCTGTTTTGCTTAAGAACAGCAAACTTACGGAACCTGTAGAAGGTGTATTGGAATCATTTGGGTTACCGACCGATATCGAGATCGATCCGATCCCATTTATGTCGGTAACATATTATATCTTGTTTGGATTGATGTTTTCCGATGCGGCATACGGATTGATTTTGTTTGGTGTATGTGGATTTTTATTATTAAAATATAAAAATATGGCATACAGCATGAAGAAATCATTAAAGATGTTTTTCTACTGTGGGATCACGACTACGTTTTGGGGCGTGATGTTCGGTAGTTATTTCGGAGACGGAATCAGTGTCATCGCTGAAACTTTCTTCGGGAAAACTTTAGTCATCCCGGCTGTATGGTTTGTACCGTTGAACGATCCGATGAGAATGCTTATTTTTTGTATGGCGATCGGGGTCGTACATCTCTTTATGGGGTTAGTGGTACAGTTTTATCAGTTTTATAAAGCAAAAATGTATAAAGAAGCTATTTTTGATGTTTTAACGTGGGTAGCTTTGGTCGGTGGTTTGATCCTGGTATTATTGCCGACAGATCTATTTATGGGCATTGCGGCCATGACAGAACCTTTGTTACCACCTGTATTTTCGACGATAGGTATGGTAGCGGCAGGACTGGGTGCGCTGGGAATATTGCTCATGGAAGGCAGAACTTCTAGAAGTTGGATCAAACGTATCCTAAAAGGAGCGTACGGTCTTTATAATGTAACCGGATACTTAAGCGACATATTATCTTATTCAAGACTTTTGGCTCTTGGTTTGGCAACGGGTGTAATCGCTTCGGTAGTAAACCAGATGGGCGCCATGAAAGGCAATTCCGTTGGCGGAGTGATTATGTTTGTATTGGTGTTCGTTGGCGGGCATTTATTCAATATTGCAATAAGTATGCTGGGTGCATACGTTCATACAAACCGTTTAGAGTTTGTGGAATTTTTCAGTAAGTTTTATGAAGGCGGAGGAAGAAAATTCAATCCTTTCTCCACTAAATCAAAATATTACCATATCAAGGAGGAAATAAAACAATGACTTTTGGTACAGTTTTAGCAATTTTCGGTGCTGTTTTGGCGGCATTGATGGCAGGAGCAGGTTCTGCCAAGGCAACAGGTTTAGCGGGTCAAGCCGCATCGGGTGTTGTAACTGAAGACCCTTCAAAATTCTCAAAGGTACTTATCATTCAATTGCTGCCGGGTACGCAAGGTATCTACGGTCTTTTGATCGCATTTATCGCTCTTTCAGGAATAGGCGTATTAGGCGGAAATGTAGCGCAATTAGATGTAACACAAGGTCTCGCGTATTTATCGGCTTGTTTGCCGATGGCTATAGTCGGTTATATCTCGGCAGTAGCGCAAGCAAAAACGTGCGTATCCGCAATCGGTATTATCGCAAAAAGACCCGATCAAATGGGTAAAGCTATCTTATTTCCGGCGATGGTCGAAACATATGCTATCTTAGCTCTTCTTGTTTCCATTCTTGCACTTACAGGAGTTGCGGTATAATTTACACACTCTGCAAAAACAATTTTAGGAGAGTATAGCAATGACAGGTTTAGAAAAAATTATTTTTGACATTGAAGATGAAGCAAAGGCAGCTGCTGATACGATCTTGCAAACAGCGAAAAATGAAGCTGAAGCAATTATCGAACAAGCAAAAGCTGACAGTGCTGAAAAAAGTTCGGCTATTGCGCAACAATCGGAGATTGCCGTAAAAGATTATTTGACACGTGCAAACTCTGCGGCTGAATTGCAAAAAAGAAAAAGTATTTTAAATGCAAAACAGCAGATCATAAATGAAGTGATCGATAAAGCGCAACAATCTCTATATGCATTATCGGAAGAAGAGTATTTTTCGACAATCATAAGAATGATTGAAAAATTTGCTTTACCGCAAAAAGGTGAAATTATATTTTCGGCGCAAGACTTAAAAAGATTTCCAAAAGGATTCGAAGCAAAGATCAAAGAAGCTGCAGGAACAAAAGCTGAACTGACTATCTCAGAAGAAACCAGAGATATCAGCGGTGGTTTTGTACTGGTTTACGGCGGAGTTGAAGAAAATTGCTCTTTTAGCGCATTGTTTGATTCGGTCCAGGAAACTTTACAGGACAAAGTACATGAGATATTATTTTAAACATATATCATCGAAGGGAGGTCAGTGAAATGTCTGAAGCGCAATATGCATATGCTGTTTCGCGTATTCGTTCAAAAGAGCTTTTATTACTCAACAATCAATTCCTTGATCAATTGATCGCAAGCAATACCTATCAAGATGCTTTGCAATTATTGACGGAAAAAGGTTGGGGTAATGCTGACGGTGCGCAAACTGCCGAAATCCTTTTAAATAGCGAAACAGAAAAAACATGGGATTTGATCGGCGAAATGGTCGATGATATGTCAGTGTTCGATGTGTTTTTGTATGCGAATGATTATCATAATTTGAAAGCAGCGATCAAAACGGTTTACACTGACTCCAAATTACAAAATGTATTCATTCCGCAGGGAACAATCGATCCTCAAACAATTTTGGAAGCGATAAGAGAAACAAAGTATGAGATGCTTCCCGAACGCATGAGACAAGTCGCGGAAGAAGCATTGCAAACATTGCTTCATACCAAAGACAGTCAACTGTGCGACATTATGATCGATAAGGCTGCGCTTGACGCAATATATGATGCCGGCAAGGAATCGGACAATGAGTTGATTTCTCTGTATGCTGAAATATCAGTTGCGATAGCGGATATTAAAACCTCTGTGCGAGCGCAAAGAACTTCGAAATCTTATGATTTCATCATGCGCGCATTGGCGGAATGCGATACGCTTGATATCAAAACATTGGCACAAGCTGCCGCGAATAGTTTTGAAGCAATTTGTGAATACTTGCTTATGACGGAGTATGCCGGTGCTGTTGAAGCACTGAATGAATCGCCTTCAGCATTTGAAAGGTGGAGCGATAATCTCATCATGGAAAAAATCCGTCCGCAAATATATAATCCGTTTACGATCGGGCCTTTAGCCGCATATATCCTGGCCAGAGAAAATGAGATCAAAACGGTTCGTATCATTTTATCAGGCAAATTAAACGATCTTGCCGTGGAATCGATACGTGAAAGGTTAAGGGACATGTATGTATAAAATAGCTGTAATGGGAGATTATGACAGTATTTACGGCTTTGCATCTCTCGGATTGGAAACATTTCCGATTGAAGATGCGACCGAAGCTCTTAAAACGATTAAGCAACTATCAGAAGGTAAATATGCGGTTATTTACATGACTGAAGCTTTAGTGGAGCTTTTGGGACATGAAATCGATAAATATCAGACCGAAATGCTACCGGCGATCATCCCGATCCCCGGTGCAAAAGGAAACACAGGTATCGGTATTGCAAATGTAAAAAGATTTGTTGAACAGGCTGTTGGATCTGATATTATCTTTAACAGTGAAAACTAGAAAAGTAGGTGAAAATAAATGAGCAAAGGCACTATTAAAAAAGTTGCCGGACCATTGGTAATAGCCGAAGGTATGCGTGATGCGAATATGTTCGATGTTGTGCGTGTCAGCGAGCAGAGATTGATTGGCGAAATTATCGAGATACACGGTGACCAGGCGTCCATCCAGGTATATGAAGAAACTTCTGGACTCGGACCCGGTGAACCTGTAGAATCTATCGGTATCCCGCTCAGCGTTGAGTTGGGTCCGGGACTGATCAGCAGTATCTATGATGGGATCCAAAGACCTCTGGATGAGATCATGCGGCTTTCAGGTAATAACCTGACGCGTGGCGTTGAGGTTCCTTCGTTGAACAGAGAGCAAAAATGGGATTTTGTTCCTAAAGTATCCGTAGGTGATATGGTTATTGGCGGAGATATCATTGGTACGGTACAGGAAACGGAAGTCGTCGAGCATAAGATCATGATACCTGTCGGTATCGAAGGTAAGATCAAATCGATCGAATCGGGACATTTTACCGTAGAAGATACGATTGCAGTGGTCGAATCTACAGACGGCAAAGAAGAAACGATCAACCTTATGCAAAAATGGCCGGTTCGAGCAGGGCGTCCTTATAAAGAGAAATTATCTCCGACGATGCCACTGGTTACCGGACAACGAGTAATCGATACATTATTCCCGATAGCAAAAGGCGGTGTTGCTGCTGTACCGGGACCTTTCGGAAGCGGTAAAACAGTCGTTCAGCATCAATTGGCAAAATGGGCGGAAGCGGATATCATCGTATATATCGGTTGTGGTGAACGCGGCAATGAAATGACTGATGTTTTGAACGAGTTCCCTGAACTGAAAGACCCCAAAACAGGGTATTCATTGATGGAAAGAACGGTTCTTATCGCTAACACATCTGATATGCCTGTTGCAGCTCGAGAAGCTTCAATCTATACAGGTATTACGATAGCGGAATATTTCAGAGACATGGGCTATTCAGTAGCTCTGATGGCTGACTCAACATCGCGTTGGGCAGAAGCGCTCAGAGAAATGTCCGGTCGATTAGAAGAAATGCCCGGTGAAGAAGGGTATCCAGCATATCTCGGTAGCCGTTTGGCGCAATTCTATGAAAGAGCCGGAAGAGTATTATCGCTTGGACAAGATGACAGGGAAGGAACATTATCTGTTATCGGTGCGGTTTCTCCTCCGGGTGGTGATATTTCGGAACCTGTATCACAAGCGACATTACGAATCGTAAAAGTGTTCTGGAGTTTAGACTCGGCACTGGCATACAGTAGACATTTCCCGGCGATCAACTGGTTGACCAGTTACTCGTTGTATGTTGACAATATGTCTGCTTGGTTCAACGAACATGTAAATAAAGAGTGGATGGATCTTCGCTTACGCTTTATGCATTTGTTAAGTGATGAATCCGAATTGGAAGAAATTGTAAAATTAGTTGGTATGGACGCGCTGTCCGCACCGGATCGATTGAAATTGGAAGCTGCTCGTTCAATACGAGAAGACTTCTTGCATCAAAATGCTTTCCATGATATTGATACTTATACATCACTGGATAAACAATATTTGATGATGAAATTGATATTAGATTATTATGATTTTTCGGTAGATGCTTTAGCCAGAGGCGCATCGATCGACAAACTCGTAGATTTGCCTGTTCGTGAAGATATCGGACGTTTCAAATATACGGAAGCTGAAGAAGTAAAAGACGAATATGAAACAATATATACTGAACTGAATGCACAAATCGATCAAGTATTATCAGTTAAGGAGGACTTCTAATGCCTAAAGAATATAAAACGATAGAAGAGGTTGCCGGTCCTCTTATGCTTGTGCGAGGCGTTGAAGGCGTAACCTATGACGAACTCGGTGAAATAGAATTATCGAACGGTGAAAAAAGACGTTGTAAAGTACTTGAGATAGATGGCGGAAACGCTATGGTACAGCTTTTTGAAAGCTCAACGGGAATCAATCTATCTGACAGTAAAGTTAGATTTTTGGGAAGAAGTATGGAACTCGGTGTTTCGGAAGATATGTTGAGCCGTGTATTCGACGGACTTGGACGTCCTATCGATGGCGGTCCCGATATTTTACCTGAACAAAGAGCAGACATCAATGGACTTCCGATGAATCCGGTTGCAAGGAATTATCCGCAAGAATTTATTCAAACGGGTGTTTCTGCGATCGATGGTTTAAATACATTGGTAAGAGGACAGAAACTGCCGATTTTCTCAGGTAGTGGTTTGCCGCATGCCAATCTTGCTGCGCAGATCGCGCGTCAAGCAAAAGTACGTGGTACTTCAGAATCATTTGCGGTTGTATTCGCAGCTGTAGGTATTACTTTCGAAGAATCGAATTTCTTTATTGAAAGCTTCAAAGAAACAGGAGCGATCGACAGAACGGTTATGTTTGTTAACTTGGCAAATGACCCTGCGATCGAACGTATAGCAACGCCAAGAATGGCTTTGACGGCTGCTGAATTTTTAGCATTTGAAAAAAATATGCACGTCTTAGTCATCATCACGGATATCACAAACTATGCGGACGCTCTTCGAGAAGTATCCGCTGCTCGAAAAGAGGTTCCCGGACGTCGAGGCTATCCCGGATATATGTACACAGACCTTGCGTCTTTGTATGAACGTGCAGGAAGACAAAAAGGTCGCGACGGAAGTATCACCATGATACCGATCTTATCAATGCCTGAAGATGACAAAACGCATCCAATCCCGGATTTAACGGGTTATATTACAGAAGGACAGATCATTTTAAGTCGTGAATTATACCGTAAAGGTATTTCACCGCCAATCGATGTATTGCCTTCATTATCTCGTTTGAAAGATAAAGGGATCGGAGAAGGTAAGACCCGTGAAGATCATGCAAATACAATGAACCAATTATTTGCGGCTTATGCCAGAGGGAAAGAATCTAAAGAACTTATGGTCATACTCGGGGAAGCGGCGCTTACCGATATCGATAAATTATATGCGAAATTCGCTGATGCATTTGAAGAAGAATATGTATCACAAGGATACCTATCCAGTCGTGATATTGAAGAAACTTTAGACCTCGGTTGGAAGCTTCTCGGTATATTACCAAGAAGTGAGCTGAAGAGGATCAAAGATGAGTTCTTAGACGAATATTATGGGAAATACTAAGCGTATATTTTGTTATAAAAGGGGTGATCGATAATGGCATCTACCCAAGTAAATCCGACAAGAATGGAATTAACGCGTTTAAAACGGAAGCTTGCTACGGCTACTAAAGGCCACAAGCTTCTAAAAGATAAACGTGATGAATTGATGCGACAGTTCTTAGAACTGGTTAGAGAAAATAAGACCTTACGTGAATCTGTGGAAGCAGGGATCGAAGTTGCCAACAAGAATTTTGTGCTTGCAAAAGCAGGAATGTCGGGCGAAGTTATTAATGTTTCACTTATGGCACCAAAACAAGAGGTTTTCTTAGAAACTGCTTCGAAGAATGTCATGAGTGTCGAAATACCGTTGTTTGACTATAAAACAAGGACAGCTGATGCAAATGACATATATTCTTACGGGCTTGCATTTACATCAAGCGATCTTGACGCTGCCGTGAAATCATTGGCGGATGTATTACCGGATATGCTTAAATTGGCAGAGCGAGAAAAGTCCTGTCAATTGATGGCGATCGAAATCGAAAAAACAAGACGCAGGGTAAATGCGTTGGAACATGTAATGATCCCGGAAATGCAAGAGAACATTAAGTATATCAAAATGAAACTTGATGAGAACGAAAGAAGCACGCAGATTCGATTAATGAAAGTCAAAGACATGATGCTTGAAAAAGCACATCACTACAGTGAACGATATTAAAGATTTAAAAGACTTGTTTTAAGCAAGTCTTTTGTATTTTTATGTGATATCTTACTATCTTTCAAATTATCTGATATGATGAGAAAAAAGGTAAAGGAGATGCATATGAATATTTTACATGATATATCCCCCGAACGAGTTAGCTCAAAAGATTTTATCGCTGTCGTTGAGATACCCAAAGGCAGCAAAGTTAAATATGAAATGGATAAGGATACCGGCATGCTCCGTTTGGACAGGATACTTTATACATCAACACACTACCCTGCAAATTATGGCTTTATACCGAGAACATACGCGGATGACTTTGATCCTCTTGATGTGTTGATCTTATGTTCGGAAACAATTTATCCGATGACATTGGTCCGCTGTTATCCGATCGGTGTGATCAGAATGATCGACGGAGGACGATTGGACGAAAAAATAATCGGGATCCCGTTTGATGATCCGTCCTATAATGTTTTTACGGAAGTCGATCAATTGCCGGAACATATTTTTGAAGAAATGAAGCATTTCTTTTCGGTGTATAAGGAATTGGAACATAAAGATACCGTTGTCAATGAAGTCAGTGGTTCAAGAGAAGCCATTCAAATTATCGAGAAATCAATTATCGCATACCAGGAAAAGTATAAATAGCATCTTTAACTATATAACATGTTGGAGTTAATAATGAAGGTTAAGGTCTACACATTAAATGCATTTACAAAAGATAACCTTGGCGGAAATGAGGCGGGGGTTGTCATTGAAGCAGATCTTTTCAACGAATCTGAAATGCAGTTAATCGCAAATAAAGTTGGGTTCAGTGAAACAGCGTTTATATTACATTCCAGCCATGCGGATCATCGAATACGGTTTTTCACACCGACCAGTGAAGTTGATCTTTGTGGGCACGCCACAGTTGCGAGCTATTCAGCTATGATGCAATTAGGTATGATTGCAAATGGTACATATACTATGGAGACATTAGCAGGAATTATGAATATCGATCTCGGACATGATATGCTTGTAATGTCAGAACAGAAATTACCTGAATTTAATGCGATCATCGATAAAGAAATTATTGCTGCTTCATTAAATATTCCTGTCGATTTTATTCCAAAACAATTACCTGTTCAAATCGTTTCGACCGGTTTGAAAGATATTATTGTTCCCATTGAATCTATTAGTATATTGGATTTGATCGATCCAAATTACGCACAAATTACGCAAATAAGCAAGCGATATGAAGTTACGGGGTATCATTTATTTGCTATAGCTTCTAATTCAAGGACGATAGCCTATTGTCGTAATTTTGCGCCTTTGTATGGTATTGATGAAGAATCCGCCACCGGTACATCTAACGGCGCACTGGTCTGTTATATGCGTCAATATTCTTTGATCAATATACAACAAGCGCAAAACAATAAACTTGTCATAGGGCAAGGATATCGCTTGCAAAATCCTTCGGAGATATTTGTTGAGTTGCGATTCAGGGGAGAAGAAATCAATAAGGTGCAAGTTGGTGGATATGCATCGAATGTTGATCAGATCTATGTAGATATTTAATCTTTTTTAATAAAACCCTATCAATTAGGAAAAAAGAATCTTTCTTAGAAAGATTCTTTTTTTATTAAAAAAACTAAATTTAATGGGTAAATGTGACAAATATGTTGCATAGAGTGGGATGAAGTGGTAATATATGGGTAATAGTGGTAAATATTCAAGGTTTTTGAGGGTTATTTATGCTCGGTGGTGAATATAGGCATACAATCGATGCAAAAGGAAGAGTCAGTATTCCGGCCAAATTTCGAAATGATTTGGGCAATGTTTTTGTTATATCGAAAGGCATCGGAGAAAATTGTCTCTTTATATTCACTCTACATGAGTGGAGAAGACTGGAAGAAAAGATTAAGAAGTTACCGCTTACGGATAAAAAGGCCAGAAGATTTTCAAGATATTTGATCGGTGGATCAAGCGAGTGTGAGATCGATAAACAAGGTCGAGTCATGCTCCCACAGTATTTAAGAGAATATGCATCTTTGAAAAAGGACGCTGTTTTAGTCGGATTGTCTACCAGAGTTGAAATCTGGGATGCTGAAGAATGGGATGCATATAATGATCTAAGTACTCAAGACTCCGATATAGAAGACGATATGGAAAGTTTGGGTATCTAAGATAATTCACGGAATGGAAGGCGGGCACTCGACATATGGGTGAAATGAAACATATACCGGTTCTGTACCGAGAAAGTCTTGACGGGCTGAATATTAAGCCTGACGGAATATATTTGGATATGACAGTCGGCGGCTTCGGACATGGGTTCGGGATCTGTGAACGATTGAACGAACAAGGTATATATATCGGTCTTGATATGGATATCGAAGCAATTGAAAGAGGAAAACAACGATCACAGGAAACAACCAATATTAAATATTTTTCACATACAAATTTCAAAAAATTCGAAGACGTACTTAATGAACACGATATCGATAAGATCGATGGATGCTTGATAGATCTTGGCGTATCTTCATTTCAAATTGATGATAATAAACGCGGATTTTCTTTTGCAAAAGACGGACCATTAGATATGCGTATGGATGCTAAGCAAGAAAAAAGTGCTATCGATGTTGTAAATACATATTCAGAAGATATGTTAAAAGAAATATTGTACAAATACGGCGAAGAAAAATTTGCACCTTCCATTGCGCGTTCGATCATAAAAAATCGTACCGCACAAGAAATTAAAACCACATTACAACTTGCGGAAATCGTAAAAGAAGGTGTTCCTAAGAAATATTGGTATAAAGGGAAAAATCCCGCTACAAAAACATTTCAGGCGATACGGATAGAAGTAAATGAAGAATTAACCGATTTGTTTGATACGATCAATAAAGTGATCGATAGATTAGCAAAGAAGGGAAGGATATGCGTAATTTCTTTTCATTCTTTAGAAGACCGAATCGTTAAAAACGCATTTACTGCGAGGAGTAAAGGGTGTGATTGTCCCAAAGATCTTCCCGTTTGTGTCTGTGGAAAAGTGCAAGAAATAAAATTGATCAATAAGTCTCCGATCAAACCGACAGAAGATGAGATCAATGAAAACAATCGAAGCAGAAGCGCAAAACTAAGGATTGCGGAGAAATTATAAATACAGAATCTAACTATAAACCAGTGCTTTGTGAGGGTGTTATGAGTACAAAAACAGTATATGACAGACGAATAATACAAAAAAAGAAAGTGGTTGTGAAAAAGAAAGGTGTGCAGCTAAACAGCGCGCTGATATTTTTCACGGTTTTATTTTGCATATTCGCAATGACGCTTGTTTATGAGAGGAATATGATCAACGATCTTGATTCGCAGATAAGGGATTTGGAGAACGAGTACAGTACTGCGGTGAAATTAAATGAAGACTTGGAAGGACAGCTTTTAAGTGCGAGGAATTTAGATGCGGTAGCAAATTATGCAACTAAAGAACTAGGCATGGTCGCAGCCGAACAAAAAGATTTTGATTACGTTTCGTACGGAAATGATTCGCAGACGACAGTGCTCGCAATGGATCAAAGTCAGGATGCTGAGATCCTATCATGGGTCAATAATTTGTTTGATTGAATCTGATTGATCAGTAAAGTAAAAAATATCATTAATGGTTGTGTGGACATATGAACAAAAAAACAGATATACAGTCAAAAAAACGGATATTTATAGCTTTACTGATCATTTTTTTATTATTTGTAGTATTGATCGCGCGATTAGTGGTCATACAAATCATTCAAGCCGCGGAACTGTCTGAAAAACAGAATCTTTACATGACTAAAAAAATCCCTATAACGGCGGCGCGAGGGGATATATATGATAGAAATCTTAATATTTTGGCAATGGATGCTACTTGCAGCAAGATCAGCGTCTTTCCAAAAAGTGTAGACGATCCTGAAACTTTGGCTAACTTATTGAGTGAATCGTTAGACATGGAATACGAAGATGTCCTTGCTATATTGACAGTAGATACTGCCGGGATTATCACCGTAAAAAGAGGTGTAAATAACGAAATAGCTTTACAGATCGATGAAGCGAATTACAGCGGAGTTGTCGTCAGCGAAGACAGTAGGCGCTATTATACGAATACGAATTTTGCACAATATGTTTTAGGATTCACGGGAGTGGATCATACCGGATTATATGGCGTAGAAGCCGAATATAATACGATATTAAGCGGTCAAGATGGTGTGATAAACATCATTGAAGATTCGACCGGGCGTCAATTGGAATCGACAAGTAATTTAAAAAAAGAAGCGGTAGCCGGAAGTGATTTGGTATTAACGATAGACAGTGCTTTGCAGAGTTTTGCGGAAGAAGCCGTGTATGCGGCTTATAAGAAAAATGATGCCAAACGTGTTATTGCAATCGTCTCGGATCCGAATACTGGTGAAGTATTGGCGATGGCTGCATATCCCGCATATGATCTTGAAGACCCGTGGAGTTTGTCTGAAGATTATTTGTCATCATATTCTACGGAATTAAAAAATTTGGATATTGGCGATAAACAGCTTGAGATGTGGCAGAATCCTTTCACGTCTCTTATTTATGAGCCCGGCTCCACTTTTAAGGTCATTACGGCCTCAAGTGCTTTGGAAGAAGACATCGTCTCATTAGAGTCGACCTACTATTGTCCCGGCTATCTTGAAGTAAGCGGTGTAAAAATCAAATGTTGGGTATATCCGAAAGGACATGAATCCGAAGATCTGACTGAAGCGGTTTCAAACTCATGTAATGTCGCAATGATGCAAGTTGCAATGGAAATGGGACCTGACATATTTTATAAATACATTTATGCTTACGGATTCGGTATGCAGACAGGTATCGATCTTGACGGGGAAGAAAGCGGAATCGTCAGTCCCAATGAAAATGTAAATATCGTAGATTTTGCGACTTTATCCTTCGGGCAAGGTATCGGTGTTACACCTATTCAAATGGTGCAGGCTTTAAATGCATCGATCAATGGCGGTGAATTATTAAAACCATACGTCGTTCGTAATATCATCGATCATGACACGGATGTGATCGTCTATACTGCTTCAAAACAAGTGGTGCGACAAGTTATAAGTGAAGATATTTCAATAACAATGCGTAATATATTGAAAACGACTGCGGATAATAATCCTGCGATCGCTAGTTATAAAGATGTCGGTTTAGGCGGAAAAACGGGAACCGCTCAGAAATATATCGGTAGTTCGTATGCGAAAGGACTATATGTTGCAAGTTTTTACGGTTTTGCACCTTATGATGATCCTCAAGTATCCGTACTGGTTTTAGTGGATGAACCCGGTGGTTATTTGACAACGGGGGGTTCTGTGGCGGCGCCTATCGGCGCAGAGATTTTAAAAAATTGTATGAACTATATCAATTCAACCGGATATGTAACAACGGATATCGAGCAAGACAGTTCGATTACGGTACCTGATCTTCGAGGTAAAAGCAGTCAAGAGGCTGCTGATATCTTAGATGCAATGGAAATACAATATACGACTACAGGTGAAGAAAGTGGGATCGTAACCGATCAAGACCATTATCAGACTGCATATAAAAATGGCATGACGATATCTTTACTAATTACTGATCCTTACGAAGATCAAGTGCGTGTACCGAATTTGATCGGCATGACACTACAAAACAGTAATGAATTGATGAATATATTGGGATTGACAATAGAATCAACAGGCGGAGGGATCGCAATCAAACAGGATATCGAAAAAGGCACAATGGTTGAAAAAGGCCGTGTGGTACATGTAGAGTTTTCTTATCTGCAGTAAAATTAAAGAAGCGCACCATAAAAGTCTTTTTCTGTGATATAATCTACAATTGAGAAAACTCTTAAAATCTAACAGAGGCAGATTAAAATGCAAGTCCTTACAGCAAAAAAAATAGCAGAATATATTGAAGGGGAATTGATTGGCGATTGCTCAAATAGTATAGCAAGCGGTGTTGCGATCGATTCACGCGATGTAAAAAAGAACGATGTATTTTTTGCCTTAAAAGGAGAAGTGACCGATGGTCACAGATTTTTACAAAAAGCGACAGATAATGGCGCTTCGATTTTAGTCGTAAGAGAATTTTATAAAGATATAAATATCTGTCAGATCGTTGTAGGTGATACGTTTATTGCGTTGCAAAGATTGGCAAAAGCATATAAAAATCTTTTTAACATACCATATGTTGCAATTACGGGAAGCAGCGGAAAAACAACTACAAAAGATATTATTGCAGGTGTGCTCGCGCAAAAATATCAAGTCTTAAAAACCAAAGGGAATTTAAACAGCACAACGGGTGTGCCTTTGACTTTGTTCGATCTATCGGATCGGCATGAAATTGCCGTGATCGAGATGAGTATGAGCCATCCCGGAGAGATATTGGCAAATGCAGAAATCGTTCGACCGAATATCGCGGTCATTACCAATATCGGATTATGTCATATCGAGTTTCTTGGAACACAGGAAAATATCTTTAAAGCGAAATCGGAGATATTGGCATATTTAACGAAAGATGATATTGCTGTAGTAAACGGAGAAGATCCCTTCCTTAAATCTATTAAAGCACGATCTTATCAAACGATTCGAGTTGGTATCGATAACGGAGAATATATAGCAAAAAATATTAGACATTCGAATGAGTGTGTAACATTTACTGTGGATATAAGAGGGAACGAAGAATCAATATCTTTTCCTATCCCTGGCCAACATAACGTCATAAACGCTTTGTTGGCGATCGCAGTCGGATTGCAATATGGATTAACGATCGATCAGATCCAGACGGGACTAAATACCTATCAATCTAGTAAACATAGAATGGAGATCTTTAATCACAAAGGGGTCACCTTGATCAATGACACCTATAACGCCAATCCTGATGCAATGAAAGCTGCG
The DNA here is from genome assembly GCA_963674555.1 of uncultured Anaerofustis sp. Classification (GTDB taxonomy): domain Bacteria; phylum Bacillota; class Clostridia; order Eubacteriales; family Anaerofustaceae; genus JBGMEA01. The sequence goes on along the minus strand of OY771429.1, from coordinate 380,391 downwards.
ATTGATGTACTGGTTTATTTATCAAACGAAAACGGCAAAAAAATTGCTGTATTGGGTGATATGTATGAATTGGGAGAAGCTTCGAGCGATATGCATGAAATATGCGGTCGATACGCAGCTGAAAAAGGTATAGATCTCTTAATTTTAACCGGACAGTATGCTGCTGATTATCAGCGTGGATATAATCAATCTTTGGCAGACGGAGAATGTTTGATATTTGACGACAAAGAATCATTGACAGCCTATTGTTTAAAGAATATTCAAAAAGATGATACAGTTCTTTTTAAAGCATCCCGTGGGATGCAATTGGAAAAAGTATTTTTATCATTAAAGGAGAATATGTAGTATGAACCGACCGATCATAGCGACACTTATATCCTTCGTTTTTGTTATAGCGATCTGCCCGTTTATGATACCTTTTTTAGAAAAGTTGAAGTTCGGGCAATCAGAACGCGAATTGGGACCTGAAAGTCACTATAAAAAAGCCGGAACACCTACTATGGGCGGTGTTGCTATGGTGATCGCTATTATTATCGCATGTTTGTTTTTTATCAGAAATACCGATGCCAATTTAGGATTTGCGATTTTGATCACTTCAATATTTGCTTTGATCGGGTTTTTAGATGATTTTATAAAAATCACACAAAAAAATGTAATAAAATCCGATAAAGGCGTATCTGTCGCTTCATTGGGTATGTTGCCTCGATATAAATTGATCTTACAATTATCTACAGCTACGGCATTAGCCGTTTACGCTGCATTCCATCCTTCACTGGGTACGAATATCATTGTTCCTTTCCTTAAAAATAGTTTTGATTTAGGTTGGTTTTTTATACCTTTTGTGATCATTGCGGTAGTAGCTGTTGTAAATGCGGTCAATTTAACAGACGGTCTTGACGGTTTAGCGAGCGGTGTAACGATGATCGTTCTAGTGTTCTTTATCGTTTCGGCGATCAGGACCGGGTTTGATTCAATGGGTATTTTTGGAGCTTCGGTAGCAGGGGCTTGTTTGGGATTTCTCAGTTATAATTTCAATCCGGCTAAAGTTTTTATGGGAGATACTGGTTCTATGGCTTTAGGCGGAGCTGTCGCAGTTATCGCCATACTTACAAAAACAGAATTATTCATTATCTTAGCAGGCGCGATATATGTGATCGAAACTTTGTCAGTCACATTACAGGTAGGTTATTTCAAGTTATCAGGTGGGAAACGTTTATTTAAAATGGCACCGATCCATCATCACTTTGAGTTGAGCGGGTGGAGTGAAACTAGGATCGTGATCGTTTTTTGGACTTTCTCGGTCATATGTGTATTGATCTCAATGATGGCACTTCAAGTTACAGTTTAACTTTTTAATAGATATAAGGTACAAGTATATGGAAGTAAAAAATAAAAGATTCATAATTATAGGAAGCGGGAGAAGCGGTATAGCTGCAACTGCTTTTTTGCATAAAAAGCATGCCAAGGTATTACTTTGCGATACGAAACCCTACGAAACTTTATTGAAAGAAAATTACGGTATTGATCAAGTAATAGGTCTTGAAAATGTTGAGACGATCTTCGGAAGACAGCCAAGTGAAGACGAAATAAATATGAATGACTATTTAGTCTTAAGCCCCGGCGCGGCACCCGATATTTTTCCTTGCCGAATTGCTCGGCAATATAATATCCCCATAATGAGTGAGATAGAATTTGCAAATACATTTTATAAAGGGGATGTTATTGCGGTAACAGGTACAAACGGCAAGACAACTGTGACGACACTTATTGGCGAATTATTGAAAGACGGACATTTTGAAACATATGTCGGTGGAAATATCGGTGATCCATTCATCAATCATGCTGAGAAAGCAACTGAAAAAGGCGTTATCGCCCTTGAAATAAGCAGTTTTCAACTTTCACTGAATCAGGCGTTAAAACCCAAGATAGCTGTGATCACGAACATCACACCGGATCATCTGGATCGACATAAAACGATGGATAATTATATCCAAGCTAAAGCAAATATCTTTATGAATATGCAAGATGGTGATACTGTCATACTCAACTATGACGATTCGATCGTTAGAGCTTTAAAAAATAGGATAGCATGTAAAACTTATTATTTTTCTTTGGTAGAAGACGAAAATATGAATGCGTATTTAAACGGGGATGATATTTTCATCAATATCAATGGGATACAAGAAAAACTGATCAATAAAAATGAATTGCATTTATTGGGTGCGCATAATGTGGCAAATGTAATGGCAGGCGCCCTTGCCGCTCTTGAATACGGGGTGGATATTGATGACGTGAGAGATACACTTAGAAGATTTACGCCGGTCGAACATCGCCTTGAATTTGTAGCGAAACATAATGGTGTGACATTTATAAACGATTCGAAAGGGACGAATCCCGATGCGTCAATGACCGCTATAAATGCGATAGATCAACCTATAATATTGATCATGGGCGGGTATGATAAGCATAGTTCATTTGATGAAATGTTTGGGCTGGTAAAACAAAAAGTAAAACATGTGGTCGTATTGGGTGAAACGAAAGACAAAATACTAAAAGAAGCTGTTCTCCAGAATTATAAAGATATTACGGCCGTCGATAATTATAAACAAGCGGTTGACGCTTGCGTTTCCTATGCAGAGCAAGGCGATTGTGTGTTACTTTCTCCTGCTTGCGCAAGTTGGGATATGTTTGAAAATTACGAACAACGCGGTCGATATTTTAAAGAGCTTGTAAAAGGATTGTAGATCGCGCGAACGCATTTTTTTGATCGGAGAGTATCATGCGGACATTTGGAAAAGATATTGCGAAGACTGCCAAAAATGTACCGAATCAACTGAATAAACGTATGGATAACAGTATATTTGTTATTGTATTCATGTTGACATGCTTTGGTTTGATCATGATCTGGTCTGCAAGTATGTATAATGCAAAGCTTGAAGGCGATGAGTTTCTATATGTTATGAATCAGCTTAAATATGCGGTTATCGGTTTTTCATTGATGTGGATCGTATCTTTGATCGATTATCGTTTTATCAAAAAGTATGCAGTACTGATCATGAGTGCTATAATCGTCATGTTATTGATCGTCGCTTCAGCGGGTGTAACAGTCAATGGCGCCGGTCGGTGGCTTTCACTCGGGAATTATGTCATACAGCCTTCCGAGTTTGCCAAAATAGCTGTTATTATTTTCCTTGCGGCATTTATTGAACGCCGCTATGATTTAATAAAAGATTTTAAAAGCTTCTTCATGCTACTTGTGTTTTGTGGAGTTATTGGGGCGTTGATCGCGTTTCAACCGGCTTTGAGTACCGCTGTAGTAGTGGTCGCACTTAGTATTGCTATGTATTTCTTAGCAGGCGGAAAATTGATTTATATTTCAGGTATGATCACTATTTTGGGGATTGGCATATATTTCTTCATCATAAGCACTGATTTTAGGATGAATAGGATATTTGCCTATTTGGATCCATGGGAGCATTTATTGCAAACCGGTTGGCAACCGGCACAATCTTTGATGGCTTTAGGTTCAGGTGGGATCTTTGGAGTCGGAGTCGGTAACGGAAGAGCGAAATTGATGTTTTTGCCGGAACCGCAGAATGATTATATCTTTGCGATAATCGGTGAAGAATTGGGACTGATCGGATGTACGATACTTATCATTGCATACGGCGTGCTTATCTACAAATTAGTGAAGCTTTCTTTTGCGGCACCCGATGTATTTTCGAGAATGGTCGTAGCGGGTATGGCTGTACTTCTTTCCATGCAAGTTTTTATCAATGTAGCGGTTGTTACAAATATGATCCCTTCTACAGGTATTACTTTACCGTTTATCAGTTCAGGTGGCTCTTCTCTGATTTCGATGCTTTTATGTATGGGAGTCGTTTTGAATATATCCCGAAACCAAAAGCGAGTTAAACCGTCGGCTTAAGAACAACGCGCAATTTTCGAAAGGATCTCATTATGAAAGTATTAATTTCCGGGGGGGGAACCGGAGGACATATCTATCCGGGCATCGCGATAGCCCATGAAATCAAAAAAAGGCATCCCGATTGGACAGTGGAATTTGCCGGAAGACATAATTCCATCGAGGGAAGAGTTGTACCAAAGGCCGGATATGTGATCCATAATTTGCACGTTGCCGGGTATGAGCGATATTATTCATTTTGGGAGAAGTTATCTGTTATTGGAAGATTGCTCGTAAGCTTGAAAGATTCATTTGTATTGTTGAATAAAATTAAACCGGATGTCATGATCGGCACAGGAGGGTATATCTGCGGACCGATTGTCTCAGTTGCACATATTAAAGGTATCCCTTCGCTGATCAGTGAACAAAATGTGATCCCGGGGTTTACGATCAAAACGCTTTCTAAATATGCTTCGGTCGTATGTACCTCCTTTGAAGAAACGGCAAAATATATGCATCATCCCGAACGTTGTGTTTTGACAGGGAACCCTGTACGTTCTGATTTTGAAGATATCAGTAGAGAAGAAGCTCGTAAAAAATTAGGCCTTGATGATAAAGTGAAATTCATTTTAAGTTTTGGGGGTACATGGGGCGCGCAAACGATCAATGATGCTATTGCCTTTCTCATAAAATCTTATATTAATAAAGAAAATGTTTTTATTTATCATTTGACCGGAAACGAAGCTTACGAAGATTATCTTTCAGCTTTGCGCTCTGAAAACATCGATTTGACATCAGCAAGTAATGTTATTGTCGAACCATACTCTAATGATATGCCTACGTTATTGAATGCAGCGGATCTGGTTATATCCAGAAGTGGGGCGATGACGATCAGCGAAATCAATTTTGTTGGTGTTGCCGCAATTTACAGCCCATATCCTTACGCCGTAAACGATCATCAAATGAAAAATGCTTTACTTACTGAAGAGAATGGTGCATCGATCGTAATCCCTGATGATCAACTAAATGGAAAGGTATTGCATAAAAAAGTAGAAGACCTTTTTTCTGATGATGAAAAAATCAAGAAAATGTCGATCCAATCAAAAAAACTGGGGATCAAAAACGCAGCTGAATTGATTTGCGATCAAGTAGATAAACTCCTTATAAAATAAAAAGAAAGACAAATCGTATGAGCAAGAAAAAAATAAGAAGAAAAAAAGGATCAAAAAGAATTTTTTTTATTATCTTTTTGCTTATGTTCATCGGCGGCTTTATTTATTTTATTAACAGCAATTTTTTTATTGTCAAATATATTTATGTGCAAGGAGCCAATACTGTAACGAAGGAAGAAATATTACAGATCAGTGGACTTGAAACAGGGGATAATATCTTTTCATTTAAAGCTACAGAAGTCCAACAGTCTGTAATGAGTATTCCAAATATTAAAAATGCTTCGGTTGTCAGAACATATCCCGATACTGTCAAAATAATCGTTGTCGAACGTTCCGCATTTATGGTACTTAACAGCAATGGGGTGTTTTATGCGATCGATGAGGAAGGGAATGTTCTTTCTGTCAGCGATAAATTGATCAATACCGAGGGGGTTATTATTTCCGGTTTGTCCGATATAGACCTGCAAGAAGGAGATATCTATGACTTCAATTCCTCCGTTTATACGCAGACTGCTTATGATATACTGCAATATTTAAACAATGAATCATTGTATGAATACATTTCTGAGCTATATATTACTTCAGGTGGGAATTATTACTTATATACCGAAAAAGCAAACATCGTCAAATTTTATTCAATAGAGGCCTTTACATCAAATACTGAATTTATTGAAGATTTTATTTTATATGAAAACAGAAATATCATGGTAGAAATCGTTGAAGGACGTCCGCCTGTCTATCAGACCATTAATTTGAATTAAAAAAACAAAATTAATTAAAACACTTGTTCTTTGTTCGAATAAATATTAAAATAATATATATACTCAAGATATGCGGAGGGATAAGATGACTTACGAATTTGATACAACACAAAATCTTTGTTCAGCCAATCTTAAAGTAATAGGAGTGGGCGGCGGCGGAAACAATGCGATCAATCGTATGATTGAAAATGGGCTTCACGGTGTTACTTTTTATGCGGTGAATACAGACAGCCAAGTTCTTGCTGTGGCATTAGCTGAAAATAAATTGCAAATAGGTGAAAAAACCACACGTGGCTTAGGCGCAGGTGCTAATCCTGAGTTGGGCGAAAAATCAGCAGAAGAGAATCAAGAAGAGATCCGACAAATGCTTGAAGGCGCGGATCTTGTATTTATTACAGCAGGTATGGGTGGCGGAACAGGGACCGGAGCTTCGCATGTTATAGCAAAGATTGCCCGTGATATGGGACTGTTAGTCATTGGTGTTGTTACGAGACCTTTTTCTTTTGAGGGTAAGGTGCGAAAAATCAATTCTGATTTGGGTATTCAGTTAATTAAAGATTTTGTAGACGCTTTGGTCGTTATCCCTAATGATAGATTATTACAAATGGCAAATCAAAATACAACATTCAAAGAAGCGTTTAAAATGGCGGATGATGTTTTGCTAATGGGTGTAAAAGGTATTACTGATTTGATCGCGACACCGGGACTGATCAATCTCGATTTCTCAGATGTCAAGACGATCATTAAAGATGCCGGTATGGCGCATATGGGGATGGGGTTTGCTTCGGGTTCCGATAAATCGATGGAAGCCGCAAAAGAAGCGATAGAAAGTCCTTTATTGGAAACGAGTATCGGAGGCGCGACCGGAGTTCTTATAAACATCATGGGCGGAGAACAATTAACATTGTTTGAAATCGAAAAGATCGCTGAAGTGATTCGTCAAGAAGCACATCCGGATGCGAATATCATATTTGGTGCTTGCATTGATCCGAATTTAGATGATGAAATTCGTGTGACAGTAATCGCTACCGGATTTAATGCAGACAGTGCAACGCGTACGAATAAATTGTTGGGTGATCAAGATGCGCCGGATTATACTTGGCCCTCTTTTCTAGATGAGAACAATTAAAGAATGTAAGTTTTAAATGCCGATATGATCGGCATTTTTTATTTTAAATATATACAAAATCATGACTATTGCGGTTGCTTATAGTATCAATTCTGAGTGGGCATTTCCAAAGAAAATACTTGAAACTATAGTTAAAAATGATATAATGTAAAAAGAAATGTATCTTTGTACTGCGAATATACATAATAGTTGTGCGGAAGAGGTGAGAGTATGAGTGCTGATAATTTAATCGTTGCAAAAAAAGAGTTGAGAAAATTGCAAAAAACACTCGGCAGAGAATTGGCAAAAGGCAAATATAAAGATACGATTATCATTAAGGAATTAAAACGTGATATACGATTGAAAAAACTTCAGATTGGGGATATTACAAAAGAGATGATCGTACAGCTTTCTGTTGAATAGCAATGATATATAACAGAGCTCAAATATGGTTTGAGCTTTTTTATATATATAAGAAAGAATGTAAATGCTTATAAAATGAATTCCATTGGCAGAGCATTGAAAAAAAAGATTGATATGGATAGAGTATATAATTTTTCTTCAGGACCTGCAGCGATCAATATTGAAATATTAAAAGCTGTGCAAAAAGATATGCTGAACTGCATGGGCAGCGGTATGTCTATTTTAGAAATGAATCATAGATCGGATTTTTTCGGTGATCTTATGGCTGAAACATCAGAATTGTTTCGAGAATTAATGGAAATCGATGATTCGTATGAAATACTCTATATCAACGGTGGCGGATACATGCAGTTTGCTATGATCCCGATGAATCTAATGAACGAGCATAAAACCGCGGGATTCATCGACACGGACTATTGGACTCAATATGCGATCGAAGAAGCGGCTAAATTCGGTCAAACAACACTTATTGCTTCGAGCAAAGATAAAGCCTATACATATATCCCAGAAATATACAAAGAAAAAATATCGAACGATTTAGACTATATTTATCTTTGTACCAATAATACATCAAGCGGAACAGCACTTCGTCCTCATAGTATCCCAATTATTAAAAGTGTCCCTATTGTAGCAGATATGACTTCGAATTTCTTATCTGAGTCGTATGATATCGATCGTTTCGGACTTGTTTTCGCGGCAGCCCAGAAAAATCTGGGACCAACCGGTGTTACTGTTGTTATCGCTAAAAAAGAACTAATTGAAAAAGCAGATGAGCGTGTTTTGCCGAAGATCATGTGCTATAAAGAGTATGCCAAAACAAATTCATCTTTTTCGACTCCTGCGACTTTCGCAATTTATATGATCCTTTTGGTTCTTAAGTGGATCAAAAAAAGAGGCGGAGTTTCCGCCATATCAGAAATGAATCTGTTAAAATCAAACTATATATATGAATTTATCGATAACAGTCAATTGTTTCACAGCAAGATAGAAAAAAATGATCGTTCGATCATGAACATCGTTTTTTCAACAAACGATCCTAAGCTTGATGCACATTTTATATGTGAAGCTGAGAAAAACGGATATTATAATTTATCGGGTTATAAAAATGTCGGTGGCTTAAGAGCAGGTATCTATAATGGAGTTGATATCGAGGCTGTAAAGTCATTAGTAAATTTTATGAAAGAATTTGAAAATCAAAATAAAGGAGAAGACCATGTATAAAATCAAAACATTCAACAAAATCGACAACACAGGATTGGAAAGATTGCCTGATGATTTTGAGATCACCGAAGGCAATGATTACGATGGAATTATTTTAAGAAGTTATAAAATGAGTGAAGCTGAATTAACAGACCAGTTATCAGCGATCGCTCGCGCCGGTGCCGGTGTAAATAACATCCCTGTGGATTTCTATTCTGAAAAAGGCGTTGTGGTTTACAACACACCGGGTGCTAATGCTAATGCTGTTAAAGAATTGGTTGTGTTAGGTATGTTATTATCCACACGTAAAGTTATCGACGGGATCAATTGGGTTCAGAGTTTAAAAGACGAAGATGTTGATGTCAGCAAAGAAGTCGAGAGCCAAAAGTCGAATTACAAAGGCCCTGAATTGTCAGGTAAAAAAGTTGGCGTTTTGGGACTTGGTGCAATCGGTGCAAAGACTGCTAATGTATTGGAAGCAATGGGGATGGACGTATACGGTTATGATCCGTTTATATCGATTGAGGCAGCATGGGGATTGAATTGTACGATACAAAGAACTTCGAGCATAGAATGGATATTTAAAAATTGTGATTACGTAACGATCCATATACCTTTGACAGATTCCACAAAATGTTTCGTGAACTCTGATTTGATCGCAAAAGCAAAAGACGGAATCCGTATTTTAAATTTTGCACGTGGCGGACTTTGCGAAGATACAGCAATTATTGAAGGTGTCAAATCCGGCAAGATTGCCGCATACGTTACAGATTTTCCGAATAAAAGTATGTTAGGATATGAAAATATTATTCCGATTCCACACTTGGGTGCTTCGACTCCCGAGTCTGAAACGAATTGTGCAATAATGGCTTCGGAGCAAATTGCTGAGTATTTAGTCAACGGTAATATTATCAATTCGGTAAATTACCCGGATTGCACGATGGGTGCTCGTACTAAAAAAGTTCGTATTGCGATCAACCATATGAATATACCGAATATGGTTGGACAGATCACAACTATCCTTGCGAATGAAGGGATTAATATTTCGGATATGATCAATAAAAGCAGAGATAAGTACGCATATACCATGTTAGATATTGATGATGTAGTCAGCGATGAAGCTGTAGCAAATTTGCGTGGTATAGACGGTGTGTTAAAACTTAGAGTATTGATGTAATAAAAATAAGACGGGCAAGATCAATTTGATCTTGCCCGTTCATAAAAGCATACCAACACATATAAGGATTTTGGATGAAAAAAATAGTTGTAGTCGGCGGAGGCGCTTCAGGAATGATGGCAGCGATCACAGCCGCAAAAAATGGAAATAACGTTATACTGATCGAAAAGAACGAAAAACTGGGTAAAAAAATATATATTACAGGAAAAGGCCGATGCAATATCACTAATACTTGCGATACTGTTAACTTCTTCGATAGTATTTTTGTCGGGAAAGAATTTTCATACAGTGCAATTTATGGATTCGATCAATTCAAATTGATCGAGTTTTTTAGTGAGGCAGGCCTTGAAATAAAAATCGAAAGAGGTAATCGTGCGTTTCCGATTTCTGATAAAGCATCGGACGTTACCAAAACACTTCAATCGTTATTGGAGAGCTATGGAGTTCAAATTATGCTTGATACAGACGTAAAAGAACTTTTGATCAAAGATAATAAAATATATGGAGTTAAAACAGGCCGTGCGAATATTATCGATGCGGATTGCGTTATTTTATGTTGCGGAGGAAAGAGTTATCCACTGACCGGGAGTGACGGGAGTGGATACGCTTTAGTAAAACAAACCGGGCATAGTATCATTGAACCTGTTCCGGCTTTAGTCCCGTTACTTTCAAAAGAAACATGGGTAAGTCGCTTAGCGGGTTTGAGTCTAAGAAACGTACTTGTTTCTTTATTTGTCGGTGATAGATTGATTGCTTCCGATTTCGGTGAAATGTTGTTTACACATAAAGGACTTTCAGGTCCTACCATATTGAGTTTAAGTTGTCTGAACAAAAATTATTCGGATGCATATATTCAAATTGACTTGAAACCTGCTTTGGATGAGGCGACTTTAGACAAACGCGTTTTACGCGATTTTCAACAACAATCCAATAAGGACTTCAAAAATAGTTTGGACAAGTTATGTCCGAAGAGCCTCGCCCAAGAAATCGTTGCAATGTCCGGTATTGATCCGAAGAAAAAAATCAATCAAATTACAAGTGAAGAAAGGGCGAGGATCGTATTTTTATTAAAAAACTTGAAGGTATCTGTTAGTGATACCGCAAACTTCAATGAAGCTATTATCACGAATGGCGGAGTTGATACATTGGAGATCGATCCTTCAACGATGATGTCTAAGAAAATAGAAGGACTCTATTTTTCAGGGGAGATGATCAATGTTCATGGTTATACAGGGGGATATAATCTTCAGTTAGCATTTTCAACCGCTTATTTAGCAGGGAACAGTGTTTGAGATCACCAAATAATCTTATCTATTCAGATAGAAAACAATGTATAAAGTAAATAAATACGGTTGTGCGTTTGAATAAAATGTACTATAATAATGTTTGTGTTAAAATACCTTTTAGCGAGTGAAAATGAACGATACATCAAAAGAAATTATCCAAATAGCGATCGATGGACCTGCCGGTGCAGGGAAAAGTACGATTGCTAAAAAAATAGCAAACAAACTGGATATATTGTATTTGGATACAGGTGCTATGTATCGTGCGCTTACCTACTGTGCGTTGAAAAATAATATTTCCAGCGATGATAAAAAATCATTGGTTCGATTGTTCGATTCTTTCTCAATCGAGTTTGACGAAGGATCAATATTCCTTAACGGAGAAGATATTAGTAATAAAATAAGGACATCAGAAATAGATAAAGCAGTTTCCCTATATGCATCAATACCATTTGTCCGTAATCAAATGGTTTCGATGCAACGAAAAATCGCTGCACATCGTAGCGTTGTTATGGAAGGTCGCGATATAGGGTCGGTCGTTTTAAAGGATACTCCTTATAAATTCTATCTTGATGCCACGATCGATGTGCGAGCACAAAGGAGATATGATCAGATTCAAAAAAATCGTGGTAATAAAACGGTAGATGCAATAAAAAAAGAGATCATCATGCGAGATGATATTGATACCAAAAGAGAAACTGATCCTTTGGTTGTTTCGAATGATAGTATTGTTATTGATACTTCGCATATGACATTGGATGAAGTGACCGATGAGATAATTCGCAGAATAGATTTTGGAGACAGAGATGAGTTATAAGATCGCCAGAGGATTCGTTAGGGTATTTATCAGTCTTTTTTACAGATTTAAAATCATAGGTAAAGAGAATATATCCAAAGAAGGAAGATTGATTATTTGTGCTAATCATAGACATGTATTCGATCCATTGTTTGTTGCTGTTTGCACACGTAGGATCATACATTTTATGGCAAAAAAAGAGTTATTTGAAGGATTCTTTGGATTTTTGATCAAAAGCTTTCAAGCGATTCCTGTTAACAGAAACGGTAATGACTCCTATTCATTGAAACGAGCTCTTCAATCATTAAAAGAGGGAAACATCTTGGGAATTTTCCCCGAGGGAACACGCTCTGAAGGGGAACGGTTGGAATTTAAACCTGGTGCAAGTATGCTTTCGATCAAAACGAAAACAAAAATCATCCCAATTTATATCGAAGGTAATTATAAAATATTCAGTAAAATGACCGCAGTAGTAGGGAAAGCTTATGAATTAACTGAGTATTATGGAAAAAAACTTACGAGTGATGAATATGCTGAGATCGCGAATAATGAAATCGCCGAGAGTATAACAAAGCTTAAAATACAGATCTCTTAAATGTAACACAATGAGGTTAATGGATGAGAATTATTCAGGCTGAAAGTGCAGGATTCTGTTTTGGTGTAAATAATGCGGTAAGTACTGCGTTGACAACCGCTGAAAATAATCAAAATAAAAACATTGTAACGCTTGGTGAGTTGATACATAATTCATTCGTAGTCAATCAATTAGCCGAAAAAGGAGTGAAGGTATCAGAAGATGTTGATTCTTTACAAACTGATATTGTGATCGTTCGTTCACATGGGATCGGTAAAGATCAATATGCCCAATTGCAGGCAAAGAAAATCGAAATTATTGATGCCACATGTCCTTACGTAAAATCCATTCAAAATAAAGTTGAAAAGTACTTCAAAAAAGGTTATACTGTAATAATTGTGGGTGATAAAACACATCCTGAAGTCATAGGAGTTAACGGTTGGTGTGAAAAATCAGCACATATTATCAATTCAGTACAAGAAGCTGAACAAATAGTTTCAGATAAGCCGATTTGTATTGTCGCACAGACAACGATCATAAAATCATTATTCGATCAAATAACGGATGTGATCAAGTCAAAATATCCCGAAACGATCGTGTTTAATACCATATGTTCCGCAACAACATTGCGTCAACAGGAAGCATCTGAAATTGCATCTCAAGCAGAAGCAATGTTTGTGATAGGAAGTCACAATAGCTCAAATACAAAAAAATTGGTTGAGATTTGCAAAGAAAAATGCGGTAACGTTTATCATATAGAAGATGTTACTGATTTAAATACAAACATGTACAGCGAGTGTGATATCGTGGGTGTAACAGCCGGAGCTTCATCACCTGCGCAGATAATATTGGAGGTAATAAAAAGGATGGACAACACTTTAGAAAGCTTTGAAAAATCTATTGAGGAGCTTAAACAATTAAAACCGGGGGACATCGTTAGCGGTGAGGTCATTTTAGTAAATGAGAATGAGGTCTACCTGAATATCGGTTACAAATCAGATGGTATTATAAGGAAAAATGATTTTTTATTGGACTTATACAGTGATTTGACGACTACCGTAGCGGTAGGGGATCAAGTAGAAGCTATGATACTTGATATGAATGACGGAATGGGCAATGTTGTTTTGTCGAAAATAAAAGTTGATGAAATCATTGCATATCAAGAAGCCGAAGAAAAGTTTAATGCAAAAGAAACTTTGGAAGGCAAGATAACAAAAATCGTAAAAGGCGGCATGATCGTAGATATTGGCTTCACAAAAGCATTCATGCCTGCAAATCAATACGAGTTGAAATATACAGAAGATCTAAATGCTTTATTGGGTAAAGAAATAACCGGAAGGATAATTGAATTTAATAAAGAGAAAAATAGGATCATTTTTTCGCGAAAAGTGATCATGCAGGAAGAGTTGAATGCTTTGCGAGCTGAACAAGCAAAACAACGTGAAGCTGCACTGGCTGAATTAGATGTCGATGTTATCGCAAAAGGACCGATAAAAAATATTACGGACTTCGGTATATTTATCGATTTAGGCGGAGTGGATGGATTTATCCATGTATCGGATCTTTCATGGGGTAGGGTTTCAAGCCCGAAAGCAGTTTGCAAAGTTGGCGATGAAGTTGAAGCGAAAGTTATCGAGATCGATAAAGAAAAAGGCAAGGTAAAATTGTCGCTTAAAGCAATGACAAAAGAACCTTGGGCAGCTTTTTTGGAAGAATATAAAGTCGGTGATGTGGTTGATGCGAAAATCAAAAACATTGCGAAATTCGGAGCATTTGCTGAAATTATTCCTTCGGTGGAGGGTCTCATACATATTTCTAATCTTGCGCATGAAAAAGTGGATAAGGTTGAGAGTGTTGTAAAAACGAATGATGAAGTAAAAGCAAAAATTATAGATATAGATAAAGAAAAAAAGAAAATCGGACTCAGCATAAAAGATTTGACCGATGCTCCGAAAAAGACAATTGAAGCCGATAAATTGTTTTACAAAGAAGAGAGTAATGCAACTATGGCTGAAGCCTTCAAAAAATACTTACAATAGTACTAAAACAACTGGAAGCCCATGTTTTCAGTTGTTTTTTTTATCTATATTCATTATAATGAGTATAGATAATTGATTTGCTTACAGCATTTTAGGAGTTTAACGAAAGAATGCAGAAAAGAAAATACATTACAATCGGAGCAGGTATATTTTTTAGTATATTTTTTTTATTGATGGCAATTTCAACTTATTATCAGAGCACATATCTATCGTTAAAGATATTTGATAAAGAGATCCAGCGAGTTGAGTTGGTGACATATGAATCGGAACCGTTCAATTCGGAAATAAAAGATATCATATTCTTGGAAGATCCAATCTTTCATGCTAGTCTTTCAGAAAAAATGAATATGCAAGATGTAGCTTTAAACCATCCACAGATGGCATCGACGGTTTTATTCATTTATTATAAAAATAACATTATTATAAATGCCTATGTTCATGGAGATAAATTAGGACTGAATTACGGTCAAGTCTGGCTGAATGTAAAAGGTTTTTCCGATGAGGTAAATAGCTATAAATAGTGTAAATAAACAACGTGAGACATTGGCAAAAAATACATGTTGTGATAAAATGTATAAGTTAGTATGTATATCAGGAGGACAGCATAAATGAGTTGTAAGATAGAAAAAAATGAGAAGAATGTTGCTTTGGTACAATTGGAAATCGAAAAAGAAGATTTTCAAAAAGGAATTGAAGCAGCATATCAAAAAAATAAAGATCAATTTTCAGCAGACGGATTCCGTAAAGGAAAAGTCCCAAGAAGAATTATCGAAAACAAATACGGAAAAAATATTTTTTATGAAGATGCTATAGACGAAGCTTTCCCTGTAGCGTATAGCAAATGTTTGGAAGAACACGATTTTAAACCGGTTGCATCACCAAAACTGATTTCAGTTGATGAGGTTGGAGAAGACGGCGCAAGATTGACAGTAGAAATATCTTTGGAACCGGTTTTCGACTTAGCGGATTATAAAAATGTAAAAACAAGTTCGATCAAATATGAATTGAATGATGATGATCTTCAAGCCCAAATCGATAAACTCATCGATCAGAATTCGCGTTTGGTTACGATAGACGGACCTGCGGAAGAGAATGATACCGCAACGATCAATTTTGAAGGCTTTTTGGATGGCGTACCTTTCGCGGGCGGATCCGGTGACGCTTACCCGTTAGTATTGGGATCAGGAACATTTATCCCCGGATTCGAAGATCAATTGATCGGTAAGAAAAAGGGAGATCTTGTAGACGTAAATGTTACATTCCCCGAAGAATATCAATCAGAAGAACTGGCTGGAAAAGAGGCTTTGTTTAGAGTAGTTATTCTGGATGTAAAGCGCAAAGAATTGCCGGAATTAGATGATGAATTCGCAAAAGATCTTGGATATGACGATCTTGAGGCGTTGAAAAATGAACTTAAAGATAAACTGATTCAATCAAAAGATGACGAACTAAAAAACCAAGCAAAGCAACAAATCATCGATACGATCATTGAAAATACGCAAATCGATTTACCGCCACAAATGGTGAAAGAAAGAGCAGAACATTTAAAACAAGATTATGAAGGCAGACTGAATAGCAGTGGGATCGATCCAGCTATGTACTATCAATATATATTGGATTCTATGGAAGATAAAGATCCGGCTTACTTTGATAAAATGTTTTCCCTAGAAGCTGAGAAAGATATCAAAACACAGCTTATCAGCAGTAAAATCATTGAACTTGAAGAAATCGTCCCCACGGAGGAAGATATGGAAAAAGGGTACGAAAAGTATGCAAGCGCAACAAAATTATCTGTTGAAGAATTTAAAGATACATTGAATGAATATATCATAAATTATATTAAAGATGTCGTCGCACAAGATCTGATGTTTGATTTCTTATTGGAAAACGCAGAAACAGAATAAAATCAAACTATTATCGAAGATTTATGTGTGAAGATCAGGAGGTCAAATTATGGCACTAGTACCAATCGTTGTTGAACAAACCGGTAGAGGAGAACGCTCATACGATATTTATTCCCGCTTATTGAAAGATAGGATCATTATGCTTACGGGTGAAATCAACGATCAAATCGCTGATTTGATCGTTGCACAGATGATATTCTTGGAATCCGAAGATGATTCTAAAGATATTAATTTATACATCAATAGCCCTGGAGGATCCGTTACGGCGGGATTTGCGATTTACGATACAATGAATTACATCAAATGTGATGTGTCGACCATTTGTATTGGTCTAGCTGCATCAATGGGCGCATTCTTGTTAGCATCCGGAACCAAAGGTAAAAGGATCGCTTTACCGAACAGTGAAATTATGATCCATCAACCTTTAGGCGGAGCAACCGGTAAAAGTACAGATGTTGAAATTTACGCAAAAAGGCTATTGAGAACCCGTGAAAAACTTAACCAGATTTTAAGTGAACGTACAGGACAACCGATTGAAGTAATACAGCAAGATACTGATAAAGATTATTTCATGGAATCCGATGAAGCTTTGAAATATGGGCTGATCGATAAAGTCCTTGAAAAAAGATAAGTGGAGAAATGAATGAGCAATCATCCGTATAATAAAGGCAGTAGGTGTTCTTTTTGCGGAAAACCAAGATCAGAAGTTAAAAATTTAATTGTCGGTGATAACGTGGCGATATGTGATGGTTGTGTAAAAATATTACACGATACCTTATTTGATGAGATCATTCCATCGCCTAAGAAAAAAACATCGGTTATAAAAGAAAAAGTTTTAAAACCTTCTGAGATCAAAAAAATACTTGATGATTATGTCATCAATCAAGATGATGCAAAAATAGCACTGGCTGTAGCGGTTTACAATCACTATAAGCGTATCAACAATATTGATTCAGATCTTGATGTGGACATACAAAAAAGCAATATACTATTAGTCGGTCCTACAGGAAGCGGTAAAACTTTATTGGCTCAAACGCTTGCAAACGCATTAAATGTTCCTTTCGCGATCACTGACGCAACGTCCTTGACTGAAGCAGGATATGTCGGTGAAGATGTGGAGAACATCTTGCTTAAGTTGATACAAGCTGCTGACTACGATGTAGAATTAGCTGAGCACGGCATCATATATATCGACGAACTCGATAAAATTACGCGCAAAAGCGAAAATCAATCGATCACCAGAGATGTGAGTGGGGAAGGTGTTCAGCAAGCTTTATTGAAGATTTTAGAAGGTACGGTTGCAAATGTGCCACCTAAAGGCGGCAGAAAACATCCAAACCAAGATTTTATTGAAATAGATACGACAAATATACTGTTTATTTGCGGTGGAGCTTTTGATGGCTTGGAAAAAGCGATTCAGAACCGAATAGGTACAAAATCGATTGGGTTTGATGCGGATATATCAAAAAATAAGGTTTTAGATCATTCTTATTTATTGCAGCACGTACTTCCGCAAGATATCATTAAATACGGGTTGATCCCGGAATTGGTGGGAAGACTCCCGGTTATCACTTCTTTGGAGATGTTGGATAAAGAGGCATTGGTTAAAATTATGAAAGAACCTAAAAATGCCATTATCAAACAATATGCCGAATTATTAAAACTCGACGGTGTTAAATTGACGTTTGAAGATGATGCGATTGAAGAAATAGCTGAAATTACTTTGAAAAGAAAAACAGGCGCGCGTGGATTGAGAAGTATAATCGAAAAATTGATGCAACAAATCATGTATGATGTGCCAGATAACGAAAATGTAAGCGAGGTCATCATAACACAAGAAGCAGTAGGGCATATCGATAAAGCAAGTGACTATGTAACTTATGTATAAATTTCAAAAACCGACAAGCTAAAGGCTTGCCGGTTTTTTTATTTAACAAATTCTTTATTGAGATATTTCAGCTATTAAATCTGCCAACTCAGATGCGTCTTTTTGTATTTCGTCATGGCTTTTCCCTTGGATCATTACGCGTACGAGAGGTTCCGTTCCTGAGTGGCGCAATAATATTTTTCCGTCACCGGCATACTTTTGTTCAAGCAATTTGACTTTTTCTTCTACTTGTGGGTTGTTTTGATATTCAAATTTTTTATCGTTTTCAACTCTGATATTAATAAGAACTTGTGGATATTCGATGAAATTAGCGACATTTTGAGACAATGTTTTTCCGCTGGATTGAATAATATATGAAAGTAAGATCGCACTTGCGATCCCATCACCGGTTGTGTTTACATCGGAATAGATGATATGACCGGATTGTTCTCCGCCTAGTTTAAGATTGTTTTCAATCATTTTTTGCAGTATATAGCGGTCTCCGACAGAGGTTTCGATGATATCCATGCCTTCTTTTTGCAGTGCTATTTTCAACCCTAAATTGCTCATGCTTGTAAGTACAAGGGTATTCCTATTTAATCTTTTTTCTGCGCTCAAATATTTTGCGCAGATATACATTATTCCGTCACCATCTACTTTTTTCCCATTTTCGTCTACGGCGATCAGTCGATCACCATCTCCGTCAAACGCAAGTCCGAAATCCGCTTTTTCTTCAACCACTGTTTTTTGAAGATTTGCGATATGCGTGGAGCCGCAATTCTCGTTGATGTTTTTTCCGTCAGGTTTACACGATAATACCGTGATATCCGCGCCGAGTTTACTGAACATCTCGGGGGCAGCTAAATAGGTGGAACCATTGGCACAATCAAGAACGATTTTTAGACCTGTAAGATCAACATCAGGGATAGCTTCAAAGAGAAATGCACGATAAAGGTCTGCGGCATTTCGCACAGCTTTTAGTGTTCCTATTTTATCATGCGTGTAAGGTTCTTGCTGTGGTTGTTCTTGCATAATTCTTTGGATCTCATCTTCTATTTCGTCAGCTAATTTTAAACCCGAAGAATTAAAAAATTTTATGCCGTTATCATAATAAGGATTGTGAGATGCGCTGATAACAACGCCTGAGCAAGCTCCGTAGTATCTTGTAAGCGCTGCAACGGCGGGTGTCGGTATAACGCCTAATTGAATGATATTTCCGCCCATACTCATGATTCCACTCGACAATGCCGACTCGAGCATGGAGCATGACATACGTGTATCTTTTCCAATAACGAAAACAGGCTTTGTTTCTCCTTGACCTAAAACGATGCATGCAGCTCTTCCCAGTTGATAAGCCATTAATGGGGTGAGTTCTTTATTTGCTAATCCGCGAACACCGTCTGTTCCGAAAAGTCGTTTCATTTGTTCCTCCTGTGTCAAGATAATATGCTGATATTTTTTATCAATTGATCTATTGTACGTACACCGTCCACAGCACTGCTTATGATGCCTCCGGCGTATCCTGCTCCTTCGCCGATAGGATATAAACCTTTTGTGCTCGTGCTCTCTAAAGTGTCTGCATTACGAATGATACGAACCGGTGAAGATGTTCTCGTCTCAATTGCTGTCATGATACCGGAATCAAACCCTTCAATTTGTGTACTGAAAGCAATCAGTGCGTTTTTCAAAGATAAACTGATAAAAGCAGGCAGACATTTGTTTAAGTCTGTATAAAAGATACCCGGTCGCACACTGGGCTCTATATCCATATAGCTTTGTGGTTGATTTAAAAAATCAGACACATACATTGCAGGTGCATTATAATTCGAACCGCCTAATTTAAAAGCAGCTTCTTCAAGTTCCCTTTGAAAATACATGCCCCCCAAAGGAGACTTATCATCAAAATCTTCGTCATTGACATTTACGACTATAGCGGAATTAGCATTGGAAGCATTACGTTTGCTGAAGCTCATTCCGTTTACCGCTAATCTATTCGCTTCGCTTGAAGCATTAATAACATACCCTCCGGGACAATTGCAAAATGAGTAAATATTTCGATCAGATTCATGGTCATGAAAAGTAAGTTGATATTCAGCGCTTGAAAGCTGCGGGTGACCGGTATAATCTCCATATGTATATTGATCGATGATTTCTTGTAGATGTTCTATTCGCACACCGACCGCAAATGATTTTGACGTCATTGCAATATCTTTTGCGTTGAGCATTTCGAATGTGTCACGCGCACTATTGCCGATTCCCAGGATCAACTGATCACAATGAATCTGTTCATTATCATTAATGATAATAGAATCAACTCTGTGGTCTTTAATAACGATGTCAGTCAACTTCGCATTGAATCGAATCGATCCGCCTTTGGCTTCGATATAATCCTTCATTTCGGAAATGATTTTTCTGAGTTTGTCAGTACCGATATGCGGTTTGCCGAGATATAAGATCGATCTGTCTGCTCCGAATTCGATCAAACGGTTTGCAATATATTTCGTATACGGACTTTTAATCCTGCTCCTCAACTTACCGTCCGAGAAAGTTCCCGCTCCTCCTAAACCGAATTGTATATTCGATTCGGTGTCTAATATACGGTTTTCCCAAAATCCTTTTATATCTTCTATCCTGTCAGGGATATCTTTACCTCGTTCAATGATAATAGGGTTTAATCCATATTCGATCAAACGCAAAGCGGCAAATAATCCACTGGGACCCGCACCTACAATGATCGGCGGCTTATCTTGTTTTTGAATTTGTTTTGTTTCTTGAACGGACCTATCGTTTTTGTATGGTTTGATCAGAGAATTGCGTACATTTCGAGGATAGTCAAAAAGCACAGAAAATACAAAATAGATCCCCATGCTTTTGTGAAATCTAGCGTCTTGAGATTGGCGCAGTATCTGAAAATCTTTTACATCATTTTCATTCAGTCTTAATTTTTTTATGATCGCTTCTCTCGGATTCGTTTTGATCAATTCATCAATATCGATTTTAACATTATCGGCTTTTAAAAGCATGTATAGCTCCTTTAGACTTTTCGCGTTTTGTGTTTTGGGGTGTTTATTCTTCAGTAAGCGTAACTGATACTGTCGTTTGTGTAAGAGATTTTACGATAATGTTTTCGGGTACTTCGTATAAAATATCAACAATATGTTCTCCTGCATCCAATTCTGACAAATCGATATAGATGTTGACATCATCTTTTGTAAGCGCAGAAAGTGTTTCTGTATCTCCTTGTACCGTCATTGTGACGCTTGTAAAAGCTGAAAGGTCACTTTGGAGTCCCGTTGGAATATTTCTGACTTGTAGCGTATCAAAAGTGAGGTTTTTTTCTTCTAAAGGTGCTATCGTGACCGTTACGCTAACGCTCGAAGAGCCGATAATTGAAACATTGTTGGGAGGATTTAAATCAACTCTTACAGTGAACGTCGTATTTTTATCGGTAATGTCGATAGCTTCGGTCTCAACTTCAGTTATATTTGCCAATATATTATCTGCACCGGCTATCGTCGTCAATGCCGGATTGCTTGATAAGTTTTGGACATAGTAACCTTCCGCACATGTCCCAAATGTTATGGGTAAGATGTTCGTTGTTTTAGATACTGCTATTTCGACTGAAACATTGATTTCAGGTGTGTCTATCGTTATTCCATCGATCTCATTTTCTTCGGAGTCGAAAGCTTTTAAAATGACCGCGGAAACAAAACTGCTGTCTTTACCTGAAATATCGATAGTTCCTTTTACATGATCGACTGATTCTATTGATGCTTCGCTGCCACTGACAATCACAGTATTGACATCCGAAGTATAACCAATGATCGCATAGCCTGTTTTAAGTTCTCCTGTAAATTCTATCAAATAGTCGGTTTCGGCTTCGACAATTTCATTAATATCGATCGTAATGTATTGAGGTGAAACACTTGCAACACTGATATTATCGCCTATACCTTTTATGGTAACTTCAACCGAATAGATGCCTTGATCGGAAATATGTGATAAATCTACCACAGCACTTATATCTTCTGTGTTGATTTTTGATACTTGTATCGTTCGTCCGTACAGTTGAACGTCTACGGTCTTAGTCTCACTTTCGATCAAGAATCCTTTATTGTTCAAGGCGTCAAGATTTTGAAATGTTATCGGTATCCCTCTGTAATTTTGCGTGACCATCGGATCTGTATTGGTAATGGCAAAGACCCATAACAAGAAAGCCAGTGATAAAGATAGAAAAATACGGATAGCAATTTCTTTTGTAACCTTAGTCTTCATGTTCCGAATCTCCTTTGCCTTTTTGGTTGGTATCTTTAGGCAATAAAGTTTCAGTCAATAAATTCTCTAAGATCTTTATATCGATGAAGCGGGAGAGTTTCCCGTTTATAGCATAAGAGATCACACCTGTTTCCTCTGAGACGACAAGCGCTAAACAATCTGAGTTTTCACTGATACCGATCGCCGATCTGTGACGTGTTCCGATTTCTTTATTTAAATTTCTGTTTTGCGTCAAAGGCAAAAGACAGCCTGCGGCTTTTATTTTAAAAGTATCCCTGTCAACAATGACAGCTCCGTCATGTAAGGGTGTATTTGGAAAAAAGATGTTTTTGATCAATGATTTACTGATGCGGGCATCCATGCGCACACCGGTATCAATGATATAATCCAATTTCATATCTCTTTCAAAAACCAATAATGCACCGGTTTTTGATTCAGATAGATCATGGATGCTTTCAATGATTTCCTTGATCGCACTTTGCGAATCTATAACCTTTTCACTCCGTAAAAAAGAAGGGAGGACCGTATTGAATTTTGTGCTACCCAGTTTTTCCAAAGCACGTCGTAATTCAGGTTGGAACATGATGACTAACGCAAGGAAGCCTACGGTAATGATACTTCTTAAAATATAATTGATCGTCACCAAACCCAACCAATCGCTTAATTGTGTAATAAGCAGAACGATCGCAATACCTTTGGCTACTTGATAAGCTTGAGTGCCGTGGATCCAGTCCAGTATCTTGTAAATCAAAAAAGCCGTAATTAAAATATCAATTACCGATATAATCGTGAAAGTATTGAATATATCTGCAAACAGACTGCGGATGCTTTCGATCATCGAGTGCTCCTTTTGGGGATCCTATTTGTAAAAAAAATTTACATAATCTATATTATTTATTATACAATATAAAGTAAGTTATATGAAATAAAATTAAATTTAGGTATGAATATCTTTAAAATTTTTCGAATGATGTTATAATGTAGGCAGAGGTATACGAATGTATAATTATGTTTTGATTTGGATCGTTGCGATCGTGATATTTATCATCATTGAAATCGCTACAGTTGGTTTGGCTACGATATGGTTCGCAGGAGGCGCCGCAGTTGCGTTTTTTGAAGCATTGGTGGGCTGGCCTTTTTATGTTCAATTGATTTCTTTTATCGTAGTATCTGTAGCGCTTTTGGTTTTTACGAGACCTTTGCTTGTTAAGCGGATGAATCTGGGTAAAGTTAAAACGAATGTAGACATCCTTATCGGAAAAGACGGTGTCGTGCTGGAAGATATTGATGGGTTTGAAACCGGGCTTGTTAAGATCAATGGACAGATATGGACAGCGAAAGCATTACACAATGAGACAATCGAAAAAGGCGAAGTGATAATCGTAGATCATATCGAAGGTGTAAAACTGATCGTAGCGCCATACAAAAAAAAACAATAGGAGAGTAATATGGGATATTTTTTAATTCCTATCGCAGGTATAATACTTGTGATCGTTATTTTGTCAATCAAGATAGTTCCTCAAGCACATGCATATGTGGTTGAGAGATTGGGCGTTTTCCATGGAGTGTGGGGTGCCGGGATACATTTCTTATTGCCGTTTTTTGATAGAGTTGCAAAGAAAATATCTTTGAAAGAAAAAGTATTGGATTATATGCCGCAACCTGTTATTACAAAAGATAATGTCACGATGCAGATCGATACGGTCGTATATTGCCAGATAACCGACCCGAAATTGTATTCGTATGGAACAGATAACCCGTTGTACGCGATAGAGAAATTAACTGCGACAACTCTTAGGAATATCATAGGGGATCTCGAACTGGATGAAACATTGACATCCAGAGATTTGATCAACAGTAAAATGAGGATCATCCTAGATGAAGTTTCCGATGCATGGGGTATTAAAGTTATTCGTGTGGAATTGAAAAACATTTTACCGCCGACTGATATCCGTGAAGCAATGGAAAAGCAGATGAGGGCTGAGCGTGAAAAACGTGAATCGATCTTACGATCCGAAGGTGAAAAACTAAGCGCGATCTTGCGCGCCGAAGGTGAAAAAGAAGCTGCGATCTTACGCGCTGATGCGGAAAAAGAAAAACGCATCCTTGAATCACAAGGGGAAGCCATAGCCGTTATGCAAATTGCCGAAGCCAAAGCAAAAGGGCTAAGATTGATCAAAGAAGCTGAGGCGGATCAATATGTGGTCGCATTGAAGAGTTTGGAAGCGTTAGAGAAAGTAGCTGAAGGTAAAGCAACCAAGTTGATCATTCCGAGTGAAATACAGTCACTAGCCGGTCTCGCGGGATCGCTTTCCGCGATCTTACAAAAAGATGAATCGGTTGAAGAATAGTTAGGGAATAAAATAAATAAACGAGGGCGACACAGTCGTTCTCGTTTAAAAATAGGGGGTTCAATATTATGGACAATAAGGGAAAAATATCAGAGGATCATTATTTACAATTTCAGGATATATGTCTTACACAATTGATGTATTAAAGGGAAGATATAAAAATATTTTTATCGCATTAATTCCACTTGGGTTGCTGACACTGGGAATCGTCTTTTCCCAAACATATCTAACCAATCAAATGAATGGTTTATTATACTCATCAACCGATTATTCAATATACTATTCTGTTATAGGTAAATTTGCGCTGATTATGTTATTATTTTCACTTATTAGCATTTTTTTGCAATTCTATACATTTGGTATCATTTACACACAAGTAAGAGCTTATGTTGATAGATGTGTATTTACCATCAAAGATTCATTTCTGTTTACCACTAAACGACTTGGAAGTTTCATTACAAATTTATCCGCGATCATATTACTTGCTTTTGGTTCGATTTTTATCTTATTTTTGTTTTTTATATTTATATCGTTTTTTATATTTACTCCTGGACAAGAAATAACCTATAGAACTGCATTATCTTTGATGTATCCAATGCTAATCGGGTATATAGGATATATTGGGTTATTGATTTTTTTTGGACTGAAGTTTTATTTTAGTCGCCATATAGTTATGAATTATCAATACGGGGGTTTGAAAGCTTTAAGCTATTCGAATAGTTTGACCAAAGGTTTTAAAGGAAGATTATTCGGTTATACTATGATGTTTGTAGGCATTAGTATAATTTTCTCTCTTATTCGATCTGTTGTCATTGGAATCTCTCAACCTGGAATGATTGGCTTTATTGGAAATACTATTAATAATACTGGAATGAGTATGGGTGGAGCTATATTCACGACTGTAGTCAATACTGTCCTTTCATTGTTTGTGATGATCTATATGATTTTGGTATTTATAAACATTGATTCGATCAAAAAAAATTCGTCCTATTTGAAGGATGAATTAATGATTCAATCGCGCGATATTTTTTATGAGTATTGTATTGAAAAGAACATGCCCTCTGTACAGCAAAAAGACCAAGAACCGAATATCATCGAATAAAAAAGAAATTTCATAATAAAGAAAAGTCAGCAAAGTTTTGTTGGCTTTTCTTATTAATTGCAGCATAGTTTGATATAATAAATATATCAAAAAGAGGAAATTAATATGGACAAAAAGTTTACACACCTTCATCTTCATACGGAATATTCACTGCTCGATGGTTTTTGCGGTATATCTAAATTGATAGGCAAAGTCAAAGATTTGGGCATGACATCTGTTGCGATCACCGATCACGGCACGATGTTCGGTGTGATAGATTTTTACAGAGAATGTTTAGCTCAGGATATTAAGCCGATTCTTGGGTGCGAGATCTATATGGCGCAACGAAGCATGCACCAAAAAGATGCAAATCACGATTGGGAAAATTATCACTTGGTATTACTTGCTGAGAATAATATCGGATACAGTAATCTTATGAAAATTGTATCATTGGGCTATATCGAAGGTTTCTATCGAAAACCAAGAGTGGATTATGACGTATTGAGAGAATATTCCGAAGGTATAATCGCATTAACAGGTTGTATTGCTGGAAAAGTTCCTGCGAAGTGTATCAGAGACGATATTGACGGAGCAAGAGAAGATCTATTGACATTAAAAGATATTTTCGGCAACGATCATTTATTTATCGAAATACAAGATCATGGACTCGCTGATGAGAAAAAAGCGAACGAATATTTACTGCGTTTCGCTGAAGAAGAAGGATTGGGATTAGTTGCAACCAATGATGCGCACTACATCAATAAGGATGAAGCGCAGTATCACGATGTTTTATTGTGCGTGCAAACTGCTTCAACCTATGATGACCCCAAACGTATGCGTTTCCCAAACGATGAATTTTATATAAAATCATATGAAGAAATGAGTGATCTGTTTTCCTACGCACCCGAAGCAATTGAGAATACCGCAAAGATTGCGGAGCGTTGTCATGTTGATATTGACTTTGAAGAAACTTACTTGCCTCGATATGATCTGCCGGAAAACAAAGATGCGAAAAGTTATTTAAGAGAATTATGTTTGGAAGGTTTACATAGAAAATATCCCCAGATTACAGAAGAGCTCACCGAAAGACTTGAGCATGAATTGAGTGTTATTGATCAGATGGGTTTCAACGATTATTTCTTGATCGTATGGGATTTTATCAAATACGCAAAAGATAACGGTATCGCTGTCGGTCCCGGTAGAGGGAGTGCCGCAGGCAGTATCGTAAGTTATTGTTTGAATATTACTGAGATCGACCCGATCAGGTACAATCTGATCTTTGAACGATTCCTTAACAGTGAACGTATATCAATGCCGGATATCGATATCGATTTTTGTTACGAGAACAGAAGTCGAGTGATTCAATATGTCGTGGAAAAATATAAAGCGTCGAATGTCGCACAGATCATAACATTCGGAACGCTTGGTGCAAAAGCTGCAATCAGAGATGTCGGAAGAAGTATCGGTATGAGCTATTCCGATTGTGATAAAGTTGCAAAGCTTATCCCATCCAGATTGAATACGACGATCGATTCCGCGATCGATGAAAACATAGAATTGCGCACATTGATCGAAACGGATGACGACGTAGCACGATTGATCGATATCAGCCGTGCTTTGGAAGGGACACCCAGACACGCATCGACGCATGCAGCGGGTGTAGTGATTACAGATCGACCGGTCGTGGATTATGTGCCGCTTTATGTAAACGACGGAAATATCGCAACGCAATTTCCGATGAATACGATCAATGATTTGGGCTTATTGAAAATGGACTTCTTGGGATTGCGAAATCTCACAGTGATCAAAGATACGGTTGAGAATATCAAGCGTGCACACGGGATAGATGTTGATATTGATCATTTAAAATTCGATGATCCGAATGTATACGCACTAATATCGCGTGGAGATACTTTAGGGGTATTCCAACTTGAAAGTTCAGGCATGCGCGTTTTTATGCAGAATTTACAGCCTGATAGCTTTGAAGATATTATAGCCGGTATTTCTCTCTACAGGCCGGGTCCTATGCAGTATATCGACCTTTACATTAAAAACAAGAAAAAACCAGAAGATATCAAGTATCTGCATCACACATTAGAACCTGTTCTCAATGTAACATACGGATGTATGATCTATCAAGAGCAGGTCATGCAGATTGTTCGAGATCTTGCAGGGTACTCAATGGGGCAGAGTGACAGCGTGCGAAGAGCTATGTCCAAGAAAAAAGCAAAAGAGATGGAGGCAGGCAGAGAGGCGTTTGTACACGGTAACGAAGAAAAGAATATAAGAGGCTGTGTAAGTAACGGAATAGATGAAAAAACCGCAAATGAAATATATGACCAAATGATCGATTTTGCCAGTTATGCATTTAATAAGTCGCATGCGGCAGCCTATGCTGTTATTTCCTATCAAACTGCGTACTTGAAAGCGTATTATCCTGTCGAATTTATGGCGGCATTATTAACAAGCGTCATCGGATTTGATGATAAGATCAATAAATATATCCATCATTTACGTGATATGGATATTGATTTACTTTCACCTGACGTAAATGACAGTTTTGAGCGTTTCACCGCAATTGAAGGAAAAATCAGATTCGGTCTCTTAGCGGTAAAAGGTCTGGGTGAAAGCGCAGTTAATGAAATCATCCAAACAAGAGAAGAAAAAGGACGGTTTGTAGATTTTCCTGATTTTGTGAAGAAGATGGATTTTCAATCTTTAAACAAAAGGGGAGTGGACAGTCTGATAAAGAGTGGTGCTTTTGATTCATTGGGGCATAAGCGAAGTCAACTTCTGTTGATCGCATCTGATTTTATCGACAGTGTATTGCGTCAACGCAAACAAAACATTGATGGTCAAATGAATTTAATGGATATGATAAATGATAATGTATCCGAAACTGAGCTTATCATGCCGAAGAATATGAAAGAGCTTGAGATCGATGAATTGCTTCAATTTGAAAAGGAAGCACTCGGTTTGTATATCTCCGGTCATCCGCTTTCAAAATATGAGGATGTTTTAAAGAGATTCATTACACATGATTCCATTTCATTGAATGTATCTGAAGATGACGAACCGCTCAATGACGGAGATCAAGCCGTTGTCGGCGGTATCATAACCGGGATAAAAGCTATCGTTACAAAAAATAATCGACCGATGGCTTTTGTACAAGTGGAAGATCTCTATGGAACCTTTGAAATCGTAGTGTTTTCAAAATTATATGAAGAAAAAATATATTTATTGAAAAAAGATGTTCCGATCTTGATAAAAGGAAGAATCAGCAAAAAAGATGAAGGCGCGGTTTCCATTGCCGCAAGTTCTATTTATGATTTGACAGATCGTAGATCTTGGTCAGGATTGAAACCGATCAAAACAAAAGAAGATTCTGATGATAAATCTAAGAAAAAATCGGCAAAAGAAACCGACAAACTTTCCGCTAAGTCTGCTGAGGAGTCTGTTTCAGATAATATCCCTCAACGCATCCCAAGTGACGGATCCGTTATGATCGCATTGGATCAACATACGATCATCCTTTTGGATCAACTGAAAAAGATCATGATGCAAAATACCGGGAATACCAGGGTCGTATTATACGATAAAGATAAGAACAAAAAATACCTAGCTGATAAGAGCCTATGGGTCACAGAAGAGTTGCATATTCTAAAAAAATTGCGGGATGTTATTGGACATGAGAATGTAAAAGTCGTCCGTGATAAGGCAAATGTAAACAGAGTTTAAGTAAATACTTACATAACTAAATAATAAAGTATACTAGTATTATATTGAATTGCAATAAAATATGTTGAATTTTGTTCGAATAACGCATATAATGATAGCAAGGAAGTATGATTATGAGTGATAAAGTAAAACATAGAATGACGATCAATATCCTTGGGATAGATTACCAAGTATTGACAGATGATGAGCCTGATCGTGTTGCAATGATCGCATCTTTCGTCGACCAATTGATAAGAGAGACGAAACGATCAGTTCCATATATTACAAATATGAGTGCATCTATCCTTGCTGCGCTTAATCTGAGCGAAGAATTATATCGGATCAAAGATGAACTTGAACGCTATAAAGAAAAAGAAACAGAGTTCCAAGTATTGATCAATTATAAAGATAAATTGACTGAAGCATTAAAAGAGTTGGAAGAGAACGATACTAAGAATAATGTATTGCAAAACAGGATCGAAAGAGTTGAACTTGAAAATGATGAATTAAATGAATTGTTGGATGAGTACAAAGAAAAATTCAACGCACTGCGAACCGAGTATGAATTAAATAAAAGATCTATGTCGGAGATGCAAAACAAACTTTTAGAAAGTCAGATCGAGCTCGTAAAAGTCAGAAAAACATTATTGAATTTTGATGATTAGTTTTACTTATTATAATATCGAATAAATATTAATATCCGTCCCAATTATATTGGAACGGATATTTTTTATTCTATATTTTGTTTTAAATAGGCATCGATAAAAATATCGATATTTCCATCCATCACTGCTTGCACATTTCCCGTTTCCGTATTCGTGCGATGGTCTTTTACCAAACTGTATGGATGAAAGACATAGGATCGTATTTGATTGCCCCATGCAATGTCCGTGTAATCACCCTTTAAGTCTGTGATCTTATCTTTGTGTTCTTGTTCCATAAGATCGAATAATTTTGAAGTAAGCATACGCATCGCCATTTCTTTATTTTGATGCTGGCTTCGTTCATTTTGACATGCTACGACTATCCCCGTCGGTAGGTGTGTGATGCGTATGGCAGAATCTGTCTTATTGACATGCTGACCACCTGCACCACTGGCTCTGTACGTGTCGATCCTTAGATCTTGGGGATCGATCTCAATTTTGATTTCTTCATAGATCTCCGGTGTAATATCCACAGACGCGAAAGACGTATGTCGCCGTCCTGCTGTGTCGAAAGGAGAAATGCGTACAAGTCGGTGGACACCTTTTTCGGATTTGAGATATCCGTAAGCATTTACGCCTTCGAATAGCACCGTAACACTTTTGATCCCTGCTACATCGCCTTCAAGATAATCCAGAGTTGTCGTTTTGTATCCTTCTTTTTCTCCATATCTTAGATACATACGCAGTAACATGTCAGCCCAATCTTGTGATTCTGTTCCACCTGCACCCGGGTGAATCGATAAAATTGCGTTATTATTGTCATATTCACCTGTCAGTAGAGTGTCGAGCATGAAATTCTCATGCAATTTTCTCAAACGATTCATGTCTTTCATGAAATCTTTTTCGTTTTCTTCAGAAGGGTCAGATTCTAAAATCTCCGTAAATAAAGACAGATCTTCACACAGCTCGTTGATCGCCGTATATTTTTCAGTTACGGTTTTATTGATCTTTATCTCTTTTAATATTTTTTGCGCTTTTTCATTATCGTTCCAAAAATCGGGATCGTTCATTTTTAATTCTAACGAATGTATCCGTTCTAATTTTGAAGCGATGTCAAAGTGAATCACCCAATTCAATGATTTGCTGGCTGATCGTTTCTATTTCTGATTTGATTTCATCTAAGAAAATCATTGTATCACCACCTTTAAGTTGCCAATTTATTATTCGTCTTTTCCGCAACAACGTTTATATTTTTTTCCGCTTCCGCAAGGACAAGGAGCATTTCGCGCTATGTGTCCTTCTCGTTTGATCGTTTCCGTGGAGCCGCCTGCGTTCGTTGAAATGTTTTTCGGTCTGTTATCTTCAAGTTTTGGTTGCGCTTTCAATTTAAAATTAAATAAATAGCGTACCGTTTCATCAATGATGGCATCGTTCATTTCTTCAAACATCTCGAAGCCTTCTTTTGTGTATGCTTGTACGGGATTGACCTGACCGTATGCTCGTAAATTGATGCCTTGTCGCAGTTGATCCATATTGTCTATATGTTCCATCCACTTACTGTCAACGACTCGCAACAATATGATACGTTCCACCTGACGCATTTGCTCGGTACCGATCTTCTCTTCGATCTCTTCCCGGCGTTGCATTATTTTGTCCATTGCAAGTTGTATCATTTCATCCGGTTCGATCATTTTTTCAAAAGTTATGTCGATACCGAAATATTCTTTTAATCTTTCAGATAAAGTATCAAGGTCCCATTCTTCGTTGGATTCTTCACTTGCAGTATAAATGTATACATATTTCGTACAAATTGCGGCGATCATTTCATCGATCGCTGTTGATAGGTCTTCACCCTCCAATACGCTTCTTCGTTGCGCGTAAATAACTTCACGCTGTTTATTCATAACATCATCGTATTGCAATACATATTTACGAATGCCGAAGTTTCTTCCTTCAACATTTTTCTGAGCGTTCTCGATGCCTTTTGTTAAAATGCCGCTTTCGATCGGTTGATCTTCTTCTAATCCTATTCGATCAACTAGTCCCATCGTTCTTTCGGAACCGAACATGCGCATTAAATCGTCTTCCAATGAAATGAAAAATTGTGAGGAGCCCGGATCGCCTTGTCGTCCTGCACGTCCTCGCAACTGATTGTCTATACGCCTGCTCTCATGCCGTTCCGTGCCAATGATATGCAATCCGCCAAGTGCGGGAACGCCTTCTTCCAAAACGATATCAGTCCCTCGTCCTGCCATATTGGTCGATATCGTAACGGCGTTGATCTGACCGGCTTGGCTTATGATTTCAGCTTCTTTTTGATGATGTTTCGCGTTTAAAACATTATGTTGAATTTTTGCCCTTTTTAAAAGTGAGCTCAGTGCTTCTGACTTTTCGATCGAAATCGTACCGACCAATATCGGTTGACCGGTTTCATGGCGTTGTTTGATCTCTTCGACAACAGCGTTGAATTTACCGCGTTCTGTTTTATAAACAACATCGTTCATGTCATCGCGAATGAGTGGTTTGTTTGTCGGCACGCTGATAACATCCATTTGATAAATAGATTTAAATTCTTGTTCTTCTGTTTTCGCTGTTCCAGTCATCCCCGAAAGTTTTTCGTACATCCTGAAGTAATTTTGAAAAGTGATCGTTGCCAGGGTTACGGATTCTCTTGCGACTTTAACACGTTCTTTTGCTTCTATGGCTTGATGTAAGCCTTCATTATAACGTCTGCCCGGCATTAAACGCCCCGTAAATTCATCGACGATTACGATCTCACCGTCATTGATAACATAGTCAACGTCTCGTTTCATCATAAATTGCGCTTTTAAGGCTTGATTGATGTGGTGCAACAGTTCCATATTGGAGATGTCCGATAGATTCTCGACCTTGAAATTTCGTTCCGCTTTTTCGACACCTTGTTCTGTCAATGTTACGGTCTTGGCTTTTTCATCGATCGTATAGTCATCTTCATTCTTTAATCTCTTTGCGAAAGCATCAGCTAAAACATAAAGTTTCGTACTTTCTTGACCGCTACCGGAAATGATCAAAGGTGTTCTTGCTTCATCGATCAAAATTGAGTCAACTTCATCCACGATCGCATAATGCAGTTCTCGTTGTACCATGTTCTTCTTATCGAGGACCATATTATCACGCAGATAATCAAATCCGTATTCGTTATTTGTACCGTATGTTATGTCTGAATCGTAAGCTTCTTTTTTCTTGTTTGAATCCATTCCGCTGATGATCAAGCCTACTGTTAATCCCAAAAACTGGTGTACTTTACCCATCCAATCGGCATCACGAGCTGCAAGATAATCATTTACCGTAATAATATGTACACCTTTACCGCTTAACGCATTCAAATAGGCAGGCAGTGTAGCAACCAAAGTTTTGCCTTCTCCTGTTTTCATCTCGGCTATATTTCCTTGATGTAATATAATGCCCCCAATGATCTGTACAGGGAAATGTCGCATATTCAATACCCGTGAAGAAGCCTCTCTTACTGTTGCAAACGCTTCAGGTAAGAGATCATCCAACGTTTCGCCTTGCGCGATTCGGTTTCTGAATTCGGCTGTTTTAGATTTCAAGTCCTCATCACTTAAAGCTTTATAAGTATCTTCCAATTCAAGGACTTTGTCCAAAGTTTTGTAATATTTTTTTAACTCTCGACTGTCGAGTTTGTTTGTGATTTTACTGATTAATCCCATATTGTGTTTATTCCGCCTTAATATTTCCAAATCCTGTATCAAAATTTGATAATAAATATAACTCTTATTATCTATTAAGATACGCTTGTTATTATATCATATTTTATCATGATAGAGGATAGTCTTTATCAAAATTAGATGTTAACCAATACGCTCCAAAAAAGCATTATGGGAATAAAATACATATCGGTATTGTCAATTTGGTTAAAAATCGATAAAATACATGTATGGATGATATCAAAACAAGAATGATTGCTTTTATTGAACGAGAGCGGTTGATCCAAAAAGGTGACCGAATATTGGTTGCACTTTCGGGTGGGCCTGATTCCGTAATGTTATTATCCGTATTACTTTCGATAGAAGATAAATATGATCTAACAATAGAAGCATTTCATTTGAATCATCAATTGCGGGAAAATGCTATAGATGATGAAAAATTCGTAATGGATCTGTGTAATGAATACGGTATATATTGTACTAACATGACCGCAGACATTAAACTGCTTGCCGAAGAAAAGAGCTGTTCTTTAGAACAGGCCGGAAGAGAAGAGCGATATAAATTATTAGGCTTGACTCTTGAAAAAAGAAATCTTAACATAATCGCTACGGCGCATCATGCAGATGATCAAATAGAAACAATGATCATGCGCATGATAAGGGGGACGGGTATAGTAGGGCTATCAGGAATCCCGGTTAAGCGAGACAAAATAATAAGACCGTTATTGTTTTTAACAAAAGAAGAGATCAATGAATATTTACGAGATCACGGGTTATCTTATGTGATCGACGAAACAAATAATGAAGATACCTTTTTTAGGAACAGAGTTCGAAATCATATTGTACCGCTTTTCAAAAAAGAAAACCCAAATGTCTACGAAAGTTTTCAGCGGTTAGCCCAAATTGCACAAAAAACACATGAATTTATTGATAGATTTGCGAATGAGATACCTATGGAAATAACCGTTAATCAAGCAGTTGTGTCATATTTAGATATTATCAACGCAAAAACAGTCGTTCAAGAATATATTATTCGAGCTATGATGGAAGCATGTGGCATAACGCAGAATATATCCTTTGTGCATGTTCAAAATCTTTTGGATTTGATACATGATGAGCAAAATACGACTTGGGATTATGATTTGCCCAATGTAAAATTTAAGAGGAGATATGACAAAATATTATCCGGCCTTAGTGATACTTTCTCGGAACAAGAACATTATCGTTATCCTATAGGAAAAGACGGAGTGTATGTTTTTCCAAAGGAAAGATATATAGTACGAATGAAAGTACGCAATAACAGCGGTAAGGTAAAAAATGATAAATATATAAAACAAGTTGATTTTGACAAGATCAAATTTGGTTTATATATCCGAAATAAAAAACTGGGTGACTTTTTTTATCCCTTGGGTATGCAAGGGAAAAAGACATTAAAGAAGTACTTCATCGATCAAAAAATTCCAAAAGAAGATAGATTGCGTGTGCCATTACTGGTAGACGGAGATGATATTATATGCGTACTGGGCAGGCAAATCGATGAGAGATATAAGATAGATGAACAAACAAAACGCTATTTACAGATCGAATATATGCAAATGGAGGATTAAAGATGCATCAAGATATTAAAAAGATCATGATCGACGAGGAGCGGTTACGTGAACGCGTTGTAGAATTAGCGAAGGAACTGAGCGAGGACTACAAGGAAAAGAATCCGCTTATGATTTGCATCCTCAAAGGAGCTGTCGTATTTATGTCCGATCTGATAAAACACATGGATATCGATCTTGAGATTGATTTTATGTCCGTATCGAGTTATGGAAGCGAAACAGTTTCCAGCGGAGTCGTTAAAATCATCAAGGATTTGGATGAACGCGTAACAGATAGGGATATGATAATTGTTGAAGATATTTTTGATACCGGACTGACTTTGGATTATTTAGTAAGATTATTACAAGAACGAAAACCGAAAAGTATAAAAATATGTACTTTGCTGTTGAAAGAAAAAGCAGACGATCAAAGTCAAATTTCTTTAAAAATAGATTATGTCGGTTTTAAAATACAAGACGAATTCGTTGTGGGTTACGGTCTGGATTTCGATGAACATTATAGGAATTTACCTTATATAGGTATATTAAAAGAAGAATTATATAAAAAGTAGTTTGTTTTTTATTAGTAAGTAAAAATAAATATGGTAATATATAATGAATGTAAAATTACTGCATTTATATATAATTGGGAGACATAAAGATTGAAAAAATTAGGTTTAGGAAAGATCGTATTTTACTTGATAGCTTTATTGGGGCTGATATTATTCATGAACAGCACCAGTGGAGGAGGTCTTTTCAATAATAATAATGTTGAGAGTGTTAATTATAATCAATTGATTGATTATATACAGAATGGGGAAGTTAAATCCATTGAAGTCGATATGGGTAGGAATTCGACTGCATATGTGGAAGCCGAATTAAAACAAACGGTAGACGGTGAAACAATAGTCGTAACAGCATATGCGCCGATAGATGAACTGAATACAGTCATTTTGAATTACTTAGACGAAAACCCCGATTCTTTCACTGTTGATTATCAGATACTTTCCGAAGATACATGGTCCAGTATACTCATGGTCATCATGATGGTGGCTGTGATCGCCTTTATCGTCATTATCGTTTTAAGCCAACAGAGCGGCGGCGGTGGCGGCAAGGTGATGAACTTCGGTAAAAGCAAAGCAAAACTGTATACAAGCAGTGATAAAGACGTCACATTCAAAAATGTAGCCGGAGCGGATGAAGAAAAAGAAGAACTTGCGGAAGTTGTTGATTTTTTACGTTATCCGGACAGATATATGAAACTTGGGGCAAGGATACCGAAAGGCGTTTTGCTTGTAGGTCCTCCGGGAACAGGGAAAACTTTATTGGCAAGAGCTACCGCAGGAGAAGCGGGTGTCCCTTTCTTTACGATAAGCGGATCGGATTTTGTGGAAATGTTTGTCGGAGTAGGTGCTTCAAGAGTCAGAGACCTTTTCAGCAGCGCGAAAAAGAACGCACCGTGTATCATATTTATTGATGAGATCGATGCTGTCGGAAGACATCGTGGCGCGGGACTCGGCGGCGGAAATGATGAAAGAGAGCAAACATTGAACCAATTATTGGTTGAAATGGATGGGTTCTCAGATCATCAAGGGATTATCATTATAGCCGCAACAAACCGTTCCGATATATTAGACCCTGCATTATTACGACCGGGTAGATTTGACAGAAGGATAACAGTAGGGTTGCCTGATGTGAAAGGTCGAGAAGAGATATTGCAAGTACATTCTGTCAATAAACCGTTGGCAAATAATGTGGATCTCCGAACGATCGCTAAAATGACAGTAGGATTCACGGGTGCGGATTTAGAAAACGTTATGAATGAAGCTTCACTGTTAACAGCACGTAAGAAATTAAATGAAATTTCGATGAACGAATTGCAAGAGTCGATCACGCGCGTGATCGCCGGTCCCGAGAAAAAAAGCAAGATCGTTACTGATGACGACAAGAAGATCACCGCATATCACGAAGCAGGTCATGCACTTGTTATGATTTCTTTACCGAATTGCGATCCTGTTCATGAAATATCGATCATCCCCAGAGGGGCGGCCGGGGGATATACAATGCATCTTCCGGATAAAGACGATGTGTATATGTCGAAAAATAAACTAACTGACATGATAACCAGTTTATTGGGCGGTCGTGCTGCGGAAGAAATCGAATTGAATGATATTTGCACCGGGGCTGTAAATGACATCGATCGTGCAACAAAGATTGCAAGAAGCATGATAACCGCGTTTGGGATGAGCGACGAATTGGGTCCGATTAGTTTTGAGAGCGGAGACGAGGATGTCTTCATAGGCAGAGACTTTTTACGTTCCAAGAATTACAGTGAAAATATTGCATCTGTCATAGATAATGAAACGAAAAAAATTATCGATTCATGCTATGAAAAGGCAAAAGAGATCATCATTAATAATAAAGATAAAATGAATATAATTGTAAAAGAACTGTTGGAACGAGAAACATTGAGTGGTGAGGAATTTGCGAACCTATTCAATACCGGTACTATCGATGGTATCATACCAGATATCGATGATGCTGAAGAAATGCCCGATGATTCCGAAGCATAATGTAAAAGTATATTAGTATATAAGAATTACACAGCATATCGTTGAGATTAAATTTGTTTCATGTTATAATAATTCAACAAAGCGAATATAAACACTCTGATTATTATTTAAGAAAGAAATAATGGAGGTAACTCAAATGGCTAAAGGTAGATTTTTTTTCGGTTTCATATTGGGTGCAGCTGCAGCTGTTGCAGCAAAATATGTTTATGAGAATAAAGAAGAAGTTCAGGAACTGTTAAAAGAAAAGTCTCAGGTTGCTTTTGATGAAGCGATAGATTTTGTTGATTTCGCTTCAGACAAGATCAATACTATCAGCGAAGAAGTCGGAAAAAAAGCGGCTGATTATGCAGACTATGCAAAAGGTCAGTTGGAAGAGATTAAAGAAACATTGAATGAAAACATCAATGCTGTGTCAGCTGATATATCTGAAGATCCGACAGAATAGATTCAAGTGGGGTATACCATGCAACTTTGGGAGATAATTGTATTAATATCAGGTATTGCATTTGTTGCGCTCGTTATTTTTGCCATAAATGCGATCAAAAAATTGTCATCCACTGTTGAAAAGATCGATCAATTGGTTTCGGATAATACCGAAGCGATCAATTCCATCATAAAAAATGCTGATGGCATTACTCAGGATACGAAAGATATCGTGGGTAAAGTTGACAATGTCGTTGGCGGTGCCAGTAAGTTGGCATCGAAATTTAACGGGGAAGAAGGGATCGATTCTTTTTCCAGCGCAAAAAAACTTTATGAAGTATTTGGTATTGTCTTTGCTGGTTATAAAATCATAAAAGGGTACTACGATAGGCGAAAATTAAAAAAATTGATCAAGGAAACAAAAAAGCTCAAGAAATAAGAATTACTTCTTATTTCTTTGGTTTATCTGGAATATTTTTTTTGAATCAGAACGTATTAATTTGAAATTATAATAATTTATAGCGGGTTTCCGCTAACGGAGGTAATAATGAAAATATTTGAATCAAAGGATATCAGAAACGTTGCTTTGTTGGGCCATGGTGGAAGCGGGAAAACGATACTTGCGGAAGCTATGGCATATAAAACGAAGTTGATAGATCGTATGGGTAAGGTAGAAGATAATTCAACTATTTCGGATTATGATCCCGAAGAACAAGCTAGATCCATTTCGATTTCGACTTCATTGATCCCACTCGAGTATAATAAGACAAAGATCAATATTTTAGATACTCCGGGTTATTTTGATTTTGTAGGTGAGCAATTGCAGGCGCTTCGTGTCGCAGATGCGGCAATTATAGTAGTTGATGCTATGAGCGGAGTTGAAGTTGGTACCGAAAAGGCATGGGAAATATTGGAAGAAATGGGCATGCCCTGTATGATCGTCGTTAATAAACTTGACAGGGAAAATGTTGAATTTGAAAAAACGATAGATTCGATAACCTCATTATTCGGAAGCGTTGCAATGCCTATACAAATACCGGTGAATCCGGGCGTTGGATTCAATAAAATATGTTCTATAGGTTCAGCTGAAGTGTACGAATATGAAAACGGAACTGCTAAAGTATCACCTGCGGACGATGAAACCCTTGCAAAAATCTCAGATTACAGAGAGGCTTTGATAGAAACAGCCGCGTCAGCGAATGAAGAGCTGATGGAAAAGTATTTAGAAACTGAAGAGTTGTCTCCAAAAGAACTTTCAATGGGAATGAAACAAGCTATCATGGCAGGAGAGTTAATGCCGATCCTTTGCACTACCGCTACAGATTTAGTCGGTGTTGATTTATTATTAGATTCGATCGTGAATTTGTTACCTTCACCTATTGGGACAGATAATGACGAGATTAATGCTGATGAGGCAGAAAGTGTTTTTGTATTCAAAACCATTGCTGACCCTTACGTAGGCAAACTTTCTTTGTTCAAAGTAATGAGCGGAACAATTGAGCATGGGTTGGAACTGCATAATATTGATACGGATCAAAAAGAAAAGATCAATCATATTTACACGCTGGTCGGGAAAAAACAAGTTGAATTAGATAAAATCAATACAGGAGACATCGGAGCATTTTCCAAATTGAACGACACAGTTACAAACAATGTTTTATGTTCTCCGAAATGTTCATTTGAATATAAAAAAATCGAGTTTCCACAACCTAATTTCTTCCAAGCGATATCTTCAAAATCTAAAGGCGATGAGGATAAATTAAGTAACGGGCTTGCGCGGGCAAGAGAGGAAGATCAAACGATCATTATGGATCGTAATCAAGAAACGCACCAAAGCTTAATTTACGGAATAGGCGAAATGCAGATACAAGTATTAGCCAATAAATTAAAGACTAAATACGGTGTTGAAGTTGAGCTTGAAGTGCCGATAATCCCATACAGAGAAACGATTAAGAAAAAAGCTGTTGCGGAAGGAAAACATAAAAAACAATCAGGCGGAAGCGGACAATACGGTGTTGTTACGATCGAATTTGAACCGACGTTTGATTTAGAAGTACCACTTGAATTTGTAGATAAAGTCGTGGGCGGATCCGTGCCAAGACAATTTATACCAGCCGTTGAGAAAGGGTTGATCAGATCGATTGAAAAAGGTGTACTTGCAGGATATCCGGTCGTTGGTTTGAAAGCAACATTGATCGACGGGAAATACCATCCGGTAGATTCGGATGAAATGTCTTTCTCGACTGCGGCATCGTTAGCATACAGAGAGGGATTGCAAAATGCAAAACCTGTCTTGTTAGAACCGATATACAAAGTATCTATCGTTGTACCTGAAAAATATATGGGCGATATTATGGGAGATCTCAATAAAAAGCGCGGAAAGATCATGGGTATGGATACGATGAAAGGTGGCAAAGAACGTATTAACGCTGAAGCTCCGCTTTCTGAAATGTTCAATTATGCAATTGAATTGCGATCTATGACACAAGCCAGAGGTTCTTTTGAAATGGAATTTGAGAAATATGAAGAAGTGCCTTCTGCATTTGCCGATAAGATCATCGCTGACTCCAAGGCAAAAGAAGCATAGAGATTTTTAAATACAGTATTCGATCCTTAAAGCCGTTTACTTAACCGTATCGGCTTTAAGGTTTTTATTGGTCAATAAAAATATATCTGACGACAATTGGTATACTTAATGTAAATATCAACATTTTCATTGACTTAAACGGGTTAGGTAACTATAATACTAAAAAAGAAATGAAATTGGGAGGGCTATATGCCAAACAAAGAAGTTTTGCTTACAAAAGGTGGATTTAATGAACTTCAAGAACGCCTTGAATATTTAAAAACAAAAAAACGTCATGAAATAGCCGAAAAGATAAAAGTAGCAAGAGAGTTTGGAGATTTAAGCGAGAACGCTGAATATGAAGAAGCCAAAACTGAACAGGCATTTATCGAAGGCGAGATCATGGAGCTTGAATACAAGATCAAAAATGTTGTGATCATTGATGAAAATCAAGGACCGAATGGCACAGTTATGGTCGGCAGCCATGTGAAATTATTGGATATGGAAACAAACGATGAGTTTGAGTATACGATCGTCGGAAGCGATGAGACCAATTTGGAAGCGGGACGTATCTCAAATGAGTCACCGGTAGGTCAAGCGATCATCGGCGCAACAGAAGGTTCAGTAGTAACAGTAAATGCTCCGATGGCAAAATATGACATAAAAATCGTGCAGGTTTCATAATAATCAGAGAAGGAGAGAGAATGAGCGACTATTATAACGATTTGCCTGAAGTTGTAAAAGTGAAAGTTGATAAATTCAATAAACTATGCGACGAAGGTAATTATCCATATAAAGAAACGAAGTTTTCGATATCTGCATATGCAAAAGATATTGCGGATGATTTTGAAAATTATGATGAAACAACTGTAACGATGGCGGGCAGGATTATGGCCAAGCGAGGACAGGGAAAGGTCGCTTTCTTTGACTTGCAAGACTGCACAGGCAGGATACAATTATTCATAAAAAAAGATCTGTTCGAAGATGAAGAATATGAAGCGATTTTAACCTATGATATCGGTGATATCATAGGCGTGGAAGGTGAAGTTTTTAAAACGAAACGTGGTCAGATTTCTGTACGACCGATTATGATCCGCATGCTTTCGAAATCGATTCAAATTTTACCTGAGAAATTCCATGGATTGAAAGACCCCGATCTTAGATACAGACAGCGTTATGTTGATCTTATTATGAACCCTGAAGTGAAAGAGGTCTTTATACTTCGTTCAAAAATCATAAAGAAAATT
The DNA here is from genome assembly GCA_963674555.1 of uncultured Anaerofustis sp. Classification (GTDB taxonomy): domain Bacteria; phylum Bacillota; class Clostridia; order Eubacteriales; family Anaerofustaceae; genus JBGMEA01. Next base: position 338,013 of record OY771429.1, on the reverse strand, counting down.
CGCGAATTTATGGATAATCGTGGCTTTTTGGATGTCGAAACTCCGATTTTAGGCACATTGGCAGGAGGTGCTAATGCGCGTCCTTTTACGACACATCACAATACTTTGGATATACCGATGTACATGCGTATTGCAACGGAACTTCCTTTGAAAAGATTGATCGTTGGCGGATTTGATAAAGTCTACGAAATCGGACGATTGTTCCGCAATGAAGGTATGGATGCGACACATAACCCTGAATTTACTACGATGGAAAGCTACGAAGCATATGCAGACTTTAATGATGTTATGAAAATGGTCGAGGAGTTATTTGAATTTGTATCCGTTGAGACATTAGGTACATCAGACGTAGAATATCAGGGGCACACAATAAGTTTGAAGGCACCATTTGCAAAATGCAAGATGTCAGATTTGGTTAAAGAACATACGGGGATCGATTTTGATTCGATCGATGATCTTGATGAAGCTATTGAGAATGCCAAGAAATTACATATCGATGTCCAAAACGGGTGGGGTATCGGAAAAATTATTGAAGAAGCATTTGACAAATATGTAGAAGACAAATTGATTCAGCCGACATTTGTGACACACCATCCTACGGAAATTTCTCCTTTAGCAAAGAAATGTTTTGATGATGAACGTTATACTGAACGTTTCGAATTATTTATATGCGGTAAGGAATACGCAAACGCGTTTAGTGAATTGAACGATCCTTTCGATCAAAGAGGTCGATTTGAAGATCAGATGGCAAAAAAAGAATGTGGGGATGATGAAACACATCCTTTTGATATAGATTATATCAATGCTCTGGAAGTAGGATTACCTCCTACCGGAGGTTTAGGTGTTGGGATAGACAGATTGGTTATGCTCTTAACAGGCCAGACATCCATTAGAGATGTTATATTGTTCCCAACCATGAAACCGATCGAATAAATTTTCTCAGTAAAAATACAATAAATAGCCACCTCAAAAGGGGTGGCTATTTTATATGGTCTTATTAAATAAAATAAGAAAAAATATAGATAATTCAATATAAATGTGTTATAATAATATTCCATCGTCCTCAATCTTTTCTTAAGAAAAAACTCTTTAAAAAGGGGATAAAAAGATTGACAAAGGAGTGGGGTTTTGATATTATATAAAAGCTGACCAAAAAGGGAAGCGAGCTAATTGAGAAATGAATAGAGAGAAGAACAAAAGTCAGAAATAACGAATTAAGCGAAAAAAGTAATTCAAGGAAAGTCTAAAGCTAAGGAAAAAACAAACGTAAAAATAAATTTTTTAAGAGTTTGATCCTGGCTCAGGACGAACGCTGGCGGCGTGCTTAACACATGCAAGTCGAACGAGAATCCGCATTTAGTTTACTAGAAGCGTGAGGACAGTGGCGAACGGGTGAGTAACGCGTAGGTAACCAACCTTACACTGGGGGATAGCCCCGGGAAACCGGGATTAATACCGCATAAGACCACAGTATCGCATGGTAGAGTGGTAAAAACTCAGGTGGTGTAAGACGGACCTGCGTCCCATTAGTTAGTTGGTGAGGTAACGGCCCACCAAGACGTCGATGGGTAGCCGACCTGAGAGGGTGATCGGCCACATTGGGACTGAGACACGGCCCAAACTCCTACGGGAGGCAGCAGTGGGGAATATTGCGCAATGGGGGAAACCCTGACGCAGCAACGCCGCGTGAGTGAAGAAGGTTTTCGGATCGTAAAGCTCTGTCTTCGGGGACGAATAAATGACGGTACCCGAGGAGGAAGCCCCGGCTAACTACGTGCCAGCAGCCGCGGTAATACGTAGGGGGCAAGCGTTGTCCGGAATTACTGGGCGTAAAGCGCACGCAGGCGGTTTATTAAGTTAGGTGTGAAAGTTTGCAGCTCAACTGTAAAAGTGCATCTAAAACTGGTAGACTTGAGTCTCGGAGAGGTAAGCGGAATTCCTAGTGTAGCGGTGAAATGCGTAGAGATTAGGAAGAACACCGGTGGCGAAGGCGGCTTACTGGACGAGTACTGACGCTCAGGTGCGAAAGCGTGGGGAGCAAACAGGATTAGATACCCTGGTAGTCCACGCCGTAAACGATGAATACTAGGTGTTGGGGAGACTCAGTGCCGCAGCAAACGCATTAAGTATTCCGCCTGGGGAGTACGCACGCAAGTGTGAAACTCAAAGGAATTGACGGGGGCCCGCACAAGCAGCGGAGCATGTGGTTTAATTCGAAGCAACGCGAAGAACCTTACCAGGTCTTGACATCCTTTGACCATCTAAGAGATTAGATTTTCCCTTCGGGGACAAAGTGACAGATGGTGCATGGTTGTCGTCAGCTCGTGTCGTGAGATGTTGGGTTAAGTCCCGCAACGAGCGCAACCCTTATGTTTAGTTGCCATCATTAAGTTGGGCACTCTAGACAGACTGCCCGTGAAAGCGGGAGGAAGGTGGGGATGACGTCAAATCATCATGCCTCTTACGACCTGGGCTACACACGTGCTACAATGGTCTGCACAGAGGGTAGCGAAGCAGTGATGCGGAGCCAATCTCAAAAAACAGACCCCAGTTCGGATTGCAGGCTGCAACTCGCCTGCATGAAGTTGGAGTTGCTAGTAATCGCGAATCAGCATGTCGCGGTGAATGCGTTCCCGGGCCTTGTACACACCGCCCGTCACACCACGAGAGTCGGTAACACCCGAAGTCAGTGAGCTAACTATTTATAGGGGCAGCTGCCGAAGGTGGGATTGGTAATTGGGGTGAAGTCGTAACAAGGTAGCCGTATCGGAAGGTGCGGCTGGATCACCTCCTTTCTAAGAGTATAGAAAAACATTTGGCTAACTTTTTAAAGAATGAAACATTCGTTATGAAGATTTGTTATTGAAGATTTTAAACTTCTCTCTTTCATTATATAAAGAACAAAGAGAACCGACCAACTTGTGGGGGTGTAGCTCAGTTGGGAGAGCACCTGCCTTGCAAGCAGGGGGTCAGGAGTTCGAATCTCCTCATCTCCACCATTTATATATAGGTGAGCCTGTAAGGTCAAAGAGAAGAAAAACCGCAGAGCAAGCATGTATAAGACACAAATGGTTTTAACATCGTGAAAGATGCGCGAGATGCGGATTTTTCATAAAGTTAAACAGGGTTTAGCGCAGATGTAGTGGGTGAGTGCAAGGCGGATGAAGCGAGAGGCAAGGGAGCATATTTATATATATGACCGAGCAAGGAGCGAGATCCAACGCAGCAATCGCACAGTACGGCGCGATAAACGGGCTTGTAGCTCAGGCGGTTAGAGCGCACGCCTGATAAGCGTGAGGTCGGAGGTTCAAGTCCTCCCAAGCCCACCATATAAAGAAGTGAAGGCAAGTAAGTTGAGTGATTGCAACTGCGGGTAAGCAGTGGTAAGTATTCAGCTTGTTAGCTGAGAGTTCATTGAAAATTGCATAAGGTACAATAGAGAACACAAATATCTCAAAAATTTTAAATTTCAAGAGAATATGTAACGTAAAGAAAAAGAATCGTTCACATATCTTAGGGAAAAGCTAATAAGGGCGTAAGGAGAATGCCTTGGCATCGGGAGCCGAAGAAGGACGCGACAAGCTGCGAAAAGCTGCGTGTAGCTGCAAATAAGCGATAAAGCGCAGATATCCGAATGGGGCAACCCGGCAGTAGAAGTACTGTCATCTACGTATGAATACATAGTGCGTAGAAGGGAACGCGGGGAACTGAACCATCTAAGTACCCGTAGGAAAAGAAAGAAAAATCGATTTCCCAAGTAGCGGCGAGCGAACGGGAAACAGCCCGATATACATAAGTTGATCATTGTTAGTTGAAGTGCATGGGAAGGCACACCGCAGAGGGTAAGAGTCCTGTAAGCGAAAACAGTGGTTGATGGTATATCAACGAGTACCACGAGACACGTGAAACCTTGTGGGAATATGGGAGGACCACCTCCCAAGGCTAAATACTACCCGATGACCGATAGAGAATAGTACCGTGAGGGAAAGGTGAAAAGAACCCCGGGAGGGGAGTGAAATAGAACCTGAAACCTTACGCCTACAAGCAGCCGGAGCTAACGTGACGGCGTGCTTTTTGTAGAACGGGCCAACGAGTTACGGTGTGTAGCAAGGTTAAGCAGTTAAGCTGCGGAGCCGCAGGGAAACCGAGTCTTAATAGGGCGCCATAGTTGCATGCTGTAGACCCGAAACCGTGTGATCTAGCCATGTCCAGAGTGAAGCGACGGTAAAACTTCGTGGAGGCTCGAACCGGTGTCTGTGAAAAAGGCTCGGATGAGGTGTGGCTAGCGGAGAAATTCTAATCGAACACGGAGATAGCTGGTTCTCCTCGAAATAGCTTTAGGGCTAGCGTGGTGTGATGAATATCGGAGGTAGAGCACTGAATTGGCTAGGGGGCAAAACGCTTACTGAACCATATCAAACTCCAAATGCCGAATATTTTAACACTGCAGTCAGACTGCGAAAGATAAGTTCCGTAGTCGAAAGGGAAACAGCCCAGATCATCAGCTAAGGTCCCAAAGTACAGATTAAGTGGTAAAGGATGTGTAACTGCAAAAACAGCCAGGATGTTGGCTTAGAAGCAGCCACTCATTTAAAGAGTGCGTAATAGCTCACTGGTCGAGTGGTTATGCGCCGAAAATTCACGGGGCTAAAATCTGTCACCGAAGCTATGAACTAGAAATAGTGGTAGAGGAGCATTGTGTAAAGGGAGAAGCCGAATCGTAAGAATCCGGTGGACATTACACAAGAGAGAATGTTGGCATGAGTAGCGAGAGGTAGGTGAGAATCCTACCCATCGAAAACCTAAGGGTTCCCGGGGAAGGCTCGTCCGCCCGGGGTAAGTCGGGACCTAAGGCGAGGCCGAAAGGCGTAGTCGATGGACAACTGGTTGAAATTCCAGTACCCGATATGTTTGTTTGATATATGGAGTGACACGGGAGGATAAGTTAACCCGGCCGTTGGTCGAGTCGGGTCAAGCAGTAAGGGTGTTTGGTAGGCAAATCCGCCAAACATTAAGCCTGAGCTGTGATGAGGACCGAATTTAGTAGGGAAGTAACTGATTTCACACCGGCAAGAAAAGCTTCTGTTTAGAGCATATCGGCCCGTACCGTAAACCGACACAGGTAGGTGAGGAGAGAATCCTAAGATGAGCGAGAGAAATGTTGTTAAGGAACTCGGCAAAATAACCCCGTAACTTCGGGAGAAGGGGTCCCTGCAATGCAGGGCGCAGTGAAGAGGCCCAGGCGACTGTTTACCAAAAACACAGGTCTCTGCTAAATCGAAAGATGAAGTATAGGGGCTGACGCCTGCCCGGTGCCGGAAGGTTAAGAGGATGTGTTATTCGCAAGGAGAAGCACTGAATCGAAGCCCCGGTAAACGGCGGCCGTAACTATAACGGTCCTAAGGTAGCGAAATTCCTCGTCAGGTAAGTTCTGACCCGCACGAAAGGCGTAACGATCTGGGCACTGTCTCGACAACATACTCGGTGAAATTGTAGTACCGGTGAAGATGCCGGTTACCCGCGACTGGACGGAAAGACCCCGTAGAGCTTTACTGTAACCTGGCACTGGATTTTGATATTGTATGTACAGGATAGGTGGGAGGCTTAGAAGTAGGAACGCCAGTTTCTATGGAGCCACTGTTGGGATACCACCCTTGCAATATTGGAATTCTAACCTGATGCCGTCATCCGGCATAGGGACAATGTCAGGCGGGCAGTTTGACTGGGGCGGTCGCCTCCTAAAGAGTAACGGAGGCGCTCAAAGGTTCCCTCAGAATGGTTGGAAACCATTTTAAAGAGTGTAAAGGCATAAGGGAGCTTGACTGCGAGACCTACAAGTCGAGCAGGTACGAAAGTAGGACTTAGTGATCCGGTGGTTCCGAGTGGAAGGGCCATCGCTTAACGGATAAAAGTTACCTCGGGGATAACAGGCTTATCTCCCCCAAGAGTCCACATCGACGGGGAGGTTTGGCACCTCGATGTCGGCTCGTCGCATCCTGGAGCTGTAGCAGGTTCCAAGGGTTGGGCTGTTCGCCCATTAAAGCGGCACGCGAGCTGGGTTCAGAACGTCGTGAGACAGTTCGGTCCCTATCCGTCGTGGGCGTTGGATATTTGAGAGGATCTGTTCCTAGTACGAGAGGACCGGAATGGACGAACCTCTGGTGTATCGGTTGTCACGCCAGTGGCATGGCCGAGTAGCTATGTTCGGACGGGATAAGCACTGAAGGCATCTAAGTGCGAAGCCCACCTTAAGATGAGATATCCCACCACTTTAAGTGGTTAAGACCCCAGATAGACTATCTGGTTGATAGGTCGGAGGTGTAAGTGCAGTAATGTATTTAGCTGACCGATACTAATTGGTCGAGGGCTTGTCCTTTATAAGGATATGCGCGCGATTTAATAGACACAATGATATTGTACCTTGTGTAGTTTATAGTGAACTTTCACTAATAAAGCTAAAACTTAATATGTTAAAATCTCCGTGACGATAGCGGCGGGGCCACACCTGTTCCCATCCCGAACACAGAAGTTAAGCCCGCCCACGCTGAGGGTACTTGCTTGGAGACGAGCCGGTAGAGTAGGTAGTCGCGGGGTTTTTTTTGTTTGCCTGAAATAAAAAATCGCCGTATAATAACGACGATTTTTTTTTATAGAGATCGAACTTAAATTGTATTATTATAAAATTGCGACTAATACGAAATTTACGATAAATAATATAGCTGAGACCCATAATACCGGATGTACATCTGAAATTTTCTTGGTAAACAATTTTACCAAGCAGTAGAACACAAATCCGAATCCGATACCTGTTGAAATACTGTAAGTCAATGCCATTAAAATGCCTGCAAAGAATGCCGGTACAGCTTCCGCAAAATCTTTCCAATTAATATCAGCAAATGATCCTGCCATAAGTATACCTACTACGATCAATGCCGGAGCTGTCGCTGCTGTAGGAATAATGCCAATAACAGGAGCTAGGACTATGCTTACAATAAAGAGGATTGCAACCGTTACAGATGTAAGACCTGTGCGTCCACCTTCTTCAATGCCTGCTGAACTTTCAATATAGGTCGTTGTATTACTTGTTCCGAGTAGAGCCCCAATTGAAGTGGCGATAGAATCCGCAAATAAAGCTTTATCCATTTTTGAGGAAAATCCTGAACCTTCAGAGAGAGCTTTTTCGTCCGCGGTAGAAAAAATACCTGATTTTCTGCCTGTTCCGATGAATGTTCCGATGGTGTCAAATGTATCTGTCAAGCTGAAAGCAAAGATCGTCGTTAATACGATTGGGATCTTTGTCGGGTCAGAAAATAAACTTCCGATCCCCTGGGAACCTAATGCACTACCGAATACACTGCCGAGTTCTTTAAAGCTTGTTCCCCAAGCGCTTGAAGAGAGTGTAACACCGCTTACATCTACGACACCGGATATAATAGCCAATAATGTAGATGCAACGATACCGATCAAAATAGCGCCTTTTACTTTTTTAAGCATAAGGAATACGATGAGTACCAATCCGAAAAGAGCAATCAGAATGCTTCCTGTGTTGAGTGCTGATATTGCCGGTACTCCTGCATCGAAATTGATCATAGATACATCGAGGAAGCCGATATACGCAATAAATACGCCAATGCCTGCGCCGATAGCATTTTGTATGCTTTCAGGGATCGCTTTGATGATCAATTTTCGAACTTTTGTGATTGTAATAATAACGTTGATAATACCACATATGAATACCATAGCTAAAGCTTCTTGCCAACTAAAGCCAAATGCAAAGACTACGGTATAAGTGAAGAACGCGTTTAACCCCATCCCCGGAGCAAGAGCGTAAGGCACATTTGCAAATAAGCCCATAAAGATCGTGCCAACGAATGAAGCAATAGCCGTAGCGAGGAAAACAGCACCTGTAGGGATACCCGCGGCACCTAAAATACTTGGGTTTACAAACAGAATATATGCCATCGTGAAGAACGTTGTGAATCCTGCAAGAATTTCTGTGCGAACCGTCGTGTTGTTCTCTTTCAGTTTAAAAAAATTTTCCATAAAATTTCCTTTCTGTGCTAATACGATTTGTGTAATAGTTTATGTTTAAGCACAAAAAAAGTATAACCGCTTGTAAAAGAAATGTCAATTAGGTAAAAATAGATATTCAATATTTATCTATATATAAAATAAAAAAAGCAAGTTTTTCAACTTGCTTTAATGTACTTAATCCACTTTATAGTTTTCATAACCTATTTCAGATTTATCAGGCATCACAAATGCCATGACAATGTATAAAATGACACCCGGGAAAAAGGTAGTAAATAATGTTAATACCAGATATACAACACGTACCAAAGTGACATCCAATTTGAAATACTGTGCGATCCCACTGAGTACACCTGAAACAACTGCGGTTTGGCGATCTTTATAGAGTTTTTTCATTTATCGTTTCTCTCCATCGTTAATACAGCTATTGTATAATCGTTAAATTAAGCATTTATTATTGCTGTATTAGAGGAAAATTAATTTATATTTTTTGATATGCTAAAGCATCTTTTTTCATGCTTGGAGTTTCATTCGTAGTGTGATAGAATAACATTGATCAGCAGAACGAATTATCTATCTTTACTATTTAAACAAATCTTTTAGGCTGATAATATAAGGAGTGATGATCTTGTGAATAATCCATCAATTTGTGTTAATAGTGAAATTGGCCCTTTAAAAAAAGTGATGTTGCATAGACCGTCTTTTGAACTTGAAAGGATCACCCCCAAAGATCTAAATAATGTATTATTCGAGGATATCCCGTGGTTGAAAAAAATGCAAAACGAACATGATGGTTTTGCACAAACACTAAGGGACAACGGTAGCGAAGTTTACTATTTTGAAGATTGTTTGCAAGAAGTTTTGTTGGATGACAGTGCTAAAAATCAGATTATTTCTGACATTCTAACCAATGAAGTTCAATATGATCAGTATACAATAGACGCATTAAAAATATTTTTATTAGGTTTGGATAATGTTCAATTATCGCGATATATTCTTGGAGGAATCTCTCGAGAAGAAATCAATATTCATGAGAAATCACTTATTAGATTGATGCCTGAAGATTATATTTATTATTTCCCACCTTTACCAAATGCATATTTTATGCGGGACCCTTCTGTTATAGTCGGCAATGGTATTCTTCAATCCGTTATGGACACTCCGATCCGACATAGAGAAAGCAGGATATTAAACGCGCTGCATAGATTTCACCCTCTATTTGAACATACTCCCATATATTACGACAACGATCTGTATAAAATGAGTATTGAGGGCGGTGATGTTTTTGTTCTGTCTAAAGATACAGTCTGTATAGGTTGTTCGGAAAGAACAAGTGCCTATGCGATTGAGGTTTTTGCGCAATCGTTATTCAGAGAAAATCAGCATTTTAAGCGAGTGATCGCTGTCCAGATCCCACATGTACGGTCTTTCATGCATCTAGATACTGTTTTTACGATGGTGGACCATGAGAAATTTGTTATCTATCCGGGGATCAGAGATTCCTTGAAGGTTGTAACCATAGAACGTACAACAAACGATGAAGTAAAATTTATTACCGGTGATGATCTTATTACAACCCTCGAAAAAGCATTACGGACAGACTATATTAAGCTTATCGATAGCGGAGGAGATAATCCGATCACTTCTGAGCGAGAGCAGTGGAATGACAGTACAAATACACTTGCAATAGCTCCCGGGGTTGTAATAACATACGACAGAAATGAAATCACAAATAATATATTGAGGGAAAATAAGATTAAAGTCATAGAGATAGAAGGCGGAGAATTAGTTCGAGGACGCGGTGGACCGAGATGTATGAGCATGCCTCTGCTTCGCGAGGATATCTGAATAATAATATTTATACTTAAAATTAAGGAGTAAAAGATGTCGATCAATTTAAAAGGTAGAAGTTTATTGACCGTAAAAGATTATACAGCAGATGAACTGAATTTTCTGATAGATTTAGCGCAAAAACTGAAAACGAAGAAAAAAGCAGGACAGAGAGATGAGTTACTTAAAGGCAAAAATATCGTATTGCTTTTTGAGAAAACTTCAACGCGAACCAGATGTGCTTTCGAGGTTGCCGCATTTGACGAAGGAGCAAATGTCACGTTTCTTTCTAACAGTCAAATCGGAGAAAAGGAATCTATAGAAGATACTGCACAAGTATTGGGACGCATGTATGATGGTATAGAATTCCGCGGATATAAACAAGATACGGTAGAACAACTTGCAAAATTCTCCGGAGTGCCGGTTTGGAACGGTTTAACAGATCTGTATCACCCAACTCAAGTATTAGCGGATATTATGACGATGAAAGAGAATACAAAAAAACAGTTATCTGAGTTAAAATTAACATTTGTCGGAGATGCGCGAAATAATGTCGCGAATTCGCTTATGATAGGTTGCGCGAAACTGGGTATGCACTTTTGCGCGATTGCACCTAAAGAACTGTTTCCGCAAGAGACTCTGGTTGGTGAAATGTTGGAAGAATGTAAAACAAGCGGTGGAAAAATCACATTAAGTGAAGATATAGCTGATGTTATAGATTCCGATGCAATTTACACGGATGTTTGGGTCTCAATGGGTGAAGGGGATAAATATAAAGAACGTATTGAATTGTTGCGCAATTATCAAGTGAATATGAATATGATAAAAGGGTCTGAAAACAATGACGTTATTTTCCTGCATTGCTTACCTGCTTTTCACGATACGAATACTGCAATAGGATCAAAAGTTGCCGAAAAATACGGTTTGAGTGAAATGGAAGTAACAGACGAAGTTTTTCGTAGCGAATACTCAAAAGTATTCGATCAGGCAGAAAACAGATTACATACGATCAAAGCGGTAATGATAGCTACAATGGCTGACTGATGAAATCACATGCAATGAAAGGGGAGGGTAAAAAGTGAATAATACAATTGAGAAGACCAAAAAGTATTGCGCTAACAACTATTCGCCTTTGGATGTCGTTATTGCCAAAGCAGAAGGAGTATGGGTATGGGATGAAGAAGGAAACAGATATCTTGATATGTTGGCAGCTTATTCCGCAGTGAATCAAGGACATTTACACCCTAAAATTGTACAAGCAGCTAAAGAGCAACTCGATAAAGTGACTGTTACTTCCAGAGCTTTTCATAATGATCGTATGTGTGATATGCTCGAAAAATTATGTGCATTAGCGGGTTTTGAAAAGGGTTTGCCGATGAACAGCGGAGCGGAAGCAGTTGAGACGGCTATAAAAGCGGCAAGAAAATGGGGAGAAAAGGTAAAAGGGGTACCGAAAGGAAAAGGGGAAATAATCACTTTCCAAAATAATTTTCACGGTAGGACTATAACCATCATTTCTTTTAGCTCGGAAGAGCAATATAAAGATGGTTTCGGCCCTTTAACACCCGGATTTAAAATAGTACCTTATAATGATCTGAATGCGGTTAAAAGTGCTATCAACAAGAATACAGTCGGTATACTTGTTGAACCGATACAAGGAGAAGGTGGTGTCATTATTCCCGATGGCGGGTATTTAAAAGGGCTTCGTTCTTTATCTGATGAAAATGAAGTTCTGTTGATGCTTGACGAAATACAAACCGGTTTGGGAAGGACCGGGAAAATGTTTGCCTTTGAACATGAAAATATTAAACCGGATATACTGTGTGTAGGGAAAGCACTCAGTGGTGGGATTTTGCCTGTATCGGCAATATTAGCGAGTGATTCGATCATGCAGGTTTTCTCTCCGGGAGACCACGGTTCAACATTTGGCGGAAATCCATTGGCAAGTGCTGTAGCGGTAGCTGCATTAGACGTATTGATCGATGAAGAGCTTGTCGAAAAGGCAGATGATATCGGTGCATATTTTAAAGAAAAATTACTGGCAATGAAGAGTCCGATCATAAAAGAAATAAGAGCGAGAGGATTAATGATCGGAGTAGAGGTTACACCTGATGCGCAGACGGGAAAAGCATATTGTATGCAATTGAAAGATGAAGGGATATTAACCAAAGAGACACATGATCGAACGATTCGGTTTACCCCGCCCTTGGTCATTACGAAAGAAGAGATCGATTGGGCAATGGAGAGGATCGAGAAGATATTTAAATAAAAAAAAGATCCATGATTGGATCTTTTTTATTATTCGATTACATCAAGGATGTCGTTAATGCTGGGATCTTCATCCGATTCTTCTACAGTAGTACAGTTACCGATAAAGGTTGCACCTTCGTCGATGATAATACTGTTAACTTCAGCATCACCGGTTATTTTACCCGTTGAGAGGATTTTCAATTGATCGCATTTAACATCTCCTTCAACCGTTCCGATAATATGTATGTTTGCTGCTTTGATCGTGCCTGCAATTAATGCGTTTCTGCCTACGATCAGATTTCCTGAGATGTTGATGTTCCCACGTAGATTTCCTTCATACCTTACAGAACCACCTGATGTGATATCTCCAACAAAGACAATATCACTGCTGACGATCGTATCTACTTGCTCATAATTGACTCTATTTACTGTTCGTATTTTGTTTTTCATTTAGTTCCTACCTTAATAATGTTTATTATTTCATAAATTAATTATCGTGTCAAAGGAATGTAGTCAAGCGGATCGACATAAGAACCATTAACCATGATCCCAAAATGTAAATGATTTCCTGTGCTGAAGCCTGTAGAACCGACAAGACCGATCACATCGCCTTTTTCAACTGAGTCACCCTCATTAACGAGTATCTTGCTCATATGACCGTATAACGTCTTATAACCATAGCCATGATCTATAATAACACAATTTCCGAAAGTCCCATACCAAGATGCGTATATAACTGTTCCTCGACCTGCAGATTGAATGATCGTACCTCTGGGAGCTGCCAGATCGATACCGTTATGAAAGCCTACAACAGGGCTTGTACGATAACCGAATCCGTCAGTTAATCGTCCGGCTACCGGTAAATAGTCCGGGTAACATTGAATGTAATCCGTATGCGCTTCAACATCGGATTCCAATATTTCATAGGTAGAGCCTTGTGTTTCGATATTCTGATCTATTTCGGCCAATGTTGTCTTGATCTTATCCAAATCACTACTGATATTAAAATTACTTACATCATCGCTAGCAATATAATAGTTCATATAAGCGCCGTTATCGCCACCGCTTGCTGACATATTCTCTTCCAAGTCAGATAGACGTGCATTTATTTCATTCATGTAAGGGTCATTGGAACTGGAAGTATCGTCGCCGATCATCGTAACGATTTTGGTTTCCAATAGATCCAAGTATTGTAGTTTTTGATCCACTTCTTTAGCTAATTCATTCATATCATATAATTGCATTTGTTGTTCTTTGTTTATGCTTTGTAAAGTTAATAAATCTTGCTTGCTTTTATTATAATTTGTCAATAAACCAAGATATGAAATTAGAAGAAGGATTACAGTTATTAAGAAAAGCCCTGTCAAAAACAGTGCATTTTTTGCCCAAAAAAAAGACAATGAAAGCTTATGAGTTTTTCCATAGGTGTTCGGGGTTATAATGATCGTGTATTTTTGCTTGTGATCATGTTTTGCTTTCTCAAATTGTTTTCTTTTTTTTCGTTTCATGAATTCACCTAAGATAGAAGTGTTTTTTTATTATACTATAATCAGTCAAATGAAACAATCTAATGAAAGAGAAAAAAATATTTTTCGTTACAAAATCGTTGATTTTATTTCACTATGTAACATGATGTAATTCTTTCGTATATATTGCAATGAGCGGGTTTTGGGATATAATATGAATAGACTTATTAAAAGCATCCCTTAATAAAATTTAAGAAGGATTCAAATGAAATTTTTTGAAAAAAAAATACTGCAGCAAAATAAAAGATATTTAAAATTATTATCCGAGAAATTTCCAAGTATCCAATCTGCTACTGCTGAGATAATAAATTTAAATGCGATCTTGAATCTTCCGAAAGGGACAGAACATTTTCTTTCGGATATTCATGGCGAATATGAATCTTTCGATCATGTTTTGCGAAATTGCTCAGGAAGCATTAAAAGAAAAGTCATTGAAACACTTTCCAGTGTGTTAAGTGACGATCAGATCAAAGAATTAACGACCATAATTTATTACCCCGCAGAGAAGCTTAATTTACTGGAAAAACAAGGGGTTTTGACAGATGATTGGTATGAAAACACGATCAGAAATCTCATTACCGTTTGTAGGATTTCATCTTCAAAGTACTCTCATTCAAAAATAAGAAAATCATTTCCCGACAATTACTCCTATATTATCCAAGAATTAATGTTTAAAAGTGATATTAACGGAGATCGAGAAAAGTACTATAATGAAATTATTCGGACGATCATAGATACAGGAGCAGGTGATGAATTTATCATCAATATCTGCAAGACGATCAGGCGTTTAAATTTGGATCATTTACATATTATCGGTGATATTTACGATAGGGGTGTAGGGCCGCATTTTGTCATGGACACATTGATGGAGTATCACTCAATGGATATCCAGTGGGGAAATCATGATGTCTTATGGGTCGGTGCAGCTGCGGGGAGTGCGGCTTGTGTAGCAAATGTCGTTCGCATTTGTATGCGTTACGGGAACACTTCGGTTCTCGAAGATGGATACGGGATCAATCTTTTACCTTTAACCTTACTGGCGCTTAAAGAATATAATAACGATGATTCTCTAAATAAATTTATGCCTAAAGTTTCGGATGATATATCCGATATAGATGATATGCTATTGGCTAAAATGCAAAAAGCGATATCGATCATCCAATTTAAATTGGAGAACAGTATTATAAAAAGACATCCTGAATATTGCATGGAAGATCGAATGTTGATCGATAAAGTAAATTATGATGATTTTTCAATAATGATCAATGATAAAAGGCATCCACTTAATTCACAATTTTTTCCTACGATCGATAAAGAATCTATAGAGGAATTAACTGAAGAAGAAAAAAAAGTTGTCACTTCGTTAGTAAATTCATTTGTTACAAGTGAGAAATTGCAAAAGCATTGTAATTTCCTTCTGATGAAAGGGAGCATTTACAACGTATATAATAATAATTTATTATTGCATGCTTCAGTACCGATAAATGAAGATTTGACATTTACAAAGGTCAAAATCGATGATAAAGAATACCAAGGAAGAGAACTACTTGATATTTTAAATGAAAAAGTAAGGCACTCTTATTATTCGGACGAGGTAAGTAAAGATATATTCTGGTTCTTGTGGTGTTCGCCGCTTTCACCGCTTTTCGGGAAAGATAAAATGGCCACATTTGAACGATATTTCATTGATGAAAAACAAGTTCATAAAGAACAATATCTTCCATTTTATAAAAATACCGATAATAAAAAGATGGTAGAGATGATTTTTGAAGAGTTTGGATTATCTGCTTCAGGACATATTATATGCGGACATGTACCTGTTAAAGGGACAAAAGGGGAAGATCCGATCAAGGCTGACGGCATGTTATTGTGTATAGACACAGGTTTTGCAAAAGCATATCAGAAAGAAACCGGTATGGCAGGTTGTACATTAACTTCAAACTCGTATGGCATGAATTTGATCATACATGAACCTTTTGTTTCAAAAGAAGCCGCAGTTGCAGAAGGGATCGATATCAAAAGTGAAACTCGATTGGTAAATACTTGTGTTCAAAGGACTTTGGTTTCCGATACGGATATCGGTACAAAGATCAAGGAACAGATTTACTACTTAGAGATGCTGTTGACTGCATACAGAACAGGTGTTATAGTCAGTTCGAAACAAGACACTCAGGAGATTTGTTGATCATCGCTAGCGATTTAAATAAAAAAAGAACACTGAATCATTGATATTCAGTGTTCTTTTATTTTTTCGGGTAGAAGGATATGACCAGTTGGTTGTCGTACAAAAAATAGTTGAAATAATTTGCGCGGATCCCATCGTAATTCGAGATCACACCGAGCAGGTAATTGATTTCGGAAGAAGAACTTGCTTTTAAATAATCTTTTTCGTTCTCAAATTTGATCGAAACCCCGTTTAAATTTTTATCCAGTTGGTCGGACAAAAAGTCACCGGCTGTTTTACCGATCTCGTATCGGTCATAGCCTGTAAAGTATAGATCATTTTTAATAAAGAAATTGTTTGTTGGTGCGTCACAAGCAGGGATTAAATCAATAATTGATTCATTAATGGGAGAAGAACGTAAAATGTCATCTGTGGAAATTAAGAAATATGCATAGGATACATAATCATCCGGCACATCATCGCTGATGCTAAAGCTGTCATTTGTAATATCTGCATGGTAATACTCGCCATCGATTTTAACTAAGTTCCATATGTGTCCGACATCGGAATTTACATCATTTCCTAAATACATTACTTTAGCGTTTTCAATATCGGCTAAATTCAGTAAAATGGAAAACGCATTTGTGTACCCTTCACATCGTGCTTTTCCATCGATCAATGCTCCGTAAGCAGTATCTGAATCGAGATTTGACAAATCGTCATCATAGCGCACTTCAGTTACAAGATAATCATGTAGATACTTGACTTTATCATATGTATTGATATAAGGAGGCATCTGATCGATGATGTCTTGTGCCTTTTGATAGGTTATCAGCATTTTTTGATGATAATCTGCATAAGAGAATAGTAGGGGTACGGTTGCTTTGATATGAATCGTATGCGTATCATCCTTCGTTTCAATCGTATAATAATTATTTGTTATCGTTAAGAATGGATTGTCTAAACACACGTACATTGATATTTTATCAACAACACTTTGATCGGTAAAATAAAAAGTATAACTATCGATTTGATGCATGAGAGCAGTTTTAATGTTGTCGTATAATTTAATTTCATCGCTGTCTGTCAATGTGTTCCTATAATAGTCCGAAGTACAAGCATCTAAAATCGAAACAGTTTGTGTTATATTTTCAAATTCCATTGAAGATATTTGTATTTGAGCACTATTATTTAAAGACAATACTGAAGAAAAAACAAATAATGATATTACAATGATTTTTACAATTTTCTTCATTTTGTATTATCCTTTTTTATTCTATTGTAACACAGCAACTCAATCGCAATAAGTGATTTAAAGAAGCACTTATTTATTTTGTTGCAATTGTAAACAGTTTCAATCAAAGTAGCAGTATTATTTGTTCATCGGTATAGATATCTTTTGACAAAGTATATAAATTTTGATAAATTAGAATAAAAGCATATATAATCAAACAATCAGAAAATTGTGTTAAAGTTCAGTATTTAAGCGTTGAATATGGACATATGGAATGGGGGCAAAGTAAAATGAAAAAACATAGACATAAATTTAAATGCATAAAGTCAAATGAAATGAAAGATATTGTTTTGAACGATTGCTTGCAGGGATATGGGTTATCTGATTTAAAAAATATCGTTAGAAGATACCATTACAAAAACTATCATAAATTTCGCAAATCACGACTGATCGAGCTTATCAAAGAAAAGATCCTTGATGAAAAAGAATTATATGAATTGATGTTGTCTGTAAATTCAAAAGAATTTCGATTGGCAAACAAGTTATCAAAAATAAAATCGATTCCTTATACCGTTGGTCAAGCCAATACCTTGATCAATATGATTCAATATTCATATGTGTTCCCGGTAGAAGTAAATGGCTTATTATTACTTCATATGCCTCCTTTGATCAGGACAATCTTTAAAAAAATAAATTCGCCTGCTTTTTCTAAAAAAAGAAATCATTATAGATTGGTTTGGGATTACTATTGTGCGTGTCTAAATCTCTTCGGTGTTATCACACCGAAATCGATCGTAAAGATTTATAATGTTCATAACCGAAAGAAAATCACTGAGGATGAATTATTAACTGTATTATTTATATTTTCCAATAAGGGCAAACCGCTTTATTTAGATGATAACTATTTTGTCCATAGATGTCTTACCGGTAGCGCATCAGCAGAGTTTATTTTAAAAGAACAAAAAAAAGCTCCTTTACATGTACCTTCGAAGGAAGAATTGATGGAGTACGTTGATGAAGATTTCTATGAACTCCCCTCTGAAGTGCTTGAATTATTACACTGATAATAACTATTGCTATTTTCGGTAGATTTTACAAAGATAAAGATTGGCTATCTTGTTAAAAATCATTTAAAAAGACTGTAACATTTTAATGTTACGGTCTTTTTTTTAAGTGATATTTTCGAAAAAAATAACACTGGTTTTGTCGATAGAAAAACCTTAGTATTTTTTAAAAATAAATGTTGCATTTTGCCAAATTTGCTATATAATTAGATTGTTTTATTTTTATAAGAAAGAGGGTGATGTTAGGGTTGGAAGGCAAATTGACTTTGTACGGTTTTAATAACCTTACCAAAACGCTTAGTTTCAATATTTATGATGTATGCTACGCTAAAAGTGAAAGAGAACAACGTGATTATATTGCGTATATTGACGAGCAGTATAACTCAGAACGTTTGACAAATATATTATGTGAAGTTACGAATATGATCGGTGCGAATGTTTTGAATATTTCTAAACAGGATTACGATCCACAAGGTGCATCGGTCACAATTTTGATCTCGGAGGAAGAACTCCCGGAAGACCTGGTAGATCCGTCTTGTAACTATCGCGCTATTCATGATTCAAAAGAATCGGTCGTTGCGCATTTGGATAAGAGCCATGTGACTGTGCATACTTATCCTGAGTATCATCCCGATAATGCAATAGCGACTTTTCGGGTCGATATTGAGGTATCAACATGCGGACAAATCTCTCCACTGAAAGCCCTCGATTATTTGATCGGCAGTTTTGATTCGGATATTATGACGATCGATTATAGGGTGCGTGGATTTACGCGGGATGTAGACGGAAAAAAACTCTTTATCGATCATGATATCACTTCTATTCAAGATTATATCAGTGAAGTTACTTTGGAAAAATATGATGCGATAGATGTAAATGTATATCAATCGAACATTTTTCATACGAAGATGCTTATCAAAGAGATCGATCTGCAGAATTATCTTTTAAATACTGATCTTTATGAGTTTACCCCAAAACAACGGTTGAGTATCATGGAAAACCTAAGACGTGAAATGATCGAGATTTTCAGTGGCTCGAATGTATATAAATAGTTAGGCGGATCATTAAATGTCAGAATTGTTACAAGATAAAACACCGTTAGTGGATGCTTTGAATAAGTATAAACAAGATAGGATCGTTTCATTTGATGTGCCGGGACACAAACAAGGAAAAGGTAATCCGGAATTAACGTCTTTTTTAGGCGCGCAGTGTCTATCTGTGGACGTGAATTCTATGAAACCTTTGGACAATTTAACACATCCTGTTTCAATTATCAAAGAGGCCGAAGAACTGGCTGCTGATGCTTTTACTGCGGAGCATGCTTTTTTTATTGTGAACGGTACGACTGCGGCAGTGCAAGCGATGATCATGGCTGTTTGCGCAAAAGGTGATAAGATCATCATCCCAAGAAATATCCATATCAGCGCGATCAATGCGATCGTGCTTTGCGGTGCTGTACCGATCTATGTTAATCCAAAAGTTGATAAGAGACTTGGTATTCCGCTCGGTATCACCGTTGGAGAAATTGAGGAAGCGATCCTTAAACATCCCGACGCGAAGGCTGTTTTCGTCAATAATCCAACGTATTACGGAATCTGTTCCGATTTAAAAACGATCACAGAATTTGCACATAAGCACAATTTGAAAGTGCTTGTGGATGAAGCCCATGGTACACATTTTTCATTTCATAATGAACTTCCGATCTCAGGAATGGATTGCGGTGCCGATATGTCAGCGATCAGTATGCATAAAACTGGCGGTTCGTTGACACAAAGCTCGATCTTGCTCTTAGGTAAAAACATGAACGCGGATTATGTGCGGCAGATCATCAACCTTACACAAACGACCAGTGCATCATATCTGCTTTTATCATCGCTCGATATTTCAAGAAAAAATTTAGCATTAAACGGTGAGTCCATATTTAAAAAAGTTGATGATTTAGCGTCTTATGCGCGTGATGAGATCAATCGTATCGGAGGCTATTACGCTTTTTCAAATGAATTATGTGACGGTGGATCAGTTTTTGATTTTGATACGACAAAACTTTCGATCCACACAAGAGATATAGGGCTGGCTGGCATAGAAGTGTATGATATCTTAAGAGATGAATATGGCATACAAGTGGAGTTTGGTGATATCGGGAATATTCTCGCGATCATTTCAGTCGGTGATTCAAAATTTACGGTTGAGCGACTGATCGCAGCACTTTATGAAATCAAGCGAAGATATCAAAAAGATCCGCAAGGAATGTTCGATCACGAATATATTTCACCTATATCTGTTATGACACCGCAAGACGCTTTCTACACAAAAAAGAATACGTTAAGCTTAGAAGACAGTATCGGTTGCATAAGTGCGGAATATGTTATGTCTTATCCACCCGGTATACCTGTGCTGGCACCGGGTGAACGGATCACACAAGAAATCGTTGATTATATTCAATACGCAAAAATTAAAGGTTGTAAATTAACGGGTGCGGAAGATATCACGATCAATACGATCAAAGTAGTGGAGGAATAAAATGGAGTTATGGTACACGGAAGAACATACGCCTGATGTAAGGTTCTCAATTAAAATAGACAAACAATTATTTTCACAACAAAGCGAATTTCAGAGGATCGACATATTCGAATCCGAAGAATTCGGTAGATTTCTTACCCTTGACGGGTTGATGATGTTAACCGAAAAAGATGAATTTATATATCACGATATGATAGTGCATATTCCTATGGCGACGAATTTAGCTATCGCGGATGTTTTGGTAATAGGAGCGGGGGACGGAGGCACGATACGTGAGCTTGTTCGGTATGATTCGATCGAGAATATTGACGTTGTGGAAATTGATGAAATGGTCGTTCAATCATGTGTGGAATATTTACCACGTACAGCAGACGGATTTAAAGATGGCAGAGTGCATATATATTATGAAGACGGATTGAAATTTGTACGAAATAAAATCAATACTTATGATTTGATCATCGTTGATTCTACAGATCCGTTTGGTCCCGGTGAAGGATTATTTACAAAAGAGTTTTATGGGAATTGTTATAATGCTTTGAAAGACGACGGTATCCTTGTAAACCAAATGGAAAGTCCTTACTATGATAGTTTCGCAAAATCTATGAAACGAGCATATCACAGGATTGAAGAATTTTTCCCGATCAGTCGGGTCTATCAAGCGCACATACCGACTTATCCATCAGGACATTGGCTCTTCGGATTTGCGTCGAAGAAATATGATCCTCTTAAAGACGCTGACTTCGCATCGTGGGAAAAGCTTGGATTGGAAACAAAATACTATAATATCGATTTGCACACGGGTTGTTTTGCAATACCGAATTATGTTAAAAAGATGCTCGAGGATTCGAATGGATAGAAATCTTGAAATGTTTATCGGCTGCGAGTCCGAATATGCGCAATCAGATATCGTTTTATTCGGTGCACCTTATGATTCCACTACGTCTTATCGCCCGGGATCTCGTTTTGCGAGTAAAGCGATCCGTTCCGAATCATTCGGATTGGAAACATATAGCCCTTATCAAGACAAAGATTTGTCTGAGATAAAAGTTTTTGACTTTGGAGACTTGGAATTGCCCTTCGGAAATTCCAAAAAAATGATCGATCAAATAGACTCCTTTGTAACTGAAGTATCCGCTGA
Organism: uncultured Anaerofustis sp.; assembly: GCA_963674555.1. Taxonomy (GTDB): domain Bacteria; phylum Bacillota; class Clostridia; order Eubacteriales; family Anaerofustaceae; genus JBGMEA01. Next base: position 316,256 of record OY771429.1, on the reverse strand, counting down.
CGAGAAGATACCGTTTATGATCGGTGGAGAGCATTTGGTCACATTAGGTGCTGTTCAAGCACTTTCAAGAAAATACGATGACTTGCACATTATCCATTTTGACGCACATGCGGATGTACGCAATAATTACTTAGGTGAAACATTGTCGCATGCTTGTGTTATGCGTAGATGTTGGGAACTCGTAGGAGATAAAAAGATCTATCAGTTTGGTATCAGATCGGGTGAAAAAGAAGAGTTTTTATGGTCGAAAGAACATCTGACTCTTACAAAATTTAACTTTGATGGTATAAAAGATACGGCGGACAAGATAATTGGTAAAAATATATATTTATCGATTGATCTGGATGTTTTGGATCCATCGATACTTCCCGGCACCGGTACACCGGAAGCGGGTGGAGTGTCGTTTAAAGAACTTTTAGATGCGTGTCTTGCTTTGTCAGAACTAAATATCGTTGGCGTAGATGTGAATGAATTAGCACCCATCTATGACCAAAGCGGAGCATCAACAACAACAGCATGTAAATTGATCAGAGAACTATTGTTTATTATCGGTGACAAAAAAAGAACCCTCATTTGAGGGTTCTTGCTTTATTATTTGTTTGCTGATTCGATATACTCTTTTAAATAAAAGATCGCTTTTTGATAGCCTTCAAAACCGTATCCAGCAAATGTTGTTAAACAAGCTTTGGAAGGGTAGGATAGTTTTCTGAAATCTTCTCTGCTATCTATATCCGAAAGATGAACTTCCACGCTGGGAAGTGCTACGGCTTTAAGAGCATCAAGTATCGCAACGCTTGTATGCGTATAGGCTGCAGGATTGATCACAATGCCGTCAATTTTATTATAAGACTCTTGAATTTTATCAACGATCTGTCCCTCATGATTACTTTGGTAAACCTCACAAGTTATACTCATCCCATCACAAGTGTCATTTATATAATTAACCAGATCAGCGTATGTTTGTTTTCCGTAAATATCCGGTTCGCGGATCCCCAGCATATTTAAATTCGGCCCGTTAATGATCAACAATTCCATTTGTATTCCCCCTGGATATGTTAAAAACAATATTTGTAAGAAATTCAGATAATTCATTATAGCAGATTGATCTGTATTAGTGTATATATAGTTCAAAGAAGTTTAACGTCAGGGAAAAGAGTTGACATTGCTCTTGTTATTGTTTACAATAATGATAAATTAATAGGAATAAGCTGTGAAAAGGAATAAAAGGTATGCCTTTAGAGAGAAATCGGTTGGTGAAAGATTTTATATACCTATCCCGCCTTGGAGCTTGCAGATGAAAAAATCTGCACGGTCATGCCGTTATTTGAATTAAGACAGTTATCCTGTGAATTAAGATGGTACCGCGAATCTTTCGTTCTTATTAATGAAAGATTTTTTTATTATATAAATTATGGAGGAAAATATGGCAAAGAAAAACAAAGTGGAAGAAATCACTCCGATCAATGAGGACTTCTCCCGTTGGTATACCGACGTAATATTAAAGACGGAACTTGTGGATTACGCACCCGTTAAAGGGTTTATGGTTATAAGAGCTTACGGGTATGCATTATGGGAAAATATCCAAAAGCGATTCGACAACGAATTTAAAAAGACCGGACATAAGAATGTGTATTTCCCGTTATTGATACCTGAGAGTTATTTGAACAAAGAAAAAGAGCATGTAGAAGGCTTTGCGCCCGAAGTTGCATGGGTCACGCAAGGTGGCGATACACAATTAGCGGAGCGCTTATGTATTCGTCCTACATCTGAAACGATCATATGCAGCATGTATGCAAAATGGCTTTCATCTTACAGAGATTTACCGTATTTATTTAATCAGTGGTGTAATGTTGTGCGTTGGGAAAAAACCACGCGACCGTTTCTGCGTACCAGTGAGTTTTTGTGGCAAGAAGGTCATACGTTGCATGAAACATTTGAAGAAGCGCAAAAAGAAACGATGCGTATGATCGGCATTTATCGAGATGTGTGCGAGAAATATTTGGCGATACCTGTCGTCTCAGGTCAAAAAAGTGAAAAAGAGAAATTTGCGGGAGCGCATGCGACGTATACGATTGAAGCGCTTATGCATGACGGGCAAGCTTTACAGAGTGGAACAAGTCATAATCTTTCCGACCATTTCGCAAAAGCATTTGAGATGAAGTTTTTAGGCAGGGATAATACTGAACAATACGCTTTTTCGACATCGTGGGGCGTGTCTACGCGTCTTATCGGCGGTATTATTATGGTTCATGGTGATGATAACGGATTGAAACTTCCGCCTTATATAGCACCTACACAGGCTGTTATAATACCTATAGCACAGCATAAAGAAGGTGTTTTAGATAAAGCCTACGAACTGTATGATTCATTGAAAGAACAATTCCGTATGGAGATCGATGCTTCGGATATGAATTCCCCGGGATGGAAATTTAACCAATACGAAATGAAAGGTGTGCCTGTACGTATTGAGTTAGGTCCCAAAGATATCGAAAAAGGGCAATGCGTTTTAGTTCGACGTGACAACGGCGAAAAAATATATGTGGATTTAGACGAAGTTTCGATTCAGTTGGAAAATTTAATGGACAGTATCCAACAATCGATGTATGACAATGCGCTTGCGGACAGAGAAAGTAAAACTTCAGTCGCTAAAGATATGGATGAATTTAAGAAGAATTTAGCGGAAAATCCCGGTTTTATAAAAGCCATGTGGTGCGGCAGTGAAGATTGCGAGGATAAGATCAAAGAAGATACCGGTGCGACTTTGCGTTGTGTGCCATTTGCACAAGAGGATTTAGGTAGCGATCGATGTGTATGTTGCGGTCAAAAAGCCGAAAAAATGGCATATTTTGCAAGAGCTTATTAATATAGAGACGAATAAAAGAGGGTGAATCAATTGAAAAATGTATTTGATGTATTGACTGAAAGAGGATACATCGAGCAATGTACTCATGAAGATGAAATACGAGAATTATTGGAAAAAGAAAAAATAACGTTTTATATCGGATTCGATCCAACGGCTGATAGTCTTCATGTTGGTCATTTTATACAAATCATGGTTATGACCCACATGCAGCAAGCAGGGCATTGTCCGATTGCTTTATTGGGTGGCGGAACAACGATGGTAGGGGATCCATCGGGTAAGACCGATATGCGTAAAATGTTGACACTTGAGCAGATCAATGCCAATGGAGAAAGATTTAAAAAGATATTTGAAAAATTTCTTGATTTTTCGGATAACAAAGCGATCATGGCAAACAACGCAGACTGGTTGCTTGAGCTGAATTACGTTGATTTTTTACGAGAGATCGGAGTTCATTTTTCCGTAAATCGAATGCTGAGTGCCGAATGTTACAAAAGCAGGATGGAAAAAGGGCTTACGTTTTTAGAATTCAATTATATGATCATGCAATCATATGACTTTTTGAAATTGGCGGAACTTTATGATTGTAAGATGCAATTTGGCGGAAACGATCAATGGTCCAATATCATTGGTGGCGTAGAGTTGATCAGACGAAAATTAGGCAGAAGCGCTTACGGTATGACTTTTAAATTATTGGTCAACAGTGAAGGTAAAAAGATGGGAAAAACAGAATCCGGTGCTCTTTGGCTGGATCCCGAAAAAACATCGCCTTTTGACTTTTACCAGTATTGGCGTAATGTCAATGATCAAGATGTAGAAAAATGCTTGGCATTACTTACATTTTTGCCGATGGAACAAGTGCGTGAACTTGGACAAAGACAAGACGAATCTATCAATGAGTCCAAAGAGATTCTGGCTTTTGAGGTAACAAAATTGATCCATGGTGAAGAAGAAGCTGAAAAAGCGCAACAAGCGGCACGAGCTTTATTCGGTGATGGCGCAGGTGTTGATGAAAATATGCCATCCACTCAAATCGCATTAGCGGATCTTGAACAAGGAATGGATATCGTTTCGGCTTTATTGATATGTGACTTGGTTGCCAGTAAATCGGAAGCCAAACGTTTGATCGAACAAGGCGGCATTAGCGTTAATGACGAAAAAGTAACACAATTCAGCGCTGTACTTACAGTGGATGATTTTGAAGACGGATATACCATCATAAGAAAAGGCAAAAAAGTTTATCATCGAATCGTATTGGAAATTTGAATAAAATGCGATTGAATGAATTGACATCTTTGTCTAATTTTAGTAAAATCTATTAGGAAAAAAAGACATTATTAAACTATAACTCAAGATACAGTGTGATTATTTAAGTTATTTTAAAAGGAGTAAAATAATGGCTAAACAGAAATTTGAGAGAACGAAACCGCACGTAAACGTCGGAACGATCGGACACGTAGACCACGGTAAGACGACGCTTACAGCAGCGATCACAAAAGTATTGCACGAAAGACTGGGAACAGGCGACTTCGTAGCATTCGACAACATCGATAAAGCACCTGAAGAGAGAGAACGTGGGATCACGATCTCAACAGCACATGTAGAATATGAGACTGAAAACAGACACTACGCACACGTAGACTGCCCGGGACATGCGGATTATATCAAGAACATGATCACGGGAGCAGCGCAAATGGACGGAGCGATCTTAGTCGTAAGCGCAGCAGACGGACCTATGCCGCAAACAAGAGAACATATCCTATTGGCAAGACAGGTAAACGTACCGTATATCGTAGTATTCTTAAACAAAGCGGATATGGTAGATGACCCTGAACTTATCGAACTTGTTGATATGGAAGTAAGAGAACTTCTTGATTCATATGAATTCCCGGGAGATGACACACCGATCATCGTCGGATCAGCGCTTAAAGCATTGGAAGATCCGATGAGCGAGTGGGGAGATAAGATCATGGAACTTATGGATGCAGTGGATTCTTATATCCCTGAACCTGTAAGAGATACGGATAAACCATTCTTAATGCCTGTAGAAGATGTATTCTCGATCACAGGACGAGGAACTGTAGCAACAGGAAGGATCGAACGCGGACAGATCAAAACAGGTGAAGAAGTAGAAATACTCGGGATCAAAGACAAAGTGAAAAAGACAGTTGTAACGGGTGTTGAAATGTTCAGAAAGATCTTAGACTACGGTGAAGCGGGAGATAATATCGGAGCGCTTCTTCGAGGTGTAGACAGAACAGAGATCGAACGCGGACAAGTATTAGCAAAACCGGGATCGATCAAACCGCACACAAAATTCAAAGCGACAGTATACGTACTGACGAAAGAAGAGGGCGGAAGACATACACCGTTCTTTAACGGATACAGACCGCAGTTTTATTTCACAACAACTGACGTAACAGGTGTAGTGGATCTGGCTGAAGGCGTAGAAATGGTAATGCCCGGAGATAATATCGAAGTAACGATCGAACTTATCACACCGATCGCAATGGAAAAAGAACAAAGATTTGCGATCAGAGAAGGTGGAAGAACAGTAGGAGCAGGAGTCGTAGTAGACGTTCTTTCATAAGAGGATCAATTAAACGAATATAACACAACAGACCCGACTGTATAGTCGGGTCTGTTGTGTTATATTTCTAAATCATTTGTTTTGTTGTGCATGATCAATTTTACAGCATTCATTTTTTTTATCAGGTAAATTGCAATGGTTGAATTGATCGCAACCGCTGCACGCGGAACAATCGCCGCATTTACCTTTACGTTTTCTTAAATTTCTTATGGCCAATACCACCAGTAAAATCAAAAAGGCAATTAATATATAATCAAATAACTTCATATCTCCTCCAAGCCTTAATGAATGATCAATCGACCGATATGATAAATGATAAATGTAACGACCCAAGCTACACCGGTTTGCATTGCCATCGCACCTATTGCGCTCTTAAGACTATTCATTTCTCTCTTTATCGCGGCAAATGTCGCAACACAAGGCATGTAGAGTAATGTAAATACGATAAAGGAGAAAGCTGACAGGGGAGTAAATAATTTTGAAAGTCCAAGAGCCAAACCTGACGCGTCTCCTATATTAAGCAGTACAGATAATGTGCTGACCACGGTTTCTTTAGCCATAAGTCCCGTGATAAGAGCAGTGGACGCGCGCCAGTCTCCAAAGCCTAAAGGTTTGAAAATCGGGGCGATAAATGAACCGAGTAATGCAAGTATGCTATCGGAACTGTCAACAACTTGATTGATCCTAAAATCAAAATTCTGTAAGAACCAAATAACGATCGTAGCGATAAAAATGATCGTAAAAGCTTTTTTGATAAAATCTTTTGCTTTTTGCATCATATGGAGCAGCATCGTTTTAACTGAAGGGAAGCGATAGGAAGGCAATTCCATTATAAATGGGATCGGATTTCCTCTGTAAATAGTCTTTCTTAACAATAATCCTACTAAAATTGCGACTAAGATGCCGAGCAGGTAAAGCGTCATCATAACAAGTGCCGCGTATTGTGGGAAGAAAGCTGCTGAAAACACCGCATAAATCGGTAATTTCGCGCTGCACGACATATAAGGCGTCAATAAGATCGTCATTTTTCTATCGCGTTCACTAGATAAAGTACGGGTTGCCATTATAGCAGGTACGGAGCACCCGAAACCGATCAGCATAGGGACAAAAGAACGACCGGACAAACCGATTTTTCTTAGCAATTTATCCATAACAAAAGCTACTCTTGCCATATAACCGCTGTCTTCAAGTAACGACAAAAATAAGAATAGAACAACAATGGTCGGAAGGAATGATAAAACACTTCCTACACCAACGAAAATACCGTCAATGATCAAAGAATGAATGATCGGATTTAAGCCGTAAGCAGTCAATATGCTATCCACCGATTGTGTGATGAATGAAATAAATAAGGCTAATAGATCGCTTAACGCCGCTCCGATCACGCCGAATGTCATCCAAAAAACAAACCCCATGATCAATATAAAAATAGGTATCGCAAAGTATTTATGTGTTAAAATATTATCGATTTTGACAGATTTAATTTGTTCTTTTGTTTCCTGTTTTTTGTGGACTGTATCATGAATCAACTCTTCGATATAATTATAACGCATATCAGCCAAAGCTGCATCTTTATCCATTTCCAACGCGTCTTCCATCTCGTGGATGATATGATCCAAAATATCAAGTTCGTTTGCATTTAATTGCAATTGTTCGATCGTTTCACTGTCACCTTCGATCAATCGTGTAGCAGCATAGCGTATCGGCAAGTTCTTTGCGGAAGCATGGTCTTCTACCAATAACCCCAGAGCATGTATAGCTCTGTGCATAGCGCCTTCGCAAAAATCGATTTGTTTGGGTTTGATTCTTTTTTCGGCAGTTGTGATAGCAATATCAATCAATTCACTGATGCCTTGTTTTTTTATTGCAGATATCGGAACAACAGGTACACCGATTTTTTTTGAGAGCATATTCACATCGATCGAATTACCGGACGCTGTGACTTCATCCATCATATTTAACGCGATTATTACCGGAATATTCAGTTCCAGCAACTGAAGTGTCAAGTAGAAATTTCGTTCGATATTGGTTGCATCCACGATATTGATGATCGCATCCGGATTTTCTTTTAAAAGAAAATCTCTTGTTACGATCTCTTCTGTGGAGTAGGGTGACAATGAATATATGCCCGGTAGATCAACAACGGTGACTTGCGGCATTTTCTTTATAGTACCTTCTTTTTTTTCGACCGTAACGCCGGGGAAATTTCCGACATGTTGATTCGATCCAGTCAGTTGATTGAATAATGTGGTTTTTCCCGAATTTTGATTTCCTATTAATGCAAATAACATAGCTGCTCTCCTAAATTACTTCTACATCAATATTAGCGGCATCGTCTGCGCGCAAAGTGAGCTCGTATCCGCGTAAATTGACTTCGATTGGATCTCCGAGAGGAGCGACTTTTCGGATAAATATTTTTGTTTTTGGCGTCAATCCCATATCGAGAAGTCTTTTCCGAAGGATGCCTTCACCGCCGACTTCGGATATGACACCTTGTACGCCTGTTTTTAATTTATCTAATCTCATAAATATGACCTCATATACAATATAGTTAGTCTTTGCTAACTAATAGTATTTTACTATATATTATTTTGCTTGTCAATAAAAAATAAGAATGGAATTCCATTCTTATTTTTTATAATATTCTGTTATTATGGTCGGAGTGAGAAGATTCGAACTTCCGGCCTCTTGAACCCCATTCAAGCGCTCTACCAAGCTGAGCCACACCCCGACTGCATAGACTATTATATAGGCTTGCTATATGAAAATCAAGTATTAAAAGCAGAATACCGATCAAATTTATCAGCGACTGCTTTTATCGTATGGGATGCCTGAAGCTTTCGGTGCACGGGAATATTTTGATGAGAATATCAGTACAATGATCGTAGCGATGTAGGGGATCATTTTATAAACACTTCCCGGGATCTGTAAAGCGGCTAATATAGGAATTGCGGAGTATGCAGCCGCTAAGGTTTTCATAAGTCCAAAAAATAATGCGGCTACCAGAATTCGAAGCGGCTTCCATTGTCCGAAAATCAATACAGCCAGTGCAAGGAATCCATATCCTCCTACATCAGCATTAAAATTCGTTGAAGTCGGTATGATGAAGATCAGGCCTCCGATACCGGCAAGTAATCCCGATATCATAACACCTGCATAACGCATCCTATATACATTTACACCCAACGAATCCGCTGCTTGAGGATGTTCCCCGCATGCACGCAGGCGTAAACCGAATTTTGTTTTGTACAATAAAACGATAGAGATCAATAAAATGCCAAGTGCTATATATGTAGTTATATAGGCATTCTCAAAAAACATTCTTCCGATGATTGGAATTTTACTCAGATAGGGTACTGAGACGATCCTGAATTGATTATAGAATCCTATTTGTTGAACGCCTTGGATCATTCTTGCAACAAATATCGCAAAAGCTGGAGCGAACATATTCAATGCAGTACCGCTGATAACTTGAACAGCTTTCATATTGATAGAAGCATATGCATGAAACAGCGAGAATATGACCCCGATCGATCCCGCAATGATGATCGCAATGATCAGCAATAATTGACCGGATAAAACATCTTGGAAAATATTGATAAACAGTATGCCTGCAAAGGCTCCCATGATCATCATTCCTTCCAGGGCAATATTGACAACACCACTTCTTTCAGAAAACATACCGCCTAAGGCGACAACAAGGAGTGGGATCGAAAAATACATGGTTTGTTGAACAATAAAATAGATTACATTCATTTCGCGTCACCTTCAGTTTTATTTTTTCTTCGGTTTGTAATAAAGTTCTTTATTGCCAACGAGAATGCACTGCAATAAATGATTACTGCGATAATAATATTTATAACTTCAGGAACAAAATCAAATCTTTGCATATAAAATCCGCCTTGCGTAAGATATGCAATAAATATTCCTGAAAAGAATATGCCGATAGGATTGCTTAAACCAAGCAAGGCAACCGGTATCCCGTTGAATCCTTCGATAGCCAATACATCTACAACAGATATGTGTTTACCGACAGACAAATAGAGAAGACCGCCGCCGAGACCTGCCAAGGCTCCGGCGATCACCATTGCGAGTATAATGCTTTTCGTTTCATTTATCCCTGCGTATCGGCTGGCATTTTTATTAAATCCACATGCTTTCAATTCATATCCAAGCGTGGTTTTGTTTAAGATGATATAAATGATGATTACACACAAGATCATTATAAAAAAACCGCCGTTGATATTCGAGCTACCGAATATCTTATCGAGCCCCCATTTTGGGATAACTGTTGATGGAGGTGTTGTTTGATTTCTCGTTGAATCGTATACAGTTTGAACGATCAGATAATTGACCAGATACATACCGATATAATTCATCATGATCGAAGAGATGACTTCATTTACATTTCTCAATGCTTTTAGTATGCCGGGAAGAAGCGCCCAAAAGGCTCCCGCCAGTAGCGAAGCAAACAGTGCCACGACCCATGCAAAAGAAGATGGTAGAAAAGTCCATTTGACGCCTATGTAGATCGCAACATAGGCACCGACAATAAATTGTCCCGGGGTACCGATATTAAATAATCCTGTTTTAAAGGCAAAGCCTACCGAAAGACCTGTCATAATGATAGGGGTAGCAAGGTATAAAACTTGTCCGATACCGTTTGTACCACCGGTAAACCCGCCCGCCAGGATGGTAAAGAATCCGTTAAATGCTTGTGCAGGATTACTGATGAGTAGAATGATCAAACCTACAAATAAGCCTACTAAAATTGCCCCAAAAGATGAAGCAAAACTTAAAAATGCATCTTTTTTGACAGTGATATTGATCAATTGGCGTATTTTAGTAAAGAAGTTTTTCAGTGAGTTATTCATGCATTCGCCTCTTTCTTGGATCCTGCCATGTAAAGACCGAGTTCTTTTGTGCTGATCTTATTCGGATCAAATTCACCGACAAGTTCGCCTTCATAGATCACAAGTATTCTGTCGCTTAAATTCATTACTTCATCCAATTCCAAAGAAACCAGCAATACGCCTTTTCCGGCATCTCGTTGTTCGACGAGCTGCGAATGGATATATTCAATCGCACCGACATCAAGTCCCCGAGTAGGTTGAACAGCGATCAACAAGTCAGGATCTTGATCGATCTCTCGGGCAACGATCGCTTTTTGCTGATTACCGCCTGACATGCTTCGTGCAGGAGTTACGGGTCCTTGTCCGCTTCGGATGTCGTATTCTTTGATCAGTTTTTTTGCGTATTCACGTATCGCATCAAATTTCAAAAAATTCAAATGTTGAAATTGAGGAGTGTAGTAAGTTTCTAAAATCAAATTTTCTTCCAGTGTGTAATCAAGAACCAATCCGTATTTTTGCCTATCTTCAGGTATATGTCCTATACCGGCATTTAAGCGTTTGCGAATGCTGGATTTTGTTATATCTTGATCTGACAAGGTTATTTTTCCTTGTTCAAACGGCATCATTCCGGTTAATGCATAAACCAATTCCGATTGACCGTTACCGTCGATACCGGCGATACATACAATTTCATTTTTTCGCACTTCAAATCCGATATCTTTCAGAAGATATTTTGTCGCGTGCTTTGGTTTCATGTTGAGGTCTTCAACTTTGAGGATCGTTTCACCGGGTTTCAGAGATTTCTTTTCGATATTCAGATTGATCTTTCTGCCAACCATCATTTCAGATAGCTCTTCAGGCGATGTTTCGGAAACTTCTACCGTATCGATATATTTTCCTTTTCTTAAGATCGTGCATCGATCGGCAACTTCTTTGATCTCGTTTAATTTATGTGTGATGAATATGATCGACTTTCCTTCTTGTGCCAACTTTTTCATGATCTTCATAAATTCTTCGATTTCCTGAGGTGTCAACACAGCCGTTGGTTCGTCAAAGATCAAAATATCATTATCACGATAAAGCATTTTCAGTATTTCTACGCGTTGTTGCATACCTACTGTGATATTCTGAACCAAAGCATCAGGTTCGATCATTAAACGATATTGCTCGCTTAATTCCATCACTTTTTTTCTGGCTTCCGTTAAAGTCAGAAAGCCAGCTTTTTTGTCTTCAGCACCTAATACAATGTTCTCGAGCACCGTAAATGTCTCGACAAGTTTAAAGTGTTGATGCACCATACCGATACCCAATCTGTTTGCGTCATTAGGATCATCTATTTTAACTGCTTTTCCGTTGATTTTTATTTGTCCGCTGTTTTGTTGATACAAGCCGAATAAGACATTCATCAAGGTCGATTTTCCTGCTCCGTTTTCACCGAGCAAGGCATGTATTTCCCCTTTTTTGACTAATAAAGTAACATTATCGTTTGCGATAATGCCGGGAAAAATTTTGGTGATATTCAGCATTTCGATAACATATTCCACTGAATCGCCTCCTGCTTTGATGTGTTGTTAAGATAATTGCCCGATCACGATGTACCAGTCGCCGATGTGATCGATCTTTATAGGTGATAAACCGTTCGCTTTGTAACTTTCTGTCACTTCATCCAATCGATCTTCGATGATCCCGGATGAAATAAACAAACCTTTTGGTTTTAAAATTCGTTTAATATCGGGTAGTAATTTTATGATTGTATTCGCAAAAAGATTCGCGATGACGATATCCGCTTGCATATTAATATCTGTAACCAGATCACCGCATATGAATTGTGTTATATCTTCGGTTTGATTAATACGAGCACTTTCCTGTGATGTAATAACAGAAGATTCGTCAATATCGATGCCGATAACTTTTTCGCTACCGAGAAGGGCTGCCGCAACCGATAGTATTCCGCTACCACAACCGACATCGACCACTGTATCTCTTTGTTTAATTAAATCTTCCAAGGCGATCAAACATAACTGCGTAGTTTCATGTAATCCTGAGCCGAAACTGCTTCCGGGGTCGATTTGTATAACCAATTTATTATCGGAGTTATCATAGTCTTCCCAAGTGGGTTTAATAACTAAATTTTTACCGACTGCAAAAGGTTTGAAGTATTGTTTCCAATTGTTTGCCCAATCTTCGTCTTGCATGTGCTGTAATTGCACTTCAAGATTTCCGTATAGATCCTCAGTATCCATTTTTTTTAATTGGATCAATCCTGATCTGATCGAGCGCAATTGTTCTTCACCCTGCGCGGTATCAGAGATATAAATTTTAATATTAGGTTCATTGGCCGTTAAAGAGGGGATATCATCTTCGATAATGTCCCATGTGTCAGCGTTTTCTTCTATAAACGCTAGTAACTCTTCAGGATCCTCTACAATGAATCCATTGATACCTAATTGGATCAATAGTCCCGTCAGAGGTTCTATTCCTTCTTTTGTTGTGCTTATTGTCAGCTCTGTCCAGTTCATCTTCTCTCCCTAAATCATTTATTATTATACTTGAACCTTGGGCGTATTACAAGAATAATGACTTCGCATAAATGAAATTTTGTATTTATGATTCATTTTTTAAAAGATCACGGATTTCAGTCAAAAGTTGGATTTCTTGAGGTATCGTGATTTCTTCATTATCATCGGGAGTTTCTTTCTTTTTGAATTTATTCACAAATTTGATCAATAAGAAAACAGTAAAGGATATTAGCAAAAAACTGATGAGGTTTTGAAGGAAATTGCCATAATAAATGGCAGACTCTATTTTTGTATCTGTAGCGGGGGATATGAGGATTTTAAGCTCGGAGAAATTGATCTTTCCTGTCAAAAATGAAAGTATCGGTGTAAGTATATCTTTAACCAGTGAAGATACGATCGATGTAAATGCACTTCCGATAATAATACCGATTGCCAGATCCATTACATTTCCTTTTGTAATAAATTCTTTAAATTCCTGAAAAAAGCCTTTTTTTTCTTCCATTTAAAAACTCCTTTTCGTTGATTATTCATATTAAGGATATATTTATCATACGAATAAATAGAAGTGTTGTCAATCAGTGTTTCGCGATGAATGGCGCAACCTCAATCTTACTCGGCAAGTTATGGTATTTTTTAAGATATTAAGCTATAATGTAGAAAAAGAGTGAAAAGGATCAATACGATTATGAAGAAAATAGTATCAATCTTGATTGTTTTGTTTTTAGTAGGTTCATTGGTAGGCTGTCAACAATCCCTGAGTGAATCGGAATCAAAGCAGATAACAGATGCATATATACTCGATTTTACCGAAAACGATTTTGAAGCTATGATAACAGATTTTGAAATGACTGCTCTGGTGGAACAAAGCGTAACTGCGGAATTGTTCGATCAGGTTTGGAATCAACAGTTACTCATAACGTGTGGAGAGTTTATACAAGTGGATACTGAAACAGCCTCGATCGGGCAAAGTGCTTCCGGAGGATATCAGGCAACGTATGAACTTGAATTCAAATACAAAAATGCTTTTATACTGGTAGGAGTAGATGGGCAAGGGGCCATTGAATCATTTCTTTTAGCGGGATATGAAAGCAAGATGTATAAAGAACTTCCCGCGAGTGTAAAAACGGAAGAAGTGGAGTTCGGAGAAGATGTATATAAAGTATCGGGAACTGTGTTCTATAAAGAAGGAGCAGTAAACGGACCATGTGCGATCATAATCGGTGGATCGGGACCGAATGATCGATTTGGATCTCTTGGTGGGAACCAACCGTATTTTGATCTTGCCGCAGGTTTGGCGGATAAAGGAATCACTGTACTGATCTATGATAAAAGAACATATGCATATCAATCGGAATTAGCCTCTGATGAGGTCACGATTTATACTGAGGTCATCGATGACAGCGTTTATGCTTATGATTTTATGAGCTCTTACAGTACGGTGGATTCCGAAAAAATATATTATATCGGGCACAGTTTAGGCGGGTATGTATTACCGATGATCGATCAAGCAATTGGAGAAAAAGCGGCAGGTTACGTTTTTATGGCCGCACCGTCAACGCCTTTGGAGGATCTGATGCTGTATCAAATTAATTATCTTGCTGAATTGGATGGAACGATCACTGAGGCTGAACAAACCAATATCGATTTGTCTGATACGATGACTGAGAACGTACATGCATTAACAGAAGAAAACCAGCACCAATATGCGAGCAGTTCGCTTTACAATGTACCTGCAGTATATTGGTTATCATTAAAAAACTATGATCCTATCGGCGATGTCGCAAATATTGATGTACCTATGCTATTCCTTAATGGAGACAGAGACTATCAAGTGCCGTTATCTGAAACCGAACCTTACAAACAAGCGCTTAAGGATCGATCGGACGTGCAATTTGTTGTATTTAACGGATTGAACCATTTATTCCTGAAAGGGGAAGGTGTACCGAATCCTACAGAATATTACAATGTATCGGATATTGCGGATGATGTGATAACTACTATTGCTGATTTTATCCAAAAGTAGCTTAAATTTACAACAAATAAAAAAGCAGTATTTCTACTGCTTTTTTTATTTTAGTGTTTTATTTGCAATCGTTCATCTTCATAGACCAGCTCTAAGTTTGTATTCGGTAAAAGATCTTCACCTATGATGATCTTAGCGATCAATGTTTCTACATTGTGCTGAATATATCGTTTAAGCGGACGTGCTCCGTAAACCGGATCATATGCGGTATCCGCGATAAACTGTTTGGCATCATCACTGACAGATAAAGTCAATTGTTTTTGATCCAATCTTTTTCGCAGATCATTAAACATTAACTCTATGATCTTGTAAATTTCTTCTCTCATGAGCGGTTTGTAGAAAACAATATCATCCAATCGATTTAAAAACTCCGGCCGGAATTGTTGTTTCAATAAAATGTCGATGTTCGTTTTAGTCTCATCCGTAATGTTGCCATCCTCATCGATCCCATCCAATATTAAATGTGAACCCAGGTTAGAAGTCATAATAATGATCGTATTTTTGAAATCAACGGTCCTACCTTGAGAATCCGTGATCCGTCCATCATCCAAGACTTGCAATAATATATTGAAGACATCAGGGTGAGCTTTTTCGATCTCGTCAAACAAGATAACCGAATAAGGTTTTCTGCGTACGCTTTCCGTAAGTTGTCCGCCTTCTTCGTAGCCAACATATCCCGGAGGCGCTCCGACAAGTCTCGACACCGAGAATTTCTCCATATACTCACTCATGTCAATTCGTATCATGTTGTGTTCATCGTCAAATAAAACTTCTGACAATGTTTTTGCCAGTTCGGTTTTTCCGACCCCGGTCGGTCCCAAGAATAAGAATGAACCGATCGGTTTTTCTTGATCTTGTATACCTGCTCTTGAACGAAGGATAGCTTCAGAAACTTTTTCGACTGCCTCGTCTTGACCTATCACACGTTTGTGTAATATATCCGCTAACTGCAAGAGTTTTTCGCGTTCTCCTTCCATTAATTTAGAAACAGGTATTCCTGTCCATCGGGCTATGATTCGCGCTATTTCTTCTTCCGTGACTTTGTCTCGTAAAAGAGTATTATCTGCGCCGGCTTTTTCGGCTAGTATCTCTTCTTCATCCAATGCTTTTTGGATCTCAGGCAGTTTTCCGTATTTCAACTCAGCTGCTTTTGTAAGATCGTAGTTGCGTTCTGCGCGCTCTATCTCAGCATTGATCTCTTCTAATTCTTCGCGCAGTTTTTGGACTTTTTCGATCTCTGATTTTTCGTTTTCCCATTTGGCTTTCATTTCGTTGAATTCTTCACGCATATCAGCCAATTCTTTTTGGATTTCCTTAAGATGTTCTTTAGAAAGTGAATCTGTATCTTTTTTAAGCGCAGCTTCTTCAATTTCATGTTGCATGATCTTTCGAGATATTTGATCCAGCTCCGTAGGCATTGAATCGATTTCCGTACGAATCATTGCGCAAGCTTCATCCACAAGATCGATCGCTTTATCAGGCAAGAATCGATCAGAGATATAGCGATGCGACAAGACTGCGGCAGCAATCAAAGCCTGATCCAGTATCTTTACCCCGTGATAAACTTCATAGCGTTCTTTTAATCCGCGTAAGATCGAGATCGTATCTTCCACTGTCGGCTCATCAACCATAACAGGCTGGAAACGTCTTTCGAGCGCGGCATCTTTTTCAATATATTTGCGGTACTCGTTTAATGTAGTCGCGCCGATGCAATGCAATTCTCCGCGTGCAAGCATAGGTTTTAAAAGATTACCTGCATCCATGGATCCTTCTGAAGCGCCAGCACCTACGATTGTGTGAAGTTCGTCGATGAATAGTATGATGCGTCCTTCACTCTGTTTGACTTCTTCCAAAACTGCTTTCAGCCTTTCTTCAAATTCGCCTCTGAATTTCGCACCCGCGACTAACGAACCCATATCCAATGAAAAGATCTTTCTGTCTGTAAGGCTGTTCGGGACGTCCCCTCGAACGATCCTAAGCGCCAATCCTTCAGCGATCGCGGTTTTGCCGACTCCTGGTTCACCGATCAATACAGGATTATTTTTGGTCTTTCTGGATAAGATCCGAATAACATTTCGTATTTCATCGTCTCTGCCGATTACAGGATCAAGTTTGTTATTTTTAGCAAGTTCAACAAGATCCCGTCCGTATTTTTCCAATGCGTCATAGGTATCTTCCGGAGAATCGCTCGTTACTCTGGTATTTCCGCGTACCGATGCGACCGTTTCATTAAACGGTGTTCTTTGTAATCCGTAGGTTTCAAAGACGCGTTTTAATCCTGTGCTAGGTTTGTCCACCATCGCGGACATGATGTGTTCCACGGATACGTATTCGTCTTTCATTTGTTCCGCTTTTTTTTCAGCAGCTACAAATGCCGTCTCGACTTCGGGTGAAACATATACTTTGCCGCTTTCGTGTCCGCTTCCCGAGATCGCAGGCAGTTTGCCGATCTCTTTCTCTACAGTATGTGCAAAAGAGATCACATCGATCCCCATTTTTTTTAATAATTCGGGGATAAATCCATTTTGTTGAGTTGCCAACGCATAGACCAAATGTTCTTGTTCTATTTGAGGATTACCATTTTGTATACTTAAATTCTGTGCGTTCTGAATCGCTTCTATTGATTTCTGTGTGTATTTTTGTAAATTCATATCTACCTCCGTTTATATCACTTTTAAATAATATAGTCTGTATTTTTCATAAAATCCGTATATTGTTTTCTAACTGTACTTTTTGTTTGTTCAATTCCTTTTTTGTGTTCACGGAAGAAAGCTTTTATCGAACGATCGAAAATCTGTACATATTCAGCGATCGCTTGTGCTAAATGTTCTGAAGTGTGTAAATCGATATCAGTTGGAACAAGAAATTCACGTTCAAATCTTCCGTCCGAGATCACATATTCTGCAACTTTGTTATTTGATCGGTCCGCGTTTTCTTTTTCAAGCTCGATCCAAAATGAAAAAAATGTATTTAATTGTTCAAGTAGCGTTTGATTTTGGGTACGAAATTGTATTTTCAAATAACCGATCGCGTCCTTCGTGTCTCGATAAAGTTCTACCGTATACAGAAAGGATGGGTTATACCGATAGTTCAAAGAGCTTTTTAAAGAAATGACGGAACCAGTTGGTTTCACCATTATTTGGTGCTGCTCATCATCGACAAGTTCTTCCAAATAATTAATAATATTGCTGATACGTTTTTCCGGTGTTGTGAAAGAACAGTAATCAGCCAGTATTTGGTTGATCATATTGGATCTGTTGGTATGCATTTTATGCGCCAGAAGATCGATCGATGCTACAACTTCTTCCGTTAGCACCATACTGTAAACTTTTTTATTCATTTCATCACCTTTCTCCAATATAAATTGTATCATATTCGATATAAATCGTAAATCGTTTTATATAAATTTAATGACAAATTAATCTTTTGATAACAAAAAAAGACAGCCGTGTAGATAGACTGTCTCAATGTGTAAGGTTTATCCGTTTTTGTCAGGGTTTTTATCGGCCATTACGTCATAGACACGCTTATTGTGTGCCTCCAACTCAAAAGGAATATAGGTTTCTTTATATGCATCTCCAAACAATTGTTGAAGGATGATGTTTGAAAACATTGGATTCTGCAATAAGATTGGTCCCAATAAATAGGTAGCGTAAAGATTCTGATAATGAATGCCTTCCCAAGTGCTTTCTTTTAATTCTCCCGCTTCTTTTACAACTTTAAAGAGAGGATAGGGATTATTTTTTGAGATCGTTTGGCTTAATAAATTTTTGTATCCTGCAATCTTATGTCCTTCATATTCACAGATCACATTCATTGAATATCGCTTTCCTAAAAATCTTTCTGATTCAAGTTCAAAAAAACCCAGCGGTTTGATCGAGGATTTATCTTCACTGATGATATTAGTATAGAAGATCTCAAGACTGTTTCCTGTTGTAAGGACAAGTTTACCTTCTTCGATCGCATCATGAAGTTCATTCTTATATTTTAAGAGTGTTTTTATCAGAACAGCCTGCGCATGTTCTGTGGTTGGTCCAATATAGATCATATCCGGACACGCTTTCAAATCAACAAAAGCTGGTTTGTCATTTAAATGAGTAGGGATGATTTCAACTTTGTTGCCCATCATTTCGGCTTTTTTTGACAAATACAGCAAGTTTGCATGATCGCCGTAGAAGTGAGATAATTCCGGCGCAATATATTCAATTCTAATTGTTTTCATATTTCATACCTTCTTCGGCTAACGCTTGTTTCATTTTTTTGGACCATTTTCTGAAATAGACTTCAAAGAAAAACATAATACTTCCGCCTTTGACAGCGTCATAATCAACAAGGTTCGTAATATCGGTCGTATATTCAAAAGAGAATTTGATTTTTTCCGGATCTGCGCCGGCGAGCACAAGTCTTAACGCGACATCATATGCACGCGGCCCTACGGTAATGTAATTGATCACGTTTTCGCTTACAAGAAATTCGAAATCGGTATCGTAAAACCATGAGGTATCTTCATGGTGAGAATGCATTCCGTATTCCCTGTCATTGATCGCTAAAATAATGATTTTCTTACCCGGTGTATTTTTGGCTTTTGTAAAACTTTGCGAGCAAGATATCGGGTTTTGTGATTTTGCGACCATTGAAATGATTTGTGTGTCGTTGACAACTGTTTCTTCGTATCTGCCACCAACATCTTTTAATGTATCAAGCGACTCTTTAATGAAATCGAGCGTGTATCCCAAGTCAAGACACAGAGCGACTATTGAAAGGATATTATATATCTCGAATAAATTCTTTGTTTTGTATTCGAATACCGTATTTTGTTCCCGAATGCGATCATTCAGAAGAAAAGTAGGGGGATCAAGCTTGATCTTTTCAGCGTAGATATCTGCTTGGGGCATTATAAATCCACAATGATCGCAATGGGCGCGACCGATATGGTGATATTGTATATATTCATAAGTGATCGGCATAGAACATTGCGGGCATATTTTAACATCGCAGATAATGTTTTCCGCAACATCGGTGCGTCCGGGTGCAGCTTGCGCGCCGAAAAATATTTTTTCGTTTTGATCACTTCCCAAAGTACCTGAAATCATATCGTCGGCATTGAGGATCAATTTCACATCAGAAGGTATTTGTACTAATTTATCATAAACAAATTCAGGGTGTGCGTTTCGGCTTATCGAATCGCGGTATAAGTTTGTAACGATCAAATAATCGGGATGGATCTCTTTACAGAGATTTGAGGTTGCATCTTCATCAACTTCCAATACAGCGGCATCTGCTTTAATGCGTCCGAGTAGAGACGAATGCTTGATGAATTCAGATATGATCCCGGAATTCAGGTTACTACCTCCGTTGTTGTTTACAACAGTCAATCCTTTTTCTCGCAGTATATGCGTCAAGCTTATCGATGAAACTGTTTTTCCGTTTGTTCCGGTGATCAAAATGATCAATTCGGGAAGATGCATATCTGTCAGGATATTTCTATAGAACTTAATGCAGAAATTTCCCGGAAGATTGTTTGCGGAAAAACCAAAAATATGCAGTATTACAACCAGTGATCTGCATATAAAAATCGTTATAAATAATTTGATTTTTTTCATAAAATTGTGCCTCAATAATATTCGTTTATAAACCCATTTTCGTTATAAATTTTAACATATAGATATGGTATTTACAATCGATAGATAAAAAACCATGACAGATGTATGAGATCTCTAAAAAAATGAGTAAGATATACTAAATTTATCTTTGAAAATCAGGTAGTTTTGTGTTATAATTCATAGCTGTAAAAGTGTACGGAGGTAGAATATGCAAACAGCTTTAACGATCGTGGTTTTTCTTTCCAGTGTTGTACTGATAGCATCAGTTTTATTGCAAGAAGGAAAAAGCGCCGGAATGAGCGGTACGGTTTCTGGAGGAGCCGAATCTCTGTTTGGCAAAAGTAAGGCCAGGGGTTATCAATCATTGCTTCAGAGGGTCACTGTGATTTCGGGAGCAATTTTTATGATATCAATTTTTTTATTCAGTGTATTTTTTTCATAGTATTTAGGAGGAACAATGGACATTATATTATACTTAGCTCCTGCGGCGGGGATACTCGCTTTGGTTTTTGCGGGAATATTATCACAATTTATAACTAAAACCGATGCGGGCACAGACCGCATGAAAGAGATCGCTTCGTATATACATGAAGGATCTATGGCATTTTTGACAAGCGAATATAAATATATTGCTATTTTTGTCGCGGTATTATTTGCTGTTATAGGATTCACACTGGGGCTGGCTACAGCAATTTGTTTCCTTATCGGAGCGGTTTTATCTGCTTTAGCGGGTTTCTTCGGCATGTCGGTTGCTACAAAAGCAAATGTAAGAACTGCAGCCGAAGCGCAAAAAGGACTCGCGCAAGCATTAAAAGTTGCGTTCAGAGGCGGAACCGTAATGGGATTGAGCGTAGTTGGTCTGGGTGTAGTCGGTGTAACGGCATGTTATCTTATCTTTAAAGATCCGTCGATCCTTACAGGATTCGGGTTAGGAGCTTCTTCAATAGCATTATTCGGACGAGTTGGCGGCGGTATCTATACCAAAGCTGCAGACGTAGGCGCGGACTTAGTCGGTAAGGTTGAAGCAGGTATCCCTGAGGATGACCCGCGAAATCCTGCTGTTATTGCAGATAACGTCGGAGATAACGTAGGAGATGTTGCAGGTATGGGTGCGGATTTATATGAATCATATGTTGGTTCAATCATATCAGCGATTACATTGGGTGCGATCTTAGTATCTCAAACCGGTAATTCCGGATTTGTATTGTTTCCATTCTCTTTAGCCGCTGTTGGTATCGTCGCTTCTATTATCGGAACATTCTTTGTAAAAGGAAAAGAAGGTGTTGACCCAAGAAATTCATTGAATTGGGGTACATATATTAGCGGGATCATCGTTATTGTTGCGGCATATTTCTTATCAGATGCTTTGTTGGGTGAAATAGGTTATTTCATTGCTATAGTTGCTGGACTTCTTGTTGGCATTCTTATCGGTAAAGTAACTGAACTATTTACATCGGATTCTTATCGTTTTGTTAAGAAAATTGCAGAACAAAGTGAAACCGGTGCTGCTACAAACATTATCTCCGGACTTTCGGTAGGTATGCTTTCTACCGCGATCCCAATCGTTTTGATCTGTATCGCGATATTCGTTGCATTCTATTTCGGAGGACTTTATGGTATTGCTCTAGCGGCAGTAGGTATGCTCTCCACATCAGGTATGACGATTGCGGTAGATGCTTACGGACCTGTAGCTGATAATGCGGGTGGTATCGCTGAAATGGCGGAATTAGACCCCAGCGTAAGAGAAATAACAGATAAACTGGATTCAGTTGGAAATACAACAGCAGCAATCGGTAAAGGATTTGCAATCGGTTCGGCGGCATTGACAGCATTGGCACTTTTCGCTGCTTATACCACAGCTGTTGGATTGCAAGACGCACAAGTCTCTATCCTTCAACCGCGTGTTATCATCGGTTTGTTCTTAGGCGGAATGTTACCGTACTTATTCAGTTCACTAACAATGAGTGCTGTGGGTAAAGCCGCATTTCAAATGATCGATGAAGTAAGAAGACAATTCAGAGAAATACCGGGAATCATGGAAGGTACAGCGAAACCGGAATATTCCAAATGTGTAGCAATTTCAACAAAAGCTGCATTGCGTGAAATGATCGTTCCTGGACTTATCGCTATCGTTGTACCGTTATTCACAGGCTACTTCCTCGGTAAGGCTACTTTAGCGGGATTGCTTGCGGGCTCACTCGTAACAGGTGTTTTGCTTGCCATTCAAATGGCGAACTCAGGCGGTGCTTGGGATAATGCGAAAAAATATATCGAAGGCGGAGCACACGGCGGTAAAGGCAGTGACGCTCATAAAGCAGCAGTTGTCGGTGATACGGTAGGGGATCCTTTCAAAGACACATCAGGACCTTCATTAAATATCCTGATCAAATTAATGACGATCGTATCATTGGTATTTGCACCGTTATTCATATAGACAATTGACTTATCGATAATTCACAAGTATATAAATAGAGCAGAAAAGTTTTTATTGAAATTTTTCTGCTCTTTGTATATCATAAGACTAATAGGTTTTTACTTATATTGTTGAAATTAAGAGGTGGCATATATGTATACACAATCATTTTTCAAAAAAATATCCATAAGTATTTTGATTTTGATCTTAGCTGTTGTGTTTGTTGGGTGTCAAGGTAATCAAGATTCTCCGACAACCCCAACCGATTCAGGATCCAATGATTATATTTTGGAAGGTTACCCGATCGATGTGGTGCCTTTATTCGAAGGTTTTTCAATAAGTTCGATGAAGTATTTTGTCAATGATGATCCGAACGGTTATGCGCTCATGTACGGCGGGCAAGTAAATTATTACAATGTTGTATTGAAAGTCGATGCATCCCAAGCGGAGTTTATAAACTATTATAAATCTCTTATGTCGAGTATCGATGAAGACTACACAAGCGAATCATCAGTTGAAGGTATGATTGGTATCTACGGTGTGGAAGCTTCTAAATACAGTGATGACAGCAGTGACGCATATCTTCAAGTTTATTTACCTACATCCGACTTCGAAAAAGAAAATCCATATTTTACGGATTATCCTAAATTGTTTGAAGCCGGCTCGGATTGGACATTACGTGAAACAAGTTATGGGGAACTAAATCAGCTTGACGGACAAATAGAATATACTTTGTACTATACTTTTAATGGGGACTTTGAAACAGAGTTCGATACTTTTGTATCAAATCATTCTAATGAGACAAATATTACTTATGAAGATCAAATAGGTGACTACGGCTACGAGGGAAGTATAAAATGGCAATCGGATGAATATGAAATAACGGTGTCATTTAACGAGAGTCACGGTCGCATATACATTATGATCAGAAAACCGATGTAAAACGAAATGTATAATAATTAAAACTCGTAACGCCGAACAAAATATTCGGCGTTATTTTTATAAATAAACTTGACATTGACGTTACGTAAAGGTATATAATCTTGTCAAGAAGGTGATTTTATGGAGTATACGGTCAAACAAATAGCGGAAATAGCCGGAATAAGTACCAGGACTTTGCGGTACTATGACAAAATAGGGTTATTAAAACCCGCGCATATCAATTCAGCGGGTTATCGTATCTATACAAGTGACGAAGTTGACTTATTGCAGCAAATACTTTTTTTCCGTGCGTTAGATATGCCGTTAAAAGAGATCGATAAAATAATCAATGATGATACGTTTGATAGCCTGCGTGCTTTAAAAGAACATAAAATTAAACTTCAAAAAAAACAAGATCAGTTGAATGCCTTGATCAATACACTTGATAAGACAATAGCAGCAACTGAGGAAGGGATAATTATGAGTGACAAAGATAAGTTTGAGGGCTTTAAAGAAAAAATGATCAATGAGAATGAAAAGAAATACGGCAAAGAAGCAAGAGCTAAATACGGCAATGAAGCTGTCGATCGATCAAACACAAAGGTAAGAGGGATGACGCAAGAACAACTGGAACGTGCTGATGCGCTAGCAGTTGAAATTGCCGAGACTTTAAAGGCTGCTTTTTTAACTGGTGATCCTTCATCCGATGTTGCACAAAAAGCTGTGTTGTTGCACAAAGAGTGGTTGCAATGTTATTGGCCGACCTATTCTAAAGAGGCCCATGCTGGCATTGCGCAGATGTATGTCGATGACGAACGCTTTACAGCGTATTACGATGTAGGTCAACCCGGGACAGCGAAATTCTTGCGGGATGCAGTAATGGTTTATGTAAACCGCGAGACATGAGATTAACACGACAGTTGCAAATTTAAGAAGCAGTGAATGATATCACTGTTTCTTTATTATTTGGCTTGCTTTATTTGAAGAATTGGCGTATATTAAATGATGTGTGATTCATAGCAAGAAGGTAGGAGAGATCGTATGTTCAAACAATTCATGCAATTGTATAAACCGCACAAAAAAATACTGGCTCTTGATCTGACGTCAGTATTATTAATGTCTTTTATTGATTTACTTTTTCCCATTGTTACAGGTATTATCATAGATGACGTGATCCCACAAAAAAACATTAAACTTCTTATTATTTTATGTGTTGCTGCTGTTGCGGCTTATGGGATAAAATGTCTCTTTGAATACATCGTAACTTACTACGGACATCTCCTCGGTGTTCGTATAGAAGTAGATCTCAGAGAAAAAGTATATACACATTTGCAATCACTATCTTTTTCCTATTTTGACGGACAACGTACAGGACATATCATTTCGAGACTTACGACTGATATTTTTGATATCAGCGAATTTTCCCATCACGGCCCTGAAGATTTCTTTTTGGCATCTGTTGTTTTATTGGGTTCATTTATCGTAATGATATCTACAAACGTGTTGTTAACGCTTGTAATATTTTCAATCGTTCCGCTTATGCTCTTTACTGCCATAAAAAACAATATGAAATGGGAAAAGGCATATATGGATGTAAAGAAACAAAATGCGGAAATTTCTGCACATATCGAAGACAGTATATCCGGTATAAGAGTCGTTAAGGCGTTTACAAACGAAGATTATGAAATCCAACGTTTCGGTGAAACATGTAAAAATTACAAAAATGTTCGTAGCATTACTTATAAGTATATGGCACAATTTGTTAGCAACATGCATTTTTTTACACAGCTTTTAAATATTACGGTTATCTTCCTCGGAGGGTATTTAATATTTTTAGATCAAATGACGATCGGGGTTCTAATCGAATTTCTATTATTTGTAAATATATTCGTGCAACCGGTTCGAAGATTTACGGCTTTGATCGAAGATTACCAAAAAGCCGTCACAGGATTTAAAAGGTGCACGGAAGTGCTTTCATTGGAACCCGATATCAAAGACACGCCTGACAGCAAAGATGCTGGGCAATTGATGGGGAAAATCGAGTTTAAAAATGTTGATTTTGAATATAATGATGATACAAAATTACTGAATAACTTTAATTTACTGATAAAACCCGGTGAAACAGTTGCAATCGTGGGACCTAGCGGTGCAGGTAAGACCACACTGTGCTCTCTGATTCCGCGATTTTATGACGTGAACAGTGGAGCGATCAAAATAGACGGACGTGATATTCGGACATTTACGCAAGAATCATTGCGTAAAAATATTGGGATCGTACAACAGGATGTTTTTTTGTTTAATGGATCTATTAAAGATAATATTGCTTATGGAAGAGTGACTGCAAGCGATGATGAGATCATACAAGCCGCTAAATTTGCAAATTTAGATGCATTTATCATGCAACTTAGTAATGGTTATGATACGATTGTGGGAGAACGTGGCGTAAAATTATCCGGTGGGCAAAAACAACGCGTTGCGATTGCGAGGACATTTTTAAAAAATCCGCCGATCTTGATCTTGGATGAAGCAACATCAAGTCTTGATAATGAAAATGAAAAGATCATACAAGAATCGTTTGATAAACTCGCAAGAGACAGAACGACATTGATCATTGCACACAGACTTCAGACGATCGAAAACGCACAACGAATCATCGTAATGCATAAAGGAGAGATCATAGAAGAAGGAACCCATGTTAAACTTATCAAAAGAGGTGGGATTTATGCAAGGTTGTACAATGCGCAAATCGTTGAAAGCAAGATAGAAACAGAATCATAAAAAACGCCTTCTCACGAAGGCGTTTTTTTATTTTAAAAACATGGTACTTTGAGCAAATACAAGTAATTGAAAAATGAATGCTTTTATGATCGAATTAACAAATATGCTGCCATTCAATTTCTTTAAAATAAACTCCATCGAAAGTGTAAGGAGCAACATAAACAGCATTCCAAACATAATAAATGCGGTATTATACATTCCAATCGCTATTAACACAATCGGCGCGATGATTGAACCGAGATAATTTATTGAGATCAGTTGCAAATTCTTCTTTGTAGAATCGGCGAAAAAACGACGTTCTTTCTCATCTATATAAAACATTATTGCACACAGTAGAGTAAATAAGACTATCCAAAGCAATTTTGAACGCCATGAATACAGAAAGATCATCCCACTAAAAGATATCAGACTGATCAGAGCCAATATCAATAGACCGACTCCTATCGATGTTTTATTGTTGATGGGTGTATTTGGAGTAAAAAATACTTGCCCTATGCCATCTGCAAAATTTGAAAATTTATATAAGAACATCATAGTGATACCATAGGATGTAAATAATGATAATTTAAATATATCATTGTACGGAAAAGCAGTGGGTAACAGATAAAATGCAATAGGGATCAGACCGGTAATTATCAATGCGGGTAACCAAAAGAGTAGTTTATGTCTCAAATAATGATTCGGTAATTTAAATTTCTTTTGAGTATTAATAAGCGACTTTAATGAAATAAGTTGGCCACTTGTGTAGAACATAAGTATCAATAGTATGAACATAGAAGCAATACTGATATTCCGTAAATTCAATAGCGAATTAGGTGAATAGGAAATATTACCCTGTTCTGTTATTGCTCTCAAAGCAATTTTTTGAATATTGTAATCATGCATCATCATGAAATGAACAGTGTTATTAACAACAGAAAGCTCAATATTAATATCAGTCGTCGGATCTGAATTTGATCCAGAGGATAGCATAGAGAGTAACAGTTCATTGTCCTCAACTGTGGAAATGTTATCTAATTTTGAGGCTATCAGATAGATGGGGGATCTTGCAGAAAAATCAGTTAAGTTTTGAACCCAGTCGATCTCTGAATCAATCGTAAAATTCAAAACATTATATTGGATTCGGTCTGTCAAGTTTATATCTGTGCCGATCAAAGTAACACTTGCCGGTTCGATAAATCCCATTGACACGGTTTGTAACACAGCACGCGCACCCGAGCCGTATGCTATGATATGAATATTTGAAACATTCATATTTTCCAATTGCGAGTAGGAAACCATTGCGTCGTAAAATTGTTCCGCTAAATAAGTACTTTCATTTAAATGAAATGGGATTGTTCCTTCTGATCCTCCTTGGGATGGAAAATCAAAAATATATATACCATATCCCAAAGAGGACAGTTCATATACCATTGATGTTAATTCGCTTTTATCATGGGATAAATCGGTAACGATCACGACCCCTTTTCCATTGGTCGAGGGGGTGTATTTAGCACTCAGATGGATATTATCTAAGTTTTGGAATTTAACACTACTCATCTTATAATAGGGGATAGAAAAATATGTGTTAAAACTTAAGCAAACTAAAAATAAAAATATAGAAATGTATAGAATCACCCAATTTTTTTGCTTCATTTTTTCCCTACGATCACATTTATTTCTTTAACATATAACAAAAGGTATTATATCATACGTGACTTCTGATTTAAATAATTAACGCCTATTTAAGAGTCAAGTTGTTAAAGTAAGATATTATGGACAAGGAAGCCAGATATAAGATAATGATTGATATTTTATTGATGTATAGTATAATAAAATGGATATAGCAAATCGGCATTTTATATTTGGTGGTTATGACAACGCATGAACATAAGAGAATTCTTCCATAATCTCGCAGTAAAATTCAGAAAAATCACACATCCTCAGATAATCGTTATGGGATTTGCAGCTCTGATAATCGTTGGGATGATTTTATTGATGTTGCCTATCGCACATGCTGACGGGCAACCGACAGATATTTTAACTGCGCTTTTTACTGCTACATCGGGTGTTTGTGTAACGGGTTTAGTCGTTGTCGATACAGGGACATATTGGTCTGTTTTTGGACAGGTCGTTATTTTGATACTCATTCAAATTGGCGCTCTCGGGTTCATGTCAATGGCTACAGTCCTGTTTTTGATTACAGGAAAAAGGATCAGTGTAAGAAGTCGAATGCTTATCAGAACATCTTTCAGCGTAGATAGTTTGGAAGGCATTATTCGGTATGTAAAGTATGTTTTATTGTTTACCTTGATTGTCGAAATGTCGGGTGCTATTGCACTTTCAGCGGTTTTTATACCGGCATATGGTGTAAAACAAGGTATATTTATGAGTATATTTCATTCGGTGTCTGCTTTCTGTAATGCCGGATTCGATATCGTTGGCGGCGGAGTCAGCTTTATGCCGTTCGCGACAAATATTTTGCTGAATCTAGTGATATGTCTTTTGATCGTAATCGGCGGAATCGGTTTTGCAGTAGTAATGGATATCATTTCAAAAAAGAAATTTTCTCAATATGATTTAAATACAAAAGTGGTATTATCGGCAAGTGCGGTATTGATCGTTATTGGAACGATTATCGTATTTGTAAGTGAATTTACGAACCCTGAAACGATTGGTAATATGCCGCTTTTCGGAAAAGTACTTGCGTCACTGTTTACATCTATTACCCCGCGAACAGCTGGATTTAACACAATAGACATGGGATCGCTCCGAGGATCGACCAATATGATGGTCATGCTGTTTATGTTCATCGGGGGATCACCGGGATCAACGGCAGGAGGAGTAAAGACGACAACATTCAGCATTTTCATATTAGCTATGATACGTACGATCCAAGGGTATGATGATATGACAGTTTTTCAGCGCAGGATAAATGTGGCTGTGCTTAAAAAGGCGATTTCAATTACGATACTCGGTATTATTTGGGTGTTTATCGCATCTATGATCATGCAAGCAGTAGAATCGATTCCAATGAATAATTTGTTATTTGAAGTTTTATCGGCATTTGGGACTGTAGGACTTTCAACAGGTATTACTTCCGATTTGTCTGTCATCAGCAGATTGACATTGATCGTTACAATGTTCTTCGGTCGTGTAGGATTGATGACGATAGCTTTTGCAATATATAAGAAAAATGAAAAAAGAAATGCAATGGGATCCTTCAAATATCCCGACGGCAATCTATTACTATAATTTTAGGAGAGATCTATGAAACAATTTGCAGTATTGGGTTTAGGAAGTTTTGGTGCTTCCTTAGCCAGGAATCTTCACGAGTTGGGACATGATGTTTTTGCAATCGACAAAAACGAAGATGTAATAAACGGCATCGCTGATGATGTGACATTTGCCGTGCAAGCAGATATCACAGATATACACGTGCTTAAATCAATCGGCATACAAAATGTCGACGTAGTCATCGTAGCACTTTCAGCAGATTTGAATGCATCTTTTTTAGGTGTTATCAATGCAAAAGAACTTGGCATACAAAACGTATATGCAAAGGCGCAAAACGATATACAAGCGAAAGTGCTTTATCAACTTGGCGTCGATAAGGTAATACTTCCTGAAAAAGAAATGGGACAGAAGATCGCATACAGCCTTTCGAATTCATCCTTCCTTGATTTGATCGAATTGGATCCGAACCATGTTTTGATAGAATTAGCGGCATTGCCTTCATGGAAGAACCAATCCTTAATCGATCTGAATCTTCGTGCAAAGCATAACATCAATGTTATCGTGATCAAGAGGGGTGAGACCGCGATTATCAATCCCGCTCCGGGTGAGATAATACAGGCAAAAGATAGACTAATTGTTATAGGCGATAACAATGAAATTACAAAACTTACCTTGAAAGAACAGAAATGATCACTTCGAAAACGAATTCTACAGTGAAGTTGATCAAAAAACTTCACACCAGAAAAGGAAGAAAAGAATCAGGATTGTTTTTTGTTGAGGGCAATAAACACGTAGAGGATGCATTATCCAGTTTCAATCAACCGATTTATATTGTGCAAACACAACAAAATTACGATGCCAACTTCATCAATCAGAATGCTCTTATTGTAACGGATGAAATCTTTAATTATTTAAGCGTGACCAAAACACCGCAAGGTATTATTGCGGTCTTTGAGATACCCAAATATAATTCAACATACATCGGTTCTTGCGATAAAATATTGTTTCTGGATAATGTGCAAAACAGCGATAACGTAGGAGCATTGATCAGAACAGCTGTATGTGCAGGTTTCGATGCTGTTATGTTAAACGATGGTTGCGCTGATCCTTATGCACCTAAAGCTGTACGTTCCAGTGCAGGGGCGGTATTAACGATCAAATTGTTTAAGATTAATATAGATACCATCCAAAAACTAAAAAGCGACCAATTCCAATTTCTCGGGGCTCATCTAAATGGTGATGTATCAGTAGCTATAATCAAAAATAAAGTGGTTTTAGTTGTCGGTAATGAAGGAAATGGCATCAGCGATGATGTGGCTGAGTTATGTGATATACTTATCAAAATCCCCATCTACGGAAATTGCGAATCTCTTAATGCTACTGTTGCAGGTAGTATTCTTATGTATAAAATTATAGGCTACTAAAACAATCAAATATAACGAATATATTTATGTCGACAAAATGTCGACTTTTATTATTTTTATCAATTCTTACTTCATTATATGATTGGATAATCGAATGATTATTTGATATAATTATTATTCAGAACAATTGCATTGCTGTGCTAAAAAGTACAGTAAATAGTAAAATGTATGCGGTCTTTCTGTATTTACGGAGGTATCATGAGAAGAAGTGAAGCAAGAGAGAAAGTTTTCAAAATATTATTTCAAAAAGAATTCCATGAGGATTTTAAAGATCTATATCCGGTATTTGCACAGGAAGAAGATTTAAAAGGTGTACAAGGGACTTATGCGCTTACGACAATAGAAGGCATATTGGATAATTTGGAAAAGATCGATCATATGATTGAAGAACACTTGACAGGATGGACTTTAAACAGGCTTCCCAAAACGGTTTTGGCAATCTTGCGGTTAGGTGTATATGAACTTCTTTTTAATAAGGATATACCGAAAATAAGTGCTATAGACGAAGCTGTCAAATTATCTCATATTTATTGTGAAGAAAAAGACAGCTCATTCATTAACGGAATTCTAAATAATATTTATCAAGAGGATAATGCAGGATGATCTTAGGGATCGACACAAGTAATTACACTACTTCTGTTTGTGTTGTAGACAAAAATGGGATTGTTTTTGATCTGCGTGAAATGCTCACAGTAAGAAAAGGTAAGAAAGGCCTGCGCCAATCTGAAGCTTTTTATCAACATATTATAAAACTGCCATCTATGATCAATAAAATAAAAGATCAAGAATTAGAAGGTGTCTGTGTCTCATCCTACCCACGAAGAGTTGAGGGCTCATATATGCCATGTTTTAAGGCCGGAGAAAGTATCGCTTCGAGCATAGCGGATATGTTGCATGTTCCCTTACATAAAACAACTCATCAAGAAGGTCATATAGAGGCCGGTCGGTATAATAATGACAGTATGGCTGATACATTTATATGTGTACATATGTCAGGCGGGACTACTGAAATTTTATTATGCAGTAATGATTCCAGAGGTTATGCTTCTCAGATCATCGGCAAAACGATCGATATCAGCGCAGGTCAATTGATCGATCGAATCGGATGTATGCTGGGGATGGATTTCCCCTGCGGACAAGAAATGGATCGATTATACGACCGCAATAAGGCGTTGGATTTACCTGTCAGTGTAAATGGTACGAATATAAGTTTTTCAGGCGTGGAGAATCAATGTAAATTATATTATGAACGAGGCCTCGATAAATTATCGATCATAGGCGGGGTATTCAATTGTGTTGCGGATTCGATTATGAAAGCAGTAAAGCAAGTAGCTTACCAATATAATATAAAAGATATTCTTTTTGTGGGTGGTGTTTCAAGTAGTCAAAATATTAGAAACATGTTTCTTTCAGAAAAAGACCTACTAGAGTTCTATTTTGCACAAGATCAATTAAGCAGTGATAATGCAGTGGGGGTGGCATTGATCGGGCGCAGGGTCATGAATGAGGACAAGAATGGACAATAAATCACTAACAGTCAGCCAATTGAATAAGTATATCAGCGGACTGATGGAATTTGATGAGCTCTTATCGAATGTTACAGTTAAGGGAGAAATATCGAATTTCAAACGTCATTCTTCAGGGCATTTGTATTTTTCGATCAAAGATGATAAATCAAAGATCAGTTGTGTGATGTTTAAAAGTAACGCATATCGATTGGATTTTGATCCGATAGACGGAATGAGTGTGATCATTTCGGGTCGCGTAAGTGTTTATGAGAAGAACGGCAATTACCAAGTATATGTGAAAAAAATGAATGAAGACGGCATAGGAACGCTGTTTGAACGATATAATAGATTATTGGATCTTTTACGCGATAAAGGGTATTTTGATCAATCGAAGAAAAAACAGATACCATATTTACCTAAAAAAATTGCATTGGTCACATCTCCGACCGGAGCCGCTGTAAGAGATATGATCTCAGTCATGAAACGACGTTTTCCCGATGTGAAACTGCTTGTTTGTCCGGTATTGGTTCAAGGAGATTCCGCCCCTTTGGATATTGCTCTAATGATCGATCTGATCAATAAAGAGAACCTTGCTGATTTGATCATCACCGGACGAGGAGGTGGGTCGATCGAAGAATTATGGGCATTCAACGAGCGTATTGTAGCGGAAAGTATTTTTAATTCATCTATACCTGTGATTTCAGCGGTGGGTCATGAGACAGACTTTACAATTAGTGATTTTGTGGCAGATATGCGGGCTCCAACTCCGTCAGCAGCTGCAGAGTTAGCTGTCCCTGACATTGAAGATGTCATATTTGCTTTGAAGCGTTACAGAAACATTCTCATAGAGGCACTCAATCAAAGGTTGAGTTTTGGAAAACAGAAAATTATTTCTATCATGAATCTACCTCTTTTTTCAAGACCATTTGAAAGAATACAAACTGCTTCAATGAATATTGATTATCTTCACGAAAGAATGACTGAAAAAGTCAAAATAAAACTAGACATCTATCAGCATGAAATTTCGGCAATTGATACACTGTTAAAAAGTCTTTCCCATGAAAATATACTGAAGCGAGGATTTTGCATACTCAAAAAAGATGATAATTATGTGACGGGGAATGATATCAATAAAGATGATAACATAGAGATAATTACGCATAGAAATCGGATCTATTCGGAAGTAACAGATATAAAAGAGAGGTAATATATGGATAAACAATTGAGTTTTGAAGATAAAATGCAACGCTTGGAGGAAATAGTAGAAACTATACAAACAAACGAAATCAGTCTTGATAATTCTATTAATCTATTTGAAGAAGGGACCATGTTGATCCAATCGTTGAATAAAGAACTACATCAAGCAGAAGAAAAAGTAAAAATCCTTCTGACAAAAAATGGCGAATACCAAGAAATTGATTATGATTCAGAGGAAATAGAATAAGTGTTTAGAGCTCAACTATCCGAAAAAATTGAACTAATAAATAAAATTTTAGAGAAATACACGTATGAGCAAACATATCCTGAAATCATATATAAAAGCATGGCCTACAGTTTGTTTGCGGGTGGCAAGCGTATACGCCCACTGTTATTACTGGAAGCTTGTATCATAACGGGGGGATGTTTGTCTGATTGTGAACCGTTGCTTGCTGCAATAGAAATGATCCACACATATTCATTGGTACATGATGATCTGCCGTGCATGGATGATGATGATTTGCGTCGAGGAAAACCGACGAATCATATTGTCTTCGGATACCCGATCGCTGTATTGAGTGGTGATGGTCTTCTGAATTGCGCTTACGAAATCATGATAAAAGGATACCGTAATGCAAAGGATAAAGATCGATACATGTCTGCAGTAAGTGCGATCGCTAATGCCTCGGGCGTTCAAGGGATGATAGGCGGACAAGTAGCAGATATTGTCAATGAAAATATAAACATCGATATAGATACTTTGGAATTTATTCACAACAATAAAACCGGAGCATTGATCAGCGCAGCTTTGCAAGCCGGTGCAATCTGCGGTGGCGGTGATGAAGAAAGAATACAAGCCTTACTGAAATACGGTCAGTGCATTGGGTTGATGTTTCAAATCAGTGACGATATCCTTGACGTAAAAGGTGAAACCGAAAAGTTAGGTAAAAACGTAAATCGCGATCACGAGTTGAATAAAAATACCTATTATAGCCTTCTGGGCGAAAAAGATGCTCATTTTGAAGTTGAGAAGCTTTATGATGAAGCTATGCATATCCTAGATAAATTTGACCAACGAGCCGATTTCCTTCGCAGATTGACTAAATATTTGAAAGAACGTCAGAATTAAATCAAAACTATTTTGTTTTAGGATTTATTTTGATATAATTTATCCAATTAACTTGCATCTGAATAGGAACATATTATATAATAAAAACTGCCCCATGGGGGCAGTTTTGTCCCATTTAAGGAGTATTCTATGGATATGTTCAGCGCACAAAGACTGATCGGAGAAGATATCGTACAGTTAATTTATGAGCGATATCAGATTTTAGAATACGTAAAAACACATCAACCTTCAGGAAGAAGAAGTATCGCGGCACATTTAAATTTGACTGAAAGACAAGTTCGTAACCATTTGGATTATCTATACAAGAAGAATATCGTAACAATAGATAAGCGCGGTGTCTTATTAAAAGAAAACCAGGATGATATCACGCCGTATTTATATCAATATTTTTCCAAAATATTTTCCTTTTACGAAAAAGAATCTGAATTGCAATCATTATTAAATATCCAAAGAGTACAGATTTCAAAAGGCAATTGCGACAATGACGAAAACGCCCTGAATAATTTAGGTTTAGCTGCAGAAAATTATTTTATCGAACAATTGGATATATCGGGTTTAATCGCCGTTTCTGGCGGCTCGACTATGAAGGCATTTGTAGATAATTTGCGATCTATTTCCAGGCCCAATTATTCAGTTGTTCCCGTAAGAGGAGCTATTGGTTCCAGTCATTCATACCAAGCAAATACAATTGCGTTTTACACCAGCATGAAACTCAGTAGTAAATTATATGAGCTGAATATACCGGATATGATCGATCGAAATCTGTTGATGAACCTTATTGATCATCCTGATATCAAAGCAGTTACATCGAAATACAATGAAATCGATATCCTGATATTTGGTGTTGGTAAACCTGAAGTGTTGGCAGAATACAGACATCTTAGCGATACGGAACGAAAAAGTATATTCCAAAAAGATTGCGTCGCTGAAGCCTTGGGGTATTATCTGAACTCAAAAGGCGAGGTTATCAATCGTTCTTCGGGGATAGGACTTGATTTAAATGATCTAAAACGTATACCCGTTAAAATAGCCGTAGCAGGTGGTGCCAGCAAAAGTAAAGCAGTTCAGGCAGTATCTGCATTTATGCCTGATGTGGTAGTTATAACCGATGAAGGATGTGCAGACAAAATCTTACATGATAACAAATAAGAAAGATATATTTAATAGAACAAATTATTGTAGGAGGAAAGAAATGACAGTAAAAATAGCAATAAACGGTTTTGGAAGGATAGGTAGATTAGCTTTCAGGTTGATGTTTGGGAAAGAAGAATTTGACATCGTAGCAGTAAATGATTTGACGGATGCTGCGACATTGGCACATCTGTTGAAATATGACAGTTGTCAAGGAAGTTATAAAAGTGATGAAATCGTTTCAAAAGATAATACAATCATTATAGGTGATGAGGTAATAAATATCTATTCACAGAGAGATCCGGAGCAATTACCTTGGAAAGAACTTGATGTAGATGTTGTTTTAGAGTGCACCGGACATTTCAGAGACCGAGAGGGCGCTGAAAAACATATTAAAGCAGGCGCAAAAAAAGTTATCATCTCCGCACCGGGTCGTGGTGAAATGAAGACGATCGTCTACAATGTAAATCATGAAATATTAGATGGAACTGAAACAGTCGTATCAGGTGCTTCATGCACAACAAACTGTCTTGCTCCCGTTGCGGCTGTGTTGGATAAAACATTCGGTATGACGATGGGCTATATGACGACCGTACATGCTTACACGAATGACCAAGTAACTTTGGACGGACCGCATAAAGATTTAAGACGTGCAAGAGCTGCAGCTGAAAATATCATTCCAACGACTACCGGAGCGGCAGCGGCTGTAGGACTTGTACTTCCTCAACTGAAAGGAAAGTTAGACGGATTTGCTTTACGTGTACCTGTAAAAGTTGGCTCGTTGGTTGATTTGACTTGCGAATTAGACAAAAAAGTTACTATTGAAGAAGTCAATAACGCTTTGCGTGCAGCTGCAAATGAAACTCTTGGTATAACAGATGATCCAATCGTATCCACAGATATTATCGGTATGAGTTACGGATCACTTGTTGATCTACAACTTACGGATGTGATGGATGTTGAAGATAAGCAATTGGTTAAAGTTGTTTCATGGTACGACAATGAAATGTCTTATACAAATCAATTGATTCGACTGGCTACATATATTGTGAATATGAATAAATAAGGTGAAGCATAAAATGAGGATAATCAACGATATCAATATCACAGGTAAAACAATTATTATGAGAACAGATTTTAATGTTCCAATTGATGAGAACGGTAATATTACGGATGATTTAAGGATCATGGCTACATTACCTACGATAGAATATATTATCAACCAGGACGCTAAAGTGATTTTGTGTTCTCATATGGATAGACCTAAAGGAAAACCTAACCCGGCTTTATCCTTAAAGCCTGTTGCGGACGCTTTAAGAAAGATCTTAAATATGAATGTTATATTTTCTGATGATGATGAAGTGATTGGTAAAAAGACGCTCGAACTTGTAGAAAAATTCAAACAATCAAAAGATCAAGTTATGTTATTGCAAAACATTAGATTTCGCAAAGAAGAAGAAGAGAACGATCAAAGATTCGCAAAACAATTAGCGAGTCTGGCGGATATTTTCGTTATGGATGCTTTCGGTGCCGCTCATAGATCCCATGCTTCAACGGTTGGGATTGCAGGTTACCTTCCTTCATACAGTGGTTTTTTAATGGAAAAAGAAGTTGGGTTTTTACAGCGTATTTTAAATAATCCGAAGCAACCTTTCACAGTTGTTATGGGCGGTAAAAAAGTTTCGGATAAAATAGGTGTTATTGAACATTTATTAGGCAGAGCCGATCATATTTTAATCGGAGGTGCCATGGCATTCACATTCCTTTGCGCACAAGGATATGATATGGGGAAGTCTCTTGTCGAACAAGAAGAAATACAAACAACGCTCGATATTTTGAATAAAACAAAAACCAGTAAAACCGTTATTCATTTACCTGTTGATATTGTCGGATCATCCGAGTTTTCAAACGAAGCACCAAAATCAGTTTATCCTATAGAAGATATCCCATCAGATTTTATCGGTATGGATATCGGTGAAAAGACAGTAGATATGTTTTCAAAGATTATATTATCAAGTGAAAGTGTCGTCATGAATGGACCGATGGGTGTATTTGAAATGTCCAATTATGAAGAAGGGACAAAACAGATCATTCAAGCTATCGCTGATATAAAAAACGGTACAACGATCATCGGTGGCGGTGACAGTGCTGCCGCTGTTAAAAAATTCGGTATGCAAGACAAAATGACGCACATCTCGACGGGCGGAGGGGCTTCTTTACAGTTTTTGGAAGGTAAAGTATTACCTGGTGTCAAGGTATTGGAGGGTGAAGCATGCGTAAAAGTGTAATTGCCGGAAATTGGAAAATGCATCATACCACGAAAGAGACCAAGGATTTCTTTGAAAAATACACTTCTGATCTAATTTGCACGCAAGATGAAATCATCATATTCCCGCCTTATACTTCTTTAGAAACAGCGAATGAATTAGCTGAAAGCACTTCTATCAGTATTGGTGCTCAAAATATGCACTATGAAGAAACCGGAGCTTATACAGGTGAAATATCATCGGATATGTTATTAGACATTGGAATTCGATATGTTTTAATAGGTCATTCTGAGCGTCGAAAATACTATAACGAGACCAATATTTCCGTAAATTCAAAAGTTATAAAAGCATTGGAAAAGGATATGATCCCTGTAGTTTGTATCGGTGAGAATGAAAAACAACGTGAACAAGGTGAAACATACAGTATACTGAAAGAACAAATATACGAAGGACTAAAGGATATATCTTCAAGTATTCCAAGCATTATTATTGCGTATGAGCCGATATGGGCTATAGGTACAGGTAAAACAGCAACAGCCGAACAAGCGGAAGATGCATGCTTGAATATCCGCAATTTCTTATTTGAATTATTTGGCGAAATGGCATCCGAGATACGAATCTTATATGGAGGTAGTGTAAAAGCTACTAATATTAGATCACTTATGGCCATGAAAAATATTGATGGAGTTTTAGTTGGTGGAGCTAGTCTTGGTGAAGAATTTGTTCAGATAGCGCAATACAATCAAAAATAATATTGAAAGTTATCTGGAAGTTAGGATGAGTATGAAAAAAGTAATTCTTATCATTATGGATGGTTATGGTTGCAGCAATGATGTGTATGGGAATGCGATTCTTGCTGCCGACAAACCGAACATAGATGCTTTAGTCGCAAATTTCCCTGTTAGTCATTTAAAATGTAGTGGTTTAAGTGTAGGATTGCCCGAAGGGCAAATGGGTAACAGTGAAGTAGGCCACTTAAATATCGGTGCAGGCAGGATCGTTTACCAAGAGTTGACGCGTATATCAAAATCGATCGAAGATAATGATTTCTTTAAAAATAAAGTTCTGCTTGACGCAATTCAGAATGCACGTGAACAAAACAGTGCCGTTCATTTGATGGGACTTGTTTCAGATGGAGGCGTACATTCATTTGATACACATTATAAAGCATTGATCGATCTTATGAAAAAAGAAAACTTTGATCGAGTTTTTGTACATTGTTTTATGGATGGTCGAGATACTTTGCCGACATCTGGAGCAAAATATGTTGAAGATTTAGAAAAGTATATGAAAGATCAAGGCGTTGGAAGAGTAGCAAGTGTATCGGGAAGATATTATGCTATGGATCGAGACAAGCATTATGAAAGGATTCAGTTTGCATATGATGCAATCGTCCTGGGTAAAGGTTCGACAGCTTTATACGGAGCTCAGGCAGTACGAAATTCATATGTAGAAGGCATAACAGATGAATTCATAATGCCAACTGTTATCGTAGAAAATAATAAGCCGATTGCTACAGTCAATACAAATGACAGTGTTATCTTTTTCAATTTTAGACCGGACCGCGCTCGAGAGATGACAAAAGCATTTACAGAAGATAATTTCTCAGGATTCAAGCGAGAAAAAACAGTTGATGTTGAATTTGTCACAATGACTTCGTACGATAAGTCTTTTAAGAACGTGCATGTTGCTTTTAAACCCAGTTTATTAAAAAATACAATGGGTGAATATATAAGTCTACAAGGAAAAAAACAACTGCGAATTGCAGAAACGGAGAAATATGCACACGTTACATATTTTTTAAACGGCGGTATCGAAAAAGCTTATGAAAACGAAGATCGGATCCTTATTCCATCTCCGCGTGTCGCTACATACGATTTAAAACCGGAGATGAGCGCTTATGAAATAACAGAGCGTCTAAATGAAGAGATCAAAAAAAATGAATATGATCTGATCGTTGTGAATTATGCAAACTGTGACATGGTCGCTCATACGGGCGTATTCGAAGCAGCTGTTAAAGCAGTTGAATGTGTTGATGATTGTGTCGGACAAGTATACAGACAAGCTTCCTCTATGGGGTATAGTATGATCGTGACCGCAGATCATGGGAATGCCGAACTGATGCGTAAGGGGGAGGATACGTACACAGCACACTCAACGAATGATGTTCCCTGCATCATAATAACCCCGAATGTCGATCAAACAAAGGATGGTCAGTTGAGTGATATTGCTCCTACGATCCTTGAAATGATGAATATTGCTCAACCTATCGAAATGACAGGAAGCAGTTTGATAAAATAATTCTTAAGGAGAAAATACAATGACAATAATAAACGGAGTCTTAGCAAGAGAAATATTGGATTCCAGAGGGAATCCGACTGTTGAAGTAGAAGTGATTTTAGAGAGCGGTAGTTACGGTAGAGCGGATGTGCCTTCAGGCGCCTCTACGGGGCTTTACGAAGCGGTTGAATTGCGAGATGGTGATAAGACACGTTATCAAGGAAAAGGCGTTCAGAACGCAGTCAATAATGTCTTGGAAATCATTGCTCCGGCAATCGAAGGGTTAGATGCATTTCAACAATGCGCGATCGATAAATTGTTGATCGAACTTGACGGAACGGAGAACAAAGGTCGACTCGGAGCAAATGCGATCTTGGGTGTATCAATGGCTATTGCCAGAGCGGCAGCAAATGACTTGGGGATACCTTTATATCGTTATTTGGGAGGCGTAAATGTTACAACTCTGCCTGTACCAATGATGAATATCATCAATGGAGGTGAGCATGCAGATAATAATGTGGACATACAGGAATTTATGATCATGCCTGTAGGCGCTAAATCATTCAAAGAAGCTTTGCGCATATGTTCTGAAGTTTTTCACACTCTGAAAAATGTCTTAAAGGATAATGGTTACAGTACTGCAGTAGGGGATGAAGGTGGTTTTGCACCTAATTTTAGCAGTAATGAAGAAGCAGTACAAAGGATCGTTGAAGCCATTGAAAAAGCAAATTATAAACCGGGGACAGATGTTTGTTTGGCTATGGATGCTGCTGCCAGTTCATTTTACAACACGGATGATGGGAAATATCATTTGATCGGTGAAGGAGTTGTTAGAACCAGTGAAGAAATGGTTGATTATTATGAGATGCTTGTTGATAAATATCCAATCATATCTATCGAAGACGGTTTGTATGAAGAAGACTGGGATGGAACGAAATTATTGACTGAAAGATTAGGACAGAAGATCCAAATAGTAGGGGATGATCTTTTCGTTACAAATACAAAAAGGATACGAAGAGGCATCGAACTGGGATGCACGAATTCTGTTCTTATCAAATTGAATCAAATTGGTACGATAACCGAAACGATCGAAGCGATAGAAATGGCAAAACGCGCAGGATATACGGCAGTTATTTCACATCGTTCAGGAGAAACGGAAGACGTCATGATCGCGGATCTTGCAGTTGCTCTCAACACAGGGCAAATAAAAACAGGGGCACCAAGTCGAACTGACCGTGTAGCTAAATATAATCAACTTTTAAGGATCGAAGAAGAATTAGGCGAAGTTGCGATCTATCTTGGCAAGGAAACATTTTACAATCTCAAATAATATTGTGTATCAGCAATGATAGGAAGCAAAAATATGCTTGCATATTTTTGCTTCCTTTGGTTTGTTCGTGAAGCGAATTCATATTTATATTGAGGTAGTGATAAATCGTTTAAGATATGGTAGAATATCTTTAAATCATTTGGATCGGAGGTATCTCTTACGAAAAAAAATACAAAGACATCATTATTGGCAGACATCGCGCTGTGTTTTATGGCTTTGATTTGGGGCAGTGGATTTGTTTTTATGAAAAACTCACTGGATGTATATACGCCGATACAGATCATATCCATTAGAATGCTGATCGGATCGGTTGTGCTGGCAATATTCAGCATTAAAAGAATACTTAAAATAAAACCGAAAGATATCATAGCAGGAACAATTATAGGTGCAACACTTTTCCTTGGTTTTTTCTTTCAAACATTGGGTTTGAAATATATACCGGTTGGAAACAGTGCATTTATTACGGCAACTTATGTTGTCTTAGTACCGCTTATGGTCTTGATCTTTACCAGAAGAAAGCCAAAACGTTACAACGTGATATCAGCTATCGTTATGCTTATAGGTATCTTTTTCTTAACATATGAACAGCAAAGTCAATTGATTTCTATCGGAAACATATATACGATCTTATGTGCAATTTTTTTTGGTATTCAAGTTATTTTGATCGATTACTATGCAAAAAAAAGAGATCCGATCGTGCTTGCTATAACGCAAATGTTTTTTGCGGCATTGATAGGTTTTATTGTTTTGCTGTTTACCGACGGTTATCCAATTATAATTGCTATAGAGACAGTCCCGACTATTTTATATCTAGGAGTCGTTGCAAGCAGTGTAACATATTTGATACAAAACGTCGCTCAGAAATACACTTCCCCCACACATGCGGGGATCCTAATGAGCTTGGAATCCGTTTTTGGCGCTATATTAGGTGTCTTATTGTTACATGAAGTTATTACGGTGAGAACTTTTATCGGCTGCTCGATTATTTTTATAGCATTGATCATTACAGAGGTGAAGTTTGATTTTAGAAGAAAACAATATAAAATGGGAGATGTGAAAGACAATGTATGATGTTTCATTGCTCCAAGAAAAATTCAGAGACAGAGTACAATTTAATTCTCGAATGAGTTCTTATACTTCTTTTAAGATCGGTGGTGCGGCTGATATTGTAGTATTCCCTGAGAACATAGATGAATTGTCATTTGTTTTAGATTATATAATAAAAAATAATATACCTTATGAAGTTATAGGCAATGGAACGAATATTCTTGTCAGTGATCAAGGTATTGATGGGATTGTCCTCATCCTTACAAAAATGCAACATATAACGATCGAGGATAATAAAATATCTGTAGCAGCAGGTAATTTATTTAGCGAAGTTGCGCAGTTTGCGATGAAAAATAATTTGAGTGGATTGGAATTTGCAGGAGGTATTCCCGGAAGCGTTGGGGGAGCAATCTACATGAATGCAGGCGCGTATGGATCTGAAGTGAAAAATGTTATACATAATGTAACCTACATGGATTTAAACAGTAAGATATGTAATCTCACATTAGCTGATTTAGAACTAGATTACAGATATAGCGTTTTTCAAAAGAACAGATCAATTATCCTTTCTGCGACTTTCGAGTTGGAGAAGAATAATGATCCGGAACAAATCAAAGCAATCATGCAGAAAAACAATAAGAAACGTCGGACAAAACAGCCTTTAAATTATCCCAGTGCGGGAAGTGTATTCAAACGTCCGAAAGGGAATTATGCAGCTAAATTGATAGAAGATTCGGGCTTAAAAGGATATAGGATAGGCGGGGCAATGGTTAGTGAAAAACATGCCGGATTTATTGTCAATTATAATAACGCCACTGCTGAAGACGTCATGAATTTGATTGAAGTGATCAGAGACATTGTTGATAAAAAGTTCTCTGTGACACTCGAACCTGAAGTTAAATTTATTGGCAGATTCTAAAAGAAGGAATAAAGAGAGTATGAATTATCAAGAATATCTTGAAGCTAAAAGATTATGTGAGATAAAGATTAAAGTATATTCATTTGCAGTATATCTTGCCGCGATTTTTTCATTGTTTCAAGCCGGATTACTGATTTTGAAAATCGATATTCATTTAACTTTTATAAATTTAGTACTTATCGAAAAACTTTTTTCGATGGGGTATAATCGATTTGCACAAGGAAATATAGTTTTCGGTATTGCTTTTTATGCAGCATTTGCGATCATCATCCTTTCATTTGTGCTTTCAGCATTTTTTGCTGTCTATCAAAAACGTATCGGCTATATCAATGTGATCATGTTTTATATTATTGATTCTCTCGTTTGTATTGCAACCGGTGCTTATATTCCGTTGCTCATCCATGTTATTATTCTAGTTTTTATTTTTCTAGCACTAAAAAATATGAATTATCTAAAGCTGATTAAAAATAATATTTGGGGTACATAAAAAAACAAACGCATTACGTTTGTTTTTTTACTTTCAAAGTTATTAATAATAATAAGATCAAAAGATTATTG
Source organism: uncultured Anaerofustis sp. (assembly GCA_963674555.1). Lineage (GTDB taxonomy): Bacteria > Bacillota > Clostridia > Eubacteriales > Anaerofustaceae > JBGMEA01. The sequence goes on along the minus strand of OY771429.1, from coordinate 271,690 downwards.
TAAACTCTGTTCCTGCATTTAAAGTTGATTCTACTGATATCTCACCTTTGTACTTTTGAACGATATGTTTAACGATTGACAGTCCGAGGCCTGTACCGCGTATTTTGCTGTTTCTGCTTTTATCGACTCTGTACAAACGTTCAAAGATTCTCGGCAAATCAGCTCTGTCGATACCGATGCCGTCATCTTTTACAGTAATTACTGTTTTATCGGATTCACTTTTTACTGTGATCCAGATGTTCCCATCCTCTTTGCCGTATTTAATACCATTCTCCACAAGATTCATCATCATATTGATAAAGTTGTGTTTATCAATGCCTAATTCAGTAGTGTCATCACACTCCAAATGAATATCGATATTTTTTTGAATGGCTGTGCCGGATAAACCATCGATAACTTCTTGGATGATCGGTTTGACCATTAGTGATTCACTGGGTTTTCGTTCATTTGATTCTTCCAGTGAAGATATAACAAGCATATCATTCAATAGCGCAGAAAGTTTTTCTGATTCTCTGTGGATAATTGAAGCATGGTTCTTTATTGATTCCGGATCATCTTCAATATTGTTACTGATCATTTCAGAAAAACCCATAATTGAAGTTATTGGTGTGCGCAGTTCATGTGAAGCATTTGAGAAAAATTCTTTGCGTAATTTCTCATTATTTTTGCTTTGTGTAATATCAGTGAAGATCAAAAAAACATTTCCTTCATATGCTTCATCTGCAACCGGAAGAACTGATACATTATAAATTTCTTTACTATTATTCATCGGTAATTCAAAGTGTGTTGCAATATTTTCTTTTGCTTTTTCAACAGCATTTATAATCGTGTTTTTTCTCGTAAGTTCAAATAATGTCATGCCGGGCTTTCGGTCTAAATCGAAAACCTTTCTGGCAGAATCGTTGCAGTGAACGATTTTATAAAAATCATCTAAGAGTATCACACCTTGGCTGATGTTATTTAATATAAAACTAAGTTTATCCTTTTCTGTGTTGATCTCTTCCATAGAATGATGAATCGCGCCGGTCAGAGCATTTATACTCGTAACCAGGTCGTTTAGTTCATTGTATTCGGAATAAGCAACCGAGGCGGAATATTCACCATGACTGATGCGAGTCATTTGATCTATAATACTTAATAAGGGTTTCATAGAGTCTCTTGCGGAAATTTTAGAAGTGAATATCGAAATAATAAATGCGATCAGCGCCGCTAAAAAAATATAGGGCATTAGATCGATCAAATTTGAGAGGAGACTTGAAATAGGGATCATTCCTCTCAAAATCACATCGGTATCTGTCTTTATGGCAACATAAAGCACATTTTTTTTGATTGTAGTTGAATACCTGACAGATGTACCTTCACCAAAAGCAATTGCATCTATGATCTCTTCACGATCGGAGTGATTCTCCATTTGAGAACTGTCCATGACAGAATCAGCTAATACGAATCCGTTTATGTCAATTATAGTTACTCTTAAATCAGTACCATACAAATCTGATATATTGTTTGCTTGCAATTGATAATCATCAGAAATATCCTGATATGATAGAACAGTTGCTAAATACAACTCTATTTTTTCAGCATGCTGTTGTTTATCTATTTGAAACATAATAAATGAAGAACATACTGCGAAAATCAATATGCTCAACAAAGAGATCATCAGAGATCTGATAAAAAATTTTTTTCGCATTTCTACCTCATTGCATCATTGTATATCCGGCTCCGCGAACCGTTTTAATATAGGTTGGATTCTCCGCATTGTCGTCGAGTTTCGCTCGTAATGTTTTTATGTGCATATCAAGAGTGCGTGTCTCACCTTCAAAATCAATACCCCAAATTTTATCCAGCAGTTCATTTCTTAAGACGACACGCCCTTGGTTTTCTATTAACATAATAAGTAGTTGAAACTCTTTCATCGTAAGATCAAGTTGTTTGGCTGACTTATATACCTCAAACATATCTTTATTGATCTTAATATCTTTATAATCAATAATATTTGTATTTGAATTATTCTGTGTGCGTGCTAATATCTTCTTTGTTCGCGCTAAAAGTTCCAAGACGCTGAATGGTTTCGTCAAATAATCTTCAGCTCCACCTTCCAATCCGACAACCGTATCGGTTTCATCTGATTTAGCAGTTAAGATAATGACAGGTATATCTTGGTATTCTTCATTTGATTTTAATATCCTTAATATTTCAAATCCATCTGCTCCCGGTAGCATAATATCCAGAAAAATTAAATCAGGTATCTGTATTTTGCATTCCGCAAGCATATCTTCACCGTTATCGAAAGTTTTGATTGTGCAATTAATTGTTTTTAATGCTAATGAAAGAAGTTTCTGGATGTTTTCGTCATCTTCAACTATATAAACATAATTACTCATCTTTTATCAACCCATCCGGTTTTTCATAATATTCATAATTTGTGTGCTTTCCTGTAATCATGTAATTTACCCATTCGCATATATTGACAGCATGATCGGCAATTCTCTCCAAGTATTTCGCGATCATTATAACATCTAACATTTCATCCATATGCCCCTTTTGCGTTTGCATAGCTTTTGATAGCTCATCCTTAACAATAATAAATAATTCATCTACCTCGTCGTCTTTGTTGATCGTATCGCGTGCCAAAGGTACATCTTTATTGATAAAAGCAGTGATACTGTTTTTTACCATATCTATTGCTTTTTGTGCCATATCCGGTAAATCGTTAGCATATTCGGATATTTCTTTTATATCGGATAATTTAACAATTTCGGAAATGTCTTTTGCATGGTCGCCAATGCGTTCCATATCTGTGATCATTTTTAGAGCAGCTGAAATCAAGCGCAGATCAGAGGCTACAGGTTGTTGACGCAATAGTAACGTTAAGCATCTGTTTTCAATGGATTTCTCCATTGCGTTGATTTCTTTATCGTTTATTATGATTTCTTCCGCTAGATTTTCATCCATCGTTTTGATGACAACGATAGATTTTTGTATTGAATCTTCTATCAAAGCTGCCATTTTTACGAGATCGTTGTATAAAAGAGTCAATTCTTTTTCAAAATGATTTCGAATACTGTTCATATTATCCTCCTACTTTTGCGGCTGGTGATCAACCAAATCTTCCTGTAATATAATCTTCGGTTTTCTTTTGGGTAGGTGCGTAGAATATTTTTTGAGTTTCATCGTATTCTATCAATTCTCCCATAAAGAAAAATGCTGTTTTATCTGAAATTCTTGCCGCTTGTTGCATGTTGTGTGTAACGATGATAACAGTATACTTTTCTTTCAGTGAGATCATCAATTCTTCAATCGAAAGAGTAGAGATCGGATCTAAGGCGGATGTAGGTTCATCCATTAATAAAATCTCAGGTTGGACAGCGATAGCGCGTGCGATGCATAACCTTTGTTGTTGACCGCCGGATAAACCTAATGCAGGTTTTTTTAATCTATCTTTAACTTCTTCCCAAAGTGCAGCACCTTTCAGACTCTCTTCTACGATTTGGTCCAATTGTGCTTTATTTTTTTGTCCATGTATTTTTGGACCGTATGTGATATTATCGTAAATCGTCATAGGGAAGGGGTTTGGTTTTTGAAAAACCATGCCTACTTTCTTTCTCAATGCGATTACATCGATATCTTTATTATATATATTTTCACCGTCAATCAATACTTCGCCAGTGATCTTTACATTTTCAATCAAGTCATTCATCCTATTTAACGTTTTTAAAAAAGTAGATTTTCCGCAGCCTGAAGGACCGATCAAAGCAACGATTTCGTTTTCATCAACATCGAAATCGATATCTTTCAGAGCATGATTTTCGGAGTAAAACAGATTTAAATCTCTTGTGCTTATTTGGTGTTCCATATTGTAAACCTCATTTATTTTGCTAATTTCTTACTCAAGTATTTTGTAGATATATTTACGATCAATACAATAATTATTAAAATTGCCGCTATCGCGAAACATACATCCAGACTTTCTCCTCGAGCAAGATATTGGTATAACTGGACAGTCAAAGTGGCTCCGCTTTTAAATAGATGTGAGAAAACGCCTTTTGGCATGGAATAACCTATTCCGGATGTAAATATAAGAGCTGCTGATTCCCCTACGATCCGCCCGATACTCAAAATAATTGCTGTTATGATGCCGGGCATCGCTGAAGGTATCAAAATAGTACGTATTAATTGAAACTTACTCGAACCCAAAGCCAAAGAACCTTCACGATAATTCTCAGGTACTGTTTTAAGTGATTCTTGAGTTGTGCGGATAATAGTAGGTAAAATGACAATTGCGACAGTTAAAGCACCGGAAAGTATGGACATTCGCAGTTGGAGGAAAGTAACAAAAAACATAAAGCCGAATAGCCCATATATGATGGATGGTATTCCCGCAAGTGTTTCGATCGTAAATTCAATTATTTTTACGATTTTATTGGTCGATTTTGAATATTCGTTAAGATAAATTGCCGCACCAATACCGATAGGAGTTGAAATCAGTAATGTTATGACAATGATATAAACAGTGTTTAAAATCATTGGGAGTATTCCATATGTGCCTTTTAACTCACTAGGAGCAGTAGTCAGTAATTTAAATGTTACATATGGCAAGCCCCGTACGAATATATAACAGATAAGAGCAATCGATAAGACCAATACAAATAATCCGCTTGCCCAAATCAGTGTTTTTAATATCGAGTCTGTTATTTTTTTCATTTTATACTATTCACCTATATTTTTTATCATAATTTTTTATTATGACATTTAAAACTAAATTGATGATCATGATAAATACGAATAAGACCAGACCTATCCCAAACAAAACTTGTCTGTGGAAAGCATCTGCATACGACATTTCCGAAACAATTCCCGAAGTTAATAATCGTACTGATCCAAGGAGCTCAGGCATATTAACTGTATTACCTGATACCAGGATAACAGCCATTGTTTCACCGATAGCGCGTCCGATCCCTAATATAACACCTGAAAGGATTCCGGAGCTTGCAGCCGGTATTGTAACTTTAAAGATTGTTTGGATCTTAGTTGCTCCTAAGGCATAAGAAGCTTCTTCGTATGTATCGGGCACACTTTCGAGACTTGTTTTGGCAATAGAAATAATAGTGGGCAAAATCATTATCGCTAGCAATATCATAGCAGTCATTAAAGTTGCACCAAAAGCAATATTGAAAACTGTCGCTACAAATGGAACAAGAACGATCAGCCCTACAAATCCGTAAATAACCGATGGAACTCCGGCAAGAAGATCAACAAGGGGTGTAAGAATTTTAACCAAGGGTTTTGGAGCTATTTTACTCATGAAAACAGCTGTAAAAACGCCCAGTGGAACACCTAAGACAATTGCTCCAAAAGTAGCGTATAATGAGGATAGGATCATTGGTAAAATGCCGTACGAAGGTTCAGCGGCAGTTGGTTTCCAAATTGTTCCGGAAACAAATTTCCATATACCAACTTCTTCAATGGCGGGTAAACCTTGCATAAGCATGAAAACCGTAATCAGTGCAAGCATGATCACAGCAAAGATCGAACAAAATAAAAATATTAATTCTACAGTTTTGGATTTTCTGTTGTTTTTGTTATTTTTCTTTTTCATGTATTATCCTTGTCAAAATGTAAGGAAAGGGCAGACATAAAGTCTGCCCGATTCCATTAAGCGTAAAAGTATATTATTGTACAGGTACAAAGTGTAGTTGTTCTACGATAGCTTGACCTTCATCGCTTAAAACATACTCTAAAAATGCTAAAGCTTCTTCACTTTCGTTGTCAGCCTTAATGATCATTAGGAAAGGTCGTTGTACTGCGTAAGAATTATCTTGTACAGTTTCTGTTGTTGGATAAACACCATCAACAGTTAATGCGACAACAGTATCATCGACATAGCCCAATGAGATATATCCGATTGCACCTTCAGTTGCTGCAACAGTTGTCTTTACCGAACCTGTTTCAGTAAGTTCAGAATCATACATGCACATGTCTTCAACGTCCAATACTGATTCAAAACCATCTCTTGTTCCGCTTCCGGCTTCTCTTCCGATAACAACGATCTCAGCATCAGCTCCGCCTACTTCATTCCAATTCGTTATTTCACCTTTGTAGATCATTGCAATCTGTTCAGATGTTAGTGCAGTTACTGTGTTTGCAGGGTTAACAACTACTGCGATACCGTCGTATGCAACAATATTTTCGAGGATATCTGCACTTTTTTCAGTGTCTTTCAATCCACGGCTTAAATTTCCGATATCGACACTTCCGTCAGAACATTGTGCGTAACCAGCACTTGAACCGCCGGCTTGTACGTCAACGGTAACTCCTTCGTTTTCTGTTTCAAATCCTTCGCCTAAAGCTTTTGCGAGTTTTTCCATTGATGTGGAACCCGCCATTGTTACGGTTCCGGACATCCCTTGATCAGTACATCCCGCAAACAATGCGATAACCATAAACAATGATAAACCAATAATAGTAATTTTTTTCATTTTTTTCTCCTTTTAATTAATGGTTGTACCACAATACTAATATGGAATAAGTTATTTATAAATCATACTGGTGTAACGTCTATGTAAATATCAAGTAAACTGAAAAGGCTGGAATTTACGGAAAAAATGTTTTAATGTAAAATTTTACTAGCAGGATTTGATATATTAGGTATAGTTTATGAAAATATTATAAACTATTCAAAATAATAGGTCAAGTAAATTAGATTGGAGCGGGTGAAGGGAATCGAACCCTCGTAGCCGGCTTGGGAAGCCGATGCTCTGCCATTGAGCTACACCCGCAAATGGAGCGAAAGACGGGAATCGAACCCGCGACCCTCGCCTTGGCAAGGCGATGCTCTACCGCTGAGCCACTTTCGCTAAATTTTCTGAAACATCATAATTTAATATGCTGATCATTGATCTTTATGGAGCATACCAAATACGATTTTACCGTATGTGCTAAAAGCAATTAGCATCAATATTGCTGCAATATATATGCCGTAAATAGCCCAAGGTATTTCGAGGATCAATAATGCCGCACTTATATAAAAAACGCCCGTAGCACTTTTACCCCAATAATTTGAGGGTATAATATTGGTTTTAATAACTTTTTTTAAGTAAATTGCACCGATCAATAATAGGAGTTCTTTTATGAAAATAATTACAAATATCCAACCAGGAACCAGTCTGTCGATCCAGAGTGCAAATAAGATCGATACTTGTGTTGCTTTATCAGCCAAGGGATCTAATATTTTACCCAGCTCTGTGATCATGTTCAGTTTTCTTGCTGCAATCCCATCTAAAATATCCGTGAGCCATGATAAAAGAAGAATACAGAATATCAAGTACTTTCCGTCTTCGAAACCAAATATAAATACAACATATAAAAAGATCGGGATCAGTACAATTCGGAATAAAGATAATATATTAGGTAATTTACGAAAATCATTCCAATTGATTTTATTCATGCATTTCTCCGCGATTTATGATTATTGTCCATTAAGTTATATAAATCATAACATATATCTAAATATTTTTCTATTAAAATGGTAAATTTCTACGGTCTGATTATATATATTTTATTAATTTTTTATGCAGAATAGAGGAAGATATATTTGGGTTATATTTAATAGATTTTTCTGATTTTTGAAAGTAATTATATTGTGTCGAAATTAAATATAGTATTGTATAAAACTATTATTAGGAAGTAATTTCGACTGAATTTTAGATATTGTATCTATAGATTATTCGTTCGAAAGTTTATTGTTTCAGACTAAAATATATGATATAATTTTTTAAAGAAATGACAGAGAGTGTATTGGTTTTCATGATTAATTTGACAAATCTTTATATGAAATATGATACAGAGGAATATTATTCGCTTCATGATATCAATATTAATATTGAACAGGGTGAATTTGTATTTATTGTCGGCAAAAGCGGTGCCGGGAAATCAACGATTCTAAAATTGCTTTTAAAAGAGATCGTCCCTACGGATGGAAAAATTTATGTTACGGGGAAAGATGTTGTTAGATTAAGTAAAAAAGAATTACCTTTTTACCGTAGACAAGTAGGGGTCGTGTTTCAAGATTTCAGATTACTTGAAACAAAAACAGTATATGAAAATATTGCATTTGCAATGGAAGCCGTTCAAACTAATCCCAAAACAATTCATAGATTAACCCCCAAAATACTTAATATGGTAGGGTTGAGAGATAAAGCAAGAAAGTATCCATCTTCGCTTTCCGGAGGAGAGCAACAACGCGTTGCAATAGCACGTGCAATTATCAATCATCCTAAAATCTTAATATGCGATGAACCTACAGGTAATTTAGACCCTGCTACAAGTGCCGGTATCATGAATTTACTTTCCGATATAAACAACACCGGAACGACTGTGATCATCGCGACACATGACATCACGATGGTGGATCGAATGAAAAAACGGGTTATAGTTTTAGATAAGGGACATTTGATAAGCGATAAAGTTGGAGGATATTACAATTAAGTATTCATCTTTTAAAATATTTATCAGAGACTCGATCAACAATATAAAAAGAAATTCAGTTATGAGCCTTGCTTCTGTTTTATCCGTTGTATCGGCTTTGGTCATAGTAGGTGTTATTTTAGTCGTAGCGATCAATGTGCATTATATAACAGATCAAATTGAAAGTAATCTAGAATTAAAAATTTATTTAAATGAAGATATCTCACAATTGCAAAAAGATAGGATCTATAATGATCTTATCGTGTATGATGGCGTTTCAAGTGTCGAGTATGAGTCAAGAGCTGATGCTCTGGATAATTTTAAAGAAACATTGGTTGGTTACGAATATTTACTTGAAGGTTACACAGGCGACAACAGCCCACTGCCCGATTCATATATTGTAAAACTATCTGATCCGGAGAATATCGATAATCTGTCTATTTATGCCTTGGGTTTCGATGGAGTCAAAGATGTAGTATACGGCAAACAAACGGTAGATAAGCTTTTAAAGTTCAATCAATTTACTACTACAATAAGTTGGGTTATTTTTGCGATTTTAAGCTTGATTGCTATTTTTATTATATACAATACGATAAAACTGACGGTGTTTTCGAGACGGTCCGATATTTCTATCATGAAATATGTCGGCGCAACCGATTGGTATATACGTCTTCCTTTTGTCATAGAAGGATCGATATTGGGCTTGTTGGGAGCTATGATATCAATTTTATTTATACGTAATTTATACTACTATTTATACGGTCTATTGTTCAGCTCATTATCCGTGCTTCCTTTAGGCAGTACGATAGCACCGCCGAATTTGATCATGACGCAGGTAAGTTTTTATTTCTTGGTTTATGGAATTATTCTGGGCGCAGTAGGTAGCATGTTTTCATTGAGAAAATTCTTAAATGTGTAAGGGGTAAACAATGAGCACAAATGGGAAAAAAAGAACCATAAAAAAAGTATTCGTGTTTTTACTGGTTTGTTTTTGTGTGTTAACGATCGCTTCGATTGGTGGAGTTGCAAGCGCACAAACAAATGAGGAACGTCTTGAAGACTTAGAAAATCAAATTGAAAATTCTGAAGATAATGCTGAAGCTCAGGAAGAACTTTTAGAAATACTTCTCAGTGAAATTGAAGCTTTGGATACACAGATCAATGAAACGAATGCACTTATTGATGATTACTCGATCCAAAAAGCCGATACCGAAAGAAAACTCGAAGCCGCACAAAAAGAACTTGATGAAGCTACTGCTAATAAATTGTATTATCAAAAACTATTTGAAGAACGTCTTTCAGTTATGTATATGTACGGAGATTCCGGGTATTTAGATGTATTATTCGGTTCGACAAGCATCTCTGATTTTATCAGCCGTATTGATATGATTTCATCGATCGTTTCCTATGACAGAGAAATAGCGACCAATTTGGAAATTGCAGAAAATACCATTCAAGAGAAAAAAGAAGAAATTGAAGTTGAAAATCAAAAATTAGCTGATCTTATAGATAATCTTAGCAAACAAGAAGCAAATCTCGAAACACAAAGGAATCAAAAGAATAAGAAGACAGCTGATATTGAAGATAATATTATATATTGGAATGCCTTAGCGAAACAACAAGAGGATGAGGCAGCTGAATTACGTAGGATCATTGCAGCAAGTAATTCGGGAGGAACCTATGGGAATGATTTTTCATCATTCAGTTGGCCAGTTCCCGGACACACATATATATCTGATTATTTCGGATATCGTATGCATCCGATCTATCATGTACAAAGGATGCATTACGGCATTGATATTCCTGCACCATACAATACACCGATAATCGCTCCGGGTAATGGTAAAGTAATTTATGCTCAATATCGATATAGTTTCGGCAATTGTGTCATTATTGATATGGGGACAAATCCAAACGGTGGTGGGGAATATAGCATGCTTTTCGCGCATCTTAATAAAATATCCGTTAGCGTAGGCGATATCGTAACAAAAGGTCAAACGATCGGACTTGTCGGGAGTACGGGGGACTCAACAGGACCTCACCTTCATTTTTCTGTGCTGATCAATAACGTTTATGTAGATCCACTGAACTATGTGCATCGGTAAAGATCATATATATTAACTAAACTGTTATTTACACACGGGATCAAAGGATTTAATTAGAGTATACAATAAAACATATTTTGTTTTGAATAATAAGTATTATTCATAATACTTATTTTTTTCAACTAAGGGATATCAGGGGTTATTCTAGTGGCTAAAAGAAAGAGCAAGAAATCTTCTCAAGATAATAAATATACGCAAGAATTCATAGACTCTTATCTCTCACTTGCGGACAAAGCTATCATCGATTATGATTTCGATACAGCTATGCTGCATTTGAATAATGCTTTGCAGTTAGCATCGAATAAAGAAAATAAAAAATATGAAAATATAATTGATATCTATGAACGTATTGCTAAGATATCATGTACACAATGCAAGTATGATCGCGCTATGAAATTCTACCAAAAGATACTTCAGATGCAAAAAGATGTAAAAACATGTGATAATGTATCATACGCAGACACTTATCACCATATCGCTGAAATTCTCCAATATCTCGGTCAATTCACAGAAGCATTGGATAATTATCGCTTATCGATTCGCCTTAAAGAGGAAGTATTGGGCAATGAACACTTAATGAATGCCAAAACCTATCATAGGATCGCTGAAATTTTTCAATATCGCGCGCTATATGATGAAGCGATGGAGTATTATCTGCGTGCGGTAAAAATAAAAGAAAGAGTTTTGGGTACAGAGCATATATCCACTGCATTGACTTATCAAAATATGGCAAGTTTACATGAAATACTCGGAGATTTCGATAAAGCAGCAGAGATTTATGATTCTGTATTAGAGATAAAAGAAGAGAAATTTGGTCATGAGCATTTGTCGACGGCTGTGACTTATCATCATATAGCAGGTATATATGCGATTAAAAACGAATTTGACAAAGCTCTCCAAATATATTTAGACGTAATGCGTATTAAAGAATCGATTTTAGGTTATGAACATCGATCGAATGCGATCACATACCATAAAATAGCTGGTATTTATAAAGCTCAAGGAAAATACCTCCAATCGGCACAATATTACAATAAAGCATTATTAATAAAAGAAAATATACTTGGCACAGAACATGTTTCAACATCAGCAACTTATCATGCAGTTGCGGAATTGTATGTGGAACAGGGTTTTTTTGAGCAGGCGGACCTATATTTTAAAAAAGCTTTAGATATAAGACAAACGAATTTTGGTGTAGAACACCCTATGACTGCAGAAACCTATCATGGGATGGGAGAACTGTATATGCAACAAGGTCGCTATGAGCGATCGATGCAATTGCACGAAGAATCATTGAGGATAAGAGAAACTTTTTTCGGGGCTTCACATCCGATTACAGCTGCTTCCTATCAATCCTTGGCTCATATATATTTATTCTATGGATCTTATGATAATGCTACCGAGTTTTTTCGTAAAGCTTTGAAAATCCGCGAAAATACTTTCGGAACTCATCATTTAGATACTGTCAGCACTTATCAAGGAATTGCAAATTTATCTTTTATTCAAGGTAAATATAAATTTGCTTTTGAATTGTACCAAAAAACATTGGATGTCCTTGACGATATTTTAGGTGTTGAACATTTTTTAACTGCAGTTTTGTATAATAATATTGCTACTTGTTATGAAAATGAAGCCAATTATGATAATGCACTAGAGTATTATTATAAAGCTTTAACTATTTTTCAAAAAAAACAAGTATCTTTGCAAACACCTTCAGCAATCATCCATCAAAATATAGCGGGTATTTATTCCTCACTCGCCTTATATGAAAAAGCTACCGAACATTTGAAAAATGCATTGAGTATGAATGAGCATGATCCTGTAGTTCCGGCTTTTTTCATTGCTGTCATTTCAAATGATTTGGGTTATGTATACCAAATGTTGGGCGAGTATGAGCTTGCCTATGAATTTTATAATAATGCTCTTGAGATCAAACAATCTCTCTTTGACGAAAAGCATCCTTCAATCGCGATAGCTTACCATAATATTGCGGGCATTTTAGAAATGAAAGGACAAATTGTCGCTTCGAAAGAGTTATATTTAAAATCAATAGAAATCAAAGAATCCGCTTGGGGGACAAATCATCCATCTACAGCAGTTACTTATCAAAATCTCGCAGGGATTTATCAAACGCAAAACGATTATGATACAGCTTTAGAATTATATATGAAAGCACAAACGATTTTTGAAAATGCTTTAGGGACAGATCATCCGCAAACTGCTGCGATCTATCATAATTTAGCCAATATTTATTTATCCAATGAATTGACCGAAAAAGCATTAAAGCTTTATGACAAATCTTTGCAGATTGATAAAGATACTTTTGGGAAAGAACATCTTGCGAGTGCTATGATTTATCAACATATGGCAATTATGTATCAATCTGAACGGTCTTTTGAAAAAGCGAAAGAATTATATTTTAAGGTTTTGCATATTTATGGTGAGATATTCGGTGAGAACCATCGTTTTAATGCAATTGCATTACATCATTTGGCTGAAATCTACTTGCAATTAGGATTTCATGATAAGGCAAGTAGGATATATCAAAAAACATTTGAATTAACAATATTGGAAGATCAAAGGTTTCAATAAAAGCTGTCAAACGACAGCTTTTTATTATGTGATTTGTGCGATAAATAAACCTGCATATAAATATGCACCATGGATAATTGGAAATTGTTTTTGTTTTTTTGAGATAATTCTGTTAAGGTATTAACGAGATATAAGTAACAGCATGTTTTAAAATATAAAGAGTATTTTAATGTGTTAAATAATCTATTTAGAAAATTTAGGAAGTTAAAATGAAAGTTTTGCTAACCGGAGCAGATGGGTTTCTCGGTTCTCATATTTTAAGATATTTGCTTGAACGTGGATATGAAGTTAAGGCTTTCCTGCAAGAAAGCAGAGATCATTCTACAATTAGAGGTTTAAAGTATGAATCTTTTTATGGTGATATTTTGAACATTTCGGATATTGAAACAGCTGTTAAAGATTGTGATATTGTGATACATACAGTCGCGATCACAGATGTTTGGCCCAATAGAAATAAAGCTTGTTGGGAAGTTAATTATGAAGCTGTAAGAAACTTAAGCGAAGCGGTAAAAAAATATCATATAAAAAAATTGATTCATATAGGAACAGCCAATTCATTTGGCTACGGATCCATAGAATCACCTGGTACCGAGGATCATCCTTACAATTTTGGAAAATACGGCTTAGATTATATGGATACAAAAAAAGCTGCACAAGACTATTTATTAAATGAACATAAAGAGAATGGTCTGCCTGTAGTTATTATTAACCCGACATTTATGATCGGAGAATATGACACAAAACCGGGATCCGGCGAAATGGTACTTGCAATTATGAATCAACGAGTTCCCAGCTATACCAATGGTGGAAGGTGCGTGGTATATGTAGGTGATGTTGCTGTAGCAGCAGTTAACGCAATTTCAAAAGGAGAGCCGGGAGAGTGCTATATAGCAGGAGGAGAAAATCTTTGTTATAAAGAGTTCTTTAACATTATAGCGGAATACTCGGGGGTTAGGGCCCCTAAACTGAAATTCCCTTTTCCGGTTATGCTTATGATGGGTTATCTTTTTGAAACGATTGGTCGACTAACAAAAAAAGATCCTTTATTATCGGTAAATATGATACGAATTTCTCAAGATGGGCACTACTATTCTTCTTCAAAAGCAATCGAAAAACTGTGTATGCCGCAAACGGATATTGAAACTTCTGTAAAATTGATCGTAGATTGGTTTTATGAGAACAATTATTGCAATAAAAAATAATCAAGAGATAAAATGTTTGTTGACATAATATTCGACTAAATGTGGGTTAGATATGAAAACAAGAAACAAAGTAATACTGATAACCGGTGGCGGGAAGGGTATTGGAAGAGAATGCGCTAAACTGCTTGCTCAATATGATAATTCAATCATTATAACGGGCAGATCCGAAGATGCATTGAAAAATACTGTACAAGATATAAATACGCAAGGATATCATGCATCTTATTATGTTGGTGATGTTACAGATCCTCAGGATTGTAACCGTATCGTTTCGTCAGTGATCGATGTATTCGGAAGACTTGATATATTGATCAATAATGCCGGGATGAGTATGCGAGGATTATTTAAAGATACGACTTTGGATTTATTTAAAACTATAATGGATATCAATTTTATTGGTGCTGTCAATATGAGCAAATATGCCCTTGATTATATCGAACAAAGCTCCGGACAGATATTGTTTATATCCAGCTTGTCAGGATTGAAGGGACTGCCCGGTATTGCTCCATATAGTTGTGCTAAGATGGCTTTAACCGGTTTTGCGGATTCACTTAGATGTGAGGTATATGAATACAATGTACATGTCGGTATCATATATGTCGGTTTTACTGAAAATGATGCAGGCAAAAAGGTATATACTTCTGACGGACAACTCGTGGATATTTCAAGAAAAGCTAATCACGACACTCAGATAAGTGTAGCAAACTCGATTCTGAAATGCATTGAGAAAAGAAAAGACACTATGGTTTTAACAAATCTCGGTAAAATTACAAAATTTGCCTACCAATATTTTCCAATGATCTCAAGTAAATTACTGAAAAAATATGCAGCAAATAAATATAATGATGTTTAATGAGGAAAATATGCAAACAATGATAGATTCTGTTATACAAGATGAGATACTGACTTTTATTATATTCACTTTTAGTTATCTGACTTATTTTTTTTCATATAACAGTAAAGCAGTAACACTTCTCGCGAAAAAAATGGGGGATCAACAAAGCCGAAAAGAATACGCAATACATATACCACGCATTCTAGGTTTCTTGCTTTTAGGAATTGTCCCGCTTATTTTAATCGGATTGTTCTACACTATGAAACCTATTGATTTTGGTCTTTCTTTCCCCAAGGGAGAATATGCATTTATCATATCTGTATGCTCGATAGGTTTATTTTTCTTTGCATCTATATTCAGAAGTGGTAAAAAAATCGACACAACTTATTATCCGCAGGTACGTGTGGATAAATGGGATAAATCAAAGCATTTACGAAATGTTATATCATGGAGTTTATATCTCTTTGGGTATGAATTGATGATAAGAGGAGTATTATTTTTTAGTTGTTATTATGCCTATGGGTTAACAGCGGCTATTATTATTAATAGTACCATATACAGTTTGATCCATATTTTTAAAGGTAAACAGGAAGCTTTCGGCGCGTTTCCTTTGGGTATCGTTTTTTGTTTGATCGCATATTATACGCAGTCTATGATGTTGCCATTTATTTTACATGTAATTTTGGCTGTGAGTAATGATTTTAAAGCAATAAAATTAAATACGTATCAGCGTACAACCTTGTCACAAAAAAGGTGATGAAATGTATTTGATCCGATACAAACATAATCATTACAGAAAAGTCAAAATAGATAATTATGCAATAACAAAACCGATAGATTTCAATCTATCGGTTATATTTTTTATGAAGGTAATTATTCTCCGAACATTTATAATGTTTATTTATGCAGAAAATGGTACGCCCGAAGGGATTTGAACCCCCGACACTGCGGTTCGAAGCCGCATGCTCTATCCAGCTGAGCTACGGGCGCATACAACAACTAAGTATTAAGTATTTTAGCATAGGGAAAGTTAAAATGCAATCCTTATTATTGAGTCAGTGAAGTAGTTATTTGTCTTTGAATTTCGCATTGACATGTGACGCATCACAAAACGGTTGATTACGCGATTTTGCGCATCTGCAAAGCGTCATTTGATGTCTTACCTCATAATCACTTCCGTAAGCCGATTCCAATGGGATATCGCCGCGGACCCAATATGGTCCACTGCAATCTTGATTGGGGTCTTGCAGAATAACTATAGAAGGTTCATAGTTGGGAAGGATGGGCTGTTCGCTGTCTTTATCCCATGCTATCAATCTTCCCGCGGGACAATCATGCGTAGCTTCGATAGCTTCTTCTCGCATTTGAGGATCATGTGAATGCTCTGTCAGATCCCAAACATTCCCATGTTCTTTATGGCAAAAGCGCGCATACGCGCATAACTCTATCTGATCTGTCAATATGAGATCGGGTCCTCTGTAGACGTCGGCCTGTGATAAATAGGTTGCGTCTAATGCGGTCTCCTCACCATCGAATTCGCATGAAGTATGCGAGCCATCACAAAACGGTTGATTCTTTGATTCGCCGCATCTGCATAATCTATATGTTTCACTGACTTCATATTTTTTGCCGTCTTCGTAATAATTTACGTGCCCGTCGCTTCGAATAATTTTTTCCGATAAGGGAATTTGTCCTCTGACTTCATAAGGACCGTTTTTAATTATTTTTATTTTTTTATCGCTCATTCATTTTTCCTCGCTATGGTACAAGTTTATGCAATTATAATAACACAAAAGGGATACGTAGATTTAGTTGTTTGTTTGAAATATAATTTTTTACGCAGATATAAATAAAAAACTTCACATTATACTGGAAATGTGAAGCAATATATTTAGTGAAATAAATGGTGCGGATAAGAGGAGTCGAACCACGTTTGAGAATATTGAATGAGATCAAATAATTGTATTTTTTTACATTCCGATGTTAGAAATTTACACACGTTATATATTAAAATAATAGCTAAATATAGCTAAATAATAGGGCATTAGGGTTCAAATGTGGGTTCAAATCAGGATATAAGGAAATTAACCTTCACGCAAGCCCGTGTGATACATAATCTATTAAAAAAAAGTGGGTTCAAAGTTAAAATTTCATCAATTATGAGTTCTCAATTGAGAGTTTAGAATTGATTTTATTTACTTGAATAAGAACAAATAATTTTTTCTTAGTATTAAAATAGTCAATTAATACCAAATGTTAGTTATTTATTGTATAATATATTCAATTATTAATTATAAAAATTAAGGACTTTTTATGAATAATGAAGAATTAATTATAGAGATTGAAATTTTTAAAAATGGTTTAATAAGTCGAGCAACTGGTGGTTCGATATTATCTTCCGAATATGAATCAGGAAGGGAATTGTTTCTGAAAAATGAAAATATTAAAGAAATGATCCCTAGATTTTTAAGAATTTGTCGGTCTGAAAATGAATTTTGGAATTTCATTAAAAATGAATATAGTACATATGCAGAACGTAGTGAATTTTTGAGAGAAATATTCAATGAAGTAATATATACTTTGGAAAGTAGAAATCAAAGTGTTTTATCCAATGAAGAATCATATGAGATTGGAGAACATTTGGGACATGGAGGTTATGGTCAAGTATTTAAATTTCATCATAAACTATTGGAATTTGATTTTGCTGTTAAAATATTAGACCCTATATTTACCGATAAGGAACAGAAGGAAGAATGTGAAAAAAGATTCTTTCGAGAAGCAAAAATGCTATTCGAATTGAATCACCCAAATATTGTAAAATTTTATGATATGGGATATTTTTCAGGCAAGCCTTTTATAAGAATGGAATATATTCAAGGAATGAATATGATTGAAGTTGTAGATCAATATTCCATTGTTGATTTCGAACAAAGCAAAAAACCTATATTAGCATTGCTAGCAGGTTTAGCTCATGCTCACTCAAAGGGGATTATTCATAGAGACTTAAAACCTTCGAATTTTATGGTTAAAAATGATGGACAATGTAAAATTATTGATTTCGGTATAAGTGCATATTCTGAATTATCTGGACACACAAAATTAACTAATACAGGTGACAAAATAGCAGGTGGATTATATATAGATCCGTGTCTTATTGAAAATCCTAAGTTGCGAGATGTTCGAAGTGATATATATTCTGTTGGTGCTATATGGCATTTTTTATTGACTGGTCGTGCACCTAGTGGTGCTGATTTAAGAGAAAAACTATTACTCACTGCTAACCTTACCTCTGAAGAAGCAAATATTATTTTAAAGTGTCTATCACAAAATATAGAAGATCGATATTCTAGTTGTGATGAATTAATTGATTTATTATCTAAAAAATAAATATTTTATTGGGGTGATACTATGAATAAAAAAAAGAATTTAATTCATTTTGGTGAAATAATAAAAGCTAGTACAGAAAATATATCTATAGATTGCTTAGTGTCTGGAAGGTATTTAAAATTAGGTGAAGAATATACAGTTATTGGGGATAGACAGTATTTAGTAATCGATGTAATGACCACAAATACTGATTGGGAAAATAAGAAATTATGTGAATTAATTGTAGATAGAAAAGAACTTTTAAGTATTTTGAGCAATATGAAACCAAGAAAAGATAAAAAAGAGTGAGATTACCTCACTCTTTTTTAAAATTTCATTAAGCTGATAATAATGATCTCATTTGTTCTTGTAAATAGCTCAATTCCTTTTCATTTAATTCTAGATCGTACAAGTCAAGATTCTCAATATAGAGTTTTGCCTTATCATTTTCATCCGTTTTTAGAACAATGAATAATTTTGAATCTTGTAAATTATCACTATCCGTGATCATGTCTACTAACTGATCTTTCATTTTTTCATCTTGATAGGGGATCAATACTTCATTGAATTCCCAATATTCTGTTTGGTCAATCATAAATCCTTTTTTATTTAATTGACCTTCTGCAAGTAAGCATTTTCGTGAACCGTTAATAAATACATTTTCAAATATTTTCATTTTTACACTCCTTATAGTATAATATAATTGTATATTACTATATATAGACATATATGTCAATATAATAACATAAATATATCGATATAGTTGTATTGCATCTAAAAAAGTGTTAGAATAATGAAAGAGGTGTCACATGAAGAATAAAAGTAAAATAAATGTGAGAAATGAAATTAAGTCTTATATCACAAGAAACGGTTGGACAATCACGGACGTAGTTAAAGAAATGAATAAAAA
This sequence comes from uncultured Anaerofustis sp., assembly GCA_963674555.1. Classification (GTDB taxonomy): domain Bacteria; phylum Bacillota; class Clostridia; order Eubacteriales; family Anaerofustaceae; genus JBGMEA01. The sequence continues at coordinate 252,214 of OY771429.1, read as the reverse complement.
TAGACCTGATGATCAACGAACTACACAGCAAAATATTTCCAGTAAATTATCAAGAGGCACAATTAAATATAGTGAAGTATTAGAGATTGCTGAGATCTGTGGGTATTCAATTGAATGGGTTGATAAAGAAGAAGGTTAATAAGTAATAAATTATTAAATAATTGACTCATTTTAGCTCTATTTATATATTTTAGTGAAAAGTTCTCACTAAAATTGCATTTTCACCCCTTCTAAAGTATAGGGTAGCTATGGTAAAAAAAACAGAGGTGCTTTAATAAACCAATACTTAAGTATTACTGTTAGTAATTCAGCATGTTTTACATGCTTTCATAGATCAAATACCTTGCTTAAAGCTACCGCACCGCAAGGCATTTTCAATCTAAAGTTACCACCCCTAACCTATAAAAATTAGTTTTCTGCAAAGTTAAATATAATTATTATCTTACATGTAATGAACATAATGATGATTGAACTATAGGGAAGGATTTATTATAAAAAAAGGGTGGGGATATGTCAGTAAAAATAAAAGAGTCATATTAAATATTAGAGCATTCAATTGAAACCCTCAGTTGTATATACAATGTGGAGTTAGTTGTCAGATAGCATTGTAAAATCAAAGCGGCTAAAATAAATAATACAGATCACTATATTAAGAATATTATTTTTATTTGTTTTTTTAGTGATTATTGAAATATAGCTATCTATTTTTAGTGATCAGGAATTTAGAATTTAGTTGGTTTGTTTTAAGCTTTGGATTGTATTTGTGAAACAAAGACAAGAAAAGGAATAAAACAATAATAATAACTTGAAAGGAGTATATTGATGATTTTAAAATTAAACGAATTACAACAAGTAGAAATTATTTTTAAAAAAGGCTTTATTAGCAAGAATATTGGTGAAGACCTCAAACTATTATCTAGGTATTATTATCATTATTTACATAAGACAAAAAAAGAAATATACGATCTGTTGGATCAATTTATGCAACGTAATTATGAAGGATATAAAATTATTAACTGGCATGATACATTTGAAAAATATATCAAGTATGTTGATCAATATCCTTTGTGCTTAATTGATCATATTGACATCACACAACATGAAATGGATAATTTAAGAACAATAAAGAATGAAAAATTAGAAAACTTGCATTTACATTTTTAGTGTTGGCTAAACTAAATAATCAGTTCTTTAATCAGCATTCAAATTGGGTGTTGATTAAAAATAATAAAGATATTATCAAAATTTTTAAAATGGCTAGAGTCAATGTGAGAAAAAAAGAAAGATCGTTGATGATAAACGATTTGCTAAATTTAGGGTTGATTCAATTGGCAAACAGGGTTGCCAATTTAAATATCAAAGTTGACTTCATCAATTCTATGTCATCTACCGTTTTGAAAATAATGGATCTCCGCGAATTGGGATATGAGTATTTACAATATAAAGGTCAGAAATTTTATCGATGTGAAAAGTGTGGCAAGCTCTGTCGCTATAAGAAAAACGCAAAATATTGTAGTGAGTGTTCAAAGTATCAACCGATAGAAACAAAAACAAAAATATGCGTAGATTGCGGTGTGGAATTTGAAACTTCAAATACAGATAATTCTTCTATTAGATGTAAAGATTGTTATAAAGAATATCGGCAAGAATATCAGAAAAAATATCAAAAAGAATATTATAAAAATAAGAAATAAAATTCTAACAGTACAATTTTTTTAATAAATGTGCTCAAAACTATAGGCTACCTATATCGAACAGACGTGCGGATGCAAAATGACTTATATGATATAGAAATAAATAAAAAAAATACTAACAAAAAATTACACCTACTTTTGTAGGTGTTTTTTTTATGCAAAAAAATCAAAAAGAAATGGAGTGTTAAATTTTGAGAAGTAATGAAAATAATAAAGAAAATTGGAAACCAATTGAAAACTATGAAGGGTTGTATGAGGTTTCTGATCACGGAAGAGTGAAGAACTCAAGAACTGGAAGAATTCTAAAACAACAGGAACATTTGAAATACATGCATGTCTGTTTATCAAAAAATGGAAAAAATAAAAGACATAGAGTACATCGATTAGTAGCAAAATCATTTATACCAAATCCGTATTCAAAGCCTCATGTTCACCATATTGATGAGCAAGAATGGAATAATATGGCTTCAAATCTTGCTTGGGTGACTCAAAAAGAAAATGTTAATGCTGGAGATGCTCAAAAGAAAAGAATGGCAAGTATGGATTATAAAGCTGTTGCAAAAAAGAAATGGAAGCCTGTTGACCAATATGATCTTACAGGAAACTTAATTAGACATTGGAGATCTCAGTTAGAAATATATGAGAAGCTTGGTTTTAATCGAGGTTTCATTTCAACTGTTTGCAATAGGATAAAAGAAAAGGCTTATGGGTTTGTATGGAGATTTGCAGGTGAATCTTTTTAATGGCTAAAGAGTGGGCGAAGAGCTTTTATAACACTAAGGCTTGGAAAGAATGTAGAAAAAGTTATATGCAAAAACGAATCAGTATAGATGGTGGTATGTGTGAGACGTGTGGTAGAGAACTTGGATACATTGTTCATCATAAAGAATGGTTGACACCTGAGAATATTAATGATCCTTTGATCAGTCTTAATCATGACAATTTGAAATATGATTGCTTGATATGTCATAACCAAGAAGAGAAATCTAAAGAAGAAGATAGATGTTATTACTTTGATTCTACTGGAGACATTATTTTCATGGATATACCCCCATTTGGAAATTGATTTATCGACCAATTAAGACCGGCGGTGATCTTTAACTGAACACACAGGCTACATGCGTGACCCCCACCCAAAGAAATAAGTAAAGGAGTGTGGAGATATGGCAAAAACAAAAAAGAAAACAAAAGAAGAGCGCATTAATGAAGAAGAGATGCGACTTAGAGAAATATATAAAAACATAGAAGAAAATTCAAAAAACCTATTCGATGGATTAATACCACGAGCAGCTTTCTTGAGAATCACACTTGAGGATTTAGAAGCGGACTTAAACAAGCAAGGTTTTGTTGAACAATTCACTCAATCTGAAAAGACAGATCCATATGAGCGTGAGCGACCTTCAGCGAGGCAATATAACCAACTTACAAAAAACTATCAGAATGCTATTAAACAACTAGACAGTAAATTACCAAAGGTTGATTTCCAATCATCTCAAGATGATGGATTTGATTCATTTGTGAGTGGAAGAAATGATTGAGTATCCACTTTTTTATAATCCTATTCTTGAGTACTACGAGAAAATAAAAGACGGTGAGATCCTTGTATCTAAAAAGATAAGATACACATATGACAAAATTGTTCATGATCTTACTGACAAAGAGAGTGAATATTATTATTCACCTAAAAGAGCAAATCACGCAATTGAATTTATTGAGAATTATTGCAAGCACTCTAAAGGTGAGATGGGTGGTAAATCTGTTTCACTTGAACTTTGGCAAAAAGCTATGATTGCTACAATTTTTGGGTTTATAGATATTGAGGGACATAGAAAATATCAGAGAGCTATTTTGATTATAGGCAAGAAAAATGGGAAGAGTTTTTTGGCTTCGGCAATTGGATTATATTTAATGATTGCAGATGGTGAACCTGGAGCTGAGGTTTATGCCTGTTCTACAAGAAAAGATCAATCAAAGATCATATGGCTTGAAAGTAAAAGGATGGTCAAAAAGTCTCCAGCTCTTAGGAAGCGAATTAAGTGCTTAGTTTCTGAACTTAACAGTGAAACTAATGATAGTATTTTTCGTCCACTAGCAAGCGACTCAGACAGTTTAGATGGACTCAATATACATGGTGTATTAATGGATGAATTGCACCAATGGAAAAATGGTAGGGAACTATACAATGTTATGAGTGATGGTATAGTAGCGAGAAGTCAACCATTGGTATTGATTACAACTACTGCGGGAACAGTAAGAGGTGATATTTACGATTTCATTTATGAGCAATGTGAACGAATAATTAATGGCTATAAAGGAACTGATACTTATAAAGATGATCGCACAATATGTTTCATATATGAACTAGATAAAAAAAGCGAATGGAAGAACCCTGATTGTTGGATAAAACCAAATCCAAACATTGGGGTTTCTTTTAAATATAATTACTTAAAAGAAAAAGTTGAACTAGCAAAGCAAAATGAAAAACTAGTTAGAAACCTTCTTTGCAAACATTTCAATATGCCACAGACCAGTTCTGAAGCATGGTTATCCTTTGAGCAAGTAAAGAATAAGTCAACATTTGATGTTGAAGAATTAAAACCTAAATATGGAATAGGTGGAATTGATTTAAGTTCTACAACGGATCTTACAGCGGCAACGATTATTTTCAGAGTGCCAAATGATCCTATTTTATATGTACTTCAAAAATATTGGTTGCCTTCAGATCGATTGGAACAAAAGATAATTCAAGATAAAGTTCCATATGATGAATGGTTAAGACAAGATTATTTACGATTAAGTCAAGGTAATAGGATTAATTATAAAGATGTTACAAAGTGGTTTTTAGAGGTTCAGAATGAAATGGGAATTTACCTTTATAAGATTGGGTATGATTCTTATGGTAGTACTTATCTAGTTGATGAATTAAAACAGTATTTTGGAAATATAACTGAGGTAGTACGTCAAGGTGCAAAAACATTTAATATACCAATGCGTTGTTTCCAAGCCGATTTAGAGAAACAATTAATTAATTTCAATGCTAATCCAATGACCTTGTGGAACTTAGTAAATGCATCTGTCACAATCGATAGCAATAATAATATGTATTTATGCAAAACAAGAGATTCAACAAAACGCATAGATGGCACTGCAAGCCTTCTTGATGCGTATATTGTTTACCAAAATGAACAAACTAATTATATGAATATGGTTAATTATTGATGAGAGGAAGTGAAGAACAATAGGACTTTTTGAAAAAATTTTTCCCAAAAAAGATACAACACAAACAAATCAAGTGGTTCAGCAGTTTTTTAGAATGCTTAACGGTTACACTCCAAGTTTTAATACTTACAATGGATCGATCTACGAGTTTGAATTATGCAGAGCGGCTATAGATAGATATGCTACTTTCTGTTCAAAACTAAAACCTGAGATCAAAGGACGTGCATACCGTAATTTAGAAAAAACATTGCAGTTTAAACCAAACCCATGGATGACAACAACACAATTCCTTTATAGGCTAGCAACGATACTGAAAGTAAACACAACTGCTTTTATTCTTCCTTTATATGCTAATGACTATGAAACGATCAATGGATTTTTCCCATTGCTTCCACAAAGGACAGAAATTATTGATGTTAAAGGTGAGCCTTGGTTGAGATATAAATTCGTCAATGGTCAAACAGCGGCTATTGAATATAGCAGAGTGGGAGTGCTGACAAGATTCCAATATAAAAATGATTTCTTTGGTGACGGAAATGATGCTCTGTATCCAACAATAAATTTATTAGACACACAAAAACAGAGCATTATTAACGGTGTTGAGCAATCAGCTTACTTGAGATTTATTGCAAGATTACAGCAGGTAGTTAATCCATCTGATTTAGAGAAAGAAAGAGCAAAATTCTCTTCAGCTAATTTGAGTTCTGAGAATACAAGTGGTGTGTTACTGTTTGATTCGAAATATGCAGATGTACAACAAATTGAAAGCAAGCCAGTTTGGATTGATGATAAGCAAATGAAATTAATTCAAAATAATGTATTTAATTATTTTGGGACGAATGAAGCAATTTTGCAAAATAAATTCAATGAAGATGAATGGAATGCATATTATGAAGGTGAAATTGAAAGTTTCAGTCTTCAACTTTCTTTAGTGATGAGTAATATGCTTTATACACAAAAAGAATTGGCATTTGATAACGAAGTATTATTTACTGCAAATCGTCTTCAATATGCTTCTAACGAAACAAAATTAAGTGTCTCACAACAATTGTTTGATCGTGGAATTTTGACGACCAATCAAGTCATGGATATATGGAACTTAGCACATGTCGAAGACGGAGATAAAAGATATATACGCAAGGAGTATGCGGAGATTATGGAAATTGATAAGCAAGGAGATGATGAGAGTGCCAATCAAATTGGACAGCAGGGAATATCGTCAATTAGCGATACTTCAACCGATCCAAAAGAACAAGAAAATTGATAGCAACTACTATATTGAGGGTTATGCAACAACATTTGATAAACCATATCAATTAGGTGAATGCGATGGAATTAAATATTATGAAATGATAGAGCGGAGTGCTCTGAATGGCTGTGATGTGTCTGATGTGATTTTACAATATGATCACAGCGGTAAAGTACTTGCAAGACAAAGTAATAAGACTTTGATTATCGAAACAGATGATCATGGTCTTTTTATTTGTGCGGATTTATCTAAGAGCCAAGCGGCAAAAGAAATGTATGAAGAAATTGCTAATGGTCTTGTGACACGTATGAGCTTTGCTTTTTCAGTCGCAGAAGATGAATACGACAGAGAAAACCATACAAGAATTATCAAAAGATTAAAAAAGATTTTTGATGTGAGTTCGGTTTCCTTGCCTGCAAATGCAGATACAGAAATAAGCGCACGTTCCTATCTTGATGGAGTTTTTGAGATAGAGAAACAGGAGATGTTGTTGCGAAAAAAACAAATATTGAAATTAAAAACTATTTTAGATTAGGAGATTTTAAATGACCAGATTTGAAGAGATTGAAAAACGAATGAAAGCTATTAAAGCTGAAATCGATGTTGATGGTGCTGATTTAGATGCACTTGAAAAAGAAATTAATGAACTAAAAGACGAGAAGAGAATTTTAACTGAAAAAGTTGAAAAAAGAAAAGCATTGATTGATGAAGTTTCTAAAGATGAAACTGCACCGATCATAAAAAATTTTAAAGAAGAAATCAGAGAGGAAAGAACATTGGAATTTACAAAAGATAATGTTTTAGAAACGAAAGAATATCGTAGTGCATTTTTAAAGAATTTGCAAAAACGTGAATTAACTGAAATTGAACAGAGAGCACTTACGACAGCAAGTAATAGTGTAGGGGCGGCTTTGCCGACTGAAACGCAAAATGAAATCATTACCAAGCTTAAAGAATATTCACCAATGATGAATGAGATCACATTATTGCAGGTTGAAGGCAATGTTAAATTTGCAGTTGAAAACACTGTTAATGATGCCGCATTGCATACTGAAGGTGCGACAATTACAGCAAGCGCAGATGCACTTGTTACTGTTTCGTTGGCAGGATATGAAGTTACAAAGCTAATTACAGTATCTAAGAGTGTTGCGACCATGTCGATCAATGCATTTGAAACATGGTTAGTTGACATGCTGGTAGAAGGCATTGCAAATAAAATCAATGGTTTCCTTATTTCTGGAACTGGATCAAGTCAACCAACAGGGATTGATTACGCTCAAACTTGGGATACTACTAATTCTGTAACTGTTGGTGTATCAAGTAGCTTGACAGCGGCAAATGTGCAAAAACTATGTAGTTTGCTAAACGGTGGTTACGATGCAGATGCCAAATTCTATATGAGTAAGAAGACACTATTCAATGATTTTTTGGTGTTGCAAGATAACTCGAAACACGCTCTAGTGAGCCGTGAAGGGGCAAACTACCTTGTTTATGGGTATCCAGTTATTTTGGACAGCAGAGTAACTGAACATGAAGCATATTTAGGAAATCTTAAAAAAGCAGTAGTAGGGAATTTGGCAGAAAGCGTTACTGTAACTTCAGATTTCGATGTAAAGACAAATAGTTTTGATTTCTTAGGCTGTGCAATATTCGATTCGAAAATAGCAGTCGGAGAAGCAATCGTCAAATTAGTTAAAGCTACTGAATAAGAGGTGAAAGCCTCATTTTTTATTGAGGTGAAAAAAATGGCAATTTTAGAAATTGTGAAATCGGCACTTCGCATTTCAACAGATACTTTTGATACTGCTGAAATTACTCCAATTATCGATGCCTGCAAGACTGATTTATTACTTGCAGGTGTCGTTAATATTGATGATACTGATTCTTTAACTCAAAGGGCAATTGTACTTTATGCAAAAGGACACTTTGGCTTTAGTGAAGAACAAGAAAGATACTTAAAAGTATACGAAAGCTTAAAAAAAGTGTTAGTTCTTATGAGTGATTACAATACAGAAACCGAGGCTTAAAATGTGGAATGAAAAAATTGAACTTGGAAACTATCAAGAAGATATTGTTGATGGTGAGCCAATAGATAGTTATATTTTTCGTGAGGTGTTTGCAGATAAAAAAAGTGTCAAGCGAAGTGAATATTACCAAGCCGCCAATACTGACTTGAAGCCTGAATTAATTTTTGTGGTTCATTCATTTGAATACGATGAATTAAATGATCGCATTGTGCGATATCCGACAGGTGAGAGCGGCAAACAATATAATATCATTCGAGATTATGAAATCAATGAAGATGAAATTGAAATTACTTTAACATCAAGATTAGGAGGTGATTCTTAAAAAATGGCAAGAGAACCATTTACATATGAGTCAAATATAGACAAAATCATTGAAAAAATAGAAGACACCCCTGGAAGAGTTTTAAATACTGTTGGTCAAAACTTAGTAAGAGAAATTAAAGCAACTACGCTAAAAAGCCAATTCCATCAAAGAAGAAAAATACTTCATAAATCATTAGGATATTGGGCACGAAAAAAAGATAAAGATTTGCAAATTGGATTTAAAATGTCTATTCCTGGAATAATTGGAAAAATGCTTACAGGTCAAGAAGAAGATCCTTTAAAACCTGTTGTAGTAAAAAATGCAGACAATATACAAAAAGCAATCGCATTGGCTTTAAATGAAATAGGGAAGAAAAATTAAAGATGAATACAAACGCAATAGCAGATGAAATTCTAGCATATTTGAAAACAAAACATTCAAGAGCGTATAGAAATAAATCTCCTAAAAAGCCAACATATCCTTATGTAGTTTTCAGAATTGATAGCGGAGTTCCTTCATACCCAAGTGAGAATAGATATATTAATATTGATATTTATGATTCTGCAAGCAAGACATCAAGAGCTGTTGAAAATCTTGCAGACTTAATTGATGGTGATGGAAAAAGAGAAGGTGCAGAACCAACAGGATTTAACAGAAGAATTATTGATACAGATGATTTCAATGCATTTTTCGAATTAGAACAGAGACAATATGTTCAAAGTGAAGAACTTGCAGGAGTACAACTAATAAATATGAGGTATGTCATGCAGGTTTTTTCTAAATAATTAGAGAGGAGAAGTAATGAAAGAAACAGCACAAAAAATACTTCTTGGAATGGGAATTGTAACGGTTGGAACAACACCCATTGGTTTAACAAGAGGTGGGAGCAAATTCACAGTTGAGCGTGAATATAGACCTATAGAAGCAGATGGCGACCGTGGAATGATCAAAGGCAGAATTGAAATTGATAGTGAAGTTGCAAAACTAAGCGTAAAGGCTTTAGAACTTTTCAATGCAACAGAAATGGAATTATATTATCCAGGCATATCAATAACTCCTGATGACGAAATGACATCCACCAAACAAATAATGACATCAACATTTTCTATCGCAACAGGTGATTATAATGACATCAAGTGGGTTGGTGAAACCAGAGACGGAAAAGCAGTTACGATTAACCTTACGAATGCTCTTAATTTAAAGAATATTGAATGGGGTTTAGAAGATAAATCGGAAGTTGTGCCTGAATTGGAATTTACAGGCACATACGCAGAGGATGCTAAGGACACGCCAACATGGAATGTGGAATTTGCAGAATAAATTACATAATTTGAGGAAGGCAGTTAAATATTGTTTTCCTCTTTTTTTTATATTAAAGGAGTGAATTAGATGAGATCTTTAGAGTTTCAAGATGTGTTCAAATTTTCCAAAATGTTAGACGATATGCAAATTAAATTAGATCTAAATGAATTAATGGACAACATTAAAGAAATCATGGAGTTAAAAGATGATAAGTCAGAAAAAAGCAAGCAGACTCAAGCAAAACTAACAGAACAGATTGGTGCGGATTTTGCTTTAACATTAGTGAAAAATTTACATAAGGCTGAGAATTCAGCATATAAATTTATTGCTGGTATTGCTGAAGAAAAAGTTGAAAAAGTAAAAAGATACAAAATCAAAGAATTAGTTGGATTTTTTAAAAGCTTATTTGAAGATCCAGAACTTCAAGATTTTTTCGGATTAGCAGAAGTCCAGAAATCGCAGGAATAAAGGACTTACTGCTTCAGCGTTACGGTGATTTCAACCATGTCCTGCATTTAGCACCTAGTGAAGTGGTTGAACTGATCAATGTTGCTAATGAAGACGAGCTTAAAGAATATGTTTTTCGAATTTATTTAAGCAGATATCCGAATATGAGTGAGGATAATTTCATAAGTTTTCAAGAATTCTATGAAGAAATAAAATCTCAAAACGAAAAACCAAATCAAACTGACAATAAAAACAAGACAGACCTAATAAACGAAATCAAAAATATTGAACAAAAATTTAAGAGAAGAAGGAGGTAATATACATGGAGCTTTTCAGATTATTCGGAAGTGTGCTTATCGACGATAAGAGTGCAATCAAGGCATTAAAACAAGTCGATGCTAAAGGTTATAAAACGCAAAAGAATATGTCTAAAGTTTTTACGACTATTGGTAAAGCGGCAACAAAAGCAGGATTAGCAATCACAGCAACCCTGGGAGCGGCTTTAATAGGTGGTATTAAAAACTTATCGGAAACGAATGGTAAAATCGCACAAATGGAAGCAGTATTAGCTTCAACTAATGGAGCTTCAGGTATGACGAAAGAAAGTTTACTTGAATTAGCTTCTAGTTTTCAGTTGACTACTAAATTTAGTGCTGATGCCGCATTGGAAGCACAAAACCTTCTTCTTACTTTTACAAACATAGGATCGGAAACTTTCCCACGTGCAACAAAAGCGGCGGCTGATATGGCACAAGCGTTAGGAACAGACATGTCAGCGCAATCTATTGCATTAGGTAAAGCCTTGAATGATCCTATTGCAGGCATTTCAGCTCTTACACGAGTTGGAGTCACATTCACCGAAGAACAAAAGGAAATGATCAAGTCACTGCAAGAAGCAGGAGACATGGCAGGTGCTCAAGCAATCATACTTGAAGAGCTTGAAAAAGAATTTGGAGGATCGGCAGAAGCGGCAGGGCAAACATTCAGTGGACAACTTATTATACTTAAAAATGCTTTTGATGAAGTATTTAAAAAAGTTGCCGAAAAAGTTATGCCTAAACTTGAATCATTTACTGGTTGGGTTACCGCAAATATGCCTCAGATTGAAGCATTTGTCGTTAGTCTTTTTGACAATATTTCACTTGCTATAGATTGGTTAGTAGAAAATGCTAATTGGCTTATTCCTGTCCTTGCGGCAGTTGTAGGTGGGTTTATTGCGTTTAGTGTAATAACAGGTGTAACAAAAGCTCTTGACATTTTAAAAGCCTCTACATTTGCTCAAACGCTTGCACAGAACGGATTGAATGCCGCAATGGCGGCAAATCCCATAGGTATAGTTGTTCTTGCAATTGGTGCATTAATTGCTATAGGTGTTGCACTCTGGAAAAACTGGGATACTGTTAAAGAAAAAATGGTAGCAGTTTGGGAATCAGTTACAGATACTTGGGGGAATGTAAAATCATGGTTCAATGAACATTTAGTAGACCCTATAAAAGAAATTGTCGATAAGGTAAAAGGATTTTTTGATTTTGATTTATCACTTCCAAAAATTAAATTGCCTCATTTTGATGTTAGTTACGACACTGAAGGATTCTGGGCAGAGGTAGGACAATTTTTAGGTTTGCCAGGAAAACCTGTGATTGGTGTTGATTGGTATGCACAAGGGGGCATATTCGATAAACCTACTTTATTTGCAACGCCATATGGTGTTAAAGGAGTAGGTGAAGCTGGTGCAGAAGTAGCGGCACCGCTCGATGATTTATTAGGAATGATAAAAAAAGTAGTGGGCGAAGAACCTTCAATTTTAATAACAGGCAATACATTTAATGTGCGTGAAGAAAACGATATTAGAAAAACAGCTGAAGAAATATATTCGTTAATTCTTAAAAAAGCAAGATTGGGAGGATTATCAGCATGATTTATGGATCTAAAGATTTTAGTGGTTTGCTAACAGTTCTTTCAATTAGTGGCAGAACTTATACACCACCTCACGAAATTAAATTAACTGAGCTTCCCGCAGGTATTGAGCCAATGCCAGCTTATAGAAAAAGTAAAGAACGAAAACTAATTGCAAAGGTTTGGATACGAGGAGCAAATTTAACGGAGATTAAAGAAAATTTTCGTTTAAATATAGCTCCTTTTTTATTTGCAGGAACAATTGAATACCAACATCTGATTTTTGATGATGAACCTAATGTGCTTTGGAAAGCAATTGTTTCAAGTGAAATAGAACCGAGAGAGGAAAAGGCTGGTTATATCATTGCAGATATTGAATTTACGGCAAAAGGGCATTCATTTGCAACATCAGAGACGATTATTGCCGCTTCAGATCCTTTTACTGAAATAAGTGGCACGGTAACTGGAACTGTGGCAAATAAAGGATCAATCTATTTTGAGATAGGAGATGTTTCCCCACCAAGTTCATTTACAGTTACAGTTGGAAATGGTGCAATCGTTCTAGTTCCTTATGAAACTTTCACACTTTCAGGTGACTGGGAAATTGATCTTACAAAAAGGATTGTAAAGAAAGATGGAGTTCTTGCTCAAAAATATATTGATTTTAGCACAAGCGAGTTTGAAAAGTGTTTAGTAGAACCTGGGGCTTTCTCGATCAATTTCAGCTCTGCTGTTGTAAGTGGATATTACATCTATAGGGCGGAATATTTATGATTACTAAGTTACAATTACATGATCAAGAAAATAATTTAATTTCATATTTACAAATTGAAGATTTCAATTCATTTGAAGGTGTTGATTCAGTTGATTTCGAAAATACTATTTCTATAGTTGCTTCTAACTCACATCCTCAGTTTACAGAACTGTCAAAGAAGTATAATAAAATATTGTTTTATGATACTGGTAACGCTCAGTGGCAAGAATATATTATTACAGAGGTTTCGATTGATCTTTCTGAAATATATGTTTATGCTGAACATTCTATTTTTGAAATGAATTCATGTTTTATTGATTTTTCTGATCTAACAGGTAGAACAGTAATAAACGGTATTAATGAACTAATAGAAAGTGCCGAACCACAAACTAATTGGATTGCTGGCACGAGTGATATTATTGGCAACTTTTATATGCAACGTTCCAAAACAACTTTAATGCAATCACTATTAGATTGGGGTATTAAAGTTGGAGGCGAATTATCACCTAGAATTGAAATAAGTGGCTCAACAATTACACGATATATTGATATTGTTTCACAACGAGGATCTGACAGAGGAAAAGTTATTTATGATGACAGAGAGATGGAAACATTCAATCAAAAGATTTCAGCAGAAGATGTTTTTACCGCCGCATATGGTTATGGACAGATTATTGATGAAGTAGCCTTATCATTTGAAGATGTAGAATGGTCTATTTTAAATGGTGATCCAGTAGATAAACCAGTTGGTCAAAAATATATAACTTTAAGTGATGATCTACAGGAAGAATTTGGACTATATTCAAATAATGTTTATCAACATAGATTCACACATTTTACAGATACACAAATTTCAGATCCAAATGAATTAATTACCAAGACATATGACATGCTCACAGCAAATATTCTTAATAAAATTGGCTATTCAATCACGGCTTTTGATCTAAAAGCTCTTGGGTTTGATAGTGAAGAAATACGAGTAGGGGATACAGTTGGTCTAGTTGTTTCAATACTTGGACTTAAACTGAAAACACGAGTAATCAAAATTGCAAAAAACTATCATGATGGGACAAAAAATAAATTTGAATTTGGAACTCCAAAAAAAACTATTGCAGATAGTTTAGTTTCAACACTTAGTGTGGCAAGAAATGCTGAAAAGAAAGCGATTGAAAATCATATTCAAAGTGTTTTAGATCAATGGAATGCAGAAATTGCCGCTGGGACTTCATATATGAAAGCTGATCCAACAGGAGGGCTTTCATTTTTTAATGATATTGATGAAGAGGCGGCTACAGAGGCTCTTAATTTGCGAGCAGGTGCTTGGCGTATTGCAAACAGTAAAACAGCAGGGGAATGGAATTATCGCACTGTTGCAACTGGAAGTGGTATAGCGGCAGGAGAAGTAAATACTGGTGTGATGCATGGTCAAAATATGGATATTGACTTAGATACTGGAATCATATATTTTGGTGAACGTGTTAATGGTGTAATTGAAAATCCTGTTATGCAATATAGCGTGGATGGTTTCCAGATCATTGGGGATACGATGGATGCTAATCATACTTCAGAAGTAATGGAGTATATAGCTAAAAATGGAAATATAATAGCATACTTTGCGGCGAATGGAGCATATATTCCAACACTGATTGTCGATACTCAAATAAAACTTTCAAAAACAAGGTTTCAACCAATGACTATGGAAATTTCAGGTCAAACATATCAAGGGTTTTCAGTGACGATAAATGATTAACAAACCTATCACCTGTAAAGGTGATTTTTTATTTAAGAAAGGAGTATTATTTTGGCTGGAGCAACATATCTAATACACAGTGATTCAACTATTGGAAAAGTAACAGGATCTAGTGCTTCACACTATGAATATAAAGTAGTTTGGTCAAGCGAGAAAAATGATTTAGGTAATTATTCAGATTTAACTATTCAAACATATATACGTAGGCGTGATTACTTATCGTTTGACTATCGCTCATATAATACTGGTGGTACAGCTACCGAGGAGTATACATGTACTGGTGAAAGTGATTATAAAGATTCGTCTTGCACTTACGATACAAGATATGATACTAATTTTGATTTACTTTCTACAAAGACATTTCGTGTCGATCATGAAGCAGACGGTACAAAACAAGTTTATATAAGTACTAATTTTGTCTCCAATGCTGGTTCAGGAATGACAGGAGCATATTTGACATCAAAGCAAATTACTCTTGATAGAATTCCGAGGGCGGCTACAATAAGTAACTATGAAAATTTTAACATAGGTAACAATACGACTTTAAATGTATCTAATCTGGGTAATTTTAATTGTGAATTAAAGTTTATTGCAGGTGGCGTTACAGTTAAGACAATAACAGGTACTCTCTCAGGATCGATCAGTACACTTATTGATTCTGCTACTCTATACGGATTGACACCAAATAACAATAGCTTACTTGTTACAGCACAGCTTAATACTTTCAATGGTGCTGTTCAAGTAGGGGACACACAAACGTCAACCGCAACAGCTTATGTAATAAATAGCGATCCTTTATTTTCAGATTTTACATTTGAAGACTATGATAGTGAAACTATTAATCTTACTGATTCAAACCAAGATATAATTGTTGGTTTTTCTGATATCAGAGCAACGGTTTCATTGTCGGATAAAGCAGTGTCCCAAAACTTCGCAACTATGGACAAATACCGATTATCTATCGGCTCAAAAACAATAGAAGTTTCGTGGTCTGATAGTGCAGATGTAATTTTAGAACTTCAAAATGTTACACCTTCAGGAACAATTGTAAAAATTGAGGCAGTAGATAGCAGAGGTAATACTAGTACTGTTGTGAAAAATGCTGAAGATGTTTTATCACTAACTCCAATTACGATTACTTCTTTGATTGTTGAACGAGATAATGGAAGTGATGAGACAGCAAAATTAAACGCTGAAGGCAATATAGACCTATTGAACTTTGGCGATGCTATAAATAGTATTCAATCGATTGCATATAAATATAAACTGACCACTTCATCAACATGGATAAATGGCACTTCAACAATTTCTGCTACTGTAGATGGAAATGGTCATTTTACCATTACTGATGTAGTGATCAGTGGAGATCTCACTAGTGGAACGTATGGTTTTACACAATATAAATCATTTGATATTCAATTACTTCTCTCTGACGAATTAACTGATACGACTTATGAAGGTGAAATGTCGGGATATCCTGCTTTTATGATCCTTCGAAATGATCAAAAAGTTGTCATGTCTGTAGGTGGCATGCCGACTATCGAAGAAGGGGTTCAATCATTTGGTGGCTATCATGACAAAAACGGAAATAATATCTTAGACAAAACAATTTTACAACCGATATTACTTGCAGACGGCACAGACTTAGACGATATAACGGAAGCAGGTATGTACTATTCAGCAAGCAGCACATCAACCGCAACGATGAGTAATGTGCCTACATCTCTATCGTTCAGTTTGTTTGTTGAAAAACATGGCGGAACAAAGCAGACATTAACTAATTACTCGACCACATTGCCGACCATATGGATAAGAAACGAACACGGCGACGGTTGGAGCGATTGGTTCAAGGTTAGTATGCTTAGGGATTCTGGAACATTTACGCCTGTTTTTGCAGGGGATGGTACGGCAGGTTCTTTTACATATACTACGCAATCTGGTAAATACATGCGACAGGGAGAGTTTGTCTATGTGTATTTTAAAACGGTAATATCTTATGTAAGTTCGGCACCAAGTGGAAATTATATAATAGATGGCTTCCCTTATGATTTCGACGATTGGACAATTCAAATATCGGGTATAAATTCTTCTCCATCGAACGCACATGACAATCTTGATAGAGTCGTAGGACTTAGTTCACGAGGTGGTTATAATATGTGTTATTTGAAATTTATAAACGATAGTAACCGTAAGATATACGCTATGACAAGTTCAAACACGCCTATAACGACAGGAAGTAAAAACATAACAATAGAGGGTGCAGGGATTTATCATATTAATTAAATTAAAAGGAGCAAATAAATGTTAGTAGAAAAAATTGATATAAGCCTAACAGAGGAAGCTATGTCATATGAAGCATTGCTACTTGACGAGGTGGTTGACGGTGTACCGTACAAGCACAAACACAGGGGCAATTACCACAATACTATTAGCGGTCAACAAGTAATCTTGCAAGATGAAATTTTGTCTGACGAGCAAAAACAAAAAATCCTTAATTTTTGGGGCGAGCCATTACCAAATCCCGAACCAGAGCAAGAATAACAGCCTTATGGAGTTTACATAAATAAATAAGACAGGAGAAAAAATATGGATATTACATTTGATATTACACCAATAGTTATTTTGGTTGTAACCGCCCTTATAGGTGCATTAGGCACTTTATTTGGGAATTGGCTTACTAAAGCATCAGCACTGCTTAGGGAAAAAATAGGTGCTGAAAAATTTAATAAACTGAAATCATTTATTGAAAGCCTCGTGAGGGCGGCTGAACAAACAATTAGAGGATCTGGTGTAGGTGAACAGAAATTTAATTATGTATTGAACCAAGCTGAATCCTGGATTGAGTCTAAAGGACTTGATGTAGATATGGAAGAAGTTAAAATTGAAATTGAAGCTAAAGTAAATGAATTATTTCCACCGAGTGCTGAATAAAAATGAAAATTAAAATAAAAGGAAAAGAGATCTTATTGATCTCTTTTTCTAAATTATTAGCACTTTTTGCATGTGTTTTGATTGGATTGACATGGTATAAAGCTATGATTTTATCCGATCAGGATACAACAATTATGTATTATTTGTTACCTTTTGTAAGCGGACTTGCAATGGGTGTTTTTGGATTTTATTTTAATAAAGCAAAAGCTGAAAATTTAATTAAAATTAATTCTTCGTATCCCTCACAACAAGATTGTTCTAATGATGAAACAATAAAAATTATAGAAACATCACAAAATGGAGAAATAAAGGAGGTGCATTAATTTTATGATCAAAAATGATGACACAAAGCCTACTTTAAGTAATCCACAAATTCAATATAAAACCAATAAAAATATTCTTACATTATATTGGAGTAAAATTAATAAAGCTAATCGATATTACATTTATCAATTTAAAGACAATAAATATAAATTGATTGATCATACGACAGATTTAACATATGATCTTAAATTGGATTATGATAAACAATACGTATTTTCGATTGGGGCTTTTTATTATGAAAAACGTGCGGATGGAAGCTACAAGCCTGTTGCATTAGAAATGTCTGATTATGTTAATAATAAAATTACAATTGATCCTATACCTGATCCAAATACTACAGTAAAAACATATAAAGGATATTCCGTTGGGGATGATGTAACTTATAATGGTGGTCATAGCAAAATTATAGAAATTAAACCTTATAAGTCTACTCCGTTTATGTTAGCTAATGGTGGTTATTTAGAATTAAAAAATATTACTGGTATTTATACACCTCCAGTTTTTATTGTTACAAATAAGACAACACCAATAAAGGGTAAAACGGTTGCTATACATCGTAAGGACATAACTGTTTATACAAATTATGTTGCTAAATTACCAGTAAAATATTTAAACAAAACGACACCATTTACACGTTACGTACATAATGCAGTGGATCTAGGATATATAGCTGGTTATCCAGCGAACCAAACTATATTTTGTCCATTGGCTGGCATGAAAGTCCTTTATGCTTATTATAATGGAACGATTGGTAACTGTGTTTATTTAATATTTGAAAAATTTGCTTGGAATAAAGATAAAACAAAATATTATGATCTTATTACACGTACTATTCATATGCAAAATATTAGGACAAAAGCTGATAAGATTTTAAGGCTTGATGAACCGATTGGTGATATGGGTAATACTGGTAGTTCTTCCAGGGGAACTCATGATCATGAAGATTCATTTTTAAATTTACACGGAACAACATTTGATATTGCTACTTTTTATAAGTGGAGAGATATTTGTTCGGTTGATGCGGCTGAATATAGATATGCATTCCCTGACCAAATTTTCAGAGATGATGACACAAGAAATTATTTTCCATTGAGATATAATGGATGATCTAATAATAGATATGATTTTATATATTAAATAAGAGGAGGGAAGTTTGTGGATGGCTTCGGTGATTGGCTAAAAGAATATTGGGCACAAACTGTAATTGGTTTATTAGTTGCTTGGTTTATAGGATCATTAAAATTAAAATGGTCTGATTATAAAAAATATAAAGAAAGAATTAAAAATCTTGAAGATGCAAGTAGAGCTTTATTACATGATAGAATTTTTCAAGCATGTAAATATTATATAGATAAAGGATATATTACAGTTGACGGATTAGATAATATATGTACTATGTTTAAACCTTATGAGGCATTACTTGGTAATGGCACATGCTCGAATTTAGTTGAGCGTTGTAAAGAGTTACCAATTCGAGATGAATAATATTGAGGAGCATTGCTCCTCTTTTTTTACCATTTGCATAGTTATCTAAAGTCCTTACGTATGGATTTAAGGAGATAAATATGTTATTAGGTATTAGTTATAGGGTAATAAAAATAACGAATAAAATTTATGATAAATATATATAATGAAAGGAGTCAATTATTGACTGGAAGTAAAGATAAACCATATCGAAATTTAAGAAATGAGATGTTTAATTTAGGATTAACTCAAAATTACATTGGGAATAAGTTGCTAAATTATAAGTCCTCAAAATCAATCTGTGATCGATTTAATAAGAAACAAGATTTTAATGTGCAAGAGGCATATATTATTTTAAAAAAAATAGGTAAAAGTGCAAAAGATATTGTTGATATATTTCCTCCAGACATAGAATTCAATTAATTGATAATATTAGTGTGATATAATGACAGTAGGTTATGTATCACACTTTTGTTCTATTTAAGGAAGGAGGCTCAAAATGAGCAAGAGAGTGAATACAGCAAAATGGATTGAAAGTCAAAACAGATGGAGAATTAGAGTTCAAAAAGATGGAAAACGGAGAGCGTTTTATTCGTCAACACCTGGTAGGAGAGGGCAGATTGAAGCAAATTTGAAAGCCGATGAGTGGTTAGAATATAATTTAAGAAGTGATCAAAAGACTGTTGAACAGATATGTAATGAATGGCTTGATATTATTAAAAAGACAACAAGCCATGGTAATCACTATAATTATAAAAGACTTGCAAACAAAATTGTATTACCACAGATAGGACATCTCAAATTTGAAAAAATCAATGAAGCTATTTTGCAGGATATTATTGATGATGCTTTTGCTAAAAAGAATTATTCATGGAAGACTTTAACTCATATTCGAAATGTTATCGTTGGATTGATTAAATATGCAAAGCGTAATAGATATGTTGGACATATGCTGACTGATTTTACAATACCACCTCAAGCAAAAAAAGGAACTAAGAAAATTTTAACTCCTACTGACTTGAAAATTCTATTTCAATCAGACAAAACATTTCTCAATGGAAATATTACAACAGATTGGTTCATATATTTTTATCGGTTTTTAGTATTAACTGGATTGCGACCGAGTGAACTCTTTGGTTTAAAGGAGAGTGATTTTGATTGCAACCGTGTAACGATCAATCGAGGAATCAATCAATATCTTGAAGTAACAACATGTAAAAATGATAATGCGAGAAGAGTATTTTATTTGTCACCAATAGCTCTGAAGGTTTTAAATGAACATAGGACAATGTTATTAAAAAATAAGGTGAAATCAGAATACATTTTTGTAAATAAAGATGGAGAAACAATAAGATCTCAAAGCTTATTGAAGAGATGGCAGAAATACCAGAAACATAATGGTATGTCAGGGATTACACTATATGAATTGAGACATACATTCATATCAATTTGTAAAGGCAAAATAAAAAAAGAAACCCTCAAAGATATCGTTGGTCATTCGGCTTCCATGGACACTTTTGGTGTCTACGGACACTACTTTGACGACGGTAGACATGCCGATAATGCAACACAAATTGGGGATCTCTTCAATGAATTATTACAATAATACACTTTCAAGTGGGTTCTTCGGTGGGTTCAGACGAAATCATGAGTTTAGAATTTCGCTTATCTAAGCCAAATAAATGGTGCGGATAAGAGGAGTCGAACCTCCACGCCGAAGGCGCTAGATCCTAAGTCTAGTGCGTCTGCCAATTCCGCCATATCCGCATGAATCCATTGCGCTTAATTATAACAACACAGACAATTTTCGTCAACCTATTTTCAAAACAATTTTTAAGGACTTTTATATATTTTATTCAATCTTTAAATTTGTATCTGTTATTGCATTTTTAAATTTGATCTAATTCTAGGGGTTTATTTTTCATACATAGAAATATATATTTATACAGTAGTTTTTTTATGTTATAATAAACGATAAAATATCTAAGGATAACAAAGATATGAGATCAAGTAAAGAAAAAAATATTTTCCCGTTTATAAAGAAAACGATCGAAAATGTATATACATCATATGGGTACGATGAGATCGATATACCGATGTTTGTTAATGCTGATCTATATCGTAAATACAAAGGCGTGCCGGGAAATAAATTTATAAAATTTATAGATAGAACCGGAGATGTATTGGTTATCCGTCCGGATGCAACATTTAACATTCTAAAAAAAGTAAATGCTTGCGGAGAAAAAACAAAACAACGGTATTATTATCAAACCGAAATCGTTCGTTATATGAGCGAAGATCATGAAAGTAATCAGTTCTTGCAATCAGGGATCGAGTTTTTTAATGACAGCAGTCCTATTTGCGACAGCGAAGTTATTTCGATCGGTATCAAAAGTTTATTGGCAATTGGTATTAATAAAATCCGTGTAGATATAGGACATTCTGATTATATATACGCTTTATTTGATGATGAAAAGAAATTAACAAAGAAAGACCATCAATTAATCCATGAGTATATCGCACAGAAGAATACTGTGGATCTAGATATATTTTTAACAAAAAAGAAAATCAATAAAGATTTATCCGAAAAGGTACTTGATTTGTGCATGCTTTTTGGAGACTATCAAACAGTAATCAAGCAAGCTCGTGATATGTGTATCAATGACACGATGCAAAAAGCGCTTGATAATATTGAACAGATATATGCTTGTCTGGAAGCTTATGATTTAAGTTCTTATGTCTATCTTGATTTGGGTTTTTCAAATCCTATGGACTACTACTCAGGTATGATCTTCAAGATATACGCTGACGAAGCTAAAGAAGAAGTGATAAGTGGCGGACGTTACGATGCTTTGGCAAGTAAATTCGGATCACGAAAACACGCATGCGGATTTGGGCATAATTTAGAAATTTCCGAACAGCTTTTGCGAAATGATAAAATATGGAGCGAAGAACGTGTTTTGATATCTTGCATTGATTCAAAATCTAGTGAGTGTATCAAACTATCTGAAACCATAAGAAATGAATACGGGTTGAAAGTAGAGTTAAACAGTAGTAAAGATAAATTCAGTATTGAATATCAAAACAAGAAATATGATGATTCTAAGGAATTCATTGATTATATAGAGGGTAGAGTTGATTAGGATAGCTGTAGCAAAGGGAAGAGTATCAAAAGAAGCGATCGCATTATTGGCAGAACATGATGTGCTTTTTAATGACAGTGATACGAGTCGTAAATTGATCATTCCCGATATTGAAAATAAATATGAAATCATACTGGTCAAACCGAGTGATACAGCTATATATGTTGAACAAGGGGTAGCGGATTGCGGCATAGTAGGCAAAGATATCTTAGCAGAGGATGATCCCGATGTATATCGCTTATTTGCTCTGGACATCGGAAAATGCAAAATGTGTGTAGCAGGCAAAGAAGGAACCGATATTCATAAATTGGAAAAAGTAACTGTCGCATCGAAATATGTTAACAGCGCAAAAGCATTTTTTTCGAGTATCGGAAAAGATTGTGAAGTGATCAAACTAAACGGCTCTGTCGAATTGGCACCATTATTACATATGAGCGATGTTATTGTCGATATCGTTCAAACGGGAACTACACTTAAAGAAAACGGTCTTGTGATATTAGAAGAAATATATGATATTTCATCCGTATTTATTGTGAATAAAGCAGCACTGAAAACCAAACATGATGAATTGATACATTTAATAGAAATGTTCCGGAATTAACGAATTAATCAAAGCAACATAGTAGAGGTATACATGGAAATAATATACATAAAAGATGAGATGAATATCAAACAACAGATGGATCGAATCAACACAAGAAATCAAACAAAATTAGACGATGTTAATCAAGTTGTTACAGATATCATTGAAGATGTCAAAAAGAATAAAGATAAAGCGCTTTATAAGTATGCGGAGAAATTCGATGGGGTTTCTATGCAGTCATTACAGGTTACGCAAGACGAGATAGATGACGCATATGAATCATGTGATAAAGAATTCATCGATATATTATGTGAAGCACGTGAAAATATTATTGAATATCATTCACAGCAGAAATACGCAGCAATCGATATTGATCGTGACGGGAGACATTTAACACAAAAGATAACCCCGATCAGACGTGTCGGTATCTACGTACCCGGAGGTAAGAGTCCATATCCTTCAACGGTACTTATGGATTCAATCCCTGCGTTTGTTGCCGGAGTAAAAGAAATTGCTATGATCACCCCCGCAGATAAAAGCGGCAATATAAACCCAAATATCTTAGTTGCAGCCAAAGTTTGCGGTATTACTGAAATATATAAATCAGGCGGAGCACAGGCCATCGCGGCATTAGCATACGGCACCGAAACGATAGAACCGGTTTCAATGATATGCGGTCCGGGTAATTTATATGTGACTGTAGCGAAACGTATGGTTTACGGAGATGTTGATATCGATATGCTTGCGGGACCGAGTGAAATATTGATCGTAGCCGATAAAAACGCGAATCCTGTTTATGCCGCAGCTGATCTGCTCTCTCAAGCAGAACATGATGAAGCAGCCGGATGTATCCTTGTTACGAATAGTGAGGAGCTTGCTTTAGCTGTAAATCAGGAAGTAGATAGACAATTAGCAAAATTATCAAAAAAAGATATTGCTCAAAAAGCCATTGATACGTATGGTGCGATTTTTGTGGTTGGAGATCTTGAAACATGTTTTGAAATAGCAAACGAAGTTGCCCCAGAACATTTAGAGCTTCTATTAGACAATGCCGATGAATATATTGACAAAATCGAAAATGCAGGCAGTATCTTTGTCGGGGAATACACTCCTGAACCTGTAGGAGACTATTTTGCCGGTACAAATCATACAATACCAACTTCCGGCAAAGCGAAGTTTTATTCTCCTTTGTCATCATATGATTTTATGAAGCGAACAAGTATAATCTCTTACAGTAAAGAAGCTTTAAAAGATATCAAAGATAAAGTTATCACATTTGCGGAAAAAGAGGGATTGACTGCTCACGCAAATTCCGTGAGAACGAGGTTTGAAAATGAATGAACTTGTGAGAGAAATGTTTAGAAATTATGATTCTTACAAAGTATCTCCGCAGTCTTACGAAGTGATATTAAACGCAAATGAAAACCCGATCAATATTTTCAATAAATTGCCAAAAGAAGAATTGATCAAATTAATTGAAGAGACGAACATTAATCGTTATCCTGACAGTGACAGCGTCAAATTGCGTGAAGCATACGGGAACTATATAAACAAAAAAAAAGAGCAAATTCTTGCAGGCGTGGGTTCTGATGAAGTGTTGCGTATCATAGCTGATATTTTTTTAGAAGCAGATGATTACGCAGTTGCTTGCATGCCGACTTTTGAGATGTATAAAACTGTAGTTGAATTGGCAAAAGGTCGGTTTATAGGCATCTCTCCTAAAAATGATGATCTAACGCTTGATGTCGATGGTTTGATAAACGCGGCGAATGAAAATAAAGCAAAACTTATATTTATTTGCACACCGAATAATCCCACCGGTTATTTATGGACGAATGATGAAATAAAAAAAGTTCTGGACTCTACTAGTGGAATGCTGATCATTGATGAAGCATACATTGATTTTGCCGAGCATACAAATATTGAATTTATTGAAAGCAGTAAACGCGTTATAGTTTTAAGGACAATGTCGAAAGCCTTCGGATTGGCAGGAGCGCGTGTTGGGTTTGCTATAGCACATCCTGAAGTAATTAACTATCTCATGTTAGCAAAAGTTCCGTATAATCTCAGTACTTTTTCGCAAAAAGCAGCGCAGTTGCTTTTAGAAAATATAGATATTGTTAAAGAGCAAATTCAAACGATCAAAACGGAAAGAGAATATCTGGTTCGAGAATTACATAAATTCTCTGAGTATATTAAATCATTTCCGACATCATCGAACTTCATCCTTATTTCATCCGATAAAACAGATGAGATTATCCGAAAAGCGGATGAAAAGAATGTAACTTTACGGAATTTTAAAGAAAAATTGCCGAATAAAATTCGTATAAGTGTCGGTACGCATGAAGAAAATGAACTGGTCATACAAATTATGACGGAGGTGTTTTCATGAGAAAAAGTGAAAAACAACGAAAAACAAATGAAACAAATGTATTGGTTTCATTTGAACTTGATGGAGTCGGAACTAATGAAGTTTCGACAGGGATCGGTTTTATGGATCATATGATGAATCTGTTTTTTAAACACGGTTCATTTGATGCTGTTGTAAAGGTAGAAGGAGATACAGAAGTCGATACACATCATTCGATCGAAGATCTAGGAATAGTATTGGGTGAAGCACTCAACGAAGCTTTGGGTGATAAACGCGGTATAAATCGTTTTGCGGTTTCATATGTGCCGATGGATGAAGCACTGGTCAGAAGTGCATTAGACATAAGCGGTAGACCGTATTTGAATTATCAAGTAGAATTTTCACGTGACATGATAGGAGATATGGAAGTTGAAACAGTCGAAGAGTTTTTAAGAGCGTTTTGCGATAATGCCAAAATAACCTTACATGTACATTGTATTGAAGGAAAAAACAACCACCATATTTGCGAAGCGATATTTAAATCACTTGCGCGCGCTCTATCGGAAGCAGTGACAATTTCAGGAACTGAAATACCTTCAACGAAAGGCACATTGTAATATGATAGGCATCGTAGATTACGGCGTCGGAAATTTAAAAAACGTTGAAACCGCAGTGAAACGATTGGGACGAGATTGTTTCATCAGTAGTGATAAAGAACAATTAAAACATAGTGAAGCACTGATACTTCCGGGAGTCGGAGCTTTTGGTGACAGTATAGATATGCTGAATAAATCAGGCTTAAGAAATTTTGTCGACAAGTGGGTATCAGAAGATAAATATCTATTTGGTATATGTATCGGTATGCAGCTATTATTTGAAAGAAGTTATGAAATGGGTATACATGAAGGATTGGGATATTTAAAAGGGGAAGTAGTACCTTTTGAAAAACCTTTAACAATTCCTCATATGGGGTGGAATCAATTGGATATTGTAAAACAAGTGCCCATTGTTAATAACATTCAACCTAAAGAGTATGTTTATTTTGTGCATTCATATTACGCGATGCCCGTAAAAGACGATTTGGTAGCATCTACCCATTATGGTGCGGATGTGGCAGCAATTGTGCAAAAAGATAAAATTATCGGTACACAATTTCACCCAGAGAAGAGCGCCGTAACCGGTGAAAAAATACTTAAGAATTATTTGGAGCTTACGGATGATATTATTCCCAGCAATTGACATCTTGGATCAAAAATGTGTACGTTTAACGCAAGGGGATTATCAGCAAAAAACCACTTACAATGATGATCCTGCTTCTGTAGCAGTTGAATTTGAACAACAGGGTGCAGAATATATACATATAGTGGATTTGAATGCTGCGAAATCGGGTAGCATTGAGAACTTGGATACGATCAAAAAAATTGTTGATTCAATCTCGATACCTGTTCAGGTCGGTGGCGGTATACGTAGTATGCAAGCTGCTGAACAATATTTCGCGATCGGAGTTGAAAGAGTCATAGTCGGAACCGCTGCTGTTTCTGACAGAAATTTTTTAGAAGAACTTTGTAAAAAATTTCCAAATAGAGTATGTCTATCCTTGGATGTCAGAGATGATGAAATATTGATCAAAGGCTGGACAAAAGGAAGCAATATCAGTATTTACGATTATTTGCCAAGTGTAGATAATTTACCGATTGCCGCAATAGTAGCAACAGATATTTCAAAAGACGGGATGATGAGCGGTCCGTCATATGGGCTGTATGAACGAATGGCACAAATTACGGAACATAACATCATCGCTTCAGGTGGTGTAAGTATAAAATCCGATATTGAAAAGTTAAAAAGACAAAACTTATACGGTGCGATCATAGGAAAAGCTCTTTATGAGGGAAAAATTAACTTAAAAGAAGTATTATAGATGAGGCTGATGATATGTTAGCAAAAAGAATTATACCGTGTCTTGATGTAGATAAAGGCAGGGTCGTAAAAGGTAAGAAATTTCAGAATTTACAAGATGTCGATGATCCTGTATCTCTCGGAAAACGTTACAGTGATGAAGGTGCGGATGAATTGGTATTTTACGATATTACCGCTTCTAATGAAAACAGAGAGATATTTATTAATATCGTAAGTGATATTGCTGAAAATATTAATATCCCTTTTACGATTGGCGGAGGTATAAGAACAGCGGAAGATTTCAGAAAAGTGTTGCTTGCGGGAGCGGATAAAGTTTCCGTCAATTCTGCTGCGGTGCAAAACCCGCAACTTATTTCTGATGCTGCAAAACGTTTCGGATGTCAATGTGTTGTTATCAGCGTGGATGCAAAACGAAACGGTGATAAATGGGAAGTCTACATCAATGGGGGAAGAGTAAACACAGGAATTGATGCGATCGAATGGGCGGTTGAAGCTGAACGTTTGGGAGCCGGAGAAATATGTATTAATTCCATTGACAGCGATGGTATTAAACAAGGATTTGATCTCGCATTGATCGAAAGATTAAATTCAGTTTTGACGATACCCATTATTGCTTCCGGTGGAGCAGGGACGATCGAACATTTCAGTGATGTCTTGAATGTAGGTGCAGATGCTGCGCTTGCTGCCAGTGTGTTTCATTACGACGAAATCAAACTGAAGGACTTAAAAGATTATCTTTACTCAGAAAATATACCCATTAGAAGACTATAAAAGAAAAGAGTAACAAAGTGGACGAATATAATTTAAAATTCAATAAAGATCAACTGATACCTGTGATAGTACAAAATCATATAACCGGTAAAGTATTGATGTTGGGATATATGAATGATGAGTCTTTCGATAAAACAATTGAGACAAACCAAGTATGGTTTTATTCTCGATCCAGAAATAAACTGTGGTTAAAGGGAGAAACTTCCGGGAATTATTTGAATGTTGTTAAAATCCTGTCTGATTGTGATAATGACACCCTATTGATCAAAGCACAGCCAATGGGTCCGACCTGCCATACCGGCAAAGAAAGTTGTTTTTTCAACTCAGTGAAACAAAATGACGAAATTAAATCTTTTGATCATACGATATTGTATAGTATTTATGATATTATCGAAGATCGGAAAACAAATCCGGTCGAAGGGTCATATACAAATTATTTATTAGAAAAAGGTATTGATAAAATTCTAAAAAAAGTCGGCGAAGAAACAGCCGAAACGATCATTGCCGCAAAAAACAGATCAAAAGATGAAATTACTTTTGAAACATCCGATCTTTTATATCATCTTCTTGTTATGTTATCCGAACAAGAAGTCACTTTAGATGAAGTGCTGCAAGTACTTTATGACAGACATGATAACAAACAATAATAACACAATATTTATTAGGAGAAAATTCATGATCACATTTATTTTAGGAGGCGTAAAAGGCGGTAAGAGCATGCTTGCTCAATTTATAGCAAAACGTTTATCCGAAAATAACGGTGGCAGACTCATTTACTTGGCGACAATGTTAGCAGGAGATGAAGAAGACGAAAAACGGATCGTTCGGCATGTTAAAGATCGTGAAAATTGGGGGTTCGAAACTGTCGAAGAAAGTTATAACTTATCTACAATTGTAAACCAGTTTTCTGAAAATGATGTCATTTTGTTGGATAGCATTACGGCCTATGTGCAGAATATTATTTTTCGCGATCCATTAAAAATAAGTGACATAACCAGTGAAAACATATATACGCATATTAAATCTATATCAAGCTCAGTTGGAGATATTGTGATCGTTTCCGATTATATTTTTTCAGATGCTGTGCAATACAATGAAGAAATAGAGATTTATAAAAAAGCTTTGGGCGGTGTACATACACTTATAGCGCAGGATAGTGACGTTGTTATTGAGTGTGCGTATTCAAATATGAAATTTTGGAAAAATGAATTAGGGTACGATTTTGCACCTATTTTAAATGATTATTATGGTTTAAAATCCCATTTGGAGTATAAGGATATTTAATATGAAATCTCTCTTGATCACACTAGGTATGTTTACAAAACTTCCTGTTCCGATCGTTGAGTGGGAGGAAAAAAAAGGCCCTGGTGCCTTTATGTTTTTCCCTTTAGCTGGATTGGTATGCGGAGCATTAACCTACTTGGTATATCTTCTTGTGCTAGCCATGAAAATATACAGTGCTTTGGGCGCAATATTCTTATTACTGTCTTTATACTTAGTTTGTGGTTTCGTCCATCTGGACGGATTTATGGATACAGCTGATGCTTTTTTAGCATCAAAGGACAGAATTAAAACAATAGAGATTTTGAAAGATTCTAAAGTCGGTGCGTTCAGCGTCATTTCTGTAGTGCTTTTATTGATCACACAATATATTTCCTTACAATCAGCATTAATATTCCAACTTGATCCTATATATTTATTGATGGTACCAATACTAGCCAGAGCGTTCAGTGTACTTGTGCTTTTTATATGTAAGCCTCTTCAAACTACAGGTATTTTATATTATTTCAGAGACGGACTTCATAAAAAACATATCATAATTGCTTCCTGTATTTTGATCCTTCTTTTAAGTATTTTTAGTTTTCTAAAATTATTATATGTGCTTGTTTTTTTAGGCGCCGTGTTGTTAGCTACAGGATTTGTCCTATTTGCACAAAAGAAGCTTGACGGTATCAACGGTGACATCATCGGGGCTTCTATAATTTTATTGGAAACGATAACTTATTTTACAATTCCACTTGTAATAAATATACTTTACTATTAAATGGAGAATGAGACATGATATTGATATTCGGCGGAGCGTATCAAAATAAAACAGATTTTACAAAGGATCAATTTAATTTTAAACAAGACGACATATATTGTTGTTCAACTGAAACGGAGATCGACTACGATTATCCTGTGATAGATAAATTGCATTTATTCGTCCTTGGAATGGTTCAACGTGGTGCAGATCCAATTGATTATATTATGAAACATATGGATGAACTTGAAGATAAGATTATTATTAGTGATGATATCAGTTGTGGGATCGTGCCGTTGGGTAAAGATATGCGTTTATATAGAGACCAATTGGGTAAAATCATGCAATTACTGTCAAGAGAAGCTAATGAGGTATACAGAGTTTTTTGCGGATTAGGAGATAAAATTAAATGAAATTTGATCTGCAATTGATACGTCACGGGCAAACGGATGCAGTCAAACAACAAATTTATTGCGGACATACAGATATGCCCTTAAATACAGAGGGGATAAATGAGATCAAAGGTTTTATTTCCAACAACATGTATGATTCGGCAGAAGTGCACTATTCAAGCGGTTTGAAAAGAGCAGTCGAGACGCTTGAATTGATAGAAGGGGCTGTTGAATGGATCGCAATACCTGAGTTGAAAGAGTATAATTTCGGAGATTTTGAAATGCGGAAACATGAAGATCTGCTTTCAGAAAAATCTTATAACGAATGGATAAACGATCAGACCGGTAATTACATTGTTCCGAACGGCGAAAGTGTAAATTTATTTAATAAGAGAGTTGAAGAAGGTTTTAAAAAACTATTTAGATCCATCAATCAAACGCAAAGCAGATCGATTATGCTTACAAGCCACGGCGGTGTGATCGCACAGTTTATAAGAATGTACCATGACCCTGAGATGCATATATATGAAGCAATGCCGTCTCATGGGAGGGGATATCGTATCTCAGCTGAGTATTCAAATGATGTATTATTGATCGATCAAATTAAAGAGATATAAAAAGACCATGCTGAATGCATGGTCTTTTATTAATCTAATATCTCGCTTAGAAAACTTCTACCGTTTTTAAGTTTTTCTACTTCGAGAAAATCAACAATTGTTTGACCTAGATCGCTAAATGAAGCTCTGATACCCAGATTAACGGCATTGATTTTTTTGCCGTAAACCAATAATGGCACATATTCTCTGGAATGATCTGTGCTTGTCGTGGAAGGATCGCAACCGTGATCTGCAGTGATCATTAAAATATCCTCTTCTTGCATCTTATCAATGATACGGGGTAGCGATTCATCAAATTCAATAAGAGCATCTGCTTCTCCGGGGATGTTATTGCGATGTCCGTATAACATATCGAAATCGACCAGATTTGTAAAGATAAGCCCGGAATTCGTATTTTCCATATATTCTATCGTTTTTTCGATTCCGTCAAGATTTGAAACTGTATGGATCGCTTTGGTCAATCCTTTACCTGCGAATATATCTTCTATTTTTCCAACACCGGCGACTTGTAAACCTGCATCTTTTATGTGATCCAACATTGTTTTCTCATAAGGAGCCATTGCAAAATCCCGTCTGTTAGGTGTTCTTTTATAGGTTTCAGGTGTGTCTCCAACGAACGGACGCGCGATTACGCGACTGACATTGTATTTGTTTAGAATTTTTCTGCTCGTTTCACAAATACTGTAAAGTTCATCAAGCGGTATAACACTTTCATGTGCAGCAATTTGAAAAACACTGTCTGCAGAAGTATATACGATCAATTTTTTTGTTTTGATGTGTTCTTCTCCGTATATTTTGATAACCTCTGTTCCGCTCATTGCTTCATTACATAAGTACCCATAACCTGTTTTCGATGAGAACTCGTCCATAATTTTATCATCGAATCCATTCGGGAAAGTTCTGAAAGCTTGATCGAGTATGATACCGCTCATCTCCCAATGGCCTGTGGTCGTATCTTTACCGTCAGATTTTTCAGCCATTTTACCGTAAGATGCAATAGGTTTTGATACCTTTGGTATTGTATCAACACCATCAACAGCCCCTAGACCCATTTTTTCCATATTAGGCAAAGAAAAACCATCGATATTTTCATAGATATGCTTTAGTGTATTGGAACCCGCATCTCCGTATTTATGTGCATCCGACATCTCACCGATACCAACGCTGTCTAAAACAATTAAAATCACTCGTTTTTCCATGCTCAGTATCTCCTTAAAGAATTAATTTTTATTCATGATCTATATTTTTATTCCAATAATTCGGAATGGAGAGAAAGATATTTCAATACAGCACAAATCGTTTTGCTGTCCTTAATAGTCCCATCCATGATCATACGATAAACTTTTTTTATTTCCATCTCGATCACCGTAACGATCTCATCCTCATCAGGAGAGGCTTGGGAAACATCAAGATTTTCAGCAGTATATATATAGATCTTTTCTGATGAATATCCTGCTGCAGCGTACATCTCCATCAGAAAATCCATTTTATTTGCTACATAGCCTGTTTCTTCAATCAATTCTCTTTGTGCACATAGGGTCGGATCTTCATCAAACTCTACTTTTCCTGCAGGGATTTCATATAAAACTTTATCAAGAGCTTTTCGATATTGTTTAACAATTATAAAATTATCGTTTTGAATTGCCAAAACAGCGCAAGCTCCGTTATGTCGTATGATCTCACGTTGAGAAATAACGCCGTTGGGGAGTTCTACAGTCAATAGTTCCAATTTAAGTATGTTGCCATTATATATTTCTTTTGTTGCGACCGTCTTTTCATAATAACTACCATCATTTTGTGTCATCGTTTTTTTGTTCCTTTAGTAATAGTTTCAATTCTTCCATAAATGTATTTATATCTTTAAAGTGTCTGTACACCGATGCAAATCTCACATAAGCAACTTCATCCGTGTTTTTTAATTGTTTCATGATCTCTTCACCGATGTCCGATGAGGATATCTCATTTTGTGAAGTTGCGAATAATTCTGTTTCGATATCCATTGCGAGCTTATCGATTTGTTCCATAGACACCGGACGTTTTTCGCAAGCTTTCATGATCCCTTTGACTATTTTATTGCGATCATACTGTTCACGCGTACCGTCTTTTTTGACGACAACAAAAGGTAACGCTTCCATTTTTTCATAAGTTGTAAACCGATTCTGACAATCTAAGCATTCTCTTCTCCTGCGAATAGATAGATAATCATCAGCAGGCCGAGAGTCAATTACTTTACTTTCAATATATCCGCATTTAGGACACTTCATATTTTCACCATCTCATTCTTAATATATATATATATATATATTATAATACAAAAACATAAACTTGATATTAGTTATAACAAAAAAGATGCTATCAAAAAGCAAATAAAAAATAAGACACAGCGCAACACTGTGTCTTATTTTGGGGGTATTTTTAAATAATTAAGAGGGGAAAATTGGTTTACACTTGTATAATACTATAAAAACCTTTAATAAAACTTAAAAGTTTTCGAAAGTTATTTATTTTTCAATTGTTTTATATTAATATAATATAGCACATAAAGTGTGACTCTGTAGCTCAGCTGGAAGAGCGCCACCCTGACACGGTGGAGGTCATCGGTTCAAGCCCGGTCAGGGTCACCATTTTTTTTGGGGAGGATCGAAATGGATAAAATCAGAAAGTTACAATTAGCTACTGATTTTTACCAATTCAGTGTAAGTAATGTTTATGTGAATACCGGTCAAGCAGATAAGATAGCGGTTTTCGATCTATTTATTCGTAAAAATCCCTTTAAAGGTGGATACACCGTTTTTGCAGGTTTGGAACAAATCATAGATTTTATTTTAAATTTGCATTATACGGATGAAGATATTCAAATGTTAAAACTCAATCATCCTGAGATGACAGAATCGTTCCTAACATATTTAAAGAATTTTAAATTTAGCGGGAATATTTTCAGTGTCAAAGAAGGCGAGATCATTTTTCCGTATGAGCCGTTCATACGAGTAGAAGCACCGATCGCACAAGCTCAGCTGATCGAGACAACTTTGCTTACAATCGTAAATCATCAGACATTGATCACGACAAAAGCTTCACGCGTATGCGA
Organism: uncultured Anaerofustis sp.; assembly: GCA_963674555.1. GTDB lineage: Bacteria > Bacillota > Clostridia > Eubacteriales > Anaerofustaceae > JBGMEA01. The sequence continues at coordinate 217,969 of OY771429.1, read as the reverse complement.
AGCTGCCGGAAATGATCCTGTATTGGATTTTGGCTTAAGAAGAGCACACGGAACGGAAGCCGGCCTTTACGGAGCACGTTCCGCGATCATTGGCGGTTGTGTTGGATCCAGTAATGTAGAAGCGGAATATCGCTGGAATATGATTTCAAAGGGCACGATGTCTCATGCCTATGTTATGAGTTTTGAAGATGAATATGAAGCATTTGCACGCTTTGCGGAATATAATCCATCTTCTTTGATTTTACTTGTAGATACATATGATACTTTAAAAAGCGGACTTCCAAACGCGATAAAATTATTTGATCTATTAAAAGAGCAAAATAAACTCGGAGAGACATATGGAATCCGACTTGACTCAGGTGATTTAGCATATTTATCCAAACAATCAAGAGAGATGTTAGATATGGCCGGTCATACTGACGCTGTTATCAGTGCTTCATCGGATTTAGACGAATACTTGATTTCTGATCTCAAAGCGCAAGGAGCACAGATATCCTTGTGGGGGGTTGGTACAAAAATGATCACTGCATATGATTCTCCTGCTTTAGGTGCAGTATATAAAATGAGTGCATTAGACGGAAAAGCTAAAATAAAAATCTCAGACGATCCTGTAAAAATAACCAATCCCGGCAAGAAAGAATTATTGCGTTTTTTTGACAAAGATAATGATATGGTTATCGCAGATCTTATAACATTGGCAGATGAAGAAATAGATAAAAATAAACCTTTAAGAATATATCATCCGCTCTTTCCATTTAAAACGAGAATAATACAGAATTTCTATGTGGAAAATTTGTTAATACCTATTTTCGTAGAAGGTAAATTGGTTTACGATTGTCCGATTCTTCAAGAAACAGCAGCTTATCACAAAAAAAGTAAACAACAATTCTGGAAAGAGTATCGGAGATTTGTCAACCCAAATGAATTTCATGTTGACCTTTCTGATAGATTATATGATTTAAAAAAAGAGTTAATAAATTTACATACAAAGACAAATAACAGAGGTGGCGAATAAATGCAGGATAAAATCAATGTCGGTATTGTTTTTGGGGGCAGAAGTGGCGAACATGAAGTCTCTTTGAATTCCGCATATAATGTGATCGAATCCATTGATCAAAATAAATATATTGTAACAATGATAGGAATCACTAAGGCAGGACAATGGAGAATATATAAAGGTGACCCATTAAATTTAAAAAATAATACTTGGCAGGATGATTTGTCTAATGTTAAAACCGATTTTTCTTTGTTTAATGACGATGAAATGAAAACTATCGATATATTTTTCCCGGTACTTCATGGTACTTTTGGAGAAGACGGCACAATACAAGGTCTATTTGAAATGCTAAATAAACCCTATGTTGGATGTGGCGTATTAGCTTCATCGGTAGCAATGGATAAAGATATTGCAAAAATCATTTTTAAGAGTGAAGATATCCCTGTTGCCGGTGGGATCTTGCTCTACAAGTCGGAAATCCTGCAAGATATACATAATGCAATCGATAAAATTGAGACTTTGTATCGGTATCCTGTATTTATTAAACCTGCTAATATGGGTTCGAGTGTTGGGATATCCAAAGCGCATAATCAAAAAGAGCTACAGGTTGCATTAAAAGAAGCCGTGAAATACGATACAAAGATCTTAGTTGAAGAATTTATTCAAGGAAAAGAAATAGAAGTAGCTGTTTTGGGTAATGAAAACCCTGAAACTTCATGTACCGGCCATGTCGTTCCATGTCATGAATTTTACGATTATGAAGCAAAATACTTAACGGGTGATGACTCTGAAATAATCATTCCTGCTCCTATCGAACAGACATTATCGGAAACAATAAAAACATATGCTAAAAAAGCTTTTAAAGCAATAAATGGCAGTGGTCTGGCACGTGTAGATTTTTTTGTCCAAGATGAGACCGATAAGATTTATCTTAATGAGATCAATACGATGCCGGGATTTACGAATATCAGTATGTATTCTAAATTATGGGAAGCTTCCGGGATAAGATATGTTGATTTGATAGATAAATTGATTGAATTGGGATTTGAACGGTATGATACGCGTCAAAAACTTATATATGAAATTGAATTATAAAGGATAAAGGATATAGCATGAGTAGTAAGCTTGAAATAGAACAACAGATCATAAATATTGCAGAAGAAAGTATTGCACTTTTGAAAGCACAGGGTGAACCGTTTCCCGATGATATCCCTATAATACAGACAGAAGTTCCCAGAGATGAGAAGTATGGACATATTTCTTTGAATATTGCTATGCAATTAGCAAAAAAAATGGGAAGAAATCCACGAGAAATTGCTGAAACGATCATTCAAAAAATGGAGTTATCAAATACCTACGTCATAAAAACTGAAGTTGCAGGTCCAGGTTTCATCAATTTTACTTTAGACAATAAAAGATTATTCGATGAATTGGAAGTTATACTAAGTGAAAATTCAAACTATGGTAAAACAAATTTAGATCAGCCCAAAAGTATCAATGTGGAATTTGTAAGCGCAAATCCCACCGGACCTCTACATATCGGGAATGCACGCGGAGGAGCCATAGGGGATACACTTGCGAACATTTATCATTGGGCAGGATGGGCAGTATCGAAAGAATTCTATTTAAATGATGCTGGAAATCAGATAATAAAATTCGGAGAATCTTTAGCTGCTCGATATCTCCAAATATTCGATCCTGAAATTCCTTTTCCTGAGAAAGGGTATTTGGGGCATGATATTATTGATTTGGCTGAAGGATATTACAAAGAATTCGGAGACTCTCTCGTGCATGTCACTGAAGATAAACGCACAGAAACTTTGATAGCATATGGGTTGCAAATCAATATTTCAAATATGAAAAGAGATTTAGAACGATATCGAATTATTTATGATACGTGGTTCCATGAATCGGCTTTACATAATGGTGGAATGATCGATGATATCATACAAGTGTTAACTAACAAAGGGGATACATATGAGTCGGAAGGTGCAATCTGGTTTAGAGCGACTAACCATGATTGCGAAAAGGATGAAGTCCTTATACGAGCGAACGGTGTTCCAACGTATTTTGCCGCAGATATTGCATATCATTACAATAAATTAAAAACGAGAAATTTTGATATGGCTGTAAATGTTTGGGGCGCAGACCATCACGGGCATGTCCATCGTTTGCAGATGGCGCTCAAAGCTGCTGGAATAGCGCCTGAACGCCTTAAAGTTGTATTGATGCAATTAGTGTCATTAATGAAAGACGGCGAACCTGTGCGTATTTCAAAGCGTAGTGGAAAAAGCATTACTTTAAGTGATTTGCTCGACGAAGTAAGTGTTGATGCGGCACGATACATCTTTAATACAAACAACGCTACGACACACTTGAATTTTGATATGGATCTTGCAATCGAGCAATCTAATGAAAACCCGGTTTTCTATGTGCAATATGCACATGCCAGAATTCAATCAATATTACGTAGTGTATCATCTAAAGCTGCAACATGCGACTTCAGTTTACTTACTGAGAAAACAGAATTGGCTTTAATTGATAAAATGACGGATTTTTCCAAAGAGATCAATCTAGCTGCCAGAGACTATGATCCATCTCGCATGACACGTTACGCGTATGATCTGGCAACTTGTTTTCATAGTTTCTATAATGCGTGCAGAGTCAATTGCGATGAAGCTGGTTTAAGAGAGGCTAGACTAAAGCTTATAAGTGCATGCGGATTTGTATTGAAAAGTACATTGAGTATTTTAGCTGTGGATGCGCCGGACAGAATGTAGGATAATAAAACTCTCCGTAAATTTACGGAGAGTTATTTATTGTTATGTAGATTTAAATAGTACTTATAGGAAATATCTTCGAAACATATAAAATATATATCCGGTTCGCTGATATACTCATGTGTTTTCAAAAAATTTATCACTGTTGCATATGCTATTTCTGCAGCTTCTCTTTTCGGGTAGTGATAGACACCGGTGCTGATGCAGGGGAATGCTATGCATCCTGCATTTAAATGATACGCTTCTGACATACAATTGTGATAGCAAGCTTCTAATAGTTCTGATTCATGGTAGTTGCCGCCTTTATAAAGCGGTCCAACTGTATGAAATATATATTTAGCTTTCAAGTTATACGCCCGTGTAATTTTTACTCTACCGGTATCACAACCATCTAACTTCTTGCATTCTTCTAAAAGTTTCGGTCCAGCTGCTTTATGGATGTCGCCATCAACGCCTCCGCCGCCAAGTAAAGTAGAATTAGCTGCGTTGACTATAACATCACATGAAATTTTTGTAATATCATCTTTTAGGATGTAGATCGGCATGTTTACCCTCAGATAAAATGAAAAAACAGCATAAATGCTGCTAGAAAAAATGGCAGGGGCAGAAGGACTTGAACCCTCGACACATGGTTTTGGAGACCATTGCTCTACCAACTGAGCTATACCCCTTTAAATTATGCTTTTTGATTATACCTAATGACAATAATAATGTCAAGATTGCATGAAAGATATTTACCCGAACAACATATTTACATCAAATAACTATGATATAATAAAAGAAAATTCGATATTAAAAAGAGGTAGCTGATATGAAACGTTTTTCTGCATTTTTAAAGAAGCTCGGTCAAAGATTATTGCAAACCACAAAACGTTTTCCGTTGAGTATTATCGCTGTTTGTTTTACAGCAACAATCATTGCTATCAAAATAGAGGATGTATCAAGTATCACTGACGAAGTCTTGGCTCGTTTGCTGTATACTGGTATATTCTTCTTTTTCTTTGCAGTTTTTTCTCAGTTCATACAAGAACGATTTCGAATACGAAAAACAACCAGTTTCATGTTTGCTCTGGCGACAGTCGTTATTACTTCTTTGTATTATTTCTTTATGACATCGCTTAATATGGGTGCTGCTTCAACAATCAGATTATTTATAATTTGTTTTGCGCTTTTAGGTTTGTATCTTTATGTGGTGACATACAAAGGCGCAGTAGATTTTGATCATGTCTCTTTATCACATCTAAAAGCATTTTTTATAGCAGCATTATATTCCGTTATCCTTTTCCTAGGATTGCTTGCGATATATTACGCGGTCGATCTGTTATTGACGGACTTGAATAGTAATATCGTTGACCACATTGCAAATATTGTCTTTATCATATTTGCTCCATCATATTATCTCTCGATGTTACCGAGATTCAACGAGACAAAAAATGAAAGTAATAACACAGCCTCAAATGGGAATGATTCTTTTTATCATTATCCCAAATTCTTGGAAATACTTATATCATATATCACAATTCCCCTGATCACAGCATATACGGCTGTTCTGATCCTATATTTCATAAAAATACTTATTGAAATGGAATGGCCGATCGGGCAAATCGGTCCGATGGTATTGATCTATTCAGCTGCGGGATTAATCCTATATATTCTATGTAATGAATTGAATAATCGATTCGCTGTTTTATTCAGAAAGCTATTTCCTTTTATCCATATACCACTTGTTATACTTCAACTCGTTTCAGTTTGGATTCGTCTGAATGCATACGGTTTTACCGAGTCGCGTTATTATGTGACTTTATTCGGGATATATTCGATTATTTGCTCTTTGTATTTGATCCTATCGAAGAAGAAAAATGCAGGAATGATCGTTCTGTTATCCGCTTGTTTCGCGATATTTTCAATCATTCCTCCCGCTGATGCATTCAGGGTATCAAGACTAAGTCAGACGCATCGAGTTGAGGCGATATTGGAAAGCAATAACATGTTGGTCGGCGATCAATTGATACCGAATGAAAATATATCAAGCCATGATAAAGATGAAATACGAAGCATTATGTTTTATATGTCCGATATGGGGCATTTAGAGCAAATTGATTGGTTGCCAGATGATGTAAAAAATGATGACTTTTACAGAGAGTTTGATTCATTATTTGGTTTTTCTGCCTATGGAGGAGGCGTTAAAGATCCTTCTGTCGTGAATGTGAATCTATATCCGTATACACCATTGGAGATAAGTGGATATGACATTATGTTGAGATATGATTTTAACTATCGTGCTCAACAGTCTGAATCTATAAACTTCGAATTAGATTCTATCAACTATATGATCCAATTTGCACCCATCGATGATAATTCAAAAGGTCTGGTCATTATGGATAGCGAAGGAGGGATCTTAGAATCTATTTCTTTCGAAGATTATTTACTGCAAGTTGAACAAGCGTATAATCAAACCGAAGACTACCAACTCGATTTATCGCAAATGCGTTTTGATGACAATGGAAATAATTTTGACTATAGTGTGATCTTTGAGTATTTATATTTGACTACCGAAAATGACGGAACAGTTGATGATGCAAGTGGATCGATATATATTCTACTAAAAATTAAATAGAAATCACTTAGGAAAAGAAATATTGACATTCAAAAAAAATAGTGGTAGTATACACAAAAGACTATGAAAAAGAAGAGTAATACAAAGAGTATGTTTTAGAGAGAGATCGAATGCTGAAAAGATCTCAACATGTATTGTATGAAAACCACTTTGGAGTTGAAAATCGAATCAATAGTAGATTTTACGGTTGTGCCGTTATAACAACGAGAGTGAGCAAAGATGCTAACTTGGGTGGAACCGCGGAGCAATTCGTCCCTTGATAAATCAAGGGACTTTTTTATTTTATTTTGGAGGTACCAATAATGATTAAAATTACATTTCCAGACAAGACAGTACGTGAGTTCGAAAGTGGAATTAAGGCTATTGAAATTGCTGAGTCGATTAGTACGTCTTTTGCAAAAAAAGTATTTTCTGCTTGTATCAACGGTGCAGAATCCGATTTAAGAACTGCTATTTCTGAGGATAGTACGATTCAGTTTTATACATTTGACGATAATGAAGGTAAAGATGCCTTTTGGCATACATCCTCACACGTTCTCGCTCAAGCAGTGAAGAGACTTTATCCGCAAGCTAAGCTTGCGATAGGACCTGCTATCGATGCCGGATTCTATTATGATTTCGATGTCGATGTTACGTTTACACCTGAGATATTGGAACAAATCGAAGAAGAGATGAGAAAGATAATCAAGGAAAATCCTTTGATCGAACGATATGTTTTATCGCGCAAAGAAGCGATCTCTAAGGAACTTGAAGCAGGTGAAACCTATAAAGTAGAACTGATAAACGCACTTGATGAAAATGCTGAGATCAGTTTTTATGAACAAGGCGATTTTTTTGACATGTGTACAGGACCACATTTAATGGACTTATCAGTTATCAAAGCAGTCAAATTACTCTCTTTAGCGGGGGCATACTGGCGTGGCGATGAAAACAATAAAATGTTACAAAGGATCTATGGTATCACTTTTCCAAAAAAAGCGCAACTGGAAGAATACTTGGAAATGATCGAAGAAGCAAAAAAACGAGACCATCGTAAACTCGGTAAAGAATTGGATCTGTATTCTTTGATGGATGAAGGTCCCGGGTTTCCATTCTTCCATCCGAAAGGGATGGTAATACGAAATGAGCTTGAGAATTTCTGGCGCGAAGAACACACCAAAAGAGGGTATGAAGAGATCAAAACGCCTATTATTTTAGATGCGGATATGTGGCGTCGTTCAGGACATTGGGAAAATTACAAAGAAAATATGTATTTTACTGAAATCGATGAACGTGAATTTGCGGTTAAACCTATGAATTGCCCCGGCGGAATGTTACTGTACAATCGTACGATGCATTCTTATAAAGAACTACCGATACGATATGCAGAATTGGGAATAGTTCATCGTCATGAAAAGAGCGGAGCTTTACATGGTTTGATGCGCGTACGAAATTTCACGCAAGACGATGCTCATATATTCATGAGCGAGGATCAGATAGTTGATGAAGTTTCGGGAGTAATCGATTTTATCGATTATGTATACGGTATATTCGGATTTGAGTATGCTATGGAAGTATCGACTAAGCCTGAAAAGTCGATCGGTACAGACGAACAATGGAATTTGGCGACAAATGCATTGATTCAAGTGCTTGAAAGCAGAGGAGATCAATATAAAATAAATCCCGGTGACGGAGCATTCTATGGGCCAAAAATCGATTTTCATTTAAAAGACAGTATCGGTCGTACATGGCAATGCGGTACGATCCAACTTGATTTTCAGATGCCCGAACGTTTCGATTTGAATTATATCGGCTCTGACGGTGAGAAGCACAGACCTGTTGTGATACATCGTGTTATTTTCGGAAGTATTGAACGATTTATCGGTATCTTGACAGAACATTTCGCCGGTGCTTTTCCGACATGGTTAGCTCCAATACAGTCCAGAATCATTACTGTCAATGAGGCTTATAGTGAATACGGACAAAAAATCATGCAGCAATTTAAACAGAAAGGCATCAGAATTGAACTTGATGATCGCAATGAAAAATTAGGATATAAAATCAGAGAAGCACAAATCCAGAAAATCCCGTATATGTTCGTTATAGGGGAAAATGAACAAGATGCCAATCAAGTCAATATACGATCATATCGCGAAGGAAATGAAGGTGCTGTTGATGTTAATGCGGCATTGGAAAAATTACTTCGGGATATTGAAACAAAGCGCTTTTGATTAGAGTATGATTATAATACATCCAGTTGAGCCCAATCTATAAAAAATAATGCAATTTGAAAATGAAATATGATATAATAAAAGCAATTCTTGTGAGGAGGATTCAAAATGGATAATGATGAATTAAAAGACAAAATGGATGACATTATGGCGAAGGCAAAAGTCTTTGCAGAACAAGCAACGAAAAAAGCCGGAGAAATTGCGCAAACTGTTGGTGAAAAAACCGGTCAAATAGTAGACAGCGCTAAAAAGAAAATTGAAATTGAAAAAGTTGAATATGCGTTGGCGAAAAAATATAAAGAATTGGGCAAAGTTTGCTATGATGCAAAAAAAGCCGGCATGGATTGTGAATGCGATGAATTGTGTGCAGAAATAACAACATTGTTGGATGCACTGGATGTTCTCAATTCTGTTGTATTAGATGAAGAAGTCTAAAAATAGTTTTAACTAAATAAAAAAAGATCGATCGAAAAAGATCGATCTTTTTTTATATTCCTAAAGTTCAAATATGACGCAATGAATAAATATGCATATTAATTGATAAAAATACAATATAAACTTGACAAAATAATATATATCTAGTATATTACATTTATTATAAATATTAAGGAGAGGGAAAAATGAACAAAAAAATCATTGTAGTACTAATGGTTGTCTTGATCGTCTTTTCGCTAGGTGCTTGCACCAACTCGTCAACACAAGAGATGACAATCAAAGAAGGCGTATTAATGGTTGCAACCGAACCGGAATACCCACCGATGGAATATAAGGATGACGAAGCTAACTTAGTAGGTTTTGATATTGAATTCGCTGAAGCGTTAGGCGAAAAATTAGGACTTGAAATAGAATTCGTTGAAATGGCTTGGGATGGAATATTCCTTGGATTGGAAGCTGATAAATATGATGTCGTTATTTCAGCTGTAAGTATCACACAAGACAGAATTGACAGTACGGATATGTTGCTTTCGGATGCATATATGAGTAACGGTCAGTATATTGCGGTAAGAAATGGGTATGAAGATGTACAGGTTCCCGAAGATTTAGCAGGTAAAAATGTTGGCGTACAACAAGTTACCACTTCATCAGAGGCATGCAAAAAATATATGGAAACTGTAGATTTCACACTTACTGAATATGATACGATCCAACAAGCATTTCTTGCTTTAAAAGCCGGATATGTTGATGCAGTTGTAACAGATGCAGCAGTAGCACTTTATTATATTGCTGAAGATCCTGATAGTTATCAAATGAGTGATGCTAAATTGACAAATGAACCGTTTGGCGTTGCTATGAAATACGGTAACACTGAATTGCAAGAAGCTATTAACGCAGCGATTGCCGAATTGCATGAAGATGGAACATTATCCACATTGTCAGAAAAATACTTAGACGCTGATGCAACACAGAATATTGATATGGAACTAAAATAAGTCTATATTGAAAAACATAGAAAAGAGCCGATATTTATAAATATCGGCTCTTTTTTTAATTTGCTTTAGTAAGTATTGTTTTTAGATATAATTACATTCCTTTATTTATGGAAAAAAGCTTTTAATTTTTATTATATGATGGTATATTTATTACGGTACGTCTCCATTAACACTGATTGAATGAGGTGATGCAATGACAAACATACAAATAATAAAAATACTTGAAGGTACATGGCTATCGATCGAATTGACTTTACTCAGTATATCGATCGGGGTTGTAGGTGCATTTTTGATTGCATTTATGAAAATTTCGAAAAGTAAAATATTACAAAAAATTGCTTGGGTTTATATCTGGGTTTTTAGAGGGACGCCATTGTTACTTCAAATCATGGTTATCTATTATATGGTACCAATCATGTTTCGTGATCTGTTTAATATACAATTCCTATTTCCGACTTTCACAGCTGCAATTATTGCTTTGGCAATGAATACGGCAGCATACATCGCTGAAATTATTAGAGCGGGGATTGAATCAATCGATAAAGGACAAATGGAAGCAGCAAAAGCTTTGGGTATGAGTTATTCTCAAGCGATGTTAAAAGTTATTGTGCCACAAACAATTAAACGAGTCATACCGCCATTCAGTAATGAATTTACAATGATATTGAAAGACAGTTCCTTGGTTTCTATAATAGGGATGACAGAATTGATGCGCGTTACAAGACAATTTGCTGCAGCAGGGGATTGGATGTATTATTTCTACGCTGGTTTTATCTATTTGTTTTTAACAACGATATCCAGTGTAGCATTCCAAAAATTAGAAAAAGTAACCGGAAAGTACGAATAGGGGTAGTCATATGTCAATGATAAAAGTTGAAAATGTTAATAAATTTTTCGGGAAACTTCAAGTACTGGATCAAATAAATTTTGAAGTTACAAAAGGTGAAGTGGTTTGTGTGATTGGTCCTTCGGGTTCCGGGAAAAGTACTTTATTACGTTGTCTGAATCATCTTGAAACCATTACAGATGGTAAAATATTTATTGAAGATGAATTGGTTTCACACAGAGAGAACGATAAAGATATTGTACAAATTTCCACAAAGCAAGTAGCCGAATTATGCGCTGAATTAGGAATGGTATTTCAACGCTTTAATTTATTCCCGCATAAAACAGTTTTAGAAAATTTAACATTAGCCCCCATGGTCGTTCGTAACGTAAGTAGTGATGTTGCGGAATCCAAAGCGAAAATCTTATTGGATAAAGTCGGTTTGTCTGATAAAGCAGACGAATATCCCTCAAGGCTTTCAGGTGGGCAACAGCAAAGAGTCGCTATAGCAAGAGCTTTAGCTATGGAACCGAAGATCATGTTGTTTGACGAACCTACATCTGCTTTGGATCCTGAATTGGTCGGAGAAGTTTTGGAAGTTATGAAACGCTTGGCTCTTGATGGAATGACGATGATCGTAGTTACACACGAAATGAATTTTGCAAAAGAAGTAGGAAGCCGTGTTGTTTTTATGGATGATGGCAGGATTGTCGAAGAGGGGAGTCCTGATAAAATATTTACCAATCCAACAAATAGTCGAACAAAAGAATTTTTGAATAAAATACTGTAAAAATTTGACAATTGCAATATAAAATGGTATATTTATAAACGTGAAAAGTAGAAGGAATTGCTTCTCACCTTCCGACTAACGTTGTAAGGTAAATAATAGATGTTTAATTTTAATATCTATTGGCTGCAATTTCATGCAGTCTTTTTTATTGGAGGTGAATTCGAATAAAAGAATTTCAAATTAACGAACAAATTCGGGCTAAAGAAGTTAGACTCTTAGATGAGACAGGAAAAATGGTCGGTGTTATGCCGCTCGAAAAAGCGTTGCAACTCGCAGATGAAAAGGAATTGGATCTGGTGAATGTTTCACCGAATGCTAAACCGCCTGTTTGTAAAATCCTCGATTATGGAAAATTCCGTTATGAACAAAACAGAAAAGAAAAAGAGTCGAAGAAAAATCAAAAAACGGTAACCACCAAAGAAATCAGAACGTCCGTCAGAGTACAACAACATGATTTAGATGTAAAGATCAGAAACATTCAAAAATTCCTCGGAGAGGGGAATAAAGTAAAAGTTTCTGTGCGTTTTCGCGGACGTGAGATGGCGTATATGGAAAGAGGCAGAGAGTTGCTCCTAAAGATAAAAGATACTTTAGGTGAAGAATGCTGCATCATGGAAAAGCCACCGAAAAAAGAGGGTCGGAATTACGTAATGTATTTAGCACCGAAGAAATAATATACAAACTATACGGAGGGATTATTATGCCTAAAATGAAGTCGCACAGAGGTGCCTCAAAGAGATTTAAAAGAAAGAAATCAGGAGTAATCAAACGCTCTTCTGCTTATAAAAATCATATTCTTAACAAAAAATCTCAGAAACGAAAAAGAAATCTTCGAAAGGGCGGTTACGTATCAGCAGCTGATGCATCGAATATCGCTCAAATCATTGTGAGATAAGGGAGGAAATGAGAAATGGCAAGAGTAAAAAAAGGCTTAAACGCTAAAAAGAAACATAAAAAAGTTTTAAAACAGGCCAAAGGATATTACGGAGCTAAATCCAAATTATACAGATCTGCTAATGAAGCGGTTATGAGAGCTTTACGAAGTGCTTATATCGGAAGAAAGCAGAAAAAAAGAGAGATGCGTAAATTATGGATCACCAGGATAAACGCTGCAGCTCGCATGAATGATATGAGTTACTCACGTTTTATGAACGGTCTTAAAGTGGCAGGTGTGGAAATCGATCGAAAGATCCTTGCAGATTTAGCTATGAATGACAGTAACGCATTTTCAGATTTAGCAAATACAGCCAAAAGCGCATTAAAATAGTAAAAAATAAAAATCACTGGTATTATATCAGTGATTTTTTATTATGATTAAGATTGACTATTTTTTATGTTTCTTTTTTACGGCTTCTTTTTTTAACCTTTCACCTTTTTTGCTAATACGCTCGTCTTTGCGAAAATTTTCTTTTGCGGATTTGATACGTTTGATATGTTTATCGTCTGACATAATCAATCCTCCTTAAAATTACTATTGATATAATTAATTATAACATTTGCGAAATATGAAGCAAATAAAAAAAGCAATCTGATCAAATTGCTTCAAAAAAATGGTGGGCCTTCAGGGACTTGAACCCCGGACAAACCGGTTATGAGCCGGTTGCTCTAACCAACTGAGCTAAAGGCCCGCAATGTAATGAGATGGTCGAGGTGGAGGGATTCGAACCCCCGGCCCCATGGTCCCAAACCATGTGCGCTAGCCAAGCTGCGCTACACCTCGCAAACTCGCTTTAACATAGTACTATATTTAAATTTAAATGTCAATATAATAGTACATATAACTATGACGATTTTACTGTCGATAAGCAGAAAAATATGCGATTTGTGTTATAATGATAAAAGCATTTATAAATGGGAGTATCGGTTGAAAACATTTAATATAATAACGTTTGGTTGCCAAATGAATGAGAACGATTCCGAAAAAATAAGTGGGATCCTCAACACGATGGGATATACACAAACAGATGAATCACGTCAATGTGATGTATTAGTAATCAATACTTGCAGCGTACGTGAGAACGCTGACGATCGATTTTTTGGTAATCTTGGTAGTTACAAGGCAGTTAAAGCCAATAACCCAAATATGGTCATTGCTGTGTGTGGATGCATGATGCAACAACCTGAAATAATCGAGATCATACAAAAAAAATATCGATTTGTCGATATTATATTCGGAACACATAATATACCTGAATTTGAAGACATGCTTATAAATCATTTGGAGAATAGAAAACAAATATGCCATGTTTTAGAAGATGTTGATTCCATTAAAGAAAATGTTCCGATAACAAGGGAATTCAAACATAAAGCATTGGTTACGATTATGAACGGATGTGATAATTTTTGCTCTTACTGTATTGTTCCGTATACGCGTGGTAGAGAAAAAAGCAGAGAAAAAAACGCGATTCTCTCAGAGATAGCTGAACTGGCACAAGACGGTTGCAAAGAGATCATGCTATTGGGACAAAATGTGAATTCATACGGCAAGAATTTGCATGAACCATGTGATTTTGCTACTTTACTTCATGAAGTCAGCTTAATTGACGGGATTGAACGGATTCGTTTTATGACATCTAATCCAAAGGATCTTACCGAAGATGTGATTGATGCAATTGCGGCACATGATAATATCTGTAATAATATCCATCTGCCATTACAGTCAGGCAGCGACCGAATATTAACGTTAATGAATCGTCATTACACGCAAGAAAAATACGTATCAATTATAGACAAATTGCGAAAAAAAATACCTGATATTACATTATCGACAGATATCATCGTTGGATTTCCAAGTGAGAGCGAAGAAGATTTTCTAGAGACACTCAAAACTGTGAAAAAAAGCAGATTTGACGCAGCCTTTACATTTATTTTTTCTCCGAGAAAAGGTACAAAAGCAGCGGATATGCAAGAAGTAATCCCTAAAGAAGTGATTCATGAAAGATTTGATCGTTTATTGGATCTTCAGTATCAGATCATGTTAGAAAATTCTTTACATTATCAAGATGAAATTGTAGAAGTGATCGTCGAAGGCCCATCGAAAACGGATAATGAGATGATGTGTGGAAGAACAAAGAGCAATAAATTAGTGAATTTCAGTGGAGAATGTCAAATTGGAGATACGATTGATGTTCAAATTACGAAAGTAGCTACATTTCATTTAGAAGGCAAGAAATTATAGATATTTTTGAGGATATATTATGGCTAATCTTACTCCAATGATGATGCAATATCTTAAAATTCATGAAGAGGTCCCGGATTCTGTTTTATTGTTCCGATTAGGGGATTTTTATGAAATGTTTTTTGATGATGCGATCAATGTTTCTAAAGAGTTGGGATTGACATTGACAGGTAGAGACTGCGGACTCGACGAACGCGCGCCTATGTGCGGTGTTCCGCATCATGCAGTTGATAATTATATCGCAAAATTGGTTGAAAAAGGTTATAAGATAGCTATATGCGATCAAATTAGTGACCCACAATCCGGAAAGGGAATAGTAGAACGTGAAATTGTTCGGATTATAACGCCCGGCACAGTGACTGACGGAAAATCTATTGATGAAAATGATAATCATTATTTAATGTCAGTTTATTATGACAAGCTAACATATGGGGTAGTTTACACGGATGTTTCGACAGGTGAAACCTACATGTACTATTTATCCGGCAACACAGCGGATGCCGATCTTTTAAATCTGCTCAGCACGGTAACACCTGCTGAAATAATAGTCAACACTCTGCTTTTTAAAAGCTCAGTTATTAAGCAACAGATCGAATCGATCAGCAATATACAGCTTACGCCATTACCCGCTAAGTATTTCTATCTTGAAAGTTGTATACAGGAGATCACGCGCCAATTAAATGTTTACGCATTGAACGCAACAGGATTTGATAAAAATGAGGTACAGATAAAAGCATGTGGTGCGTTGTTTACATATTTAAGGGAAACACAAAAAAATGCATTGAAACACATCAATAAAGTTTTGGTGATGAACCGAAATGAATATATGCATTTGGATTATGCGACCAAAAGAAATTTAGAATTAACTGAAACAATAAGAACACAAGAGAAAAAAGGAAGTTTATTATGGGTCTTAGATAATACGGTAACATCGATCGGCGCCAGAACGCTTAAGCAATGGCTGAATGAACCACTTTTAAATAAGAATAAAATTGAGCGTCGACATGAAGTTTTATCTGAACTAACGACTGATATTATGCTGATCGAAGATATTCAGTTCTATTTAAATCAATTATGTGACATACAACGTTTGTGTTCTAAAATAAGTTATTTATCAATAAATGGCAAAGATTTGATCTCTTTGAAAAACACTTTGTTTTTAATACCTAAAATAAAAGTGTTGCTTAAAAATGTATCATCAGATTATTTAGGCGAAATTCGAGACCGTATGGATGCCGTATATGAAATTGCAGAATTGTTAGAGAACAGTATAAACGAAGAATGCGGAGCCTTGATCAAAGACGGTAATTTGATCAAAGAAAAATATAACGACGAAATCGATCGCTTAAAAAATTTACGAGATAATGCAAAAAATATCCTGGCAGAAATCGAACAAAAAGAAAAAGAAAAAACAGGGATAAAAAATTTAAAAATAAAATATAATAAAGTTTTTGGATACTATATTGAGGTAACGAAGAGTAACATCGATCTTGTTCCTGAGTATTATATTCGGAAGCAAACACTTGTAAATTCTGAGCGATATTATACAGAAGAATTAAAAGAAATAGAATCTCGTTTATTGAGTGCAAACGATGAATTGATCATGCTTGAACAAGAAGTATTTTTCGACATTATCAATAGGATAGAAGTTCAAATTGAACGCTTACAAGAAACAGCAAAACAAATTGGAATCTTGGATTCTTTGTGTTCTTTAGCATATGTAAGTTATAAAAACAAATACGTCCGACCGTATCTTAATGATGAAGGGAAGATCCATATTATCAAAGGACGTCATCCGGTTATCGAGCAAATGATAGGAAGAGATCGTTTTATCCCTAATGATACTTATATTGATCTTGAAGATGAACGAATGTTGATCATTACGGGACCTAATATGGCCGGAAAATCTACTTATATCAGACAAGTATCGATCATTGTATTAATGTCTCAAATCGGTTGTTTTGTTCCTTGTGAACAAGCTGATCTTTCAATTGCGGATCGTATATTTACCAGAGTAGGTGCCAGTGACGATTTAGGCAGCGGACAAAGCACTTTTATGGTCGAAATGAGTGAAGTATCCAACATTTTAAAATATGCAACCAAAGACAGTTTGGTCATCCTAGATGAAGTTGGGCGCGGGACCAGTACTTTTGACGGATTAAGTATTGCTTGGTCTGTAATCGAGTACTTATCCAATAAACAAATCTTAGGTTGCAAAACGCTATTTGCAACACATTATCATGAGTTGACTGAGCTTGATATGAAACAAGGTATTAAGAATTATTCTATTAAAGTTAAACAAACCGAAAACGGTGTTTTGTTTTTGCATGAAATCACTCCCGGTAATGCAGACAAAAGTTATGGTATAGAAGTTGCTAAATTAGCAGGATTGCCGCGTATTGTTATTGATAGAGCTGAAGAGATCTTGTCCATTTTAGAAGAAAATGAGAAAGAGTCACAATCGCAAAGAGTAGATGATGTTGACTCGATAAAATTGCGTCAAACTAGTACGAAAGACGGATCTGATCGTGTCAAAATTGCTGTTGCGGAACGAATCATGGAATTACCGATCAACGACATGACTCCTCTGGAAATCGTGCAATACATTGCTAAAATACAGGATGATCTGAATAAGGATTAGATAATGAATAAAATCAAATTGTTACCTCAAAAAATAATAGATGAAATTGCCGCCGGAGAAGTTGTGGTAAATCCTGCTTCCGTATTGAAAGAATTGATTGAAAATTCGATCGATGCAGGAAGCAAAAATATTATCATAAAAACCGAAAACGGTGGTAAAACTTTAATCTTAGTCAGTGATGACGGAGATGGGATCCATCGTGAAGATATAGCATTTGCTTTTTTGCGAAATGCTACAAGTAAGATAAATGATAATGTGGAAGCAATAGAAACATTAGGTTTTAGAGGAGAGGCACTCGCAAGTATTGCCTATGTTTCAAGGATAACCTTGATTACAAAATCTATAGATGAAGAAATTGGAACAAAAGCAGAAATCATTGAAAATAAAATAAATTATCTTTCGGATATTGCGTCAAAAACAGGTACGGAAATACAGGTACAGGATCTGTTTTATAATATTCCAGCACGTTATAAACATTTGAAAAAAAATAGTATAGAAACCGATAATATAATAGATGTAGCAAGTAAAGCAGCTATCGCTCATCCGGAGATCTCTTTCCAATTGATTTGCGATGAACGTGAAAAATTTTATACAGACGGATCAGATGATCTTGAAAAGTGCATACTAGCAATTTACGGAAAAGAAATATTAAGAGGTTTGATATCGATAGAATTTGATGATGATCCTTTGTTTGTTGTGGGAATGATCAGTTCTCCGAATTACGTGCGCGAAAGGAATCATGTAAGGTTATTGATCTTAAACGGTAGGTATGTGGAAAGTAAAGCCTTAAACCAAGCGATCGACAGTGTGTATCAAGAACATTACGGTAAAAAAAGCGGAGACTATATTCTGTTTGTTCGATTGCCGTATCATATGGTTGATGTAAACATACATCCCGCAAAATTAAATGTGAAATTAATGAATGAATCATTGATAATGATGCTTATTAAACAAGGGATAAAAGATGCATTAAAACAGAGCTTTGTGCTAAAGCCCGCTGAATTACCCAAAAAACACGCATATGATTTCCAAGATATAAAATCAGAAAAGCTTGTATTCGAATCCGTTGAACCGTATGTACCTTTTAAAAACGAGAGCAGCATATCAGATCACTCCATTATTAATAATCTAAAACAGAACGAAGAAGCGAAAAGCGATACAGATAAAAACGAGACTCTTGAAAAGAGTTTAGAGTTTAGAAAAACTTTGTCGTTAAATCGTGATATTTTTACGCATCTCGCACAAATGAAATACATCGGAAATGTATTCGGTATCTATGCCTTGATCGAGTCCGGGGATGAAATGTATGCAATAGATACACATGCAGCTCATGAACGCGTGTTATATGAAAAATATTTAGAAGCATACAATATGAGAAGTATCCATTCACAAACATTGCTTATTCCGACTATCATTGATCTGGGTGTATCTGAACATGGTATATTAACAAATAATATAGCTATGCTTCAAGGAATAGGCTTTGAAATAGATGATTTTGGCAATAACTGTATTATTCTGAGAACACTACCGTATGATTTCATTGAAACGGATATCAATGTTTTAATTGAAAAACTGACTGATACCGTAAAATCTTTTAAAACAGGTGAAGACATTTCTGAACGCAGTGAAAAATTGATAAAAACTGCTTGTCATAATGCCGTAAGAGGGCGAGAAGCGATCAGTGAAAAAGAGACAAGAAGTTTACTCGAGAGCTTGAGCCAATGTGAGATGCCTTTCACATGTCCTCACGGTAGACCCGTCATCGGCAAATTGTCCATCCAATATTTTATGAAAGCTTTTGAGAGAATATAAATGAAGCCTAAAGTAATTGGAATTGCCGGACCTACCGCAAGTGGGAAAACTGCTCTTTCTGTCCGCTTAGCAAAAAGAATCGATGGAGAGATCATATCTGCAGATGCCAGACAGGCGTACAAACAATTAAATATTGGCACTGCAAAAGTTACTGAAGAAGAAAAGCAAGGCATTAACCATTACATGATAGACGTTTTTGAACCTCAGGAGGAAGTCAATATTGCTGTATTTACATCCTTGAGTTTAAAATATGTCGATCAGATAATAGCGAATGATAAGATTCCAATAGTCATAGGCGGCAGTGGATTATATATGGACAGTATTATATATGATTCCTATGATTATACGAATGATCAAGTAGATGAAAAATATCAAGAGTATTTAGACACTTTATTAGAAACTAAAGGTAAAAACCATTTATATAACATGTTAAAAACAGTTGATAAAGACTATGCGAAGCTAACGCATCCTAATAACGTTAAACGCGTTAAAAAAGCATTAGAGTATTTTCACACGACCGGTAGAAAAAAAAGCTCAGTTGTGAATACAGGTGCTTATAGATATGACGATACATATTATTTTGCGTTATATGTTCAAAGAGAATTGTTGTATGAGCGAATCGACCAAAGAGTCGACGAAATGATTCGGAATGGATTGATAGGAGAAGTTGAAAAACTGCTGTCAGAAGGATATGATCGTACGTTAAATTCCATGCAAGCGATAGGCTATAAAGAGATAGCAGAAGCATTGGAAAATAATCTTGATATGCATGAAACTATAGAACTGGTCAAACAAAAGAGTCGTAATTATGCTAAACGTCAATATACATGGTTTAAACGAAACAAGGATATCCGATGGATCGATACAATTGCTTATGGTACAACCGATGCAATTGCAGATCATATAGAAAGGGTCATCTATGGACATTGATAAAAGAATTAGTGATATGATCAAAGATTGTGAGCATGGTTTAAAAGAGCGTTTTGAAGAACTGGAAGAGATTTGTGAATACAATCAATTAAAAGTTTTGAATGCAATGCACAATAATAAACTATCCGAACATCATTTTTACATGTCTACCGGATATGGATATAATGATCAGGGTAGAGAAGTGTGTGAAAAAATATACGCAGAAGTCTTTGGAGCGGAGTGCGCTTTAGTTCGTCCGCAAATCATATCGGGGACTCATGCTATAGCATTATGTTTATTCGGAGTACTAAGGCCGGGTGATGAAATAATATCCGCTACAGGGATGCCATATGATACGATCCAATCCATTATTGGCGAAGATGGTACCCTTAAAGGGCAGGGGACTTTAAAAGAGTATGATATTACATTTAATAGTATAAATCTGTTACTAAATGGAAATATCGATATAAATAATGTTGTAAAAAATATAAATAATAACACAAAAGCTATATACATACAGCGTTCTACCGGATATGAGAAAAGAAAAGCAATTACAATTTCGATGATCACACAATTGGTTGTGCAGATAAAGAAGAAAAATAGTGAAATTGTAATCATATTAGATAATTGTTACGGTGAATTTATCGAGAAATTGGAACCAACAGAAATTGGTGTAGATTTGATTGCCGGTTCTTTGATTAAGAATCCCGGCGGTGGTTTGGCTTCAACGGGAGGGTATGTAATAGGAAAAGAAAAATATGTAAGGAAAGTAGCTGCCCGCTTAAGTGCACCGGGAATAGAATTCGAAGTGGGGGCAAATTTAGGCGTAATAAGATCATATTTGCAAGGATTGTTTATCGCTCCGTCAGTAACAATGAATGCCCTGAAAGGTGCTATCTTAACCGCGGCATTTTTTAAACAAGCAGGATATGAAATCTTTCCGGATATAGAAGATCCTAGGAGTGATATTATTCAAGGGATTGTTTTGGGAAGTAAAGAAAAGATCGTTGCTTACTGTAAAGCTATCCAAGAAGCGTCTCCTGTGGATTCCTTTGCGGCTCCATTGCCTTGGGATATGCCTGGATATTCGGATGAAATTATTATGGCAGCAGGGAATTTCATACAAGGCTCTTCGATTGAATTGAGTGCAGATGCACCCATTAGAGAACCGTATATCGTCTATCAACAAGGGGGATTAACGTACCAGCATATAAAGATAGGGCTCACAAATGCGTATGCGGCAATCGAAAAATTTTAAAACGCACTCACAAAAGAGTGCGTTTTTTTTATTTTTAATATATTACATTTTTCTTATTACACCGATTACTTTTCCGAGTATTTGTACATTCTTTGAGTATATCGGAGCCATCATCGGGTTTTCCGGCTGTAATCTTATACGGTTTTCTTCTTTATAAAAAGTTTTAACAGTCGCTTCATCTTCAAGCAAGGCTACAACAATATCGCCATTATTTGCTACGTTTTGTTGCTGAACGATGACAAAATCCCCATCAAGGATGCCTGCATTTATCATACTGCTACCTCGAATTGTAAGGATAAAACATTCAGAATTTTTCGTGAAAGACACAGGGAGCGGGAATGTTTCTTCGTAATTTTCAACAGCCAATAACGGAGCACCGGCCGCTACTTGTCCGATGATTGGAATGTCAACGATTTCCTGTCTATTTACAAATGGATTTGTTTTCAATACTTCTAAAGCGCGAGGTTTCAACGGATCGCGTTTTAGATATCCTTTTTTTTCTAAGTTATTCAGTTGGTGATGTACGGATGAAGTCGAAGATAAACCGACAGACGTACATATTTCTCGAACAGAAGGCGGATATCCTCGATTGCTCAATTCCTCTTTAATAAATTCGAGTATTTCAATTTGAACTCCAGTTAAATCTTCATACATAATTTTCTCCAAAATATTTAATTATTTATTATAGTATACAAGATATGTTCGAATATGTCAAATATTTGTTCTAATATATTGACAAATATATCGAACTGTAGTACACTTGTTCTAAACAAATGTTCGAATTGAGGTATGAAGATGAAACTAAAAGGGGCAAAAATCACAGTAGCGAATAGAAAAAAAGCATTTATCAGTTTATTTATATTAACTTTATTATTGATGATAGGCATTCTTTCTGTAATGACACAGACACAAGTTAACGGCAGTGATGATATTGTTTATGCAGAATATAAAGTTCAAGAAGGCGATACACTTTGGTCTATCGCTACTGAATATAACAACGGTAAGGATGATATAAGAGAAACTGTATATATTATTGGAAAAATAAATGATAAAGAAGATGGGTATATACACTGCGGAGAGATCCTGAAAGTACCTTTAAACTAGATGTAGATTCAGTCTTCTCGTAGTTTCGTTACTTTAGCCGCAATACGGCGTCTTTCTTCATCGATTGCTGCATAATGTTTCTTTGTGGTATTTACATCTTTATGGCCTAAAACATCAGCAACCAAATAGATATCGCCGGTTTCTCGATAGAGGTTTGTACCGAACGTGCTTCTTAATTTATGCGGAGAAATATTTTTCAAAGGCGTAACATATTTGGTGTATTTTTTCAGCATTTTTGTGATACTGCTTGCCGTCATACGTTTTTTCTGTAATGAAATGAACATTGCATCCAGATCTTCTTCACGCACAGGTATGATATTACGCCTGTCATTTGTGAGATAATCAAATAGTATATTTTTTACTTCATCGGGTAAATACAAGATGGTTTGGTTGCCGCCTTTACGTATGATTTTAAAGCTGTTATTTTCAAAATCAAAATCATTAATATTCAGTCCAACACATTCGCTTATCCGTATGCCTGTACCTAAAAGAAGAGAAATGATCGCTAGATCTCTTAAATGTGTTTTGTTATGATATTTTTGTTGCCCTTTAGTTAATCGATCACCGGTTTCGATTTCATCCAATAGTTTAACGACTTCATCAGTTTCCAGACGGATGATAGGCTTTTCATGCAACTTAGGCAAATCGACTAAAACAGTGGGGTTTGTTTTGATTAATTCCTTTTTATAAAAATATGCATACAGAGATCTTAAAGTCGATAATTTTCTCATTTTACCTTTAGCTGAATTTGAATAGTTGATTATTGTTTGTGGATTTTTGTAATGCGGTAATGAATAGTTTGTAAGAAATTCTGAAAATTTCTCAATATCGATTGCAGATATTTTATCAAGATCTTTTAAATTAAAATCTCCGGTATCATTTCGATTCTTAAACAGTGAATGCTCCTTAGAAAGAAAATGAAAAAATATTTTTAAATCAAAAGCATATGCAATCCGCGTCTTGATTTGCGTTTGATCAGAAATACCACGAAAAAAATCTTTTGTAAAGTCAGGTAATTTTTCTTGTAGTGTCTTAAGTTTTATAAAAAGTTTTTGATCTGTATTTTTCTTATATGTATCAGCCATTTTTCCACCTATATTACATTAAAGTTGTCTTTAACGGAAAGTTTTATATTTAATTATAACATACTATGTTATTTTTTAAAAGCAATTGGTATTTTATTTAGTACTGTCGAATTTACCCTATCATGTGATTTTTGATAAATTACATTCTTATCATTATAATTTTTATATCCTAAATATTTTTTGATTTCAATAAAATCCAGTCCGCAATATTTTGATAATAGTGAAAAACAAGTATTTTTCAGCAATTCAGTTGTTTTGCCTTCTTGATAGAAATCATTATTTGTCAAATGTACTTTTATTATATGCTGCACTGTACGTTTGCTTATATGTCCCCCATCCTTTACACTAAAAAGGTATTTAGATGTATTATCACGTTTATCTCTAAAAAAAACGCTTAAAATCGATCTGAGAGCGTCATTAATATAGCTTTTTCTAAAATTTTCAGTACCTTCATTAATTAATATGTAATCGGTATGTATAGAACATTTTTTGATAGATATTAATTCATACACGGTTAATCCACATATTAAAAACAGTAATATGATAAGTTGATCGCGTGTAGTATTTCTACCACTAATATTATTGAGCAAAGTATTGCATTGATCTATTGATAAGAAATTGGATTTATTTTTTGTAAGTTTGTAAGTTTTTAATTGACTAGTTATATCATTTTCAATAATGTGATTTTCGTACAAAAACAGAAAGTATTTTTTTAAAGCTGAAATCTTTCTATTGATAGTACTTTTTTTATTCTTTATAGCATCTAAATATCTTAAATATGCAATAATATCTGCTTGATTTAACTTTTTAAATAAATCTTGCTCTATTATTAGATCATCTAAATCGTAATCTTTTTCTAGGTTTATTCTTTCTTTTAAGAAACGTTCAAAATGGATTAAATCGTATTGGTACCCTGAAACGGTATCCGGTGATTTAGTTTCATGAATTGATTCTAAAAACAATTTAATAGTTAACATTTCAAATCCTATTTATATTGCACTAAATATATATTTAGTGCAATATTATTGCGGTATATCTAAAATATCACTGATACATTCCAAAAATAATTTAATCTTATCAGTTTCATCGATCTGCATATTTTTTTCTTTGTCTTTTAATGTTTTTAAAATCTCTTCAGTCATAGAAGTCAATGTAACAATAGTATTTTCTTTTTGAGGGATGTTTATTCCGGCTTCTACATTTAAGGCAATCGAATTTAAATCGAATGACGCTTTATATTTAGCGATATCGACATCATAACCTAGATTACGCATATCAGTCTGTAGGTCTTTTATGCTTTCCTCTTCACCGTGAACCAGAAAGACTTTTCTTGGTTTTGTTTTAAAATGTCCCATCCATTTAAGTAATCCATCATGATCCGCATGTCCCGAATAGTAATCGATTGCTTCGATGCGTGCGTTTACCGCAAAACGTTCTCCGAATAATTTTATACTTTTTTCGCCATTTAACAACAATCTGCCTAAGCTACCTTCAGCTTGATATCCTACAAATATTACAGCGCAATTCTTTTTATAGATATTGTGTTTGATGTGATGCCTTACACGACCCGCATCGGCCATTCCACTAGCTGATATTATGATTTTAGGATCATCGTTTGTATTGATTGCTTTGGACTCTTCTGTTGTAAGCGTATATTGCAAATTATCGAAGACCAGTGGATTGTCTCCGCTTTTTAAAATAGCTTTTGTTTCATCGTCTAATATATAAAAGTATTTTTTAAATATTTCAGTAGCCTTAATCGCGAGCGGACTGTCTAGGATAACTTTTACATCGTTATATTTACCAAGCATATGGTTTTCTTTATATTGATCTATTTCGTAAAGGATTTCTTGTGTTCTCCCAACGGCAAAAGACGGTATAACAACTGTTCCATCCTTAGATAATGTATCTAAAATTACTTCTAACAGAGTATCCGAAAATTCATTTTTTTCTTTATGATTTCTGTTTCCATATGTGGATTCCATTATCACATAATCGGCTTCATCAAGATAAGTGGGATCTTTAAGTAAAGGTTTATCATGATTACCTAAATCTCCGGAAAAGATGATTTTTTCTTCTGTTCCATTCTCCGTAAACCAAATTTCTATAATGCTGCTACCTAACATATGTCCTGCATCATTCAAACGGAATTTAACGTTATCCGTAAGCTGAATAATTTGGTCGTATTCAACCGGTTCAAAGAACTGCATTGCATTGACAGCATCTTCAATTGTATATAACGGTTCGACGTCCTCTAATCCTTTTCTTCTGTTTTTACGTGAATCATATTCAGCTTCCATTTCCTGTATGTGAGCGCTGTCTTCAAGCATGATCGTGCATAGATCTTTTGTGGCTCTCGTTGTATATATTTTTCCTTTAAAGCCATCTTTTACGAGTTTTGGGATTCTTCCGCTATGATCGATATGAGCATGTGTTAAAATCATATGAGGAATCGAGGTCGTATCGAATGAAAAGGCTTCGCTATTTAACTGACTTAATTCTGAAGAGCCTTGAAACATCCCACAATCAATCAAAATTTTCGTATCTGCTCCTTCTAACAAAAAGCAAGAACCTGTAACTGTTTCAGCCGCTCCGTAAAATGATATTTTCATTTAGACTCCTTAGTTTAGTATTTTATTATTTCCAATGTCTCGATTGCTTGTTCTGTCAACAGAGCAATATCTAATTTACGTTCTTCTGCTTGCACGTTTTCAATTGTTGGTTTTGTCTGAGGATGTTTGGGAACAAACAGTGTGCAACAGTCTTCATAAGGTAAGATCGAGATATCGTATGTTTCAATATGTTTTGCTGTTTTAATAATATCGTTTTTGTCGATTCCGATCAGAGGTCTGAAAATAGGTAGCGCCACTACGGCGTTCGTACAAGTGATACTTTCGATCGTTTGTGAAGCGACTTGCCCTAAACTCTCCCCTGTTATCAGTGCTTGCAATTGATACCGTTCAGCAATTATTTCTGCGCATCTTAACATGAATCTTCTTAAAATGACAGTAATGTATGTTGGATCGCATTTCTTTAAGATCTCTTCCTGTATTTTGGTCAATGAAATATTATAAATGCAAATACCTTGGTTAAAATCTACCAATTTTTTTGCTATATCGAATACTTTTTGTTTTGCCTCTAAGCTTGTGAATGGGTACGAATGAAAATGGATCGCATCAATTTTCATACCTCTGCGTGCCATCATAAAACCCGCAACGGGACTGTCAATACCTCCGGATAATAACAGCCCGCCTTTTCCGCTCACGCCTACCGGTAAACCGGCTTCTCCGGGGATATTCTCATAGTAGAGATAAGCTTTATCCCTTATCTCTACGTATAAGTGGATGTCAGGCTCATGTACATTTACGGTAAGTGTATCGGTATTTACCAATATATGAGCACCGATTATTTTTGAAATTTCAGGAGATTCCAGAGGAAATGTTTTATCACTTCTTTTACTGCTGACCTTAAATGTGCTATTCCTCTTGTTTTGCATGATATCCAATGCAGTATTTTTTATTTGCTCAATATCCGGTTCAAGTACAAAAGCACGGGTTAAAGATGTAATACCGAATACTTTTTTTAGTTTATTGATCGCAATATCTTCCATATCTTCAGGAATATTTTCGATTGTAATACGCCCTTGGATCTGATTGCATTTAACATTATCTATATTATGTAGAGCATTTTTTATGTTACGTATCAAAGCGTTAAAAAAATAGTTTCTGTTATTTTTCTTTAAGCTTATCTCGCCGTATTTAACTAAAATCAATTTGTGCATATTCAATTGCCTTTATATAAATTTTTTAGTCTTTCTATTGTATTTGATAATTCTTTGATCAAGTATTTACATTCCTCTATTGTAGTGAACTCACTGATACTTATGCGTATCGTACCATCTATCCTTTGTTGATTTAATCCTATGGATGACAAAGATGTTTTTTTTGTTTTATTGTGAGAGGAACATGCTGAAGACATAGAGATATAGATTCCTTTTTCTTCTAGCATATGAACTATAACCTCCCCTTTTAAACCGGAAAAAGACAGATTCAGAATATGGGGTGCATATTCATTTTCAGTTAGTTTCGTATTAAAAATCGAACTGCCAAATTTATTCGAGAGCTCTGTGTATAAATAGTTTTGGATAGTTCTTATATCGTCAGTAAGTGATTTTTGATAATGAATTTCACATGATTTTCCAAACCCAGCGATCAAAGGTGCGGGTATAGTTCCGCTTCTGAAGTTGTTTTGCTGCCCCCCACCTAAATTTTGCGGTTGCAGCATGATATTTTTTTTTAGAATCAAAGCACCGATCCCTTTTGGACCGTGTATTTTATGAGCACTAACACTTATCATATCTGCGAGAGAAAGATCTGCAAACACTTTTGTGAATCCTTGTACCGCATCAATATGGATAAGTGCATGT
Source organism: uncultured Anaerofustis sp. (assembly GCA_963674555.1). Taxonomy (GTDB): domain Bacteria; phylum Bacillota; class Clostridia; order Eubacteriales; family Anaerofustaceae; genus JBGMEA01. The sequence continues at coordinate 189,906 of OY771429.1, read as the reverse complement.
GGATTTATTTGTTTTATCCGACGCATTATCCTTGATATATCTTGAACAATGCCTAACTCATTATTGACCCAAATTATACTAATAAGTTTTGTGTTTGATGTTATGGAGTCATATAAAGACTCTTCATTTATCTTCCCATATTCATCAACACCGATATATCTTACATCTACGGATTTATTTTCGTAATATTTATACACTTCACCTACACACGGATGCTCAATAGATGTAGTAATAATTCTACAGTTAGACAAATCAGTGATCTTTTCTAAAGTGCCTTTGATAGCTAAATTAGATGATTCAGTTGCACCGGAAGTGTAAATGATCCTTCGATCATCAAGATGAAAAGCTGTTAGGATTTGAGTGTCCGTATATTTAATAATCTCATGAGCCTCGAAACCCTTTTTATGCGCTGACGATGGATTCGCATAATGCGACAACATGTATTCATTCATATAATCAGCGGTTTCTTTGTATGGCTTTGTCGAAGCAGCATTATCGAAATATGCTTCTTCAATCATATATAAACTCCTTATCGACATATTTGCTTGTGAAACCACGCATGATTGCTGTATATAACATTGAAAATGTTATCATATCTCCCGGTTTATAGTAATATTCGCTGTCATGTATGTCAAGCAAGAGATGATCGCTACTGGCACCGAGGATTTTGATGTTCGGATCAGTAGGTATGAGATCTAAGTCAATATCCTGTTTTCCCACTGAACATATTGCGCGTTTCCTAGTTCCTCTGTCAATAAATTCAGGCTTTGTATTCAATGCCGCATATCCTCTAACACCAATCGGTATCGAAGGTTTTTCTTTAACTTCAATAATTTCACACTGTAGCATAAAACTATCATGGTGCATACCGGGTATAAACTGTCTCTCGATCATATCACGACCCAGATAGATCGTATCCCCTATCCGTAGATTATTAATACCTTCACTTTTAGGGAAAGTCTGATTGCGTATTAAGCTGTAACTTGTGCTATTACCACCTGAAATATACTTATATTCAATATTAAATTCATCCATTGTTTGGTTAGCGATCATAGCCAGTTGTAATAAATTCTCTTCGGTTGGCATGACACCACCGTAACATGATAGATTTGTTCCGATTCCGGCTATGCGGATATTTGACAATCTAAGGATTGTGTTTATTGCCCCATACAGGTCATCTATATTAAAATACCCTTCACGTAAATCTCCTAAATCAAACATTAATATTACATTATGTATCTTATTTTGTTGCTTTGCGTAATTATTGAGACAAATTATTGTATTAATTTCGCTATTGAAGGATACATCGGTTAATTTTACAACATCTGCGCATTGACTGATAGAAGGTAATCTCATCAACCATTTTTCACAATCCAGGTTTTGAATTTTAGCTAAATTCTCAATTCTTGAATCAGCTATTATTTTTATACCCGATTCAAGCAATGTGTTGCATATCTCAATCGAAGCTCCGTGCATTTTTGTTACACCCGCAACATCAACGCCGAACAGTTTACAATTTTCTTGTACGGTAATAGCATTTTGATAGATCTTATTTAAATTTATTGATATTTTTGCACGCATATATCATACAACCTTAATTTTTAAATGAATGTACCGGGGCAGGAATACGTCCTCCCCGATTAATAAAGTTATCACTTGAAAAATGATGAAGTTCAATTATTGGAGCCATACCTAACAACCCACCAAATTCAACGGTATCTCCAACGTTTTTTCCATATACCGGTATGACGCGGACAGCAGTTGTTTTATTATTGATCACACCTATTGATGCTTCATCCGCAATAATTGCACTGATTGTTGAATCCGGTGTATCTCCCGGGATTGCGATCATATCTAATCCTACAGAACAAACACTGGTCATTGCTTCCAATTTATCGAAAGTTAACGCACCGCAATTGACAGCATCAATCATTCCAGCATCTTCACTTACTGGAATAAATGCTCCGCTAAGACCTCCGACGTGTGAGGATGCCATAATGCCGCCTTTTTTTACAGCATCGGTAAGCAAAGCCAATGCAGCCGTAGTTCCATGTGTACCGCAACGTTCCAATCCCATTTCTTCCAGGATGTCTGCCACGCTGTCTCCTACTTCAGGTGTTGGAGCCAAAGAGAGGTCCAATATGCCGAAAGGCACATTTAATCGTTTAGATGCCTCGTTGCCAACCAATTGCCCTGCACGTGTTATTTTAAACGCAGTTTTCTTGATTGCCTCACATATATTATCGATAGGTTGGTCTTTAAATTTTTCAATTGCAGATTTAACCGTTCCCGGACCACTGACACCAACATTAATAACTGCCTCACCTTCCCCTACTCCATGGAAAGCTCCGGCCATAAAAGGATTATCTTCTACAGCATTAGCGAATACGACTAATTTCGCACATCCAATTGAACTGTCGTCTTTTGTTTCATAGGCTGTTTGTTTGATGATCTTACCCATGATTTTTATTGCATCCAAATTGATTCCGGATTTCGTGCTGGCAACATTAATACTGCTGCAAACTCTTTGTGTGTTTTTTAACGCAAGCGGAATCGAGTTTAAAAAAAGTTTTTCTCTATCTGTAATACCTTTCTGAAGCAATGCCGAGTAACCACCCAAGAAATTTACACCTACCTCAGCCGCAGCTTTGTCAAGTGTAATGGCGAGCTCAATAAATTCTTCTTCACTTTTACAAGCAGCTAACGCAATAGGCGTAACAGATATTCGCTTATTGATGATCGGTATACCGTATTCACTTGCGATATCTTCACCTGTTTTCACCAACTTTTCAGCTAGTTTTGTAATTTTATCATATATATTTGTTGCAGTAAGCTTATTATCTTGCGTGAAACAATCTAATAGTGAAATACCCATCGTTATGGTACGTATATCAAGTTTTTCTTTTTCAAGCATTTGGATCGTTTCAAGTACATCTTTGTAAATAACCATATTGGGACTCCTTATATTTTATGCATCGCATCAAAAATGTCAGTTTTTTGTACCTGTATAGATAAACCTTCCTGTTTCAAAGGATCGAGAGCTTCAACTAATTTTGATATGTGAAAATTCTCGGGTGTGCTGACTAGCATTAACATCGTAAAATATTCTTGCATAACGGTCTGACTTATGTCATCTATATTGACATTTAATTCGTATAAAATCTTTGATACTTTATAGATAATGCCCGTTTTGTCGATCCCGATCACTGTTATTACTGCTTTCAAAATAGCCTCCCAATAAATAAATATATCTGTACGATTTTTCGCTGTGTAAACTTATTAAACAATCATATCACAAAAGAGCAAATGAAGTAACCTTTTTTACTCATTTGCTCGGAGGATTGTTAGATATAGTGGTTTAAAACTATTGCGTTATACTTACAATGAATACATCATTGACTTAACTGAATCAGATTATCTAAACCATCTGTGTTTTTTGTCGTATTGTCTGCATTTATCCAAAAACACTCTACATCATCCAATGAAGATATCAGCGTTAAACCGTCATCATAAGACATTGTAAATAGTGCGGTGGACAGTACATCTGCCATTGCGGAGTTGTCTGTTATGATCGTTACTGATCGATAATAAGTTGCCGGCATTAATGTTTGTTTATCGATAATATGAGAATACCGTATCCCGTCTATGATATAGTATCGCTCATAATCTCCGCTTGTGACCAAAGATGTATCATTGAGATCTATCGTTGCATAGATGCCGGAATAGTCATCCGGATCTTGGATGCCAACATGCCAATATTCCTGTTCATCGATCATGGGTTTACCGATAATTTTAACATTTCCACCCACGCTTATGATACCGGATGAAAAACCTTGACTTTGAATTTCTTCTGCAATGATCTCTGTAGCAAACCCTTTAGCGATCGCACCGACATCCAATGACATCTCAGGATCTGTCAGATAAACAGTCTTATTTTCTTGGTCTATGATCATATTGTCTATATTTGTGTGTATACCTGCCTGTACCAGTATATCTATTGGTGGTACTGTTGTTCCTGCTTCTCGATAATCATGCCAGATTTCTAAGACCGAACCCATTGCGATATTTACTGATCCATCGGTTAAATCATACATCTCTTTGCCAAAAAGTAATAAGTCGATTATCGCTTGATCGACTTGTACAGGCTGGATCCCTGCATTGTCATTGATTGTTTTAATATTGTTTAAATCATCATAGGTATCATAAATTGTATATAGTTTATGGAATTCGTTTAAATGTTCGAAAATATAATTTGCATAGTCATTAAATTCATCTTCACTGGCTGTATAACCTATCACTTTTGTGTAGGTATCAAAAGGTCCGATAAATTCCGCAGAATACTTCTCATATTGATTCTGATCACATCCGAATGCGAATAAAATCAATATGAATGCAATGATAAAGATGCTAGTTTTTTTTATCAAGACTAACTCCGTTTATTTTAGTTTTATTTTATTTAATGCCGGCATCAAGATACGAAGGAGTACAGCGGTTAAAGCCCCAGCAATCAAACCACCGATCAATATAAATGGCAAGTAATAAACAAGCAGTGGCGTTTCTAATATAAATGATGCCATTGTTATTTGTCCAACATTATGAAATATACCGCCAAATATACTTAATAATAGATACGAACTTTTATTTTTAGATAGAATAAGTAAAAGAATCATTATTCCTACAGCGCACAATCCACCAGTCATACTGAGTAACCCTGCAGTAAACCCTCTTGTAATGATAACAAAACCACTCTTTAGTAGTGTAATAACTATTGCAGAGCTCTTACCGACAAAAAAAAGACAGTACATGGTAACGATATTCGATAAACCAAGCTTAATACCCGGAGGCAAAAATGCTATAGGCGGTATCATACTTTCAAGGATATTCAATACAATCGCCAAACCTAAAAATATCCCGGTATATGCGACTGTGTAAGCTTTATTTTTCTTTCGGTCCATCTTATCCCCTATCGTACGATGATATCCGGCACATCAGTCGGTACGGAAGATTTTATTGTCAAAACGGTCTTTTCAGGTAAACAAACAGCAGTTTCTCCATTTTGTGAAATAAAGCCGGTTTTTATGCAGATTTTATCATGACATGGAGAAGATATAAACGCTATTTCTCCATCTTTGATTTCAAAAATGATCTCGGGATTTTGGTTTAATGCAAATGTGGTATTTTCAGCGCTATTTAAATCGATTTGTTCAACCAATATATTTTCATGATATATGTAAGCATATCTATTTTCGTTTTGAGTATTTGCACTTTTTTGTATCAAGCCAATCATGAAACTTATCAATAACACCAAAGCAATCAATATCAGGTCTATTCGCTTGTAAAATCTTCGATTTTTATTCATATTTTTTCCGTTATACTTGTTTAGTATAATAATAACATATCTTATATAGTTAGCAATATACTAGCTTTTAGCGATACTCTCCGATGATCTCTGATTTTGTGTCGATCAATTTCATAACAGAATCGATGCTACCAGGTGATAAGACAACAAAAATGCAAGTAGATGGTCCTGCCGATTTGTGGATATCAGTATCAATATTTTCCTTGAGTAAAAATTCGCCTATCGAAGAGGCTTCATATAAAATCCCTTTGGATCCTATCGGAATGATTTGACGCACGAAATTTGAATCAATGAGTTTAAAAAGATCGGAATATTGTACCAAATCTTTATCTTCTCCCAAGACAACTTCAGTACCAACTTTCGGTTGTCCTATGACCAACCCCAAATCGCCTGTAAGAGGTTTTTCTGTAATCAGGCTGTCTCTATCGGCTAAACCGATCGTAGTCATTCCTACGCCCGTACATAAGGTTTCCATGTTCTCTTCACTTGAACCTGTGATGACAATATCCTTGATGTTTGCAGATAAAAGTTCATCTTCTATTCCGTTCAATATCGTGCTTGCCGTTGGATTCATTTCATTCGCAACACCATTGCTGATGGCAATCAATTCAGCTCCAACACATAATACCTCCATCATGGTTACCCGCGCGGTGTATCGTCCGGTAAAATACGGTGAGACTTTTAATTGATCATAAGTTTTTTCTCCGATTCCGCCGCAACTATCACAAGAAATAACCATGCGTTGGTTTTCATTGATCTCGGTTATTACCACATCGCGAAAGCGTGTAGATTTCATAAGTGTCTCCTTTAAAATGAATGTAAAAGTAATGTATTTCTTTTATTGCATACAAATGCTATAATATATTGATTTATCAGGAGGTCTTACATGTTTGTAGCGGGAATATTTACATGGTTCGGTTTTATCATTCCATTTGAAGAAAAATTACAAATGATCAAGGATTCCGGTTTTAGTACAACTTGTACATGGTGGGGGGATGAATTTTTGGAATCCGAAGGGGATTACAGAGCTCACCCTGAAATTGCAGATCGTATTGGATTACGTGTCGAACATGCACATATATCTTATTATGTCGCAAACAAAATTTGGGAAGATTCGCTCGACGGAGAAAGTATTTATCAGAAATATATAAATGACATCAAACAAGCGCGTTCGAGCGGATTAAAAACATTAGTCGTCCACCCTTTTGAAAAAACTGCACCAAACGTATCTGATGACAAGATATGTCTTGAGAGATTTAAACGTTTAGGCGACGTCGCTGAAAAATATGATATTGAACTTGCTGTTGAAAATTTATCTGATAATCAGACTTTAAAAAATATCTTAAATTATGCCGATCATCCTAATATTGGATTATGTTTCGATTCCGGTCATAACTTTATAACATGCGGCAATGATTTTTCTTTATTAACAGAGTTTTCCGATCGGATCCATGCTCTTCATCTGCATGATAATGATCGAACGAATGATGCGCATTTATTGCCTTACGAGGGAGAAATAGATTGGGCTTCTTTCAACAATATCTTGAAAACCACTGAGTACAAAAAATCAATAATGCTTGAAGCCAGTTATCCGTATGAATATGATGAACTTAATGAAACGATTATTTTCGATCAAACTATTTCGCCGCAAGATTATTTACATAAAGCAATAATTGCTTGCAAAGATGTCTATAACGGCAAGGATATATAAATATTTCAATAGGATGCATGTTGATTTTTCAATTCATTTGCAAGGCGTAACATTTCTGAAGCATGTTTCATTGTCGTTTCGGTTACATGTACACCACCGAGCATTCTGGCTAATTCACGAATGCGTCCCTCTTTATTTAATACTTCGAAGTTCGTGAATGTATCATCCGATGTGCTGGATTTGCTGATTAAAAAATGTTTATCAGCCATCGAGGCAATTTGTGAAAGATGTGTGATACATAATATTTGATGTCCCGTACTTAAAGCGGACATTTTCTCAGCTACGATTTGAGCGGTTCGACCACTTATGCCCGTATCTATTTCATCAAAAATCAAAGTTCCTGTTCGATCGGTATTGGCCAGCAGACTTTTTATTGCTAACATAATTCGTGAAACTTCACCGCCGGAAGCAATTTTTGTAAGCGGTTTGAGTTCTTGTCCAATGTTAGTGGATATTAAGAACTGTACTTTATCGATCCCGTTTGAAGAATAAGCAACCGGATTTTGAGTATTGTTATCTGTAAAATCAATCTGAAATGCAGCATTTGGCATTGCAAGTTCACTCAAAATAGCGATCATACGTTTTGATAGCTGTTCCGCAGCTTGTTTCCTTTGATTAGAAAGTATAACTGCATGTTTAATATAATCTTCTTCACATTGCTTTAAATGCGTTAATGCCTTTTGTATTTCTTTTTCACTGTCTTTTATAAGATTTAATTGTTCTTCGAAGTTATCCGCTTCTGCTAGTATTTCTTCGATCGTAGCACCGTATTTGCGTTTTAAATTATTGATTTTATTTAATCTGTCTTGTATCGTGTCGAGTTCCTGTGGATTGAATTCAATCGAATCTTTATAATCGCGCAATGTATAGATGATTTCCTGTATGATAATAGAGCTCTCATACAAATCATTTGTATCTTTAGCCAATTGAATATCGATTTCCGCTGCCAGTTTCAGATTATCTACACATTCAGCTAAATTATCATTTATGTTAGAATCATCATTGTAAAGTAAACTGTATGCATTATCGATATATGCATATAGTTTCTCGCTGTTTGATAATATTTTTTTGCGTTGTTCCAATAACTCATCTTCTGAAATCTGTAGATCCAATGATCGAATCTCGCTTAACTTCTCAGTTAATTCTTCTTCTTTTTCTTTTGCATTCTTTTCTTTTTGAACTAAATTTTGATAGTATTCCTTAGCTTGCATCATCGATAGATATGCTTTTGAAGTGATTTGTTTTTTTAATTCGACAACATCGCCTGCGTAAGCATCTAATACATTGATGTGTGTGTTTTGATTCAAAAGTTTTTGATGTTCATGTTGTCCATGGATATCAACTAAAAAAGCACTCATCTCTCTTAGATTAGAGACATTAACGAGTGTATCATTTGCGCGACAGATATTTCGTCCGTTTCGGTAGATCTCTCTCGATAGCAGGATGCTGTTGTTTTCAATATTAATGCCATATTGTTCAAAAATCAGTTCAAGTTGTGGATCTATATAATCCATTGCAAACAAAGCTTGTACAACTATTTTATCTTTGCCTGTTCTGATTGTATCCGAACTCGAACGATACCCCAATGCAAGTGATAAGGCATCTACGATAATGGATTTACCAGCACCTGTTTCACCTGTTAAAACGTTGAGGCCGTCGGCGAATTCAATATTTAAATGTTCGATTATGGCAAAATTCTGTACCGTTAACGCTAATAGCATAATGATTAGACCCTACTTCAAGATTGATATTTTAAAAAAATTATGATTATACTGTATCAACATTATGTTTTTTTATGATATCTCTAAAATATTTTACCAGTTTTATAGCTTGCTCTTCACTTCTGACCAGAATAAAAATTGTATCGTCTCCAGCTACACATCCAAGAATTTCAGGATATTTCAAAGAATCGATGGCAACAGCTGCCGCATTAGCCATACCTGTAATCGTGTGAATGCAAACAAAATTTCCCGCATAATCGATCGTCAAAACAGCTTCTGCGAATATGCTCACAATTCTTGAATCGAGGGAAACGCTGTCAGTGTTATAAGGAGCGTACTTATATTGTCCGCTGTCTGTAAGAACTTTTATTAGCTTTAATTCTCTTATATCTCTTGAAACAGTTGCCTGTGTCACATCGATCCCGCTTTGACTCAGCAGATCTGTTAAATCTTCTTGAGTTTCCACTACATTATTTTCTAAAATCTGCAGTATCTTCGAATGACGGTCAACTTTCATGATATACCTCCGCGTATATGATTGGCTTGTCTTAATTTTTCAAAAAGCGAATCATAGAAATTATAATTATTCAAATTTATAAATTTGACGATTTTCTCACTCTTACTTACCGAAAGTTTATACTCGCTGGTTTTAACTTCTATGCCGTCGAGGCACACGAGTGTTTCTTTCGGATCGAACTCTATCTCAACGGTCTCATCACTGTGAACAATAACACTTCTATTATTTAACGAATGAGGAGAAATCGGTTGGATGATCATTACTTCACAGTTTGGATTGACGATCGGCCCTCCCGCAGACAGTGAATATGCTGTTGATCCTGTAGGTGCAGCGATTAAAACACCGTCTCCAATATAATGAGCCAATAGCGTCCCATCTATATAAACTTTAAAAGACCCTACTCCTCCGCTGCGGATATGGCGAAACATCACTTCGTTCAAAGCAGTACCCAGGATCATTCCATCATTTTTCAATTGAACCAACATACGGTCTTTTATGGAGTATTTATCATCAAGTACTTCAGTGAGTTGTATCTGATATTCAGCTAATGCTATATCTGCTAAAAACCCTACTCGACCTACATTTATGCCTAAAAATGGAATTTCTAGATCAGCGTATGATGCAATTGCGTTTAAAAGTGTCCCGTCTCCCCCTATTACGAGGATGAATGAACACTCAAGAATATTTGTGTCATTCAATACTGTGAAATTTAAATTAGTTTTCGTTATGATCGCTCGATCAAGATAGCAGACACATTTAGCGTCTGTAAGAAATTCGATGACCTTTTTGGTAAGAATGTAATCTTGATCTTTACTTTCATTGGATATAATCGCTATTTTTTTCATTTAACGCCTCATGAGCTTTCTCAACGCAGTTTAAAATCTTGCTTGCTACAATTTCTGAGCTTGTTTTTGTATGATTAAGTTTCAAATAAGCTAAGAATTCTATATTTCCTTTTGACCCTGTTATCGGAGAAAAAGTAATATCAAGTAACATGTAATTCTGTGATTGAAGTTCATCGATTACATTAGACAAAATTTTGACATGTAAATTTTTATCGCGAATAATGCCTTTTTTGCCGACATTTCTTCGTCCTGCTTCAAATTGCGGTTTGATCAAAAAAACGAACTCGGTATCGTGATGAACAAATTGTTTTAAATTTTCCGTTAACTTTAAAATTGAAATGAATGAAACATCCATCACAACCAGATCGACTTTTTCACCTATCAGTAAGGGATCCATTTCACGGAAGTTCGTTCTTTCAAAAAGAATTACACGATCATCTTCCCTTAAAGTATATGCTATTTGCCCGTACCCGACATCAATCGCATAAACCTTATTAGCGCCATTTTGAAGAAGGAAATCAGTAAATCCGCCTGTTGATACACCGATATCAAGAGCGATTTTATTATGAATGTCAATATCAAAATCTTTAACGGCCTTTTCTAATTTTAAGCCGCCTCTACTGACATAAGGATGCTTTTTTCCGCGCACCTCGATCAGATCATCTTCCTTTACCGACGTACCCGGTTTGTCTGATTTTTGTCCGTTAACATAAACAAGCCCGGCCATAATAAGAGCTTTAGCTTTTTCTCTGCTTTCACTAAGACCTTTTTCAAAGATAAAAACATCAAGCCTTTTCTTCATCAAATCGCTCTCGGTTATTGAGTCCCTTTTTGTCACCGATCTTTCTCAAGATGATCAATGATATGACTCCACCTATAATTAAGCCTATACTGACGAGCTGAGCGGCTCTCAGGCCATAGAAGTACAAGCTATCTGTTCGTAAACCTTCAATGAAGTATCTTCCTACCGAATAAAGTATGAAATACCAACATACCGTTTCTCCGTAGTATTTCTTTTTTCTATCAATTATAAAAATCAAAATAAAGAAGACAAGTAAATTCCATAAAGATTCATAGAGGAATGTAGGGTGTACTTGAATATATCCTTTACCGGCTTCATAAACGGTAATAGCCCAAGGTAGAGTTGTCTCTCCCCCGTAAGCTTCCATATTAAAATAATTTCCCCAGCGTCCTATTGCTTGCCCTAATATCAAACTGGGGGTTAAAATATCCATCATTTGAAGCATGGAAAGCTTTCTGTATTTGCATACGATCCATAGACCGATCAATCCACCGATGATACCCCCGTGGATTGCAAGTCCGCCGTTCCATATTGCAAAAATCTCACTTTTATAGATGCTAAAGAAATCCCAATTAAATAAGACGTAATAAATCCTTGCTCCTATAACGGCTAACGGTATTATAGCGATGAATATATCATAAACATATTCTGTTTTTATTTGAGCTTTTTTTGCTTTCTGAATCGTGATAACTAAACCAATGATAATTGCAACACACATTAATAATGCATACCATCGTATTTCAAAACCAAAAATTTTAAATGCTATCGGGTCCGGCATACCTAACATATTAGCCTCCTAATCTATATGTATTATATCATATTATCCATGTATAAATATAAGCCTTTTAGAAAAATGTATTCATCGACAACAAACAAAAAAACCAAGCAATGTATGCATGGTTTTAATAAGAATTAAAGTTTGATCAGTTTAACAATTTGTCCGTTTTTGACACCTGCTGCATTTCCTTCTTCCAAATCCACATGCATTTCTAAAGCATAATTTTCATTTGAACGCACCAAAACATTTTTAAAAATCAAAGCTCGTTCTCCTTCAGTTTCAACATGAACGATTTCTCGGTCGCTTACGCCGAATTCTTCGGCATCTTTTAAACTCATATGGATATGCCTGGCAGCGACAATAGCACCTTGCGGAAGATCGATCGATGCATTCGGACCGATAATCGTGATAGGTGGACTATCCTCTATGTCACCGGAGTTTCTTACAACAACCGGGATACCAAGTTTATAGCAATCTGATGCCAGAACTTCGACTTGACTCGCACTCCTTGCAGGTCCAATCACTTTAACGGTTAGCCCCGAAACAGTGCCTTTTGGTCCCTGTAGCATAACAGTGTCATTCGAGACAAATTCATGTGGTTGAGAGAGTTTTTCCATTTCCTCCAATATGCAATCCCCGAACAATAAGCAGATATCAGCTTGTGTCAGGTGGCAATGTCTATTCGATAAAGCAATTGGTAATTCATTTCTCATAATAACCTCCCGATAACAGTATAAATATAGTCAAATTATTTAAAGCGAATATACTCGATAGATCAATCCCTGTGTTTGCGTCTTACTAAATCATATTGACTTAAAAAGACATGTGGATCAGTCTTGAGATAAACAATTTGTGCAGGGTGTGGTGCTGATTCTATAGGTTGCAAATTTTCATCAAATAAAGATAAAACATTTAACTCTATCGTATTTTTATTCGGCGAAACAATTTCAACAAGTTCACCAACAGAAAATTTATTAACTTGAAGTAACTTCGTTAAACCGGTTTTAAAATCCTTAGGTTCCAAAACTTTCGCAATATAGTCGTAATTTCTTAAATAACTACTCGTGCCGTAGTTTTGTGAAGTATCGTCTTGATCGGATAAAAAGAATGCTTTTGTATATTTACGATGACTTACTTTTTCTAATTCTTCATATAAGTCATGCCAATGATAATCAGCTGTATTTTTTAAGTTGCTATAACGATCGATCGCTGTGCGATATGCTTTTGTCGTAGCAGCTGTATAGTAAACACTCTTCATTCTGCCTTCTATTTTAATACTGTCGACACCCGCATCCATCAATTCAGGAACATGTTCGATTAGGCATAAATCCTTTGAATTGAAAATATATGTTGCATTCGAATCTTCTTCTATATCAAAGAATTCTCCTTCTCGTGTTTGTTCCACGAGTGAATATTTCCATCTGCAAGGTTGTGCACAATCGCCTTTATTGGAATCTCGCATTGTCAAATAATTGCTTAATAAACATCGACCGGAATAAGATATACACATTGCACCATGCACAAACACTTCTATTTGCATTCCATCAGGCTTATTTTTTGAGATCTCTTGTATTTGTGACAGAGATAATTCACGCGCCAATACAACACGGTCTATACCGTTATTTTTCCAAAAATACAAACTTTCAATGTTAGTTGTATTCGCTTGCGTGCTAAGTATCGTGTAAATATCCGGGATTTCATTCTTTACCGTATAAATGATACCGGGATCGGAAATAATAATCCCGTCTGCCCCCATCTTAACAATCTTATTTATGTATGTCAGCATGGGTCCGATATCTTTATTATTTGCGGAAATATTAACAGCGACATAAACAAGCACGTTATTTTCATGTGCAAAATCAATACCTTGCAGCAATTGGTCATTTGTGAAATTTGTTGATTTTGCGCGCATACTAAAGTTTTCACCGCCGACATATACTGCATCAGCGCCGTATTTTACAGCATACTTCAGTTTATCCAAATCGCCCGCGGGTGATAGCAATTCGATCATGATACCTCTAAATTGAAATATAATTAATTAATTGACATTTTCGATCCAATTGTATAAATCTTCTGATTTTCCTGTTTGAATTCCGGTAAGTGTGTCATACAACATCTGTGAGATTTCCCCTATTTGATCGTTGTTGATTACAATTGTCTTATCATTATATGTCAATCTACCGATAGGAGAAATAACGGCTGCCGTTCCTGATGCGAATGCTTCGGTTAAGCTACCGTTTTCAGAAGCTTCAATAACTTCGTCTATTGATAATTTCCGCTCTTCTACAGGAACCCCTTTATCTTTAGCAATTGTAAGTATAGAATCTCTCGTAATGCCTTTTAGAACCGTTCCTTCAAGCGGAGTAGTTATCAAAGTACCATCTATCACGAAGAATGCATTGGAAGTACCGATTTCTTCAATATATTTCTTTTCCTTACTATCCAAAAACAAAACTTGGGAATAGCCTTTTTCTTTTGCTAAAGCATATGGTTTTAAGCTTACAGCATAATTGCCGCCACATTTTGTTTCTCCGGTGCCGCCTTCCATAGTTCTTGTATATTGATTTTCAACGTATATATTGGTTGGTTTTAACCCTTCAGCATAATAAGAACCAACAGGGCAAAGTATGATCATAAAATAAAATTCATTTGATATTTTTACACCAAGTGCTGCTTCCGTAGCAATTATAAATGGTCTTATATAGAGTGAAGTGCCTTCATCCGATGGTATCCAGTCTTTTTCGATGATCAATAATTCTTTTAGAGACTCAAGCACAAAATCAACATCGATTGCAGGCATACACATCCGATCATTCGATCGATTCATTCTTTCAAAATTTTCTCTTGGTCTAAATAAAGTAATTTTTCCGTCTTTATTTTTATAGGCCTTCAAACCTTCAAACACTTCTTGACCGTAATGAAAAACGAGAGCGCTTGGGCTTAATGTAATCGGAGCATATTCAGTAATTTTAGCATCTTGCCAACCGCTACCTTCGACGTAGCGCATAAAGAACATATGATCTGTAAAATACTTACCAAATACAAGTTCACTGGTTTTGGGTTTTGCTTTAAGGTTTCTACTTTTATTGATCGTTAGATTCATATTTAAGTCTCCTTGCTGAAATTAGTGAATAAATTCTAAATAGTCAAAGCTATTTAATTCCGCCCATGTTCGAGGGATAATTATTGAAAATTCTCTGATTTGTGTCCTGTATTCATTTAAGACATCTTTTTTATCCTGAGAAACGATATCCGAAGCTAAAAGATCGACCATATCATATGATATACCAAACCTATTGTTTCCTGTTTTATAATCATTGTTGATGTAGTTATCTATGATATATAAAGCTACTTTTTTATAATCGATCGTTATCGTTCCGATACGAGTTGGGTTTTCTTCAGAAACATATTGATCGGAGTATATCATATAAACTTGATTTTCTATTGCGGATTTGCTCACACCTAACGCGGATGCTCCGCAGTTTGTAAAGATAATATCAGCATCTTTCTCCACTAAATCATTCGCTAGATTATATCCTTGTGAAACATTATTATAAGATTCAGTGTAGTAAGATATAATTTTGATATCTGGGTTGTATGTCATAGCCCCTGCATAATAACCGACTGCATAATCGACATCTTCATCTTGATAAGCTCCAATAAACCCTATTGTACCACTCTTAGACATAGAAGCAGCCAGTATTCCGGCAAGAAACGAAGATTCTTCAGTTTTAAAATCTATCGTCATTGCTAAGTCTGATTCATTTTCATTTCCAATAAGAGCTAAGTCAACATCTGCATTTTCCCGTCCTGCTTCGATAAGCTTACTGTTAACTCTGTAAGATGCCCCGATTATCAAATCATAATCGGAAGCGTATAATGAGTTTATAATTGTTAAGAAATCGTCATCGTCTTTGGGGGAAAATACTTTATATTTAAAATCATAATAGCCCTGAATTTCTTCAAATGCTTCAATAATTGAAGTATATTTTAAATTTTCTTGATCTGTCGTATCGGTAATTAATGCAAAATTTAAAACATGATCTTGCTGTGAATTTTGACAGCCTTGAACTATGAAAATTAAGAGGGCGATTAAGATGATAAATATCCTTTTCATAGAACCTCCATTACTTAAGGGATTTCCGTTTATTCTGTCGGTTCCTCCTCAGGTTCTTCTATAGTTAAAATTGGCGGCGAATAATTTTTGAGGTCTTCTCTTGTTGATGGAATCACAATATCAGCGTATGTTATCTCCTCTATCCATGATTGGACAAGAGCTTCTAAAGTGGGAGTTATTAATTCATTATCCAAAACAACAAGATGTAAACAATCATCAGTTAGGGAATATTTTTTAACCTGCCCTTTGTATAAACCGTTGAAATAGTCTTGTATCGATAAATAAACCGCACGATTGATATCTTTTTCAATATACATAATGATAGATGCGGGATTATCGATTTCTTTCCTGTAGTCATAATCAAACCCTATTACAGGTATACCGTATTCTTCTGCGGCCTGATATAAGCCGTTATTCTTATTAAGCGTATAAATTACTTCAGTTCCATCATTGATCAAAGCTAAAATATAAGTATACATTTGATCTTCACTTATATCTTCGGGATAGTACTTGACCTGAACATCGACATCTGGGTTTACTGTTCTTATTCCCGCTCGAAAACCTGATTCGTATTCGATATATGAAAGGAACTCGTCATTCCCTACAAAAGATACCTTATTCGTAGCAATATTCCCAGCAACTATCCCGGACAGAAAACCGGCTTGACTTCTATCAAAATCAATGCTGTATATATTTTCAGAATCCTGCTTCCCATCCAAATTCAAATCAGCGTTTGATTCAACGAAAATAAAATTTTGCTCCGGATAATCTTCAGCGGCAATTACCGATTCAAATTCAAAAACAGGGCTTGAAAATATAATCAATTTTGGTTCAAGTAAAACCGAATCGTCGATCAACTCGACAAAATCATTTGCATTATTCGGCTCGTAAACATAAGATTTAAAGTTAAAATCTTGAGATGATTGCTTTAATGCTTCGTAGGTAGGTGAATTGTAATGCATGTCTGTAATGCCGTTTGCATCAGTGATCAAAACAATCGATTTTTCTTCATCATTTCCACATGCAGTTAAGATAAATAATAAAATAAGAGATAATATAATTGATATTATTTTTTTTTGCATTGATTATTCTATTGCTCCGATAAATATTTTTCGACTTCTACACTTGCTATTGCGCCATCAGAAGCAGCTGTAATTACTTGACGTAAGGTTTTTTCTCTGATATCTCCCGCAGCATATATACCCGGAACAGACGTCTCCATTTTTTCGTTTGTAATAATATATCCATTATCATTTATTTGAAGGATATCACTAAACAATTCGGTATTCGGTTTATATCCCGCAAAAATAAACACACCGTCTAATGAATAGTCTTGAACTTGTTCGCTTTTAACATTTTTAATAGAAATCGAATTGACTTTCATGTCACCTTTGATCTCTTCAATAACTGAGTCGTAAAAAATTTGAATTTTTTCATTAGAAGTAATTCTGTCAACTAATAATTGTCCTGCCCTAAAAGCATCTCTTCTATGGATCAAAGTTACTTTAGAAGCAAATTTTGTTAAATATTCTGCTTCTTTTAAAGCCGAATCTCCCCCGCCAACTACCGCTACATGTTTTTCTTTGAAGAAACCGGCATCGCAGGTAGCACAATACGAAACGCCTCTACCTCTGAATTCTTCTTCACCTTTTACTCCAAGTAAACGTGGATAGGTTCCTGAAGCTATTATCACGGCTGATGATTGATAAGTAGTATCGGTCATTCCTTTCAATGAAAACAGACTGCCTTCTTGCTTAAATTCCTCAATCTCATCATACTCTAAAACTGCACCGGCTGATACTGCTTGATCATGCATGCGAGTCGTAAGAGAAGTGCCCGTCGAACCTTCTTCACTGCCCGGATAATTTTCAATTTCTGTAGTTGTAGTGATCAATCCTCCAACTACACTTTTTTCGATTATCAATACATTTAAAGTCGCCCTTGCCGCATATAACGCAGCACTCAATCCGGCCGGTCCGGCTCCTATAATTATCACATCATATATCATAAACTATCCCCTTTATAAATTATATCTTACGAATTGTGCTATTTGATACGCATAATCAGCGATTCTTTCCATATCATTGATATACTCAAGATAAGGGACTCCTTGATCGGCGCTACAAACTCCCTGGTTCAATCGATCGATATGATGTAGTGTTGCAGCGTGTTGCAGCATATCGATACTCTCTTCGATTTTCTTTGCACCTGTTGCAAGATATGTATTTTTTTCACGCATTGAACGGAATGCCAAAGATAAGATTTCATCGACTTTATTATAAATGACTTCAATTTCTTCTTCTGCGTGTTCACTAAAAACTATATGATCTCTTCGTTTCATTTCAGATAAATTTATAATATGTTCAGCATGATCGCCGATTCGTTCAATATTATGATTAACTTGATGTAATCTATATACCAATTCAGATTCCGCGGATGTTAAATTCTCTGAAGTTATCTTTACGAGAAAATTCGTTATACCTTTATCATATAAATTGATTTGGTTTTCATTAGCGTGTATTTCTTTAATTAAATTTGAATCATAATTCTTGAAACATTTGTTTGCTAAATGAAAATTTTCATATGCCAACTGCCCCATTGAGTTCAATACTTGCAAAGTCTCTGAAATCGCCAGTGTAGGATTTTCTAATAATCTATCATCTAATTTGATCTTAAACTCTTCTTCTGATTCTTTTTCCGGAAGCAGTTTTTCAATAAACTTGACCAAATATTTCAAAAACGGTAGTAATATTATAGCATTTGCGATATTAAATAGCATGTGAGAATTGGCAATTTGTTTTGAAACATTCGGTACGATACTGCCGTCTATTAGCGTAGTGCCTGACATTTGTATGATTAAATTATACACTATATTATCTGTGCCCCAAACCCCATTCATGATAGCCATAAGGATCAAAACCCAAACGGATCCGAAAATATTGACAAAAAGATGGATCAATGCCACTCTTTTTGCATTCCGATTCGTACCGATTGTTGAAAGTATTGCTGTAATGCAAGTACCGATATTCATGCCTAGAATAATCGGAATCGTGATACTTAAGGTAACATCGGTGGACAAAGTAGCAAAAGCTCCTCCGATAGCAAGTGCTTGCAATAGACCGATAGAAGCAGATGAGCTCTGAATAATAGCAGTGATCGCAGCACCAGCCAATAGCCCCAAAAGTGGATTGATACTGAGTTTTACAAGGATATCCGCGAACAAAGGATTCCCCGCAAGTGGTTTTAGTGTTTGCGACATTATACTTATACCTAAAAACAGCAAACCAAAACCCAAAATTGCATCAGCAATGATCCTTTTCTTCTCATCTTTACCGAATATTTTCAGAAAGACACCTATTGCAATGAATAAAGGAGCAAATTCACTTAAGTTCAGTGCGATCAGTTGTGCGGTAATCGTTGTACCTATATTTGTTCCAACGATTACCCCTGCAGCTTGGATAACAGTCATAATAGATGCATTTACAAGTCCAACGACCATTACAGTTGTGGCTGAAGAACTTTGCAATATCATAGTGACTATTGCCCCTACAAAAAGACCTTTTATCGGCCTTCCAGTTATTTTATCAAGGAATTTTCTAAGTCTGTCACCGGCAGTTCTTTTGAGCCCGTCGCTCATCATATTCATTCCTAAAAGGAAAAGACCTAATCCGCCAAATGCTTTAAATACAATAAATACGTCCATATATTCTCCGTTGTTTATTTGAGTGTCAGAAATTCATTCTGCCGAAGTGCTTCGTAAAGCACTATGTTCACCGAATTTGATAAATTCAAACATCTTGCTGCTTTAATATTTAGCATAGGAATTCTCAATCTATTCTGATTGTATTGTTGATGAATATACTGGGGTAACCCAATAGTTTCACTTCCGAATAAAAAATAGTCATTATCATTGTACTTTACATCTGAATATTTTTTATCGCCTTTTGTTGTTATTAAAAATAATTGTGACTCTCTATTTTTTTCTGCTATAAATTCATTAAAATCAGCATATTCAAATATTGTTACATTATTCCAGTAATCTAAACCAGCGCGTTTGACATTCTTTTCGGTTATATTAAAACCATAAGGTTTAATTAAATGCAGCGCTGAGTTTGTGACAGCACATGTTCTGGCAATATTTCCGGTATTTTGGGGGATTTGTGGATTGAATAATACAATATTGAACACTTGTGTCACCTATCAATCATTTAAGGCTGCTCGCATAAAGCAGCCTTAAATTAATCATCTATATTATTTATGCATAATCGTCGCTTGTGCCGCGGCTAATCTGGCGATCGGTACTCTGTAAGGAGAGCAAGAAACATAATCCAAACCAACACTATCAAAGAAAATTATCGAAGCAGGATCTCCGCCGTGCTCACCACAGACACCACATTTCAAGTTTTCACGGGCACTTCTACCTTCCTCAACAGACATTTGAACTAATCTGCCCACACCGGTTTGATCAACGGATTGGAAAGGATCTTCTTCTAAGATATGCTTATCCAAATACTCATTGATAAATCTGCCTGCATCGTCTCTTGAAAAACCTAAAGTCATTTGGGTCAAGTCGTTTGTACCGAATGAGAAAAATTCTGCGGATTTTGCCATTTCAGCGCTTGTTAAAGCAGCTCTGGGTATTTCGATCATAGTTCCCAATTGGTATTCTATACTTTCACCCGCTTGTTCAAAAACTTCAGTAGCAGTTTCACGGATGATATTCGCAACATAATCAAATTCTTTAACGTTACCGGCTAACGGTATCATAATTTCCGGTAATACTTTAATACCGTTGTTCTTGGCTTCAATTGCTGCCAAGAGTATAGCTTTCGCTTGCATTTGAGCTATTTCTGGATATGTGACAGAAAGTCTGCACCCTCTGTGACCGAGCATGGGATTGAATTCATGCAGATCGCTGATTCGTGATTTGAGTTTTTCAACCGATATCTCGAGCTCATTTGCAATTTGCACAATATCTTTTTCTTCCTGAGGCAAGAATTCATGTAAAGGTGGATCCAATAATCTGATAGTTACGCCTTTACCATCCATAGCTGTAAAGATTTCTGTAAAATCTTTTTGTTGCATCGGCAAAATATTTGTCAATGCTTCCTGACGTTGTTCCAAAGTATCAGCACAAATCATTTTTCTCACTTGCAATATTCGGGATGCTTCGAAAAACATATGTTCGGTTCTGCATAATCCGATACCTTCAGCGCCAAACTCTAACGCTGTATTTGCATCTGTGGGCGTATCAGCATTCGTTCGTATTTTCATTCGTCTGACTTCATCAGCCCAATCCATGATTGTTTTGAAATTACCGCTCAAATTTGCTTCTACGGTCTCAACAAGTCCTTCATAGACTTTACCTGTCGATCCGTTTAGGGAAAGAGTATCGCCTTCATTGAAGCGTTTTCCGTTAACTTCAAAGTATTTTTCATTTTCATTGACTTTGATAGCTTCGCATCCTGCTATGCAACATTTTCCCATACCTCTTGCAACAACTGCCGCATGGGATGTCATACCGCCTCTTGCGGTTAGGATGCCTTTAGCCATATGCATACCTTCGATATCTTCAGGAGATGTTTCTTTACGAACTAAAATGACATCTTCTCCATCTTTTGTATGCTCAACTGCATCCTCAGCATTGAAATATATTTTTCCGTAAGCTGCCCCGGGAGATGCCGGTAAGCCAGTAGCTAAAGGTTCCATTGCATCTAAGATCTTATCATCAAAAGTTGGATAAAGAAGTTGATTCAAAGAAATCGGGTCAATACGCATAAGTGCGGTTTCTTTGTCAATCAAATTCTCTTCAACTAAATCCACTGCTACTTTTAAAGCAGCATGTGCGGTTCTTTTTCCTGTACGTGTTTGGAGGAAATATAATTTACCCTCTTCTATCGTAAATTCTATATCTTGCATATCTTTATAATGAGATTCTAAAATTTCGGCACTTTTAATGAATTCTTGATAGATCTCAGGCATATCTTTTTCTAATCGTCCAATCGGTTCCGGTGTTCTGATTCCGGCTACAACGTCTTCGCCTTGTGCATTAATGAGGTACTCGCCATAAACTGCTTTTTCACCTGTGGCCGGATTCCTAGTAAAAGCTACACCGGTGCCTGAAGTGTTCCCCATATTTCCGTAAACCATGGATTGAATATTAACAGCTGTTCCTATGTCATTTGGAATACTGTTTAAACGTCTGTAGGTAATCGCTCTCGGATTATTCCAAGATTTGAATATCGCATCTACTGCGATCATAAGTTGCTCATTCGGGTCATTAGGGAATTCATACCCCTTTTTTTCTTTGAAAATTTCTTTATATTTTTTAACAAGCAATTTTAAGTCATCAGTTGTAAGTTCAGTATCAATTTTATAATTCTTTTCATCTTTAATTTTATCTAGTTCATTCTCAAAAAGTCTTTTTTCTATTCCCAAAGCTACATCGGAAAACATCATTATAAATCTTCTGTAACTATCGTATGCAAAGCGTGAATTCCCGGTCTTTTGTGCCAAGGCTTCAACAGTGATGTCATTAAGTCCAAGATTAAGTATCGTATCCATCATTCCGGGCATGGATATTTTTGCGCCGGATCTTACGGATACCAATAATGGATTATCTTCACCATTAAATTTTTTATTCATCTTTACTTCGAGCATTTTTAAATACTCAAATATTTCCGCTTGCATTTCTTCGGGGATTTTAGCACCCGATTCATAATATTTTGTGCATGCCTCTGTGGTAATTGTGATTCCTTGCGGCACAGGCAAACCGATGCTGGTCATCTCCGCTAAGCCTGCACCCTTACCTCCAAGCAAGTCTTTTTGCGAAGCGTTGCCTTCTTCAAAAGAATAAACATATTTTGTACTCATTAAGAACCTCCAACTTAATAAATGATATGTGTTTTACTGTAATCTTATATATTATAGTATAATATTAACAAGAATTCAATGCGAAAAAATATGAGATATTACTTTTATTATAAATATAATCTATAAAGATTGTTTTCTTTATAAAAAAAGTGGAATTTATAGGTTCATTTGATAAACTATTTTATATATAAAATTATTTTGAATCTTATTGACAAATGCAAGTCAATCAAATACTATTTAAACAATATGATAAAGGGTGTGAATGAGATTAATATTAATGAATGGTTGAAAAATAATTCAAATGACATATCAGATAAATTGATCGAAATCAATTTTAATGAGATATCTGATAACCATATTAGTGGATTTGGAATGAAAAAACAAGTCTATGAGTTGATTGAAAGTTTAAAAGAAGCTCTCTATCCTCATATATATGAAACTAATGATACAGATGTCCGTTTTTTACATACGATCGTTCAGAATAAAATAACAGATAATGCATTGCGCTTGAATTATATTTTAGAGCAAGTTTTTTTCAGCTTATCTGATAAAAAGAATAACGATTTGAAACAGTGTTATCAAAATGCTGCTGCAAAAGCTGATGAAATAACTATGGATTTCATCGACTATCTGCCTAAATTACGTGAGATTTTATCTACGGATATCGTCGCCGCATATAAGGGAGACCCGGCTGCTCTTAATTTTGAAGATGTTGTAATAAGTTATCCTTGTATCGAAGCAATAACCGTTTACAGGATAGCTCATGAGCTATGGTTAAAAAATGTCCCACTTATCCCAAGGATCATGACAGAGTTTGCGCATTCGCATACCGGTATAGACATTCATCCGGGAGCCAAGATCGGTAAATATTTCTTCATTGATCATGGTACCGGCGTTGTAATTGGTGAAACGTGCGTTATAGGTGAAAATGTAAAATTATACCAAGGTGTAACACTGGGAGCGAAATCATTTGAGACAGATGACGATGGAACGTTGCTTCGTGTAAAACGACACCCAAATATTGAAGATAATGTTGTTATTTACTCGGGGGCTACTATTTTAGGTGGAGATACAACGATCGGTCATAACAGTATCATAGGTGGTAATGTTTGGCTTACGAAATCAGTGCCGCCTTATTCAAAAGTTTACAACTCCACACCGTTTCCGATCATTAAAGCTGAAGAGAAAAAAAATGACATATAAAATAAGAGCCCGAGGCTCTTATTTTTTTGTCTCTCTGCTTCCGGGTTTTACAACAGGAATTAAATCTTCTTTACATAAAGGACAATCGGATGGATCATAAGTCTCGATTTCAAATTTGATACAGCTAAATACAGGATAAGGTATTTCAGTATCATTTGCACGTCTGTCAGCGATACAAGCAATGCCTACGATCTGCGCACCGAGCGATTCCAATAAACGAGCAGTTTCAATACTGCTTTTTCCCGTAGTCACCACATCTTCCGTTATCAATACTCTGTCACCTTCGTTGATTTCGAATCCTCTTCTCAGTTCCATTTCCCCATCTTTGCGTTCCGTAAAGATGCTTTCCTTGTTTAATTGTCTGCCAATTTCATATGAAACAACTATACCACCCATTGCGGGTCCGCAAACTTTATCGATTTGCAAGTCTTTAATCTCAGGGATCACTACAGATAAAACTTCTGCGGCTTTATCAGGAAATCTCAAAACCTTTGCACATTGTACATAACGATTGGAATGCAGACCTGATGAAAGTAAAAAGTGTCCGTTTAAAAGTGCTCCGGTATCTTCCAATATTTTTATTACATCTGTCATTTATCTTTCTCCTACTATATTCTTTATACTAGATATGTTTTCAATATTTTCTTTCTCACAGTATGATTGTAACCCTTCAATAACTTTTAGAGGTGCAAATTTATCTCTGAATAATCCTGATCCGATTTGTACGGTTGTAGCTCCTGCCATTATGAATTCAAGAGCGTCTTCCCATGTTAATATCCCACCGATTCCTGAGACAGGTATTTTTACTTTCTTGCATACCTGATGCACCATACGAAGTGCGATAGGTTTAATGGCGCTCCCGCTCAGTCCGGCATACATATTATCAAAAATGGGTCGTTTAGTATGAATATCGATAGCCATAGCTTGAAATGTATTGATCATAGATATTGCGTCTGCACCGGCACTTTCGGCTGCGATAGCTGCTTGTACGACGTCTTCTGCATTCGGCGACAGTTTGACCATAAGCGGATGCTTTGAAGTTTCTTTCGCTATTTTGGTTATCTTATATACATCATCAGTTTTGATACCGAATGCCATTCCCCCTTGTTTAACATTCGGACAGGATATATTTAATTCTATAATATCAATATCTTCGGAATTTAATAGACGAATACCTTCCAGATAATCTTCTTCGCACGAGCCTCCTAAATTGACGATAATAGCATTATCAAAAGATCTCATGTTTTCAAGTTCTGTTTCTATAAATGTTGTGACTCCGGGATTCTCCAAACCTATACTGTTCATCAATCCTGCTGGGGTTTCATAAATACGAATTCCGTTATTTCCATTTTTAGGTTGAAGTGTAAGCCCTTTTGTACAAATGCCTCCTAAAGCGGAAACATCATAATACTGGTTATATTCTCGTCCAAAAGCAAAAGTTCCACTCGCTGCAAATATGGGATTTTTTAACGTTAAGCCAAGAAAATCGGTTGTAAGTCTATTCATAAAATACCTCATTTGAAAGGAATACAGGTCCGTCTTTACACACTCGTTTCATTCCTTTAGTGGTCATGATACTGCATCCCAAACATGCTCCTACAGCACAGGCCATTCTTTTTTCCATTGAAACCTGAATATGTTTCGCAGATTGTGATGCTATATTTTTCATCATGATTTCCGGTCCGCAAGTTATAATATGATCAGCCAAATCGTAATTTACGATATCGGTGATTATACCTCCGGTTTTCACCTTGATATGATCTGATATACTTTGAAATTTTCCAATATAATATGCATTATTGTTAAAACCCAAATAGACGATTGCTTTCCTATGAGGGAATTGTTTTTTGAATGACTTAACAGCTAAATAAAGCGGAGCTATTCCAATTCCACCTCCTATAAATATCGTATCGGAATCGGTAAAATCAAACCCATTCCCGTAAGGCCCACTGATCTCTATCTCTTCACCAGCTTTGAGATTAGAAAGTAAAGCAGTCCCTTTGCCCTTCTTTTGATATAAAAAAGTTATTTTTGAATGGTCTACATCATTTATACTTATTGGACGATGTAAAAATGGATCTAAGGTGCTTGATGATTCAAGCATATAAAATTGACCCGCTCGTCCTTCATAAGTCCCTTTAACATCCATTTGATAGATATCATCACTGATTTGGTCATTCTTTATAATTAAAGCCACTGTCCGATATCCTCCTTCATTGTTAAAACGGCTTGGAAAGCTTCTTCTTCAAACCCTACATCAATTTGTTTTTTGACATGTCTAGCGATAATACCTCGCGATGAATTCACAACTCCGCAGACATCTTCTTTAAATAATTCTGCTATATCTTTACCCGTTCCCCCCTGTGCTCCGTAGCCCGGAATCAAGAAAAAAGAATTGGGCATGTGTGGTTTGATAAGGTTAAACTCTTCCGGATAGGTTAAGCCGATTACAGCACCGATTGCAGAGTAACCGCTTTCATCTATAAAATCTTTTCCCCATTCATCGATTCTCTTAGCGATTTTTTGATATAAATATTCACCATTGATATAGATATCCTGGAATTGAACACCTGATGGGTTTGATGTTTTTAATAATATAAAAGCACCCTTATTCTGATCTTTGAAGTAAGGATAATACGGCGATATTGCGTCTTCGCCCATATAGGCATTCAACGTTACGTAATCTGCTTCAAATTCACCTTCAAAATGACCCTGTGCGTATTTCTTAGCGGTAGCTGAAATGTCTCCTCTTTTAATATCAGCAATCGCTATTTTATCTTTCGTTTTGATATATCGAAGAGTTTTTGCGTACGCATCCAATCCTTCGATCCCCAAAGCTTCATAATAGGCTATTTGTACTTTAAAACAAGCTACATGTTCATATACAGCATCAATGACCGTTTTATTGAATTCGAATATTTTTTCTCCGTTTGAACAATCTTTTTCGGCAATGTACTTCGGAAGATAAGAAATATCCGTATCCAATCCTACGCATACGCCATTGTGTCTAACCGCTTCTTTATATAATTTTTGTGCTATCATATCTTGTCTCTCCGTTTACAATTGTTTTTATTACTTTTCCTTTAACTTCTTTTCCATCATATGGGATATTATTTGATTTTGATACAAAAGTATTTTTATTGATTTTTTCCCTATGAGCCAAGTCAATTATTACAAGATCTGCATCATGATTTTCTTTGATCAGTCCTTTATTCAAACCTAACCGCAGAGCAGGTTTATAGGAAATCATCTCTGATAAGCGATTGATCGAAATATCATTCTCAGAAAATACTTGCCAATACATTTGAAAAGCTACTTCGATATTATCAATACCAGGAGAACCACTTTCCTTATCTTCAGGTGAATGTGGGGCATGATCGGTCGCTAAGATATCGATCATATTTGACCGCACCGCTTCAATCAAAGCTTGTCGGTCTTGCTCGTTACCGATAGATGGGTTTACTTTATATTGCGTATTAGCTTCAAATAAATGATGTGGCGTAACTTCACAAGTAAATGATAATCCTGATTGCTTTGATTTTTCAATCAAAGCAATACTTTCTTTTTTGCTGACATGACAAATATGCAAATTACCTTTTTGTTTTGCTAAAAGTTTTAGATCTCGTTTAATGATTTCAGCCTCGGGTTGACAATGTGTGCAAAGAATAAAATCAAATTGGAGTGATTTCGAAAGCGCGTTTTTCATAAAATTTAGATCTAAAATCGTGTTACCGTCATTTGAAAAGATATTTGTGCTCTCTCTTAAGGAACTTATATCAACAAATTCATTATCCAAAAGTTTCTTACCTATTGCTGAGATTTGAAGATAGTTTACTTTATGCATGGCATTTGCTTTGGTTAAATTATCCTTTAACAATAATATATTATCGATTATCGGATCGGTATTCGCCATAGCGCATACTGTGGCAAAGCCACCTTTTAAAGCAGCGGCAAATCCTGTTTTGAAATCTTCTTTATACTCATATCCCGGCGTTCTGAAGTGTGCATGCATATCGATAAAAGCAGGCATTAACGCAAGACCTTGTACATCGATCGTATATTCACACTCTGCATCAGTAATATGATGCCCTACCGCTACATGAACAATTTTGCCGTCTTCAATGACAATACTACCCGCATTATTTTGATGCGCATCAATAAGTATTGCATTGATCAATCTAGTCTTCATTATAAATCCTTTTCCTATAAACTGGTTAAACTATCACAATACTCACACCGAAATACTTTCTTGTCGCTATCGAATAAAATAAATTTGACTTTTCCTGTGTTTTCGCTGTTGGATATACATCGAGGATTTTTACACTCTAATATGCCGTAAACTTCATTAGGTAAATCTACCCGTATTTTTTTGACCCTTACGCCGTCTTCAACGTAGTTGACGGTAGCCCCGGGATCCACTAGTCCTAATACATCAAAATCGAGTTCAAGATCAGTTTCGATTTTGATTAGATCTTTTTTACCCATTTTTCTGCTGGGGACATTGCGCAGTAATACGACAACATCCTCTAATTTATCTAAGCCTAATTGTGAAAATAATTTATATCCTTGCCCCGGTTTGATGTGATCTATCACGATACCTTTTTTCAATTTGGAAACATTTATCATTCCAAGCTCTCCTATGAAATTATAGTGAACATCCTAATATCTTCATGATCAGTGCCATGCGGATATACATGCCAAACTTAACTTGTTTAAAATATATGCATCTTGGATCATCATCGATTTCCGGTGATATTTCATTTACTCTAGGTAGCGGATGCATTACGACCATATCCGATTTTGCATGCCGCATTTTATCTTTATCTAGTATAAAATAGTCTTTTAAGCGCAAATATTCTTCTTCACTTACAAAACGTTCTTTTTGTACGCGTGACATATACAAAATATCGGCTTCTCCGATTACTTCTTCCAGATTATTTGTCTCTGTATATGGTATCTTCCCATCTAATTCTTTTGTAATATATTCCGGCATATGCAATTCTTCAGGTGATATAAAAATAAATTTGATACCTTGATATCTGCTTAATGCTTTTACCAAGGAATGTATCGTTCTTCCGAATTTTAGATCTCCGCAGATAGCTACTGTATGATTTTGGAGTGAGCCTTTGGTATGAAGTATCGTAAAGAGGTCAGTTAATGTTTGCGTTGGATGTTGGTGCCCGCCGTCTCCCCCATTGATTACAGGTACGTCGCTGGCTTTACTCATAAGCTTTGCTGCACCTTCTTTAGGGTTTCTGCAAACGATCAAGTCCACGTAGCATGCGATCACTTTAGTCATATCAGTTAATGATTCTCCTTTTGAGCTACTTGTAGTCCCAGGGTCGGTAAAGCCCAACACATTACCGCCGAGACGGTACATCGCAGCATCAAAAGAAAATTTGGTTCTTGTTGATGGCTCAAAAAAAAGACTTGCCATCAGCTTACCTTTACATACGTCAGTATAATTTGACGGATTGTCGGTGATGCTGTCTGCAAGTCTGAACAGTTCTTCCATTTCATCAACAGTAAAATCAGTGGGGACTACGAGATGTCTCCCTGTCAACATAATCATTACCTCTTAATAGATTGATTTATCTATGAAATTATATATTATTCAATAGCTAAAGTCAAGATAAGCAATAGCTGTTCAATTAAATATTATAAACCATATTGAGGTTTTTAATATAAAGACTTGTCAATTACTATTTTTGGATAAGTGACGTCTTGAGCGGGTAAATACTCATTAAGTTCATCTGTTGTTAAATGAAAGTAGTTTTTAAACATCGTCCTAAACAGTTCAGGACGTCGTCGTAAAAAATCATACAATTCATCCACTTCAGAAATCAAATGATTGACACTGAGATTCCATCTGTCAAGTTGTCTCGGCATTTCGGATGCAATTGCAGAGAATGTTTCATCGAAATGCTCTAAGATAACATTTGAATTAAATATGGTTGGCCAGTATTCCGCAGTCTTTTCTATAAATTTCTCTCTGAAGTATTTTGATTGCATTAAATTATACATTAGTGAGGAATCAAAGTATTTATTAACACCATGCCCCGCAGGGTCGCTTATCAATTGTAAATTGTTTTGATATGGTACATACAAAGAATAATCAAGATCGTATAATATCCATCGCCATTTGGCACCATCCTCACGTTCTCTCCACCATTTAATATTAACCGTATCAAAATTGCTGTAATAAATATGACACAAATAGGTATCGATACAATTATCTATATCTATCATGCTTTCAACTTTGGCCCAATTATCAGCATCATTCAGATCTGCAGTTCTGATAAAGTTTATCATTTTATAGTATTCTGTATAATCTCCCTCGTGAACACCATAACCGAAACTGATGATATCAACATTATCCGCGTCAACGCCCGGATGATGCGCAGCAAGATAATCACCGTTAACTTTATCTCGTATATTA
Organism: uncultured Anaerofustis sp.; assembly: GCA_963674555.1. GTDB lineage: Bacteria > Bacillota > Clostridia > Eubacteriales > Anaerofustaceae > JBGMEA01. The sequence continues at coordinate 159,541 of OY771429.1, read as the reverse complement.
TAGATGCCCCAGTACTCACCGTTTAAATATAAGATTGCAGGTCTGTATGACATGTAATCAAGATCCATTTCCGTCATTGCTAAAGTTTGGAGCATCCCGTCTTTACATTTAAGATCATCCCAATCGTTACCGCTTGTACGTAATAGAAAAGATTTAAACACAGTTACCCCATCCGGATCGTCAGGGAATAAATCATAATTTAGTTCGCTGTCCCCTGCTGATTCCTTGAAATATACACCAAATGATTTCTGCGGTTCAAGCGCACTCATATTACCGGATTTATTGATCAAGACATCTTCGTTGAATCCTGACAAATCTATCTCAAGCAACTCAATGTTTGCATCTACTTTTCTTTCATCCGCTAAATTAGAATTATAAATACCGCCGTTAAAAAGTTTTGAATTATCTGTAGTCAGAAAAATAACAGGTAATTCAGTATTTTCTTCATCGATCAAATAAGTGGATGTAGTAATATTCGAAAGCAATTTTCCCTGTTTATAGGATACTGCTCTTAAAGAAGTGTTTTTACTTATAGTAATAGGACCGGAATATAAATTCGATTTTGTTGTGGGGCTGCTTCCATCAGTCGTGTAATATATAGCAATTCCTTTTTCAATGCTACTAAGTTCAATCGTAACAGATTCATTGTAAAAGCCTGTGGGCTGTGAAAAAGTCACTTCTCCGCTTATTCCACTGTATGCAGTAGTATTATTTGCTTTACCGGGAGTGGGTGTAAGATAGTAATATTTTGTATTATCTGTAGGACTGTTGATACCTATTGATGCATCGCCTTTCATCATCCCATAGTCGAGATTGTCCATAATTACATTTTGTTTTGACAAAACGATTGTCTGATTGTATTTATTTAAGCTGAAGTTTGTATGCAAATATCCTTTAGCATCTACATAATTATTGCCCGAAGCAAAAATGAGCATACGTTCGCCCGGTTGTATAGTTACCGAATCGGGAAATGCCCATTTTTGAGGATATGCCATACTATCACTTAAATACCAACCACCCAGATCAATTACTTTATCTGTCTGGTTATATAATTCGATCCAATCTTCATTTTCTCCGTTACCGTCCAGTACGCTGTTCTGATTAGCACTTAAGGCTTCACTGATGTAAACAGGAGAACCCTCCATTGATTTTGCTTCAGTGTACGATTCGCTTCCTACCGTACTGTTCTCAAAACTTGGTGTTGGAGTACTGAAATATAACCAATGCTCTAAATCGGTAGGATCTCTTCCGTAAGATGCATTATCCGGCATCGTAGGTATGTCAACTGAATCTATTAACTGTGATTGTTTATTATATAAATACAAAGACTCACCGGCACTTAATTGGAAATTTGTATGTATATATCCATTGTCATCTTTATCTTTATCCGAAGCAAAGATAATCAAAAATTCACCGGGTTGCATGACATATTCTTTGATTTGATATTTTGAAGGTTTATCCGGATCATCAGAAAGAAAATATCCACTAATATCAAGAGTCTCTTCAGATGTGTTATATAATTCGATAAAGTCCGAAAAATCACCATCTTCATCATAAATCGATTGCTGATCTTCTGCTGAAATTTCATTTATTTTTAAAACTTTGGAATCTGAAACGGTGTTTCCGATTTGGCTTATCGAAGCGTAGCTTATTTCATAATTAATCGTACCCGGGGTCAAGACATTAAAATATGCATATTCGTTATTATCATTTAGACCATAGGCAATATCTTCATCCAATTCAGGCACATTGATCTTAGAAACTACGCCATCTTCATTTGAGATGATCAAATATGTACCGGATTTTGAAAGTTTAAAATTCGTGTGATACTCACCGGTTGATTTATCTTCTCCTGAAGCATAAATCAGCAGTAATTCATTGGGTTGTAATGTAACATCGGGAAGTTTCCATTTATATATATCTTTCGGATCATCACTGATATAATACTCATTTAAGCTTAAAGGATCAGTCGAAGTATTTTTTAATTCTATATAATCGTAATACTGTTCTTCGTCTCCTAAATGAAATGAAGAATTTACAGTTACGATCTCATTGAGAGATAGAATCGGACTGACTTTATTCGTTTCATTTGATAACGTAAAGAAAATGATTAAACTAGCAACCAATAAAATCAGTAATACATAATATGGTTTTGATTTCTTTTTTACCTTTATTTTCATATCGTCTCCGAACTTGTCATGTTCAAACAACATAGTCTCCATTGTATTTTACAAATGACATATTAATTACATCTTTGTTATTGTTTAACGAATGAAGAACTTTTTCACCGGGCATTTTGGGTATCTCTGTTGTAAGTTCAATATAATCCGTGTTGATAACCAATGATTTAACTGAGATTTTCTTAAAATATTTCGTGATTTGATCGATACTTGAATCTGGATGAAGTTTTACTACAAATATACACGGTTCAGCACCAAACTTTATATTTGAAGCGTACATCATAATAACCATTACGATAGCGATAAATGCAGTTCCGGCTATTGCTATCAAATAGAATCCGGCTCCGCAAGTGATCCCGATTGCTATTGCCCAAAACATATATGAAATATCTTTTGAGTTTTTTACTGCAGTTCTGTATCGGACTATACTCAATGCCCCTACCATGCCCAAAGAGAGGGTGAGATTGTAACTAATAGGTAAAATTACCATACTTGTGACCAAGGCTGTTAATACCAATGAGATAGCATATTCAAACGAAAACACAGCACCTTTATACGTAATTTTATAAACAGCTATCATAAAAATTGCCAGTAATGCGGCAATAAGCAATGTCCAAAGCAACAGTTCTACGGTTATATCTGCATTTGTAGAGATATATTGATCGTAAATACTTTTCTTTAGGATATCTTTTAAGCTCATTATTGGACCTCCCAGTCATTTAAAGCTATATATTTTTTACATAATGTAAATTTCGAAAGTGCAAGTTTTGTAATATTTGATGTTGAAAGGAGCCTTGATATAAATGAAGGTAGATAATGATCATATTTAACTTCTAATATCATTTGATCCGCACCCATTACCGGAATCATCGGCATATTAGGGTTGAACAAATCTGTAGCAAGTAAAGCAGTTTTTAGATCACTATCAAAGGTTATTCGTATATTTGCAGGTTCAAATATATACGCTTCACGGTAATAATCCGTAATTACGTTCGGTCTTAAAATATTCATTGTATTGTGAAGAATAAACTCATTCAGAACTCCTTGAGCACTATTTTCATGTATTGAATAATTACCTAAAATGAGTTTTTGTGCTTGTATATATGATAGACTCGAGGTCAATTTATATGATACATCCTCAGTTTTCACTTTTTTCTCAAGTTTTATAAAGTTATGATCATTATTATAAATACGTAATCTATATTTTTTTCGTTCTGAAAACCCGGATAGTTTCGTGAAATAGTCAGTATTCTTTATATCATCAAAATATAGACTTCTTATATGATATTTGTTGTCCTCCCCGGAATGTATATCCGGTTTTAAGATAGCTGACAATCTGCTTTTCAACATATAATAGTCTTTTAAATCAATTAAATATTTAATTTCATGTCTGAAATTTATACTCATGCAACCTCGTATAAGAATATTTTTGATATATTTTAATAATTATAATTCATTTACAAAATATTTACAACAATTACAACTAGTGATTATTTAATTAAACTAAATCAAATAAAAAAACACTTATCAAAGTGTCTTTTTTCTCGGTTAATTGTTTATTAATTGCATACCTCTATCAATCGCTTCCATATTCATTGGTATGAATTTAGATTTTGCGCCTGTCATGGTTTTTATCAATACGTTTTCGATCGTTTGAATAGATAGGATCGGATGTCGCGCCAAATAGGCTCCGAGCATAACCATATTAGCAGCTTTGTCATTTCCTACTTCTCGCGCTATTTCATTAGCGGGTATGTAGAATATGTGAATCTTCTCATCATGCAATTCAGTATCCACTAAAGATGAATTGATAAAAAGATCGCCATCTTGTTTAAGAAGCGGATAAAATTTATCTAAACTGGGTTGATTCATTATAATAACCGATGTTGCTTCAGAAATGATGGGTGAGCCAATGGGCTTATCCGAAACGGTAACATGACAGTTTGCAGTACCACCACGCATTTCGGGACCGTATGACGGTAACCAACTAACTTGTTTATCTTCATACATGCCCGCATAAGTTATAAGTTGCCCGGCCAACATAACTCCTTGTCCACCAAAACCCGCGATAATGATTTTTTCATGCATTTTAGCATTCCTCCCAGTCGCGGAAATTGCCTAAAGGATAATACTGCATTAATTCGTCACGAAGCCACTCCAAAGCTTCTTGCGGAGTCTTGCCCCAATTGGTAGCACATGTTGATAAAACTTCGACCATTGAAAAGCCTTTGCCTTCTATTTGTGTCTCAAATGCTCGTTTGATAGCTCTTTTTGCTCTTCGTATATTTGTCGGAGTATCAACACTTACTCTTTCAATGAATTTGGCACCGTCGATCGTTGCTAACATTTCACTGACTTTTAATGGCTTGCCCGCTAACTCCTCTTTTCTTCCGTCTTGACAGGTTGTTGCCTTTTGTCCGATAAGCGTTGTCGGAGCCATTTGTCCGCCTGTCATCCCGTATATAGCGTTATTTACAAAAATTGTTGTTATCTTTTCGCCCCTATGTGCCACATGCACGATCTCTCCGCTTCCGATGGAAGCTAGATCGCCATCTCCTTGATATGTAAATACGATATTATTTGGCAAAACTCTTTTGATTCCGGTTGCCACGGCAGGTGCTCTCCCATGAGCCGCTTCGTGGACATCACAATTAAAATAATTATATGCTAAGACGCTACAACCTACAGGAGCTACACCGATCGCGTCTCCCAATACATTCAACTCGACTAAGCATTCCGCAACCAGCTTGTGGATGATACCGTGGGTACACCCCGGACAATAATGCATTGGGGTATCCGTAAGACCGATTGATTTTTTATAAATTGTTTTCATTGAACATCACCTTTTGCAATCTTTCTGATCTCATTCGCTATGTCACTGGGTTCAGGTATCATTCCGCCTGATCTACCATAAAAATACGTATCCCAACGTCCGTTCGCCGCAATTTTGACATCATCGATCATTTGCCCCATACTCATTTCTACGCATAAAATCCCTTTGCAAGTCGGGTTGATCAAATCAAAAGCTTTTTCCGGATAAGGCCATAATGTGATCGGTCGTATATATCCTACCTTTATCCCTTCTTTTTCACATTCTTCTATTGCATTATTTACAATTCGTGAAGTTGTACCGTATGATACACAAACCACATCACAATCAGACAAGTTTCTTGCCTCGTATCGTATTTCATTTCTCTTAATTTCTTCGTATATTTGGTTGAGTTTAATATTATGATCTTCAAGAACTTCAGGATCAAGAAATAATGTATTGATAATATTAGGCTTTCGTTTACCTAAAGTTCCGGTAGTTGCCCAATCCTTTGACGGGAGATTATATTTAGATTTATTCTGATTGAACTCTACAGGTTCCATCATTTGTCCAATCATTCCGTCCCCCAAGATCATCACAGGTACTCGATAATAATCGCTGATATCAAATGCTTCCAGTAATATATCTACGGATTCTTGTAAATTATTAGGAGCATATACGATCAAACGATAATCACCGTTTCCTCCACCTCTAGTAGCTTGGAAATAATCGGATTGTGATGGCTGTATACCGCCCAATCCGGGACCTCCACGAACCATGTTCACGATCACGCAAGGAAGCATTGCACCGGCAATATAAGAAATACCTTCCTGTTTTAACGCAATCCCGGGACTAGATGAAGATGTCATTACTCTGGCTCCGCATCCTGCCGCACCGTAGACCATATTGATCGCTGCTATTTCGCTTTCAGCTTGCACAAAAACGCCACCTACTTCCGGCAGTCTTTTTGACATATATTCGGGCAATTCATTTTGAGGAGTGATCGGGTATCCAAAAAAATATCGGCATCCTCCTTGTATTGCTGCTTCGGCAATCGCCTCATTGCCTTTCATAAGTACTTTCATAAATCATATTCCTTTTTTAACTTCATTTATTCTAAGATCTGAACACTGATAACAGAATCAGGGCACATTATTGCACAATTCGTACATCCTGTACATTTATCTTCTTCGATTACAAATGCGATGTGGTATCCTTTTGCGTTTGTATGCTGTTCATTCATTTGGATGATACCTTTTGGACAAGCATTTACGCATAATTCACAACCCTTACATAATTCATTTTGAAAAATAACTTTTGTTTTTGCCATATCTCCACCTTTTTTTACAACCAATTTGGACGTAAGTATAATTGATCTATAATAAAGATCTTATCTATTGCATGACGATCTATATCTAAGCTTAAGTACTCGGGAATGACATTATAGATGATTGGGATATCCAGTTTCATGCTTACTTCCCGACATAAATTTAAACCTTTTAAAATATCTTGCTCAGTTGTTTCATATAACATATGTGTGTTGTTGATCAACCCATTTATTTTTAAGCCACTCACTGTTTCAATATCGTATATCATCTTTTTTATGTGTTCGAATTCAGAAGTTTGCGGTCTGTTTGCATTGATCACAATATACATATCATAATTCTGTTTTTTGATTTTCTTTGAGAATCTTGCAAGCACTCTCGAACCTTCTGCATTTCCTCCAACATCAAGAATCGTCATGTGATCTTGAGATTCTAAAAAAAAATTGACCTCTGCTGGTATTGCCGGTAAATCAGCTGCTAAATTAGAATCACCGATACTTGAACCAATCACTTGAATGTCATAGTTTTTTAGCATCATATTTTTCTCACGGCTGCGAAAATAAGGATTAACAACATCCAAATCGACAATAGCAACGTTATTATTTAATTTTGATAGACTTATCGCATAATGCAAACTAAATTCTGTCTTACCGCTTCCATAATGTCCAGTAATTATTTTAATCATTCCGTACACCCGTAATTTGTATTTCTATTATATCATTATAGTAATATATTTAAAAATATTATCATTTTATATTTTAAGATAATCTCATAGAGAGAGCTATAAATTAAATTTACAAAGACTTGACAATTTCTTCAAAATAAGAGATAATATGTAACGAAATCGTAACTGCCACACGTAATAGATTTTTAGAGGTAAATATGAAAAGAAATAAAAAACTCTTATTTCTTGCTATTATTGTTTTGATAGGTGTTCTTGTTTCCAGCATTTTACTAAAACCTTCCAAAGAAGAAAGATATGCACAAGAATATCTCAAGGAATTTTATAATATATCAGACTACGAATTATGTTCTTATTTAACGGCTGATAAGTCATCGTCTTCAATAAATGATGATTCGATCAAATCTATTAATTATTTTACCGAAAATGGATATGATCAATTTGTATCCTGTCAAATATATGACTTTTATGAAGAATACGCTTACAAAAATAAATGTACTCTTTCAGTTAAATCTATCAGTACGAATCAAGAAAAATATGATCCTGATGAAGGACTATGGAAGTTCTCATTTATTGCAGAGATAGAACTACACTACAGTGAAACAGATCAGACGGAAATGATTGAGCAACACGGGATAATAGCTATATTATCCGAAAACGGGGAGAAAAAAATAGATTCTATCGTTATTGCGAATCAAAATGAAATAATTGAAGAATAAAAAAAAGCAAATTCATAATTTGCTTTTTTTTATTTAAATTAGATATTGATAAAGGTTTCAATAATCGATTGCAAAGTTTCTAAACGTAGTATAGATTCATTCATATCACATCCTCTTATTGAGTAATATATTTTGATTTTAGGCTCTGTCCCTGACGGACGCACAGCGATCCAAGAATCATCGGTAAAACGGAATTTTAATACATTTGCCTTCGGCAGATCATCAATCCCCTCTGCATAGTCAATAAATTCATACAGATCTTCAAAGAACGAATTTGATTTGTTTCTGAAATCTTGCATTATAGTATTCATTTTTTCTTGTCCTTCAAGTCCTGTAAATGTGTATGCTTTCGTTTGATCGGTATAACAACCGAATTGTTCATATATTTCTTCCATTTTATCAATTAGTGTAATACCCGATTTCTTATAAAAAGCGCACATCTCACATATCAAAAGAGCGGTTACAACTGCATCTTTATCCCTTGCATGTTTTCCGATCAAATATCCATAGCTTTCTTCATATCCAAAAATAAAATCAAATGTATGATTTTTTTCAAAATCAGTAATCAAAGCTCCTATATATTTAAACCCGGTCAAAGTATCGACCATTTTCACACTATATCCGTTTGCGATCCGCCGCCCGATCTCTGACGTAACGATCGTTTTGATGACGATCATATTTGAGTTTACCGTACCGCTTGATTTTTTTTGCTCTAAGATAAAATTTAATAACAAGGCCCCTACTTGATTGCCGGATAAGAAATGATATGTTTTATCATGCAATACACTTATTCCAATCCTGTCAGCATCCGGGTCCGTTGCCAATACTAGGTCTGCTTTTATATTTTCTGCTTTTTGGATAGCGAGTGCCATAGACTCTTTATTTTCAGGATTTGGACTGATTACTGTGGAGAAATCACCGTCAGGCAATTCTTGTTCGGTCACTACAGATATATTATTAAAGCCGTTATTATTTAGAACTGTTCTTACAGCTAAATTGCCCGTTCCGTGTAGAGGTGTATACACTACTAATAAGTTGCTTTTTATTTGATTATCGCTAATAAGTGACTGTTCTGAAACTGCGTTATAATAATCATTATGTATTGCACTTCCTACATATTCCAACAAATTTTGTTTGAGCGCATCTGACTTATCCATATATGGTATTTGTTCGTAATTGGTTATCTTATCAATTTGTAAAGTGATTTTATCTGCTTCCTCAGGAACATATTGACCACCATGGCAATTGTAAGCTTTATATCCGTTATATTCTTTTGTGTTATGACTAGCCGTTATCATGATACCTGAATCGCATTTTAATGCAGATACGGCATATGATAGTTCAGGGGTTGGAACAAGTGTATCGAATAAAAAAACTTTAACATTATTTGCGCATAAAACGAGAGCTGCTTCCAATGCATATAACTCGGAATTATTCCTATTATCATAACCGATCACGACACTTCGTTCCGAACCGTTTTCTTCCGAAGAATCAATTAGATATTTGTACAATCCGAAAGTTGCTTTTCGCACCGTGTAAATATTCATACGATTCGTTCCTGCGCCCATTACACCTCGTAGTCCCGCAGTACCAAATGATAATTCTTTATAAAACCGATCTTTTAACTCATCTTCGTTCGAAATGGCTGAAATTTCTTTTTTTGTTTCTTGATCAAAATATGGATTTTCAAGCCACTGAACTAAAGTTTCTTTATAAGACATTATTAGTAATACTCCTTGTATAGTTTTATTATTTGTGTAATTCTTTATAAAACCGTTTCTTCTCCGTGCACTTTCAACCACAAAATAGTATCCAAAATTGATTGTTCAATCGATCTTGGTTGAAAATTGAGTTCGTTTTTTGCTTTTTGATTGGAAAAATTACATGGTGATTTTAAAACGCTGATCGAATAAGGCGTAAATAAAAGTTTTTTATGTTGTAACTTATAAACAAGTTCAAGAAAAATACTAAAAATATAGGCAAGTCGATTCGAAATTTTTTTAAGTTTAACAGTTGAATTAACTTCATTTAAAATGATATCTAACATTTTTTTTACGCTTATGATCTCACCTGATAAAATATAACATTCTCCCGAACGACCCACTTCAGCAGCAGCAGAAATACCTTGAACGACATCGCGTACATCTACAAAATTATACGCTCCGTTTATGTAAAATTTCAATTTATCGTTCATGCAATCATAAATCATCTGACTCATATTGGATAGTTTATATCCATAAGGACCGATTACGCCTGATGGGTGTACTATCACCGCATCATATCCTTCTTTTACATAGCGTAAAACATTTGATGTTGCTTCAGCTTTGGTTTTAGCATATTGTCCTTTTACATAGTCCGCTGAGAAATCATTTATTTCTTTTATTACAATATCTGATTTAGTTGGTTCAGGGATAGCATGTACGGAACTCGTGTAGATCAATCGCTTTACGGAATGATTCTTGCACGCTTGGATCACATTATTAGTCCCATTTACATTTACATCCCACATCATTTTTTTGTTTGTGGTACCAATATCGATAATTCCTGCGAGATGAAAAACCAGGTCTATTTTCGATATAGCTTCGTTTACTTGATCTACATTTCTGATATCTCCACGAATAACATTAATGTTAAGTTCGTGGAAAATAGATATATCATCATTAGGTAACACAAAAATAGATATATCATAGTTGCGCTTATAAAGTTCGTGAACCAGTACATATCCAATATGCCCGGTTGCTCCTGTCACCAAACAACGCATATACTTCTCCAAGTGTAATATATATAAAATAATAATTCATAATATATAAAATAATGACTTATAAAAAAAGATTATAAGTCATCAGAATTGGTAACACTTAAAATTCGTATGAAATTAATGATTTTGTTGTGTATTCTGCAAGTTTTTCTCTTCCGCCTATTTCAGTCAGTTCGATCAGTGTAACGATACTAACAACGTCACCACCTAATTTTTCTACTAGCTTTGCACATGAGTAAAGTGTTCCGCCTGTAGCTAACAAATCATCTATAATAAGTACTTTATCACCTTTTTTTATAGCATCTTTATGAATTTCCAATTCATCTTTGCCGTATTCTAGCTCATAAGCGAACTTCACAGTTTCACAAGGTAATTTCCCCGGCTTACGAATAGGGACAAAACCTGCGTGAAGTTTATATGCTAAAGCTGTACCGAATATAAAGCCTCTTGCTTCCGGACTGACAACGATATCGACATCTTCATCGATGAGATCACATAAACTGTCTATTGTAACCTCTAAAGCATCTTTATCACTTAGAAGTGGTGTAATATCTTTGAAACTTATACCCTTAATAGGAAAATCTTCAACGATTCTAATGTAGTTTTTTAGATCCATAAAAACCTCCGCTACTTATACATTGCTCATTAATTTTATCATAATATCAGATTTATTAATATCTTTTTGTTCAGTAATTTGTTTAAATTCAATAAATAACTTTTCCTCAACAACCTCATAATCAAGTATCCCGATCTCAGACATGATATCGAGTGATATCCGAAGTGTAAAATAATTTACTTCGTATTCGTTGTTTTGGTTGAGCAATAAGATGAAATCAGGTACATTCTTACCAATTGTATCTAACTCTCTTAATTTTTTGTATATGCATGCCAAAAAGCGACGATCGATAAAATGTGTAAAAGCCACTTTCTCCGCTTTTCGAAAATAGATCTGACTTTGTGTGCTATAGAGATTTTGTGGATAATCCGTAAAATATGGCTGATCTATAACAATTTCATGAATCGATTCTTTGCAACTTGCATCTTTATAATACGGATTGATCAATATATTAATTTTATTATCTACGCTGTTTTTCAATTCTCCATAGTGGATATGAATATCTTTATTTTTGTATGCACAATACCGTAGAGCTCGAACAAAATTGTCTTTTTGATAAATTGTGATAACTGAATTAGAATATGTATCGATAATATTCTCAAGTGAATTGCTTATAAGCTGATCCTCGTTTGGATAAAAAGTATCATACTTCTCAGAATAGATTACAAAATGATCATATAAACTTTTATAATATCCCTCTGAATATGCTATATGGGGCACTATTGCTTTAATTTGAAGTTGTAATTCTTCTTTATTCCTGTATTTATTGATAGATGGAGTAAAAAAAACATCAAACTTCATATCAGAAGTCTTATTATAATCAGCTAAATGCGGCATAGAAAAAGCGATAGCATTAAAATTGCATGATCTATGTACAATATTGCATCGCACATGTTCGTTATTTTGACCCATTAGACGTATATTTCTAAGTGCTGCATTTTCTAATTTATATACAGGATGCGGATTATTCAAACCGTACGGAGCAAACATATTGATTTCTCTGACAGCTTTATCCGTAATTTGGATACTGAGTGATTCAATATCATATAAGATCGATTCATAATTATATTGCCCTAGTTGATTCGTACGAACAAAGTAATTAACTCTTTCAGTTAATTCTGAAAAATCCTCACTATTGATTGTAAAACCAGCTGCTTGTCTATGCCCGCCGAAATTTATGAATAATTCTTTCGCAGCTGATAATGCTTCGTGTATGTCTACGGAAGGAATGCTTCGTGCGGATGCTTTCAATATACCATTTTCTTGATTGCCTACGATGACCGGTTTATGATATGTTTGACACAGTTTCCCTGCTACGATTCCAATTACACCTTCATTGACATTATTGAGCTGAATAAATAAGATGTCAGATGTCTCTAAGAGATTATATTCTTTGATGTACTGTTCAGACTTTTTAAGTATTTCTGATTCTATTGATTTACGTTCATCATTCGCTTCATCGATTTTTTCTGCAAGCTTTTCCGCTTCATTTTTATCGGTAGAAAGAAACAAATCAAACGCTTCTTTTGCTGAATAAAGTCGTCCTGCCGCATTGATCCTTGGCGCCAACTGAAATCCAATCTGCCCACTTGATACCGTAAGAGGATCAATAGATGCTTTTTTCATCAATGTTTGTAATCCTAAATTATCGCTTTTAGCGATATTTTTTAAACCTAAAGAAGTAATGATTCTATTTTCACCAGTTAATGGAACAATATCTGCAATAGTAGCAATAGCGGCAAACACTAAATATTCATCTATATTCTCACTGTTTGGATCTAATGCTTGGGATAATTTAAATGCCACACCAGCCCCGCTCAAATCCGAATATGGATATGCTTCATCGCTCAGCTTAGGATCCAATATAGAATAAGCATTCGGAGATATCGAAGGGGCGATATGATGGTCCGTAATGATTACATCAATCCCCTTGGTTTCAGCAAATGTAATTTCATCATTTGCGGTAATACCGTTATCGACTGTAATAATTAGATCTGCTCCACTGTTTATCAAATTTTCTAAACTATTTAAATTTAAACCGTATCCATCGGTAAATCTATTTGGTAAAAAACATTCTACTTTACCGCCTATTCTCGATATTGTTTTATATAGTATTACCGAAGCGCAAACGCCATCACAATCATAGTCTCCGTATATAACGATTTTTTCGTTATTGCTTATTGCCAACTTAATACGTTCGACTGTCTTTTGCATATCATTAAAGAAGAACGGATTATATAAATAGTCATGTTTGGGAAAAAGATACTCTTCAACCTGCCCTATCGTAGCTAATCCTTTCCTAATTAAATATGTTGCGGACAATTCCGACAACTGAAATTGTTCCATAATAGATTTTACAAACATTTTGTTTGGATTCTTCCCCGGTCGTTGTTTTATGATCGTATATTCCATTTGCTCCTCTTCGTTGTTGTTTTTATAATCGTATCACAATTTTAATTTTCTAACAATATAACTCTTTGTGCTTACTGCAATAAAAAAACACCAAAAAGGTGTTTCTTTATTATCGGGTTTTAAGCCTGTTTTGTGCTTTCACGGTTTGTTTTTGCTTGATCGTATACCATAAAGAGCTTGCGACAAAGATCGAGGAATATGTACCGCTAATAAATCCTACCATCATCGGGAAAATGAATTCCCTGATTGATGTAACACCGAAGACATACAAGGCACTGATAGCGATCAGCGTTGTCAATGAAGTATTGATCGAACGCACCATGGTTTGATTTACACTATTATCGATCAAACCTGCGTAATCATATTTACTGTATTTCCTACGATTTTCTCTAATTCGATCGAATACAACGATCGTATCATTTATCGAGTAACCGAGTATTGTCAACATGGCCGCAATAAATGACGAATTGACAGGGATTTTAAAAATCGCGTATACGCCTAGTAAAACAAGCAAATCATGCAATAAAGCGACGATTGCTGTGATTCCAAAGAGAAATTCGAAACGAATCGTAACATAGATCAAAATTGCACCGACTGCAACAAGTGAAGCCCATAGTGCTTGTTTTTGCAAATCTTGTCCAATTGATGCGCTGACATTGTCAAACGATAATAAATCATCATCGATCAAATCATATTTTGATTTGAATTCTTCAAAAAAGGTTACCTTTTGTTCATCGGTAAAATCTATCTTGGAGCTTACGATAACTTGTGTTTTCTCATTGCCGGCTGTGCTTATTTCACAAGACGGGTCATATTCGTCTGTGATCAAACGAATATCGGCCGTTTCAAACTCTTTATGCAATTCAATTTGAACGATTGTTCCACCTTTAAAATCAATACCGAAATTTAAACCATTAAGTAGCAATCCTGCAACGCCTGCCAAGATTATTATTGCTGATACTATAAAAAATTTATTGACATTTTTTGTTAATTGAATTTTTATATTTTTCATTATTGCACCTCCTTGATTCCAAAGAAAGAAGGTCTTTTAATATTAAAAATCAGAATTATGGATTTTAACAGTCTTTTTGTGGCAAAGACTGCAGTCAGCATACTGACAGACACCCCGATGATCAACGTTAGTGCAAATCCTCTTATAGGACCTGTTCCAAAGAAAAATAATGCAAATCCTGCAATTAAAGTTGTAATATTGGCATCAATAATAGATGTTAATGCCCGATGAAATCCGGATTGAATCGAAGAAAGTATGGATTTACCCAATCGAATTTCTTCTTTAATTCTTTCAAAAATAATTACATTTGCATCGACGGCCATACCGATCGATAGAATGATCCCGGCGATACCCGGTAACGTTAAAGTTACTTGGAAATAAGCCAGTATAAACAAATATAATAAAGCATAGATCATTAAAGCAATATCAGCTGCCGCTCCGGGTCCTTTATAGTAAATTAGCATAAAAAGTAAGACTAGTGCGATTCCGACTAATCCGCCGGTAAAACTTTTACTAAGAGAATCTTGCCCGAGTGTCGGTCCAATCGTTTCAACTTGTACAATTTCGAAATTAACCGGTAAAGCACCCGCTCTTATGAGCGTTGCCAGATTAACCGCTTCGTCTTTATCTCCAATATTCGTAATATATGCGACACCGTCTGAAATAACGGCATTTACGACAGGACTACTGATAACTTCATCATCCAATTTTATTTCAATGACCTGATTTATATATAAAGTTGTAGCTTCAGAAAATTTCTGTGTCCCCTCTTCATTGAATGTTAATTTTACGGCCGGCGAAGATATGCCCGTACTGTCAGTATATTCAGAATAGTCTGAAGATTCAATATCCGCCCCTGTTAAAATAACGTCACCTTCAGGACCTACAAACTCCAATAATGCTGTCTTTCCGATCAAATCGATCGCTTCCTGTTGATTCTCGACATCGGGTATGCTTATCCTTATCTTATCATCACCTTGTTTGGTAATGGTTGGTTCTTTCACACCCAGAGAATCGATCCTTGTCCGAATTGTTGCGATAGATTTATCTAATGTGTCGCTAGTCACGATCCCTTCTGATTCGTCAGCTTGTAAAACAATATATACACCTCCTGTAAGATCCAACCCATAGTTGAGCAAGTTACTGACAGGCTGTATGTCATATACACCTGCAATCTTACTTAAGGGTATGCCTGTAAAAAATACAGCCGCCGCTAAAAAAATTGCTAATAATACAATAATGATTTTTATAGATTCTTTTCGATTTTTCATGCTGTATCGCAATCCCTTTCTGAATATTTGATCATCTATCTACTTCAATGGCTTTTAAATAAAGAGCACATTCGATCCTTTTCTTCTGTAAAGCACATCCTATTTCATAACAACCGTCAATCTGCCCGGAAAAATGATAAGCATTTGCATAACAACCGCCGCCACAGAAATATTTTGCCCAACATTGTTGACAATGTTGTTTTTTTGAAATAGTTGTTTCTTTAAATTTATCAACTATATCATATTTGGCAATTCCTTGATCAACAGTTCCTAACTTAAATATCTCTTCACCTACAAATTGATGGCAAGGATATATTTCACCTCTCGGAGAAACAGCTATATAGTCACTTCCGGCACCGCATCCGGATTCTTTTTTAAACTTACATGACGAGTTATCTAAATCAATATTAAAATGGAAAAAACTAAACTCATTTTCAGTTGGTCGATATTCCAAATATAGATCAGTAAGCTTTTCATACTCATTAAATATTTGAGGTAAATGTTCCTCTTTTATGGCATATTTTTGTGAATCATCTGCAACTACAGGCTCTATAGATGTATTTTTAAATCCTAATTCAGCCATATGTCGAACATCTTGCGAAAAATCTAAATTGTTAGCTGTATATGTTCCCCTGACAAAATAATCTTTATTCCCTCTGGATTTAACGGCATGCTTTATTTTATCGACTATGATATCATAACTGCTTTTCCCGTTCAATGTTTTTCTTGCAATATCATTTACTGCTTTGCGACCATCGAGACTCATTACAATATTTGTCATGTGATGGTTAACAAAGTCCATGATCTCTTCATTTAAATTTATACAGTTAGTTGTAATAGTAAAACGAAAATTCTTGTTGTATTTATTTTCAAGGCTCTTAGCATACAACACAGTTTCTTTTACCACATCAAAATTTAAAAGAGGTTCACCACCGAAAAAATCAACTTCTAAATTTTTACGACCATGACTGTTTTCAATTAAATAATCTATAGCTGACTTTGCTACTTCAATAGACATTAATTCTTTTTTAGTGTTAAAATCCCCGCCTGAAGCAAAACAGTACATGCAGGACATATTACAATCATGAGCAACATGAAGACACATCGACTTAAGTGTTCCGAATATGGGTGAATCCTCCATAAGAGATTCGTCTTTAGTAAATAAAACTCCGGAACAAATCAGCTGGTCAATCTCTTCTATACCTTCTTTAAGCTGTTTAAGCGGATAAAAACTTTTTAGTAAAGATAAAACTTCACTTTGTGATTTGCTTGGATAATGATCAAGCAGATCAAAAATAAGTTTATCAATTTCGAACACGACAGAAGTATTTATATCCAGAAGGATATATTTATCTTTCAATCGATATTTATGTATTCCCATTTTTCCTTTACGTTAAAAAAGCTGCTATAAGCAGCTAATTTATATTTTATTTTTTTTCGCAAGATTGATTACCAACTGTGCATGAGGTTTTACATGCTGATTGGCAAGATGTCTGACATTCTCTGCAACCTTGTTTTTTGATAATCTGTTGTTTACGATTAATTTGTTTTATGTGCTTCATATTATCTCCTTGATAATTACATATTCTAAATTATATCACATAATTCTGAAAAATCAATCGGTAGTTATAACTAATAATCGTGTTGATTTATTCTACATCTTCAGTGATATCAGATGACTCAGTCTGATTGTTTGACTTCTTTTTTAATTTATGTTTTTTCTTCTTTTTATATGTTTCTTCATCTGGTTTCTTTGCTTTATCATCGTGTTTTATTTTCTTGATTTCAGAAATAGCATATTCTTTAAGTATGTGATCATCTCCATTTAATTTAACTGCTACTTTTTCAGCTAAGATATTGTGTTTATATACAGAACCCTCTCCATCCGGGGTCATAACGTTTGCTCCTATCTTTGGAAGTTGCTTTAATACACACTCATAGTCCTCGTGTTCATACTTCAAACAACATAGTAATCTACCGCATATACCGCTTATCTTACTTGGATTCAAAGATAAACCCTGTTCTTTTGCCATTTTTATTGAAACAGGTTGAAACTCTCCTAACCACTGATGACAACATAACGATTTTCCACAACATCCTATGCCACCCAACATTTTTGCTTCATCTCTTACGCCTATTTGTCGTAATTCAATTCGAATTCGAAAAATACCTGCAAGATCTTTTACTAGTTCTCGAAAATCGATACGTCCGTCAGCAGTGAAATAAAAGATGATCTTTGAACCGTCGAAAGTATATTCGGCACGGATCAATTTCATTTCAAGTCCGTGTTTTACTATTTGCTCTCTGCATATTTTATATGCTTCACTGGCTTTTTCTAGATTTTCTGCATGGATCAATTCGTCTTCTTCTGTCGCTTTTCGGATAACCGGTTTAATCGGCTGTTTAATTTCCTCTATAGGTACATATTTTACTTTAGAAGCTACGTTGCCGTATTCCAGTCCGCGAGCTGTTTCGACGATAACATTGTCCCCTACAGAAAGGAAAATTTGCTTGGGATCGAAATGATATATTTTACCCGCAGGTTTAAATCGTATTCCTACTGTTTTCTGCATTATAATCCTCCTGGATTTTGATAAGCATCGCTTGAACTGCAAGGTTCAATGCGGAATTTTGTTTTATTTGTTTTACCGTGCCCAGAATTGTACTGAGTATTTGGTTTAGTATATGCGGTGTTAGTTGTGTTGAAATTTTCTGGTATAGATCATCTTCACCATTATACATTTGTGCTACTAGTTTTTTATGTAATAGTTCAAAAAAAACAGAATATAGATAATTAAGATATTTTTCTGTGATTTGTCTGTTCTTTTTAGATGTAACTAAATCTGATAACATAAAAATTGAGTTAACATCTCCCAATAATAGGATCCTTTGTATATGTTGAGCAATCATTTCTTTATCTTCAAAAGGAATAATTGACATGGAGAATTCTTCGGTTTGATTTACTCTTATGATCTGAACACGAGATAACACGGTTGGTAAAAATGCATCAACGACTTCCGCAAGAAGTATTATCAAAGAGTTCTCATACGGTTCTTCCAGTATCTTCAAAAGTGCATTTTGTGCTTCAATTGTCATATTGTTTGCCTGACTGATCAGTACAATCCGATAAGTACCTTCAACTGTCTTCATTTGCAGAAAAGAAGAAATTTTTCTGATATCGTTAATTTTTATTGATTTATCTTCATTACCAATTTTCAACAAATCGGAATAGTTACCATCTGCTAAGCGTTTAAGTAACAGTTCATCTTCATTAATATTTTCTATCTCGTATATGATATCCAGTGCTGATCTGTTTAACTTTTCTAAATTTGCACCCGTAAATAAATAAGCATGTCCTAAAGTATCATTTTCAATTGCTGATTTGATTTGAAATTTAAATGTTGATATAGGATTCTTCATATTAAAATTTCTCAAATCTGTCAACATCAATCACAAATACAGTAGCGCCACCCACTTCAAACTTTATTGGATAAGATGAAAATTCATTATTTGAGCCGACTCTTGGAATTGGTGCTGAAATTGATTGTTCTCTGCTTTTGCAAATTCCGGCAATAATTTCAACAGCCTGATCAACTTTTTCTTTCTCAGTTCCTATCAGTAGCGTTACATTATCCATTTTTAAAAAACCACCTGTGCTGGATAACTTTGTTACATTAAATTCAGCGTCCATAAGCGCATCTGACAGTGTGTATGCATCTTCATTTTGAACAATTGCAATGATCAATTTCATCGATTTACCCTTTATAAATATGGAATAAATTTATCGTATAAGATCTGATTTATTTCCTCAAGAGATTTTATTCCATTTTCTGTACTGCATTCGATTTTTTCCCAATTATATTTTTCAACTAAATATAAAGCATTTTCATATGAGTCTTGTAAGTGATTTCTATTGATCTCATGAATATCTTTTTGCTTCTTATTCGAAAACTTATTATCTCTGTTTTTCATCATTTCAATAGCTATTTCAGGCTTTACATCAAGAAAGAAAACTTGAGTGGGCACAGGTATTTTATAGATGTTGAATTCCAATTCCCATAGCCAAGATAAGAATTTTTCTTTTTCTACGTTGTCATGTATTTTAGAAGCTTGATGAACCATATTGGACGTCGTGTAGCGATCTGTAATAACCAATCCACCGTTCATATAGTACGTTTCATACTCGGTTTTGTAAGACGCATATCTATCTGCTGCAAAAAAAGTAGATGATATATATGGGCTCACATCTTCAGGATTGTTTCCGAAATCACCACGCAAATACATTTTAACAAGTGAAGATGATTCACTTTTATAATTGGGATATTCTTTTTTAATGATTTGATATCCCTGATTTATCAGTCGCTCATATAACATATTTGATTGTGTTTGTTTTCCGCTACCGTCGAGACCTTCAATAACGAATAATTTGCCATGCATATGTGTCACCGTTTTACTATTTTTATGTATCCATTTAAGATACCGTTAAAATGCTTCTTTGAATTTTTAATGGTTGTTATAACTTCATTATCGATCAATGATCCCGGGATCAGTATCGGTACACCCGGTGGATATGCCATGACGAATTCTGCCGAAATCTCACCGGTGGTATTAACGAATTCCTTATATTCACTGTCAGAAAAATAAGCATCTCGGATCGACAAGACCTGTTTATGATCATAACAGTATGGGTCCTGCTCAAATTTATTTTTCGTAAGATTCCTTTTGTTATTATCTGTTCTTATACTTTCAAGTGCATCCAATAGCGTTGAATAATCGTTTTTTGTCGCATTTAAACCGCTTACCAATAGTACGCAGTCATCATCCGACATTTCTGAATAAATTGCGAATTTTGATTCCAAAATACCAGCTAAATCATATCCCGATATTTCTTTATCAGATGCCGATAAATAGAGTTTCATAGGGTCATAATTATATGTTTGCCCATCTAGAAATAAACGATGATTGAGCAATGTGAAAAAGCTATTTTTATTTAATTCACTTTCCAATGAATTATACCATATATTTATCTTGTTTAAAATATTACTGCTCGTTTTTAGCTGTTGTATTGCATCAATCAAAGAAAGCAATAAAAGATAAGACGGTGATGTGCTTTGCACCAGACGCAACTTGGATCGGACAGCTTGAGTATCGATTTTTTTAGAAATCAAGTGTATCAGACCGGTCTGAGTCAAGCCATTGATCGTTTTATGCCCACTGTGAACAACAATATCAGCACAGCAATCCACCGCACTGACCGGATACAGATCAGAAAAATGAAAATGTGTACCGTGAGATTCATCCACGATTACAGTAATATCGTGCTTATGCAACTCCCTGCAAATTTTTTCAATATCATTACAACAACCATAATAAGTAGGATTCGTTATAACGCAAACGTTGATATCATTATGTTCCGCTAGCGCAGATAAGACTTCTTCATATGTGACACCAGTTGCAAAATTTTTAACCTTTAGCGGAATAATTTGTGCATCCGCATGAATCGCTCCATAGTAACAGCTAATGTGAGAATTTGTAGGCAATAAGAGTTTTTCACGCGGTTTTATTGTAGCCATCATAGACGTCATAACTGCGGCCGTTGCACCATTTACCGTAAATAGTGTGCTGTGAGAATTAAATATTTCAGATGCTTTTTGTTCTTCAATCTGTATAATAGAATTCGGATCATTTAAATTATCAGAAAATGGTAATTCAGTAATATCCCTTAAATATGTATTGTCAAACAGATTACCTTTTCCTTTATGAGAAGGAACATGAAATCTGACAGGATTCATTTTTAAATAATTTTCTATTTCTTCGCTTAATTTTCTTTCCATAACATACCTTAATAATAGACTTATACAAAGTTTACATGAATTCAATCAAAAAAGAAAGAGTGCTCGAAAAGCTATTGAAGTATTATTTTCTTTTTTTTAGAAAAAGATACATAATAAATATAATGTGATATAATAAAATTAATACTTAATATGAAAAGGAGGCCATCATGTCAAATGTAATTGTATTGAACAATGATAACTTCAAAAGTGAAGTATTGGAATCAACCCTACCGGTTATGGTAGACTTTTGGGCTGAATGGTGTGGACCTTGCAGAATGGTAACACCAATAGTTGAAGAATTAGCTTCTGAGATGTCAGATAAAATAAAAGTTTGCAAATTGAATGTGGATGAAGCGCGAGAAACAGCTGCAACCTATCAAGTCATGAGTATACCAACGATGATTTTTTTCAAAGATGGAAAAATCGTTACACAACAAGTAGGAGCACAAGGTAAAGCTGCCTATATGAGAATCATTAACGATCTATAAAATTTAAAAGCTGTCTATATGACAGCTTTTTTTATTTAAGTATTAGGGAAAACTGCTTTTATGTTTTTTATATTCTCCACAACATCTCCATTAAATGTATATGATCCCGCAACAAGTACATTTGCACCGGCTTCGATCACTTGCGGTGCGGTGAGCAAATTAATTCCACCGTCAACTTCAATATCAATGTTTTTATCGCCAATTAGTTTTCTTGTGTCCTTAATTTTTTGAATAGAATTCGGGATAAATTTTTGTCCGCCGTAACCGGGATTCACACACATGATCAAGATCATGTCGATATCATCTAAAACATAATCTAAAGTAGTTAGCGATGTTGCAGGGTTTAATGAAACGCCTACTTTTATACCGCATTTTTTTATTGAATTAATGGTTTTATTTAAATGATGCGCTGATTCCGTATGCACCGTAATAATATCACAACCCGCTTCTGCAAACACATCAATATATTCTTCGGGATCTTCGATCATTAAATGTACATCAAAACACATGGAAGTGATCTTTCTGATCTGTTTTATTTGATCAGGACCAAAAGTAATATTTGGGACAAAATGACCATCCATGATATCTATATGCAGCATATCAATTCCGGCATTTTCCAATAATCTAATGTCTCGTTCTAAATTCGTGAAATCAGCTGCCAATAATGACGGTGATAATTTAATCATATTTCAACCTCAACTACATTCTTATTCCATTATACTATTACCTATAAGATATTTCCACATTGTTTACAATTTTATATGATATACTTTATACAGATGATTTTAACAGAGGATAAGTTAATGAAATATACTCTTATAGCAATTAATGCTAGCTACACACATTCTTCCCTATCGATTTATTCGATTTATGCTTCATCCTCATATAAGCAACAAATAAAACTCTTGGAATTCAACATCAATCAATCTGTTGATTTGATCCTTGAAGAACTTTACTCCGCAAATGCCGATGTTTATATGTTTTCTGCATATATTTGGAACATTGAGATGATCCTTAAAATTGCATCAGATCTAAAAAAATTAAAAAAATGTATGATCGTGCTTGGCGGGAGCGAAGTTGCTTTTACCCCAAATGAATATCTGAACACATATGATCAAATTGATTATATAATTTCAGGCGAGGGAGAACCAATCATTGATCAATTTATTGAAGCCATAAATAACGATCGGTCACCTTTAGATATTCCCGGAATCTACAATAAAAATAAAGCATATGATCCGAATGATACAATCAAATTCACTTTTTCTGAACGAACATTTCCTTATAATGAATCCATGTTAAACAATCAATTAAAACACAAAATCATCTACTATGAATCATCACGCGGCTGTCCGTTTCGATGCAGTTATTGTATATCACACTTAGACAAAACACAGCGTTATGTGCCTATTGACCGTATAAAAAAAGAACTGCTTTTTTTTATAGATCACAAAGTTAAGCAAATTAAATTTGTTGATAGAACATTTAATACAAATGCACGACGCGCCTATGAGATCATTGAATTTATAATAGCGAATAATATATGCACGAATTTCCATTTTGAAATATGTGCCGAACTTATGACGAATAAATTAATCGAGTTATTGAACAATGCTCCTTTAGGATGTTTTCAAATCGAAGTCGGTTTACAGACAACGAACCCTGCTACTTTAGATGCGATCAATCGCAAAAATGACTTAGTTAAATTCAGAGAAGTCATGATGAAAATTATCGTAAAAAAGAATATCCATGTACATGCGGATCTTATAGCGCTTTTACCTTACGAGACACTAGAGACATTCAAAAAAGGTTTTGACTACTTATACCATATCGGTCCTCATATGCTCCAGCTGGGTTTTTTGAAATTATTAAACGGAACCGATCTAAAAACTAATGTCGAACAATATGACATTAGTTACAGTGATTATCCACCATATGAAGCATTATGTACTGCAACACTCTCTTACGATGACAAGAAACTCTTGAAGTCTGTAACAAACATCGTTGAAAAATACTACAATTCCGGAGCATTTTCCGAAACCATACAGTACCTTTTGGACACCTATTATGACAGTCCTTTTGACTTCTATAATCATTTTGCGTTGTTTTACGATCAAATGATTTCCGATCATCGCTCTGTGTCACGTAAAGAACTTTATACGATACTATTGGAATTTATGATTACCTATTCTTATAAAGATACTGCACAGTATTTGTTGGCTTTTGATTATCTGAAAAATAATACACTGCATCTACCTGATTTTCTTCAACAGAGTGTTTCTGTTGTAAATCAAAAAGATATTTTTACCTTCATAAACGAAGAAAAAAATATCAATATGTTCCTCCCTGGATTTCTTGGGATGCAACCTAAGGAAATCACTAAAAAAACAGAATTCATTATCTTGCCGATAGATCCTGAAACACGCGAATCCAAAGAAACATTTACCGTTTTTTTAGATAAAAAAGAAGAAAACATATTTAGACGAAATGTGCACAGAATTATCTCGGAAGATTATCATCATTATTTCGTGTGAGTATATTTTGTGCATTCGCTTTTAATGTCTTAAGACCTCGCCATCGCAAAGTGCTTTTCCCGTATTTCTTTAGAAATGCCTTCTGATCCAATGAAATGATCTCGGTCAACTTTGGATATGCGTTTTCGGGTGATGTTATAAATTCTGCATGATTCGTCATCGGACCGCCTTGATTAAACGGACAAGCATTTTGACAAATATCGCATCCGTACAGATATCCGTATGTATTTTCATTTATTCCCTTTTGTGTTAAATAGGAAATACATTTGTTGTGATCGAACTGTCTATCTTCTTTGATTGCATTTGTAGGGCAAGCATCTATACATTTTCGACAATCCGCACAAAAACTCTCCATAAATCGATCATTGCCTTCCAATCCGATGTCAAGCAAAATATGTCCTAAGAAAATGAAACTTCCGTATTGTGGATTGATAATAAAATTATTCTTCCCATAAAACCCTAGTCCGGCCGAATAAGCCATAACACGGTCAGATAAAACACCGGTGTCTATATATATCTTATAATTACAGGAAAACAAAGATTCATTAATTCGGCTCATCAATGCTTTAGCTTTATGCTTTAAAACGATATGATAATCTTCACCGTGAGCAAAAGAAGCAATGATCCCTCGAGAATGCATGTCATCGGGGATCAATATGTCATGTTTATACAAAATACCGAAAGAAATAATACTTTTTGTTTGATCCCAGACCTTAGTATAATCAACTTTGTCGGAAATATCCCCCGAAAAAAAAGCGATCGACTTGTCCTTATATACTGACAAACGATCTTTGAATGCATTTATTTCATCTAAATTAGCGACACCGATCAAATCGATCCCTTCTTCTGTAGCAAGTTGTTTAATTGTATCAGTAGTTTTTGACATATTCTGTGATTTCCTTATATATATGCCCGATACTGTTTCTCAGTTCATCGTAAGTCCCTGTATTGTAAATGACCATATCAGCGAAAGGGATCTTATCTTCCAATTTCATTTGTGCATTCATCCTGTCCTGGACTTGTTTTTTCGATAGATCATTACGTTTCATGATTCGCTCAACACGCATCTCTTCATCGGCATAAACTAAAATTGTCATATCAACATCATCTTGCAATTCAGCTTCGATCAATAAAGGACAATCATAAATAACTAAAGGTACATTCTTCGCATTATATTGCATAATGTTATCGAAAAACAGTTCCCGTACATGAGGATGAATAATAGCTTCAAGTTTCTGTTTTAATGCAGGATCGGAAAAAACTGCTTCGCCCAATTTGTCACGGTCGATCTTATGATCGATCTGTAAATACTCAGAGCCAAATTTAGTTGCAATTTCTTGTTTAGTGTTTTCTTGTTCCATAACTTGTCGCGATAATTCATCAGCATTGATGACATCGATCGAATAAGCTTCGCTCAATAATTTTGATAATGTACTCTTGCCGCTGCCGATCCCTCCGGTAATACCAATTATCTTCATTTGATCCCTCTTATTTTGCGTCATACCAATTTCTCGCAGAAGCTATATCTGCGACTAACGGCACACTAAGCTTCGCTGCTTCTTCCATTTTTTCTTTTAAAAGTTGCGTTACCGGTTCAAGCTCATCTTTGGGGCAATCTATGATCAATTCATCGTGGATCTGTAAAATCAATTTCGCTTTATAATGATCTTTACGCAACTCTTCATCAACGTGTATCATTGCAATTTTTATAATATCTGCCGCGCTTCCTTGTATCGGGGTATTCAATGCTGTCCGTTCAGCAAAACTTCTGATCGTATAATTTTTGGAATATATCTCCGGGATATATCTCCTCCGTCCAAACATGGTTATGCTGTAACCATCTTCTCGTGCTTGTTCTACAATATCATGCATGTATTGTTTGACACCGGGAAAGCTATTTAAATATTTCTCAATGTATGCCTTCGCAGCTTTTCTTGAAATATGCAAATTCCTGCTCAATCCGTAATCACTGATACCATAAACAATGCCGAAATTTACCGCTTTTGCCTGCGAACGCTGCAAGCTCGTCACCTTTTCAAGTGGAACATCGAATACTTCACTTGCTGTTCTAGAATGGATATCTTCCTTATTAATAAAAGCCTGTATCATGTTTTTATCATTGGATATATGTGCAAGGATCCTTAGTTCGATCTGAGAATAATCCGCATCGATCAATAAGTTGTTTTCAGAAGACGGGATAAATATTTTTCGGATATCTCTCCCTTCATCGGTCTTGATCGGTATGTTTTGTAAATTAGGCGCGCTTGAAGATATGCGTCCTGTTGACGTAACGGTTTGATTGAACGTTGTATGTATCTTATCTGTTTTAGGATCTGTAATTTTCATGATCCCTTTTATATATGTTGAATTTATCTTAAGTATTTTTCGTAATTCGATGATCTTAGGGATGATTGGATGCATATCTTCCAATCTTCCCAAAACTTCTGCGTCTGTAGAATAGCCTGTTTTGGTCTTTTTGATAACAGGTAATCCCATTTCTTCGAATAACAATACACCGAGTTGTTTTGGTGAATTAATATTGAACTCCTCGGTTTTATCTGCTAATTTTAATATTTCGTTTGTTAGTTTGTCAGCACGTGTATCAAAATCTTGCTCCAATTTTTTGAGCATTTCGATATCGATTTTGAAACCTTCCATTTCCATTTTTGCAAGAACAAACATCAATTTGTGTTCGATGTCATAATAAAGATCAAGCATGGAAGTTTCGTTTAGTTTTTCGGTAAATAGTTCATATAGCTGATAGTTCAAACTCGCATTGGTCGCCAATAGTTGCGTTAAAGCTGCAGTGTCATCCTTATTATCGTCAAAAAATGATTGTTGGACAGGTTGTTTTGATAAGCGTTCTGTTTTATAGTCCAGATATCTCTGTGCTAAAATATCCAAAGAGTAACGATCATCGGAAGGGTCCAGTACATATGCAGCTAAAAGTGTGTCAAAAGTAAAACGTTTCGGAGTAATATCTTCTGTTAATAGCTGTTTATAAATCGTTTTAAACCCGTGCGATATTTTTTCGATGCTTGGGTTTTCACACAAGGCTTTGAAAAAATCATATGAAACATCTTTAATAACGACCGTTTTAGTTTCGTAGTGAATTCCAATATCAAAAGGTTGTCTAAAAGTTTTCGCGTTAAATAATACTGAGACTGTTTTGTCGGTTAAATCTTCCAACTCATTTTCATGAATGAACTGAAAATCAGCATTGTGAACGTCATTTTTTTCGATCGTACCGCCAAGTGTTTTGATGATATTTTTCATCTCAAATATTTGAAGGATATCAATGACGTCTTTGGATGAGAAATCATAGGTTGTCTCGTTTTCCAAATCGATCTCTATCGGTATTTCACGATGAATCGTCACAAGATCTCTGCTTAAATAAGCCATATCTTTCTCGTTTACAAGGCGCTCATGTAGTTTTCCTTTGATATTTTCTATGTTTGCATAGACCTCATCTAACGTCTTGTATTCTTTGATCAATTTAAGCGCTGTCTTTTCTCCGACGCCCATCACACCGGGGATATTATCAGATTTATCCCCCATCAAAGCTTTTACATCGATCAGTTGAAGCGGCTCAATTCCGTAAGTTTCTCGAATATAATTAGGATCGACATGTATGGTATCGCTTACGCCTTTTTTTGCATAGAGTATGAGTGTATTGTCATCTGCCAATTGAAACAGATCTCGATCCCCGCTTACGACGATTGCTTCGAAATTATGCTCGTCTGCCATATTTGTTATATGCCCTATGATGTCATCCGCTTCGTAATCTTTGCTTTGTAATACGGTTACATCCGCTTTAGCAAAAATATCCATTATGATCGGAATTTGAGGAACGAGATCTTCAGGCATCGTTTCTCTACCGGCTTTGTAGTCTTCATATTGATCCAAACGAATATTTGCTTTACCCATATCAAATGCTGCAAATAAATATTCAGGCTGATGTTCTTGTATCAATTTTAGGATCATGTTAATAAAACCGTATACAGCATTCGTAGGCGTGCCATTCGCGGTTTTCATTGGTCTTACTCCGTAAAACGCTTTGTAGATAAGCGAAAAGGAGTCAATTACCATTACTTTCTTGCGCATTTGTTTCTCTTTTCTTTAAACTTTTAAAACAGCTTTAAATCCTAAAATATCTTTATTTTCTTCAAGGATCGGTCGAACGTGATCTTTGATATATTCGTCAGTAAGCTCTGCTGCTCTTCCGATATATTTTTCAGGTTTTAAAATATCGTTTAAATCTTCTTGACTGAGTGAAAATGCAGGGTCGCTGTTAATTAATTCCAATAAATTATTCTCTCTTCCTTCTGCTTTGACTCTATTTGCTGCTTGCATGGACAGTTGACGGATCCTTTCGTGTAATTCTTGACGGTCCCCACCTTTTTGTACTGCAGACATCAAAATGTTCTCAGTCGTCATAAACGGTAATTCTTGCATGATATTCTTTCTGATAACCTGTTCATTGACTTGTAGGCCTTTGATCACATTATATGCAATCGTAAGTATCGCATCACAACATAAGAAGGATTCAGGTATCGATATCCTGCGATTCGCGGAATCATCCAATGTACGTTCAAACCACTGCACAGAAGCCGTCATGGCGGTATTTTGTGATGATGCTATGATTATCCTCGAAAGCGCACAAATCCGCTCAGAACGCATTGGATTGCGTTTGTATGCCATGGCGGAAGAACCTATTTGTTTTGATTCAAACGGTTCTTCTATTTCTTTCATGGATTGCAATAAACGCATATCTGTTCCGAACTTATGCAAACTTTGAGCGATCGAGGATAACAAATTTAAGATGCGATTGTCAAATTTGCGCGGATAGGTTTGTCCCGTAAGCGGAAAATCTGTTTCAAATCCCATTTCTTTTATAACTAATACATTTAATTGTTTGACTTTTTCTTGATCATTATTAAACAAAGCCATAAAACTGGCTTGTGTACCCGTAGTACCTTTTACGCCTCTTAAGCGTATCGTAGATAAAACAAATTCCAACTCTTCATAATCAAGCATAAGATCTGTCAACCATAAACATGCGCGCTTGCCCACTGTTGTAAGTTGTGCGGGTTGCAAATGCGTAAAACCCAAAGTCGGTATATCCTTATAATTGAATGCAAATTCAGAAAGTACATGAATAACGTTAAGCAATTGTTTCTTTATAAGCAATAACGCATCACGAAAAATAATGATATCAGCATTGTCACCTACATATGCGCTCGTTGCGCCAAGATGGATGATCCCTTTCGCTTCGGGGACACAATCACCGAAAGTATGCACATGCGCCATTACATCATGACGAAACTCTTTTTCATATCTTTTTGCCGCTTCATAATCGATGTTATCGATATTTTTTTCAAGCAATTCGATCTGTTTATCAGTGACATCGATTCCCAATTGCTTTTCTGCTTTTGCTAAAGCAACCCATAGTTTGCGCCAAGTAGAGAATTTTTTATCAGCTGAAAATATATGTAACATTTCGTCTGACGAATAACGTTCGATCAATGGGTTTTGATAAATAGAATCATTGTTCATAATAACGGCATCCTTTACGTTAAATTATTTACCTTAAAGTTAATGTATCCAAAAAAGCGCGGAATCGGTCCATGCCGATTTTGATATCTTCCAGACTGCATGCATACGACAATCGAATAAAATTGTTGGTGCCGAATCCAATGCCAGGTATAACTGCTACGTGGAAACGATTTAAAAATTCTTCACAAAATATAAGAGAAGAATTAATTAAAATTTCGTCAGCAGAATATCCGTAATATTTACTAACATCGATAAAGAAATAAAATGCGCCTTTGGGCTCTATGTATGAAATATCTGTTAAATTATCCAAAAAGTTTTTTATATACTTCCTACGTTTATCGTACTCACTCAGCATTTCGTCAACGAATTGTTGTTCACATTCCAAGGCTGTTATTGCTGCATACTGAGATATACTGCTTGGATGAGAGATGCAATGTCCTTGCAGTTTGGACATTGCGGTAATAATTTCATTGTTTGCTGCTGCATATCCGATTCGCCAACCGGGCATCGCATATGTTTTTGAAAGCCCGTTGATCGTAATTGTAATATCTTTTGCTTCATCCGACAATCCTGCGACAGAAACATGTTCTAAGCCGTCATAGATAAACCGATCATATATCTCATCACTGAGAATGTAGATACCTTCGTCAACGCATATTTCAACGATTTTTATTAAATCATCTCTGCTGTAAACCGAACCGGTGGGATTATTGGGATTGTTCAACATCAATACTTTGGAATGCGGTGAAATATGTTTCTTTAATTCATCTGGTTTTAAAATAAATTGATCTTCTTTTTCAGTCGGAACCAAGACAACTTTCCCACCCGCTATTTTGACCATCTCAGAATAACTGACCCAGTAAGGCACAGGAACAAGAACCTCATCACCCTCAGATAAAAGAACTTGTAATGAGGTAAATAATGCTTGCTTGGCACCACTGGTTACGATTATTTCATCAGGTTGGTAGGTCAATCCGTTGTCATCGAGTAGTTTTTTAGAAATCGCTTTTCTCAATTCCACAAGTCCTGTGATCTGTGTGTATTTTGAAAAATCCTTCTGAATACCTTCGATGGCCGCTTGTTTAATAATAGGATTGATCGTAAAATCCGGCTCCCCTGCCCCGAACGGTATGACTTCTTTACCCTGATCTTTTAAGGCTTTGGCTTTTGCGGTTATGCTCAAAGTCATTGACGGTGTGATTTGCTTAAGATTATCTGACAGAGGTTTTTTCATTTAAATCTCCTTATCAATTCTTATGTATTTTATAAGATCAACATTGCATCGCCGAAACTGAAAAACCTATACTTTTCTTTAACAGCATATTGATAGGCTGTCAATATTTTATTTTTGTCATAAAAAGCTGAAACCAACATGAGTAGCGTTGATTTAGGTAAATGAAAATTTGTGATCAATGCATCTACGATTAAGAACTTAAATCCCGGATATATGAATATATCCGTCTCACAATGTTCAGCTACGATGATTCCGTTGTTATGTTTTGCGCAACTTTCCAAAGTACGAACGCTTGTAGTGCCTACAGCAAATATTTTATTTCCGTTTCGCTTAGTTAAATTAATCATATCTGCTGCTTGTTCGGATATCTCATAATA
Organism: uncultured Anaerofustis sp.; assembly: GCA_963674555.1. Classification (GTDB taxonomy): domain Bacteria; phylum Bacillota; class Clostridia; order Eubacteriales; family Anaerofustaceae; genus JBGMEA01. The sequence goes on along the minus strand of OY771429.1, from coordinate 127,734 downwards.
TTCGCTGTGCATTTTATGCCCTGTTATTTCTTCCGAAGTTACTGGAAGAAATGTGCCCAATCCAACATGCAGAGTAATATAGACAATATTTACGCCTTTTTGCGCTATCTTCTTCAATAAGTCATCGGTGAAATGTAGGCCAGCTGTGGGAGCGGCTGATGAACCTTCGTCTTGCGCATACACCGTTTGATATCTGTTACGGTCATTGAGCTTTGTTTTAATATAGGGCGGCAAAGGCATTACACCAATTTTGTGCAATTCTTCCAAAAATGATCTGAGATGATGAAATTGTACCGTAACCAATCCATCAATATCTTTTGAGAGTACTTCAGCAAACAGGTTCTCACTGAAAATAACACGAGTGCCTATCTTTAATCTTTTTCCCGGTCTGGCCATCACCTTCCACTGATCTTGACTGATTTGTTTGTGTAAAAGAAATTCGATTTTAGCGTTCGTTATTTCTTTAACACCGTATATACGCGCCGGTAACACTTTTGAATTGTTAAGTACTAAGCAATCACCGGGGTTTATGTAATCAAGTAGATCAGTAAAATATTTATCTGTTAATTCCTCAGTATCGCGATCAACTACCAGTAATCTCGATGATGAACGCTCTTTCAAAGGCGTTTGAGCGATCAACTCTTCCGGTAAGATATAGTCAAAATCAGTTGTTTTCATCTGTTTCAATGTCACTTATATTCTCAAGATCAAAAAAAGTATCTTGTCCTTGTTCTTTGTTTGGTATTCCTAAATGTCTGTATGCATGGTCAGTAGCGACTCTTCCTCTCGGGGTTCGTTTTATGTAACCTATCTGCATCAAGTAAGGTTCATAAACATCTTCGATCGTTTCACGTTCTTCTCCCAAAACGGCAGACAACGTATCCAAACCTACAGGACCGCCTGAGAATTTAAGGATCAAGGTTTCAAGTAACATAATATCCGTTTTGTCAAGCCCTGTATTATCGACTTCCAATAATTCCAAAGCTTTGTTAGCTGTTTCTTCGGTAATAATATCTTCTCCCATAACTTGGGCGTAATCCCGAACGCGTTTTAAAAAACGATTTGCTATCCTAGGTGTTCCTCGAGAACGTTTCGCAAGCTCATTTGCTCCGGAATCGTCTATTTTGATATTCAGGATATCCGAACTCCTGTTAATAATCTGTTTTAATTCATCTGTTGAATACATTTCCAAGCGATTGATGATGCCGAAACGATCTCTGAGCGGAGAAGAAATCAGACCAGTTCTGGTTGTTGCTCCGATCAAAGTAAAAGGTTGCAGGTCCAATCTGATCGATCGAGATCCTTGACCTTTTCCAATAATGATATCAAGGGCGTAGTCTTCCATTGCAGGATATAAAACTTCTTCAACCACTTTATTTAGACGATGTATTTCGTCTATAAATAAGACATCTTTTTCTTTAAGCGTCGTTAAAATAGCGGCAAGATCTCCAGGTTTTTCGATCGCCGGACCGCTGGTTACTTTAATATTGACACCCAATTCGTGCGCAATAATATAAGATAATGTCGTTTTACCGAGTCCGGGAGGTCCGTAAAGCAGAACATGATCCAGTGCGTCTTTGCGCATTTTTGCCGCTTCAATAAAGATCGCCAATCGCTTTTTGACAGTATCTTGTCCTACGTAATCTTCAAGTGTTGCGGGGCGCAGACTTCGTTCGATCTCCAGATCGGTTTCTGTTTCTTTATTTGTAACGATGCGTCTGTCCATTCTTTACCTATTTTCCGATCATTTTTAATGATCTTGAAATCAATTCTTCACAAGTCGCATTTTCGTCATAAACGGTTTTGATCAACTTTGTACTGTAAGACCTTTCAAATCCCAATCCGACAAGCGCTGATATCGCTTCATTTTGGGGATCATTTTCAAAAATATCGATCGAGTTCATCGAGAATTCTTCCGACTCAAAATCTTCAAATTTATCTTTTAAATTAAAAACAATGTTTTCAGCAAGTTTTTTCCCCACTCCGTTTGCATTCGTTAAAGCTTTTGCGTTATTTGATACAACTGCGGAAATCACTTCCGACGGTGTATATTGTGATAATATACTCAAAGCGACTTTCGGGCCTACTTTGGACACAGAAATCAATTTCAGAAAGACTTCTCTTTCAGCTTTCGCTGAAAACCCGTATAAATTGATCCCGTTATCATTAACATTTAGATAGGTGTAGAGCTTAGTTTGATCTTCCGCATTAGCTAATTCTGTGATCGTTGTGGTTGAAACATTCAGCATGTAACCGATGGAATTCGCTTCAACAACAACTGATCCGTCTTGCACTGAATCTATAACACCGACTATATAATCGATCATAATCTAAAATGCGTCTCCTTCATATCTTTCATAATATCCTATTGGATTGTTGAATTCATCCCTGATCAATGTAAGATAAGACTTTTGTCCTTTTTCAGGTTTATCCGTCAAAATAACACTGTTAAAATTATTGGTAATAAGAAATTCTAATTTCTCTTTTATAATTCGTGAAGAGTTCTCATTGTGACAATCGAGTAAATTTTTTCCTATCAAGTCACATCCGAATCTTTCAGTATAATTCTCTTCAGCACGTTGATTCATATACAATATCATATGATCCATATCGCAGATCACAACTTCTTTTTCTAAAGTATCAATTAAATGAAATGTGAATCTTTCCATATAGTTATTTTATCCCTCAGACGTAATATATAAGTCGTTTCCTACAATGCATTCACACTGACTATTTGTCATTTCTGTAATATTATCTGTCAATTGTACCGTATCTTTTTGCGGAACAAGTATCGTAAGTCGGATTGATTCATTATAATTACTTTCTATGATTTTAAATCTCTTATCAACCAAGTAATTTTCTATTTTTCCATAGAGTGGATATGTTAATTGGATAGTGATTTTCGAGGCGGGAATCATTTGGATTATTTTATTGGCATCTATGGCCAAAGTAGCGGCCTTCGAGTATGCACGCGTTAATCCCGTTGCACCGAGTTTTATGCCTCCGAAATAGCGTATAACCACAAGTAATACATTTGTCAGATCGTGCTTTTCAATGACGTTTAAAATAGGTTTTCCGGCTGTTCCGGAAGGTTCACCGTCATCAAAATATTTCACATGATCTTTATTTTCACCGAAAATATATGCATAACAATGATGTCGGGCTTTATAGTGTTCCTTTTTGAGCTGTTCGATTTTTTCGAGTGCATCTTTTTCGTCTTTAATATACGTCAATATCGATATAAAAACTGATTTTTTTACTTCGTATCGCTCTTCGGATTGTTCACTCACTGTTCGATAAGCTCTCATGTTGATAATTATATCATTTATTCCGATTTTTTTTAAGTAGTAGTACAAAGTTATTTATCTTTCTAAGGTATAAAAGATAATCAAATTTTAGTTTACAAACTATCGCGATTTATAGATATATGATGGATATATGTATATAATTAATATAAGGAGCGATAAACTGATGCTTAAACATAATCCGTTTGAACCCGTATATGATCAAAACTCAAAAATATTGATACTCGGGACAATGCCCTCACCTAAATCGATCGAATATGGTTTTTATTACGGTCATCCGCAAAATAGATTCTGGAAAATATTACCGACTATTTTAGACGAATATTATCCAAATACGATTGAAGAAAAAAAAGAACTATTACTTCACCACAAAATAGCACTTTGGGATGTTTTGGCTTCTTGTGAAATAAAAGGAGCTGATGACGGCAGTATTAAGAAACCGATAGTGAATGATATTTCATCGCTTATATCCGGATCTTCTATACGGCAAGTTTTTACGACAGGCAATGCTGCGACAAAATTATATGATAAATACTGTTATCCGCAAACAAATATACAAACGGTCAAACTTCCTTCGACTTCACCGGCGAATTGTCGATATTACAACTTAGAAAACTTGACAAAAGAATATGATATAATAAAACATTATTTATAACATAATATTTAAAATTATTAAATATAAGAGTGCATATGAAACAAAAATTTGAAATATTTCAAAACTATATAACGGATTCTAAAGATATTGTTTTTTTAGGAGGTGCCGGTGTTTCAACAGAAAGCGGAATACCTGATTTTAGGAGTTCTGAGGGAGTTTATTCTAAAGAAATCAATTATCCTGCGGAAACTGTTTTAAGTCGTTCATTTTTCTTTGAGCATACGAGAGAGTTTTATCATTTCTATAATAAATATATGTTATATTTGCACGCGGAACCCAATATTACACATAATAAACTTACAGAATTGGAACAATCGGGGAAACTAAAAAGTATTATAACGCAAAATATTGATGGGCTACATCAAAAGGCAGGTTCCCGTAATGTCTTGCAACTCCATGGTTGCATTCTGGATAATTCTTGCATCAAATGCCATAAAGAGTACTCAGTGGAATATATTTACGAAAGCAGCGATGTGCCGACCTGTACGTGCGGTGGTGTAATCAAACCGGGTATTGTTTTGTATGAAGAACCATTGGACCCTATAGTCCTTGAACAGGCGATCAATGCTATTACTGATGCCGATATGATGATCGTAGGCGGCACTTCATTAAATGTGTATCCCGCAGCCGGACTCATCAATTATTTTAATGGCCGATATCTTGTTCTGATCAACCGTACTCCTACACCTTATGACCGTCATGCTGATCTGATCATAAATGATAGCATTGGAGAAGTATTCAGTAAAATCGTATTGCATTAGCTAACCAATGAAGTTAAAATCGAGGAATCATTTTTATGAACAAATCTCAAAAAATGCTGCTTTCTGTCTATCTCTCTCTTACTGTTCTTGTTATATTGCTTGATCGATTTTATCCGGCATATGATTTTGTAGCGTGCGTAAAATTTACGATCATATTTTCATTATGTCTGTCTGCAATAATCAAAAAAAAGAAATCCATCGAACAAAAATTGATGTCACTTACTTTCATATTTGTCATCATTGGAGATCTTTTTCTCGTACTTCCAAATCATATCACACATATTCATTACCGCATCATACCCTACGGCGGTTTCGGTTTTTTATTCGCTTATATCATACTATCCTATGTCTATCAAAAAAAAATTCGCATCAAAATACCGGAAATTATCATAGGAATGATAATTTTAATCGTAGATTTTATTATCGGTAAGACACTTTTATCTTTCATCTACGATCCTGCAATCTTACTTTTAAGTGTCCTTTTTATATGCATAATCAGTTATATGTTGTGGAGTGCTGTTTTAACCATATTCCGAGATTATTACACCAAACGGGTCGCGTATTATATTGCTATTTCTGCGCTATTGATGTTTATCTGCGATATGGGCGTTGCATTTCAATTTTTCCATCCATATTTTAATCATGGCTACAATGTTCTTCTTAACAATATCATTTGGCTTGCGTACATTCCGGGATGGACTCTACTGACTCTTGTAATTTATGAAGATCATTTAATACAAGACTAAGGGATATTTTACCCCAAATCTATATGAAATACCTCTTATTATTACTATAATAAAAGAGTCCGAAATTTATTTATCGGACTCTTTTTAGTTTATTCTTTTTTACACTTACTCAGCCATTTTTCTATAGGTCTCATATCGTTCTTTTGCATCTTGTTCTGTTTTTGCAAACAGTTCTTCAGCAATATCGGGGAAAGTAACTTCCAAAGCCGTATACCTGGATTCAGAGCGTATGAAATCTCTGAAACTTGCTGTAGGTTCTTTACTGTCGAGAATAAACGGATTCTTACCTTCTTTTTCAAGCATAGGATTGTATCTGAATAAGTGCCAGTATCCTGCATCCACTGCTTTTTTCATTTGATCCATGCTGGTGCCCATACCTGATTTGATACCGTGATTGATACACGGAGCGTATGCGATGATAAGTGAAGGTCCGTCATATTCTTCAGCTTCTTTAACTACTTTGATGAACTGATTTTTATCTGCTCCCATAGCAACTTGTGCTACATATACATATCCGTAAGAAGCTGCCATCATTCCAAGATCTTTCTTCTTGGTTTTTTTGCCTTGTGCCGCAAATTTAGCAACAGCTGCAGTTGGAGTAGCTTTCGATGATTGTCCGCCTGTATTCGAATATACTTCTGTGTCGAATACAAGCACATTTACATCTTCACCGGAAGCTAAAACGTGGTCAAGTCCACCGTAACCAATATCATATGACCATCCGTCACCGCCGAAAATCCAAACGGATTTTTTGTTTAAGTGATCTTTATTGGCAAGGATATAATCGATTTCTTCTTTACAAGAAGCGCTATCAGTAGTTTCAAGAATTTCTATTAAAGCGTTACTTGCATCTCTGGATGTTTCACCGTCATCCATCGTTTCGATCCAATTTTTCGCTGCTGATTTTAAATCATCAGCACAATCAGAATCAATAATCGTTTCCAATTTATTTTTAATGGAGTTTCTTTGCTTTTTAACCGCAAGATACATCCCGTAACCGTATTCGGCATTATCTTCAAATAGCGAATTCGCCCAAGTCGGTCCGTGACCGTCTTCGTTGACGGTAAATGGCGTACTCGGCGCGGAACCACCCCAAATTGAAGAACATCCTGTAGCGTTAGCGATATACATTCTATCACCATATAATTGTGTTACCAATTTTGCATAAGGTGTTTCTCCGCATCCCGCACAAGCTCCTGAGAATTCAAATAACGGTTGAATAAATTGGCTTCCTTTAACGGAATATTTGTTCGTTGTTAAATCTTTTGGTTTAAGAGATACAGCATACTGCCAATTTATATCTTCCTCTAACTGCGTTTCGACAGGTTCCATTACCAATGCTTTCTCTTTAGCCGGGCAAACATTCGCACAGCTTCCGCAACCCGTGCAATCCAAAGGTGAAACTTGTACTTTGAAAGTATAGTTTTCTAAGCCTTTGCCTACTGCAGGTTTACCTATGAAACCTTCCGGAGCATTCGCCATTTCTTCTTCTGTTAACAAATACGGACGTATGCTCGCATGCGGACATACCAGCGAACACTGATTGCATTGAATACAATTTTCCGTGATCCATTTCGGCACATCCACAGCAATACATCTTTTTTCAAATGCTGCTGTGCCTTGCGGAAACGAACCGTCTTCTCTGCCGTTGAATGTCGATACGGGAAGTTTATCCCCCTGTTGCGCATTGATCGGTCTTAACACATTTGTTATAAAATCGGGTTCTTCTTTTACAGCTTCTTTAGCATCGTCCGCTGCATTCGCCCAATCAGCGGGGATCTCAACTTTTTGTAACGAACTGACTGCGTTATCGATTGCGTCATAGTTCATTTTAACGATTTTTTCGCCTTTTCTGCCGTAACTCTTTACAACAGCTTCTTTGAGGTATTTTTCTGCGTCTTCATATGGAATAACATTAGCAAGTTTGAAAAATGCCGCTTGCATGATCATATTGATTTTTCGTCCCAGTCCTATACCTTGCGCTACATCAGTCGCATTGATAAGATAGAAATTGATATCATTATTCGCGATAAAACGTTTCATATAGCCCGGAAGACGATTGGATAGATCTTCCATCGACCACGTTGTGTTTAAGAGGAATGTTCCACCTTTTTTGACGTCAGATATCATATCATATTGATCGATGTAACTTTGCATCGAACATGATACAAAGTCCGCTTGGTCGATCAAATAAGTTGATTTGATCGGAGATGTTCCGAAACGTAGATGCGATATCGTTACACCGCCTGATTTTTTGGAATCATACGCGAAATATCCTTGAGCGTACATATCGGTATTATCACCGATGATCTTGATCGCGCTCTTATTCGCACTTACGGTTCCGTCTGAACCCAAGCCCCAGAATTTACAACTGATCGTTCCTTCCGGAAGCGAGTTGATCTTTTCAGGTAAGTCCAAAGAAAGATTCGTAACATCGTCGTTGATACCGACCGTAAAATTATTCTTAGGTGTATCTGACGCTAAGTTATCAAATACCGCCTTAATTTGTGTTGGTGTTGTATCTTTTGAACCTAAGCCGTATCGACCGCCGATAATCAGAGGTTGTTCTTCTTTATCAAAAAAGATATCTCTCACATCGAGATAAAGTGGTTCACCTGTTGATCCCGGTTCTTTCGTTCTGTCAAGGACAGCGATTTTTTTCACTGTCTTCGGTAAAACGTTAAAGAAATATTTAGCACTGAACGGACGATACAAATGAACTTTGATCAGTCCGACTTTTTCGCCTTGTTGATTTAAGTGACTGACAGTTTCTTCAATTGTCTCACAAACCGAACCCATAGCGATCACGATACGTTCAGCATCTTCTGCGCCGAAATATGTAAACGGTTTATATTCCCTACCGGTAATATCTGATATGCTCTGCATATAGTCATTAACGATATCGGGAACATCCGCATAGAATTTATTCGAAGATTCTTTCGCTTGAAAGAAAATATCCGGATTTTGAGCTGTACCTTTTGTATAAGGTTTTTGCGGATTCATTGCACTGTCTTTGAATGCTTGCAGTGCATCATAATCGATCATTTTTTTATAATCTTCATAATCGATCGTTTCGATTTTTTGAATTTCATGTGAAGTTCTGAATCCGTCAAAAAAATGCAAAAATGGAATTCTTGATTTGATTGCTGATAAATGCGCGACACCGCCCAGATCCATTACTTCTTGGACACTGTTTGAAGCCATGATAGCAAAACCTGTTTGACGAGTACTCATTACATCAGAATGATCTCCAAAGATCGATAATGCATGACCAGCAATCGCTCGTGCGCTTACATGAAATACGCCCGGAAGCAATTCTCCTGCCATTTTGTACATATTTGGTATCATTAGTAAAAGTCCCTGAGATGCAGTAAATGTGGTAGTTAAAGCACCTGCGGAAAGAGAGCCATGCATTGCTCCGGAAGCTCCACCTTCGGATTGCATTTCGATAACATCAACTGTCTGATCGAATATGTTTTTCTGCCCGTTTGCCGACCATTCATCTACAACTTCTGCCATAGATGATGACGGTGTGATCGGATAGATTGCCGCTACTTCGGTGAAAGCATATGCAGTATATGAAGCTGCGGTATTTCCATCCATTGTTTTCATTTTTTTCGCCACGATAATTCCTCCTGATTATATCCTTGTTTCGTAAATATATTATAGTGAATTTGTTTTATAAAGTAAAGTAATTTTGGCAAGTTACTTTCTTATAAAATAAATTATTTATACAAAAATAATTATTATAAAGTACTACATCTGTCTAATATCCACTTTGTAATATCATCTATAACTTCATCCCGTTCAGGTTCATTTAATATTTCATGATACAGTCCATCATAGATTTTTAATGTTTTATCTTTTGATGAAGCATATTGATGAAATATTAGTGATGCAGTAGGCGCAACTATTTTATCATCGCTTCCGTGCAATAACAGAACAGGGTAATTGAATTGATCGATATTGTTTTTTACATAGTCGATCCCTTTTATAATAAACTGATCGTATAACCCCATCGTGATCTTTTCTTTATTCAGAGGATCGTTTAAATAATTCTGCACAACATCAAGATCTTTTGAAACGATCTTCCCTAAATCATTTTTTATGCTTACCCTTGGTGCTGTTTTTCCGGCAATTTGCAATATGCGTCTCATTATCGGATTCGCTTGTCGCGGGGTTTGCGTAGAGGCACCGGTTAATACAACGCCTGAAACTAAATCATTTGTCTCAATACCAAACAAAGATGCTATAAAACCACCCATACTATGTCCCAACAAAAAAGTTGGCACTTTACTATTTTCTTCTTTTACATGTTCAATCATGACATGCAGATCTGCCAAATAGTCTCTATAATCGTTTACATATGCGCTATGTCCATCAGATTTTCCATGACCTCTAAGGTCATATGTGTAGGCATTTAAGTTAGATCTATTGAGTTTCTCCACTACATATGAATAACGTCCGGAATGTTCACCTAAACCATGTGTAATGATGACATTTGCTTTGGGTGTTTGAACCAACGATCTCGTCGTGTGAAGATTTAATTGATCATGTGAAACGATTACATACTGTTCATTTAACATAAATTACCTCAAAAAAAATAAGCAAGCTCATAAGCCGAGTTCTGTTTTAATGACCATCTATCTTGACCGATCGTCGCCGATCGTCTAAAGCGACTTACCACGAGCACAGCGGGCCGCTGCTTCACGCTCTTTCTTAGTCTTGCTCCGAATGGGGTTTACACGTCCAAACAGTTACCTGTTTGCCTGTGAGCTCTTACCTCACCCTTTCATCCTTACTCTCAAAATGAGAGCGGTTTCCTTTCTGTTGCACTTTCCTTAGAGTTACCTCCACCTGACGTTATCAGGCATTCTTGCCCTTTGGAGCTCGGACTTTCCTCCCGAATGGGCGGTCAAACGACTTGCTTATCGGATAATTATAACAAAATCGTTGTTTAAACGCAACAGTTAAATGATGCATTCAAAATCATTGGCTTGGCTTTGAAATAAATCGATTGCAGTTAACTCTTTTTCTAATATATTATGCATTGTATCTATAAAACAATGCTCGCTTTTAAAATGAGTGGGACAAATCAAAATAATATCATTTTCTGCAGCAAAAGAAAAATCATTGGATTTACAATCAGATGTTATGATTGCATCCATTTGCATTCCGATAGCAGTTTTAATGTACTCACTGCCTGAGCCACCGCAAAAAGCGATCTTTGATACAGTTGTACTTTTGTAATTATTGGATACTCTAATACCTTCTACCCCGAAGAATGCTTTCAATTTTTCAATAAAAAGAGTAGATTCGAGCGGTTTTGATAAGTGACCGGCGATCCCAACGCCGATCCCTGAACCAACATATTTCACCTCACTTATGTTAAATACAGGAGATTCATATGGGTGCACTTCATAAATTGTGTCAATAATTTTTTTTATTTTTGCTTTAGGAGACAGTATTTCAATTTTCTTCTCGGATACGCGCGATGGAATATTATCTTCTCCTATGTATGGTGATGCATTTTCAAGGGGCGTGAAAGTTCCCTCACCGGATAATTCGTACGAACAGTTCTTATAATTTCCTGCTGTTCCCGCTCCGACTTCATACAGACGTGCAAGCAATTCTTCTGTTTGTTCATATGGGACATATATTTCAATTTTATATATAACTTCCGCCCAGTCATCAAGAAATCTGACATCTTCTAATTGGAACATATTAGCAAAATATTGATTGATACCATACGGAGAAACATCAAAACAGGTATGCGATGAATAAACCGCAATATTGTTCTTAATGAGTCTTATAATATTTCTTCCTTTAGCGTTATTACTCGTTACGTTTGCAACAGGTTTAAACAATAACGGATGATGCGAAATGATTATCTCACATTTATTATTGATCGCCTCATCAATAACACTTTCGGTAACATCAACACACAGCAAAGCATTCGATACATTTGATTCAACATCACCGATTTGTAAACCTGAATTATCCCATTCAGCTGCAAATGCTTCATTTGCATATCTATTTATTATGCGCATGATATCTTTAACTTTCATAATATTTCATAAGCCCCTTAATCTGATTCAATCTTCTATTACTGTTCTGGATCAAATCATTTTTTCCTTCTTTGATCAATCTTGCCATAATTTTTTCTTCAGTTTTTATTTTATACAAAATGTACTGATGCATGATCTTATCTCTATTATACAGGAGACTCTTTGGAAATTCAAAATCTATCTCTTCTTTATATAAACTATTATCTTCGCCTTTTTGGGCGGTTATGATCTGGTAATAAAGATGCTTATCTTTGATTATTACTTCATTTGTGATTTTGAAACGATTATTTATCAGGTACTTGCGTAATACGATTTGATTAGTCATTGGTTGCAAAACCAGTTTTTGCACACTGTAAGCGATTTGAAGATCTTTCGAGAGGATATCCACTATCGTGTCTCCACCCATACCACAAATTGATATTGCATCACACTCATTTTCTTTGAGGACTGACAGTCCTTCACCCAATCGAAAATCACATCTTTCATCCATGTGGTGTTTTACTGCGTTTTTTTTGCTGTTTTCAAGTGGCCTTTTATTGATATCCGTAATGATCGCATGCTCGATTTGATTTTGTCTCAATAAAAAAATAGGCAGGTATCCGTGGTCTGAACCGATATCCGCCAATACATTATATTTTTTTATATTTTCAGCTACTGCTTGCAATCTGCCATCTAATTTTAGCATCGTTCATCCTCGCAAATAAAAAATGGCTCCTCAGGTAGGACTTGAACCTACAACCTCTCGGTTAACAGCCGATTGCTCCACCGATTGAGCTACTGAGGAACACAGTTAGCATTATTTATTATACACGTATTTATGCTTTTGTCAAGATTATATCTGATTTAATTGTTAAATTGATTATAGGTCAAATATTCATCCCATAGTTGTTCCAATTCACTGAAAACTCTTTGGGTTTCTTCTTCATTTTTCAGCCCCACACCTATGATAAGAGCATTAATCAAACTTAAAGGAGCAACCAACGTATCGACAAATGATATGATATTGCTTTTCGCAAACAAAACATGGTCACATAAAGGGTAGATCGGTGATGAAGGAAGATCTGTGACACCGATAACTGTGGCATTTTTCTTTTTGCAATAATCCAAATACCGAATCGTTCGAGAAGAATATCTCGGAAAAGACAATCCCAATGCAACATCATCCTGCGTGATGTTCATCAGCATCTCAAACGGTTCTCTTATACTGTCTTGTATCAACGCAACTTTTCCGTTTAAAAGTAAATTCAAGTAATATCCCATATATTCCGATAACATATAGGTCGTTCTTGACGCTAAAATATATATTTTTTCAGCATTTATCAATTCATCTACCACAGTAGTAAAAATCTGTTCGTCTAATTCATCACAAGTCGTTTTGATATTGTTACTATCTGATCTTAGGATATCTTTTATCCCGTCAAAATTATACGTTTCAAAACCCGGCATATGGATGCGTTCTAAAGTTGTTAATCTGTTTTTTGTTTGGTTACGTACCGCTTTTCTAAATTCAGGATAACCGTCATATCCCAAAAGATAAGAGAATCGAAGTACGGTCGCTAAGCTAGTGTTAGTTTCTTTCGATAAAACATTCACAGTGAAATACGCTACTTTATCCAAGTGTTCAACTACATAATCAGCGATCGATTTATGTTGTTTGCTCATCGTATCATATGCCGTACTTATACGAGAAAGCACATCTTCGTTTTCAGTAAATACCAACTCTTTTTTCATATTCCTACTTCTTTTCTATTATGATTGTTTTTGGCGCATCGGGATTTCGGATCAAATGGCTGATCTCAACAATATTGAAAAGATCAGTATCAAGTTTTTGCAAATATTCTTTTACCGCAATGTATTCATCAAAACCGCCTGTATGCCCTAAATACACACAAATCGATATGATCCCGCCTTTTTTAAGTAAAGGTAAAATCCTGCTTATTGCTTTAACAGTCGCTTGCCCGTTTGTTTTAATGTCTTTATCGCCTTTAGGCAGGTAACCTAAGTTAAACATACAACAAGTTATGGGGTCTTTTACATATTGTATCATATTTTCGTGAGAGTCATGTATCAACTGTACATTCTTATGCGTGCTATGATTATTTAGACACTCTCTTGTCTTTTTAATTGCGATGGATTGGATATCAAATGCATATACCTTACCCGTATCACCGACTAATTCGGATAAGAAAAGTGTATCATACCCATTACCGCATGTAGCGTCTATTACGGTATTGCCTTGTTTTACAATATTTTGAACAAGCATATGGGTTATCTCTACTACATTATTTATCATACAATATACCTTTAATTATGTTGCCTTAACATTGTAATTTCTTTATTGGTCAATTTCCTATATTCACCAACAGGAAGATTGCCTAATTTTATACCGTCTTCTTCTACCCTTCGTAATGATATAACAGGATGCCCGATACTTCTCCCCATCTTTCTGATCTGTCTGTTTCGACCTTCTTTTAATGTGATTTGAATTAAGCTGTTTCCTTTGATCATTTTTAATAAATGAACAGATGCTTTCGCAGTTTTTTTGCCCTCTATCATGATTCCATTGGAAAGTTTTAAAATTGTTTGGCTGTCAAGTCTTCCGCGTAACAGAGCTTCATAAGTTTTACTTCTTTCAAATTTGGGATGTGTTAAGCGATAGGCTAAGTCACCGTCATTTGTTAAGATAATCAGTCCTTCAGTATCTTTATCCAATCTTCCGACCGGAAAAATACGACTTTTTTCCTCAGATATCAAATCTACGACAGTTGTTTCATTATGCCTTGATGTAACAGCGCTTATCACATCTTTAGGCTTATTTAACACATAATAAACCATATCCTCATCGAGACATAACCTTTTATTATTGAGTAAAACGATGTCCTTTGTCTCATCGATTTGATATGCTAGATCTTTTACGATTACACCGTTTACTTTTACTTTACCTGCCAGAATGATCTCTTCACTTTTTCGCCTTGAAGCGACATTACACGCCGCAAGATATTTATTGATCCTCAAAATTGTCACCTTTAATTATTTCTTTAGCAAATATCAAATCAATTTCTCCGCTATCTGTATCAACCTTTATAACTTGCGCTGATATTTTATCCCCAACTTTTATCACATTACCGCTCTTTTGACCGACTGCACTTAAACGAGTTTGATCTGCTTCATAGTAATCATCTTGCATATCACTGTAGCGAATCAGCCCTTCCGCCATATTTGATAATTGCACAAACATTCCGAAGTTCATGATAGAACTTACAACGCCGTCAAAAACCTCTCCTTTTTTGTGATACATATATTGTGCGATCTTAATTTTCTCTGCTTCACGCTCCGCTTCTTCCGCTTTTCTTTCGTTTGTTGATGATTTTTCAGCGATTTCGCTTAGATTAGTATTTAACCAATCAATATAATCCGATGTTAAATTGCCATTGATGATGCGCGATAGTATCCGATGGATCATCAGATCAGGGTAACGCCTTATCGGTGAAGTAAAATGAGTATAATATTGAAATGCCAGCGCAAAGTGAGACGTCTTATCTGTACGATATTCCGCTTTTTTCAGTGCTCTGAGTAAAATTTTCTTTAGCAAATATTCAGAATCTTCTCCTCTAAGATTATTCAAAAATTCATTTAATTTTGCTGAAATATAGTTTTTATTTAGTCTTAAGTTAAAACCCATTAATGATACAAAATGTGTAAAATCATCCATTTTCTCTTTATCAGGATCATCATGTACGCGATAAAGCGAAGTAATGTTTGTGTGATGTATGAATTCGGCTACAGATCTATTTGCGATAAGCATGAATTCCTCGATCAATCGCTCGGCAATTCCCCTATTTCGTTGCTGTATATCTAAAACATTCCCATCGTTGTCAACTTCCAAATACGCTTCAGCGATATCCAGATCAATTGATCCTTCGCGCATCCTGCGATCATACAATATTTGCGCTAATTGTTGCATAATTTGAAGGTCAGATTCGAATAATAGATAATCCTCACTTAACCCGTCTTTAGCTCCTTGTAACAAATCATTGACTTTTTCATATGTGAATCTCGCTTGCGAGCGTATGATCGATTTATAAAAATCAGTATTGATGATTTTGCCGTCTTCATCTAAGTAAATTTCTGCTGTGAATGTAAGTTTATCTTCATTCGGATTAAGACTGCACAGATCTTCGCTTAATGCCTTTGGCAACATCGGTATCGCTCTGTCGGGAAAATATACACTCGTGCCTCTTTTATAGGCTTCCTGATCTATTAAACTGTTTTCTTTCACATAAAAGCTAACATCCGCAATGGATACAAATAATTTGAAACCGGAGTCCACTTTAATGATACCAACTGCATCATCCAAATCTTTTGCGCTCTTACCGTCAATCGTGAAAATTCGTTCGTCACGTAAATCTTTGCGGTTCTTGACTTCTTGTGAATAATCGACCTTGATATTTTCAGCCTCATGTATCGTATGTTGATCGAATGTATTTGAAAAGCCATATTTGTACACCAAAGCCAACATATCCATACCGGGATCAGTGGACTTACCCAATATATTGATGATCTTTCCTTCGCGTTTCTCGTCAGGCAGTTTAGGAAATTTTATTACCTCTACTTGAACCATGTCGTAATTCTTGGCATTATTTATATTCTTTTTACCAATATAGATGTCAGACTCTGTAGTTTTATTTTTTACCGTTACGAACCCATAATTTTTGCTTCTGTGAAATACACCTGTATAGGTTTGAGAAGCGCGCTTGATAATTTTAACGATCTTACCTTCCGGATTCATACCTTTTGAAGCATGTTTGATGATTTTAACCAAAACGATATCATTGTCGTATGCGCGCTTGTTATTTTTACCCGGAATAAAAATATCAAATTCAAACAATTCATCGTCCAACTCAACAAATCCGTAATTGCCTTTGCCTGCCTTGTAAACACCTTTTTTGGTATCGCGATCTTCTTCATTATATAATTCATATTTATTCGATGCGTTTAAGAATATCTCTCCTGCATCTGACAATTGGCTCAAGTCTTTCATAAGTTCAGCTTTTTGATTCGGCTTTGTGAGCGCCAAGAGATATATAAAATCTTTAATACTCATAGGTTTATAATCAGGTCTATTCATAATTTGTCGAATAATATCTTTCATCACGCACTCATTTCCAAGTAATATATATTTAATCATAACAAAAAAAAGGGCTTTTAGCATTATTTCATATTAAATAAAAAAAATTTAGGATTCAAAGCTGTTTTTTGTTATAATTATATGAAATATTATTCTACACAGGAGAAAAAGATGGCAAACGAACACTTTATTTTTTCAGGGCATGACACGGTCGATTTAGCGAATAAATTCGGCACCCCTCTTTATGTAATGAGTGAAGATAAAATCGAATCGGCGGTCAACACGATCAAAGATGCTTTTGAAAAAAATAATATAGATTATGCTGTAAATTATGCCGGAAAAGCATTTTTGAATACAGCAATGTGCAAAATAGCAAAAAAATTAAACATTCATTTGGATGTTGTTTCAGCCGGCGAATTATATACCGCACTCCAGGCAGGTTTCGATCCTAAGCATATTACGATGCACGGAAGCAATAAATCGGAAGAAGAGATAAAAATGGCGATCGACACAAATGTCGGTACGATCACATTGGACAGCACATGTGAAATAGAACTTGTCAATAGGATCGCTTCGGAAATGAACGCTACTGTCAATGTACATTTGCGCCTTTCACCCGGAGTAGAGGCACATACACACGAGTATATTCAAACAGGTAGAATCGATTCGAAATTCGGCATACCGATAAGCATGGGTACTCGAGCCGCCCGTATGGCATTAGACAGTTCTAATCTTAACCTTACCGGTTTACATTGTCATATCGGATCTCAGATATATTCTGAAAAACCATTCCAGATAGCTGCAACGGCTATGCTGGAAATGATCTTCAACATCAAAGAAATGGGAACCGAAGTTAAGGAATTGAATCTTGGCGGAGGCTTTGGAATAAACTACCTGCATGATGATGATGCCTTTGATGTCAATCAATATATCAACACATTGACCAAGACGTTGCATAATCAATGCAGTCTGCTCGGAATCGATATACCAAAAATTATTGTGGAACCAGGCAGATATATAGTTGGACCAGCCGGCATTACACTCTATAAGGTCGGAACTATTAAGGAAATTCCCTTCTTGCGTAAATATGTAAGCGTAGACGGTGGAATGAGTGACAACCCCAGACCCGCACTATACAACGCTGTATATCACGCGGTAGTGGCTAATAAATATGACCAAGAGCCGAATGATCTTGTTACGATCAGCGGTAGATGTTGCGAAACAGATACACTTATAAAAGATATTCTGCTTCCAAAAACAGAATACGGTGATATCATAGCTGTATTAAATACAGGGGCTTATAACTATTCAATGTCCAGCCATTATAACAGACTTACTAAACCTGCGGTTGTGTTATTAAAAGGTGACAAAGCTGAATTGATCGTCAAAAGAGATTCTTATGAGAATTTGGTCATCAATGATGTATTGCCTTCATGGTTGGAAGAATAAAAATTAAAGAAGGATTATAATGGATTATAACACTGTCATCGAGTATGTCATCATTGCATGTGTAGCTTTGATAGCTATTACTTTACATGAATTGGCGCACGGATATACTGCATACAAACTCGGTGACAATACAGCAAAAGAACGGGGTCGGCTTACCTTAAATCCGATCAAACATATTGACCCAATTGGGCTTTTAGCTTTAATAGTTGTTCATATCGGTTGGGCAAAACCAGTTCCGATCAATCCAATGAATTTTAAATCAAGAAAAAGCGGCACGATACTGGTCAGCATTGCAGGACCACTCACAAATTTTATGATAGCGTTTATTTTTGCAGTTCTGCTGAAAATAACTTACGGACTTAATATTTATCTCTCTTTTTTCTTTCAATATGGGGTCATTTTAAATATCGGACTTGCAGTATTTAATCTATTACCTCTTCCACCCCTTGACGGATCCAAAATAGTAGCATCTTTATTACCGATCAGATTAGAGAGATTATTTTATAAGTATCAAAGATATCTTTCTATTATCGTTCTGGTTTTGTATATAACCGGTATTATTCGCATCGTGATCGTGCCGGTTATACAAGCAATATAAATGCTATCATAGGATTGGTGTTCTAAATATGAGTAATAATCCAATTCAATTAGAAGTATTCGAAGGACCATTGGATCTGCTGTTAAGTCTAATTTCACAGCATGAGATCGATATCTATGACATACCGATCGCTGAGATCACAAATCAGTACATGGATTATATCTACACGATGAATGAGCTCAATATCGAACTTGCCAGTGAATTCATCGTTATGGCAGCACAGTTGATTTACATAAAATCGAAGATCCTTTTGCCGATCGAGGACGATTTTTTGGAAGAAGATATTGATCCGAGAGAAGAATTGATAAAACGTTTGGTTGAGTATAAGATATTTAAACAAGTCAGTCGCTATATCAAAGACCACGAACAGTCTTATGCAAATATCATAGCAAAAGAACCTGATTATTTTCCCGAATTAAAGAATGATTTATCGGAAATAGAACTTGAAGCGCAACTGCTTGCATCGGCAATGCGAAATTTGTTGATCAATCACAAAATCAGGATAGAAAATTTACCCGAATCTTATGAAATTGAAACCGAATCTATTTCAGTCGAGGATAGGATGATCTATATCTCTGAACTATTATCATCGATAAAATCGATCAAATTTTCAGAAATTTTCGATAATCATCCCTCAAAACCAAATATTATAGCATCTTTTCTTGCTGTTTTAGAATTATTAAAACGCAATATCGTACATTTACAACAAGATGATATTTACGGTGAAATACGCATTCAAAACATAGGTGTGTGACAAATGGAAAATATGAACGAAAAAAATATTTTAGAGAGTATCCTTTTTGCTGCGGGTGAACCTGTTTCGCTGACAGTTCTGACAAACGCTATTGAATCAACGCCCGGTCAGACAAAAAAGATATTAGAAGAATTAAAAAACGAATTAGACTATGAAATGCGTGGCGTAAGGATCATCCAAATGGATACGCAGTATCAAATGACTTCACGCGGAGAATACTTTGATTATATCAAGAGTGTGATGACACATTACACTTCTTCACGATTATCGCAAGCAGCATTGGAAACACTGGCGATAGTGGCTTACAGACAACCTGTAACACGTGCTGAAATTGAACAAATACGCGGTGTGCAAACTACAAGTTCCTTAAACTTATTAGTCGATAGAGGATTAATTGAAATTGCAGGCAAATTGGATGTGCCGGGAAAACCACTGTCTTATGCTACTACCCCTGAATTTTTAAAATTATTAAACATTGAAAAAATCAGTCAGTTGCCTGATTATGAAGAATTCACGCAAGGTATTCAGTTGGCATTGGAAGAGGAAGAAGATTTACGATAGAGGATTAGTTTTGATTTTCTTGGGACTCCTTGGATATTGATCTGAGGTGTCTTTTTCTTTTTTATAAAGAAGCAAGCTACGGTCCGCTTGATTGTAGGGTAATTGTAATTCTATGATTTCAGGATTTTTTGAACCTAATACAAAGTGATTCTCGTGAGCCTCATTTGCTTCCTGTTGCATAGATTTTGATTTCATAGCTATAAACAACCCACCCTTTTTAACAAACGGAATGCACAATTCATTTAGAATATTTAAAGGAGCCACAGCACGAGAAACAACAACATCAAATGATTGACGAAACATCGGATCATGCCCGAGATCTTCTGCCCTACCGTGCACACAATTAATATTTTTTAGATCTAAAATATCAATTGATTCATCTAGAAAATTTAATTTCTTTTTCACAGAGTCAAGCAATGTCATCTGCAAATCTTCTCGTGCTATTTTTAACATCATACCCGGAAAGCCGGCACCTGTACCGACATCTAAAATTTTAGCGTTTAAAGGGATATAAGGCAGTATTGTTAGTGAGTCAATAATGTGTAATAAAATAAACTCTGAATCTTCCGTAACAGATGTTAAGTTCATCACTTTATTCTTTTCCAAAACGATATCTTTATACTTTAACATTGTATATAGTTTCTCATCAGATAAATCAATATCGATTCTTATTAAACCGTCTTGCAAATATTTAAATTGTTCTTCTATAAGCATACTACTTCCGCTTTCCCGTTCAACAATTCCTTGAATTTTTCAACGTCTTCTTCACAACCTTCAGCCAGTCCGTAATGGATCGGAACTGCGATCTTTGCTTTGGATGCTAAAACCGCCATAGCTGCGTCATTTACACTTTCCATGGTATACACTTGTCCTAATGGAACAAAAATTATATCTGTCTCAATATCATACATTTCGGGAATAAACTCTGTATCTGAAGTGTAGTACAAAACAACATCTTCTATCGTCATCACATAGCCTACCCAATCATTATCTTTGTTGTGGTATTGTGTCTTTACAATGTTATATGCAGGAACCACTTCTAATGTCATCATGTCTAATTGCAATACATCAAAAGGAACTACCTCAGCTACTGAATGTTTGGGATATCTATCCAATGTTTCAGCCATACTCATAGGCACGATAAAGATCGTGTTATCTTTTATGACTTTTTCAATATCATCATAAGATAAATGATCTCCATGCGGATGTGTAAGCAATATGATATCAGCATCATTATAAGATTTATCGATCATGTAAGGATCCGTATAGATCACACTGTTTTGTACAAATATTTTTAATGCGCCTTGCGAAAACCATTGAACATTCTTTAGAATATCACTTAGCATTTTTTCTCCTTTAATTACAATTAAAACAGCCTTGCATACTCAATCTAATTAAGATATCAAATCATGCAAGGCTGATCGTTTTATAGTCTACCAGCTTCCGCCGCCGCCACCGCCGCCGCCGCCGCCGGAGAATCCACCACCGCCGGAGAACCCGCCACCTCTGGAACCGGAGCTTGTGCTTCGCGGTGAAACAGTCATGGAAGATTGCATATGATTCATCGATGACATCAACCTGGTTGTCATGAACGCATAGCCCATCCTACCGCCACGATCAGATGAATACCAATCCGGTGGTTCGACCGCAATAGATTCAAAATTTTTGATCCATTTACTTGATACACCAAGCACATAAGCAAAAGGAAGGATATTGAAATAGTAAGATGGATTAGCTTCCACAAGCATTTCCAATCTTTCTTTTTCTGCTTTCTCAATAAAGGTTTTTAAGCCTACTACCTTTCCTGTTAGCTCAATGCCTCTTGTTGTCTTTTTACTCATAAAACCGTTGATCAAAATCGCTACGATCAATAAAAGGATACTTGCCGCATACGGAATACTACTTTGCATCTCTAAACTAAAAAATACAATAGTTGCATACGCAATCGGGATAACGGCAAACAAGACGATCGCGAAGAAAGCTTTAAAACCCAAAGCAATTTTTTTAGTAGCTTTTGAGCGTTGTATCATATCATTAAATACAATACTGCCGATCAACATCAATATACCTCCGGGAAGAATTGAAAGTATGATCGCTAATGCGCCGTCAAAAAACATTTTATTTAATACGAGATATGTATTAACAACGAATAAAATAGGTATCAGTAACATAAGGAGTGCTTTAATACGCTGCGCTTTTATATCGTAAACTCGTGTTTCATCGCTCGCTTTAAATTGATCCGACAAGGAAGATTTTGCAGCTTCTATCGTTTTATAGAATTTATATTTTAATTCTTCGGTATTGACAGTGTTTCCTGATTCAAATAATTTATCAAACACTGTTTGTTCAAATACTTTTGCACCGATCGGTATATCTTGAAGTTTAGTCAAATCCACTGATTTGTCTTGTCGTTCATGGATAGTTAGATACCCTTTATCGGCCCAATACGTGATCAACGATATGATATCATTATTATCCGATACTCCATCTATGATATATCCTACTTCGGCTGAAGTCATATCTTCAGGCGGATAAAATTCAACTGTGGGATAAATAGGATCATCTTTACCGAATTTAAAGAATAAAAAGACGGTAAGTAATAAGAATAACACAGTCGCTCCCGTAATATAATAAGCGGAATAGTCAGGCGGGATAACAAAATACCCTTCTTCAAGTTCTACCTTGAGCGTTACGCCTTCGTAATTATCCAATCCGCCTATCAATTTAGCGGTAATTTTATTGTTGTTTACGGTATACTCTACCTGATCATTTACAATAGATCCGTATCCGCCGGAAGTAAAATTGATCAGTGAAGTATCAAAGTCTTTCGGCATGGTGACAGTGAAACTTGCATTATCGACTGTCGTATCCCATTCCGTTCCGATCAAGTTCCAATAAACATAATCATATGCATCGATCCCGTCGTCTTCGTTTTGTATCGTATAACTGATCACATATGTGTGTTTTCCTATAATCGTATAGTCAGCACTTCCGATTTTGATCTCCAAGTAATCCGAGTACCTTGAAGTTTCAAATTCATCACCACTCACATCGACATCGGTTATTTTTATTCTTTTCACTTGTGTCAGATCCTGACCATCCACATAATTCGTTATATAACTTTTAACAGGAATAAAGCGATAGATTCCATGTCTGTACTCTTGAAAATCGACAGTGATCGTTTCAATAATTCGAGCTGAGTTATCTTCATTCACGATCATATCAACATTGTAATTTGTGATCGTGAACGCCTCAGCTGCAGAAGTTTGTAATGGAAATAGAAATAAGCTCAACAATAAAGCAAGCATAAAGACTAGCTTTTTTTTCATATCTGCTCCTAACATGTAAATAAAGCTGTTCGCGTACGGCAAACAGCTTATTTTATAAATTAAAATTCGACCGTTACATTTTCTCTTTCAGCTGCTTCCGATACTTCAAACAGCGGTCGTTTTTCAAAGTGGAACATAGAAGCTACGATCGAACTTGGGATCGTTTCACGTTTCGTATTGTATTCTTTTACAACAGCATTATAATACTTTCGTGAATTAGCTATTTCATCTTCCGTGCGTTGCAGTTGATTCTGAAGATCCAAGAAATTGGTGTTAGCCTTTAATTCAGGATAAGATTCAGCAAGCGCAAATATCGATTTTAAAGCACCACTGATCGCATTTTCATTTTCAAGTCTTTCCTCAACATTTCCTGCATTCATCGCAGAATTTCGTGCCTGTATGACTTTTTCAAATGTTTCAGATTCGTGTTTTGCGTATCCTTTAACCGTATTGACTAGATTTGGTATCAAGTCATATCGTTTTTTTAGGTACACATCCATCGTTGAAAAAGCTTCTTCAATAGAGTTTTTTAACTTTACAAAAGTGTTGTACACACCTATAAACCAGAATAAGATAAGTACAACTACTCCTCCTATTACGAGAAAAGGTATAAGCATAAAGCACCCTCCTGTTTTTTTTCATTATACCATACCAAAGGTCATAAATATTTATTTTTTTCAATTTCCTTAGCTATTATGATGATGTTGAGTCGATTTTTATTGTTACTTTTTATTACTTACATAGAATATACAATTTAGTTTGCTATAATAAGTATATAAAATATTGGGTAATTGTTATGAAATTAGCTATCATCCCACATGCAAATAAAGCACTTAATATACTGAAGAGAAACGGATATGAAGCCTATTTGGTAGGCGGTTGTATTCGTGATCTTGTCATGGGTGTGATCCCAAAAGATTGGGACATCACCACGAATGCATTGCCGGATGATATTATTCAATCTTTCGAGAAATATAGAGTGCTGCCAACAGGTATTAAACACGGTACCGTAACAGTTGTAGTAGACGAATTGCCCATTGAAATTACAACATACAGAGCTGAAGGGATTTATTCTGATGGCCGCCGCCCCGATGAAGTGCAATTTGTAAGCGATTTGAAACAGGACTTGAGCAGGCGTGATTTTACAATGAATGCTTTGGCTTATGATGGTTATAAAATCATTGACTATTTTAACGGACAGCATGATATTAAAAATAAAGTAATACGATGTATCGGAGATCCGAACAAGAGATTTAAAGAAGATGCGCTGCGAATATTAAGAGCTTTGAGATTCGCTTCTGTTTTGTGTTTCAATATGGAAGAACATACTAAAATGGCAATGTTTAAAAACAAAGCCTTATTAGGTCAAATATCATACGAACGGATTTATTCGGAATTCAATAGGATTTTGATCGGTAAAAATGTAACCGAAGTACTTGAAGATTATAAAGAGATAATAGCTGTTTTTATCTCGGAAATAGAGTCAACATTCTCTTTCGATCAAAACAGTCCCTATCATGATTTAGATGTTTGGCAACACACATTAAAGGCTATAAAACATTCAAAACCGGATCTGATCGTCCGACTTACGCTTTTTTTCCATGATATCGGTAAACCGCAATGCTACACTATTGACGATGACAAGATCGGTCATTTTTACGGACATGAAGCGTGCAGTGTCGATATAGCCGAAAAGGTATTAAGAAGACTGAAATATGATATAAAAACTATCGAGAAAGTAAAATTATTGATCAAATATCACGACCTAAAAATCGAACCTACTGAGAAAAGTATTAAGCGAGCATTGAATAAGATCGGTGAAGACCTCTTTCCTACTTTGTTGAAAGTTAAAGCAGGCGATGCTGTCGCACACTGTTCACCACACGCTGAACGTTGTATGGATGAAATATCTGAAATTAAAAAAATATACCAAAAGATATTATCTGACAACCAATGTTTTTCACTAAAAGATTTAGCGATCAACGGGCATGATCTGATTGAATTAGGTTTTAAGGAAGGAAGCGAAATCGGAGAAATCATGAATGATTTGCTCGAAGGCGTGATCGATGGGAACATCCAAAATAATAAAGATATTCTGTTGAAATTTACTGAAAAACATTACAATAAGAATAATTCATAAAATGGTGATATTCAGTTGAAATTTTACTAAGCTTCATGTATAATAGTTTGGCAATGCGAGAGTGCTGGAATTGGCAGACAGGCACGGTTGAGGGCCGTGTGTCTCAAAGGCGTACGGGTTCAAGTCCCGTCTCTCGCACCATTATAAACCGTAAGGTTTATTTTTTTTAGTTATTGTATCCAAATCGTTTGTCTTTAGAAAGTAAAATCCTCATCCAATGTTGCTCTCTATTGATTATTGCAGTGTCATCGGTTGTCGACTTATAAATATCCAATATAGAATATCGAAAATTTTCTTTGATATAATCAAATTCAAGTTGTTTTAAGTCCTTATTACCTCCATGCCCATTTTGTACATATGTTTTCCATCTTCCCAATAGCATATTTTCACCATAGGCCGAGCCCACATATCTCCTTCCAGTGCATACATCAGTAATCAAATATATGCCTTTTTGATTTTCAAGAGCTGTTTTCCAATCTTTTTTTCCAATTACTCTCTGAAGTTCAATCCAAGAAAGATCTACATTCTCATATCCAGGAAAATCGTCATCTCTAAAAGTGTCACTGATTATTTCGAAAACCTCACACTCATCAATTACACTTTCAGCTCTTCTAATTAGATTCTGATGTTTATTTGAATACTTGACAATCAATCTTCCAAAATATTTGCTATATTTTTTTAATGTGTGATATTCATAACCCATCGCATTAAATTTTCCTAAGTCTTTAGTAATCACACTAACATCAAATAATAACCATTTATCCCTATCGATCCGTATAAAACCGATAGCAATTTGACCTACTTTGAAAGATCTGGTCTTATAATTCCAAAATTGTCCAATATACAAACGTTCACTACCTTCTTTGAAAAAAGTAATTGGATCATAATCCATATTTTCTTGATTAAATCTAATCTTTGTGTTCCTCAATTCGTCATCTGATAAATTTAAAATATCATTTAGTAATATCACAACATTTACCCCTTTTAATCCTTATACATTATTTGAACTTATTCTGAAAATATATATCCACTCCATCCGCTATTGCCGTCGCCAATTTCAGCTGATTATCGCTGTTTTGGATATCGATCATTTGTGTCGGATTTGTCATAAAGCCTGCCTCGATCAAAACGGATGGCATATCTGCATAACGCAAAACGCGATATTCTTCATCAACTATCGTATAATCAATACTTCCTTTCGGTTCAATATAGTCTAATTTCAACATTTCGTCATATATACAATGAGCCAATACTTCCGATGCAATGGCTTCCTCGCACGGTGTGCGGTCAATTATCTTATATAAGTGTTCAATACTGTTGATCTCAAACGTCGAGGTTCCGTCTGTTATTAATTTGATCGTATACGAGTCCCCGTCTTCATCCAATTCATTGCGTTCGGATACTAAATCATATTCTTTTCCGTCATATAAAACCACCAGATCATCTGTATCAAGATTTATTTTATAACTGCTATAGAACAACCAAAACCCAGATAAATCTTGGTCACCGTTTGCATCATGGTGTATACTGATCAACAAATCAGCACCAGCGGCATTTGCCGCTTCAGGACGAGATTGAAGCGAAGCATAGATATCATCTTTGGGTTCCTTCGTAAATACAACATCATATCCGCGCTCAATCAATATTTCTTCCAACATCAACGCTACAGCATTATTCATGACACATTCGTGTGTACCGTCGAGTGTTGTATACCCCATATCGTTTTCTTCCGGTCCGCCGTGCCCCGGATCTATAGCTATAAGAATCTTGACCTCTTGCATAATCCGTTCGTTCGTCTCACCTAACGGTTTATCGATCAATTTAAAATATACGAAAAATCCTGCCGATAGCAATACGATACATATCAGTACGATTTTGATTGCTTTTTTACTCATCCTGTCCCCTATTTTCTTTATAGAATAATGACTGTCTTAATATCACTTAAGACAGCCATCTAATTATGCTCTGAGTTGTATATCTTTTTCTTTTAATTTAGACAAAAGTTCATCGATCGTTTGATCGATCTCTTCATCCGTAAGTGTCTTGTCTTCGCTTCTGAATAACAGCGCATAGGCTATGCTTTTCTTACCGACACCCAACACATCGTCATTTTGATAAACATCAAACGGTTCACATGTTATAAGATATTCACCACCGTATTGTGTGATGATTTCTTTTATCTCGCCTGCCATAATACTTTGCTCACATACAAGCGCAAGATCGCGCTCAACTGCAGGATATTTCGCAAGCGACTTAGCCTTAATATTATACGATTTTAATCTTTCTGTAAGTGCACTTGTATCGATCTCCGCGATTGCTGTATTCTCTTCCAATTGGTACTTTTTTGCAAGAAGAGGATGCACTTGCCCCACATAACCAATTTTTTGACCATTATACAATATGTCTGCACTTCTGCCGGGATGGAGTGTCGGTTCATCGGATCGTATATAGCGAATAGCCTCAAGCTTACAGCTCTCAAATAAATAATCAGCTACACTTTTGATCTCAAAATAATCCGAATCATATTTACCGAAACATAAATTTTCAAACTGCCCGGGAAGTCCTTCTTCTATTTGCTTATCTTTTAAGTATACTCCGCTGAGTTCAAACATTAATTGAGGCTGATGTTTGCGGTTATAATTAACCGAAAGTGCTTCTAAGAGTCCCGTGATCAACGTGGTTCGCATAACAGAATTGTCTTCTCCGAGCGGATTGATCACGATCGCAGGGTTTGATCGCGGATCAGAATCGTCATACCTTAAATCACTGATCGAAGAAGGGCTTATGAATGAGTAAGTCACCATTTCAAAGCCGCCTGCGGCTATCATCCAATTCTTAATTTTACGTTTATTTAAAAACTCTGTATTAGGTTCGGCGATGAAATTCGAAGATTCCATCAAGGTGTTTGGGATATTATTGTATCCGTACATCCTTGCGACTTCTTCAGCCAGATCTTCTTTCAAAAGAATATCTTGACGGAATTTAGGTACGGTTACATGAACTTCATTATTTTTTATAACGGGATCGAACCCTAAAAGATCCAATAAGTCGCTAATTTGTTCCAATGTGAATTCCACACCGACAAAGCGACTGACCCATTCAGCATCTACGCTTAGTGCGACTGATTCATCCAATTTTTCATATTTATCGATCAAACCGTCGATATATTCCGCTGCACCTATTTCGACCAATAAGGATGCCGCACGATCCGCCGCATAACGTGTCAGATGCGTACTGATCCCTTTTTCGAAATGTGCGCTTGCTTCAGTCCTCAATCCGAAATATTTAGAGCTTTGTCTTATACTGTTTTGATCGAAATTAGCGGCTTCGATCACGACCATTTTTGTGTTATCATCAATATCCGAGTTTCCGCCACCCATGATGCCTGCAATACCTACATGAGTTTCACCGTCATCGATCATAAGTACATTGGAATTCAACTTACGTTCCACCCCGTCTAGCGTTTGCAAAACTTCTCCTTCGAGCGCAGTCTTAACGATGATCTTGCCTCCAGCTAATTTATGATAATCAAATGTATGTAGAGGTTGACCTGTTTCAAGCATCACAAAGTTAGAAACATCGACGATATTATTGATCGGACGTACACCCGAACTCATCAGACGTATTTGCATCCATAACGGTGACGGTTCGATTTTTACGACTTTGACCATCCTTGCTGTATATCTGTGGCACAAATCGTAATTTTCCACTTCAATATCCAAGTATTCGTTTATTTCTTCACCACTGGAGTCATATTCATATTCAGGATATTCGAATCTTTTACCTAATGTTGCTGCCGCTTCGTAAGCGATTCCTAATATACTGTTACAATCTTGTCGGTTGTTCGTCAGTTCAAAATCAATCACATGATCGTTAAGTCCCAACACATCACAAATATCTTCACCTATCTGTGTGTCTGCAGGTAAAATATATATCCCGTCTTGTGAGCGCTTAGGAGCGATATTTGAACTAATACCCAGTTCAGGAGCCGAACACAACATTCCTTCGCTTTGTACGCCGCGTAAAAGCGACGTTTTGATTTCTACTCCCCCGTCTATAACAGACCCGTCTTTTGCCACAGGAACGATATCTCCAAGTTGTACATTTTGAGCACCTGTTACAATAGTCACAACTTCATCGCCTAAATCCATTTCGCAGATCCACATATGATCCGAATCGGGATGTTGTGTGATAGCGATAACTTTACCTGTTACGATATTCTTCAGCCCTTCGGAACGTCTATCCACTGATTCCACTTTTGTTCCGCTAAGGGTCATTTTATCGGCAAATTCTTTTAAATTTATATTGATATCAACATGGTCTTTTAACCACATAGTTGGCACTAACATCTTACGACCTCCAAATTAAAATTGTGCTAGAAATTCGGTATCATTACCGAATAATAATCTTAAATCGCCAATGCCGTATTTAAGCATCGTCATTCGATCCAAGCCCATACCGAAAGCGAATCCCGAATACACCTCAGGATCGATATCACAGGCTCTCAGGACATTAGGGTGAACCATACCACATCCCAATATTTCGATGTAGCCCGTCCCTTTACAAACCCTGCAACCTTCTCCTTTACATAAAAAGCATGTAGCATCTAACTCGCCACTGGGTTCTGTGAAATAAAATTGATGCGGACGGAATATCGTCTGGGTATCACTTCCATAAAGTCTCTTTGCGACATAATCCAAAGTTCCTTTGAGATCAGCCATTGTGATTCCTTTATCTACGATGAGTCCTTCGACTTGATGGAACAAAGGAGAATGTGTCGCATCGATTTCGTCTCTTCTATATACCTTACCCGGTGATATAACTTTGATCGGAGGCTTATTGCTAAGCATCGTCCTGATCTGCACCGGAGAAGTTTGTGTTCGTAACAAAACTTCCTCATTAAAATAAAAAGTATCGCTCTCATCCTGCGATGAATGACCGGGAGGGACATTTAAGAAATCAAAGTTATATTTCGCCCATTCGATCTCGGGTCCTTCCGCGATCGTAAAGCCCATTGATACAAAAACGTCATACAGTTCGTCAAGCACACTGTATAGCGGATGTTGATGCCCGACAGGGATTTTCTCATTCGAAAGTGTTATATCGATCGTTTGGGTAGAAAGATTCTCTGTCATCCTTTCGGCTTCAAGCGTTTCTTTTTTTGCTTTAATCGCTTCTTCGATATTTTCCCGTACTTCATTAGCGATCTTACCGATAAGCGGTCTTTCTTCGCTGCTTAGCTGTCCCATGCCGCGAAGGATATTTTTAAGTTCACCTTTTTTCCCGAGATACTCTATGCGCATTGTTTCAAGCGCATTTAATTCTTTAGCATTATGAATTTCTTCTAATGCCTTTTGATTGATTTCAAGCAACTTGTCTTTCACATTTTCCTCCGATATTTTTACAAAAAATAAACGCCCCATCGTTATGGGACGAAAAAACCGCGGTACCACCCAATTTAAGTTATACTTCACCTTAAACATTATAACGTTATGACCGCCGCAAGATTACTGCTACTTCATCAAGGGTGCTCACAAGCGAACTTCGATGCCATATGTTATAAAGCATTCCCACCTTCAGCTTCTCTCTGTAATAACGATATACACTTACTCTCTTGATCATCGCATTTAATTATCTTACATATTATCAAATTATAAAGATATTTTCAAATGTATTTGAAAATATCTTTTCAGAATTATTTTTTTTCTAAATCAATTCATGTACTATAAATAAAACAGGAGGTCATTATGATTGGTATATTTTTTGCCTTTACGGCAGGTGTTTTTATTGCGATGCAAAATGTATGTAACACGAATATCAATAAATTTGTAGGAACATGGGAAACCACTTCTATCGCTCATCTCGTAGGTCTTCTCTTTTCTTTACTCATGCTCTTATTTTTCGGTAATCGTAATTTCGCGCCCCTCGCCGGAATAAATAAACTCTATCTGTTCGGCGGTGTGTTCGGGGCATTGATCGTTTATACCGTCGTTAAAAGTATTTCTTTAAGCAGTGTAGCTTTAACAATGAGCATACTTGTCGTCACGCAGTTGATCATTTCCGCATTAATCGATCATTTCGGACTGTTCGGTATGGAGCAAGTTACATTAAATCCAACCAAAATAGTCGGTTCGATTATCATGATCGCAGGTGTGATCGTATTTCAGTTAAAATAAAGAGCATGCTCGCATGCTCTTTTATCTTATTTAGGATTTAAGAATTTTAACTTTTCGTACATATAAGCGTAAATATAAGTTCCTGCCAATATGCCTGCCAATGTGAATAGTCCCAACACTTTACCTTCGCCGACTTGCGCTAAGATCGTTCCGGGGCAAGCACCCGACATTCCCCAACCAATGCCGAATATGATACCGCCTAAAGCGTTCAACCAACTCAGAGGTCGTTTTTTGACTTGCATCATATCTCCACTGACAGTTCTGTTACCTACGATTTTCAATAGCTGCATTCCTAAGAATCCAACAAGAATCGCTGAACCGATCACAGCCGCGAGCTTTAGGTTTTCGCCCGTGAACATGTAATAGATCAGATCATATTCGGAAGCACCTACACGGCTCAAAGTAAAACCGAAGATCATTCCAAAGATCAAAAAACTTATTTTCTTTTTCATCTTACATTCCTCCAAGCAAGAATACGCATATCAAATTTACAGTGACTGCACCTAACAATAGAAAGAAAAAAGTCGCTATGATACTCGATAAATTTAAATTCGCTATGCCGTTGATGCTGTGTCCGGATGTACAACCGCCTGCGATCCGGCTACCGATGCCGAGCAACACGCCGCCGATAAAAAACCACAAACCGTATGCGATCACTGACCAGTCCAATGTTTGCGTAAAGACACCCATCTCAGAAATAATGAATGGTTTGCCTGCAAGTCTGGCAGATATAAATGCTCCCAATAGCATTCCTACGATAAAAAATACGCGCCAGCTGAATCTATCCGAAAATCGTTCCGTGTTGAGCCACTTCAATTTTGTTTTCGGAAAAAACATCTTTATAACGCTTCCGTAATCCGTTGAAACGCCGAGCGGGGTATTTAAGAAAAAGTACATAGACGGGACCAAAAGCCCGATAATAAGGCCGCCTGCCCAAAACGGCCACTGTGTTACAAATATCATTTCGTATAATGATGTATTCATTTCTTATCCTCCAAATATATATTGGTCAATTGACCATCTTATAGCCCATTTTTTCCCAAGCCGATGCACCGCCGATGACATTGATCACCTGATCGAATGTACTGAATTTAACCATCAAACTCGCAGCCAATAAGGATCTGTTACCCGTGTTACAGATAAACGCAACAGGTTTATCACTGTCTTCCCAATCTTTGTAGCGTTCACGTACGTCGGGAGCCGCAACATGGATAGCTCCTTCAATGTGTGAAAGATCATACTCACTCTTCAGACGCGTATCGACCAATACCACTTCATTACGGTCTAATCGGTCTTTGAGTTCTTCGACAGAAATACAATCAATGCTAGCAGTGTAATAACCGTTTGCTTCCCAAGAAGACATCCCATCCTTTAAATAGCCTTTGATCTGATCCAAACCGACTCGTCTTAACCCTACAATGGCTTCATGTAGATCTTCATCATTATCAGCAATAAGCAGTATTGGTTTATCAGGGGGTAATACCCAACCTGCAAATGTCGCAAAATTACCGCGAATGCTCAATCCGTAAGCTCCTGGGATATGTGCACTGCAAAAAGATAATTGATCCCTTGTGTCTACGACCAAATAGTCGCCGTCGAGCAACGCATGGAATTCATCTGAGGTCAATTCCTCTGTGGGTGGCAATTCATTGATGATTTGCGGACCTTTCCGATTGATTTCGGAACAGCGTGCGAAATGATCTGGAGCTTCCGGCATATCATGCAGTAACTGATCGATAAATGCTTCTTTAGTTTCAATATTCATCGGTTGATTATACAAACGTTCTGTCCCTAATGTTGAAGTAAGTTTAGCTGATAATTTCTTACCGCATAAAGAGCCTGCACCGTGTGCCGGATATACTTCTATTTGATCGCCTAAATTTTCAATACTACGCATACTATCGTACAGGTCAGATGCGAGTTGTTCTTTTATATCAGGAAACAGATCAGGTCGTCCGACATCTCCGATCAATAGAGTATCGCCACTGAACATCAATGCAGGTAAAGGTCCTCTGGCGAGATCGGATACAACAAAGACTGAACATTCAGGCGTATGTCCCGGTGTATCCATCATTTTGATCGAAAAATCATCTATCGTAATCACTTCACCGTTTTCTAGTCCGTAGTGGTCATATTCTGCCCCTGCTTTTTTTGTGATATAGATCGTGGCGCCTGTTTCTTTTGCCAGATCCATATGTCCCGATATGAAGTCCGCATGCAAATGCGTTTCCAAAATTGCAACGATAGGCAATTTTGCTTCCTCTGCAACATCGAGATATTTTCCAATATCTCTTGACGGATCCACCACCAAGCATGATTTTTTTCCGATGACGACGTATGACAAATGCGCCAATCCTTTTGTGTAAATTTGTTTAAATTCCATTTAAAAACCTCCTTTTAACACCATATTAAATTTATCGCAAAAGCAGCAGCAATTCCTGCAAACAAAGCAATAATTGCCCCCTGCTTTATAAATGTTTTTCTGGGAAAATCGATTTGATTCATTACAACTAAGGTAACTTGATGTGTCGGCAATACGAAGCCTAAACTGGCACCGGCCGCTACCGCCATCAATAATGCATCGACCGGGACTGGGAAAATTCCATCTGACGCCAAAGAAATCACGATGGGCGACATTAGTACTGCCGATACAGAATTATCCACCATATTAGCGATAAGAGCCGTTACAAGCATGATACTCCAAATAATTAACAGTGGAGGCAATTGTTGTATCCAAGGCATTACAAACGACACAAAAGTCGCTAAAGTTCCGGTACTCTCAAGTATTTGCGAAAGACTGATCATGCTTCCGATAAAAATCAAAACCGGAAAATTTAAAGCTTTATACGCCTTAGGTGGTTTGAGCATCCCGATAGCGACAAACAGAATGGCTGCTATTCCGAATCCGACAGCCGAATGGATCAATCGAAAACTTGTTAGGATGACAATCGTCGATAAAACAACAATTGTTATATACCGATTGATCCTTTGTCTCTTATTTGTTACTAAGGTCTGAAGATCAACAACCTCGCCAATTGGATCCAACGTATCTTTTGATAATTCTTGAGTTGATAATTCTTTTATCCGCAAAGGATCATATCCGAAAAGTTTACTTACAAACCATAAGATCAAACTAACAGCCAACATTGTCAAACCGTGATAAGCAAAATCAAACATCTTAAATGATTCACCCAGGCTGGTATAACGATATGTTGATACGATGATGTTGGACGCCGTTCCGATCAATGTCACAGAGCCGCCCAGAATAGAAGCATATATCAAAGGCAATCCAAAGGATGCTTGTTTGATCTTTGCTCTTGCAGCCATTCGCTTTATTGTAGGCAGCAGTATTCCTATAGCGCCTACATTGTTCATAAATGAAGATATCGCAGCAGAAATCATACTCATAGTCAGTATTTGTTTTCTAGGTGCATTGGAGTGTTGTGCAACTTGTTTACCTAGTCCCCTTACTACCCCGCCTTCCGCAATCGCTGCACTCACGATCAACACG
Source organism: uncultured Anaerofustis sp. (assembly GCA_963674555.1). Classification (GTDB taxonomy): domain Bacteria; phylum Bacillota; class Clostridia; order Eubacteriales; family Anaerofustaceae; genus JBGMEA01. Next base: position 92,553 of record OY771429.1, on the reverse strand, counting down.
GACGCTATCGTATAAAGCGCAGGATTCGCAAAACCACTGAACAATGAAAGCATTGGCGTAACGCCAACAAGCCCTAAAAACAACAATCCTCCAAATGCTGCCAAGTCAATACGAATTTTACCGCTTGTAACAGAATAGAGGATAAACAATAAAACGCTGAAGGATATGATTTGATCCCAAGCTATGTTACCTGTTACCATCATTCTTCTCCAAGTGTCTGTAGGTTAATTTATTTTGAATCATTATAATATAGTATACTAAAAAAATAATATTTTTTCAAGTTAATACAAAAGGACGAAAAACATTTTCGTCCTTTTACTCATTTCTTTGGGTAACTATTTTTTTCTTTTTTTATGAATAAAGAAATTCAATACTGCTCCATATACGACACACAATCCTATGATCACAAATAATGTTTGCGTGGAATTTGGTGCGATCCCGACCATTAACAACATTGGAAAACCCATTAAGATTGCACTTGAACTTCCCATGACTAAATTGTTTGCAGCCGGGCTTTTAAAGTTCGGATCGATCTCCCTAAGCAATAAAACCCCCGTGCTGATCGTGCCTGTCAGCATACCGAACATCGAGAAAAATCCTTCGTTGTAATAATCCGGATAAACGATCTTTGCAATATATTTTAGGTATATGATCGTTACGATCCCGCCTGCTATTGTCATCAGGATCAAAGGTATCCATAATGTTTTTAAGTCAGCAATTGCGATACTGGATATTGCCGCAGCGATCATTAAATCAAAAGCTGTACCACTTATACGATTGAGCATATAATTATTTTGATACTGTCTGTGCATGATCTTATGTTTACGCAGTTTGGCAAATATCGTATTGAGCAATAGAGCGATAGATGACCCGATCAAGAAGTTAAATCCCCAAATAAGTGTTGATATTGTATCTGCCATATTTCCCAAAAAAGTTGCTTTTGAAAGCAGCTCGGTTGCACCGTAAGCGAATAAATATGTAGCCAAATATACCAAAAAGATCAATGCAATTTGAATCGTAAATTTATCGATTGCTTCCGTTAATGGTATTTCCCCTTCATCTTCAATGATATCGGAAGTTAAAGCTTGATCCCTCGGAGTTCTGCCGATAAGCGTCAACTTCTTTTTTTTGACAAGCGAAAACATGTAAAGAGCACCGCCTATACTCGCCCAAATGAATCCCATAGATGCGATCGCAAGTCCGAAAGAAGATCCTCCTAAAAAGCCTAATGATTGATAGGTTGTGCCAATATTATAGGCTTGCCCGGGTCCTTGTCCGAACCCTAAAGGTAATAATATTCCGGAAGCTTTAAAGAGCTCAGGCATTACGGTAAATCCTAAAATTATGGTAATCGTCAAACCTACTACGGCTTGTATCAGATAAGTCGATACAATGATCATACCACTTTTCACACCGGCTGACTTAGCGGTCGAGGAGCCGGCTTTCATCTCTCTGCTGTTGGGCGCTCTGAGACTCAAAGCAATAAACCCGATCCCTGTCATATGATATGTAAGACCTTCCATAAAAGTCGTATTGATTTGTATTATATTAAATTCTTTAAGTCCTAACAGAATGAATCCAGCGATCACTGCAACAGGGAGCAAACTTTTATTGATCAGTTTAAGTTTTCTTCTTAATATGTTTCCCGTCAATAACAATAAAGAAATAATGCCAAATTGTATTATTGCAGACCATAAGGTAACATTAGATGCCGAAAAATTCATTTGAATCTCCTCTCTTTTCGTCTTTCAAATGATAAAAATAGTACATATATTTAACTGCAGATCGCACATTTTTATTCTTAAATTCATACACATGATTATCTGTGCATCCGATCTGCAGGACTTGTCTTCCGTGAACGATCATATTCTCTATATCACTGAAATAAAATATTTGTTTATTTGTTTTATCATATGGTTTAAATTCCAAGCGGTCATAAAACAAAACCAAATCGCCTTTTCCGATACAAGAATTGTTTTTTGCACGCTCAATTTCGTACATTACATCATTAGCGTCACTAAGTATGGGTTCGGTTATAGTAATAGGTTGATCGATGATAAATTGTCTTTGCCAATCATCCCATTGTTTTACGGTTTCAAAAGGTAACTCTTTTCCTTCGAGATACCCTGTATCGGTATAAGAGAATTTTAAATCGCATTTTAAACAATTCCCTCCATCTCCCTGAGTTGTTATGGATGCTATGCTATGGCACTTCGGACATATAAATACAGCTATTTCGAGGTTCTCAGCCAAACATTTGCCTTTAAACACTTGCGTATTCCTGTCGTCAAGCGGTGTGGGATTAACATATAAACCGTTTACCACTGCTTGTGTAATTTGATCAGGTGTCATTTTTTTATAGATCTCGGGTTTAAGTATATCTCTTATAAAACCTCTGAGTTTTCCGCGACGGATCGTCTTTGCCCAACGAGGATCTGAAATATACCCTTTATCGATATTGTACAAAACCACATCCACATTCAACATTTTGATCAATTTGCCGATTGCCGGAGAAATGTATGTAGTGCATCCGTTAAAACTTCGATTTCCTTCGGGAAACACACAAACATTTTTACCTTGTCTCAATTTCCTGACCATTTTCTTTACAGTTATCAAATCTGAGGCTGATTTTACTTTACCGATAGGCTCAACTAAAAAACTTACACCTTTACCTAATAAATTTTTTCGCAGCAGATGATCGCTTGTTACAAAATATATCGGTTTTTTAAAACTCATTGCAACCATAACAGGATCCATTGTGCAGTTATGGTTAGGTAATATCAATACAGGGCCTGAATCATCATAGCGCTCGCAAGAATAATTGTATCTCATTTTCAAAAACAGTCTAAAAAATGGACGCAATGTAAAAAAAACAAATCTATGTCTCGTATAGGACATTACTAACCTCGCATATCATTTACACATTGAATCGAAAATAGACCACATCACCGTCTTTTATGATATAGTCTTTCCCTTCGATTCTTGTATATCCCAACTCTTTCGCCCGAACATCGTTACCGGCTTCAACTAATTTATCAAATTTTGTGACTTCCGCGCGGATAAAACCACGTTCGAAATCAGTATGTATGATCCCTGCAGCTTGAGGAGCTTTCGTTCCTCGTTTAATTTGCCATGCTCTACATTCTTTTTCACCGGCCGTAAAATATGTAATCAAGTCGAGTTTTTCATAACCGCGTTTGATCACTTGATCCAAGCCGGATTCCTTTAAACCTAACTCTTCTAAATAGAATTCTCTTTCTTCATCATCTAATTGCACAATCTCAGCTTCAATTTTAGCAGATATAGTTAATAACGGTGATACATTTCCACTGTCATTTAAATAACCTTCAAGTTTTGACACATATTGATTTGCAGTTAAAATTTCCTCTTCCGCAACATTTGCAGCATACAACATCGGTTTAGTCGTCAGGAGATTCTGTTGCAAAAGAATCTGTTGTTCTTCCGATTCAAATTCTTCTAGATCGATAAAATTACCTTCAAGTAACATATCTTTTGCTTTTAAAAGAATGTCATACAATTTTTTCTCTTCTGCGTTTCCGTGTTTAGCAGTTTTTTCAACATTCTTTATTCTTTTTTCTATGATCTCTAGGTCAGAAAAAATCAATTCATAGTTGATCGTTTCAACATCGCGGACCGGATCGATGCTTCCCTCTACATGCGTAACGTTATCATCTTCAAAACATCTGACGATTTGCAATATTGCATTTACATTCCTGATATGAGAAAGGAATTGATTACCCAATCCCTCGCCTTTACCAGCATTTTTTACTAATCCTGCTATATCTACAAACTCAACTGTCGTAGGAACTTTACTTCTTGTTTGGTACATATCGCTTAAAACATCAAGTCTTTCATCAGGTACGATCACAACACCTACATTTGGGTCTATCGTACAAAAAGGATAATTTTCAGCTTGAGCTGAAGAGCATGTAAGTGCGTTAAATAGCGTACTTTTCCCGACGTTCGGTAAGCCTACTAAGCCAATTTTCAAGAATTAATACCTCCACGATGCATAAAATGAGTTAATATGTCAAAAAAGAAAGAAACATACAATACTATTATACATATTATATGTTTCCGCTCAAAGTTAAAATCTTTTTTTTGTAAATTTTAAAAACTTTGTTTGAAATTGGCTTATAGATTCAATTTCCCTTCTATGATCCTTGACTTAAGATTCAATATCTTTTCTTCAATTATGTTTATAGTATGAATATAATCCTCATCATTTTTACCTGAAGGATCATCCAGTCCCCAATCTTCACGATATTTCGACGGAACATAAGGACATTGCACATTGCATCCCATCGTTATGACGATATCTACAGGTGGGATAACCTCCAACAGTTTGGAATACTGTTCTTTTTCCAAATCTATTCCATAAATCTTTTTCATCAAACGAACAGCATCTTGATTGATCTCCGGTTTTGTTTCCGTCCCTGCCGAATACGATTCGAAAACATCACTTGCCAGACGCTTTCCCAAAGCTTCTGCAATTTGCGAACGACAGGAATTGTGAACACAAATAAAAGCTACTTTAAGCATTATATACTCCTTAAGAAATTGTTTTGAGTATCTTTTTTTACAGATTTTTTAGCAAATCTGTAATTTCCTTCGGTTTAAGCACCTTCCCGAAAGACACGACCTTTTCATCCACTACCAGTGCAGGTGTTGACATAACACCGTAAGCCGCAATATCCGCAAAATCCGTAACCTTACTGATGTTTGCATCCAAACCTAACTCCTGTACGGCACTTTTAGTGTTTTCAGTAAGTGAAATACATTTCTTACATCCTGAACCTAAGATTTTGATTTCCATTTTAATCTCCTTTATTTATATCTTTTTTATGAGAATGTATTTTGATCAGCAGTCTGATATATAACTGCTTGTTCTTCTTTAGAGATAAGTTTTGATAGAACAAATCCGATTATTATGATCCCTGGTATATCAATCAGTAATCGCGTTAACGCAAATTTTACACCCAATGAGGACATTTCAAACAAGAACATAGGAATTTTCGTTGTGGACCAAGCACCTAAAAAAATAATGACATTGCTGAATTTTACGCCTTTTCGCATAAAAACCGCAGCTACAGGAAAAGCACCGTATAATGGACCGGCTGCAGCAGAACCGATCAAGAAAGACAAGAAAATACCCTTTATACCTGAGCCTTCTCCCATGTATTTCATCATCATTTCTCTGGGGACCCATACATCCAATAGACCCAACAATATGAAAACAGGCGGTATTACAACGAGCATCTCTCTGATTTGATAAAATGCTAAATTAAATACATTTAAGCCCGCTTCTTTATTTAGCAAATACAGTATCAAGACACCCATAAGCACAAAAAGAAATCCGCGATATTTTTTTATTAATTCTTTCATCACATCATCACCAATCCTATTATATATGCTACTACAAACGAAAACATGAATGCTAAACCATTTCTCAATAAGGTCATCTTTCTGCCAAAATATTTCGTCTCAACTGGGATTGTAACGACACCGACCATCATAAGCGAAGAAATAAATGCTGCCAGTTGCATATATCCGGCCCCATTGTCTAATAACAATGCAGCAGTCGGAAATGCTATGAATCCGGGTATCAAAGTCACTGCCCCGACTACGGATGCCAATATGACGCCTAGCGCACCTGATTCCGCGCCAATGATTAATGATATCGTTTCTGGGTTTAAAAAGGTTAGCAAGACACCGACGAATAATATGACCACCAAAAATTGCGGTAAAATATTTTCAAATGATTTCCAAGCTTTTTTTAAAGCTTTTTTAGTTTTTTGCTTATCACTGTAAAATGATAAAGCCAAAAACGCTATCGTAATTCCATATAAAATATAATTACTCATTCTTTCCTCTCATTACAATAATAAATAACTGAATGCGTTAAAAGTATATCCGATAATGATTATTCCAGTAATAACGATACCTGCAAATATAATCAACAGTTTTGATTTAACAACCTTCTTTAACATGATCATTGAAGGTAGTGAAAGCGCAGTCACAGACATCATGAATGCTAATACCGTTCCGATGCCAACACCTTTCAAAACCAGCGCTTCTGCGATGGGTAATGTTCCGAATATATCTGCGTACATAGGCACTCCTACGACCGAAGCTACCAAAACCGAATAGAATTTATCTTGTCCCAAAACAGCCGCAATAATATCTTGCGGTATCCAATTATGTATCAAAGCACCAACACCGACTCCGATGATTATATAAAGCCAAACTCTTTTGATAATTTCAAACACTTGCTCTTTTCCGAAAAGCAAACGATCTCGTTTCGTAAGTTCTTGTTGCGGTATTTCCGCAACTTTATTATCATAAACAAACGGTTCAACATAATCTTCTAGTTTTGCGGCTCCGATAACCGTACCGCCAACAACAGCCAGTATCAATCCAACAATAACATAAGCCAGAGCAATCTTCCAGTTAAATATACTCGCTAACAATAAAATCGATGCAAGATCGACCAACGGTGATGATATTAAAAACGAAAATGTTACATTTAAAGGCAGCCCTGCATTTGTAAACCCTATGAATAGCGGTATTGATGAACACGAACAAAACGGAGTCACAGTACCCAAAAGTGCAGCTAAAATATTAGCTGTTATACCGTTAAAACGACCCAATATTTCCTTCGTTCTTTCAGGCGGAAAGTAACTTTGGATATATGAAATCGTAAAAATAAGTACTGATAACAGTATAAATATTTTGACGGTATCATAAATAAAAAAATGTAAACTTCCGCCGAATCTGTCGTCTATATTAAGTTTAAATACATTTTCTACTAATAATTTAACCAGATTGGAAAGCCAGTTCATTTTAAGTAATTGATCATTCATCCAAACAAATATCTGCATTTATTTATCCCTTTCAGTCGTGTTTGTATCAAATGTAGTACATATTAATTCTGAAGTATAGTCGTTCATCTTCTTTAATGTATCGCAATCAATCGAATAATGGATCCATTTTCCTTCACTTCTTGCTTGTAATAATTTAGCCTCGCAAAGGATTTTCATATGATGTGATAAAGTTGATTGTGACATATCAAATTCCTCTAGGATTTTGCATGCACAAAGTTCTTTGTCAGACAACATTGATACTATTTTAACTCTCTTTGGGTCACTCAATGCTTTAAAATAATGTGCATATTCGTTATAATCCATTATACAACTCCTTCATATCGAAATTTATCGATATTAAAATTATACACCTCATATCGATAATTGTCAATATGTTTTTATCGATTTATATATTCCTAAAATAATCATCTTTACTGATGAATACATAATGATTTATGCTATAATATTTACAGAAATTACACAGAGGAAATAAAATGAATATTACTGAAAAAGGTGTTGCAACAAAACAAAAAATCATTGACGCGGCAAAAACATTATTTTATGAGCAAGGGTATACGAAAACGACAGTAGCTCAAATCACAAAAAAAGCACAAGTCAATAATGGGTTATTTACATACTATTTTGGGACAAAAACTGCAATAGCCGGTCAGATCTCTACTGAATTCAGATTAAATATACGAAACTTGATTTCTGAAAAAATCTATGCTCTACATGTAAATTACGATTTTGCTGTCGGTTTAGCGGTAGAACATCGCGTAAATATGCGCATAAGGGCAAACAATAAGAATGTACTGAAATTTGATAACGAACAACAAGGTGAGATGTACCACAGAGATTACCATTTGCGAAGTCATTTTTATCAATTGCAAAAAAGGTTGGTTAACCCGGACATATCTGATATCGATTTGAAACTTTATGAGATTCTGGGGATAGAGATCGTACATTCGATGTATTCGGCATATGAATCAGGCCTATTGGAATGTGATATAGAATATTTAACTGATTATTATATTGCTTTATTGTTTCATTTACTTCAGGTCGATCAAGATAAAGCCGATGCTATCATAGAAGAATCCAGAGAACTGGCTAACAAGATTGAAATAACAGTCGGCCCGAATTTTACATTATCATAAAAAAACTGCTTTTAAAAAGCAGTTTTTTATATTTTACAATCTCCGATTTTTCTGAAACGTTCATATCGATTATCGACCAGTTCTTCAGTAGATAGTTGTTTATTCATTGAAAATGTATCGTAAAGATCATCTCTTAATGCCAGATATACCGAATTGAACTCTTCATCCTTTTCTTCGATGATTTTTTCTATGATTCCGAATTCATATAGATCCTGCGCTGTTAATTTCAAACTGTCTGCGGCATCGCTGGTTTTTTCCGGATCTTTCCATAGGATGCTCGCACAACCTTCCGGAGATATCACAGAGTATACCGAATTTTCCAACATCCAAACCTCATCAGCTGCTGCTAATCCTAAAGCTCCGCCACTTCCGCCTTCACCGATAATAATTGATATGATCGGCGTTTTTAATGTCATCATTTCTAATATATTTTCCGCTATAGCTTGTCCTTGCCCACGTTCTTCAGCACCGATACCGCAATAAGCTCCTGATGTATCGATCAAACAAACTACAGGTCGCTTAAATTTTTCCGCTAATTTCATTTGACGCAATGCTTTCCTGTAACCTTCAGGATGCGCAGCACCGAAATTCCGCATGATCTTTTCCTTGGTGTCACTGCCTCTTTCCAATGCTATCACTGTAACAGGCATATCTTTTATCCTTGCAATACCCGTGATCACTGCTTTATCGTCGCCAAAACGTCTATCACCGTGCAATTCGATAAAATCATCAAATATATGATTCATAAAATCGATTCCGGTCGGTCGTCCCTTTGCACGTGCAGCTAAAACTCTATCATAAGATTTCATAATTCAGCCTCCACAGGATGAAATTCAAGCAGTTTTTTCAAAAACATTTTTTGTTGCCGACGGTCTACTATCGCATCGATAAACCCTTTATTCAATAAAAATTCAGCCCTTTGAAATCCTTTTGGCAATTTATGACGGATCGTTTGCTCAATAACACGTGGGCCTGCAAAACAAATCAACGCATTCGGTTCGGCAATGATCACATCAGCCTGCATGGCAAAACTTGCCATCACGCCGCCGGTCGTAGGGTCGGTCAGTACTGCAACATATAAATTACCTTCATCACTGTGTCTTTTAACAGCTCCGCTTGTTTTCGCCATTTGCATAAGAGAAAAAATACCTTCTTGCATACGCGCTCCACCGGATACTGTAAAAGCAATGACCGGAAGTTTCTCTTTAGTCGCATATTCGAATATACGGGTTATTTTTTCACCGACAACACAACCCATGCTACCCATCATAAAAAATGGCTCCATTGCAAATATGGCACAACGTCTTCCCTCAAAGGTAACAACTCCGCAAATGACGCCTTCCTTTTCGCCGCTTTCAAGAGCAGCATTGTTTAATTTCATATCATAATCCGGAAAATCCAGGATATTATCAGAAGTCAGTTCAGCGTATAATTCTTTGAAATTTTCTTTACCGAAGATCATATCGATCCTTTGTCTTGCATTTATGCGAAAATGATGTCCGCATTTTCTGCACACATAGTGATAATCACCCAACTCGTTAACATATAATTGGATATTACATGATGGACATCTTATTGCGCTTTCTTCTGTCATACTCGGAAGGACACGCTTCGTATGATTTCCGTAATCTTCCAATGCATTGGAAGGTTTTTTAAATAAGTTCTTTTTAAGCATTTCTATTCTCTCTTATCCATAAAATCTGTCATGTATTCGCCTGAAACAAACTCAGATTCTGACAATAACTCCACATGCAGATCTCTGTTATGTGAGATACCCTCTATGATCAATTCACAAAGTGACGCTTTCATTTTTCTGATCGCTTCTTCTCGTGTTTGCGCAAATACGATCAATTTACCGACCAAAGAATCATAATAAGGCGGCACCTCATAATCTTGATAAAGCGCTGTGTCAAATCGTATGCCGGGACCTCCGGGGATATGTAAAAATGTAATCTTCCCACAACTGGGGCGATAGTTCATTGCTGGGTCTTCCGCATTGATCCTACACTCAATAGAGTGCCCTTGTATCTTAATATCATTTTGCGTAAATCCCAATGGCAGTCCTGCCGTGATCCTTATTTGCCATTTGACCAAATCGATCCCTGTTACCATCTCCGTAACCGGATGTTCAACTTGAAGCCGCGTATTCATTTCCATAAAATAGAAATTTTGATCTTGATCCATTAAAAATTCAATGGTACCCGCGTTAATATAATCGACTGCCTTGACTGCTTTTTGTGAGATTGAAATCAATTTCTTTCTCAATTTACTGTCCACACCGGGTGACGGTGCTTCTTCTATTATCTTTTGTTTATTGCGTTGTATCGAACATTCCCTCTCACCCAAACTTATCACATTACCGTGTTCGTCACACAATATCTGCACTTCAATATGTTTCGCAGGGTAAAGATATTTTTCTATATAAAGCGCTCCATCCCCAAAGGCGTTTTCCGCCTCGGTTGCAGCATCGTTATAAGCTTTTTCAAATTCGGAGGGTAGATTAACAAGACGAATTCCTTTTCCGCCTCCCCCCGCGCGTGCTTTTATTACAATTGGATATCCAATTGTATCCGCTTCTTTTTTACCATCAATGATATTATTAATAATACCGGTACCGGGAATTACAGGGATTCCCGCATTCTTCATCGTGCTCCTTGCGGCATCTTTATCACCCATTTTTGTTATCAAATCTGAAGTTGGGCCAATGAAATAGATCCCGTTTTCTTCACAGAGTTTAACAAATTCCGCATTTTCGGAAAGAAAACCATAACCGGGATGTATAGCTTCCGCTTTGGATGCAAGTGCAGCGGATATAATTGCTTGTTTATTCAAATAACTGTCTTTTGAAGCAGCTTTTCCCAGACATATACTTTCGTCCGCAAGACTTACATGTAAAGCATCTTCATCCGCCTCGGAATAGACCGCAACACTGGTTATACCCATTTCCTTGCATGCTCGCATTACTCTGACTGCAACTTCGCCGCGATTTGCCACTAATATTTTTGAGAACATAAATTTACCCCTGTTGGATCAACGCGAAAGAAAATTCAGCGCTGACTACTACTTTATCTCCGACATAAGATTTTCCTTTAGCAAAATAGAACGGCTTTTTTACATTAACCAATTCACATTCTATTCGTATCGTATCACCCGGTAAAACTTTATTTTTAAATTTGACTTTGTTTAACCCGGTATAGTAAGGAGTGACATTTTCCGATGAACCGATAAGCAATACACAGCATGTTTGTGCCATGATCTCACACAAAATAACACCCGGCACTACTGGATTTCCGGGAAAGTGTCCCGATAAAAAGAATTCATCGCCTTTTACATGGTATTTTCCTACTGCATGCGTTTCATCGATCGCTTCTGCTTCATCTATTAATAACATGGGTTCTCTATGTGGGATGATTTTTTTGATTTCTTCTCTATTCATTATTAATACTCCTGATGATTACTCTATTTCACTTTAAACATCGTTGCGCCGTACTCAACCAACTCACCGTTTTCAATCGAGATTTCCGCTATTTCTCCGTCGATTTCAGAAGTGATCTCGTTCATTACTTTCATGGCTTCGATTATGCAAAGCACATCACCTTTTTTTACTTTTGTTCCTACTTCAACATATGGATCTTCTTGCGGGGAAGATGATCTGTAAAATATTCCGACCATCGGAGATTTGATCTCCGCGTAGTCTGAAGACTGAAGCTTGGAATCATCTTCTCGGGAAACTGTTATCAACTCAGAAGGATTCGTACCGTTTGTTACATATGTTTTGTTTATTTCTTTTTTTAAACATATTTTAAAATCATCTTCTGAGACCTTGATCATTGTCAAGTCCGCATCTTTCATGATTTTGACCAGTTCTTTGATTTCTTCAATATTCATAGCAACTCCCTATTTATATATTCTCAAATACAAGACATGCATTATGTCCGCCAAATCCAAGTGATAAGGACAAAGCTTTATTAATGTTCGGTTCATGACGCGCTATATTCGGAACATAATCCAGATCACATTCCGGATCTGCTTCTTTATATCCGATAGTAGGCGGTATGATATGATTTTTTATGGCTAATACAGAGGCGATCGCCTCAACAGCCCCTGCCGCTCCGAGCATATGGCCAGTCATCGATTTTGTTGAACTTACAAGAACATTCTTCTTTGCATTTTCTCCGAATGCTTTATTGATAGCCAATGTCTCAGCTTTGTCGTTAAGCGGTGTGCTAGTGCCGTGTGCATTGATATAGATCGGATCCGTGATCGATATACCTGCTTCACTAAGTCCGTTTAGAATCGCATTTGTCGCCCCTAATGCCTCAGGATGCGGTGCTGTTATATGATAAGCATCACAAGTATTCGCATAACCTTTAATTTCTGCATAGATTTTTGCGCCACGCTTGATCGCATGTTCGTACTCTTCCAACATCAGGATCGCCGCACCTTCACCCATTACAAAGCCGTCACGACGATTGTCAAACGGTATTGAGCTGTCCATCGGGTCATTCCTTTTTGATAGAGCCATCGTATTTGTAAATCCTGCTATCGCAAGCGGTATGATCGTTGCTTCCGATCCGCCGGCCAAGATCGCATCCGCGTATCCAAATTTGATCGCTCTGAATGCTTCTCCGATCGCATGTGACGAGGTTGCACAAGCCGTAACAACGGGCAAACACGGACCTTGCGCATTATAACGTATCGCGATATTGCCTGCAGCGATATTCGATATCATCATAGGTATAAAGAAAGGAGAAACTCTCCTAGGACCTTTTTCATTCAATGTCTCACAAGATGCCACAAATGATTGCATACCGCCGATACCGGAGCCGACATAGACACCGAATCTAGCAGGATCGATCTCACCTAATTGACTGTCTTGCATAGCCTCCGATGCCGCAGCAATGGCAAATTGCGCGTACATGTCATTTTTTCTGGCTTCGTTCTTTTCCATGTACTGGGTTGGATCAAAGCCTTTCACTTCAGCTGCTATTTTTACTTTATAATCTGTTGTATCGAATCTGGTTATATAATCAATACCGCATTTTCCATTTTGCAAACTGTCCCAAAATGTATCGATATCATTGCCTATGGGAGATATAATGCCCATTCCGCTGATAACAACTCTTTTCATATTTACGCCTTTCCGAACGTTGAAATTCAATCTGTTTGATTAATCGGTAGTTATATATACATACCACCGTCAACTTTTATTACTTCACCTGTAACATATGAAGCTAAATCGCTTGCAAAAAAAAGTGCGGCATTTGCGACATCTTCCGCAGTTCCCATTCGTTTTAATGGGATAGCTTTTATATAAGCTTCTTTCGTTTCATCTTTTAGAGATTCAGTCATGCTTGTTTCTATAAATCCCGGAGCGATCGCATTACATGTAACACCACGCGCCCCCAATTCTTTAGCTGCTGACTTGGTCAGACCGATCAATCCGGCTTTGGCAGAGGCATAATTGGCCTGTCCTGCGTTACCCATCATACCGATTATGGAAGAAATATTGATGATCCTTCCACTTCTTTTTTTTGCGAACATCGAAAAACTGTTCTTTATCATATTGAAAGCACCCTTCAAATTGATATTAATAACAGCATCAAAATCTTCTTCTTTCATTGCAAGTATCAATTTATCGCGTACGATACCGGCATTATTGACAAGGATATCGATCGTGCCGAAATCCTTAACTACTTGATCGATCATCTCTTTTGTTGCCGAAAAATCAGATATATCGCAATTATATATGTTTGCTTTTACACCAAATTCTTCAACTTGCTTTTTGACCTCTTCTGCAGGTGCAGAGTCTCCAATATAATTGATCGCTATCGATGCACCGTTCTCTGCCATTTTCAGCGCGATCGCTTTGCCGATACCGGTTGAAGCACCGGTGATGAGTGCAATTTTATCTTGTAACATTTCATAATACCTCTTCTTTGATTGATTGTATCGTATGATGCAATGATTTTTGATCTTCAACATTGTATATCTTTGCACCGGAAATGATCCTGCCGATCAATTTTGATAATACTTTTCCCGCACCTACTTCAATGAAAGTATTGATCCCCTCACTATTCATGTGTTCAATCAATTGTTGCCACCGTACGGGATGATTGATCTGTTTTAATAACATGTCTTTAATTTGTTCTTCATTATCACTATAAGGCAATCCGGAATAATTCGCGTAAACAGGTAATTTAGGTTGATTTAGATCATATTTATCTATTTCATCTTTCATGTTGTTTACGGCATCGTTCATAAATGGAGAATGGAATCCTCCGCTAACAGGCAATTTGATCGCCTTACCTTTATGCTCGTTTACTTCTTTTGTAAAATCATCAAATGATTCTTTTCTACCAGCAACAACTAATTGTCCGGGTGAATTATAATTCACAGGGTAAATATCTGTATAATGAGAACAGATATCTTCTGTAACTGCATGGTCCAATTTTAGCACCGCATACATTTCTCCGTCTGAACTAAGTGCCGCTTTATGCATGGCTTCTGCCCGTTCACAGACAAATTGGAATCCGTCTTTTTTATCAAAGACCCCCGCAAAAGTAAGTGCAGCGATTTCTCCTAAGGAAAATCCTGCAACAGCATCCGGAATGATATCTGCTTCTTTTAAAGCTTCGGCTGCGGCTAAATCTACACAAAATAAACAAGGTTGTGTATTGATCGTTTCCGACAATTCTTCCTTTTCAGCTTCAAAAGTTTGCTTTATTGTACCCGGACGAATTGTCTCCGCCATTTGAAACACGTGTTTTGCCGCGGGTGAAGTATCATACAATTCTTTTCCCATACCATGATACTGTGCCCCTTGACCGGGAAAAACTAAGGCTATTTTATCCATTTTTGTATATCTTTCAAAACAACTTCGGCTTCATTAAACATTTCTTTAATAATTTCCGCTGCAGGTTGTTCTTTCGTAACAAGTCCGGAAACTTGACCTGCCAAGAAACACCCGTCATCATCATCGCCCTCAACGGCAGCCAAACGAAAAGCTCCGCTACCCAATGCTTCAAGCTCTTCATTCGAGATCGTACAGTCGTATTCTTTTTTAAAATAATTTCTTGAGAATTTTGTTTTTAATGAGCGAACAGGATGACCCAATCGTTTGCCTGTCGATATCGTATCGATATCTTTTGCTTTGATGATTTTATCTTTAAAATTTTGATGCACATTACATTCATTCGCAACAAGGAATCTTGTACCGACTTGTACACCCACTGCACCTAAAGCAAGTGCTGCAGCCAAAGCTCTCCCGTCAGCGATGCCGCCTGCTGCTAGAACAGGTATCTCAACCGCGTCACAAACTTGAGGCACCAACGCCATCGTTGTTAGTTCACCGATATGCCCGCCTGACTCACATCCTTCTGCGATCACTGCAGACGCGCCGTTTCTTGCTACTAATTTTGCTATAGCTGTTGAAGGTACCACAGGTATCACTTTAATGCCTGCAGCGATCCAATCTTTCATATACTTTGAAGGATTCCCTGCACCAGTCGTAACAACTTTGACTTTTTCTTCAGCAACAACCTGTGCCACTTCCTGCGCAAAAGGGCTCATGAGCATAACATTCACGCCAAATGGTTTATCGGTCAGATCCTTTGCTTTACGTATTTCTTTACGAAGCCATTCGGCATCTGCATTCATTGCGGCTATGATCCCAAGACCTCCGCCGTTTGAAACAGCAGCAGCCAGTTCAGCATCTGCTATCCAAGCCATCCCGCCTTGAAATATCGGATATTCGATATGCAGCAAATCACATATAGGTGTCTTAATCATATGTTTGCTCCTTATTCCATTTCACTTTCAATAATTTCTACGATATCACCGACTGTTTTGATATCTTCGTTCACTTCGATCGTAACATCAAATTCAGCTTCCAAATTCATGACCAATTCAACCGTATCCAAAGAATCTAAACTTAATTCTTCAAAAGTCGAATCACTAGTGATTCCCAAATCACCCTCATCTTTATACTCTTCAATTAACTCGATTACTTTTTCTAATACCATTTTTTATTTCTCCTATTAATATAATAATATAATTATTTATTCCATCTAATGACGCATGCACCGGTTGTCAGGCCTCCGCCAAAAGCAGACATTGCCAGTAGATCCCCATTGCTTAACTTACCTGCTTTATTGATCTCATCTAAGATAACAGGGATCGTTGCTGATGACGTATTACCAAATCGATCGATATTTTCGTGGTATTTATCAGGATCGATTTTTAAACATTTTTTTGCGGTATTTGTAATGCGTTGATTGGCTTGATGTAAAAGCACGTGAGCTATGTCTGATTCCTGAAATCCTGCTTCATGTATGACATCTTTTAAATCATCACAAATAGCATTTACCGCAAACTTGAATACCTCTTGACCTTTCATCGCTAAATAGGGTTCTGATTCAACCTGTTCTGAGAATGGGGAATTCCCCTCAACATTAGGTATGAACAACAGATCCCTTCCCGTAGCTGTCGTTTTTATCGATAATAGATCTTCACCTTCCGATAAAAGCACTGCACCTGCTCCGTCACCGAAAAGCACACAAGTTGCGCGGTCCGTCCAGTCTACCAGTTTAGACATTGCTTCAGCTGAAACGATCAAAATATTTTTCGCTTTGCCTCGCGCAAAATACCCTATCGCAACATCCATCGCATATATAAAGCCTGAGCAAGCTGCGTTAATGTCAAATGCCGGGCATGTTGCACGCAAACGTTCCTGAAGGATACAAGCCATTGACGGGGTGATCGTATCTGCTCTTATCGTTGAGCATATGATAAGATCTATTTCATCAGCTTTCAGACCGGCATCTTCCAATGCCGCTTTACCGGCTTCAAATACCAGATCGCTCAATGTTTCATCGGTGCAAATCCTTCTTTCACTTATGCCTGTTCGTGTTCTGATCCATTCGTCGGATGTATCCACAACAGATGCCAAATCATCATTTGTGACAACCCTTTTCGGGTAGGAACTTCCGGTCCCTTTGATTGTAAAACTCATTTATTCCTCCGTATCGTCAAGCCTCTGTTTGAAAAAACTGTCCAGTTTTGAGATACCTTTCATCATTGCATCTTTTTCTTCTGTCGTTAAATCTTTTACGATATTTCTGACCATAGACTGGTGAAAATATTGATGCGCGGCATTGGTTTTTGTTCCAAGTCTGGTAAGTTTCACAAACACAACGCGCCCGTCTTTTTCACATTTCTGTTTCTCCACATATCCTTTTTTCAGAAGCTTATTGATCGCTATCGTCACGGAAGGTAAAGTTACACCCAGATCTTCCGCAATTTCACTGATAGACATTAGTTTATCTTTACTGCTGGCGATAGACTCAATAAGGTGAAATTCATTGATCGTCAAATTAATACCGGATGATTGAATCAGTTCTTCTTCAACTTTTAAGATATGTCGAAATGTATCGACAAGAAGATGATTTAATTTTTCCGAGAATTCATCCATGAATTTCCCTCCTTAAAAAAAAATAATTAGCTTAACAAACTAATTATATGTACTATAATATTAACAGTCAATAATTCTCATCAAATTCTAAAGATAATTTAATATAAGGCGAAAATCGCCTTATATTAAAAGAATGATTTAACTTCCATTGTGGTTTATTATTTCATAGATCTGATCCATATCAATATTTTCTCTCACGATTTGAGCAAGTTTGTCATATTGCTCTTCCTTATAGGCTTTCATATCGATCGCTGTTACTTCATCGTAATTTAACCCTTTTGATTCATATAAACTGATTATTAACGATTTAGCAATATCTTCTTTATCGAATAAACCATGTATATAACTTCCATAAATATTTCCTTTATAAAATCCGTCAACCTGACTGACTTCACCATCAGAAACGAGATTTATTTGCGCTAAAGAAGGCAACTCTTCTTTGGGTGTGCTTATCCCCATGTGTATCTCATACCCTTCAAATTCTGTTTCACTCATCTTTGATAACAGACCTTCTATGCACGCTATATTGCCTTGCACTTGTGTCCTTCTTTTTTGTTTTTCAAATACTGTGTCTATCGGCAATAATCCAAGCCCTCTCATACTTCCCCCTTCTTCCACGCAGTAAGGATCACTTAATTCTTCACCGAGCATTTGATATCCGCCGCAAACACCGAACACTGTTTTTTCTTGAGAGGCATGTCGCAGGATCAGTGCTTCAAATCCACTCTCTCTAAGCCATTTCAGATCACCCATCGTGTTCTTGCTTCCCGGTATTACGATCATGTCCGGATCACCTAATTTGCGTGGTTCGGAAACATATCGAAGTGATACCCCTGGGATAAATTCGAGCGCGTTAAAATCCGTAAAATTAGATATCCTTGGCAGTCGTATAACTGCAATGTCCACCAATGATCTTGTATTTTTACGTTCAAATCTTTCAGTCAAACTGTCTTCATCATCAAGGTCTAATCTGAAATACGGTACAACACCCAATACGGGCTTATCTGTAATATCTTCAAGCATGCGGAGTCCGGGTTTTAATATCTCAAGATCTCCGCGAAACTTGTTAATGATCGTCCCTTTAACCCGCGCACGTTCTTCATCGGTAAACAACATAAGGGTTCCCGCAAGAGAAGCAAAAACGCCACCTCTATCAATGTCTCCGACTATAAGAACAGGCGCGTCGACTAATGCCGCAAGTCCCATATTTACAATGTCTTGATCTCGTAGATTTATCTCAGCGGGGCTCCCTGCTC
Organism: uncultured Anaerofustis sp.; assembly: GCA_963674555.1. GTDB lineage: Bacteria > Bacillota > Clostridia > Eubacteriales > Anaerofustaceae > JBGMEA01. Next base: position 73,787 of record OY771429.1, on the reverse strand, counting down.
CTTCGATCACGATTACATCGTATTCATCGGCAAGTTGATTATAGGCTTTCATAATATGCGGGATCAACTCTTCTTTATGGGTATAATACTCTGTCGCTTGCATATCGCCCAATACTTCACCGTTTAATATGACCTGCGAGCCCATGTCATTCGTTGGTTTTAATAAGATAGGATTCATGTTAACATGAGGATCGATACCTGCGGCTTCTGCCTGCATAACCTGTGCTCTTCCCATTTCCAGACCTTCTTTTGTAATATAAGAATTTAAAGCCATGTTTTGCGATTTAAACGGTGCAACTTTATAGCCATCTTGTTTTAGAATTCGGCATAACGCAGCAGTCAAAACACTTTTGCCTGCATTCGATGTTGTACCCTGTATCATGATCGATTTTGCCATTTCTATCTCCTTTAATATCCACATAGAAGTTCTACGGCTTGTATACCGTTATATGAACCTATATATCCTTTGGGTAGTTTGTTTTTATTGTAAAGAATAAACGGTTGCGGATCATTGTGATGTTCACCGCTATCGATATATGTACTGTGGTCCGATGTTATCATGATATTGGTCTCGTTCGGGATATATTCTAATAATGGTCCGATCACTTCTTGATCGATGCGGCTGATAAAATTTACTTTATTTTTTATGTCACTGCGATGCGATGCTTCGTCTGAACCATTGATATGTAGTAAAATAAAATCTTTTTGTCCTATTCGATCAATTACCGCATTGCATTTATTGATTAGATCTGTGTCGATATCTGCTGTTGTAGATGCGATATATGGAACCTCCATACCCATCGCCATTGATAGCCCCTTTACGATCTCCGTAGCGCATATCGAAACAGAAGATAGCTGATGCAACTCAAAAAATAAAGGTAATTCTTGATAAATCGACTCTCCCCATGGAAGTAAAGCGTACATACCATTTTGATTTCCCCGATTCAATGTTTTTATACTTCTTTGAATAAATGTTCTTATCAAATCTGAAAGGTGATCATCAATGGGAAATAGTTCTTCGAATTTTCGTCCGATATTTTCATGCGGTGCAAATGTTTTGATATGCTCGATCCGCTCCTTCGCGTCCTTTATGTTCAATATATTCTTATATGTACTCATGTGATGCAAGTGCACTCGTTCTGTAGAAAGTTCATCATATAAATTAGCAAGCTCATTGAATTCTTTTGGTTTTAATTCCTGACAGCATGATGAAACTAATTTTTGATCTTCAATACGGACTAAATTACACCGAAGGATCAAATCGTTATTTTCTACTGGGAGTTCTTTATATAAGGCTTCAAAATAGGATCTACCGTACGGTATATCTTTTGCGGAAACACCCAACAATGTCAATATGCAAGTCAAACTGTCTACGTGATAATCTTCTGGGCATACATCAAATGTACCGTAAGCGCCGTTCTGTTGCATATGATACATATTTTCGTATTGCGAAAATCCGTTATTTATTTCATCGTTCATTCCATCAATAATGATCATTATATGAGTCATGCGATCCTCTTATCAACCAAGTACTTTATTCATCTCTTCGATCAAAATTATATTTTCCTCATGTTTTTTTACAGCTACTCGATAGTAGTGTTCATCCAACCCGTTGTAGTTTTCGCAACTTCTTATCAATATCCCGTGTTCAAATAACATTTGTTTCAGTGGAATGATATCTTCGGTGCGAAAAAGGATATAATTCGCCTCAGAGTTATATACTCTTATATTCAATTTTTTTAAGTGATCGGTTAAATAAACGCGTTCATGCTCGATATATTCTTTCGTCTGCGGTAAATAGTCTTTATCGGAAAAGGCCGCAATACCTGCGCTTTCAGCTAACACAGACACACTCCAAGGTTGTCCGCTTTGCGTAATACGAAACAATAAATCTTGATTTGAACAAAGCGCATAACCTAAACGTATTCCCGGTATCGAGAAAGTTTTTGTAAAAGCTTTTAAGATCAAAAGGTTGTCAAAACTTTTCAATTCATTTTTTAGAGTATACTTTTCACTGTCTCTTAAAAAATCAATAAAACACTCATCGATAACCAATAATACGTTATGTTCACAGCAGTGATTTAGGACTCTCACCATCAGTTTGGGATCTGTAATTTGTCCCGTGGGATTATTTGGATTGCATACAAACATAATGTCGAATTCAGGCTTTACATGTGACAGGATATCCTCGGTTATCTTAAATTCATCTTCTTCTTTCAAATGAAAATACGTGATTTCGGTCCCTGTATTTTTTATAGCACATTCATATTCAGCGAATGTCGGGGCAAGAAGAAGCGCTTTTTTAGGCTTCAGAGCATACGTTAAACGAAAAATAATATCAGCAGAGCCGTTCCCACATAAGATCCATTCTTTATCTATATCCTCGAAAGCAGAGATCGCATCACGCAACTTCCGATTTAGCGGATCCGGATAATGTTCGCATCCGTCTATATTGTCTTTGATCGCGTTTTTTACAGCTTGCGGTATACCGAGAGGATTGATATTTGCGGAAAAATCTATGATCCTTCCATCGATTTTTTCGCGCGCACTGTAGATATCACCGCCGTGAATCATTCCCATTAAATTGATATCCTATCCTAAAATTAAAACGATTATAAGACGTATAAGCATCAAACTTGCAGCTGCAACAAGCGAAGTCATATACATCAAGCGATTTGCTCTTATAATATCGTCATGTGTGATCTCATTATTACTGTCACCAATCGTTGGTTTCTCATGCAGCTTACCAAAATAATAAGCGCTACCGCCTAACTGAATACCCAGCGCTCCGGCGCAAACTGACTCAGTTTGCGCACTGTTCGGGCTACTGTGATTACGCTTATCTCTTTTATGGAGCTTTATGGCATTTTTATAATCATAATGAAGCAAAAAACTCGCGATAATCATAAATATTCCCGCTAGTCTAGCAGGGATATAATTTAATACATCATCCAATTTCGCGGCAAAACGACCAAAATATAAGTAACGATCATTTTTGTAACCGATCATAGAATCCATGGTGTTTGTAGCTTTATAAACATATAACGCAATCGCTCCGCCTATGCTCATATAAAACATCGGAGCTACGATCCCATCGGAAGTACTTTCAGCAATCGTTTCAACAGTTGCTTTTACCACTTGTGTTTCTGTTAGGTTTTCGGTATCTCGCCCAACGATCATGCTGACGGCTTTTCTTCCTGCGGGTAAACCTTCATTTTTCAGTGCGTCATAAACTTTCATGCTTTCTTTTTTTAATGACTTGATCGCTAACATTCTATAGAACATCCAAGCTTGTAAAGTGTAAAATAACAATTTATTGAAATTCCAGACAATACCCAGAACCACAATCGGGAAGAAAACAGAACATAGTAGAACGATAATTGCCAAAATGCTCCCTAACCAAACAAGTCTTTGATTTGACCCATCAGAATATCTTCTTAAAAAATGTTCTGTCTTATTAATAAGTTTACCGATCAGTTGAACCGGATGGATCAGTAATGGGATTTCACCGAATAACAGATCCAGAGCAAATCCAACAAAAAATGAAATTATTAAAAACATTTATTCAGTAACTCCCGAAGATCGAAATTTTAACAATAATAAAAACACTGAATATTACTCTGCAGAGCGTACATTCAGTGTTTGTTAATTGTGCTATAACTAAGGTTCCAATGTTATTTGATAGATATAACGATCAACACACTCTATTGACTCGAAGAGTAATGGTTAAACAAATACAAGCAGGTCTTCTGACTTATGCTTCACCGCATGATTTCGCCTTCCCGGTATTTTCAGTGGCTTTATGGAATCACACTCAGCACTTACAGCAGCGGTCCTGTGCGGGATTTTCACCCGTCTTCCCTATTGTGCTCTATACAGCACTTGCATTCAATTATGCTATTCATTTGACTCTAACATAACATATTTTTATTGTCAAGATATTTAAAGCATTTGCGGAAATGCATCGGTTAGTATACGATAAACTACTCCTACCTTTTCAGTGCATTTGCAAGCCGATCAAGCACGACATCTTTTCCCAATATACACATAACAAGCTTGATATCCGGACCATGTACATCACCGGTAACTGCGATACGAATGCCCATATATAAATTTTTACCTTTGATGCCTTTTTCTTTTTGTAAAGTTTTAAATATAGTAGTCAGATCTTCGGGGGTTAAATCATCTAACAGGCTGATTTGCTCGATCAAATACTCGTATAATGCCTCATTTGTATCAAAAGCCAGTGCTTGATTTACATCATCGGAATCTATCAGTTCATAATCTGCTAAGATCATAAGACTTTCATCGACGACCTGTTGCAAATATGAAATACGATCTTTGACACATTCCGCGATATAGAGGATCTTTTGATTGTCAGCATCCGTCAAAATGTCGGTTTCAACCAAATAAGGCTTTATAGCGTAAGCCAATTCGAGATCATCCAGATCTTTAATATATTGACTGTTGACCCAATTTAATTTATCTATATCAAATACGGCTCCGCTTTTATTGATCCTATCGAGACTGAATTGTGGTATGATTTCATTCAAAGCAAATATATCTCTGTTCTCAGGATCAGACCATCCAAGCAAAGTAATATAATTGATCAAAGCCTCAGGCAAATATCCAAGTTTCAAGAAATCTTCTACTGCCGCAGACCCATCTCTTTTGCTTAATTTCTTTTTGTTTTTATTAAGTACCGTGGGCAGGTGAGCAAATTGTGGCGGTTCCCATCCGAATGCTTTATACAACAACAAATGCTTCGGTGTCGAAACGAGCCACTCTTCACCTCTTATCACATGAGATATCTCCATCTCATGGTCGTCAACGACCACTGCAAAATGATAAGTCGGAAAACCGTCTGCTTTTATCAATACTTGTTCATCAATATCATCCGTATTGATAGAGATATGCCCATATACAAGATCATCGAACTCGACCTCGGTATTTTCAGGTAACTTCATTCTGATGACATACGGAACATTATTTGCTAAATAATCCTCGACTTCTTCTTTACTTAAATTAGCGCATTTTGAATCATATTTAGGTGTTAGACCTTGTTCTTTCTGCTCTTCTCTCAGTTCATCTAGTCGCTCTTTTGTACAAAAACAATAATAAGCAAGTCCTTTTTCCAGAAGGATTTCAATATATTTTTTATAAATATCCAATCTTTCAGATTGAAAGTACGGTCCGTACTCACCGATTTCTTGTATCGTTCCGTCTTCAATAACAGGTCCTTCATCATGGATGATGTGGCAAGTCTCAAGAGAGGTGATCAGATTTTCAACCGAACCTTCAACATATCTTTTTTGGTCTGTATCCTCGATCCTGATAATATAACTTCCGCTCTGATTTTTTGCCCACAAATAACAATACAATGCAGTACGCAAACTCCCAATATGCAAATATCCTGTAGGGCTCGGGGCAAACCTTGTTCTTACTTCCACTTACTTACTCCTTAATAAAAGATAATTGATGATTTATCAAATGACGATATCTTCGGTGAAGCGATTTTAAACAGATACCGTAAACTATGACTGAGAAGATATCCGCTATCGGGTATGTCATCCAAACACCTTCGATACCGAAAAATGCTTTCATGATATATAAAACAAAGATCACAAATCCGGCATTTCGCATTACGGTCAATATCGTAGCGATCTTAGCTTTGCCGATCGATTGATAGAAGATTTGTGTACTGGTTGAAATTGCGGTAATAGGCATTGTTAAAAAATTATATCGTAATAATTTGGTCGCCATTGCAATTAAAAGCAGATCTTGATTATTAATGATCCTAACAATGGATTCAGCGTTTATAAATCCGATTATCGTTAATACTAAGCTAATGACAAAAGAAATTTTAATTGCGAGTATTAAAGTATCCCATACACGCTTGTGTTCATCGGCTCCGAAATTGAAACTCACGATAGGCTGCATACTACTCGCAACACCGTATATCATGATATAGATCATATCGATAACCGCAAACATAATGCCTACGGAAGCGATACCTGTTTGTCCTACCAATCCACCCACTACTCTGTTCATAAAGAAAAGGGCTACCGAAAAAGATATTTCGGCAAAAAAAGGCGGCAGCCCGACTTTAACGATCGAAGCTACATTTGACCATTTAAATTTAATGTGCGTGAATTTTAAATCAAGATTGGCTTTTTTCTTAACAAAGTGAGTCGATAAAACCAATACACCGATCAGTTCCGCAAGTCCCGTCGCAAGAGATGCGCCTTCGATGCCCCAGTTGAACATAAAAATAAATACATAGTTCAAAATAATATTTGAAACGGAAGAACAAATTATTCCGTACATCACCAATCGTGGATTACCGTCGTTTTTAATAAATGCACTGATCATCCCACTGAGCGCAAGTGCGGGTAAGAAATACAACTGTATTTTTAAATAACCCGTGGCGTAGGGCAATGTTGAATAGTCACAACCTAAAAAAAGACAAATGGGTTCGATCAAACCGAGTCCGAAAATAATAAAAAATAATACCAAAAATCCCATTAAGAAATTTGATGTGTAAAATATATTTTTGGCTTCGTCTTTATTCCCCTTCCCCATGCTGATACTATACGCGGTACTACCGCCCATAGTGATCAAAATCATCAGTGCCCATACAGAAGCTAGAAGAGGTATGATCGCATTCATTGCGCTTATACCCACGCTCCCCACTCCGCGTCCGATAAATACCGTATCGACAACACGGTGGATCGATGCGATCAGCATACTGATGACAGAAGCGATCAAATAATGTCGAAAGAGTTTGCCCAGAGGCATCTTTCTTAAATCATTCGGATCATTCATTGCTCCCTCTGGTTAAGAAGCGTCCGTCAGCCCATAATTTTTCTAAATTATATAATTCTCGCTCATCCTGCTGAAAAATATGCACGATAACATCAACAAAATCCAAAAGTATCCATTTGCCGGCTTCTTTTCCCTCGCGACCAAGTAACTTAAAACCATGTTCTTCGGCTTTTTCTTCTATGTAATCAACAGCTGCTTTTGCTTGTCTTATATTTGAAGAAGTCCCTATCACAAATGCATCCATATCTATAGCAATCTCACTTATATCGATGATCTCAATATCTGAAATATTCTTTTCCTCAAGCCAAGTTTTAAAAAGTTCTGTTTTGCGCTGATCTTGCATATAAATATGCCTCCTAAGTTGAATCGATTTTTTTCGATTACTTTGTGATTTAAGTATATTTGTATTATATCATAAGCAGGATTGGATTAGTACCAATAATAAATCCCCAATAAAAAAAGCTTGCGGAACAAGCTGGATATTTGTATGGCAGGGGTAGCAGGACTTGAACCTACGCATGACGGAATCAAAATCCGTTGCCTTACCGACTTGGCTATACCCCTATATATATTTATTTTATTTTCAATGGCAGGGGTAGCAGGATTTGAACCTACGATAACGGAGTCAGAGTCCGTTGCCTTACCGCTTGGCGATACCCCTAAGGTTTATGGGGTGGAGAATGGGATTCGAACCCACGATCTTCGGAACCACAATCCGACGCTTTAACCAGCTAAGCTACCCCCACCATACTATATGATGGTCAAAAATTATACATATATGGTGCGCCAGAGGGGATTCGAACCCATGACCTACGGCTTAGAAGGCCGTTGCTCTATCCAGCTGAGCTACTGACGCAAAAAGAAATGGAGCGGGTGAAGGGAATCGGACCCTCGCGACTAGCTTGGAAGGCTAGGGCTCTACCACTGAGCTACACCCGCATACTCATAAAGTGCGATATTTAGTATAACTTATGCATACAAATTTGTCAACGTTTTTTCCTTAATTATTCAGCCGATTTTGCCTGATATCTTGGAAACTATATCACCAAGATATTTGGAATCATCAATGAACCTTCTCCTAACGGATCAGCTGGATATTAATCGGATTGGATGGTATCATTAAATGTCTGATAGAACGAAATTTCTTTAAATATCTAGTTTTTATTTATCTTTTTTCCCTCTTGCAATATTGAGCATATAGTGATACAATATAATAGCTAAAAATCCGTATGGAGGTAAATCACTTGGCAAATATCAAATCAGCTAAAAAAAGAATCCTAACAAACGAAAAAAGCAGGGTCTCTAATAAGAAAGTAAAAACGAATCTTAAGACGACAGAAAAAGAGTTCCTGGCAATCGTTGCCGAAGGTGATGCGGAAAAAGCTGCTCAAGCATGCAAACAAGCCAGCAAGAAGTTTGACATGGCTGCCACAAAAGGCGTTATCCATAAAAACGCAGCTAATCGCAAAAAAAGCCAATTTGCTAAAAAAGTAAATGCGCTTTCATAGGTAAACAAGTTTGTTCATAATAAAGAACCTTGCTGAATGCGCAGGGTTTTTTTGCGTTACGGAGGAGTACAATGTTCATTGATTACAATCAAGAAAGCCTCATCAAAGGGATCGGGATCGATATGACTGATATACGTAGATACAGAAAAATGAGTCTTGATAAACAAAATCATCTGTCAAACAAGATCCTTACAGATGATGAACTGAGCGAGTATATGAATTCAAATGATCAAGCCTTGTTTCTTGCGAAGATATTTTGCGCCAAAGAATCAATCGCCAAAAGTATCGGTACAGGTTTTACAGGGATCGGTTTTAAAGACATACAAATAAAAAATGACCCAATGGGAAAGCCGATCGTATCATTATCGCAAAAAGCCAGTGCAGTAGCTCAAGCAAAATCGATAATGGGCATACAATTGTCGATCACGCACGAAAAAGATTATGTCACATGCATATCTGCAGCTTATTAATATATATATTAATGGGCTGTTTCTGTCTTTTCATAACGATTTAACATTACACTGGCAGTAAGATAACTGATTGAAATCTTGGGGGCGATGCGAATAAATAATTCATAAAAATAGGCTATTTTATCCGAGTATGCCAACATTGTTGCAAACAATATTTTCTTATCATCCTGCGCAAATGATAATTCTTTGTTCTTTATTTTCTCCTCAAGTCTCTCTTTGATACTTTCTTCTAAATACATGCCTTTTTCTTTTATATCTATAAACTCATGCAGTAAGATATCATACATCTCTTTTAATGTATATTCTTTTGATCTTTCAATCCCTAAAATATCCGCACAAATTTCAATACATGAAACAAAAAAATCTTTACTCTTGAATGAGATACCTGCAGATGTTTCTCTGAATTCATTCACATATGTCAAAATATTTTCCATAGCTTTATCGTTCATGAATAACTCTTTGAATATATCGTCATTGTTCAGTTCAACGATATCTTCGCTAGTAAAATTATACTCCACAACATCATTTTCAGAATCCACAATATAATAATATGAGCTTAAATATTTCCCGAAAATTTGTAAGGTGTCATAATAACCGAATATTAAGTTCTCACGAATCACATCTTGATCAAAATGCAAAACATTCGGCAATGCATGCTTAGGTTTGATGATCGTTATATCATAACCTTTAGTATCAAATTTGCGATACGTTTTAGCCAAAGGATCTCTTACATCTACCAAAAGCAAATGTTTATAGCCTTTTTCAGCCAAAGGTTTCGCAGGTAAGTTATTGTACAGACCACCATCGATGTAGTATTTGCCATCTATTTTTTGTCGTTCAAATACAGGATAATTAGCACTGGCAAGCAAGTAATCGATCAATTTGCCATTTGGTATATCTTCTATGAATAAGGTTTCATCTTGCAAATCCGAAAGATTGAATGTCACCAAAACAAAATTGATCTTACTGTTACGCACTGCTTCTTCATCTATGTATTCAGTAAGTAGTTCTCTCATTTTGTCGATACTGCGATATTTTTTGATACCGGTCAAGTCCGAATCAAATATCATGTCCGGCGTAAGGTCATTCCATGCTGATAAGGCTTTGCCGAAATCGCCTTGCGCAAATAACGCGCCGTTGATAGATCCTATCGATGTCCCTGACACTGCTTGTACGTCGATTTTCAATTCGTCCAATGCTCTCCAAACGCCCATTTCATAGGCTCCACGCGCACCGCCACCGCTAAATACCAATGCATAGGTGTTATCTTTCATATTTTCATTCATATCATCACCCTATTCAAATAAGTATTTGTCCAAATCCTCTATGTCATAAACCTTTTTATCAAGTATCAATCCGTCAAATTCCGTCTCTTCTCTATCATAGAGAGCAGCTATAAAGTCAACGCCACACTCTTGGGCGCCGATGGCATCTGTACGACTATCGCCAATAAATACCACCCTATTCATCTCACTTGATTGCAAATCATCCAAGACGCTTGAAATCAGTTCAGCCTTATCTGATCTGTCGCCATTCATAAAACTTCCGGATACTGACGCAAAATAACTCGCTATACCCAAGTTGTCAAGAGCAGTTTCAACACTTTTTTGGTGTTTTGCGCTTGCTATCCCTACTGAGATGTCCTGTTGATTCAATTTAATCAGCAGATCCACGATTCCCTCGTATAAGCTAACTTCATGGATACCACGATCTTTATAATAATCTCTATAGCACTGAACTGCTTTTTCTTGCATGGTGCTGTCAAAAGCATAGAACGTTTCGAAAGAATACCAAAGAGTTGGTCCGACAAAACGCTTCAGATCACCGTAGTCGGATTCAGATACACCACATTCGCTTAATGCATATCTCGCTCCGTTCATGATACCTTCTTTTGTATCTGCAATCGTTCCGTCAAAATCGAAGATCACAATATCATATCTTGCTTTACTCGCCATATCATTCCTTAATTATTATTCACATTCTATATTTCAATATCAGTGTTATCATCCTCTATAATTTGATCGATGACATTATTGATAACTTCAGTATCTGTTGTTACTTCTGCTTTTTTTTGATTCGCTCTTGTTATCTTGATCTTTTTCTTTTTCTTTCGAGATTTTTTACTTGAAGTTCCGTTCTTTGTTGTTTTTTGACCTGGTTTTCTTTTACGGACAAGCAGAATAATACCAACGATCAACACAATCCCCGCTACTCCACCTACAGCTATGTATTGAATCAACTCTTGCGTTGACATTCTTGTGATGACCATATCCTTCGTATTGACCGTTTCACTGCCCGAAGTATCTATCACATAAGTATCCAAATACATCCCCGTTACATAAGCCGTAACTTTATATGTATAATCCGTATCAGGATCAGCTGTCTCATCGATATATTCCGTTACATCTGAATCAAGTTCGGCAATCGTTTCAAATAACGCTATTGTAGGCAATGTGTTAGAAGTGGTCTCTTCTTCAGATTCCTCATCGGTTTCATCGGCGATCGTCTCTTCTTTTCGTTCAATTACAAATTTTGTTATTGTAATATATCCCTCATTCGCATCACTTACATCTTCTACACCGCTCCATACAAGCTTTCCTCCAGGAGCCCCTTTTTCTTGATACAATTCCAATTGGAAATTCGGTTTTTGTAATTTGTATGTAAAGGTATCTAATTTTTCGGCTAATTCAGCTGTTACTAATGCACTATCGGTTAGATCTATACGATTGACAGCAAGCTCCAGTACTTTTAAGTTTTCCATCTGCGTAATGTTTTCGGGTATTATTTCTATTTCATTAAAGCTCAACAATAAATTTTCAAGTTGATTCATACCCATAATGTGTTCCGGAATTTGTGTAATTTGATTATTAACTAATGAAATTTGTTGCAATGAGGATAAATTTTCGATCCCTTGCGGTATAGCAGTGATCATATTATTATCCAAATTAATACCCGTTAATTTCGTGAGTGATGATAAATCCGGTATCTCAGTTAATTTATTATCTGAAAGAGACAAGATATCCAGTTTATCCAAAGAAGTGATCGTATTCGGAAAAACAGAAAAATTATTGTGTGATAAAGACAGTACTGTCAATTCGGTACAACCACTCAAGTCTGGCAAAGTAGAAAGATCATTGCCTTCAAGATAGAGTGCCTCTAAGTCACTTGTCCCTTCGAATGATGCTACGTTTGTAGAATCATTCGCGGATCCGTTTACCTCAGTCAATCGTCTTGAAGTAAAGATCCAATCCGGGACCAGTTTTACATTATTATTCGAATAACTTAAATACTCTAAATTATAAAGATTTCTTAATGCTTCTAAATTGGTTATCTCATTATTGCTCAATGTCAATTCTTTGACATTGATCGCGTATTGCATACCGACCAGACTCGTTATCGATAAACCCGCTAAATTAAGCGTTGTCGGTAAACTGAACATATCCTCTATTGTCAACGGTTCACCTGAAGCTACGTTGGCTGCGGATTTTAATGCTTTTGCGAGATTGGCATCCGAAACAAGCACTTCAGATGCATACCATGCTTCTAAAACAGCAGGGTCGACAGTGTTCAAATCAAAGGAAGGATCTGTTAAGATCAATTCAGGATTCGGTGAAGATGTATCCTGTTCTTCTTCATCTGCCGCAAAAACTCCCATTGGCATAATAATGAAAAGTAAGATCATACATATAGATAATATTTTTTTGAACATATTTTCCTCCGAGAAAATATTAAAATTCTGCGTGATTGACTGTTCTTGGGAAAGGTATGACATCACGGATATTTTTCATCCCTGTCATGTACATGACGGCTCTTTCAAATCCGAGCCCAAATCCTGCGTGTTTAACACCTCCGTATTTGCGCAGTTGGATGTACCAATCGATCGATTCAGGATTCATACCTGTTTCACGAATTCGCTTGAGTAATACATCTTCTCTTTCTTCACGTTGACTTCCGCCGAGGATCTCACCGACACCGGGCACTAAACAATCCACTGCGGCCACTGTCTTTCCGTCATCATTGAGTCTCATATAAAAAGCTTTGATGTCTTTCGGATAATCCGTAACAAAGACGGGCTTTTTGAAATGTTCTTCAGTCAAATATCGTTCATGCTCAGTTTGCAGATCGCAGCCCCATTCAACAGGGTACTCAAAAGATTTATTTGCTTTTTGCAAAATTGAAACGGCATCGGTATAAGTAATCTTCTCAAAGGACGAATTTACGATGCTTTCCAATCGGGCAATTAAACCTTTATCTATAAATTGGTTAAAAAACTTCATCTCTTTCGGCGCGTTTTCCATGACGTAATTGATCATATATTTCAACATTTCTTCCGCAAGATCCATATCGTCATAAAGGTCCGCAAATGCGATTTCGGGTTCTATCATCCAAAATTCCGCAGCATGACGCGTTGTGTTGGAATTTTCCGCTCTGAAAGTAGGTCCGAATGTATAAACATTTTTAAAAGCTAAAGCAAACGCTTCTGCTTGTAATTGTCCGCTAACTGTAAGATATGCTTCTTTTCCAAAAAAGTCATCCGAGAAATCAACCTGTTTGTCCTTGTCGCCTTTTGTTTGCATAGGATCAAAAGTTGTCACTCGAAACATTTCCCCTGCACCCTCGCAGTCACTGGTGGTGATGATTGGCGTATTCACATAAACAAAACCTTTTTGTTGAAAGAAACTGTGTACGGCATATGCTGCCAAAGAACGAACGCGGAATGTCGCAAAAAAAGAATTTCCGCGCGGTCGTAGATGTGCAATTTCTCTTAGATATTCAAACGAATGTCGTTTTTTCTGGAGAGGATAATCATTCTCGGAATCTGCTAAGACAGTCACTTCCTGTGCCTTAATCTCAAATGGTTGTTTCATTTCGGGTGTAATCTTAAGGATGCCTTTAACAGAAACAGCAGTATAGACTGTTGATTTACAGATATCAGCATAATTAGCTAGATTATCATTCTCAAGAACAATTTGTATGTTGTTAAAATATGTACCGTCATTCAATTCAATGAATCCAAATGCATTTGAGGATCGTATTGTTTTGATCCATCCATCAACGGTTATTTCCTTATCTTCATATGCTTTATAATTTTGGTATAAATTCTTAATATCTGTTTTCAAAACCATCCTCCTGAATTACTAAAATTATAACATTTAATCTCTTTTTTTCATATTTGAAATTGTTAATTTATTGTTTACAATAGATAAAAGGCATAAAACTATGCCTTTATCTAAACCGTGTTACATTTTTTCTACTGTAATTTGCGATTCATGTCCGTTCAACATGATCGTCTCGCCATTATTGTCTTCGATCATTAGCGCTTCGGATAACGTTTCATTCATGATGTAATCTTTAAAAGCAGCGATCGCTTTTACAATAACATCATCTGAGTTTATTTTCAGTATAATACGATCTGTGATCTCGAAACCTTCTGTTTTTCTTTTTTGCTGCACTTTAGAAATCACTTCACGCGCATATCCTTCATCAATTAGCTCGTCCGATAGATCCGTATTCAATACGATAAACAAATTATCTTCTGTTTGAACATTGAAACCTTCTTTTGCAGTGATCCTAATATCCAAATGTTCTTCGGATAATGTAAGTTGCTCACCTTCAATTGTTACAGTGACGTTGCCTTCAGTATTCAGCTTTGCGATAAATTCCGCCGCATCGATATTTTGCAGATATTGTCCGAGCGGTTTTACAAGTTTCCCGAAAAGTTTACCGCAAATTTTATAATCCGGTTTTAGCGCAAAGTTCATAAATTTTGACAAATCATCTTCAAACGTCACTTGCTTAACATTCAATTCTTCCTTGATCAATTCTGTCAGATCACCGATCGTATCCTTATGTGCACCGTCTATAAGCACTTCTTTTAACGGTTGGCGTACTTTTATTTGAACATCTTCACGAGCACTTCGACCAAGACTTACGAGATTCCTGACCAGATCCATTTTATATTCCAATGCTTCATCGATCATATCTGCGTTGCAAACAGGATAATCGGCTACGTGAACAGATTCTTCCCCTGTTAAATTCCTATAGATTTCTTCAGAAAGATACGGTGCAAAAGGAGCAGATAACTTCGCTATACCGACCAATATTTCATAAGTCGTTTTATAAACAGCTTTTTTGTCTTCTGTAAGTTCACTATCCCAGAAACGTTTTCTGTTACGTCTTATATACCAATTTGAAAGATCTTCATTAACAAAATCTTGGATCTTTCTTACAGCTTTTGTCATATCAAAAACTTCAATTTCTTCGGTAATTTCTTTGACCATCGAGTTGTATTTTGAAAGAAGCCAATGATCGATCTCATCGCGATTTTCATAAGGACTTTCAAATGAAGTCAGATCTATTCCGTCAGTATTCGCGTACATAACAAAGAAACTGTAAACATTTTTTAGTGTTAAGAAATACTTACTGATTACTTCTTTCAATCCGTTTTCATCAAATTTTGTCGGTGTCCATGCCGGTGACACGTATAACAAATACCAACGTAGAGCATCTGCGCCGTACTTATCAAACATTTCAAACGGATCTACCGTATTGCCTTTTGTTTTAGACATTTTGATACCATCCTTATCTAAGATGAGATCATTGACCAAAACTTGTTTATAAGGCGCTCTGCCTTTAAGAAAAGTCGATATTGCCAAAAGTGAGTAGAACCATCCTCGTGTCTGGTCGATCCCTTCGCATATAAAATCAGCAGGGAACTGACTTTCAAACAGTTCTTGATTTTCAAAAGGATAATGATATTGCGCAAAAGGCATCGAACCGCTGTCAAACCAGCAATCTATAACATCAGGGACGCGTGTCATTTCTTTTCCGCATTTTTCGCACTTGATATGAACATCATCCACATACGGACGATGCAGTTCGATCGTATCATCGATATCTTCAATTGCTTTTTCGACCAATTCCGCACGAGAACCGATCGATAATGTCTCTCCGCATTCACATTGCCAGATATTTAACGGCGTTCCCCAATATCTGTTTCTGGAGATAGCCCAATCTTTTAAATTTTCCAACCAATTCCCGAATCGTTTCTCCCCGACAAAATCGGGATACCAATCCACTTCATTGTTGGCTTTTATCAATTCGTCTTTATATTTTGTAACTTCTATATACCAACTCGGTTTCGCATAATACAAAAGGGGAGTTTTACAACGCCAACAATGCGGGTAGTTATGTTCCACCTTAATTTTCTTAAATAAATATCCGTTTTGTTTAAGCCAAATAATAATTTCTTTATCGGCATCCATAACGAATTTTCCGACCCAGGGCGTATCGGTATAAACACCACTCTCATCAACCGGATTTAAGACAGCTAAGCCGTATTCTCTTCCAACGTTGTAGTCATCTTCTCCGAAAGCCGGTGCGATATGTACGATCCCTGTACCGTCATCTGTTGTAACATAATCCGCGCATGTCACAAAAAAGGCTTTCCCGTTCTCGGGTTTTACAAAAGGCATCAGTTGATCATACTCTATATATGCGAGATCCTTACCTTTCATTTCTTCTAAAATATTATAGCCTTCTCCGATAACCGCACCCAAAAGAGATTTAGCCAGCACGTATTTTTTATCTTCAAACTGAACTTTCACATAATCCACTTTGGGATTTACTGCTAAGGCTACGTTGGAAGCCAAAGTCCAAGGCGTAGTTGTCCAAACCAAGAAATAGAAATCTTGATCTTTTGCTTTCATCTCAACGATAACAGTATCCGTATTGATCGTTTGATATCCTTGTGCGACTTCGTGCGAAGCAAGTCCTGTCCCGCAACGCGCGCAATACGGAA
Source organism: uncultured Anaerofustis sp. (assembly GCA_963674555.1). Taxonomy (GTDB): domain Bacteria; phylum Bacillota; class Clostridia; order Eubacteriales; family Anaerofustaceae; genus JBGMEA01. Next base: position 57,183 of record OY771429.1, on the reverse strand, counting down.
GTATTTTATGGCCTTCGTAGATCAGACCTTTTTTATAATACTCGCTTAAGATCCACCAAACAGTCTCAATATAATCATTATCAAGTGTTATATATGGGTGATCCAAATCGATAAAATATGCCATGCGTTCTGTCATTTCACGCCATAACGCTTCATAGGTAAAAACAGATTGACAGCACATATCATTAAACTCTTTGATCCCGTATACTTCGATATCTTGTTTGCCAGACATGCCGAGTGTTTTTTCAACTTCGATCTCTACAGGAAGTCCGTGTGTATCCCAGCCGGCTTTTCGTATCACACGATAACCTTGCATCGTTTTATATTTATTCACGCTGTCTTTCAAAGTTCTCGCAAGAACATGATGGATCCCGGGCCTCCCGTTTGCGGTTGGTGGTCCCTCATAAAAGACAAAGTCTTCTTTTCCTTCTCTTGTATCGATCGTTCGCTGCAAGATATCGATCTTATCCCAGTAAGTTGAGATCTCTTTTTCGTTTTCTGCAACAGATTGACTGTTGAGTTCTTTAAATGTCATTAGTTCCTCCCCAATTATGGATCTTTATTTACGTCGGTCGTATTTGCTTTATAATAAAAAAAGTCCTGTAAAAATACAGGACGAAAATATCCGCGGTACCACCCGATTTGGCACAAAGCCCACTTAATTTATGATGTAACGCCCACCGGCGTACGAACTTACTGCTACTTTTCTGTTCGTCGGCTCAAAAGTGATTTTTGCTGAAGGTCGTTTACGGTTCGCACCATCCACCGTATCTCTTATTTAACAACAAACAGCTACTGTCTTTTTCATAGCTTTTATCTGATATATTGTACATGATGACAAATCATATGTCAATCATTTATAATTGATTATTTTTTATCCGATCCAACAATTCAGTTTTATCTAATAAGATAGGATCTGCAGTATTTATAATATCTTCGATCATCTTATCCGCGCGTCCGTCAGTATAGTCGCGATTATCTGCATTGATGATGTAAATCTTCTTATCTGTATTTTCTTTTACAATTTGGATATTTCGCAGATTCCCGTGACCGATCGCAACATCAGTCAAAATGATCGTATCACATTCATCGATCAAGGATTGATTTTTAAGATATGCTTCATCGGATATATCACAATACGGTTTTTCCGCTGCCATCTTAATCCCCAGCGCTTCGCAAACTTCGTAATCACTGTCACTGATATTTATGACGCCGCAGCTTACCGAATACCCTCTGTTTCTTAATTCTTCCAAAACAGTTTCTCCGCTGCCTCCGCCGCAGATAACATGCACTTTTCGATCCATATAATCAAGTGATTGATCTTGATTTTTACGTAACGGTACCAATTCCAATGAATCGGTCAATTTATTATTCCGAACGACCATATCGATCTGATAAACGGGCTTTAGTACTTCCTCATTGATCACATCTTGCACAGAACCGCTTTTGATCAGTTCACCTTCATTCAACAGGATGATCCTATCGGAAAACCTTGCGGCCATATTAATATCGTGAAGAACAGCAAATACTGTGATCTCATCTTCTTTGTTAAGTCTTTTTATAAGGTCCATAACTTCTAAATTATGATGGATGTCTAAGTGATTTGTCGGCTCGTCTAATATCAATAGCTGTGGTTTTTGTGCCAAAGCACCGGCTATTATGACTCTTTGACGCTCTCCGCCCGATAAAGATGTGATCTTTCTGTCTCTTAAATGAAAAGTATTGGTAAGCTTCAAAGATTCATTGACTATTTCAATATCCTCTACCGTTTCGGACTGCATCCTTTTTAAATAAGGATTCCTGCCCATCATTACGATATCTCTTACTTTAAACCCAAACCTCACGTTGAACGTTTGCGGAACGACTGCCGCAAAACGCGCACGTTCTTTTGCGGAATATTCTTTATTATTTTTTCCGCCTAAGTATATTTCGCCTGATTTCAAATCAACACTGCACATGATCGCATTGATCAAAGTAGACTTACCGGATCCGTTCGGACCTATCAGAGAAACGAATTCTCCTTTTTTTATATCACAGGAAAAATCCTTAACGACGGGTTTTGTGGTGTATTGGATCGTAACATCTTCAAATCTAAGAATACTGTTTTTAGTCATGCTACATCACCTCAGTCCTTTTTGCACGCAGCAGATAAATAAAGAACGGAGCTCCTATGATCGCTGTGATCAAGCCTACAGGTATTTCTGAAGAAATCACCGCTCTTGCGATCGTATCGCATACGCTTAATACGATCCCACCGAACAGAAATGAAAGCGGTAACAATCGTTTATGTACCGGTCCGGAAAATAAGCGTATGATATGCGGTGATATCAAACCGACAAATCCGATAATACCGCTGACTGATACACATGCTGCCATCATAAACGCTGTAATTATAAACAATCTTCTTTTAACTTTCTCGGTTTCAACACCGAAACGAATGGCCGTCTCGTCACCCAACATGATGATGTCCAGGTCTCTCGCAAAAATAAAGATCAATATCGAACCGATCACGACATACGGCAAAACCGTAAAGAACTGATCCCAGCCTTTTGCAGAAAAACTTCCCAGGGTCCAAAAGAAAATTTGTTTCATCTGATTATGAGAGAACAACATGATCATTGCTATGATCGCTGTTAAAAATTGATTTACCGCGATACCGCTTAAAAGCAAAGACGTTATTTGAGCATGACGCCCGACTTTAGCGATATTATACACAAAGAAAATGGTTAGAATACAAGCTACGAATGCAAATAGCGAAATAAGATTCATACCGTACAAAGTCGCAGGGATCGCAAATATAATTGCCAGTGTTGCGCCAAAAGCCGCACCTGAAGAGATACCCAAAACAAACGGATCTGCCATTGGGTTCTTAAAAATAGCTTGATAAACCGCACCCGAAACAGCCAATGTTCCGCCTACGAAAAAGGCTAAAAGTGTTCTAGGGAAACGCAATTGCCAAATAATAATGGTTTTTGTTTGAATAAGTTCAACCTTATCGGAAAATAATCCGAACATTTTATTCATAAGAATCATAACGGTTTCGCTGAAATTGATGTCTGCCGCTCCGAAAAAAGTGCAGACTACAATAACCAACAGCGAAACCAGTACACCCAGTGAAATGTATAGGATCGTTTTTTTCATAAATGCTCCAACAGTAAAATATTTTCATTGTCAAATCGTATCACTTTCAAACAAGTAATACGATCTCACAACCCATATAACTGCACGATACTATCGTGCAGTTATATGATGCTATATTATTTAAATTCTTTTGCTTACTTGTAGACAGATAGATCCGTAATGTAATCCGATTCGATTCCTAATTCAGGATGGATCATCATAGCAAATACTTTCATGCCTTCCACAAATCTCGGACCGGGTCTTGAAACGATATCCGCAACCGGATCACTGTAATCCACATAGTAAACTTCACCGTTCATAAACGCGTTAATATTCTCAAATCCATCGGGCATTACAAAATATTCTTTCGGCGACATGCAGATGTAAACATCAGGGTTCGCTTCAATTACTGTTTCCGCGGAAAGTTGAGGAGCCGAAATATCATAGTTAAGTCCGATATTTTCTCCTTTGACCAATGCGAATAAATTACCTTGGAAGCTCATACCGCTTGAAGTATAAAGTGCACCTAAATCGATAAATACTTTGCGTGTTTCAGCACCAGCAACCATTTCTTCAAGAGCTGCAAGATCAGATTTTAATTGATCCGTTAATGAGACCGCTTCATCTAAATGCCCTGTGATGACGCCCATTGCTTCTATATTATAATAGATATCTTCGATAGCATCTTCCGTTGCTGAATAAACCGGTATGCCTGCTGCGTTTAAAGTTTCTGTAGCGTCAACAGCGAATGAACCCGCTACAAATACAACATCAGGTTCCAATTCTATTATGCGTTCTACATTAAGACTGTAAGTGCTACCGATTTTTTCTAACGCAGCAGCTTCCGCAGGATAATTACACCAATCGGAATCAGCAACGACCATGTCTCCGGCACCAATTGCAAATAAGATTTCTGTACAACTCGGTGCGATCGAAACGATAGTTTCCGGTTCACTTTCGATAACGACTTCATTTCCGATGCCGTCTATAAGTGTCATTGGATATGAACCAGCTTCCGGTAAATCCGTGTAATTGCTGGTTGTTTTTGTGCATCCGAATAAGGAAAACACAAGCATTGTTGCCAATAATGCAACTAAGATCTTTTTCATTTTTTCTTCTCCTCTTTAATTTAATAAAAAAACCGCTTCTCAGCGGCGGAAATTACAAAACACCTTCCCGCCGAAGATTTTTCTGTTGAATCATCGAAGGCAGGTTCCTGACTTATGCAGATCATATAAATACAATACTGCAAATACAGTAGCGGGGGCTGTAACGGACTCTGACCGTTTTCCCTGTTAGGCATAAAAGCACCTAAGATAATAATTCAGATATTCAGTTATTTTCATATAATATAGCATAGATGAAATCATATGTAAAGCTTTTTATCTTTATCATATTATTAATCACCAATTTTATCTTTACTTAAACCATTAATTATGCTATACTTCATAAGCACTTACCCTGTCTCAGGATACCGAAATAATCCGACGGTAACCTGGGATTGAGGCGAATGATAAAATAAAGGAGGATACAACTATGCATTTCGATCAAGAAATGAAGTCATCGATCATCGCTAAGTATCAAAAACATGAAGGCGATACAGGTTCATCTGAAGTACAGATCGCGCTCTTGACAGAACGTATCAATCATCTGAATGAGCATTTGAAAATCAATAAAAAAGATCATCATTCACGTCGCGGCTTACTTAAAATGGTTGGACGAAGACGTCGACTTCTGGATTATTTGATGGATAAAGATATCGAACGATACAGAACATTGATCAAAGAACTTAATTTGAGAAAATAATGTAAAAAAACGGTGTATTATACACCGTTTTTAATTTTATGTGGTAAAATATATCCATAGCTTTCTAAAAAAGAATGAGAAAAACATTCCCGTTATTGCAAATTTAGAACACCACGCAATATCGGAAGCCTATTTAGTGAAGTTAAAATAGGAGGAAAAATGAAAAAAGTTTTCAAAACTGACTTTGCCGGACGACCATTTGTTGTCGAAGCCGGTGAGTTGGCTCAACTTACAAACGGATCGGTATTTGTCTCTTACGGAGATACATCGGTCCTTGTTGCCGCTACGATGTCCAAAGATGCAAGAGAGAATACGGATTACTTCCCGTTGAATATCAACTATGAAGAAAAACTGTATGCAGTCGGAAAGATCCCCGGCGGTTTCTTAAAACGAGAAGGTCGTTCAAGCGAAAAAGCAACACTCAGTGCTCGATTGATCGACAGACCACTCAGACCTTTATTCGACAAAGGCTTTAGACACGATGTTCAAATCGTTGCTACGGTTATGAGCGTAGAATACGACAACCTACCTGAATTGACTGCATTGATCGGTTCTTCTATAGCTTTGGGGATATCTGACATCCCTTTCGATGGACCAACTGCGGCTGTCAATATCGGACTGATCGACAATGAATTTATCTTAAACCCTACTTCAGAACAACGAGAAAGCAGTACATTAAGTCTTGTCGTTGCCGGAACGAAAGAAGCGATCTTAATGGTAGAAGCAGGTGCCGATGAAGTACCTGAAGATATGATGATCAAAGCCATTTTATTTGCACATGATGAGATCAAGAAAATGGTGGTTTTCCAAGAAGAGATCATTGCGGAAATAGGCAAAGAAAAACAAGAAATTCAATACTTCCGCCCAAATCAAGAATTGTATGATGCAATGTATGAAGAGACATTGGGTTTATTCAAAGAAGCATTCGTTACACCCGATAAAAAACAACGTAATAACATACTTGATGCTCATAAAAAAATGCTCACGGAAAAACATCTTGAAACTTATCCCGAAGCAGGATTAGATATAAAAGAAATATTCGAAAAAGTACTAAAAAATATTGTTCGCGAAATGATTGCTCACCAGAGTGTTCGACCGGACGGACGGAAATATGACGAGATCCGACCGATCAGTTGTGAAGTAGGCAAACTGAAACGTGTACATGGTTCCGGATTATTTACAAGAGGTCAAACGCAAGTTTTATCGGCGGCGACGTTAGGCGCATTGCGTGAAGAACAGATATTAGACGGACTTACTGAAGAAGAATCGAAACGGTATATGCATCATTATAATTTCCCTCACTTCTCAGTCGGAGAAACCGGCCCTATAAGAGGACCCGGAAGACGTGAGATCGGACACGGGGCTTTGGCTGAGCGTGCCCTACTTCCCGTCATTCCTGATACCGATGATTTTCCATACACGATACGTGTCGTATCAGAAGTTTTGAGTTCAAACGGCTCCACCTCTCAGGCGAGTGTTTGCGGCAGTACGCTTTCATTAATGGATGCAGGTGTGCCGATCAAAGCACCGGTCGCAGGTATTGCTATGGGATTGATAAAAGAAGACGATGCACTTGTAGTACTGTCTGATATCCAAGGGATGGAAGACTTCTACGGAGATATGGATTTCAAAGTTGCAGGCACAGAAAAAGGCATCACAGCGATCCAAATGGATATCAAACTCCAAGGTATCGACGAAGAAGTTCTAACTACTGCGCTCATGCAAGCTAAAACAGGCAGGATGCATATTCTTGGTAAAATGCTTGCAGTTCTTGACAAACCAAGAGATGAAGTCAGTCAATACGCTCCTCGCATCATTACAATCGAGATTCCTGTTGATAAAATACGTGACGTGATTGGATCAGGCGGAAAAGTTATCAATAAGATCATCGACGAAACCGGTGTTAAAATCGATATCCAAGATGACGGTAAAGTATTTATCGGTTCACCGGATTTAGAAAAAGCAAATGAAGCGAAAAAAATCATTGAAGGTATCGTTAAAGACATTGAAGTCGGTGATATCATTACAGGTAAAGTAACAAGGATCATGAATTTTGGTGCTTTTGTTGGATTACCGAACGGAAAAGACGGATTGGTCCATATATCAAAACTCAGTTATGATAGAGTTGAAAAGGTTGAAGACGTCGTAAATATCGGCGATACGCTTGAAGTAAAAGTTATCGATATCGACAAACAAGGTCGTGTGGATCTCTCCAGAAAAGCCATGCTTCCGCCAAAACCACGAAAAAACAATGATGATAAAAAATAAATCTATTATTTGAAGGATCAAAATCAATAGATTTTGATCCTTCTTTTTGCAATAAAATTGAGAGTATGATGAAAAAAAAAACAATCGAAATAATCAATCGATCTCCCTACCCTAATCCTACATATGCAACCGTAGGATCGGCAGGTGCTGATCTTTACGCTAATATCGATCGACCGATAATGATTAATCAGAATAAGATCGTCCTTGTCCCTACCGGCATATATATCGGACTACCTATCGGCATCGAAGCTCAAATCCGCTCAAGAAGCGGTTTGACGCTCAAACACGGGATCGTAGTGGCAAACGGCGTCGGAACGATCGATTCCGATTACAGAGGAGAGATCAAAGTTATTTTACATAATATTTCAAAGACTGATTATCAACTTATGCCGGGCGAGAAGATAGCACAAATGATCTTTGCGGAATTTTTGCAAGCGGATTTTAATTCTGTTGAAGATCTTGACGAAACTAAAAGAGGTTCAGGCGGTTTCGGGCACAGCGGAAAATAAGATATATCATCTAATGATTGCTTGAAAAAAACTTTTACACATTGTACAATATTGAATACAGAATATGACCGAATGATCGGGAGGTTTTAAATTGAGAATAGTCGTTCAAAAATACGGCGGGACTAGCGTTAATACAAAAAATAACAGAAAATCAATTATAGATAATATTGAAAGTGCGAGAAGCGAGGGACTATCCCCCGTTATCGTTGTTTCGGCTATGGGAAGAAATCCCGAACCGTATTCAACAGATGCATTACTTTCACTTTTACCAACACTGGAGGGCGTTGATATGCGCAGCAAAGATCTTTTGGCTTCATGCGGAGAGATCATTACGACTGTAGTTGTATCGGAAGAATTAAGGAATGCAGGCTATCAAGCACAGCCTCTCACGGGGGGGCAAGCAGGCATCCTTACAGACAATCATTTCGGCGAAGGTGACATACTCGAGATCAATACGGATAAAATATTATCATTACTTTCAAACGGGATCATCCCTATTGTTGCCGGATTTCAAGGGATGAGTGAAGAGAATGAAATATTGACTTTGGGACGCGGAGGAAGTGATATCACAGCCACTGCTTTGGGCGGAGCATTGAACGCTGAAAGTATCGAAATTTTCACAGATGTTGACGGCGTCATGACCGCTGATCCGAATGTTGTTGAAAACGCGGAATTGCTCAGCACCATAGAATACAAGGATGTTTTCCAATTGGCTAAATACGGTGCGAAAGTTATCCATCCACGAGCAGTTGAATTTGCCATGAAAGCGAATGTACCGGTCTATGTATTAAATATAGATAAAGGACGGAACAGTGAAGGAACGATCATCGATGATGGCTCAACTATAACAAGAGGTGAATCCATGTTCAGCGCAATAACATGTCTGGATGGGTGTTCACAAGTAGAAATATTGTTCACTGATTTAAAGAAAGAAGATAAGATGTTCTCAATGCTTGCGGAAAAAAATGTAAGCATCGATATGATCAATATATTCCCCGACAGAAAAAACTTTATCATCCAAAAAGATAACAGAACACAGCTTTCAGAAATTATGGATGCTTTAGAACTCGAATACGACATAAAAGATGACTTTACGAAAATAACGATTTTAGGTACCCAGATCTGTGGCGTATCGGGAGTTATGGCAAAAATCATCACAACATTATACTCTAATGATATTGCTGTGTTCCAATCCACGGATTCCAATACCACGATATCCGTGTTGGTTGAAAGCACTAAGGTATCAAAAGCCGTAAACCTGTTGCACAATTCGCTTATCAAACTATCGACATAAAAGTATAGCACCTGTTAAATCAGGTGCTTTTTTATTGTATAATTAAACAAATCAACTGAATCAGATCATTATATAACAGACATATGATATAATTAAGCATTCACACGACTCGGAGGAAACACATGAGCATATTTGAGGCACTGGTACTTGGATTTGTGCAAGGGGCAACTGAGTTTTTACCGATCAGCAGTTCAGGACATTTAGTAATAATGGAAACGCTGTTCGGCATCACGGAAAACAACTTAGCTCTTACGATCATTTTACATATGGGGACTTTTTTAGCGATTATAGCAGCATATCCAAGAGCAGTACTAAACCTATTAAAAGAGTTTTTTCTTATGTTGTTTGACTTGGTCAGACTTAAAGGGTTCAACCTAAAGAAAAGTAAATACAGATACTATATCCTGTTCATTGTTATCGGAACCATTCCCGCGGGTGTAATAGGTTTTTTATTCGATGATGTAATTGAAGCGGCTTTCTCCCAGATCTATGTTGTGGCGATCACACTTTTCATAACAGGATTTATACTTTTGATAGGAGAAAAAGCAGGTAAAAATAATGTTAAACCAATAGAGCAGCTCGGTACCGGAAAATCATTTATTGTCGGGCTTTTCCAAATGTGTGCAATTTTACCGGGGATATCAAGATCGGGAACCACTATGACAGGCGGATTGATCTGCGGACTGGAAAAAGAAGAAGCTTTAGAGTTTTCATTTTTACTTGCATTACCCGCTATACTCGGATCGCTTGTATTAAAAATCGGCGATGTTATGAGCATGATCAACGAAGTTTCTCCTGCACCGATCATTGTCGGTTTTTTATCGGCACTTATCGTCGGATATTTATCGATCAAATTATTTAATTTGATCGTTAAAAAAGGAAGTTTATTATATTTTTCGGTATATTGTTGGATCATTGGCTTGATACTTGTTATGAATATCACGCGTTTCTAGGAGAATGATATGAGTATAAGAGAATTAATTAAAAATCGCGAACCAATATTGATAGATGGATCAATCGGTGCGCTTCTGATCGCAAAAGATATTGTCGGCGCAAAAATGCACCGAATTAACATTGAAAATCCGGAGATATTAACAGACATACATCGGGCTTATCTTGATGTCGGGTGCGATGTCATACTAACAAATACATTTAATATCACATCGGAAACACTAAACAAAACAAACATGACGATCCAAGAGATCGTCACAGGAGCAGTGCGTGCTGCAGAGAAAGCTTTTATAGGTAAAAGCGGGAAATTTTTGGCATTGGACTTAGGACCTTCAGGTAAGATGTTAGAACCGATCGGAGACTCTTCATTTAAAGATGCCTACGAACATTATAAAGCGCAAATCGAACCCGTTAAAAACGATATTGATTTGATCGTAATAGAAACCGTTTCAGATCTTAAGGAAATGGAATCAGCGATCACTGCGATAAATGATATCTGCGATGTTCCGATTTTCGCCGCAATGACGTTTACCGAGAAAATGAAGACATGGATAGGCGTATCTTTGGAAGAATGGGCTACTCTTGTGAACACGGCGCCTATAGATGTTGCGGGGATCAACTGCACACTTACGCCGAAGCAAATGTTGCCTTTGATCATGAATTTCAAAAAGATGGTAAACCTCCCTGTCTTTGCGGAACCGAACAGAGGTCAACCTGAAAAAGTCGGTAATAAAACCATTTACAGAATGAGCGCGGAGGAATTCGCAGATGATGTGATGGATATTTACGATAGCGGTGTCAAGATCATTGGCGGGTGTTGCGGTAGTGATCCTGAGTGTATGCGCATTATTCGAGAAGAGATAGATAAAAGAAAATAGCTACAATAAAAAATGTCCCTATCACACAGATAATAATTTCAGATGTGCAGGGGCATTTTTAAAATCTTATGCTTTCAATTATTTCAATGAAGTTAATTTTACATATAATTTTAGATGCTTTTTCTGAATGATGAGAATTTAAACAAGAAACAACCCTATCAAACCGATAATACCCAAAGTGAATATTATTGTATTTGCAATGGCATACCCATATTGCTTATTGGTCTTACTTGCTCTCATAAAAAGATATACAGGTGGAATGAATAAACCTGTCCATAACCAACCACTGAAACCAAGTTTTTTCATCAAACGCATATCAGTTGCCCAGAATGATACCAACAATGCTGTAGACACAGTCGAAATCAATCTGCTGTGTTCCTCAGGAATTACAAAAGATAGAATCAGAGAAAAGCAAAAAGGCACAACAGCATAGAGCCAAGCATATAAATTGCTTATAGTTTCTTTTTTAGGCATTTCTGAAGTAGTAAAGTATTTTCTAAATATTGACATATCAGCATCAACCCAATCTGCTTCACCTATCTTCCAAATGTTCGTATCAGCTGATATTTTATGTTCATTGATCAGCTCAATCATTTCGTATTCATTAAAAGGTCCATATACACCACCTTTTTCATAATACCAATCTACAGCCTGTTCCGATACCCCACTCATTATTCCCTCACTTTTTAAATACAATATATATTAAATCTACAACAAATGCAACCAGAATAACATAATTAATATTTATTTTGTAATCGTTTATATACAAAAAGATTCAGACTATATTTTTTCTTTAATTTGGAATGTTTCCTAACTGCTTCAATTTAATATGAGTAAGCTCTCCATCGTCATTTAAAGCAATCGTTGCATATGTGCGAATTTGACTTCGTGCGGAGGATAAACTACCAGGATTAACTAACAAAATACCCTCAATGTTTTCGCATATTGCTTTATGTGTGTGACCGAAGATTATTGCATCTATATTTCTTTTTTTACCTTCAAGGATGATTTGATCTAATCCTGTTTTTACACCATACTTATGCCCGTGCGTAAGCATAAACCGTGTTTTTCCGATCGTTACTACTTGCGTATCTTTTTCTAAAGCATATTTTCCGTCACAGTTCCCTCTTACCGCATATGTCTCTTTATGACTTATATCAATAGCACGGATATCTTTTGCATAATCACCCGCATGAAATATATGCGTAGCATCGCTCTCAGCTTGCAAGGCTTGATCAAGTGATGATATATCATTATGCGTATCGGAGACAATTAATATCTTTATCATTATCATCTACTCTTTGTTATTTGATAGTTTAGAATAGTAATCATCGATGATCGGTTTTAATTTTGCAAACGCTCTTTTTCTATGACTGATACTGTTTTTATCATTAGCGTTCATTTCAGCATAACGAATACCCGTCTCATCGCAAATAAAAAGCGGATCGTATCCAAATCCGTTCTCGCCTTTTGGTTCAAAAGCAATTTTACCGGAGACTTCTCCTCGACATACAAATTCTTGTCCGTCTTCAAAAACGACCGCCGCTGCACTGACAAAGTATGCGATCCGCTTTTCTTGAGAGACACCTTCAAGAGCTTGTAATAATTTATTATTATTTGCTTGATCATCGGTAGGTTGGCCTGCATATCGCGCGGAATATATCCCGGGTTCGCCATTTAAGTAATCCACACATAATCCAGAATCATCGGCTATTACCGTTTGACCAGAGATGTTATGAATATATCGAGCTTTAATAAGAGCATTCTCTTCGAATGAGTTACCGTCTTCTACGATCTCATCAGTAAAATCGATTTCCTTCAGCGATATGATCTCATAACCTTCTAAGATCACACGTACTTCTTGAAGCTTATGGGCATTTGAAGTGGCTAATATGATTTTAGTTTGCATCATAGCAATAGTCCAAGTGCTTCTTTCTGTATTTGAATGATTTTCATGATCGCATCTGTTGACATTAGCATCAATCGATCCATTTCCACTTCTGTGATCGGACGCTCTTCTCCTGTAGCTTGTAGCTCGATAAAGCTTCCCTCTTCTGTCATCACTACATTCATATCAGCGATCGCCCTACTGTCTTCTTGATAGCATAGATCTACCATCGGCTCATCCTCAACGATACCTACACTAACAGCTGCTGCAAAATATTTTATAGGATTTTTGCCGATTATTTTATTATTCATCAAGTATAACATGGCATCATATAAGGCAATAAAACTTCCGGTAATACTTGCGACACGTGTTCCGCCGTCTGCTTGAATAACATCACAATCGATCCAAACTGTTCGCTCTCCGAATGCTTTCATATCCACAACACTTCTTAATGAACGTCCTATCAAACGTTGTATCTCACTGCTTCTTCCGTCTTTTCTCAACTTTGTGATATCACGTTGTTTACGTTGCGCGTTCGATCCCGGAAGCATATTGTATTCCGAAGTGATCCAACCTTGCCCACTGCCTTTTAAAAACGGAGGGACTTTCTCCTCTATAAATGCGGTACAAATAACTTTTGTGTCACCGAATTCAATCAAAACAGATCCTTGCGGATATTTCAAATAATTTCTTGTGATTTTAATTTTTCTTAATTCGTCTGATGATCTTCCGTCTATCCTCATAGTTAAACCTTTCAAAGCTTATTTAATTAATAACTTTATAGAGCTCATCACTTTCGGGAGGAGTTAACTCCTCAACTTGGTCGTCTGCTATAATTCTCTTCCCATTAGATGTAAAATGTCCGATTTCTGTCGCTTTAATATTGTTCTTCGCTAAATCACTGATCAATTTCTCACTGTCTTTTACCGCAAAAAGCATGACTCCGCTTGAGATCAATCTGTATGGATCGATCCCGTAATAGTCACATACCTTTATGGTAAGCTGGCTGACCGGTATTTTATCAAGATATATTTCCAAACCGAATCCTGCAGCATTCGCCATTTCCCAAGCAGCACCCAATATTCCGCCTTCGGTTGCGTCATGCATCAAAGCAACATTATTTTGACTGCCTATCATACCTTCCATAAGAACAGACGTACTGTCTAAATAACTTCCCGCATCCGCTAATTCTTCAGTCGATAATAACGTCTTCAATTCTTCTTTTTCAGCAATGATGATCCCCGTGCCTTCAAGTCCCGCGGTTTTACTCATTACCAAAGCATAACCTTCTTCGATCGTTTCGTTTGCTTCTCTGCTTTTCTTGCCTATGCAAACGCCTGATAAAACATAACGATTTACGGCGTTACTTACTTCTGTGTGGCCTCCGATTAAATCTATATTGTTATTATCACACGCTTTTAAAACATCATCTATAATACTTTGTACTTCTTCAGTATCAGAATCTGGAGGAATCAAAAGCGTTAACAACATAGCGACAGGTTCGCCACCGGCAGCAGCGACGTCATTGCAACAAATATTAACACATAATCTGCCGATATTTTTTTCGGCGCCTGTGATCGGATCTGTTGAGATCACCATAAGCTGATCCTTAAGGTCAACTAACGCACAATCTTGACCGATAGAAGGAATCGTATTGGTTTCCTCACGCTTATGATTTAATTTGCTGAATATCATTTCATTCAATTGCTGGTTCGTAAGCTTACCTATTTGCATACTTTACTCAATCCACTTCCATATTATTGAATATTTTTTCCCAACAAGCATCACTGTCGTGTCTTACGATATCATTTACTATTTGCACACAATGTACCGGTAAAAGCCTAAATTTATCACGCATTTGAGGAGTGATGTCATTTACGACTTGTTCGGCATTTTCGATTGCATATCTTTTTAAGATCGCTTCAGGCACCTTATCCGTATTATATACGATCGCGTCAATAATTTTTTTTCTGTCTGTATGTTCTTCGATCGCATTTATATGATCCTGCAGTGTGAATCCTTCAGTCTCCCCTTGTTGAGTCATAATGTTTGCGATAAAGTATTTCTCAGCCTTGGTTGACGCCAGTGCATTGATAATATCTTTCACTAAAAGATTTGGCAGTAAAGAAGTAAACAAACTTCCGGGGCTGTAGATAATGATATCAGCATCTATTATAGCATCGACACACTCCGAAAATGCTTTGACATTTTCAGGCATGATCGTGATCCGATCGATTGATTGTTTTGTTTTGACTGCGTATTTAGGAATATAAGATTCTCCGTGGATCATTTTTCCGTTCGACATGATCGCGCATAAACTGATCATTTCTTCGGAAACCGGTAGGACACGCCCTTTGATCGCCAGTACCTTGCTAACTTTTTTGATCGCATCTGCAAAACTATCGCTGATATTATTCATAGCTGCTATAAGGACATTACCAAAACTCTGTTCGGTTAAAAAACCTTCTTGAAATCTGAAATTCATTAACTCGGCCATCGTATTTTCTTCGCTGGCTAACGCAATAATGCAATTTCGTATATCACCGGGCGGTAAAATACCCATTTCCTTACGCAGTTTACCTGAACTCCCCCCATCATCCGCAACCGATACGATAGCAGTGATATGCGGTGTATATGTTTTCAACGTTCTCAAAAAAACGGCATTGCCGGTGCCGCCTCCGATCAAAACTACTTTTGGAGATATAAATCGTTCCATGTTAAACCTTGCTAATATTCGTCTTTATAATGATCACGATGCTCGATCGTCACAGTAGCTTCCTGCTCATTGAATTTCTTCGCAAGCATTTCAGCTAATGTCACGGAACGATGACGTCCGCCCGAACATCCCAGTCCGAGGACCAATTGCGCTCTTCCCTCTCTTTTGTAAAAAGGTAATAAGAACGCGACAAATTCATATATTCGTTCGACAAATTCTTTACTTTCATCAAAACCCATCACATAATTCTGTACTTTTGGATCCAAACCTGTTAAATGCTTTAGTGCTTCATGGTAGTATGGATTCGGTAAAAAACGCGCGTCGAATACCATATCGGCGTCTTTCAATATACCGTACTTAAATCCAAAAGATACGATATTCAGTATAAAATGTTTTGTTTGATCTGTATCTGAAAAATACTTTAATAATTTATCTTTCAGACTTTTTTCCTTTAAGTTCGATGTGTCTATAAAATAATCCGCGATTTTTCTTAAGGGTTCCAATATTTTACGTTCTCGTAGAATGGTTTCTTCGATCCGTTCGCTTTCAGCCATAATATGTCGTCTTCGCATGAGTTTATATCGTTGGATCAACACCTCATCATCTGCATCGACAAAAAGGATCTCACATTCTGTTTCAGCCTGTAAATAGATCATTGCGTTATCTAATTCACTAAAAAAGGCTTCCCCTCTCATATCGACAACAAGCGCAACCTTATCAATTCTGGGCTCGCTTTTTTTTGTCAATTCTATGAATGAGATGATCAATGACGGCGGCAGATTGTCGATACAATAGTATCCCAAATCTTGCAGCACGCGCAAAGCAATGCTCTTGCCGGAAGCCAACATACCTGTGACTAAAATGACCTTCATAATTACCCCTAAAAATCAACCTTCAAATTGATTATTTGTTTGCATAATTATACTACAAATGATCGTCTATATCAAACGACCGATCGACAATAACACCAACAATTCATGTAATATGAACGCACAAATAAGAATAAACAAATTGCTTCATTTTTCAATAAAAATGTAGTATAATAAATCTCACGTGCGAGGGTGGCGGAATTGGCAGACGCGCAGGATTCAGATTCCTGTGAGCAATGCGCTCGTGAGGGTTCAACTCCCTTCCTTCGCACCATTTTTTTAAGAAATTTAATTTTATAAGTACTATCTATAAAAATAAATTCAAATACTATTTGACTTCGCCCTCATATTTTCTGTTGCTTTTATCATTCAATAATTTCTTAATGCTAACAACTAAATCGCTACAAGAATGTTCCAATTCTGGAAAAAGATAATCATTTCTTATACCAAAATCTTCTAAATTATGCTTAATTTGCTCTTTGTCTTCCTTAGCAATAATAAACTCCTTTAAATTAACATCGCTATACTCATTCATTTTATTTTCGATCGTCCCTATATCAGAAATGTTTGGAAAAATTAAAAAATAACCTTGCTGCCTTTTCAATCGCTCATTATTCATTTCTGGCTGGAAGAATGTATGCTTACTCACGTTATTTAAGATAACTTCTTTTTTTCTTTCTTATTCAGCATTTGCATAGTTTGGAAATTTCCAATAGTCACGAGTCTCTAAATAACTTAAATATAAAGCAAATTCTTCCATATGTATATCAGCAGTTATAATATTTCTTGAGGCATACGACATATCAGCAATAGCATTAATAAATGGATCGAATGATGTTTTGATATCAAGTTTGGATTTTTGAATAATATACACCTTGCCATCTCTTTCTTCATCTGCTAATCTGCTATTTTTCTGGCAAGCAAAATATAAAGCAACCAATGCATTAGAAGTAAAATCCAATAACCTTGTATCCAACCCATAGTGTTGCAACATAATTATTTTTTGTATTGGCAACCTCATTTCACTAAAAAGATCCGGATTATTTGTCATTGCTCTTTCAATCATGAATTCTTCGGCATTTATAAGGCTATGTTGATCATTAAGAACCTTACTTTTTCTCGCAATTTTTGGGAGTAATTTATATTTATGATCACTTACTCCTCTAAATAATTTAAGATGCCCAGGTTTATCCTCAAGATCAATTATCGCTTGCATGAAATCAACTAGACTTTTTATTCTCATATTTACACCCCTAAAATATTTTTCTCATATAATTTTTATAATATCACACATAGATTTATCTGATCAAAAATGGTCAAATAAAAAATATGATTTTAAAGTTTATGCAGTGTAAAAGCTATAATTTAATTATATTTTCAATACCTTTTTTCAAAAACATTGACATAGAGTTACCTCTAACCTTTATAATATATTATAAAGGTATTTTTATAATATGTGCATATAGCAGATAAAAAATTAAACAATCTTATAATAGGAGTGTATGACAATGGAAAAAGCCAATGTTTATTTCACGGATTTCCGTACGGAACCTTTCGGAGACGGACTTCCGACAAAATTAAAAAAACTGATGAAAGCCGCGGGTATCGATAAGATCGACATGGATGGTAAATTCGCAGCCATTAAACTGCATTTCGGAGAATTGGGTAATATCAGCTATCTTCGCCCGAATTACGCAAAAGCGGTAGCAGACGTAGTTAAAGAATTGGGCGGAAAGCCTTTCTTAACGGATTGCAATACCCTGTATCCGGGAAGTCGAAAGAACGCGCTTGAACATCTCGCATGCGCTTGGGAAAACGGATTTACACCGCTTACAGTAGGTTGCCCTGTGTTGATCGGTGACGGCTTAAAAGGTACGGATGATATCGCGGTCCCTGTGAACGGAGGTGAATATATCAAAGAAGCCAAGATCGGTCGCGCGATCATGGACGCAGATGTATTCATCAGTTTGACGCATTTCAAAGGACATGAAATGACGGGATTCGGCGGAGCGATCAAAAATATCGGTATGGGATGCGGTTCGCGCGCAGGGAAAAAAGATCAACATATCAATGGAAAACCACACATAGAACCCGACAGATGCAGAGCATGTAAGATTTGCCAAAAAGAATGTGCGAACGATGCCTTACATTTTGACGAGACGGCAAAAAAGATGACAGTCGTTACAGAAAATTGTGTCGGTTGCGGAAGATGTTTAGGCTCGTGCAACTTTGACGCGATCATATTTTCGAATTACGCCGCGATAAGCGAATTGAACTGTCGTATGGCAGAATACACAAAAGCCGTCTTAGACGGACGTCCAAGCTTCCATGTATCATTAGTGGTCGATGTCTCTCCAAACTGTGACTGTCACGGTGAGAATGACGCGCCGATCTTACCGAATATCGGAATGTTTGCATCATTCGATCCGTTGGCACTGGATCAAGCTTGCGTAGATGCATGTTTGAAAGCAACACCTTTGCAAGGAAGTCAATTATCAGATAATATGTCCAGAAGAGGATTTGTCGATCACCATGACCACTTTGTGAATTCCACACCGGAGTCGGAATGGCAAACTTGCTTAACGCATGCAGACAAAATAGGCTTGGGTACAAGAAAATATGAATTGATAACCGTATAACAAATATTAAAAGAGCACGGCGCAAAACAGCCGTGCTCTTTTTCTGAATTTATCAGTTTAATTTTCACGATGAATATCATATTTGAATCATTTTTTCAAGACTTCCGCGCGCGGCATCCATTGTTGCCGGATCCAAATTGATCCGAAATTCGTTATTTTCCAATGCGTTCTTTACGTCAACCAGTGTTGTTTTTTTCATATTCGGGCATATCAGACGATTCGATACGGATATAAATCTTTTTTCGGGATTGAATGCCTGCAATCTTTGTGTAACTCCTATCTCTGTTCCTATAATAAAAGTTTTGCTGTCGGAAGTTTCGGCTTCTTTAATGATACCAGCTGTACTGCCGATATAGTCAGCATGACGTAAGACTTCTTCCCTGCATTCTGGATGGACGAGAACAAGTGCATTGGGATAAATTCTTTTCGCTGCTAAAATTTCTTCTTCCCGTACTTTATGATGTGTGGGACAATATCCTTCGAAGGGTATGATCTCTTTTTCGGGTACCTGTATTGATACATAGTTTGCTAGATTCTTGTCGGGAATGAATATGATCTGTTTGTTTGGTAGTGCTCGAACGATCCTTTCCGCCGAAGAGGATGTGCAACAAACATCACTGACAGCTTTCACTTCCGCAGAAGAATTCACATAACATACCACAGCTGCATCGGGATAGAGTCTTCGGAGTTCGATAACGTCCTCAGGCAGAATCATATCAGCCATCGGACAGCCCGCATCATATGCGGGCAATAAAACGGTTTTTTCCGGACTGAGTATTTTTGCGCTTTCCGCCATAAACCGAACACCGCAAAATATCAATATATCTTCATCTGCTTCTTTTGCCAAGCAAGCAAGTCTATAGGAATCTCCTACGTGATCCGCGACTTCTTGAATGTCCAAAGTTTGATAATAATGTGCTATCAGCAAAGCATTCTTTTCTTTTTTTAATTCTAAAATTTGTTCTTGGAGTTTATTCACAACTAGATCTCCGTTCGTTACGATCTTGTTTATCATTTGTTTTTTTAACATTATCATACTATTCTTATATGATTAATATTAGTTTAACATCTTTCCGCCTAGCAAACAATATAAAATATTATTTACGATAAAAAACATACTTTCCGAAATTATCGGAAAGTATGGAATGTTTGGCTTAAAAATATTATTTGCAATTATACCAAG
This sequence comes from uncultured Anaerofustis sp., assembly GCA_963674555.1. GTDB lineage: Bacteria > Bacillota > Clostridia > Eubacteriales > Anaerofustaceae > JBGMEA01. The sequence goes on along the minus strand of OY771429.1, from coordinate 37,062 downwards.
TTTCTGCATGGTCATTTAGTTATATTGAAGAAATCTGTTTTTCTTTTTCTGCAAGTTCGGCAAGCGTTACATGGTCAACCACGTCACTTACCGCTTCTTCGATTTGTTTCCATACATCAAGTGTCACACAAGTTTCGCTTCTGGGACATGAATTGGGATCCTCATCCATACATGATACAGGGACCAAATCTCCTTCGATCAATCTTAAGATCATCCCAACTGTATAATCTTCCGACGGATATGCCAATTTATAACCGCCTTGCGCACCACGTATGCTTTTTACATATCCTGCGCGGTTCAAAACAGGAATAATCTGTTCAAGATATTTATTTGATATCCCTTGGCGTTCAGATATCGTTTTAACTGCAATGTATTGGTCAGGCTCGCTTTTTGCAAGTTCAATCATAGCGCGTAACGCATAGCGACCTCTGGTGGAAATTTTCATTTAGTACCTCATTGTATTTTTGATTTTTATTGGATCGGCAGGTGTTCATTTACACCTCAGTCGTCATAAAGTCCCGAAGACATATATCGCTCTCCGGTATCGGGAAGAATAACCGCAATGATCTTACCTTTGTTTTCACTTCTTTTTGCCACTTCTTTTGCAGCATATAAAGCTGCACCGGATGATATACCGACAAGAAATCCTTCAGATTTTGCCAATATCTTAGCGCTTTCAAAAGCGTTTTGATCACTTACTTGAATCACTTCATCATATATCTTAGTGTTTAATACTTGTGGCACAAAACCGGCACCTATACCTTGAATTCTATGCCCTCCCGAATGCCCTTCGGATAAGACCGGTGAGCCTTGCGGTTCAACAGCGATGACTTTAATATCCGGATTTTTTGATTTTAGATATTCTCCTGTACCGGTAATTGTTCCGCCTGTACCGACACCAGCAATGAAAATATCAATATTTCCATCGGTATCCTGCCAAATCTCAGGCCCTGTAGTAAGTTTATGTACAGCAGGGTTCGCAGGGTTTTCAAACTGCCCGGGTATAAAAGAGTTCGGATAAGTCCGTGCAAGTTCCTGGGCTTTCTCGATTGCACCTGTCATTCCTTTTGTGCTTTCTGTCAGAACCAGTTCAGCTCCGTAAGCTTTTAATAAATTTCTGCGTTCTATACTCATCGATTCCGGCATTGTTAGAATAATACGATAACCCCGTGCAGATGCTACAGAAGCCAAACCTATACCAGTATTGCCGCTTGTAGCTTCTATGATGACAGAATCCGATTTAAGGATTCCTCTCTGTTCCGCATCATCGATCATCGATTTTGCGATCCTATCTTTAACACTGCCTGCAGGATTAAAATATTCCAATTTAGCGATGATCTTTGCATCTAAATCATATAGGTTTTGATAATTTGCAAGTTCCAATAACGGTGTGTTACCGATAAGGTCAGTAATAGAACGTTTTATATTACTCATCTGGCGCCCCTTTTAGATATTCATATATAAATACTATGAGATAATTTTACCTTTTTATTACATGTTTGTCAATGAATTAGGATGCATCATTTTACACTAAGTTGACATGTTTTATAATCCATGAAATTTACAATGATAAAAATTGAATATATTTCCTATTATATTTATATGAATAACGATTGACAAGTCCTGACTCCTATGCTACAATTTAATCAAATAAGAATTGAATAGGACGGTGTGCCTGCTTGTGTGACTGCACTCGGAGACATATGGTCAAAACCAGAAACCTGACCGAAAAGGATTCCTGATCGGAAAGGCGCGCATCAGCTATGTGTGGTACTATTTTTTTTGCTGCGTACGCTCTTTCCGAACGGAAAGAGCGTTTTTTGTTAGGAAAAAAGGAGGTAAAAAAATGGATTCAAGGATCGGAATTATCGGGATCGTTGTCGAAGATCTGTCCAGTACCGATCAAATCAACAAAGTTTTACACGAGCACGCAAATCTGATCGTCGGCAGGATGGGAATACCGTACAAGAAAAACGGTGTATCAGTCATTTCATTGATCGTTGATGGAAGTAATGACGAAATCAGTGCCTTGACAGGCAAGTTGGGACGTATCAAAGGAGCATCAGTCAAATCAATGGTCACCAAACAAACCAATAATATGTAATAAAGGAAGTATTATAATGAATTTTCTTGAAAAATATGAAACAGAATTTGAACAATATGACAATCTTGAGCACGACTTTATCGATGATGATAAAATTTGGGCACAATTAAACAAATGGGAAAATCCCTCAAAAGAAGATGTCAGACGTGTACTGAAAAAGGCTGAGCAATGTATCCGACTTGAACCTGAAGAAACTGCGATACTCATTCAGAACAAAGACGAAGAGTTGATACAAGAAATGTACGCTGTCGCGCATAAACTAAAAGAGGAAGTTTACGGAGACCGTATCGTTTTCTTCGCGCCCTTGTATGTAAGCGACGAATGTGCGAACAATTGCGTATACTGCGGTTTCAGAAGCAGTAATACCGAAATGCACCGCAAAACATTATCATTAGACGAAGTTGCTGCAGAAGCTCGCGTGATGATAGAAGAAGGGCAAAAAAGGATCGTATTGGTATACGGTGAATCACCCAATACCGAAATCGATTTCTTGTGCGATACGGTAAAGAAAGTTTATTCTGTCAAAACAGAACACGGTGAGATCCGCAGAGCGAATATCAATTGCGCACCGTTGACCGTGGAAGAACTAAAAAAATTAAAAGAAGTCGGAATCGGAACTTTCCAAGTATTCCAAGAAACCTATCACCACGACACTTACAGAAGAATGCATCCGAAAGGCACGATCAAAGGAAATTACCGTTGGAGATTGTACTCAATGGATAGAGCACAAGAAGCCGGAGTCGATGATAATGGTTTAGGTGTACTGTTCGGATTATATGACTGGCGCTTTGAAGTCATGGGGCTTTTATATCATACGATCCACTTAGAGGAAAAATTTAACGGTGTAGGACCGCATACGATATCTTTCCCACGAATCACACCAGCTACGGGAACCCCGTTCTCGGAACATCCGAAATACGAAGTCAGTGATGAAGACTTTAAAAAACTTGTTGCTATATTACGTTTATCGGTACCGTACACGGGACTTATTTGTACAGCACGCGAATCATTTGAAATGCGTAAAGAAGTAATTCCATTGGGTGTATCTCAAATCGACGCCGGAACGCGTATCGGTGTGGGTGCATATGCACAATCTCAAGAAGCGAATACTCTGCCCGATAAAGAACAATTCTCTATCGGTGACGCAAGTTCGTTGGATCATGTCGTTCACGAAATATGCAAGATGGATCTTATCCCCTCTTTCTGTACAGCTTGCTACAGAGCAGAACGTACAGGCGAACATTTCATGAAAGTAGCTAAAACAAAATTCGTACACAACTTCTGTATCCCAAATGCGATCTTTACATTCAAAGAATATCTACTTGACTATGCTTCGGAAGAAACACGTGAAAAAGGCAATAAAATCTTGCAAGACCACATCGATCAATTCAAAGACGACCCGATGTATGATACCATCATCGAGAACCTTGAAAAGATCGAAAACGGCGTGCGTGATTTACGCCTATAGGTGAAATTATGGATATTAAAGTTAAAGAAGCTTTTGCATATTCAGATAGGCTCAACGCTTTAAATAAATCTGAATTAACAAATCTCATTCGCTATTTCTTCGAAGAAGCTTCCGCAAAAGATATAGAAGAATTGACTTCATATGCGACTGCTTTGCAAAATCATTTTTATGAGGATCATATCTACTTTCGCGGATTGATCGAATTCAGTAATTATTGTAGCAACAATTGTCTGTATTGCGGCATCCAGAAGGATAACAGAAATGTTCATCGATACCGTATGTCCAAAGAAGAAATACTGGAATGTTGCCAAAACGGATATGATCTCGGTTTTCGTACTTTTGTAATGCAAAGCGGCGAAGACCCCTATTTTACAGACGAAAGATTAAGCGATATCGTAAGTGAAATAAAACAGCGATATCCCGATTGCGCTATTACCCTTTCAGTCGGAGAAAGAAGTTACGAGTCTTATAAACGTTTATTCGATGCGGGAGCCGACCGTTACTTATTAAGACATGAGACAGCAAATGAAGCGCATTACGATAAACTCCATCCGTCTGAACTGAGTTTGGAAACACGCAAGCAGTGTTTACGTGACTTGAAGGATATCGGATATCAAGTGGGTTCGGGCTTTATGCTTGAATCCCCGTTTCAAACATACGGCTCTTTAGCGGAAGATCTAATCTTTTTAAGAGAATTACAACCGCATATGATCGGTATCGGTCCGTTTATACCGCATAAAGACACCGTTTTCTCAGGATTGCCAACCCCGACATCGGAAAAGACATTGATCATGCTTTCCTTGATACGGATCCTATTACCGAAAGTATTGCTTCCCGCAACAACAGCTTTGGGTACTATCGATCCGTTGGGTCGTGAGAAAGCTTTTAAGGCAGGCGCGAATGTCGTGATGCCGAATCTTTCGCCCGTACAATACCGAGAAGACTATTCTCTGTATGACAATAAAATATGTACCGGTGAAGAAGCCGCGGAATGTTTGAGCTGTTTGTCAAATCGAATACGCTCTGCGGGTTATACACCTGATTTCTCAAGAGGAGACCATATAGATCGCCAAAAAGAGAGTAAACATTATGCGAACAGAACATGACATGCTCGGTAGTGTGCAGTTGGACGATGATATATATTACGGAATCCATACTGCACGCGCAAAAGATAATTTTGCCGTAAGCGGTCAAACGATGCATCCGATGTTTATCCATGCGCTTGTGACTGTAAAAAAAGCTGCGGCGATCACGAATAAAAAAATAGGAGCGCTTGAACCGTCAATAGCAGAAGCAATCATAACCGCATGTGACGAAATATTGTTGGGCAGGTTCCAAGATCAATTTGTTGTGGACTGTATGCAAGGCGGCGCGGGTACTTCGACAAATATGAATGCGAACGAAGTGATCGCCAATCGAGCGATAGAATTACTAAACGGTACTAAGGGAGATTACTCTTTAATACATCCGTTGGATCATGTAAATCTGCATCAATCCACAAACGACGTCTTCCCTACCGCTTTGCGGATCGCTTGCATACAACTATTAAAACCTCTGACCGAAAGATTCGCAGAGTTGCAAACAGCTTTGCAAGAAAAAGAAGAAGAATTCTCAAATGTATTAAAAGTCGGACGCACACAATTACAAGACGCTGTACCGATCATGTTGGGTCAAGAGTTCGGTGCATGGGCACAAAGCATTTCGAGAGATCGATGGCGTTTATATAAAAGCGAAGAGCGTCTGCGTCAAGTGAATATCGGCGGCACAGCCGTCGGCACGGGATTGAATGCGCCGAAAGCCTATATTTTTACAATGATCGAAGAAGTCCGTTCTCTGACGGGTATCGGACTGGCGCGAGCGGAATATATGATGGATCCGACGCAAAACTGCGATGTGTTTACTGAAGTTTCTGGATTGCTGAAAACAGCGGCAGTGAATTTATCCAAAATAGCTAATGACTTAAGATTATTGGCTTCTGGTCCGATGGCTGGATTGAATGAGATCAACTTACCTGCGGTTCAAGCGGGATCAACGATAATGCCCGGAAAAGTTAATCCGGTTATACTCGAAATGGTCAATCAAGTGGCTTTCCAGGTGATGGCAAACGATATGGCAATCACTTTGGCAGCACAAGCAGGACAACTGGAACTGAATGCATTTTTGCCGCTTATCGCTAAAAATATTTTTGAAATGCTTGATCTGTTAAACCACTCGTTAGATCTGTTGATCCACAAGTGTATTAAAGGGATTACAGCCAACAAAGAGCGTTGCAATGATTTGGTCAATGAAGGTTACACATTGATACCTGCGTTAACCAAATATATCGGATACGATAAAGCATCTGAAATAGCACAACTTTGCAAAGAGACGGGAAAAACAGTTCGGGAAGTCATTGAAGAACAAGAACTGCTCGATCCGGATAAGTTAGATGAAATATTGCAACCGCAACGTTTGACCGCGCCGCAGTCTTAATTAGGACAACATCAAATATAATTTACAGATAAAGGATAGATTATGAATAATGATATGAACGCAACACCGATTGCCAATCGATTTACGATCGGTCTTTTCGGAAGAAGAAACGCCGGAAAGTCCTCTTTAATCAACGCATTGACCGGACAATCGATCGCTGTCACATCGGATGTCGCCGGCACTACGACAGACCCTGTATACAAAACAATGGAACTGCTTCCGATCGGTCCAGTCGTGTTTATCGATACAGCAGGACTTGACGACACAGGAGAACTCGGACAATTACGTATAGAAAAGACATACGAAGTACTGCGCAAATGTAATCTTGCAGTAGTCGTCGTTGATGCAGAAGAAGGTCTTACAGACTTTGAGATCGATCTGGTCGATGAGCTCAGACAACGCGAGATACCAAGTGTTTGCATTTTGAATAAATGTGACCGACATACTTTCACAGATGAAGAACTGGATAAATTAAAACAATTGATCAAGATTCCGCTTCTATGTGCAAGTGCTACAACAGGTTTCGGCATCGATGCTGTTAAAAAAATCATCATCGACAACTCAAACTATGAAGATATCGAACCCGCACTTGTCGGAGATTTGGTGCATTCTGGAGAGATCGCTGTTTTGGTCACACCGATCGATAAAGCCGCACCGAAAGGAAGATTGATCCTACCGCAACAGCAAACCATTCGAGACATTATCGAGATCGACGCAATGGCGCTTATCACAAAAGAACACGAATTAAAGCGAACTTTTGAAAGATTAGCGGAACCTCCCGCTATTGTTATAACAGACTCACAAGCCTTTTTAAAAGTATCTGCGGATACGCCAAAAAACATCCCTATGACATCATTTTCAATATTGTTTGCTCGACAAAAATCAGACCTCGCAGAGATGGTTCGAGGACTTCGCAAGATAGAGCAATTAAAAGACGGAGACAAAGTATTGATCGTTGAAGGTTGCACCCATCACAGACAGGCAGATGACATCGGAAAAGTAAAAATACCGAGATGGATACGACAACTGGCTTGTGTGGACATCCAATTCGAATGGGCTTCGGGCGCGTCTTATCCGAAAGATATCAATGAATTTCAACTGATCGTTCACTGCGGAGCATGCATGTTAAACAGAAAAGAAATGCAATACCGCATCAACAAAGCACGTGAGCAAGGTATTTCAATAACCAATTACGGTATGTTGATCGCCTATGTACAAGGCATTCTGCCGCGCGCAGTGGAACCTTTCCCGGCTGCAAAGCTGGCTTTGGAAGAAGAATTACCCGCATATGTATAAAGTAGAGATCAAAAAGGCAGTTCATTTGAACTGCCTTTTTGATTATGCGTACTATCTGCATAGTAAGTGATTTGTTTACAATATTCAGTAAATAAGATTTCATTTATGGTATAATATTTGGGACAAATTCTAATCTATATCGATAATGATCAGTTGAAAAATTTAATTTAAGAATTAGAGGGATATCATGAGAAAACCTAAAAAGGCAATTCTATCACCCGGTGAAAAGGCATATAAGAGATATAAAATTTTTAATTACATCTCAATTTTTTGTTGGGTCGGCAGTGGAACAATGGCAATAAGTATGTTTTCCAGTTATTTTTCGTTTAATGAAATGGGTTTTGCGATTTTTCTATATGCATTCTTAGCCCTTGTTTTTAGGTATTTATCACGAAAAGCATTACAGGAGTCTAAAATAAAGGATCATTCTAAAGAGCAATTTAATGATCAACTTACCGCCCACAACCAAATACTTAATGAAGATATTAATCCTGCATTAAATATACGAATTATCGGTGATAATTTCGCTATGGAAATAGAAAAAGCTAATGCGTTTATAAAGAATGAAAATATCACAAATGATTTACATACCATGAACGCGTGTATACGAGATATCTTTGAAGCCGCTGCAAATGAAAAAATAATTGAGGAACAAATCCGCAAATTCAGTAATATATATTTACCCTTGACTTTAAAACTTCTAAATATGTATATCGATCTTAATGATAAGCATATGCAAACAGTTGAAATAGAAGCAATCAAAAATAAGATAGCCCAATCGATTTCAGATACAAAACGAGCATTTGTGCGTTTAAATGGTGAGCTGTTCAAGCAAGAATCTCTTGATATTGAAGCAGAAATCGTAACTTTGGAACGCGTTTTATCGATTGACGGACTATTAAATAAAGCGGAGTTGAACATTCCAAGTACAAATAATAATGCCAAGTAAATGATAAGACAAACACTTCCACAGCCATCACACATCTATAAATATTATCTAATGATAAATAATTATATGTATATAATTATTTATCATTAGATATTGCACTTCAATTATATTTATATTATACTTTGTATATACAATTTATTTATCAATATCCATGATCGGATCAGCGTTTGATCCGAAAATATTTATACAAAGGAGTTAATATGAACGCAACAGAAAAAATGGCGTACAGGACAAAATTGTACAAAGATGTCTTTTCCGGCATCATCCCCGACCGCTTTCCGGTAAATGATGGATTGGGAGTCGAGTATTTGATCCAATACTCGGGTAAAGACTTATTGACGACACAGTACCAATATTCGACAGAATTACTCATTGAGATCGCTGAAAAAGCGATGGAAGTGTCCAGAGGCGATAACTTCGCGCTTTCTTGGGCAAGAAATCCGATCGCTCTTATGTTTTCACAAAGTCGAAATCTAGTTATGAGTAAATCAGGGTTTATACAACATCCTGAAGTATCGGGATTTTCCGCGGACGAGTATGATGCGTATATCCGAAATCCGCATGAATTCAGTATCGACACAATCGCACCTAGACTCAATAAAGGTTACAGCGGAACCCCTGCTGAAATGGCTTTCAATTTTACCAGACAATATCTCGCCTCGGGCGAAGTGATGGGTTATTTTGCCCAAGCGAACAATTATATACGTGAAAAATACGGTTTCTTTGAATCTCCTCCGGGTTCTGTCGGAATGACAACACCGCCGTTTGATGTGCTAACTGATTTCAACAGAGGATTCAGTAATATCGTTCTTGATATCAAACGAAATCCGCAAAAGGTATTAGATGCAATGGAAGCACTTATGCCTTGGTGCATCTACAGACAAAAGACACCAAATGTAGATATACTCGGTTCAAGCAGAATATTTACACACATGGGCGTCTTCTTAAACAATAAAGACTTCGATAAATTCTACTGGCCGACTTTCTATAAACTTTGTCATACAGCAGGAGAACTGGGACAACGGATGTATATCTTCTGCGAAGGTGATTGGACACGATTTATCGATCACTTGCAAGACCTTCCCGCAGGCGCAAGGTTGTGGTTTGAATACGGCGATGCGCAAAAATATAAAGACAAACTCGGTGATAAACACATTATCAGCGGACTATACCCTCTTACTTTATTGAAAAACGGTACAAAGCAACAATGTATCGATAAAGCAAAAGAATTGATCGACATCATGGCTCCGGGTGGCAATTATATGTTCGACTTCGACAAACACACATTGAATATCGAAGATATAAATGCCGATAATTATGTCGCGGTTTTAGAATACTGCATAGAAAACGGTAAATACGACAATGCAGGTCAAAAATCCACTTCATATGTATTTGAAGATACAGTCGAAAAATACTCCGATCAATATCCTGAATTCAAATCGAAATATATTGTATCTTTTGATAACTTTATTAAAGAATACCCCCCTGCAGATGAACGTGCTATCCCTTATATGCGTGCGGCTTATGAAAAATATACCGCAATGGTACCCAGTGACATCATGTAGTTGATTACAGAAACATTAAATCATCGAAAAATAGAAAAAATCCTTGCAAAATACTACTGAGATGCGATAATATTAGAGTATAAATACATTGTAAGGTGGTATGATTAATGTTAACAAAAGATATGGGTATTATGGATGTCGTAGAAGGCTATCCGCAAACGATAAAAGTTTTTCAAGAATTCGGCATGGGTTGCTTGGGTTGTGCTTCAGCACACTATGAAAGCATCGAACAAGGTGCTATGGCACACGGCATGAATCTTGATCAATTGATGGCAGCTCTTAACGAAGCTGTTGCATAATCCCGAATTAAAGAATCAAAAAAACGCCGAATTCGGCGTTTTTTTATTATATAGTTATTTCTTCAAACGGAAATTTGTGCGACAATCCGAGCGAATCTCTAACAGTGATCAATTCATCTTGAACAGCTTTACCGATCGGTACACCTTTTTCTTTGCGTTCTTGCCACATGAGGTACTCTTTTTCTCCTGCCGTATAAATACGATCTTCACCTGCCGCTAAATCAGAGGCTCGAAGTTCTCGTAATATATTACCGGCAGTCTTCTTAAAGGAATCCGCACCCATAAATGCTTCCGTATCTATAACGATGAAAAAGTGACCTAGATGATACGGAACTTTTTCTTTGTTTTCACCGATGCCTGTTAGCATTTTCATATAATTTCCGGCTTGTAGCGCTGCGGACAAGATCTCAACGACAGTTGCGTAACCATATCCTTTATATCCACCCAACTCTTCACCGATCCCTCCTAGCGGAGCAAGCGCTGCTTTACCTTGTGTCAAATCGACTAAGATCTGTTCACTGTCAGTCATTGCTTTTCCGTCCCGTCCGATCACCATTCCCGCAGGTGTTTCTTTACCTGTTCGTTCGTAGTATTCGATCTTCCCTCTTTGTGTGATGCTTGTTGCGCAGTCCAATACAAACGGAAATTCTTCATCCGTGGGCAGTCCGATCGTAAGCGGATTTGTACCAAGCATATTTTCAACACCGAAAGTAGGTGCGATCGAAGGGCGCGCGTTTGTGCCGGTGATCCCGATCATGTTTTCTTTAGTCGCCATGGTGGCATAATAACCCGCTATACCGTAATGCGTAGAATTCCTTGCGGCGACCATACCCATACCGTATTTTTTTGCTTTCGCTATTGCCATCTGCATAGCTTTGTATCCAACGATCATACCCATTCCGTCATGACCATCCACTACAGCCGTCGTAGGCGTTTCTTTTAATATCTCAAATTCGGTAACAGGTTTTTGTATACCGGCTTGAATGCGATCGATGTAGATAGATTTGAAACGATTGCAACCGTGGCTTTCGATACCGCGTCTGTCGCTTTCCATTAATACATCAGCACAAATTTTAGCATCATCTTTTGGCACTCCGACTGCTTCAAATGCGTCTGTCATAAAATTTTCAATAAGTTCCCAAGATACATACGGTCTTGTTTCCATAAACACTCCTATAATATTTTGATATACTATTATGCCTGTCCGATATATTCATCGTAGGTCGTCATTTTATCAATAAATCCATCAGGTGTAATTTCCATGATGCGATTGGCAACAGTCTGAATAAACTCATGATCGTGAGATGAAAAAATAATATTTCCTTTGAATGCGATCAACCCGTTATTTAAGGCTGTGATAGATTCAAGGTCCAAATGATTTGTCGGATGATCCATAACCAAAACATTTGCGCCGAATAGCATCATTCTTGAAAGCATGCATCGAACTTTTTCTCCGCCTGATAAGACACTGACTTGTTTATAAACTTCATCGCCTGAAAAAAGCATCCGTCCTAAGAAGCCTCTTAAATAAGATTCTGTCGTATCTTTAGAATACTGTTCCAACCATTTTATAATGTTTAATTTACTGCCTTCGAAAAATGCTGTATTATCAGCAGGCAAATAACTTTGTGTTGTGCTTACGCCCCATTTGAATGTGCCTTCATCCGGTTCTATTTCGCCCATCAATATTTTAAATAACAGCGTGCTTGCGATACTGTCTTCACCCACAAAGGCAACTTTATCGCCTTTATTTAGTCTAAATGAGATATTATCCAATATTTTCACGCCGTCGACAGATTTTGTTAGATGTTCGACAGCAAGGATCTCTTTACCTGCTTCCCTATCCATTTCAAATCCGACAAAAGGATATTTTCTGGAAGATGCCGGCATTTCTTCGACTGTTAATTTTTCAATCAATTTCTTGCGAGAAGTCGCCTGCCTGGATTTTGATTTATTTGCGGAGAATCTCGCGATAAAATTCTGAAGCTCTTTTATTTTCTCTTCATTCTTTTTGTTTTGATTTTTGATCATACGTTGCATCAACTGACTGGATTCATACCAAAACTCATAGTTTCCGACATATAGCTTGATCTTTGAATAATCGATATCGACAATATGCGTACAGATCGTATTTAGAAAATGTCTGTCATGCGACACAACAATAAGCGTACCCTGAAAATCCAATAAGAAATCTTCAAGCCAACTTACCGAAGCGATATCCAGTCCGTTTGTAGGTTCATCCAAAAGTACGATATCGGGCTCACCGAACAGCGCTTGTGCCAAAAGGACTTTCACTTTTTCGTTTTCAGCCAATGCGGACATTGGTGTTTGGAATTTATCCTCAGTGATACCGAGCCCTTGTAAAAGCTTCGCAGCATCCGATTCTGCTTCCCAACCGTTCATTTCTGCGAATTCACTTTCAAGTTCAGAAACCAAAATGCCGTCTTCTTCTGTAAAATCTGCTTTTGAATAGATCGCTTCTTTTTCTTTTCCGATCTCATACAATCGTTTATTTCCCATAATAACGACATCCAACACTTCATAAGCATCAAAAGCGTAATGATCTTGCTGTAATACAGACATCCTGTCTTTTTCAGACATAGAGACATTACCGGTAGATGGTTCGATATCTCCGGATAATATTTTTAAAAATGTAGATTTTCCCGCTCCGTTCGCGCCTATAATTCCGTAACAATTTCCCGGATTGAATTTAATATCAACATCCTTAAATAATGTATCGGCACCAAAGCTTAAACTGAGATCTGTAACTGTTAACATGATTCCTCCAAAGTGTTTTTCACAATAAGCGTTTCATTATAGCATAAATAAAAAAACGAATCAAACGTTAATTATAATCTTCAATGAGATTATATTTTAAATAACAAACAATCAAAAAACGATATTACTTAAATATTCATAATATCGTTTAATCTACTGATAGATTTACTATAACCAACAGCTCACCCGCACCGATTTGAACCGATGCATACTCTGCGTTAATGATATTACTGATGCCCCTGGTTTCACCGAAAGTCAGAACTTCTCCATTCAAAGGATAATAAAAACCTTCTGTGCGTATATCCATTACTTTTTCAGAAAGAGATATAAGGGATACAGTCTTACCTTGCATCGAGAAAAACTCTTTTTTATCATTCATTAAAGATATTTCTTGCCTATCATCGATCAGTGTACACTTAATGCTGAATTCTTTTGCTCTTTTTAAAAGAAAGATATTTCCAAGCGTATGATCGAGTCGAGAACCTGTAGCGCCCAATACGACGACTTCACCGGCTTTCAATTTTACTGCTTTGCGAATGGCCAATTCGGTATCCGTTTCATCCTTTTCGATCGGATAACGTATTACTTTTGAGCGAGTCTTATAATGCTTCAAAACCACTTGATCGATCGAATCAAAGTCTCCGATAATAAAATCAGGAACAGTATTGTATTCGTATAGTGCGTTTGCACCCGAATCAACAGCAATGATATTATCAGGGGCAAAATCACGCTTGATAAGTTCAAATAGACTTTTTGATGGAGGATCCCCTCCCGATACGATCAACACTTTCACTTTAATTACCCACTAATATTTTTTCTCGTTTTTCTTGAGCTGCTCATAAATGATCTTATAATTTTCATACCTTACCAAACTGATATATCCTTCTTCTACAGCTTTTTTGACCGAACAACCCGGTTCTTTCAGATGCAAACAAGAATGATACTTACAATCCGAATATTCGTAAAATTCATTATAATATTTCCAAAGTTCATCAGCGTCAATAGAAAGGGATAAATCCGAAAATCCCGGTGTATCAAAAATATATGCACCGTTATCAAGTACGATCAATTCACTGTGTCTTGTCGTGTGTTTTCCTCTTTTAAGCTTCTCACTGATCTCACCTATCTCAATTTCTCTGTCAGAAATAAATCCATTTAAAAGAGTTGATTTCCCTGCCCCAGACACACCACTGAACACGGTAATTTGATCACGTAACAGATCTAAAAGAGCGTTAAGCCCTCTTCCCGTCTTTGTACTGGTTGCTATCAGAACTGCACCGCTTTTGCGATAAATATCCATTACAGAATCAATATATTTCTTATCCACTAAATCTGCTTTATTAAAGCATATGATAGATTTTAATCCTGAAATTTCATTATTGATCAACATTTTATCTAACAACACAGTAGAAATATTCGGCTGTTTGAGCGCACAAACGATCACACATTGTGTTGCGTTTGCGATTGCGGGTCGAGTTAAACAACTCTCTCTCGGTAAGATTTCTTCTACCGTACCGTCAGTGTTATTTTCGCCCGGTATAAATCGTACTCTGTCACCGATCATCGGTGTTACGTCTGTATTTCGAAAAGAACCGCGCATTCTGCATTGAAAAACATTTTTGCTGGTATCTTCAAGGATATAATAAAAACTACCGATCCCTTTAATGATGATCCCCGATAACATTTAGAAACTCACCTGTAATTTTGCTCGTTCTTTATCATCGATATATACTATATAATATTTTGTTCCTGTGCCTGTCATACTCACGTATATCTTGTCATCTTTATTCTTTATTTTCGAATAGATAGTTACAACATTGCTGCCATCCGTATCCATAAGATCTATTCTAACCAACACTTGATCAGGGTCATCAGCAGTAGTATGGTTTTTTAAGTCTATTCGAACTGTTTTGGAACTCTCTTTGCCTAAACTTACAACAAGATCAACGACAGTATCTTTTTCAACTTCCATAAATGCCGCAGGTGTTTGCTGCATGACCATACCTTCTTCAAAACTGTCACTGATTTCATATGTAACCGTGCCTACAATAAGTCCGTTTTCAATAATTAAACTTTTTGCTTGATTCAAGGTATTATTCGTTAGCTTCGGCATGATCACCGTATCTTTTCCGTTACTGATATATAAAATGATCTCCTCGCCTTGTTTAGCTTCTGTATCACCAAATGGATTTTGATAATAGACGATACCTTTTTCATATTCATCATTAAATTCATAAATATATTCTTTTACCACAAATCCCGCATTGGTTATATCACTTTCAGCCTCCATTTTTGACATGCCTATAACATTAGGGATCGTGGCTGTGTCCGGTCCTAAACTTATAAGCAGTTGGACAATGACATTCGTACGGATCTCAATATCTTTTTCGGGAGTTTGACTGATCACAAAATTCTTTGCTACATCCTTGCTGAATTCTTTTTCGATCTCATAATCCAAACCAAGTTTTTCAAGTGCTAAAGACGCATCTGCAATCGACAGCCCGGTAACATCGGGAACTGTGACTTTCGGCGCGAGATAATTTGCAAGCAAAAAGGAAGCGATTATGCCCAAACTGATGGCACATAAAATGAAGATAACCATAATTCTCTTGTTCTTAAAAACACGTTTTCGCTCTTTTGTTTTCTTATTGGTTGTTTTCTTCGTCTTTTTGGGCACAGGATGATCTGCAGTATCATAGGTCGGTAATATTTTAGCGTTTGGATCGTTTTCCACAAGTTTCAAGTCGTTGAGCAGATCTTCCGCGCTTTGATAGCGATCATCAGCTTTTCTTCTGGTTAAGTTCAGGACAATCTGATTTAGATTCTCGGGTATCGTTTTGATGATCCCGCTCGGGGCTTCAACATTATTTTGGACATGTTTTAAAGCCACAGCTACCGGTGTATCGGCATCATACGGAAGTTCTCCCGTAAGCATTTCATACATCATGATTCCAAGCGAATACAGATCCGATCGTGCATCTAAAAATCCGCCTCGTGCCTGTTCCGGAGAAATATAATGAACGCTGCCTAAAGCTTCTTCGGTTGCGGTTACAGTCGAAGACGTGATCGCACGCGCGATACCAAAATCCGCAACTTTTGCCATTTTTGAAGAAGTCAGCAGAATATTATGCGGTTTAACATCTCTATGGATGATATTATTGTTATGTGCATGCGCTAAACCGGATGCTACAGCTGAAATGATCGTAACGGTTTCTTGCGCTGTTATGCGTTTTTTGGTTTTGATATAATTTTTTAACGTGCTACCGTCGATATATTCCATGACGATATAGTAATAGCCATCTTGTATCCCTACATCATAAACATTGACGATATTCGGATGTGCCAGCTTTGCGTCGGCTTGCGCTTCTCTTAAAAATTTCTTTAAGAATTCTTCATTTTCCATGAATTCATTTTTAAGAACTTTGACAGCAACAAATCTATCGAGTCGCAGATCTCTTGCCTTATATACATAAGCCATTCCGCCTTGACCGATCTGTTCGAGTATTTCATATTTTTCTTCTAATATTTTACCGATTATCATGCTATCACCTACTACCTGCGTAAAGCACAACAGTTATATTATCGGTCCCGCCGTTGCTGTTGGCTTCATCGATCAGATGATCGACAGCTGATTTTGTATCGTATTGCGTAACGATTTGAAGTATTTTTTGATCATCTACATTATTGGTCAATCCGTCACTACATAATAATATCTTATCATCAGTTTTAATGGGTATTTCTATCAAATCCACTTGAACGCTATGATCTGTTCCCAATGCGCGTGTGATGATATTTTTTTTAGGGTGAGTGAGACCTTCTTCTTTAGTGATCTGACCCTGATCTATCATATATTGCACCAAAGAATGATCCTTTGTTATCTGCTTGATTGTATCATTTATAAGATAAGCTCTGCTATCCCCTATTTGAAAAATCATACATGTACTTTTGTCCGCTATCGCTAATGTTAAAGTAGTTCCCATTCCACTTAGCTTTGATTCTTCGCAAGATTTCGTATAAACAACACGGTTAATATCTTGTATATGTTTAATAATATCATCTTTATGATCTAAAATATTTTCTTTGGAACGATCAAGAAAAAAAGATTTGAGTTCTTCTGTTGTCAAAGTGCTGGCAACTTCACCTGCGCGATGTCCGCCAAGCCCATCAGCGACACAAAAAACACCTATTTCATCATCCCGATCAACGATCAAATATCTGTCTTGATTATTTTTTCGTACCAGTCCCAGGTTCGTTTTTCCTGCGATGTTCATATTGTCTCCCGAAAGCAATTATTTCACAAATTTGCTTTTTAATTGACCGCAAGCGGCATTGATACTGCTGCCTAATTTTCTTCTGATCGTATAATTGATATTAAGCTGATCAAGTTTCTTAGCAAATTCATATATAGCATGTGTTTTATTTTCTTTATATCTTCCGTTGCCGACGTTGATATCGATCAAATTTATATGTGCATCCGTACCTTTTAATAATCGGTAGATCCCGTCCGCACACCACTGCGTGTCGTTGAGTCCCTCTATCACACTGTATTCGTACGTGATCCTGCGTCCCGATCTGCTGCGGTAATCATTACATGCATTTACAACTTGTTGTATCGGATAAGCCTTTTCACAAGGCATCATCTCTTCACGCATACTTGAATGCGGAGAATGCATTGATACCGATAAATTAATATAAGGACCTTCTTCAGTCAATCTTTCGATGCCTGGTATGATCCCGCATGTTGAAACAGTAATATGCCGAATGCCTATTTGAAGTCCGTTGGGATCATTGATCAGACGAATAAATCGAATCACTTCATCGTAATTATCGAAAGGTTCACCGCTACCCATCATAACGATATTAGTTATCTGATTTCCCGTGTCTTGCATAACACAATAAATTTGAGAAATCATTTCTGCGGCACTTAAATTACGTAGCAACCCGTCTTCTCCTGAAACACAAAAACCACACCCCATACGACAACCTGCCTGAGAAGAAACACAAAGTGTATTTCCATGCTCATAACAAAGCAATACGCATTCAATTATTATACCATCTTTTGTCTGTAAAAGGTATTTGTACGTATCACTTTCTTTTTCGATATATTTTTCTTCGATCGTTAAAGCTGACAGATCATATGTTTCTGATAGTTTTTCACGTAAAGAAAGCGGCAAATTGCTCATATCCATGATATCAGTCGCTTTATTCATCCATTCTTGTACTTGTTTTGCCCTGTACTTCGGTTGACCAAAAGTATCTGAGAGCAATGTTTCTATTTCATTCGGGAACATTCCCGCTAAAGTTTTTTTCAATTTTCTTCCCTTATTTCTTTGTTAGTTTGGCCATAAAGAAACCATCGCAATCATCATGCATCGGATCCAATAATAAACTGCCTGATTTCATTTCTTTATGTTGTGCTTTCAATTGAAAAGGTAGCTCTATCGGAACCAATTCAATGTTATTATGTTGTTTGATTACCGATTCGACGATCCCCATATTTTCTTCAGGGTTCAATGTACATGTCGAATAAAGCAATGTTCCGCCTTTTTTTAAGTAACTCAGACCGACCGTTAATATTTTCTGTTGCAGATCCAGAAGATTGGATATATGTTCTTCGGTCAATCGATATAATATCTCAGGTTTCCTTTTGATAACACCCAAGCCCGAGCAAGGAACATCGCAAATAACTCTGTCATACATCCCCTCTTCTTTTTCATTGCGTATCGTGGCATCTCGTTTTACAACTTTGATCCCCGAAAGACCTAATTGCTTCGCGCTACGTTTGACTAAATCTAATTTAGTCGTATTGATATCACAAGAAAGGATATCGCTGTTAAATGATAAAATACCGGCATTAAAACTTTTTCCGCCGGGTGCACTGCACAGATCTATGATCTTATCCTCTTTTTGAGGATCAAGTGCATACCCGGATATTACGCCGGAAAGATCCTGCGCGTAAAACCAGCCGTTACGATACGAATCATCCGAAAAAATATTTCTATCACTCAACACTTTCAAAGTTTCCGGTACATATGTGGATTGCACATGTATATTTTGCTCTGCCAAAGATTCTTTCAACATATCTTTTTGAATTTTTAAGGTGTTGACACGAACAAAAACATCCGGTGCTTCTTCGGATGCTTTAGCGTATTGCAACAAAAAATCTTCCGTGTAATGTTTTTGTAAGGATCGTGTGATCCATTTCGGAAACCCGTATTCGTAATACATAAGATCAAGAAAATCATTTTCTTTCTCGATCAATTTATTTTTTCTTCGCAATGCATTGCGAAGGACTGCATTTACAAACGAAGCCGCCGAATGATTGCCATAGAATTTACACATATTAACGGCATCGTTAACCAGCGCATATTCGGGGATCTTCGACATATATGCGATCTGATAGATACTCATAAATAAAATGATCCGCACACTCGGATTGATCTTATCGATCGGAATATTTGACAGTTCAGTCAATATTTTTTCAAGTCTATTCTTTTTTTTAAGCGTACCGTATACGATATGAACAGCAAGCCTGCGGTCCTTTTCGTTTTTTAACGATAGATTTAGATTCGCATTGACCGAAATATTGCTGAAAGCTTTATTTCCCAATACATCATTTAATATCTTATACGCTGTTGTTCTTGCAGGGGATATGTTTTTTTTCAAATAATCGCTCCTCTTTTATATCTCTGCGATCTAGAATCCTATATACAATAACTTTTATATCTTATCGTCGTCTTCCGCTGAACAACATAATGATCCTAAACAACTGCAGTAATGCAACCAGTGTTGCTGCAACATACGTAAAAGCTGCGGCATTCACAATACCTTTCGAGCGCCGTAAGCCTCTGTCTGCGTAGCTATGCCCGCTGTTTCCAATTGGACAAGCGCGCGTTGTGAAGCATTGAATTCGACAGGTAATGTAACTAATTGAAATACCACCATGGTGCTGAAAAATATGATTCCAATAGTCGTCATCTCAAATATACCCATGATATATCCTGCGATGATCAATATCCAAGAAAGGATCGACGATACTCTGACGACAGGCACCAATACGCTTCGTAGTCGGATCGGTCCGTAGTTTTCTTGATGTTGTAATGCGTGTCCACACTCATGCGCAGCAATACTGATCGCTGCGATCGAGCGATCCTTGGATACTTTTTCTGACAAATTCAAAGTATTCGTCCGTGGATCGAAATTATCGCTCAATTTGCCGCTGATCGTTTGGATCGGAACATTATGCATACCGTTGCGATCTAATATCATTCTTGCGGCTTCGTAACCGCTAATGCCTTTAACGTTCTTTATTTCATTATACTTTGCATATGTGCTGCTGATCCTAATCTGTGCGTATAACGCCAGCAATATCCCAGGGATCAAAATCAAAAAAGTATTATCCCAATACCAATACATAAAATTCTCCTTTAGTTGTAGTTGCCGAAAACAAGGGATTCTCTATCATGAAGTCCCGCCCAAAACGCGGACGCTTTCATAAGTCGCTTGCCTTCAGGTTTTACGGTTTCCAATAATAAACTACCGTTTTTACAGGCTACGATCAATCGATCTTCCGATAAACCCACAAGGAAACCTGCCTGTTTATTATAACATTTTTCAGATATTTTTAGGTCGTATAGTTTGATTATTTTACCATTAAAATAGGTATAGGCTCCGGGATAAGGATTCAAGCCTCTGATCAAATTGTAGATCTGTTTGACATCACATTTAAAATCGATTTTACAATCGGATTTCTTTATTTTATCCGCATATGTGCTTTCTTTATCGATCTGTTTGACCCTAGGTGCATTGCCTTTTTGTAACAACTTGATCGCTTCAACGATCAATTCACTACCCAGCTCACTTAATTTATCATGCAGTTCACCGACAGTCATTTCGTCTGAAATAGACGTTTTCTTACTAATCATCATATCACCGCTGTCTAAACCTTCATCCATATACATGATCGTGACACCTGTTTCTTTTTCGCCGTTTATGATACTTCTGTGTATAGGCGCTGCACCTCTGTATTTCGGTAACAATGATGCGTGAATATTGATACATCCATAAGGTGTTAGATTTAAAATATTTAATTTTAAGATCTGACCGAAAGCACAAGCAATGATCACGTCCGCATCTAACGAAGCTAAATGTTGTTCGCTCTCTGACGAAAAAACATCTTTAGGCTGAAATACCGGGATATCTTTCTCTATCGCAAGTTGTTTAACCGGAGAAAAGATGATCTCTTTTCCTCTTCTGGAATTCGGTTTATCCGGCTGCGTAACAACGGTACATATTTTATGTCCCGCTTCTATAAGTGCTTTTAACGGCTCGACTGAAAATACAGGTGTACCCATATAAATAATTTTCATTTAAAGCTCTCTGTTTTCCTCAATTTCCTCTTCATCATCTTCTTCTTCGTCTCCGAAGTCAATGTCCGTATCATAGGTAATACCCATTTCATCGTCAATATTTTCAGAAGGATCGATGATCCTCTCTGCGATATCCGTAAATAAAATACCTTGGAGATGATCCAATTCGTGACAAAGTGCTTTCTTTAGCATACCGGTTGCTTCGATCGTAATTTCTTCGCCATCTTCATTGAGTGCTTCAACTTTAACGCTTAGCGGTCTCGTAACGAGCCCATGCACACCGGGAACACTCAAACAGCCTTCTCGTCCCAAAACATCCCCTTCAGAGGATACGATTTGCGGATTGATGAGTTTGATCAAACCATCGCCGACATCGATTACAACGAGATTTCTTAATATACCGACTTGCACACCCGCTAGCCCTAAACCTTTTGCGCTGTACATCGTTTCAGCCATATCATCAAGGATCATTTTGATCCTGTCGTCGATCTTCTCAACTGTTCTGCTTTTCTTTTTTAATAGCGGATCCTCATCGACCCTGATGTTTCTTATTCCCATTTCGTCCTCCAAAATTATAATAATGTGATCGGGTTGATCTCAACAAATACATTTGAGTCAACAGACATTTTCAATCGATTATATTCTTCTCGAACGATCGATTTAAATGTGCTGTCTCTATCATACCGTATCAACATGTGGTAAATATATTTATTTTTAAGTTTTTGAATAAATGCGGGGGCGGGTTCATATAATTTAATGTCCGTAAAACCGCTTTCTTCGGCAAGGTTTTTTATTTCTTGATATATCTTATGAATGTCTTGAATACATACATCCGCATCTTTGTTTGCTGTAAATATGCCTATGATCTCCGTAAAAGGAGGATAACACATCTTTTTACGATGAGCAATATCATGTCGATAAAAACCCTCATAATCATGCATAGAAGCATAGACAAGAGTAGGATCTTTCGGTTGATAAGTTTGTAAAATGACCTCGCCTTCAAGATCTCGACGTCCGGCTCTGCCCGCTGCCTGCGCTGTTAATTGAAACGTTCGGGATGCCGCATTGATATCGGGAAAATTCAAAGCCGCATCCGCCAATAAAATACCGACTAATGTCACTTTTTCAAAATCCAAACCCTTGACGACCATTTGTGTACCGATCA
This sequence comes from uncultured Anaerofustis sp., assembly GCA_963674555.1. GTDB lineage: Bacteria > Bacillota > Clostridia > Eubacteriales > Anaerofustaceae > JBGMEA01. The sequence continues at coordinate 14,597 of OY771429.1, read as the reverse complement.
AGATGTCCGCTTCTTTGTTTGCAAATTGGTTCAAAATGCGTTCATAAGAACCTTTTGAGCGCGCAATGTCGGAATCCAACCGTAAGATACGCGCATCGGGAAAAATTTGCTGAACGTATTCTTGTATTTTTTGCGTTCCGGTCCCCATATATTTTATACGTTTACTTCCACAATCCGGACACACCGTAGGCATCTTCTTTTTATATCCGCAATAATGACAGATCATCGTACGACTGTTATTGTGATAAGTAAGAGAGACTTCACAATGCGGACATTTTTCGATATAACCGCAATCTCTGCAAAAAACATATGTGTTATATCCGCGCCGATTAAGAAATAAAACGACTTGCTCTTTGTTTTCTAATCGTTCTTCGATCTTTTCCTGTAATATCCTGCTTATCGGGCTGCGGTTACCGTGGTACAATTCATCACGCATATCGACGATACTTACAATCGGCATCGGCGCATTATTTACCCTATCCGGCAAACGTAGTATCTCATAAGTATCGTTCAAACCTTTATAATAGGTTTCGATAGACGGCGTCGCACTGGATAAGACGAGACTGCATCCGGTCAGATCCGAAATATGATTCGCAACCTCCACAGTATCGTATCTCGGTGATTGTGATGATTTATACGAATTCTCATGTTCTTCATCGATTACGATCATTCCCAGATCATTAAATGGCATGAATAATGCCGAACGCGCGCCAAGAACAATCTTTGCGTCACCTTTTTTGATCTTTAAAAATTCATGATAGCGTTCCGAAGCAGTAAGTTTTGAATGCATGATCGCAACGTGCTCACGAAAATGAGATGTTACAAGATCCATCATTTGCGGTGTCAAAGCGATCTCGGGCACGAGCAATAAACATTGTTTCCCTTTTTTTAAGATCTCCTTGAACATGTTGAAATAGACATAGGTTTTACCGCTGCCGGTCACACCAAACAATAGATATTTTTTACTTCTTTCATCCAAATGATTTTGAAAGATCTTGAAAACTTCTTTTTGTGCATCGTTTGCGCGGATATCTTCTTTTATTTCTTCCTCAGATATTACTTCCGATGCTTTGCTTTTATAATCGATCCGTATCAGTCCATAATCAAGTAGTTTATTCAGCACTTGTACCGAAGTATCTGCTGCTTGCAATAGATCATTCTTTAAGACAGGTTCTTTCGCATCGAGCATATGCTCGATGATCGCTCGTTGCTTTTTAGCGCGTGAACCTATAATAGCCGTATACTCATCCAACGTTGCGTCCTTATCCGCAAGGATGACAAATTCTTCAAATTGCTCTTTGCCCTGGGTTATGAATTCCTCTTCGGAATCAATGATCTTCTTTGCTAAAAAAGACGATAAGATATTATTGATAGATTCGGAAGAATACCCTGTCTTACTGCGAATATATGTTGCAGAAACCGACTCTTTATTTTTAAAAAGTTCGTAAACCGTATTTTCTTGTTCCGAAAGCAGGCTGTCTGTTTCCTTACGTATTTTATACGTAATTTTTCTTACGATCTTATCCATTGAAGGCAGAACTGTACGAATTGCTTCAGCGTAGGTGCAAAAATAATTATCCCGTAAAAACATAGCTGTCTCCACGAGATAATACGGAATGATCGGCTCAAGGTCGATCATTTCTTTGATTTCTTTTAATTTATCGTGATCGTATTGCGTTTTTTCGGCAAGACGAACCACAAAAGCCTGGCGACTTTTGTTGCCCTTACCAAAAGGAACGATTACACGCATAGCGGGTGCTAAAACGTCTTCAAACTTTTCAGGGACAATATAATCAAATATTTGGTCTATCGCAACTGTATTGGTATCTATATAAACCTGAGCATACTTCATCGTAGTGTGAGTCACTTATAAAATTGTATCTTCGTCTATCATTGCCTGCTCAGATTCGTCTGTGCGAGAATAATTCACCTTTTCCTGATCGATTTCATTTATCGCAGTCGTTACATTATTGATATAATATTCATCGATCAATGCATCTTCCCCATCAAACAATTCTCTTGCGCGTTTAGATGCCAAAAGTGCTAAGACATATTTATTTTCTACTTTTGTCAGCAAAGTGTCAATCGAAGGCTGTATCAAACTTTCGTTGTTGATTGTTTTTGTCATTCATTCCACCATTCCTTATCTATATTAGTATTCTACCCACAGCAAGAGTCAAAGTCAAGTATTCGTATGAGATAAACCTCTTTCACGATTACATATTATTTCATATTGAAAACAAATAATAGAAACTGATTAAAATCGAGCAGCTCTTTTTGATCAGTATGAATAATTGATCATACTCAATAAAATCGTTATCGGGTTCAAACAGATTAAATATATTCAATTTAAATATTAATTATATTAATTTATATATTGACATATTTAATTTATTTTGTTATAAATATTATAGAATTGATTGAATTGGAGAATATAATGAATTTAAAAGCACCTGCGATATGCCCTGTATGTTCGGGAGAATATGAAATCAGTAAGTTGACATGTAAAAGCTGTAAAAGCGAGCTGACCGGTCACTTTGACGGTTGTGATTTCTGTAAGCTCAACGAAGAGGATACGTTCTTCATCCTGACATTTCTAAAATGCAGAGGCAATATCAAAGATGTAGAAAAAGAACTGGGTATTTCTTACCCGACAGTGCGCGGAAAATTAGACGGCGTGATAAACAGATTGGGCTTAAAAAGCACTGTTTCTGCTGAAGATATCAAAAAAGAGCGTAATCAGATCCTGCAACAATTAAACAATGGTGAGATCACCGCGGATCAAGCCGCCGAAATGCTAAAAAATGTATAATTGAACAAAAAGAGAGGAATTGAAGATGAACGAAGAAATCATGCAAATATTGGAAATGGTAAAAAATCAAACGATCACTCCGGAAGAAGGAGAAAAACTATTATCAGCAATCAATCAAAATGAACCGATTAAAAAACGATCGGCCGGTTATTCAATGTTACGTATAAGAGTTGACACACATGATCCCGATAAAAACGAAAATGCAAAAGTCAATGTCAACATCCCCCTTTCGATAGCAAAAAAAGCTGCAAGTTTTTTATCCGTGATACCGAAAGAAGCAAAGAATGAAATGATGGAAAAAGGGATAGATCTAGAAGCGATCGACTTAAAAGGCATCATTGAAATGATCGAAAACGGTGAGATAACCGAAGAGATCGTAGACGTAAAATCCGGAGACGATGAAACAGGGACAACGGTAAAAGTATATGTCGATTAAAAAAAATACCATGTTTAGCATGCGTATCCGAATAAAAAAAACTGAGATCCCTTTTATGCTTCCTTTACGGTGTTTACGTGAGATAGCAGACGGTTTTACATCTATCACAAGTCTGATCAAACCTTTCAAACAAGAACCCTATGTAGCTTCCCTATTCTTTGAAGAGTTGATTTTGTCACTACGTACAAGCGGACCGCTTGATATTATGGATATCGATATCGATAAACCCGATGAAAAATTTAAGATGAAGATGAGTGTGAGGTAAATTATGCAACGATTGATAACCAAGCTAATCCTATATTTTTCCGTGTTTTCGATATTGTCGTTGATCGGTCTCATTGATGAAGCTACATTGATATCTATTATTTTTTTAGCAATTACCTTAACAGTCATCAATACTTTTGTAAGACCGATTTTACTGGTTATAGCTTTACCTTTAAATATGTTGACATTCGGCATTACCAGTATTTTCGTAAATATACTTACAATGGTCATTGCAAAGGCAATCAGTGCTCATGCAATAACAGCAGGTTTCTGGATCTGGTTTCTGACCGCAGGAATAATTATGATCATCGAAGATCAAATGTTCGCAATGCGAAGCAGACAACATTTAAAAAGAGCGTAATACAACTATAGTTTAAACAAGAAAGGCTGAATAATGGAAAAAGAAATTAATGTATTCAACAAAATGATGATCGAAATGTTCAGCGAAAATAAACGATTCTTATTAAAACGTCCATCTTACATACCTACGATTGCAAAAATAGTATCGAAAATGCGAGAGCAAGCTGAGAAAAGGATGTATTTATCCGATTCTGAAAACATTGTAGTACCACCTATAATGATTATGAGCATTACCAATGATTGCAATTTACGATGCAAAGGATGCTATGCTTGCGCACAAGAGAGAGATAAATCCGAAGAAATGAGTGCAAATGATTTTATACGCGTCACGCAAGAAGCGGTCGATCTCGGAGTGTCTGTCATAATGATAGCGGGCGGCGAACCACTTACAAAAAAAGAGATACTTTCGGTCACCGAAAATCATCCAAACACCCTTTTTGTTTTGTTCACGAACGGTCTGCTGATCGATGAAACTTTAATCGCAGAGTTTCGCCAACGCAAAAATCTAATCCCTATCATTAGCCTTGAAGGTGACATACACATGACCGATGCAAGACGGGGCAAAGGCATATATGATAAAGTTCTTAAAACAATGAAAGATTTGGATCAAAAGAAAGTCTTGTATGGCACATCGATCACACTTACAAAAGATAATTTTGATGAGATACTAAAATTCGATTATTTGAAATCTTTGGAAGACATCGGTTGTCGCGTTGCATTCTTGATCGAATATGTGCCTTCTGACGGAAATTTCGATCCATGCCTTAATGATGTGCAAAAAGAAGAATTGCGTCTTATGGAAATCGAACTGGCAAAAAAACATCATATGATGATCGTATCACTCCCCGGAGATGAAGAACAATTCGGCGGATGTATGGCGGCGGGAAGAGGTTTTATCCATCTCAGTTCCACGGGTTCATTGGAAGCCTGTCCTTTTGCTCCTTATTCGGATATTAATTTGAAAGAAATGTCTTTGAAAGAAGCATTAGAATCAAAACTGTTACGCGAGATCAGAGAGAACCATCATATGCTCACTGAAAGCAGAGGAGGTTGCGCATTGGTCGAAAATAAAGAATGGGTCGAATCTTTGCTTAAAACAAATAAAGAGCTTCTTAATACTTAGTAGTATAAGAAGCTCTTTACAGTGAGAAAGCATTTATGATGTGTTTGATTTGATGATTATTGTCATCTGCTATATCGATGGCTATAACATCGAAGCGACCTACTTTAAAGATCGCTTTTTCAGCCATATAATTTTGAGCTGTTTGTATAAGTTTTTGTTGCTTTGCCGCGTCGACGAATTCTTCCGGTGCGCCGTAATTGCGGCTGCTTCTGGCTTTCACTTCACAAAACACATAATCTTCTCCGTCACGACAAATAATATCGATCTCTCCCCCCGCGCGTCTGTAGCGACGCTGCACCAATACATAGCCTTTTTGTTGCAAATATCGACATGCGATATCCTCAAATCGGTCGCCTGTTTTTTTTGTGTTATTTTGCAGATGATTCGTGATAAAAGATCTCCTGTGGATCGGACACGCCCCGTGCGTTCTGATCGCTTCGATATGTTCTGCAGAACCGTAGCCTTTATTCGAATCGAAACGGTATTGCGGATACAGTTCGTGGTATTGAATCATCATACGATCTCGCGTTACCTTCGCAATGATACTTGCAGCAGCGATCGTATAAACCGTTGCATCGCCTTTAATATAACTCCTTTGTTGGATATCGGCATCTATCCTCAGCGCATCCAATAATAACAAATCGGGTTTGATCGAAAGATCATCTAACGCTTTACGCATCGATAATTTCGTAGCATTTAAAATATTGATCTCATCGATCACATCGTGTTCTACGATCCCTATCCCTACGCTTATAGCTTCTGACATAATACGTTCGTACAATTCTTCCCTTTTCTTTTCGGATACTTGCTTCGAATCGTTGATGTATGCTATTGAACTTTCTCTCGGCATGATAACGGCAGCACTAACAACAGGTCCGCACAACGGCCCTCGTCCGACCTCATCCGTCCCGGCGATAAATCGATACCCTTCTTCGTATAACGTCTCTTCGATCCTTTTAAGATTTTCGATCCTTTTTAATTCAAGTAAATGTTTTTGATATTTTGCACTGTATTGCAGTACGATCTTTTGAACACCGGCACGTTCGTCTTCCGCTAATTCGTTAAGCATGTTGGGATATTGTTCGAAGTTTGCATCAGACAATAGACTTTTGATATCACTGATCGTCATATTTTTATAGCGATTCATTTGTTTGTCACTTCCTCTTTATCCACTGTGTCAAATGAAATCGTTCCGATCGTACCGTTTCTGAATTCTTCCAAGATCATCGTAGCGGTTCGCTCATAATCATATAAACCGCCTTTCATTTTAAACCCTCTGTTTTCGGCGATTTGCTCAAACACACTTAAGCTGTCTTCGTGCTCTGATAGATCTAACTTGTAGCGTTCGGATAATTTACCCGGGTAGCGTTCTATCAAAAATGAAACGATTTTCAAAGCAAGTTCTTCTCTGTCGAAAATCGTGTCTTTCACACTGCCGATCGAAGCGAGTACCATTCCCTCTTCTTCCGTTTCAAATTTCGGCGGTAGAACTCCCGGCGTATCAAGCAAATAAAAATCATTGCCCACTCTGATCCATTGTTTCGCCCTGGTTACACCGGGCTTATTGCCCGCTTGTGCAGCGTTTCGCTTCGCAAGTGTATTGATAAACATTGATTTACCGACATTGGGTATACCCGTTACCATAACACGAACTTCCCGATCGAACCGAAAATTATTTTTTAAATTCTTTAAGTACGAAGTCAGTTCACCTAAACCTTTTTTATTTAAACAATCAATAAAAAAAACAGTGTTTTCGGATTCCTTGAAATATTCTTTCCACTTCTGATTTTCATCAGGATCGGAAAGGTCGGATTTATTGAATACCATGATATGTTTTTTATTACGGATCACATCAAAAAAATCATGATTGATACTTTTTCTGACAGCTCTTGCATCGCCCATCATGATCACGATATCTACTTTTTTTAATTCTTCTTTCATCAGACGCGTGGCTTTTGCCATATGTCCAGGGTACCATTGTATATCCATTTAAGATCCTTTGATTTATTTTACGTATTCTTCCACAGCCGCCAACAAAACGCGACCATTTATCTCGGAAACGCTTTCGATATTGGAGAAGAATTCATTCTTTTGATCTTCTTCATCTCCGTCGGATATGCCGCGAATGATCGCATACGGTGTATTATTCATCGCACAAACTTGGCCTACGGCTGCGCCTTCCATTTCAGCGCATAATCCACCGAAACATGATGTGAGATTAAATTTAACGTCTTGATCCACAACAACTTGGTCGCCGCTTAAAATGCGTCCGAAATGGATCGTGTGTCCGATGTCCCCTATTTCCTTAACTGCTTCCAAAAACTTCTCGTCACATTTCAATGAGATCACTCCCAATTCGGGAAGTTCTCCTTTTTCCCAACCGAAAGGACTGATGTCGAAATCATGCTGCACACTGTCGATGGCAACAATTACATCCTTATTGCGTATTTCTTCCGTTAAACTGCCCGCAGTTCCGATATTGATAATGATCTCGGGATGATAATATTCTATCATAAGCTGTGTGCAAACAGCAGCGCTGACTTTACCTGTTCCGCATACGGAAGATACGATAGGTATTCCTTTATAATCATAAAGTTCATACGTGAAGATCCCGTGTTTTTCGCTTTTGAGAAGTTCACATTTCTCTGTAAAAGAGAGCTCTGATTTCATTGATGCATTAATGCCGATCATAATTGTCCTCCGAATATAAGTCTGGTGTAATATCCTTCGTACATTATATCATTAATACGCAAATTTATGGTATACTATGAAAAGAAATTACTTGCTTCACGGAGGTCTTAATGGATATTCTATCCGGAAATGATATTATCGTTTATATCGCAATCTTTATAGGTAAAATAGCTGAAGTATCCTTGGATACAGTACGGATCATGTTGATCAACCGAGGCCATCGCATCATTGGTGCCGTATTGGGCTTTTTTGTTGTCATCATTTGGATCGTTATAGCGTCATCCGTATTGACGAATCTCAGCGAGAATCTTATGAAATGTCTCGTATACGCCGTGGCTTATGCGTTGGGCAATTATGTAGGTGTTGTCATCGAAACCAAACTCGGTATCGGATTATGTTCATTACAAGTGATCGTTCGTGAAACCGAAGGATATGCTTTGGCGAATATTTTACGCGAAAACAATTTCGGTGTTACGATATTGGAAGGTGAATCGGCTAATTATAAAAGATATATTTTGATCATACACTTAAAACGAAAACGGATACAGGAAGCCGTTAAGCTGATAAAAGCACATACCGAAGATGCCGTTACGACCGTGAATGATATCAAAACGGTTTACGGCGGATTTGTTACCAGAAGATAAAAACGAGGTATCGATATTATGAATATGTATGATATCATCACAAAGAAAAAGACAGGACAAGCCCTTTCTACCGAAGAGATCGATTATTTTGTACAGGGTTTTACGGACGGAACGATCCCCGATTATCAAGCATCGGCATTGCTTATGGCAATTTGTCTGAAGTTGATGGATAACAGAGAAACCGCTGATTTGACCCGCTCGATGATGAATTCGGGTGATGTGCTCGATCTTCAAAACATCCCGGGGCTTAAAGTTGACAAACATTCCACAGGCGGTGTCGGTGACAAAACCACACTGGTATTGGCACCAATGCTTGCGGCATGCGGTTTGACAGTCGCAAAGATGTCAGGCAGAGCACTTGGACATACAGGAGGTACGATCGATAAACTTGAGAGTATACCGGGCTTTAATACATCGCTTTCGGAAGAAGCATTTTTTAAGAATATAATAGAACATCATATCGTTGTTGCCGGACAAACAAAAGATATCGCACCCGCTGATAAAAAACTCTATGCGCTTAGAGATGTAACCGCTACTGTAGACAATATGTCACTTATCGCATCCAGTATCATGTCTAAGAAATTGGCTTCAGGGGCTGACGCGATCGTGCTGGATGTTAAAACAGGTTCAGGCTCATTCGCAGGCAGCTATGAAAACGCTCTAGATCTGGCACATAAAATGGTCAATATCGGTAAAAGCATGGACAAAAAAATATGCGCAGTCATTTCAGATATGAATCAACCGTTGGGTTACGCTGTCGGAAATGCGCTTGAAGTTAAAGAAGCGATCGAAACATTAAAAGGCGGCGGACCGAAAGATCTGATAGAACTGTGCATTACTTTAGGCAGTGCCTTGTTATGTGTTGCAGGGTCATGCGATGATCAAACTCAGGCGGAAAAATTGCTTAAAGATAGTCTTACTACAGGAAGCGCATACGCAAAATTTAAAGAATTCGTCGAAGCACAAGGCGGAGATGTCCATACGATAGATGATATTGCATTACTGCCCCAAGCTGAACATTCTATAGAAGTTGCATCTGATGAGTCAGGATATGTGTCTTCAATTCAGTGCGAACAAGTCGGCATGGCTTCCTTGATAAGCGGTGCGGGACGAGAAGTAAAAGACGCTCCTGTAGATCCGGGAGCGGGATTGATCGTTTATAAAAAAATCGGAGATGTGGTAACTAAAGGTGAAGCTTTAGCCATCATCTATTCCTCCGATGAAAACAAACTAAGCGAAGCCGCAAAGCGTTTAAAAGAAGCTTATACGATCACTGCCGAAGAAGCAATACCTCCGACTTTGATCTATGATATTATAAATTAGGATGCATTAATGAAAGTCTTTCAGATCCAACAAAAAAAGAAATATGCTCTGCTGATCACTGATACGAATGAAACGATCTTTGTTGATAAAGACTATATTAAGCATAATAATATTGGCATCGACAGCGAGATCGAGTTTCAAACATGTGTGGATGCAAATGCACAATTTGCCTATGAATTCGCCATGGACTCGGCTTTTAATTATCTATCGTACGCTGCAAGAACCGAAAAGCAACTTCGTGACCATCTGAATAAAAAAAGACTTCCCTCCGAAGTCATTGAAAAAGCAATGAATAAATTACGAGAATATAAATATGCCGATGATGCTACATATGCGGATATGTTCACCAAAAATGCCATCGCCTCACAAAAAGGAAAACATTATATTCAAAACAAACTGCGTCAAAAAGGTGTTGAAGATGAAAAGATCGAACAAGCGCTGATGCATTATGACGAAGACAGTGAAGAACGAAATGTATCCGAATTTATCGAAAAGCAAAATCAAATACTGATGAAATACCCTCCTACTATTCGCAAGGAAAAACTATTCCGAAAAGCATTATCTCGTGGTTTTTCGTCAGAGCTGATAACTAACACACTCAATAAAATCGACACCGATGATCAAAGCGCTTACGATGCTTATTACACGAAACTGATCGACAAAAAATGTGAAAATTATATCCGAAAAAAAATGAGTAAAAATGACGCCTTTCAAAAGCTGTATGCGAACTTCAGGCAAAAGGGTGCAGACAGCGATTTGATCCGCGAACGAGTGGATCTTTTGTATCGTGACTTCGATGAAAACTGAAATTTTTCGCATTTAATTCATTATCAATACATAAAACAACGAAATGATTTGAAATATAAATTGAAATTTAATAATTGCTTAATAAATTAAAGGATAGAATATGTTTTTAACTTATTTATTATTGACATACTACCGAAAAAAAGATATAATATTTCAAATGAACTGAGGCGTTCATTAAAGGGAGAGCAAGCCGCACCTTTAATAGACGTCTTTTTATAGAAAAAAACATCAAAATATTTGGTGTATACTCCTATAAATTGCAATAATCGAAAGGAAAACGACGCATGAAAAGAGAAGGTGAAATCAGAATCCCTTCGGGTTGCGCTATATCCGGCATCATATCTAAGGATAAAAAGAATATTAAAGGCGATGTGATCGTTAAATCAATGGAAGTTATGCACGACCGTTCCAACGGTTTGGGCGGTGGTTTTGCGGGATACGGTATTTATCCCGAATATAAAGACCAATACGCATTTCACACATTTTATGACGATATTACAGCGAAAGAAAAATGCGAAGAATACATAAAACTGCATTTTGATATAAGAGAATGTTCCGAGATCCCTACGTCAAAAATATATGATATCGAAAACAAGCCATTGATCTGGAGATACTTTTTGGATCCCATCGAATCAAAAGTAGCGGAATCCGATCTTCATAACGATGACAGAGAATATGTCGTACATATCGTAACGCACATCAACACTTCTATCGACGGAGCTTACGTTTTTTCCAGCGGAAAGAACATGGGGATATTTAAAGGTGTAGGTTTCCCTGAAGATATCGGCAGATTCTTCGAATTGGAGAATTACAGCGGATATTCTTGGACGGCACACGGACGATATCCGACAAACACACCCGGTTGGTGGGGCGGAGCGCATCCGTTTGGATTGTTGGATTATTCGATCGTTCATAACGGCGAGATATCTTCTTATGACGCAAACAGACGTTATATAGAAATGTTTGGTTACAAGTGTAACTTATTGACCGATACTGAAGTCATTACTTATATTATGGACTATTTATTTAGAACGCAAAAAATGACTTTAGAAGAAATCGCTGCGATTATTGCCGCACCAATTTTGGAGCGAGATCGATAAAATGCCTAAGGACGAGAAAGAACTGCATACTTATCTAAGAACAGTATATTCAAGTCTTTTGATCACAGGACCGTTTTCCATCATATTTGGTTTTAAAAATGGCTTTATGGCATTGAATGACCGACTGAAGCTACGTTCGATGGTCGTTGGGGAAAAGGATGATATGGTCTATGTAGCAAGCGAAGAGTGCGCCATTCGATATATTCAACCGGAGTTGGATAAAATTTGGTCACCTCGTGGCGGCCAACCTGTCATCGCCACTTTGAAAGAAGGTTAAGTACAATGAGTATTAATTATATATATCCTGAATATGAGATCATTCGAGATAAAGACAAATGCATAACATGCAGAGCTTGTGAAAGACAATGTTCAAACGAAGTTCATTTATTTGATGCTGATTTAGATTTAATGGTTGCTGATGATATGAAATGTGTCAACTGTCACAGATGTGTTTCGATTTGTCCGGTAAGAGCTCTCAAAATCGTAAAATCCGATAATACTTTTAAAGAAAACGGAAACTGGTCTAATGCTTCTTTGTCGGAAATTTATCGACAAGCTGGTAGCGGCGGTGTTCTTTTGGCATCTATGGGAAATCCGAAACCCTACCCTATTTATTGGGACAGGATGCTGATCAATGCATCGCAAGTTACAAATCCTTCTATCGATCCGTTAAGAGAACCGATGGAATGTAAAGTCACATTGGGTAGAAAACCGGAAGGAATGAAACGGGATGAAAACGGGAAATTGATCATGGATCTGCCCCCGCAATTGAATCTCGATGTTCCGATCATGTTTTCTGCGATGTCTTATGGTTCGATCAGTTACAATGCACACGAAAGTCTTGCGCGAGCTGCCGAAACACTTGGTATCTATTACAATACCGGCGAAGGCGGACTGCATCAAGATTTCTATAAATACGGAAAAAACACGATCGTTCAAGTCGCATCAGGACGTTTTGGCGTTCATAAAGATTATTTAAATGCCGGAGCGGCGATCGAGATCAAGATGGGACAAGGTGCAAAACCCGGTATCGGCGGACATCTTCCAGGAACCAAAGTCGGACCGGATATTTCAAAAACGCGTATGATCCCCGAGGGTTCGGACGCAATATCACCGGCACCGCATCATGATATCTATTCGATAGAAGATCTAAGACAACTGGTTTATTCCTTAAAAGAAGCTTCTAATTACGAAAAACCGATCATTGTTAAAATCGCAGCAGTACACAATGTTGCGGCGATCGCAAGCGGGATCGCTCGAAGCGGAGCCGATATCATCGCGATAGACGGCTTTAAAGGCGGTACAGGTGCCGCACCGCAACGTATCAGAGATAATGTCGGTTTACCGATCGAATTGGCCCTTGCGAGTGTCGATCAAAGATTAAGAGAAGAAGGTATTCGAGACAATGCCAGTCTCGTAGTCGGCGGCGGCATACGAAACAGTGCAGATATAGTTAAAGCTATCGCTTTGGGCGCAGATGCCGTTTACATCGGAACAAGCGCTTTGATAGCATTGGGATGTCATTTATGCAGATCCTGCCAAGGCGGCAAATGTAACTGGGGTATCGCGACACAGAGACCTGAACTGGTTAAAAGGTTGAATCCGGATGTCGGATATCAACGTTTGGTCAATATGATCACCGCATGGAAACATGAGATCGAAGAAATGATGGGCGGAATGGGTATCAACTCCATTGAAGCGCTCAGAGGCAATCGATTGATGTTACGCGGGATCGGTTTGAACGAGAAGGAACTGGAGATCCTTGGGATAAATCATGCCGGTGAATAAAGCAATAAGCTGAAAATACAAAACTGAATCGACTAATAATAAAGGTGTAGATAGATGAAAAGAGTTTATGTGAATGAAGAATGGTGTTTAGGCTGTCATCTTTGCGAATATTACTGCGCTTTCGCAAATTCTGGTGAAGATGATATGGTCAAAGCACTTAAGAATGTTAAGATCAATCCAAGGATAAAGATCGAAGAAGACGATACGATCAGTTTTGCCGTATCTTGTCGTCATTGCGAAGATCCGCTTTGTGTAAAATCATGCATAAGCGGCGCTTTAACGATCGAGGACGGCGTGATCATGATAGATCAAGATAAATGTGTAGGTTGTTATACATGTATTTTATCATGTCCTTACGGTGCGATCATGCCTTCGGACGGTGTTGCGATACAAAAATGCGAACTCTGCGTCAATAATGCAGGCGGAGAACCCACCTGTGTTAAGCACTGCATTAATAACGCGATCGTGTTTGAGGAGAGGTAAACAATGAAGTACGTAATAATTGGGAATTCAACCGCAGCGGTCGGATGCATAGAAGGCATACGCGAAAACGACTTAACGAATGAGATCGTCGTTATTTCCGATGAGACCCCACCACACATACGGAAGACCGTTGATATCTTATCTGCTCTGTGGGAAAACAACTGAAGATAAAATGAAATATCGCCCTGATGATTTTTACGAAACAAATAATTGCACAACGATCTTTGGCAAAAAAGTCGTAAAGATAGATGTTGATAATAGGCAAGTCGTATTGGATGATGATCAAAAAATCACTTATGATAAATTATTGGTTGCGACAGGATCCTCCCCTTTCATCCCATCGATGAAAGGCCTGGATGATGTTAAAAATAAATCAACATTCATGACACTCGACGACGCAAAGAAGATAGATAAGATGGTCGATGAAGATTCAAATGTATTGATCGTCGGTGCAGGACTTATTGGACTAAAATGCGCGGAAGGTATTCTTGATAAAGTCAAGAAAATCACTGTGATCGACCTTGCGGATCGAATCCTCCCAAGTATTTTGGACGAACAAGGTTCTGCTATGATGATGCAACACATTGAACACAAAGGTATCAAATTTATATTAGGTACCAGTGTTGAAGAATTTAAATCCAATAAAGCAGAGCTAACAAACGGAGACACCGTGAAGTATGACGTTGTCGTCATAGCGGTCGGCGTCAGACCAAATACCGCTTTGGTTGAAGAAGCAGGCGAAAAGTTGATAAAGGGATCGTGATCG